>CAWJTP010000024.1:0-70080 GCA_963845845.1 uncultured Cytophagales bacterium
GGGTAAGTGTTTTTTGGGAGACGTCACTTGACATTTGTCTGATAAATGAATTTGGCAAAATCAATTGCAGAATCAACGGCCCCTTTGCCAATGAGATCGAACGCGAGGTTAACGGATTTCTCCACCGCCGCATCGGTCTTTTCGAAATCCGGACTGTCGTCAGATTTCCAGAATAAGAGAATAAAGCCCATATGAAGCCAGAAGAGCCTGGGGTAACGGCGATCGATCACCGGTCTGCTGGCGACCTCGCCCTTTCCTTTGCCCTCGTCTGCAATGGATTCAAAAAATGATTCGAACGAGGTCTTGAAGCCTTTGATGTATTCGGGCACCAATTCAGGCTTACGGGAATTTTCAAGCTGAAACAACACGAAGCTCCTGTTTAGCTTCAACTCTTCCCAGCAACGCGTAATAGAACGAAAGTATTTTTTCCCTGGCAGAGAATCCTTTAAAATGAAGCATCTGCCTGTAACTTGTTGATTACTGTATCGATAAAGCCCTTCCAGATCTGTTTCTCGAGGCCGTCAAACGAACCCACATAAGCATAAAATGCCTCTTCCGTGATGCCAATATCCAGGCAGAATTTATATACCGATGCAGGTCTTTTACCATGGGTAAGCAGATGCTTGAATATAGGAAGACTTGATATTGTAGGCGGGGACCGTTGCCAGGTTTACCACTCTTCTTGCGCGCGGATTTTTTGACTGTTTCCATATTGGTTTAAACACTATTTACAACAAAGAGTTTGCACTTTGACCAGGATTATTTCGTTAATTTCCACGTCATGAAGATGCTATGTGGGTTAACGCTTTTACTTTTGTTCGCTGTATGCAACGGCACAGGAAAAGCGTTCTGAGATATTGAAAATATGTGAAAATGCCCAGAATGCATACGAGAATGGCGAATATAAAAAAGCGCTCGCGCTGGTCAATAAGTGCCTGGAGGAGCAACCTGGGGCAACGCTGACGCCTACCTGACCAGAGGTGCGACACGTGAGCAACTCCAGGATCTGCAGGGCGCCCACAGCGACTACAGTGTCTATAACGACATGAAACCAGATCAGCCGGAAGCCCTCTATACGCTGGCTACAATCCGCTACAGGATAGGCTTTTATGAGCAGGCAAGGAAAGACCTCTTGAAACTCTTGACACTTCCCCCGGGGGAAACCACCACGGTGTATTTCAGGGTCTCGCCGTCCCCAACAGGCGCCAATCAGGTGACTACAAAAGCAAGCGGAATGGAGGCATTGATCTTCAATTTGATCTGGGCTTGGTTGATACCAAGCTAAGGAACTATAAAGAGGCAATAGTCTGGCTCGATTCAGCAATTGCATTGCAGCAAAAAGAAGCTGACTTCTACGTTAATCGCGGCATCGCCAAGGAAGCCATGAAAGATACAATGGCTTATAAGGATTATGAGAGAGCCCTGGTCATCAATCCGGAACATGCGGCGGCAAGGGCCAACCTGGCTAACCTCAAGCGTAATTCCGGAGACCAGCAAGGATCGATGGATCAGATCGAGCGGGCGATTGAAAGCGACTCAAGCATGCTGCACCCCTACCTTACCCGGGCTTTCCAGCGGATGGAAGGCGGATACTACAAAGGGGCCATAGAGGATTACGACCGGGCTCTTGAGATCGACAGCACCAACGCGGAGATCTGGCTTAACAGGGGGATAGCGCGGGAAAAATCCAATGATTTGAACGGTGCATTCGGGCAGACTATACAATAGCGATTGAGCGGAGCGAGAAGTACGATAAAGCCTGGCTCAACCGGGGGAATGTACTCAGCAAACAGGGGCGATATAAGGAGGCTGCTGAAGACTACACGGTAGCAATTACTTTTAACCCAGAGTATGCCTTTGCATACTACAACAGGGCAATCGCGCTTCACAAGCAGAAGCAGACTGTACTCGCCTGCGAAGACCTTAAAAAGGCACAGTCATTGGGTTATGCCGTGAACGAAAGGAGATCCTCCGCGAGATCTGTAAGTAAACTTAGTTATCCGCGTTCAGGTCGGGACGTGTTCGAATGAATACAGGTTCTCTAAATATTTTGTCCGGCGTAAGCTTGGCATAACTCACCTCGATCGAAAATGGCGGGTCGATCCATTTGGAGATCTTCTCATCCAACAATTTGCCGATGCTGGAGGGTTTTTTGATCTCTTTGGTTTTTTTTATCATAGCGAAGATCTCTTTGATGGTGTTGTCATCGAATCCTGTCCCTACTTTACCCCTGTATATGTTTCAGATCCTGTTTGTTGCCGATGTGAAGGGCCCCAAAGGTTTGCCCCCTATTTCCTTTTCCTTTCGTATATCCAACAATAAGACATTCGCAGGTTTGCCTGACTTTCACTTTTATCCAGCAATCACTTCGTTTCGCCAGGCAAGATATTTGCTATCTCTTTTTTTGCCATAATGCCTTCCAGTCCATGAACCTTGGCGGCCTCAAATAAAGATTGTCCATCTTCGACATGTTCACTCAAACGGTAAGGGTGTTTCCGGCCGGATCGACATCGGCTAAGCCATTCCTTCCTTTTCAGCAACGGTTCGTTTATAAGGGATCTGACCATCCAGATAAAGGCAATCAAAAATATAGCAGTGTACCTGGTTCGTTTTTGATAGCTTTTGAATGGCTGTTTCTCCTGTACTCATCAGGCGATTTATAACGCGTTTGAATATGGGCTTCCCTCCTGGGTCAAGACAGACAATCTCCGCATCAAATAATCCGTTGGTAGCGCGAAAGGCTTTCTGCTCCTATTTGCAACTCCGGGAATTGCTGGCGTTACATCGTTTTGATTACGTGTTCTGATTTTCAACTGGCCATCTTCCAGACGAAATCAATGCACGTATTCCATCCCATTTTAATTCAAACACATAATCTTTATTTTCCGGTGGCTGTGTACTGGTTTCGGAAAGCATCGGAGCAATATCCTGATGAAGATAATTGAGCTGCGGATCGTCTACGCGCTCCAAGCAGCCATTCCTTCTCCTTCATTTTATGGATGCGATATTCTCCGGTAACTTCTTTGCTGTTCAACCGAAAATAAAAACCGTCTTTTTTATCCTTTGTGACCTGATATTTTCCCAGTGCATAAATCCACATCTCGCCTGCTCCATACTGCCCTTTCGGAATTTTACCGTCGAAGGCCAGGTACTCAATCGGATGATCTTCGGTCTGGACAGCCAGTCGTTTCACACCGGGAAAGGGAGGTAAACCTTTCGGAACCGCCCAGGACTTCAAGAACTCCGTCCTGTTCAAGTCGCAGGTCATAATGCAATCGCGAAGCGTGGTGCCGGTGAACAACAAATTTATTTCCCTTCTCTTCCAACACTTTTGCCGCGGGCTCAGGAGTTTTGTTAAAATCTCTTTTTTTAGCATAGGCCTCCAGTTGTTCTGGTGATTTATGCTTTGGATTAGGTTTAGACGACAGTTGATTTTTCTTTTCATATTTTTGTACGATGTGTATGCAAAGGAACAGCATAAGCGTCGAAACCTTCCCAGGCATCGCCGTCATTTAAAACTTTATCCACGGCCGTATGAATATTAAATTCTCAATGGACTTTTTACACATCATCAGTTCATCCCACGTAAGTGGCATCGAAACTGGGGCACCCTCTCTGCCTCGCAAACTATACGGTGATACGATACTTTGACCTGACCGTATGCGGTAAATATCGACAAGCACTCGTGCCTTTACGAGCATCCTTTTTTATTTGCAGCGTCACCGAGTTGGGCGCTCTTCAACAAAGGGTTTCGCTATAAGTTCAGCCGCTTCAAACACCGTATGAAAGTCAAGGGCAGCTTCAATCGGACAACAGATGTGCAAACCCTTGCCTCCGGTTGTTTTTACAAAAGGCGTGTAGCCAAAGATTTCAATATATGATTTTAATTCGAAGGCTATCGGTATCAGTTTTGTGAAATCGTAACCTTCGGGCGGATCGAGATCAAAGACCATGTAATCCGGGCAATCGAAGTTTGGCTTACGACTATGAAGTTGATGAAGCTCGAGCGCTGCCAGATTGGCTAGCCAAACCAAAAGCGCCGGCTCAGTAGCAACAATATAATCTTTTATCTCTTTCCCTAACGTTACAAACTCGATCCAGGAAGGAGCCCATTCCGGTTTGTTTTTCTGATAAAAACTTTCGCCGTGTATTCCATCGGGAAAACGGATCAAGGTCAACGCCCTGCCTTTCGTATAACTGAGTAGGGTCGGAGCAATTTTAAGGTAGTATTCGATGACTTGTGCTTTAACAATTTGATCGTTCGGAAAAAGAACCTTGTCAAGGTTTGAAAGTTCAACCTCCCGTTTTCCAACGAGTGCCCATTGTGTTTTTTTCTTAGCCATTGGCCAGTGGTTTATTTTTAAAATTAATCAAACCACAAACTACCATCGCCACACAGCATCCACTGACCGTACTGACCACGATATTCCCGATCTCGTAGTCCTTGTCGTATATACTGAACCGCAGAAGAGGGACTGCTATCATAATGCAGAGAAAAATTGCCCAATAGGAGATCTTTGGTACAAACAGGATCACGGATTTTTGTGCCTTTCGGAACATCGTGTACAAGATGACGATAGCTAATCCAACAGCAGTGCTGATTTGCTGGAGCGCGTAAAAGAGCGGATACTTAACCCCTTCGTAAGGAACGTATGTGCCTTTATAAATAGGCAACGTTTTGGTGAAATAGGTATTGTTATGAGTGAATGCATCCCAGAAAAGATGAGAAGCTGAACCAATGAGAATAGAAAAGATAAAAACAGCAGGGCGTCCCAGAAATACTTGCCGTGGATCTATCGTCAGTATGTCCTGGAGTTTGCGTTGGAAGAAAATGGGGAGGTTTCCGATAAGATTTTTCGCACCACTGTCAGAAAAACCCATGTCAAAACGATTGAAACCGGAAGATCAAAGTAAAACAGTCCTCCAACAGTGTGGCTGTGCACAGATGAGACGCTCAGTTTAAAGAAGTATTAAAGTCAGGCGCTATGCTCCCAACGACCAGCCCGATGGCTGACAGATATCGCATCCTGGTAAGCGGGAGAATAATGGCTGGATGTGCTGGTGTAAAGGGCATCCTACAGTCAGAAACTACTCAAATTGTTTTGTGTCCGGATGGAATGTTTTCCAGCTATGCCAGAATTCCTGATATGCTTTAATAACAGGCAGCCGGCTGTCAGTGTTGAAGATCTTTGCCCGAAAGTGTAAACGATTGTTGATCTGTGAACAACGTATCGTTGCAAATGGTAAATAACGCCGTCGGGAAGGACGTCAAACGCCACGAAGCTTTGATCATCGGAACCAATAGCGACGACGACAGGGACGTCTCCCACCACATCATTCAGAACCCGCTTTTCTTTGAGTTGATTCCAATCGTAGGCTGTGGTCTCACGATTCAGCTGGATGCCAACAACCCACGACTTTTCTTTCCATGAGAGGCTGTCGGTATGGGTGAGTTTCCCTTTGCTCTTACCCTTCTCAAACCGTCCATGAATCATAATAACTTTTGGATTCATGGTCGGCCTGCATTACGAGGCCCTGCGGGTAGCGCTCAAACCATTTCTTCAGGGTGAGCTGAATGGATTCTGTTCAGGAAGCAGCTGGCCCTTCAGCGGTCCGGCTATTGCCTCACCAGTCGCCTGACGCCACCAGCTTTGCGTACTCTCGTCTTCGAACATGGCATTAAAATGGTCCATTCCAACAAGCCTGAATGTCTCCTGCCGATCTCTCACTACAGGTTCAAAGACGCGCCCGCTCCTGCATACATTACAATACGTAACCATAAAAGACTTTCCACCGATCGTGTCTCTCACCTGGTGATGATAGCTCATGTAACGGACAGGATATGCCTTGGCGTGGCCATTATGGGAAACACCGATTACGATCGTACTGTCATTCAGCTCGTTTTCTGCTTTAGATTTAAAGCTTAACTTCTCAGGCTGTCTGAACATCTTTTCGGCAAGCATTTCAAAATTAAACGTGTAGATGATATAGAGCGTCAATGCCAGCGGTATCACCGGGATCCATTTGTGTTTGATCCTGAATGCAGCCGGAGCTCCGAAAAGAATGAGTATGCCCAGGAAGATCCGAAAAAACCAACGGTACGTATGCAGGAAATAAGCAACGTCAATCGAATTCATTCTTTGACTTCCCGGCATCGGCATAATAAAGTACACTTTCAGCACTTCATACAGCGCCAGACCCGCCAGAGCGATATAGAATATTTTTTTCATACGGACGAATCGGCAAAGAATGCCAGCTTCTGATCAGTGAAATTAAGCTCAATCCGTAACATCTGCTACTTTCTTATTCTTTATGGTGATCATGCCGATGACAAAGCATATTCCCGCAACGACGATGGGATACCAAAGACCCTCGACCGGGTCACCGGCAGGATTAGCCTCTGTCTTGCTGGACTCATACAGCATGGTCGCTATGAAAGGCACCAATCCACCAAAGACTCCGAATCCAATGTGATAAGGCAGCGACATGGAAGTATAACGTATACGCGTCGGAAACAGCTCAACCAGAAAAGCCGCGACAGGCCCATAAACCATAGTGACGAGGACAAGTTGTATTAACACAAAGCCGGTCATGCTCCAGAATGCTGCGCGTCCAAGAGTGATCTCCTTTTTATGTTCTGTCTTGGGAGGATTCTTACTCGCCCCTTGGGGCACCACACTGATGTCGGATTGCTTAAGGGTGTTACCTCCCTCATAACCATAGACGGTCTGAACGACGATCACTGAGTCCCCCGCAGCATTGACCGATCGGGACTTCTCTATTCTTTTTAGATCGGCAACTTCTTTCATTGCGGAGACATCGGTCAGGGCGAACATCTTCTTATAGATCGGCCTGTAAAGAATAACAGCCATCAGCATACCGATCATCATGATCATCTTTCGGCCAATCCTGTCCGAGAGCCATCCGAAATAGATAAAAAGCGGTGTACCTATTACCAGGGTAATGGCGATGATATTTCGGGTCTGGACAAACTCTACGCTGCAGATCTTTTCAATAAAGGTCATTGCGTAAAACTGACCGGTATACCACACAACTCCTTGTCCGGCAGTTACACCAAACAAGGCGATCAGCACAAGCTTGAGATTTTCCTTTTTACCGAAGCTTTCAAGTATGGGATTCTTCGAAGTTTTGCCTTCTGATTTGATCTTTAAGAATAGTGGAGATTCCTGCATCTTTAATCGAATGAAAATTGACACAGCGACAAGGACTGCAGAGAGGATGAATGGTATTCGCCAGCCCCATTCATTGAATGCTGCTATGCCTAACCACTCTCTCACCGCGAGTATAACGCCAATGGAAACAAATAGTCCAAGAGTGGCGGTGGTTTGAATGAAACTTGTGTAAAATCCTCTCTTGGATGCAGGAGAATGCTCCGCGACGTAAGTGGCCGCCCCGCCATATTCACCACCCAAAGCGAGACCCTGCAGTAATCGGAAAGTTACCACCAGTATTGGAGCCAGTATTCCGATAGATTGATACCCGGGTACGAGACCAATAGCGAACGTCGAGCCACCCATTAATATCAGGGTTACAAGGAACGTATATTTTCTTCCCACGATATCCCCGAGCCTTCCAAATACAATTGCACCAAAGGGGCGTACTACAAAACCAGCCGCGAAGGTCGCAAGGGTAGAGAGGAACGCAACCTTGGGATTTGTCTGCGGAAAAAACTGCTCAGATAGTATAACGGCAAGACTCCCAAAAATGTAGAAGTCATACCATTCTATCAGTGTTCCCACAGAAGACGCTACTATAACGAACCAAAGCTTTGATTTTTCTTGTGAAGTAATGGCGGTAGGCTGCATGAAATATTATCGGACAATTCCGGCAAGATAAATAGAAATACAAGCCCGGCAAATGTTATAAGAGAGAGCTTAAATGAATCCTAATGTTGCCCGTGATCGCCATGGTTACCACCGTACCATGACTCCTGCAACTCATGGAAGAGCTGGTGAAGATCTGTCAATGATTGCCCGATTGCTTTTTCGTTTCCGGCATTCACAGTTTCCTGGAACACTTCAGCGTCGTGCTGCAGTTTTTCCATCTTCGATTTCACCTCCTCATTATCAACCTTGCCAGGCAGCCTTGCATTTTTCCATTTTTTGGCGGCCTCCGCCAGTGATGCTGCATTTGCTTTGGCAGGGGCCAGATCGGAAGAGTCTTTGTAGGGATGAAACGATTCTGCCATCACCATATGAAACTCCTCCATACCCTCCCATTCTTCGTCGGCATCATTTGCTTTTTGGTCATCCTGCGGATTTTTCCTGGAACATGAAAGCAGGATCATTACGCAGGCGGTAAGCACAGCAAAGCTGAAGGCAGGCATTTTATTCATAGCTAAAGGTATGGTCTCACTTTTCTTTTATCCTGTACTTACGGCTGCTTTCAAGTCTTTTGATAAGCCGCTTCAGGGCATCCAGATACAAGGTAATAAAAAGGAGAATTGTCATACCCCAGATCACCGCAAGATTAAAGTACAGCGTATTAAAATTGCTACCGGCAAAATGTTTGGTTGGCTGGTAGAAGTTCGCTGAAAAATCCAGTGTATGATTGGGACGATGATCATCAGAATAGATTGGATAGATCTTTTGGACCAGGTTTCCATCGTATTCCACAATACGGTCTGGCGAGGAAATATTTTCCACTGCTTCAGAGACTGCCTTGTTTACGAACCGGTTTTTTTGCTGTTCGAAACCCGCCGCAGTTGTTGGTGTGCTGGTAAGGGAGGCAATCATCTTTTCGCGCTCTTGTGTCGCCTTTACCATACGCCGCGAATAGTACTGTTTCAAGGTTACGAGGAACTTTGAAGCTTTTGTCAATACCGTAGAATCCAGCTTTCCAATAGCGAGTTGATCGGCCTCAGGGAATACGTCACTATTGAATGCCATTAGTTCATGTTTTACACCGGTGCGTAGAAGTACGATCGTGTTAACCATTTTTTCCGCATTAGGATTCCGCCAGTCGCTCCGGTGATTAAAGCAGTACGCAATTTTAGACTCGAGCGCAGGGATAAAGTATATCTTCTTATACTCAGCCTCTTTGATTACTTTATCCATTGGATAAAACTGTTTCTCAAAAGGATTGTCTTTGAACTGGGTGACCATAAAGGCTTCGAAGGCCCATCGGGAAGCCATCAGTTCACCTGCTATCGGTACGCCGATGGGCTTACCAACCTTTGGATTGAACTTATCAAAGCTGATCACCACGCCGCTCAGCAGCAACTGGGGGATCACCAGCAGGGGTATGAGTATATATATCGTAACGGCTGAATTGAAAGATGCTGATATGTTCAGGCCGAGCATATTTGCGAAACATGAACAAGTGAACAGGATAATAAAGTATCGGAATTCCGATAGTGGTATTTGCAGTATGGAGTTTCCAATAAGAATAAAGAGAAATGTTTGTATTGCGGATATCGCGAACATTACGACGACCTTAGACACCAGGTAACTGCTTCTGCTCAGGTGAAGAAACTCTTCCCGCTTTAAGATCTTCCTGTCCCTGAATATCTCTTCCGCGCTCATGGTCAATCCAAAGAACAACGCCACCACTACACTCATGAAGAAGTAAACCGGAATATTGCTGTTGGCAAAGAACGTATATTTCGATTCCGCCGGTTCAAGGGCATTATAATACTTTACCATGTAGGCAATAAAGAATGCCAGTACAGGAGCCTCCAGAAGGTTGATGTACAGGTACTGCTTGTTCGCGACCTTTGCCAGCACGTCACGGGTAATGAATACCCGAAGCTGGCTGAGCCGGTTTGGTATTTCCTGCAGCACGGGCAGCGATTCTTTCACGTGGTCGACCTTGGGAACCTTGATCCTTTGCTTGAAATATTGATACCATTGCCCCGGAGATACCTTTCGTGTATTGGTAAGTCGTCCGTACTCATTCACGACGCGTGTTTCTATGATGCTGAAGATCTGCTCAGGATTGATATTACCACACTCGGGACATGCACCTTGGGTTTTGTTCGCGGCATTGATGATATCACGGAAATAGATTACGCTTTCCACCGGATTGCCATAGTAGATCTGAAATCCCCCGAGATCCATGATGATGAGTGTATCGAACATCTTAAAGATATCCGATGAAGGCTGATGAATAACGACGAAGACCATCTTGCCCCGCAGTGACAATTCTTTAAGCAGGTCCATGATGTTCTCTGAATCACGTGACGACAGCCCGGAGGTTGGCTCGTCAACGAACAGGATCGTTGGTTCGCGCAGCAACTCAAGTGCGATGTTGAGTCTCTTACGCTGTCCGCCACTGATCGTTTTATGCAGGGGTGTGCCTACTTTAAGATCGCGGATCTCTGTAAGTCCAAGATTGACCAGGACACGGATCACGAGTTCAATGATCTCCTTTTCGGAATAGTGTCCAAAACAGAGTTTTGCGGCATAGTAGAGGTTCTCAAATACCGAGAGCTCCTCGATCAGCAAGTCATCCTGGGGAACATATCCAATCACGCCCTGAACTTTTTCAGGATGTTCATGAATATCAATATGATTGACCATGACCCTTCCACTGGAAGGTTTTTCAGATCCATTGAGAACATTCAGTAGTGTCGATTTGCCTGATCCGCTTGCGCCCATCAAACCGATAAGCTTCCCTCCTTTTTCAGCAATATTGACATTCTGTAACCCAGCCCTCCCACTTTTAAAATGATAGAAAATGTGATCTGCGCTGAAGGTTATCTTTGACTGGTTCTGGTCGGTCAGGAACTTGCCAACGATGTCGCTATAGTAAATGGGACCGACTTTATCACCGCGTATAGTGCTTCCGGTAGGGAACACATCTATTTTCCGGCTTTTAAGCAGAATGCTGTTGAGATAAAGCGTTGTTATTCCGAGGTACTTGATCAGGTACAAATCCGAATCAGGAAGATGCAGTATTGCAATGAGCCCGGTAAGATCCTTTTCAATAAGCCTGGGGCCGGCATACTCCCCCGATCCTTCGTCGATGACAAGTACATTTCTCGAGGCGAGCTCGTCAATATCATATCCCGTGACAAAATTCTGCAGCGTGTGAACGTCGGCTTTTTCTAACTTCAATGCCTGGCCGATGTAAAAAATGAGGTTGCCTTGACGCTCAGATATCTCATCGTCTGCGAAAACGAGCTCAATGATCTTGACGATCAATACGATCTTCTGCTGCATGGTCAGTGCCTGATTGACCTGCTTTACGATCTTCATGATCTTTGCCCAGTCGTCGACGAACTGTTGCGTATCAGCATCAAGATTTATTAACTCCTGGCGCTTGTCGATTTCATGTGACTGTGAAAATTCGTCAAAGAGCTTGAGATAGTAGTTGGTAGCCTCCCGATTTAAGTGAAGGCTTAAAAAATCCTTGATGTTATTGCGCTCTACATCTGTAATATGTTCACGCGCAACAATAGCAAAGAGTTGCAGGATAGCTTTGAGTAGTTCTTCACTCATGGTTTATGGCAGCCCTAAAATAATGTTTAAAACAGGAATATTAAAAGTAAGTTGTAACGGTTATAAAACGAAAAAGGCAGGTTTGAGTCCTGCCTTTTATATCTTTTTTGAAGCTATGTTAGCCTAATTTAGTGAATAAGAGATCCCCAAGTACGAAAAGCCCTTCGCGGAGGTATTCGTCCTCTAATAACAATGCGTCAGTTGGTGTTGCTGTTTCCTTATTAACGATCTTGGTGTTAAGCTTGTCGTTATTGGCTTTTCTCTTTTCCGCTTCCTCCATTTCCTTTTTACGGATTGCCTCGTTCAGGGAGATCTTAGTGTCGAGATAGCTTTTTCTCGTTTCGTCCGTCTCTGAAGCGAACCTTTGAAGCTTTACGTCATCTTTCAGTCTGTCCTGATAAAGCTTGTTCAGGCTGGCTAATGTCCGGTCTGTGACCATTGGAGTCTTTTGATAAAGGGTACCTTTGATCTCATCCCATGGTAATGCGCTTTGACTAGAGCTTTCGCCGAATTGCTCCGGATTAAGCGCAGTTGGAAGGTTGATATCAGGTGTCACACCTTTGTGCTGTGTGCTGCTGCCCGTAACACGGTAAAATTTCTGAAATGTGATCTTAAGCTCACCAACTTCATCAGAATCGTTGATAAATCTTTTCAGATCGATAACAGTCTGCACGGTACCCTTACCGTATGTTGATTCGCCGATTATCACACCTCTGTGATAATCCTGAATTGCCCCGGCAAATATTTCCGATGCTGAGGCGCTGAAACGGTTTGTCAGAACAACCAGCGGACCGTTGTATGCCACAGCCGGATCGTCGTCCTTTCCTACCTCGACCTTGTTACTCGAATTTTTTACCTGCACCACAGGGCCATCCTTGATGAAAAGACCTGTGAGGTCTATTGCCTCTGCAAGCGATCCACCACCATTATTACGCAGGTCTAATGCCAACCCGTCGATCTTGTCCGCCTGAAGTTCTTTGATGAGACGCTGTACGTCCCTTGTTGTACTGGTGTAGTTTGGATCGCCCTTTTGATATGCATCGAAGTCCATGTAGAAGCTTGGCAATGTGATGACGCCAAATTTTAGCAGCTTGCCGTTCTTCTCATAGTTGATAATGCTTTTCTTGGCTTGCTGATCTTCCAGCTTGATCTTATCCCGGACAAGGCTCACAACTTTGGAAGCCCCTGTAACGCCAGTTTCCGCCGGAAGTATCTGAAGTCTTACTGTAGTTCCTTTCGGGCCTTTGATAAGCTTCACCACGTCATCGATCCTCCACCCGATGACGTCGACAAGTTCCCCGTCTGCTCCCTGAGCCACGCCGATGATCCGGTCATTGACATTGACGAGCTTTGTTTTGTCGGCAGGACCGCCGGCAATTACTTCGGATACTCTGGTATAATCGTTCTCGGTCTGAAGACGTGCACCGATACCTTCAAGAGACAGGCTCATCTGCTGTTTGAAAATGTCGGCTGCTTTTGGCGAGAAATAGTTTGTATGCGGATCGTATGCTTCAGTGATGGTATTCATATACATGCTGAATATATCTTCACTGTTGAATTGCTGTATTGACTTACTTAAACGTTCATAACGATCACGTATGGTCTTTTCTATTTCGGGTTGAGCTTTCCCTGCGAGTTTAAGACTCAACGCCTGGCCTTTTATCATCTTACGCCACACATCATTAAGTGCTGCTTCATCCTTGCACCAGGGTTCCTTGTCTCTGTCAGTTTCATAAAACTCGTCGACTGAGTAATCGAATTGTTGTTTGACCAGGGTATTGAGCACATAGTTCATACGTTGGTCAAAGCGTTTGCGAAACACGCCATAAATGTCGTATGCCACGTCAACGTTCTCACTTCGGGTCAGATCATCGATCTTGTATTTATACTTGTCAAAAACCGCCAGGTCCGCTGCCATAAAAAAGGTCTTATTATTATCAAGACTCTTGATATACTCATTCAAAATAGATGATGACAGCGAGTCGTTGAGGCTCACTTTACGGTAGTGATTGTTGTCGAGAATATATGCGATCACCTTTGCTTCCTTGCCATAGACCGGTTTCGCTTTCAGCTTTGTAGTGTCAGCCGGATTTGTGGCCGTGGAGACAAATGCTGACAGCACCGCGAGGGTGAAAATACCTGCAAAAAACAATTTCTTCATTTCACTAGTTTTTACTTGTTATCGGGGCAAAAGTTATGCCTGTAACCATAAAACGAAAAGAACTGGCGATTGGGTGCCATTCAAGCCATTTTAAATTTTAAAAGGCTTCATTTTCCTATGCCGATTTCTCAGAATCGTACTCATCCAGAAATTTTTGAGCCTGGCTGATATTCTGGAATTCAAAGTATTTCCTTCCTCCTGTACTGGAGTGCACCTCCACGCGAACCATATCGATGTTCTTGTTCTTTTTATAAGTATGCTTGGGCAAATTCCTGTAATCGTCCCCCTCCTTGGTTGAAATATTGTACGCGGTTGCGCGCACAGACTTGCAGTAGTAACACTGAAAATGTTTGATCAATTCCCCTGGGGCATCTTTCGTGGGCTGACGGGTGATCTCTTCCTTCGTCACTTTCATGGTATAGAATCCGCAGCTATTGCATTTCAGAGCCTGAAGATGGCCAGGATATTTTTCGATTTTCAGATCGCCGGTCTTCTCATCGATCCACACATCATAATCGACAGAAAAAACATTCTCCTCAGCACGCATGCCTTCTTCGAGATGCACGTCCTCTTCCTCTTCGCCCAGCAAACGGAGGGTGTTGCCTGATTTGCCGACTCTGGGCATAAAGCGCCACTTCTTGAGCTTCCTGTTCAGGATCGTGGGATAGTAATACTCCAGAATAAGAAATGCAACGTAGGCAACCAGTGTTCCGCCTGCTATAGATATAAAGAGCCGGACAAAGAACCATACACCAATGTTGAGCAGCTTGCCCATACCATACAGATTGATCATCAGCATTGCGGCTATGCCCAGACACAGGAATACCCTCTTGTAATTCTTGATCTCATGTGTATTGATGTAATCGTACTTTGCTTTGTAAGAGCGTATCGTGGTGATGCGAATGTTGTGAACAAGGTATATCAACACGGCAGAGACTACCATGAAGATCGCGCCCACGATCATTGCATAATGCCAGTAATCGAGGAATGTCATTGGACCAGTTGGTTGCATATCTAAATAAACGCTGATTAAATGATCTTAAAGATAAATGATTAAAACGAATCCACACGCGTGATTGCTATGGTGTCCATGTGAACAAACATATGCCAATATATCCTGTCTCTGGTCAAAGAGCATGGATTAAAAAATACACGCACTCAACAAAAAGTAATCGAACAACCTTAATTAAAAATCAAACCATGAATATAAGTGAAATATTATAAAGATTTTACTTCCAACTAGTTATGTCGACTAATGTCAACTTTTAGATCGAGTTGATGCGTGGAAGTCACCTTACTAGGGCAGGCATGCTATGTGAAATATTACACACCGTTTTGTTGCATAACCGTTTGCAAATGGTTAAAATTGTGTAGTAATGCACACACAAATGATCACTGACAGCGAACGTAAAAAGGTAGACACTGACCTTAGGCTTTTCGCCACGAGGAATTTTGTAAGGCCTTCGGAATGCAAGAACCTGGAACAGATACGATTCTATGTGAAGGAACTTTGCCTGAAGATCGATGAGCTCGAAGCCAGGTACAATTATGTGCCGCAAACCGCCTACTCCCTGTTGGCGCAATACAATCTGAGGCAGAACGCCCTCATCAGCGTCGACTTTAGAAACACTTACAGCACCCTATGAGGTATGCGTTACATCCCCTCTCCTATTCCGTTACAGTTTAGCTACTTATACAGCGCCACCGCAAATTCTTCCGGTCGGATGCAATACCATAAGATCAAGCCTGGCCACAGCAAGCAGCGCATCAGTCGTTCCGAGTTCATTAAAGTTTACAACGACTCACACATCCTCGCCATTAATCCCCTTCAATTGAAAGGACAGGATGCCGTCTTCCAATTCGAATTTTATCTCTAGCTCAGGAGGATGCCGTCGAGATCCGCAGGGCTGTATTTAATAGACTTCAAGGTCTTGTTATCAGATTTCCGGTAGATCAGCCATTTGCCGGCCTCCTCCCTGTAATAGCACTCAGTTCCGTCTTTCAAACGATAGTGTTCAACAGTGGCCAGGGCGTCGGCTTCGGAGTTACAGGCCTTGCTCATATTTGAACGCTGCACCTCTTCAAACAGCGCTTTGAATTTATCTGCGAGACCAAATTCCAGGATTGCGCCGGATAGCACGTATTGTATGTCGCACAACGCGTCTGCTACCGCGACGATATCTCTCTCAAGGATGGCGACTTCAAACTCCTTCAGTTCTTCTGCAATAAGGGCGACCCTGAGCTTGCACCGCGTTTCGTCGGGTATCGCGGGCGTGGTAAGAATCGGATGCTTAAATGTCTGGTGAAATTCTGCGACCAGTGACAGTGTTTCGGGTTGTTCCATGATTTGAGTATACAAATTTTCTTTATAATTTAGTCGTGTTCAATTCCCTGATTGTAAGCCGGTAAAGGTTTTTTGTCAGGTGATTCACCCAAAGAAGGGGTTCAAACGTATAACAATTATAAAAAATTGCCGTATTTTTACATGATGCAAAGTGTAAGGTCAAGTCTTCTTAGTCGCGTTTTTGCAATGATCACCGCCCTTGTTTTTATGAACATGAGCCTGATCATCGCAGAGGTTTACGCGCTCAAACTTGATAAGGACAAAGAGCTGATAGAGAACATCGCGAAAATGATATCGGGATGTTCGTCAGAAGAAGAAACAGACGGTGTGAAGGGACTTGCCGACGAGGACGTCAAAGTCAAAGAGATCGATCTGATGCATCACAGCCACCTTACTCTCCCGCTCAGTGAAATTCTCGATGGCCCTCACAAAATAAGGTTACAAAATTCAGGCATACCCCGTTTCGGTAATTACGAGATCTACTGCCCTCCTCCCGAATCCATTATTATCTCCTAAGGATCTTTTAAAGATTCGAATGCTGACCGGCCGACTTCGCTGGTTCTGTACGCATGCGTTGTTTCTCCAATAATCCAACTGGAACTGGTTTTAACAACCTGCGTGCTCTTCACAAAAATTATTTACACACTACTGAAGAAGAGATATCTATGGACTTATACAATTCATTATTAGAAGGTAATAAAACCTGGAGGAGGGAGAAGCTGCAATATGATCCCCAGTTTTTTGAACGGTTATCCAAGGGACAGAGTCCTAACTTCCTGTGGATAGGATGTTCCGACAGCCGCGTCCCTGCAAATGAGATCACCAACACACAACCGGGCGATATCTTCGTCCATCGGAATATTGCCAATATGGTCGTGCACACGGACATGAATATGCTTAGCGTGCTTGACTATGCTGTCAGTATCCTTAAAGTCAAGCACGTTATTGTTTGTGGCCACTATGGATGCGGAGGCTTAAAAGCCGCTATGGACAATGAGCAATATGGATTAGTTGACAACTGGCTCCGTTCCATCAAGGACATATACCGTATGCATAGCAATGAGCTGGATGCCATTAAGGACGAAGAGCAGCGCTTTAACAGGTTTGCCGAGCTTAATGTAATGGAACAGGTGTTTGACCTGGGCAAGACCTCGATCATACAGAATGCGTGGCGTGAGCGCAAAGAGCCGCAGGTACACGGATGGATCTATGATCTGAAAACAGGGCTTATCAAGGATCTGGGTGTAAGCTTTGACAGCACTGAAAAACTTCCTTCCATATATAGAATAAATAAGATGGTCAATAGTGAGCAGATTGAAGATGAGGTGTTGGAAGAAAAGAAGTAATGAGAAGTCATGGTGAGACAGGATGAATTTTAGGCCTCTAAAAATTCTCCTCCCATGATATTCCCGCAAGTATAGTGGTGTTCCTGGTTGCCCTGCCTCTTTGCCTAGGGGTGGCGTTGGCAGCTGGGGCACCACTTTTTTTATCGTTTCCTGCCGGAGACTAATCTGACCCGGACGAGTCCTTCGTGCAACGGCATATAGACTGGCATGTGCCGGCGACATCAGCTTGATGGCAACACCGCGGAAGTCCTCAACCTGTATAAACCAGCTTGGGATCAGGGGCAGGAGCTTATCATCTGGAATAGTATCCTCTTCTTTTGTGCATTCGTCAGCGCTGCTTTTCTATATTTGCACGCTAAAGTTCAAGGAATGTCAACTAAAAACTTTGTAGAGGAGCTTCGATGGCGCGGTATGCTCCACGACGTGATGCCCGGTACTGAGGAACAATTGCTTAAGGAAAGCACTTCCGGATATATCGGATTTGATCCCACCGCGGATTCACTTCACATCGGTCACCTCGCACAGATCATGACCTTGCTGAACTTCCAGCAAGCGGGACATAAACCCTATGCGCTTGTTGGTGGGGCAACAGGGATGGTCGGCGACCCTTCTGGTAAATCCGCGGAACGCAACCTGCTCTCAGAAGATGTATTGGTCCACAATGTTGGATGCGTAAGGGCTCAGCTTGAAAAATTTCTGGATTTTTCAGGAAGAAATGCGGCAGAAATGGTGAACAACTATGATTGGTTCAAAGGGTTTACGTTCCTTGACTTTATCAGGGATGTAGGGAAACATATTACAGTGAACTATATGATGTCGAAAGACTCGGTGCAGAAACGTTTGGAGTCAGGATTGTCATTCACGGAATTTACTTACCAATTGGTTCAGGGTTATGATTTCTATTGGCTCTACACGAATAAGAATTGCAAGATTCAAATGGGCGGCTCAGATCAATGGGGAAATATTGTCACGGGTACGGAATTGATCCGCAGAAAAGCCAACGGAGAGGCTTATGCATTAACCACGAAACTTATCACCAAAGCAGACGGAAGCAAATTTGGAAAGACAGAAGGTGGTAATATCTGGCTTGACCCCGGCAAAACATCACCGTATAAGTTCTATCAATATTGGTTGAATACATCTGATGAAGATGCTGCCAGCTTTATTAAAATATTTACAGAACTGGACCAGGAAGCGATCTATGGATTGCTAACAGAGCACAACAGCGCACCTCATCTGCGAAAGCTGCAACTGGTGCTTGCCAAGGATATCACAATTCGCGTCCATTCACAGGAGCATTATGAAGCTGCGGTCAAGGCGTCAAACATATTGTTTGGCAATGCGACTGCCGAAGAGCTTCAAAGCCTTGATGAGCAAATGCTATTGTCGGTTTTTGAAGGCGTTCCACAGGCGACCATTAGCCGTGCAGCATTCGAAGATTGTCCGAATGTTACGGACCTGTTGTCGGTGGTTACGGAGGGTCTGGTGTTTTCTTCCAAGGGAGAGGCACGTAAAATGATTCAATCGGGAGGAGTAAGCATTAACAAGGCAAAAGTACAGGATGCTAACTCCCGGGCGTCTCTTACATTGCTACGCGATAGATATTTACTGGCGCAGAAGGGAAAGAAGAATTATTATCTTATAGTAGTTGAGTGAAACAAAAAAAATCACCCCGATTACTTCGGGGTGATTTTTTTGAGCATTAATGCTGGTAAGCTACTTACTTGGCGTTTCCGAACTTAAATAACTTGTAGCCAACTGAAATTTGCCATACCTGGTTCTTTAGTTGTGACTTGGTGGCGCCGCTGTTTGTTATGTAAGTATCATTGTTGTCAGTAAGACCCAAATTGTACCTTCCGTCAACTGACAAGCCAAACGGAAGATCCCAACCTACGCCAAGCGCAAGACTAAAGTCTGTCTTTTTAAGGTTATCTTTCACATCCTCTTCCGCGCCTTGGCCTGTCTCGACCTTTGCGGATGTTAAAACCCCGAATTGGGGGCCAACTTGTAAATTGATACCAGCGATGGTGTATAATTTCACGATCAAGGGAATATTTACATAACTGAAGTTTGCTTTCAGGTCAGGACTACCGCTGTATTTGAACTTAGATCCCTGCTGAGAAAATATTATTTCAGGTTGGAAACCAACGCGCTCCCCTCTAAACAGGACGAATGCTCCTGCATGAAATCCTGTTCTGTTGTTGTAGTTATCGCCGGCACTTGCATCTGTGTCAATATTCGCGAAGTTCGGCCCTGCCTTAATACCGATTGCTACTTCCTGTGCGAATACCCCCGAGCTTACGCTTAGCAATACAAAAGCAATCATGATAATCTTTGTCTTTTTCATATGATAAGTTTTCATTGATTTATCTAAAATCATTCCAAAACGATAGAACGAATTTCTGAGCCATTCCTTGCGTGCGTATGCCTTTTAGTGGTTATAATTTTCTACACTATTGACTACCGTGCTATATAGTACCTGATGCCAATAGTAGAGGTGAAGCCTGTTATTCCGAAGTGGAAAGAGTTGAACTTATCATCGTCATTGTCCTTGTCAGGGTCAAAGGAAGAGAAGTTAAGGAGGTTGACCTGCAGATCGAATCCCCACTTTTCTGTAGGAAAGAAAGTAAACCCAGGGGCCACGTAGAAGTTGACGGCGCTGCCTTTGGTTTCATCCTGTCCATCGGGCTTATCCTTGACAGCTGCAAATCCAAATCCTGCTTCGCCGGTAAACATAAATTTTCCTTCACCGAGCGGCACATAGTAACGGGCGAAAGGACCTATGCCGAAGGTGGTCTGCTTGTCGTCTCCCCCAAAGCCATCGTCTTCCTTAGTTGAGCTAATGGAAAGATCCAGACCGACCATCAGATGATCGATAACAAAGTAACCCACACTGGGGGAAAATTCGAAAGTGGACCTTGTCACATCTTCACCATCATTTTCATCTTTGTTGGTGGTTATCCCGACAGAACCCCCTAACGAAAGCGTACCTTGTGAGGTTTGTGCTAAAGCCACCATGCTTCCCATGGTCATGATAAAAATCACAGATAGTAATAACGTTTTTTTCATAGCGTTTGTGTTGTAGTTTTACCAAAGTTCATAAAAGTTGAAAGATCATCAACTGAAAAAGTGTCCTCTTTCAGACAAAATCAAGTAAACTGTCGTTAACTTCGTTAGGGAGGGTTATTTTAATGTTATTATTCCTCCGCAATTCGCTGTTGATCGCTTTCAGGGCGTTTTTATTCCGTGCCCACGCGCGTCTTGCGATACCGTTATTGACATCAAAATCAAGCATACTTAGCATTTTTCGATCTGATTCCTCCGTGCCATCCAGAAGCAAACCAAAGCCACCGTTAATGACCTCGCCCCATCCAACACCGCCGCCATTATGTATAGAGACCCAGGTGGCTCCCCGGAAGCTGTCACCGATAACATTGTGAATTGACATATCTGCCGTAAACCGTGATCCGTCGTAAATGTTTGATGTTTCACGATACGGGCTATCAGTCCCTGACACATCGTGATGATCGCGACCCAGTACAATCGGACCAACCACACCGTTGCGTATCGCTTTGTTAAACGCGGAGGCGATCCTGATCCTGCCTTCGGCATTCGCATAGAGAATACGCGCCTGCGATCCAACGACCAGCCTATTCTCGTTTGCCCGACGTATCCAGTTCAGGTTATCTACCAATTGTGGTTTTATATCGTCGTCAGCCTGTGCCAGCAGTTCATCGAGCACGCAAGCCGCGAGCCTGTCCGTTTCCGCCAGATCACTCTCTTTCCCAGAGGTGCATACCCAACGGAAAGGGCCGAACCCATAGTCGAAGCACAACGGGCCCATGATGTCCTGAACATAAGATGGATAACGGAACTCATTCCCATCGACTCCCATAATATCTGCCCCAGCCCGTGAACACTCCAACAGAAAGGCATTCCCATAGTCGAAGAAGTACGTGCCTTTTGCGGCATGCCTGTTAATGGCGGCTGCATGGCGCCGCAGCGAATTTTGTACGTGCTTTTTGAACGTGCCGGGATCTTCAACCATCATATGTTGCGCCTCCAGGAACGTTAACGAAGCGGGATAATATCCCCCAGCCCAAGGGTTATGCAATGAGGTCTGGTCGGATCCGATCTCCACAAAAACATCTTCCTTGTCGAACTTTTCCCATACATCTACAATATTTCCATGATATGCTATCGATACGATCTCCGTTTCACGCTTTGCTTTTTTTACGCGCGCTACCAGTTTGTCAAGATCAGAAACAACTTCATCGACCCATCCCTGCGATTGTCTCTTACCAATTGCCAGCTGGTTCACTTCGGCGATCACGGAAATGCAGCCGGCGATGTTAGCAGCTTTCGGCTGCGCCCCGCTCATGCCGCCTAGCCCTGACGTGACAAATAGCTTCCCGCCAAGATCTCCTCTCCCATTGCTTATCTTTCTTCCCGCATTCAGTATCGTGATCGTCGTGCCATGCACAATGCCCTGAGGCCCTATGTACATATAAGATCCCGCGGTCATTTGTCCATACTGTGTAACGCCCAACGCATTGAATTTTTCCCAGTCATCGTGTGAGGAGTAATTGGGTATCATCATCCCATTGCTAACCACCACGCGCGGAGCTTCCGTCGAAGAAGGGAACACTCCCATGGGGTGGCCTGAATACATATGAAGCGTCTGGTCGTTTCTGATCGTCGCCAGATATTGCATTGTCAGTAGATATTGCGCCCAATTCTGGAACACGGATCCGTTCCCCCCGTAAGTAATAAGCTCATGCGGATGCTGAGCAACTCTTGGATCGAGATTGTTCTGTATCATGAGCATGATCGCCGCAGCCTGAAGAGATTGATGTGGATAATCCAATATTGGCCGTGCGTACATTTCATACGAGGGCCTGAAGCGATGCATGTAGATCCGTCCGAATTCGAGTAACTCCTGATAAAATTCTTTAGCCAGCACCTCGTGATGCCGTGGATGGAAGTAGCGAAGCGCATTTCGTACAGCCAGTCTTTTTTCTTCGTCCTTCAGGCTGTTCTTCCTCACAGGTGCATGGCTTACTAACCGGTCATATGCCGGCGGAGGTGGCAGCTGTTCGGGTATGCCCTGAAGGATGAGATTCCTGAATTCGTTCGTGTTCATATGCTCACATGAAATCGCCCGGTTTGAAGTTGGATTTAGTGAACCGGTAACCGATATCAACCAACTCCTTAGCCCTTGCCACTTCAAACGTACTGATTTTTCCGAGTTCCGGAGGCTCGATCAGAATATCACACAGCGACCTGCTGTTTACGGAATTGCCGTTAATAGCCAACAGCAGTGTCCGTTCAATCACGGTCCTGAATGATCGTACGGGCACCAGTTCAATAACAGGATTACAATGAAGGCCGATAAGAAGATCGCACTCCTTTCTTAAGGGCGCTGCGGGAAGGTTATCAATGATCCCGCCATCTACATAAGGGCGTCCGTTGAGCTCAACGGGATTGAACATTCCCGGGACGCAGCAGGAAGCAAGCAATGCAGGTATGAGTTCACCCTCTGAAAAATAGACCGCTTTTCCCGCCTGAAGGTCGGTCGCGACGACTGTAAGCTTCAATTGCAGGGCGGAAAAACTGTTTTGTGGCAGATACTTCTCTAAGACAAAGCGTATGCTGTCAAGTCGCAATAGCCCGCTTAACGTCCAGGCTGGACGCATAGACCTTAGAATGCGTGTCTGCTGAATGATCTGGAGGATGTCATCAGCAGAGATCCCGTTAGCATAGAGGGCGCCTATTATTGCCCCTACGCTCGTTCCAGAGATGCATTGAAATTTGACCCCCCATTCTTCGAGCGCTTTAATTATACCAAGATGAGCGATTCCTCTCGCACCGCCACCTGAAAGAACAAGTCCTGTTACCTTCATCGTTCAGCAATTGTTTCAAGGTGTTCATTTCTATCTTGACGGGATATCAGAGAGTTCGATTTCAATCACAATAAATTTAAAGTAAATCCTTTAGCCTGAAAGTTTCATCCAGCCTCACACCTTTCTCGGTGTGCTTTACTGTACAGCATTCGTGAACAGGATCATGCTCAAAGAAGAGAATATAATGCTGATCCGCGGCTTCATTCAGGAATCTCCCCTTCTCTTCCATCGTTAGCAGCGGCCTGGTGTCATATCCCATAATATATGGCAAGGGAATATGTCCCACGGATGGCAACAGGTCCGCCATAAAGCAGATCGTCCTGTCCTTATATCTGATGCGCGGGATCATCATCTTGTCGGTATGACCTGAAACCAACAGGATATCAATCCCCGGAAATGGCGATGTCTCCCCTTCAATGAAACGGAGCTGGCCGCTCTCTTTCATAGGTAAGATGTTCTCTGAAAGGAAGCTCGCTTTTTCTCTGGCATTTGGCTGTGTTGCCCACTTCCAATGATCCGGGTTCGACCAATAAGTAGCATTGCCGAAGGTCAGCTGAAAACTGCCATCAGTTTTTTTGACCCCACCGCCACAATGATCAAAATGTAAATGCGTGAGGAACATATCCGTGACGTCATCTTCGGCAAAGCTCAAATCGTGTAGTGATCGCCGAAGGTTTGCATCTCCATTAAGATAATAATGACTCAGGAATTTAGCGTCTTGTTTCTCACCGATCCCATTGTCGATAAGAATTAAGCGATCACCGTCTTCAATAAGCAAACAGCGCATAGCCCAGTTACAGAGGTTGCGTTCATCAGGCGCATTGGACTTTTGCCATATAGACTTGGGGACAACTCCAAACATTGCACCACCATCCAGTTTGAAGAAGCCCGTATCTATGACATGCAGATTCATTTGACGAATGTATGGCTATAGTATAGTCCTTAGTACTTAGTCCTGAGGAAAATACACAAAGACTCAAAAAAACGAAGCAAGAGATGAGAAAATATAGCGCTTGGTAAGCCACGCAGTAATGGTTACTCCTTCACTACACCCATGGCGGAGAACTTCTCTATGCGCTGTTCAATTCGCTTTTCGGGTTTCATTTTCTGAAGTATTGCAGTGTGCTCGAGAATGACTTTCTTAACTTCGCTGGCCATCCATTTGACGTCTACGTGCGCGCCACCAAGAGGCTCCTTAACAATACCATCGATAAGTTTATTGGAAAGCATATCCTTGGCTGTCAGCTTTAATACTTCGGCGGCCTGTTCTTTGAAGTCCCAGCTCCGCCAGAGAATTGAAGAACAAGACTCCGGGCTAATCACAGAATACCATGTGTTCTCCAGCATCATCACGCGGTCACCGATGGCTATGCCGAGTGCACCGCCAGACGCTCCTTCTCCAATGACAATGCAGATGACAGGCACCTTAAGCATGAACATCTCTTTAAGATTACGCGCAATAGCTTCTCCCTGACCACGTTCCTCCGCCTCAAGACCTGGAAAAGCGCCGGGAGTATCAATAAACGTTATGATGGGTTTATTGAACTTCTCTGCCATCTTCATCAGCCGCAAAGACTTTCTATACCCTTCGGGATTTGCCATCCCAAAATTTCGCATCTGACGTTGCTTTGTGTTGCGGCCTTTTTGTTGACCAATGAGCATAAACGTTTGTCCTTCAATCGTTCCGAACCCGCCGATCATGGCTTTGTCATCTCCTACAGTACGGTCTCCGTGGATCTCGATAAAGTCCGAAGTGATCTCATAGATATAATCCAGTGTATAAGGACGGTCGGGATGACGGGAAAGCTGTACGCGCTGCCAGCCAGTGAGGTTTTCAAAGGTCTCTTTTTTAAGATCCAGGATCTTCTTCTCAAGAGCCTTAACAGCGGCCTGCACCTCTTTATCACTGTCACTGGCCAATTGATTCATGTCAACGAGTTTCGCTTCCAATTCAGCGATGGGCTTCTCAAAATCCAAAAGCATAGGGTCGATTTTGTGGGCACAAAGTTAGAAGTATTGTGAAATATCTGTAAGGAATCAGGAAGTTTCACGAAATGCCAACTACCTCCTCGTCAAGTATTTGTTATTTTGAAGACCGCGACATAGAAGCAGCAACTGCAGTTGCACGATCATTTGAGTTCTGACACCGGTGTCAGTTCAACTTTCCGGAACTCGACCTCTGATCCCTCTGCCTGAAGTGCAATCTGACCTTGGCTGGCTGTGCAATCAAATCCCAAATTGACCAGATCACCATTGAGCACTACTTTCACAGAATCTCCAAAACAGGTAATTGACATTGTATTCCATTCTCCGAGAGGTTTTTCAGAGCCGTCCGTCAGATTCTTGACGCGGCGTTCTTTGCCTTCCGTAATACCCCATGATTCTTTTGGGCCACGCCGCTTCTCCATTTCCGGTACCGTAATATCTTCTACGATGCACCAGAAGTCCCCGGCATTTTCATGCATCATCTGAACCTCAATTGACTTGGGAAACATACTGTAGAGTGCCCTGGGCGTTGAGGCGTGAACAAGTGCGCCACAATTACCTGGCGTGCCAGCAAAACGATACTCCACCAGAAGATTGTAATTGCGATACACCTCATCCGTGATCAAATGGCCTCCAGGAGTACCGAGACTAACCAGAAGATTGTTCCGTACTATAAAGGGAGTCTTCAGGGTCGAATCCTTGTCCATATCCGGAACATCTGCATGCCACCCTGTAAGGTCGTTACCATTGAACAATTGCTTGACGGTGGTGGCTTGTTCCACGGTCGATTCTGTTGAAGGGGATTTCTTGCAGGCGGTCAGCAGCATTAGAAAAGCCACTAAGCTGCTGATGGTAAGGCAAACACGGCGTGTGTGAATCATAATATCATAGGTTATAGTCGGAGAACAAAGACGGAATTTCAGTGATGTCATGAAATATAAGCTTTTGCTGCGCGAGGCCTATCCTGATCATCTCGTCGGCCCCAACGGATGGACCGCCCACGCGTAGCACGGCACTACAGAAATCTATAAGCTGCACAGCAACGGGATTGAACAAGCTATTGAATACTTCGTCGCCGATCTTTTTTGAACCCGCGGTTTTGATCAATGGCAAGGCAAACCATTCACCTAACACCGGCAGGTGCCCCATTTCATAGATCTTCAGCGCTATTTCATTCATAAATATCACGTTTTGCTCAATCAGTAATGGGTCGTCGTTTGTGCCTGAGCGGTAAGGCCCCGCGACGAGTATGAGCAGCGGTTGGGTAACTGTGGTCTTTTCCATTAAGAATGTATCGCTACAAGGTATTAATTGGTCAAAACATCTGCTTTAAAGCGGTAGAAATTGTTTTACGAGGCAATTTCCATTCATCGATCTTTTCTGTTCATTCGACCGCCGACTCCAAAGGCGGGATTTTCGTGAACCAATTTGGGAAAAATCAATAGCCTTTCTCAACAAAACGCCTGCCTTGCCTACGAAAACCCAGTCCTCGCAACGAGGAAAAAAGTCTTTATAGTTGGTGACAACCGTCATGTTGTACCTTCCGTTTAACCCCGTAATTGCACGCATTAACCTCAAATAAGTCGTTTTAAAGGGTGTAGCGAATAATCCACTCTTGCGGGAAAAGTGTCCACACAACTGTTAGCAAAAACGGACTCCATTCCTTTTCAACCCAAATTTCACAGGCCTGGCACGCATTTTTCAATTAGAGAAATCAAAACGATTAAAACACCCATGAAAAATATACACACAAGCATTTTATCGGCAATTCTGGTTGGAGCATCCATGTTGATCACCAGCCAATCCAATGCGCAATTGTTCCCAACAGCCTCGGTTCTTCTTTCAAACCACGATATCACTAACTATGCTATCAGTTCGGCAGATGATTACACCCAGGTTGAGAGTTCCATCGCAACACTTTCCGCAAAATTGCACGATGCTTACGTAAACCACCCTAACCTCCAGTATACGCCTTCTTACAACAATGACGAGGTGATCGGGTTTATAGTAACTGGCGTGAATAATTCTGAGGAAGCGAATGACATCTCATTAACTTTAATGGAACTTGAATTACTCGGAGGAGTTGCAAATTCAGCAGATGATAAATATTTGCCAAGCATAGATGAAGCAACAAGCCGCGTAAGCAAGAGAGAAGCAAGTCGCTAATACTTATCCAATAGATATTGAAAAGCCATCCTGATACAATCGTGGTGGTTTTTTTATTTCCCGTTGCCCAGAGGCAATCATCACGATCAAGGGAACAGGGTAATCAGTTCTTTGTTGAGTATTGGTGTGCTTTTTAAATCCATTTAAACACGAAGAGCGACTGAGCTTAAGAGATCGCGGAGACCACGTTGCTATTTTTTTCAATTGACTATCCGCTTCAAGCCGCCCTTTAGCATTCTCACATAAAATTTATTACCACAAACATTCCCTATATGTTGATTCAAGTAACTCGGCCAAGTTTCTCGTGGATCTTAATTGCAGCACCAATTATTTTATTGGTAAGATCCTTATAAATCATTTCGTCTAATACTTACTCACTGTGAATGTAGGCATTGATGATGCAACTAACTTAAGAAGCAGATCCAAACTTTCCGTACAAATACGAGCTAAAGAATGTCTCTGTGTGATTCTCCCAACCTTCGTGCCCTTCGTGTTTCAATGGATTTAAAAAGTCCTTACTTAATTCTATATTTATGATCTGAAGCTCCCCTGATGATCTTGCAATTTTTGCTTAAGAATAACCGCCCACTAATACTTATCACTTATGCGGTAATTCTTTCCATTCAGTTTAAAGTCAGTGCACAAATTACAACGACAGGTAGTGATGTGAAGAAAGTCCTTCTGGTGAAGAGATGCAATGACTTTGCTATAACATCGGCAGGATCTGATCCAGCTTGGGCATCCGTTGCGTGGAATAAGCTCACACTGCTCGATAGTACCCAACAGCCTTATGCAACAAGATTTAAACTATTGTATTCGGGCACCGGTATCTATGTGCTTTTTGAAGGTGCAGATAAAAAGATAACAACAAGTGACTACAAGGATTCGGATAACATATTCAATGGTGATGTCTTTGAAGTCTTTTTTCATCCCGATAAAGCCGTAAGAGTTTACTATGAATATGAAGTCAACGCACTGGGAAGAGAGCTGATCCTTGCAATAGCGAGTAAGCCAGGGCTTGGTTATAATAGCTGGATACCCAGACGGAGTGGTGTGAAGAAAATGGTGAAAGTAAACGGAGGTACCCAGGAAATAGGCGGTAGCATTGATTCATGGACGGCCGAGATCTTTTTTCCCTATAGCGGGATGGGACTCTTGCCAAAGGTACCCCC
This sequence comes from uncultured Cytophagales bacterium, assembly GCA_963845845.1. Lineage (GTDB taxonomy): Bacteria > Bacteroidota > Bacteroidia > Cytophagales > Cyclobacteriaceae > Chryseolinea. The sequence continues at coordinate 28,541 of CAWJTP010000024.1, forward strand.
CGTCAGCGGAGATCAATGGAATGCCAATTTCTGCAGACTGGATTATGATTCTGGAAAAATGATAAAATGGTCGTGGACACCCTCAATCAAAACATCGTTCCATGAGCTCGAAGCATTTCACGCGATAAAATTCGAATAAATTTGTACCTCGTCATCAAATAAGATCCTAAACTAACTATGAAAACTGCACTTTTACTGATCATGTCATTAGGCATATTATCTTCTGTTGAAGGCCAGCAAAAAGAAAAGCTTTACAACTTGCTGATCGGGACTTACACACAGCCGGGAAAAAGCGAAGGCATTTATGTATACACCTTTAACCCTGAAACGGGAGCATTTGCTCCAAAATCCGAATTAAAAGGGATTAAGAATCCCTCCTACCTGGCAGTAAGCAAAGACAGAAAATTTGTTTACGCGGTAAGTGAGACCAGCGAAGGTACTGTCAATGCATATTCATTTGATCCGCAAAGTGGCAAACTGGTTTTCTTGAACAGCGTAACCTCTGGCGGTAATGGACCATGCTACGTTTCGGTTGATGGGAAAAGGAAATTCGTTTATACCGGAAATTATGGCGGAGGAAGTTTGTCAGCTATACCCGTTAAGCATGATGGATCGCTTGGAAGCGAAGTCCAAACAATAAAGCATGAGGGCAAGAGTGTTAAAAGCAACCAGGACAAATCTCATGTGCATGCTACCGTTCTTTCTAAGGATGATCGTTATTTATTTGTCCCGGACCTTGGGACTGATAAGGTGAATATTTACAAGACCAGTGCATCTACTACTAAACCACTAAGTTCTGCTCCAACACCCTACGCCCAGGTTGATGCTGGAAACGGACCAAGACACATCACGCTGGACCCAACAGGCAAAACAGCATACCTGATTCAGGAAATGACAGGGGTGATCACGGCATTTGATTTTGCAGAGGGAAAACTGACGGCTAAACAATCTGTTGTATTGCCAGCCGCAGGCAATACCGGAAAGATTGATGCTGCGGATATTCAGGTTTCGCCGGACGGAAAATTTCTTTATGGATCACTACGAGGCGACATCAATGAGATTGTGATTTTCGGCATTGATAAGACGGGATTGATGACCTATGCAGGCCGCCAGTCAACTCTTGGGAAGACGCCACGCAATTTTGCAATAGATCCAACAGGCAACTTTTTGCTAGTGGGGAATCAAAACAGTGATGAGATCGTAATCTTCAGACGCGATCAGAAAACCGGGTCACTAAGTCCGACAGGCGAAAAGATCTCAATTGGAGCTCCTGTTTGCCTGAAATTTGTTGCTGTCAAGTAAGCAGCTTGGATGGGTACCCTGGCGCTGGCCCCGTACAAAAAACGCCTCGTTGTATTCTCTTAAATTGTTTCATTTGATTCCGAACCTGGTGTTTCCAATCAATGTAATAGGTGTTTCAATCTCTCAACAAAAATGCCTGAAGAAATCATCACTAAGCAGCGCATCGCTTCAATAGATATTGTTCGAGGCCTTGTCATGGTGGTCATGGCGCTCGATCACACGCGAGATTTTTTTCACGTTAACGCAAACTTGTTTGATCCGACGGATCTTGCGAAAACAAGTCCGCTGTTATTTTTAACAAGGTGGATAACACATTACTGTGCCCCGACATTTGTGTTTCTTTCAGGCGTCTCGATCAGCATGGGACAACAAAGGAGGACAAACAAAGAACTTTCAATTTTTCTCTTGTCCCGCGGGTTATGGTTGGTATTTCTTGAGTTCACTGTCATACGTTTCGGTATATTCTTTAATCTGTATTATGATGTTCTGCTGTTCCAGGTCATTTGGGCGATAGGTATTTCCATGGTATTTCTTGCCGCACTGATACACCTTCCTTTTAAAGCCGTTCTTATCACCGGTTTCTTAATAACATTTGGCCATGATCTGCTTCATCTCGTGCGAGTTGAAGATGGTAATCCATTTTACATTCCATTCTCATTGATCCATCAGGGAGGATTCCCGGCAATAGCCCCTGGTCATAACCTCATGATTCCATATCCATTTCTACCGTGGCTGGGAATTATGATCCTGGGATTTTGCCTCGGTCAGTGGTATTCAAAAGACTTCAACTCAGAGAGACGACGTATCTTATTATTGCGCGCCGGACTTCTCGCCATAACACTATTCATTGTACTTCGCCTGGCCAATCTTTATGGGGACATATCGCCGTGGACTGTGCAGAGAAACGTAACCTTTACCATACTGAGTATTATCAATACGACAAAGTATCCACCGTCTCTTATGTACACCCTTATGACGATTGGCCCTGTGTTGCTATTGTTGTCCGTGCTGGACAAAACGAGACCAACGGTTAGTAATCCATTTGTTGTGTTCGGTCGAGTACCACTATTTTATTATGTATTCCACTTTTATCTAATACACACTGTTTCTGTAGTCCTATATCTGATTTCCACGGGGCAATCGTTAGGACAGATGGATTTTCATTTCCCGAAGACCTTTGGTGGTATCCCTGCTGGATACGGTTATAGCCTGGCTATTGTATATGTTGTATGGATCTCTGTCGTGTTATTCCTTTATCCGCTTTGCCGGCGATATGACCAGTATAAGCGAACGCATTCGCACTGGTGGCTGAGCTACATCTAAGCAATTATGAATTATAAATTATGGATTATGAATTGGTTTTTGACCATGCCTGATTGGCGATATCTGCTACGTCAAGAGGGCAAATTCATAATCTACTCTGTTGCCGATTTGGGAACTCCTAATCGTGGCCATTCATAATTTATAATTCATAATTCGTAATTATTTCGTGCCATCTATCGTCGTTGACAACCATCCACCGGGCGCCACATCCGTAACACCCTTTTTAGGGCCATCCAGTAAGTTGATTTCAGCGGTAAGTCATTTGGAATCCGTAAATTTGAGGTTTTGAAGGAGGCGATGTCACTGTTTAGGGGCTTCCCTATGAACAGGAACCCTTCGCCATCAATTGAGGTTCTATTATACGATAGGGTTGCTATCATCGTTGGTAGCAATTGAAACCAAGCTTTATCCTCTTAAAGAACACTATGAGGTCTATTTTTTTATTGTTTTCAATCGCGTTTCAAGTATTGACGTTATCAGCTCAGAACCGCGACACCGTGAAGCGTTCTGACCCGCTGATTCCGCCAGTGAATACTGTGTTGGTTGCTCCTATTGATACAACAATCCTGGAAACCCCTGCGTCTGTACCTGCGGGTAATATGCAGCTTTCCGCCCCGAGCAATTATAGCAAGCTTATCAAGCCGAATGCGATCACACGTGCGGGGATTTTCACAGTCCATAGAGTTGCTGATAAATACTATTTTGAGATACCTGATACACTTTTAGGTCGAGACATCCTGATCGTTACCCGAATTGCGCAAGGCGCTGCAGGAATTCGCCCCGAGTACTCGGGGTATTCCGGTGATCAGGTGGGAAATACCATCATTCGTTTCGAAAAAGGCCCCGATCACAAGTTATTCCTCCGCAGGATCACATATGAAGAGCAGCCCGGCGACTCGACCAATTCAATGTATAATTCCGTCGTCCGTTCCAACCTTCAGCCACTTGTTGCTGCGTTCGGTATTGGTGCGTATTCTCCGAATGGTTTAGGGAGTGTTATCGATGTAACGGACTATGTGAATGGTGACAATGATATCCTGTTTTTCAATGCTTCCACGCGAAAGACGATGCAGGTTGGAAGTATCCAATCAAACATGTCCTACATTAAAGATATCAGCTCTTATCCACTCAATCTTGAGATACGAACCATTAAAACATACGTGCAGACATCCAGCGACAACAACTTTACACTGGAGCTTAATACGTCGCTTGTTCTTCTTCCCAAGAAGCCCATGCGCAAGCGTTTTGCAGATCGCAGAGTAGGATATTTTACTGAACGTTATACCGATTATGATGCTAATCCTCAGGGTGTTAAAATCGTTAACTACATTAAGCGCTGGAGGTTAGAACCTCGTCCGGAAGATGTTGAAAAGTATAAGGCTGGCGAACTCGTTGAGCCAATGCGTCCGATCGTATATTACATCGATCCGACCACACCAAAGAAATGGGTGCCATACCTGAAAGAGGGCGTAATGGACTGGCAGGCAGCCTTCGAAAAGGCCGGGTTCAAAAATGCCATCATCGCTAAAGAGGCGCCTAGCCCGGATGACGATCCAGATTGGTCACTACAGGACGCTCGCCATTCTGCCATCGTTTACAAGCCCTCTTCAATCGCGAATGCGGCAGGTCCTATCATCACGGACCCACGCAGTGGTGAAATACTTGAAAGCCATATCAACTGGTATCATAACCTGATGTCAACATTGCACGACTGGTACATGATCCAGTGTGGAATGACCGATCCTCGCGCAAGAAAGATGAAATTTGACGATGCGCTCATGGGCCAGCTTATCCGTGCCGTCTGTGCTCACGAGGTGGGCCACTCCCTGGGCCTGACTCACAATTTTGGAAGCAGCGCCAGTGTGCCCGTTGAAAAGCTCAGAGACCGTGAATGGCTTGAACTTCATGGCCACACACCATCGATCATGGATTATTCGAGATTCAACTATGTGGCCCAACCTGAAGACAGTGTTTCAGAACGTGGTCTGATATCCCGGATCGGCGAGTATGACCAATGGGCGATCCAATACGGCTACAGGCTTCTCCCTGAGATCACATCTGAGGTAAATGAAATCCCATTCCTCAATGGATGGATCATGGAGAAATCAAAAGACAGGAGAAATTGGTTTGGCTCGGAATACTCTAGTGAAGATCCCAGAATTCAAACGGAGGACCTCGGCGATAATGCAATGAAGGCTGGTGAGTATGGTATTAAGAATCTGCAGCGTATCGTTCCAAGGCTTGTACAATGGACGTATGAGCCTAATGAGGGTTACCGGAATTTGAGGCAGGTTTATTCGGGTCTGCTTAGTCAGTACAACCATTACCTGGGTCACGTAGCGACGTATATTGGTGGAACCTATGAAACGACAAAATCAGCTGAACAGATCGGTGGCGTATTTTCGGCTGTTCCGGCCACCTTACAGCGGGAGGCCCTCAACTTTCTCGGGAGAAACATTTTCCGGACCCCTACCTGGCTACTGGATACCGCCCTGCTCGCACGTACCGGACAATCTCCGGAACAAATCGTGAATGATGCACAACGCATGGTCTTGAATGTCATTCTTAGCAACAGCAAACTCAATCGCCTTTCAGAAGCGGAAGCTATGTATGGGATCAAAGCATACAGGTTGGTTGAGTATATGGATGACCTCGACAACCTGATGTGGACGGAACTGAATGAATATACTACCATCAATATATACCGGAGGAATTTGCAGCGGTATTACGTTGAAAGACTCATGGAGCTTTCCACAACGAAATCAGGATGGGATACGCGTGACGTTGGTCCGATCACAAAGAACAAGCTTATTGAAATCAGAATGCGGATAGAGAAGGCTTTACCCAGGATAAAGGATGCCATGACGGTATATCACCTTCGCTATATCCTTGACAAGCTGCCACCGGCTGTTAAAAACTCCGGGTAGCAGCGTCTCTTAGAGCCCTGTCACCATATTTTCGGCTATTAAGGCGCTTGCCGGGTCGATTCCCCAAAAGAAGACCGAAGCTTTGCCCGCCAGAATGTATCTGAGTGTACGTTTTGGGGCTTCCCTAATGACCGAGATGGGCCCTTTGCTCCACTCAAATAATACCAACATCGGTTTTAACACCGGATACATCAGTGCCGTCGCAACCCAGGGAAGTAACAGTATCGGATGTTTCTTGAGCTTATCGGGCGCTTCCATGAAGCGTGCAACAGGAAAGTTTTTCTGCAGCAGGATCAAATTATAAGTAAGGTGAAAAAACGCGTAAACGTAAAACCTTACCATTTCCTGCATGAACTTTAAGGGAAGACGTCCAAAGGCTTTCTTCCGATGCGTCCAATGCATGTCGAACATGTACAGATACACTTTGATAAGATCCGTCGTGAAAAGATGCGGCTGTACATCTTTTGAAGGTCCGGTGAATAATGTGTCAGCGCAATAGTATGCATCGTGTGTCTGAAGGATCCCCATCCAGAGGTCGACATCTGCATAGAAGCCATACTTTGACTGCAGTAAACCATACTCCTGGACAACTGACTTTTTAACCATAGCCTCTCCCCAGACTGGCGAATCGAAGTGGCGACGCCTGAAGAACGTTCCCTGGAGCAGATCTTCTTTTTTAATTACTCCCTCATTGAATTCATGGTATGACTTTTCAATTCTGTCAAGTTCGTCAGTTTCTCCAATCGAATTGAAAACGAATCCAACTGATTCGTTTGCCCGCATAGCGTTGTACCACTGCTCGATCAGATCATATCTGAAGCGATCGCCCCCATGGAGTATTGCCACGTACTCATGTTTTGCCTGGCTAAGCCCAAAATTGAGGTTGGCTGGCATTTGCACATTATTAGTCTGCCGATAGTAACGAATGCGTTTATCTCTTGCCGCAAAAGCTTCGCAGAGCTGTTGTGTATCATCGGGTGAACAATCGTCACAGATGATCAATTCGAAATCTTGAAAAGACTGATTGAGAATATCTAAAATGGCGAGGCGAAGCCGCTTTACTCGTTTATACGTGACAAGGACGATACTGACCATTCAATTCGGGGTTAAATTCAGAACATCGTTGTCAAGAATTAAGCCACCCCCAACCAACAAAATCAGGCGTTATGAACCATCACTTGACCTATTCTGAGCGTGAAATACCAATTTTACGAACGATTTGCAGCGTTAAGCCAATACTTACGCTCCGGCTACACGTTACCGCGGCCAAATATGTAAAAATCATTGAATTTCTGATATCGTTTGCATAAAATCCCTGTTATCCAACCTGGCGTTGCGGATATTACACACATGAGAAAATCTTGCCCGTTGTGTAGCGGAAAGCCTCAACTGGAGTAAGGAAAAATTTTGCAACCTTTGGGCTAGAGACACTTAATGCTATTAAAATGTATCAGCGATGAAGATCTCAGTTTTAATTCTATCCGGGTTCTTTCTTATACTCATTCTTTTTTCGATAACCACATACATAAATTACAGGCAATCTGATCGCATCAATGAGAACTCTGAGAAGTTCGCCGTGACGTCAACGATAATCCGGCATAGTAACAGATTTCAGAGGAATATATTAAGCATGGTCAGTGGATTAAGAGGCTATTTACTTACCACCGAAACGTCATTCATCCAGTCATACGATTCTGCGGTAGTTGAGAACAATGATATATTGCTAGAACTGTCAGGTTTGGTCGCGGGTGACACCCGGCAAAAGGATTTGCTATCAGACATCGAGCGTCTCCATGAGCAATGGATCAATGACTTTGCTGTGCCACTTGTTAGTGCAAAGGAGCGATCTGCATTGTCTGACAGCAGCGCCATAAGCTTCTCGAACATGTATCGAAAAAAACGATATGAAAAAGTTGAAGAGCAGATTCAGCAGGATCTTCAGCGGAAATTCAGGGAGTTTACAAATAACGTATACGCCTTCCGGGAAACACAGAAAAACATTCTCACTGCCTCCGTAGAACAAACCCGGAGCATCTCCTTTTATCTTACTGGCCTGTCCATCATTTTCGGCATTGTGGTTGCAACTTTTTTGGCCAATCATATTTCCGCCGGCGTGTTGAAGATGATCGATATGGCGGATGCGATCGCGGCAGGCAACTACAGTGTCCAGATAAACGATCATGGTAAAGACGAGGTGAGCAGGCTTACCCGGTCACTCAATAACATGGCCAGGATGCTGGCGGAAAATATTTCGTTGTTGCGACAGAAGAATGATGAACTTAATCAGTTCGCGCACATTGTTTCCCATGATCTGAAAGGTCCATTGCGGGGCATCGACAATGTAGTATCGTGGATCGAGGAAGATCACAGCCTGGATCTTCCGTCAGAAGTAAAGGAATACATTTTTTTGATAAAAGGACGCGTTGTCAGGGCTGAGAACTTGCTGAATGGTATCCTGTCCTATTCCAGAGTGGGAAAGGAGGTCCAGCCCAAAGAAACGGTTAATCTCAGCGATCTCCTCGAAGAAATAAAAGGTTACCTCCCTGTTAGATCAGGAATAATCCTGGAGGTCCAGGGTAACCTTCCAATCCTTTACACAGAGCGCCTCCCGCTCTTCCAGGTCTTTAGCAATCTTATTGGCAATGCCTACAAGCATCACACAAGCGAGCATGGTGTTGTCAAAGTGTACCATAAAGACCTAGGTGACGTCTATAAATTCTTTGTTGAGGATAATGGACCTGGTATAGCGCGCCATTACCACGATAAGATCTTTGTGATCTTTCAGACCCTTAAGGAAAGAGATTCATTCGAAAGCACAGGTGTTGGTCTTGCCATCGTAAAAAAGATACTGACAGATCGAAAACTTACTATTGAGCTTCACTCAGAGCCAGATAAAGGGTCTACTTTTGCCTTTATATGGCCAAAATAATAACTGTCCATGAATAAAGTCATTAACATACTCCTTGTAGAAGACGACAGCCTCGATGCGATGGATCTACAGCGAACGCTTGACCGCATGGGAATAATTTACAGGATGAAGATCGCCAAGAACGGCGAAGAAGGCATTCAACTCCTTGAACAGACTGATCATGCGATCTTCAATGGCAAGCCTGATATTTTGCTCCTTGACTTGAACATGCCTCGAATGAATGGCGTGGAATTCCTGCAATTTGTACGTGGACGGGATGAATGGAAAAGCATCAAGGTATTTGTGCTTACAACGTCAGATGAGCTGGAGGACAAATCAGCTGTCCGTAAGCTTGGAGTGGCGGGTTACATTGTCAAGCCCTTGAAGGTAAGCAATGCAAATTCCATCGACGGATTTAATCTGATGATCGATCTGATGAATATGCAAAATTAAAAAATCATTTTGATCTATTGGCCTATTATACCTCTTCCACTCTTAACCTCTATGAAAACATTACTGACATTCATCGCTGCTACGCTCTTTATCTCGTGCTTTGGACAAGCCCCTATCGATTCAAATGACCGGGAGATTGTCATACGCAATGTCAACGTAATACCAATGGATAAAGAAGTCGTCTTGTCCGGCCAAACTGTTGTTGTCAGGAATGGGAAGATCACAGCTGTGGGACGCGACCCAAAACATTCCAAGCAAGCTCATGTGATCGATGGGACAGGCAAGTATCTTATCCCTGGGTTGGCTGAAATGCACGCGCACGTCCCTCCCGTTGACGATCTGGAGCCGATGAAAGATGTATTGTTTCTTTTCGCCGCCAACGGCATTACCACTATCCGAGGCATGCTCGGCCATCCAAAGCACCTCGAGCTGCGGAGCATGATCAAAGATGGCAGAGTACTTGGACCAAGATTCTATACCTGTGGCCCGTCATTCAACGGCATGGGTGTTAAGAGTCCTGAAGCTGGTGCTGCCATGGTGCGGAATCAGAAAGCTGCAGGGTATGATTTCTTGAAGCTTCATCCTGGTCTTACCAAAGAGAACTTTGCTGCTATCGCGACTACCGCTAAAGAAGTAGGTATTTCCTTCGTCGGGCACGTATCATTTGGTGTTGGTGTATGGCGTGCAATCGATGCGGGATATTCTTCAATAGATCACCTGGACGGATTTATCGAGGGAATCGTCCCAGGCATTGAAACAATGGTAGAACAGCAAGCTGGATTGTTCGGAATGTTTGTCGCAGACAGGGCCGACACCACGCTTATTCCCAAGCTCATGAATGGATTAAAATCAAAAAATGTATGGGTGGTTCCAACGCAGTCGTTGGCTGAGCGTTGGTTCTCCCCTTCTTTCACAGAAGAAGATTTCAGAAAGGAACCCGAGACGAAATTCATGAAATCTGAAACGATCACGAATTGGGTAGAGAGCAAAAAGAATTTAACAACTAATCCTCAATTCAATAGAGAAAAGATTGAGGACTACATAAAACTCAGGAGACGACTCATTAAGGCTTGTCAGCAATTTGGCGTTGGACTATTACTTGGATGTGATGCACCACAGGTGTTCAACGTTCCTGGATCATCCACACACCACGAGCTTGAATACATGGTGCTCGCCGGACTTACTCCTTATCAAGCGCTGCAAGCAGGAACTGTAAACGTGGCTAAATATCTCAATATCGCTAATGCCGGAACGATTACCCAAGGTGCATTGGCTGATCTGGTGCTGATCAATGGCGATCCGTTACAAAATATTAAGAATAGCAAGAATGTGGAAGGTGTAATGCTAAATGGAAAATGGCTCGGGCGGGAATACCTTGACGCGGGATTAAAGCGCCTGGAAAATAAATAGCTATTTGATAGATTTCATCTTCCCACTATAGGATATCGATTGCCGGTCCGTAGGTGTTATCCGAATCGACGTTGTGCCATTGGGAGAAACAGAAAGATTGATTTGAGGGACTTTGGGAACATCCTTTGGTTTTATGTTGATATCCCAACCGCCTCTCTTCTTCTCTTTGACAGTGTATTGATAGCTAAGGGACGTAAATTTTATTCCTGCGTCCGAAGGATTTATCGACGCCTGATAGGCGCGGCCGAAATAAGGAAGTTCCGTCGAAACCGTGTCAGGCGTGACGGAAAAAATGTAACTGGGTGACAGCTGACGGATACCGCCCCTAAGGGGTGAAACGGATTGAACGTCAATAATAAACCTCTGCGCCTCTATCAGACTTTTGATGTCCGTCGAAGCGGATGAGTTTGAATCCTGCGCCCGGCCGACTAACCCGCTATGTACTGCTGCAACGAAGAGTACCACGGAACAGACGTACGTCAATCTTTGATTGTAGCTATACATATGTTTGATCAATTTAATGTTTTTAATTAATATGATGATACCGGTGATCTGATATTAATCAATATCGTGATTCAGGCAGGAGGCAAATGAGGACCGGGCGTACATTCTAAAACGTTATTCACTTTGATTTCTTACTTTTAGCCACCTCATTATTTGAATTCATGAACAGCATGCTGGAATCCGTTTGGTTCATCTCGCTATACCCCGTTGCGCTAATATTATCGATCGCATCCGGGTATCTCGTTGCCCGTAAGCAGTATGTTGAAAAAAAAATATCGTGGAAACCAAGCTCAACCGAGAATGCGATCATCGGCTTCTACGGATTACTCCTCTCCTTCTCTCTGTACTCTTCCGGCAATTCTTATCGTGAAAGAACAAGCATGGTACACCAGCATGTAGATGCAATTGCATCCATCCAGCGGGAAGGTCTCCTTGCCAATGACTCAGTCAGGATTACGATAAACAGCTGGGTAAAAGAAGCGCTACTGTCGGAGTTGAAATACTATAACGACGACAGCGGTCCCGCAAAGACTGAAAAGAGAACCGACTCGCTATACACCGGACTTATCAGCAGTCTAAAACAGATGAGTGAATCTCAAATGATCAATGCAAGTCAGCTCAGATTTCTTATGGACAAGATCAATGCTGCTATCTCCTTGGGTTACAGGATCCAGTATAGCCATCAGGAGCGTACACCAGCGACGGTACTTACGCTGCTCATCCTGGGCTCATTGCTTATTGGCCTGCTGATTGGATTTGCCAACGGATTTAATGAGAATCTGCATTTGCTCGTGCCTTTGATCTTTTTTTTACTGACCAGCCTGACGATAAGCACAATTCTGGATATGGACAATCCGTCATTTGGCATCATAAGACCTTCGCATGAGAATTATGTAAATATGCTTAATACGCTTGAGGCAATAAATTCCTGAGAAACAATCCCGGGTGGTGAGTCTGAAACGGCCATTGTCTCAGACTACCGGCCAGGCATTAACATTGCTTACTTCCACGCACCTGCCGCCGCCGCCTTCCGCGCATATTCAGAGAAGTCAGTGGCTTTCCTTCCCAACGCTTCTTCCACACCATGCGTGATGGATTCGTTACGACCATCCAGGACTTCAGTCAGTAAATATGAAATCAGAGAGATTATGTCGGTGGGAAGGCCATATTCAACCAAGGTTGATCTATATTCTTCGATGGCTATCGGTTGATACTGAATTTTCCGGCCGCTTGCTTTAGCGATTTCATCAATTGCCTGCCTGAACGAAAGCAGCCTTGGCCCAGTAACCTCATACAGTTTTTTGTTATGTCCTTCTTTTGTTAAAGCAGCGACAGCTATGTCTGCAATATCATCGGTGTCTATGAAGGGTTCTCCCACGTCGCCCACAGGAAGCGCCACATGACCAGCAAGAATTGGATCAAGAAAATTTCCTTCACTGAAATTTTGGGCGAACCAGCTGGCCCTGATGATTGTCCAGTCAAATCCGCCATCCATCACAATCTCTTCGCAGCGCTGTGCCTCCTCTTCGCCGCGGCCGGAAAGCAAAACCAACTTCTTTACACCCTGTTGTTTAGCGATCTTACAAAAGTTGGTGATCGCCTCTACCGACCCCAGTGCGGCCAGGTCAGGTTGATATGAAACGTAGACAGAATCGATCTTATGGAGCAGTGGTGCCCAGGTTGAGGGAGGATCATTCCAATCAAATTTTGGTGACGTTGACCTCGAAACACCTTGAACAGGCCAGTCGAGTGCCGTTAGTTTTTGTATTAACCTCAGACCCGTTTTTCCGTTCGCGCCCAGTACGAGGATTTTCGTTTTTGAAATGCGTGATTCTTTGCTCATAATTTTGAAATTTTAATTCAAAACTATGGACGGAGCAGGAAGTGAAATAGAACAAATCCGACACGCTCTTATCCGGCTATGTGCGGAAAATTTTCTACTACTTCCGTGGTTTGTTTCTGAAATTCCAAAGGTGTAAAGCCAGTGAATTCTTTAAAGACCCTGATGTAGTGTGACTGATCTGCATATTCGTGAGCGTAGGCAATATCAGATAGCTTTTCATAATTGCTTTTACGCATTTGATCGAGAGAATGCTGGAATCTACAGATCCTGGAGAATAATTTAGGAGATATACCAATCGCTTGCTTAAATTTTCGTTCCAGGGTTCGCTCTGACTGCTGCAACTTTCGCTGAATATCCCGGATGGATATGCTGCCACCACTTTGAATGATCTGACTAACTGCATGGCTCATCCCCACATCCGGCGGCGTCTTATTCACTTGAATACGGTCTATAAGATAGCGTGATAGAATACCGATTTGATCATGGGGAGATATAGCATTCAAAAGCCTCTCCGACAACTTACCTTGCTTGCTTGGCGTTAAATGATTGACATCGGTACACGCACTCGTCAGGTCATGGGCATCAATGCCGAACACAGATTTCAATGCATGGGGCTGAAAGCAAACACCAAGGACATCTACATTGCCTGCCGCTGAAAATCGCACAGGCTCAGTCGTTTGACCATAAAGGAAAATTCCCGGAAGCTTTTTCTTCTTCTCGTCACAAAATCCTTCCCTCTCGGATTGGAGCATAATAATTCCGGGGCAACCATCAACGATTGCTCCGTAAGTTTTTTCGCTGCTACCCGATGCCGAGCTCTCAAGAATCCAAAAGTATTTGACAAAATGGCTAAGAGTTGCGGCAGGAGCAATTGTTCTGAAGTTCATGTAACAGAATTATACGCATACTAAATTATGAAAGTTTTGTGATTTACTTAGGCTTTTGAAGCCCTCACCATTTTCATTCACTTTTGCACTAACTCGCAAGCATGGCTCTGTCGTTCCGTTTGTACGCACTTGACGATGTGCTGGCTCCACAGCCGGTGGGCTGCGCTGTTGGAACGCGCCTGAATTTTACCTGAGCGCACCATATTCAGTATACTACTCACTCGCCAAGTCTGCAGTTTAACTTAGGTCATCTTTATCTACGGTAAAATTAAGGTCGCTAACCCAACAGCTGGATGATAAAATGCAGGACTCCCTTTGATGGCGCTGATTAATGATGCATCGACTGATATAAAATTTTTAGCATCTAGCGTAAATTCCCGGCAAATTATGAGATATGAATTGTCTTGAATTAGAAGCTATCAAAATGGACGTAGCCGAATCTTAATTGAGAAACAATTTATACTTCATACTTCATAATTTATAATTGCTTTAGATTGTCTGCTGGATTGGCGGTGGCTGCGCGCAACGACTGATAACTCACCGTAACTATGGCGATAGCCAGTGAGACCACCGCCGTTAGTACAAAGACTTCCCAACCGATGTTCGTTTTATAGGCAAACTCGTTTAGCCATTCTCGCATAAAATAAAGTGAGATAGGAGTTGCAATGAGCAGCGACAACAATACAAGTTTTATAAAATTTGCAGATAACAATGAAAGGATACTGTTGACAGATGCACCGAGGACAAGGCGAATACTTATTTCCTTGCTTCGCTGCTCGGCCATAAAAGAAGATAAGGCAAACAAGCCCAGGCACGCGATGACGACGGCAAGGAAGGCGAAGCTCTTAAAGATCTGACCAATTCGCTTGACGTCATCGTACATGCGCTCATAACTTTGATCAAGAAAGGTATAGCGTATGGGTTGATTTGGAGAAAATGTCTTCCACTTTTCGCTAACTGCACTGATGAGCTTTTGCGCGTCATCGGAACTTGCCTTTACCGAGACTATCTCTCGGCTATCTCCGATCACTAAACACAATGGTTCAATTAGCTGCCTCATGGTGGTAAAATGAAAGTCCTCCACTACGCCAATAATGGTCAAGGTATAGTATCCATTGGTTATCCGCTTTCCTATTGGTTGGGTAAGGTTCAACGCCTTTGCCATGGAGCTATTAATGACTACCGACAGGGAATCCGAACGGATATCCTCAGAAAAATCCCTTCCGTCGATCAGGCTCAGTCCAATCGTTTTGATGTAGTCAGGGTCCACAGTCCATCGTTGTGCACCAACAGGAGGATCTAATTCTTTTCTCCCTTCATTGAAGAAAGCATTTCCATTTCGCTTTGTGCCTTCAACAGGAAGGTAACCACTGATGGTGGCGTCCTTTACTTCGGAAAGACTTTGAAGTTCCTTCTTGAAGGTGTGGATTCGATCGCCGAGCGTATGTGCACCAAGGATCAGCAGGACCTTTTCTTTATCATATCCCAGCTTCCTGTTTAGCACAAAATTCATTTGCTGATCAATGATAAACGTTGCAGAGATGAGTACAATAGAAACCGTGAACTGAAAAACAACAAGCCCGCTTCGTATCGCTGACCTTCGTGTTCCTCTGCTCAAATTACCTTTGAGAATCTGAATAGGTCTGAATGACGATAAGTATAACGCCGGGTAGATCCCTGCCACTATCCCCACTGCTATAGCGCCGCAAGCAGTGATTGGTAAAAGTCTCCAATCTGTCCAGGGAAAATACATATCCTTGGCAACTAAAACGCTAAAATAGGGCAACAACATCGACGCGATCAATATGCCTAGTCCAAACGACAGGAAACTGAAAAGCAATGACTCGATGAGAAATTGTTTTATTAAGCTATTTCGTAAAGAACCTACCACCTTGCGTAAGCCAATTTCTTTTGCACGGTTGGCTGATCTTGCAGTGGAGAGATTAATAAAATTGACAACAGCAATGATAAGAATGAAAGATGCAATGGCACCAAACAACCAGGTGTATCGAATGTCCCCGTGATGGAGTCCATCTCGCAGGCCTTCGCGATTGAGATAGATCTCATTTATAGACTGAAGCCTGAAGGTCATGCTCTGCAGCCATTTTACAGCCTCCCGGTCTCCACCAGCATTCAATTCGGAAGGAAGAAAGTATGTCTTCACCATAGCACGTAACTTATCTTCCACTGCTGATATGTCGGTACCAGGGCGGACGCGAACATAGGTCGGATAGTTGCTGTTCTGCCAATTGGTCTGCTCACCCTCATAGAATTCTGCTCCGGATAGAGTCAGAATAAAATCGTATTGAAGATGGGAAGTGACTGGTGCATCCTGTATTACACCGGTGATCTTATACTGCCTGTTCTCGTCGCTATTCAATATGAAAACTTTTCCCAGCGGATCTTCAAAAGGAAAGAATTTTTCAGCTTTGCTTTTGGTGATCACCATGGTATGTGGTTCTGTCAACGCGAGTCGCGGATTCCCAGAGATAAATTGCACTTCCAGAATGCTGAGCATGGGCTGGTCCATGAATATGAATCCCTCTTCGTGTGTTGACTCGGACTGATCTGTTCGACGAACCTCATTGCTTCCGGCACCAAAGAATTCCGTCATGGAATAGCGACCTACTTCTTCGAACTCAGGATACGATTCTCTGATAGCGTCGGCATATGGCGCTGGAAAGTGTACCCCTGCTGAGGTTTCATCTCTGAATGTGGCGACGCGAAGGATCCTGAAAATACGATCACCTGTCGCGTAATAATTATCGTAGCTAAGTTCCTGTGTTATGAATAAGGCGATGATCAGGCAAGCTGAAATCCCAATTGCGAATCCAACGATCTTGATGAGAGAGTAAACTTTTTGCTTGACGAGGCTTCGCCACGCGACAGTCAGGAAGTTAAGTAGCATACCCATACAGGAAGAGGTTTTTTTGAATACTCACGGATTGATAAATGGTTTCCGGTTTTTGTGCAGAATATTCTTGCGAAGATTGTTAAAAGGATCCGTTGACATGCGTACGCCTCGGAATTCTGTCCTATTACCTCAATTCCATACTTGCAGGCACAATATTCTGGTCCTTAGTACCGAGACAATCTCGGTGGACTATTTGTTAAGGACTAAACTCAGGACTAAGATTGTGCCGGCCAATTGAATGTTGAAACATCGGAGGGGGACGGAGTGAATTTGATCAACGGTGTGTTTTCATCGCGCATCCCCAGCTATATTTAATTTATAAACCTACGCTGAACATGAATCGCGTTCTCCTTTGCCTGGCCTTGACATGCATTACCGTCGGCGCCGTAGCACAAACTTTCAATGCCCGTCCCGAAGGAACTCAAAAACCTGTGCTGCATGGCAGGCACTGGATGGCAATCACGGGCAAACCTCTGGCCGCCACAGCAGGCGCTACAATTTTTAATAAGGGTGGCAATGCCGTAGATGCCGCCTGCGCTATGCTCGCCGCTACTTGCACGATGTGGGACGTTCTCAGCTGGGGTGGAGAAACTCAGGCGCTCATTTATAATCCCAAGACCGGCAAGGTTATCGGCATCAATGCATTGGGAGTAGCACCCACTGGCGCAACACCGGAATTCTTCAAAGGTAAAGGAATGAATTTTCCTCCCGAATACGGTCCTCTTGCCGCTGTCACACCGGGCACACCCGGTGGATTGTGTACAATGCTCGCAGAATATGGTACAATGAGTCTGAAAGATGTGCTGTCACCTGCCATGACGCTCGCAGAGGGTTACCCAATTGAAGCTCAGACTGCAAATGCCATGGAACGGAACAAGGACATGATCAAACAATGGCCTTACTCAAAAGCGGTTTTTCTGCCTCATGCCGGAGATAAACGCGAAGCACCTGAAGCTGGCGAGATTTTCAAGCAGAACGATCTGCTGGCTACG
Source organism: uncultured Cytophagales bacterium (assembly GCA_963845845.1). Lineage (GTDB taxonomy): Bacteria > Bacteroidota > Bacteroidia > Cytophagales > Cyclobacteriaceae > Chryseolinea. Next base: position 46,004 of record CAWJTP010000024.1, read on the forward strand.
CTAAAGAAAATGGTTGAAGCCGAGCAACAAGCAATTAAAAAAGGTAAGAGTCGCAAGGAAGCAATCTATGCGGCAATGGACCGGTTTTATAAAGGTGATATCGCTCAGGAATTTGTACGCGGGGCGCAGGAACAAGGCGGGCTGATAACAACCAACGACCTGGCTACCTGGAAAGTGAAAACGGAAGAACCAGTCAAAGTGAACTACAAGGGTATAGATGTATATAAATTGTCGCAATGGACTCAAGGACCGGTGATGCTCCAGGCACTGAACATTCTTGAAAATTTCGATCTAAAGGCAATGGGCTATAACAGCACGCGATATATTCATACCGTTTACCAGGCGATGAATCTCGCCTTTGCTGACCGGGACTTTTATTATGGCGATCCTGCCGTTGCCCCCGAAGAGCCAATGAAAGGCTTGTTGTCAGAAGACTATGCAAAGGAGCGCGCGAAATCAATACTTAAGGATCGCAATGACGACAAGGCAGGTCCTGGTGATCCATATCCATTCGAGGGTAAAGTGAATCCATATGGCGACTATCTCAAAGTCTGGGGTCAGGCTTCGTTAACTAAACCCTTCAATCCATTACCGAATGAAAAATATCTCGAACGATTCCTCCTCGGCACAACATCAGTTGAGGCTGCTGACAAAGAAGGCTGGGTTGTGTCCATCACACCGAGTGGTGGATGGTTGCCCGCGTGCATTGCAGGGAAAACAGGTGTTGGTATGAGTCAGCGTATGCAAAGCTTTGTCACAGATCCCAAGCTAAATCCCTTTAATGTTGTGGCACCTGGGAAACAGCCAAGGGTTACGCTTACGCCAACGCTGGCGATGAAGGATGGGAAGCCCTTTCTTTCATTTGCCGTTCAGGGAGGCGATTCACAGGACCAAAATCTCCTGCAATTCTTTTTAAATGTCGTGGAGTTCGGAATGAATGTACAGGAAGCGGCCGAAGCGCCGAACATCAACACCTATCAGATGTACATGTCCCTGGGAGACGAGGACCGGAAACCAAAACCTGGCGCCATCTTATTGCAGTCCGCAACACCAGAATGGATAAGAAAAGAATTGTTCAAAATGGGATATAAACTTTCTTTTGATGAACGAACATCCGGACCTATCAATGCGATATATTTCGACTGGAAGCATGGAAGTTTTTGGGGAGGTTCCAGCAATCATGGCGAAGATTATGGTATTGGATGGTAACGATATTCCAAATCTATGCTATTGGATATTCCCCAGGCTATGGGTTGTGACGAATGACAACCGTTAAATTTATTGACACCAAATAATTCAGCTAATATGAAAATTATGAGATCCTCGTTGATGCTCCTCATTTATTTTGGACTGCTCACAGCAGCGGCAGCTCAAACTGTACCTTCTAAAGACATTCAGATAAAGACAGCAGTGCTTGCCTCACCGGAAGGGCTTCGCGAAAAAGCGATGGTATATGGATACTCTGACAAGGGCGAGATCGTCGTATTGCGAACCGGAAGTAATGAAATGGTGTGTCTAGGCGATGATCCGAATCAGCCGGGACTGAATGTATCCTGTTATCATAAAGACCTGGAACCTTTTATGATAAGAGGCCGAGATCTGAAAAAAGAAGGAAAATCCTTTAAGGAAATATTTGATGTCAGGGAAGCGGAAGTCAAATCAGGAAAACTTCTCATGCCGAAGCAGCCATCTACACTTTTTGTTTTTAGCGCAAAGCAGAGGAAGTGAACGCTGCGACGGGCGAGGTCAAAGGCGGTAATCTGAGATATGTCGTTTACATTCCTTATGCCACTTCAGAAAGTACCGGCTTACCGTTAAAGCCCGAAGCACCCGGCATGCCATGGATCATGGACCCAGGAACTCATCGCGCACATATCATGATCAATCCTCCGGAGAAGAATTAGTAATTAATCAGGTTGCCCAGGTTTTTCCGTTGCCAGCTTCAGAGAGCGGAAGACATCCTTTATATGAACCAGGTACCGCCTGGTACTGCAACACCTGTTCGGCGCCTGGTTCTGACGTAAAGAATCCTAGCATCGTCAGCTCTTTCGTAACCAGAATGAATGGTCTTTTTGGTGCAGGCTTAGTTTCCTTCTCTGCTTTTACGGCAGCATCGTGTACTTTCTTCACAAAAGCTTCCTGCTCATCTGCGTCAAGTTCGATGAAAGGTTCGCCATATTCCTTCTTCGCATCATCATCGAAAGCTTTAAGGCCAGCCAGGAAACTATCCTGATCTTCTTTCGCATAAACATCCTTAAGCATAAGGTCAATGAATCCAGGAACACCTACATCTTTTGCTCCGGGGGTATCGGTTTTCGGAATAATGATTTCAGCGATCTGGCTTACAAGGATACCCTGATCCTCTGAGAGGAAAACAGGTTTCCAGTCAATTGTTGGTTTTGCCGTGCAGCCTTTCAATACCCCCATGATGGCAGGAGCTGAAACCACTCCCCCCATGATCCATGCGGTTCGTTTTAATGCTTCTCTACGATCCATAATATGTTATTACAAGTCTTTTAAATATTATTCTTCTTCAATTCGCTCGACGGCATGATCAGCGGCTCTTGCTGTGAAAGCCATATAACCCAAGGAAGGGTTGTGACATGCTGCAGAAGTCATAAACGATCCATCGGTGACATATACATTTTTACATGCATGAACCTGATTCCATTTGTTCAGCACAGATGTTTTTGGATCCTTACCCATACGTGGCAGTTCCCATCTCATGAATACCAAGACCAACGCCGATCTCTTTATCAAAAGTTGTGATGTTCTTAAATCCTGCCGCTTCAAGCATTTCAGCTGCATCGCTGGCCATATCTTTTCGCATCTTCAATTCATTGTCACGTAAGATCGCATCGAAGGTCAAAGTAGGCAAGCCGTGTTTGTCTTTCTTTTCCTTATTGATGACGACAAAGTTCTCGTGATAAGGCAATATTTCACCAAATCCACCCATTCCCACAGTCCATTTGCCTGGTTTAGCCACTGCGCTTTTAAGTTCAGCTCCCAGACTGAGCTCACTCACCAGACTGGTCCATCCTTGCCTGCTCGCTCCGCCCTGATAACCGAATCCGCGAATATATTCGCGTTTGTCTTTACCGACATTTCGATACCTCGGAATATAAAAGCCATTGGCCCGCCGGCCGAAATAATATTGATCTTCAAAGCCATCCACCTCGGCACCCGCTCCAACACTAAGATGATGGTCCATAATATTGTGACCAAGTTCACCGCTATCATTGCCGAAACCATTGGGGAAACGATTGGAAATCGAGTTCAGCATGATAAAGGTTGAGCCAAAAGTGGAAGCGCACAGGAAAATCACCTTCGCATAAAATTCAAGTTGTTCGCCGGTTTCACCATCCAGAACCTTTACGCCGGTTGCTTTACCTTTTTTCTCATCATAGATCAGTTCGTATACTATGGAGTTAGGGCGCAAGCGTCATGTTTCCGGTCTTTTCCGCTGCGGGAAGTGTAGATGAATCGCTGCTGAAATATCCTCCATAAGGACATCCGCGGGAGCAGAGATTTCTATATTGACAGGTGCCTCGCTGAGGACTGTGTGGAAGTGGCGCCGTTGCATGCGCCGTTCTTCCAATTGTAATTAGTCGGTCAAATTTATCTTTAACGGATTTTTTTAGATTCAATCTCAACACAGTTCAATTCCATTGGCGGAAGAAATTTTCCATCTGGCAGTTGTGGAAGATTTTCAACTTGTCCGCTGACGCCAATAAAGGTTTCAACATAGTCATACCATGGTGACAATTCTTTGTAACGGACTGGCCAATCAACGGCAATGCCATCTTTAACATTAGCTTCGAAGTCCATGTCGCTAAGCCTGTAGCTCTGCCGTCCCCAGGTGATCGATCTTCCGCCTACGTGATAACCACGCATCCAGTCAAAGCGATTTACTTCTGTATAGGGGTTTTCCAGATCATTGACGAACCAATGTTTTGTCGCCTGCTGTACCGTATATCCGGTTCGGGCCTGAACGCCCTGTTGCTTCAAATCTTCTTGTGTTGGTTTGCCTGCGTTCGGAAAATCCCATGGATCTTTTGTGGCAGTGGGATAATCGGGATGCTTAACCATTCTGCCCCGCTCCAGTACCAATGTTTTCAGACCTTTCTCGGTAAGCTCCTTTGCTGCCCATCCCCCACTAATGCCAGTGCCTACTACAATGGCATCATAAGGTATTCTTCTTTTCAGCGTCAATATTGAGATTCATGATCCATATAAAATTTGCCTAAAATTATACTATTCAATCGATTTATAAAGCAAATTAGATGGCAGGATAATAAAATAATTGGAGTGTTTAGAAATGTTATAAATAAAACACGAATCGACCTGCTGGAGCACAGGAATTTTACAATTCTTTCTCAGCCAGTTCCATCCATCGCTGGTTTTTTCATCGACAATTTCGAAAGCCGCACGATCTGTTGAGACCATTTTTGAAGCTGTTGATGGTCTTCGGACCCGTTGGTCATCTGCACGGTTAGAGTCTCCTTCTCATCCTCGAGCGCCCTGATCTCCTGTTGCAGTTTTTCATATTCCTGCTTTTCTTTAAAGGATGGCTTTTTCTTTTCAGCTGATGCCACCGGCCGCGTTTCTTCCTACTTTAGCTTCTTTTGTGCCGGCTGGCGATGACTCCTGTTCGCTCAACCAGTCCCTGTAATCGGTATAGTTTCCATTGAACAGTCTGATCTTTCCGTCGCCCTCAAAAATCAAATAGTTGGTTCACCAGGTGGTCCATAAAGTACCTATCATGTGACACCAGCATCAGACATCCTGTAAATTTTTCCAGGAAATCCTCCAGCACATTTAGTGTGTCAATATCAAAATCATTTGTGGGTTCATCAAGGATCAAAAAATTTGGATTGGTGACCAACAGCTTCAGCAATTGGAGTCTTTTCTTTTCACCGCCACTAAGCTTCTCGATGAAGTTGTATTGTTTCTCCGGAGGAAATAAAAATGTATCAAGGAACTTTGATGCTGAGACCTGTGAACCATCTGACAGGGTGATGAATTCAGCAATCTCTTTTACTTCTTCGATCAGTCGGTTAGCTGGATTGAGGGTTATAGATTCCTGGGTAAAATATCCGAAACGTGTGGTTATCCCTGGCATGACCTCTCCCCGATCAGGCTTTAACTTACCAACAAGCATGTCGAGAAATGTTGACTTACCAATTCCGTTTTTTCCGACGACGCCGATGCGATCCTTCTTTTTGAAAACATAGGAGAAATCTGAAACCACCTTCTGCGTTCCGTAGCTCTTTGAGATATGTTCAATCTCCAGGATCTTTCCGCCTTGTCTCGCCTCCTTGATGTCAAGGTCCAGTTTGTCCTTGCGCAGGTCTTGAGATGCTTTTTTCTCCAATTCGTAATAAGCTTCCACGCGATATTTTGCTTTCGTGCCTCGCGCCTTTGGTTGGCGTCGCATCCATTCCAGTTCTTTCTTCAACAGGTTGCGAGCTTTAGTCACTTCAATTTTTAATAACTCCTCACGTTCTGATTTCTTCTCCAGGAAATATGCATACTTACCCTTATATCGGAAAAGCTGACCTCGATCAAGTTCGATGATCTCCGTAACTACATTGTCCAGGAAGTAGCGATCATGGGTAACCATGATCAACGTTATGTTCTGCCCGGAAAGATAATTCTCAAGCCATTCGATAGCCTCCAGGTCGAGGTGATTGGTTGGTTCATCCAGAATGATGAGGTCCGCCTCAAGCAGAAGCAGTTGCGCCAGGAAGATCCGCTTCTTTTGCCCACCTGAAAGATCACCGAATCTTTTTTCGATGTCGGGAACACCAAGTCTTTCAATTACTTCATGGACTTTATTTTCATAGTCCCACGCTTTCAATTCCTCCATGCGTTCCAGGATGGCCTGCATTTTCTCAGGGCTTGTCTCAGGGTTGTGAATGCATGCTTCATATTCCTTTACTACACGAGCCACCTCGTTTTCATCACTAAACAACACATCCTTTACTTTCAGGTCACCGCTCACTGAGGGCTGTTGTGTGAGAAACCCGAGGCGAATACCCGATCTGACACTCACCTTTCCATTGTCAGGCTGGATCTCTCCCGTTAGTATCCTAAGCAAAGTTGATTTGCCAACACCGTTATTTCCAACAAGGGCAAATTTCTCACCCTGGGATATTCCAACGGAAACATCTTTAAATAGCCATCGATCATTATAAGTCTTTGAGACGAGTTCTGCAGATAAGTAGTTCAAGCGAGTATGAATTAAATGGTAAAAATAACATAAACAATCAGGAGTTATGCGTGATTGGTGCGTGTGAGTCCCAAAACAATCCTTGCAGGCTCCAGTCAGAATTGAACCAAATACTTTTACAGGGGAAAAAATGACTTACCTAAACTTCCAGATCATATCAAAATTAGTAGTGTATTATAAATGAACGACTTGTGATTAAGTTTCAGTTCATAAGCTTTAGATACTTGCTTTCACCGTCAACGTTGGTAACCGCTAAATTTCAACTATAATTTCAAATTTTTCACTGACTATTGTTCGTAAATCATTTTTGATGCACCATCTTTAGGTTGTATTTGTGTACGGCGAAATAAATATCCAGCAACCTTCGTCGTCGCTAACTATGAAGCAGTATAATGCTTTAACCACATCGCTTATAATTTTCTTCATTGCAATTGCACTTGAAGCGGCCGCTCAACCCCCCAACAATTTTACAGTCACTGCGTACTTCTTTGGCAAGCCACAATATGCTATTGATAGCGTTGCTGTAGAAAAGCTGACGCATATCATTTATAGCTTTTGTCACTTAAGTGGAAATGTGCTGCAGGTGGACAATAGCGATGGAGCTTCGACCATCACCAACCTTGTTGCGCTGAAGAAAAGAAACCCTTCGTTAAAAGTCCTGCTTTCATTAGGTGGATGGGGTGGTTGCAAAACCTGCGCAGATGTATTCGCAACGGATAAAGGGAGAAAGGAATTCGCACAATCTGTACTCCAATTGAACCAATTTTTTAAGACTGACGGTATTGATATTGATTGGGAGTATCCGGTTGTTGAAGGCTATCCAGGGCACAAGTTTGGCCCGGAAGACAAACAGAATTTCACGGCCTTGATCCTTGAGCTTCGTAAAACACTGGGATCAGAATATGAGATCAGCTTTGCGGCAGGCGGCTTTCAGAAATTTCTTGAAGAGGCTGTTGATTGGAAAGCGGTCACTCCTGCAGTTGACAGGATCAATATGATGACGTATGATCTCGTCAATGGTAACTCTACTGTAACAGGTCATCATACGCCACTATACAGCAACGCGGATCAAAAGGAATCCACCGACAACGCCATTAAGTATTTGATCAGGATGGGCGTGCCAGCGAACAAACTTGTAATTGGCGCCGGATTTTACGGCAGGATATGGGAGAATGTCGAACCCACACGTGATGGCTTGTATCAGTCCGGAAAATTCAAGCGGGGCCTTGATTTCGAGGAGTTCGGCAGCGAACTCACTGCAGCCAAAGGCTGGAAAACTTTTTGGGACAATACTGCTAACGCGCCTTATGCATACAATAGTGGACAGAAATTATTTATTACTTATGACGACCGTAAGTCAATGGATCTAAAAACAAAGTATACGATCGACAACAAGCTTAACGGGATCATGTTCTGGGAAATAAACAACGACACGTACTCAGGCGGCTTATTGGACGCTATTGATAAGGCCAAGAAGACCTATAAGCCAAAGAAGTAGGTATTTTTTAAGAGGTTGGTATTTTTTAAACTATTAACAGACCAAACGGGGTAAACCCGAGGTTATTCCATGCGAAAAATCATTGCAGTCTGCTCCCTGACCGTGGCAGTATTCGTCAGCGGTCACGCCCAAAGTGTGAAGGAGTTCCTTAAAAAAGGAGAAACGCAGTATAAACAGAAGCAATACGACGCGGCATTGAAAACCTACCAGGATGGCCTGAAGCTCCATCCCAATGACGCAAAGCTCAACTTCAGGGCGGGACTCACCTACCTTTCCCTTCCTAATAAAGCTGAATCACTACGTTTTCTGCAGAAAGCTTTTACGATCAGCCACAACATCGATGAGAATATCTACTATTATTTGGGCTTATCGTATCAGAGCAACAAACAGTATCAGAAAGCCCAGGAATTTTTCAATGAACATAAAAAACTGCATAAGGACCAGGCTAACGATGTTGATAAAAGAATCAAGCAAACGATCTTTGCTGACTCCGTAACGCGCTCGCCTACAACGGCGATCGTTGAGAATGTAGGTAAAGCTATCAATTCCTCTTTCCATGAGTATTCACCTCTCGTTTCCGGTGATGGTAACACGATGATCTTTACATCCAACCGTCCCGAACCAGGCATTACTCCGCCAAAAGGCGTTCCTCTCTTCGAAGACATTTATATTTCCAAGCGAGTGAAAGGTAAGTGGAGTATGCCAGAAAAGATTAGTCCAAACATTAACATCAGGTTCAATGACGCAGCCGCGTCAGTGTCACCCGATGGGAAAACCCTGGTGCTCTATTATGAATATGGAGGAGGTGACATCTACATTTCCAAACTACAGGGCAATGAATGGTCAAAGCCGCTGCCCCTGAATCAGAATATCAACACTCCTGCATTCTGGGAAACTTCTGCGTTTGTTTCTTCAGATGGAAGACAGCTGTACTTCACAAGCAATCGTCCCGGCGGATTGGGCAATCTTGACATTTATGTAAGTGAAATGGAGATGACGGGAGACTGGGGTCATGCGGAGAACCTGGGACCTGTTATCAATACTTCAGGTAGAGAAGATTCCCCCGCACTGGATCCAGCGGGGAAGACTTTGTATTTCTCTTCTGATGGTCATGCCGGAATGGGAGGAACCGATATATTCAAGAGTGAGTTAAAGGATGGTAAATGGCAGAAGCCTGTGAATCTTGGCTATCCAACCAACTCGGTGGAAGACGACAGTTTCTTTTCCATCTCGGCCGATAACCGGAAAGCATTTTTCTCAACAATGCGTGAGGAAGGAAATGCCGAGATCTATACACTTACTTTTATTGAACCTTCACCTGCTATTGCTGGCGTAGTCCCTCCCGACAACACTGAGCGCAAGATTGTTATTCCGTCTAACGCGATTGAAGTTGCTCCCAATAAGCCAACACGACAAACTAAGTCTTCAGGTCCGGCCCCTTCGGTAGAAAAACCTAAAGCCAATACGAGTGTACCGGCAAAACGCAATGAGCCTGTAAAGAAGTCGCCAACACCCTATAAGACCGCATCGAAGAAGCTGCTTTTCTTTGGGATCAATAGCGATGATCTAAACAGGGAGTCTGTTAGGAAACTGGAGGACATATCGGGTACGCTAAAAAACAATGGGAGCACAAGAAGTGTGATCGAAGGGCATACTGATAATACCGGAAGCGATATATTGAACAACGCCTTATCTATACGGCGCGCTAATGCTGTAGCCAAATACTTCGTGCGAAAAGGTATTAATCCATCCAGGCTGTCTGTCAAAGGCTATGGTGCGAAACGCCCTCTTGTCTCAAATGACGACGAGAAGGACGGCAGGGAGATCAACCGGCGTATAGAAATCGGCTTCTTGAAGTAAATGGTCCTGAGTCGTGAGTCCTTAGTCCTTAGTAATTTCAAAATTCAAAATTACTAAGGACTCACGACTCAGGACTAAGGACTATTCCTTGCGGAGTACTTGTAGTGGTGGTGTTGTGATAACCTCACGGGAATTGAACCAGCCGATGAGTACCGTCAGCAATATCACACCGAATCCGATGATCAATAGCTCGATCCAGTTAAATGCGAACGTGATCTCGAAGAAGAATTTTGTCAGCAACCAACCCCCACCCAGTGAGAGTATCATTCCTGTGAGCGCTGAGAACAAACCCAGCCATACATATTCTATCAAGGTTATTTTTGTGATCTGCCAGGTACGGGCGCCAATGGTCCTCAGCAATACGTTCTCTTTGATCCGAAGGAATTTGCTGTTGATGACAGCGCCTGCCAGAACAATAAGTCCTGTGATGATGCTAAAAAGCGCCAGGAAGCGGATGACCAGGCCAAGCTTGTCAAACAAGCCGTTTACTGTACTCAAAATTAGCCTCAGATCGATCAAAGAGACGTTGGGATAGTTGTTGACAAGTTGTTGCTGGAATAGATTTGCTTTGCTTTGATCATCGATACGGGTAGCTGTGACATATATCTGGGGCGCATTTTCGAGAACACCTGGGGGAAACACAAAAATGAAATTGGGAGGATCTTTCGGCCAGTCAACCTTACGGATACCCGCAATGTGAACAGGAATTGGCACGCCTTGAACGTCGAACACGAGGGAGTCGCCAGTGGTTACATTTAAAGATTCCTCCATTCCTTCCGAAATGGTTACCCAGACGGAATCGCGCCCTGCCTGCTTATGGTGCAGCGTCCCCTTTGTAAGCTCCTCGGAATGGTGAAGACTGTCCCTGTATGTCACACGGTATTCGCGTGTAAGCGCCCAGTTAGGGATCTTATCAGTAGTATCAGCCTGTAGTACTTCGACCAGCTTACCTTTGAGTTCACGCAACCTGCAGGTGATTATTGGAACTACCTGGTTCACCTTAAGATGATTGTCCTCCATCAATTTTATCACGCCATCCTTCTGCCCTGGCTGAATGTCGAATAGAATCGTGTTGCTTTGATTCTCCTGTCCCGTGAATTCAACCTGGCTCAGCATACTTTCCTCGACAATATTGAGCGTGGAAATTATGAAAGCGCCTAGCCCAATCGTGACAAGAAGTACCCGCGTTTGATTGTTGGGACGAAAAAGGCTTGACAGTGAATGTCTGACAATAAATCCAGCGCTATCGGGAAAGAATCTTCGCACCAGATACAAAAGCATGATAGCAACCAATGTAAGCGCACCCAGCGCTGCTGCCAGCCCAAGGAAGAAAAATGTGCCTGTCATCAGGCTTTTGGTTTGAATGGCGGCGAATCCAAGCGGAAAAAGCGCTATCAGTACAATAGCAGCGGTCTTAGTTTTCGAACGCTTAGCCGGCGTCTCAGTAGCCGAACGCAATACACTGAGTGGAGGAACAAACCTCACGGAAACGAGCGGAAGTATTGAGAAGAGTACGGAAACGAGGGCCCCGATCAGCACACCCATCAGCAGCGACATCCACGAAATCGAAAATGCTACCTTAAAGGGAAGTATGCCCTCGAGAAATACTGGAATAAGTTGTTGAATTCCAATTCCCAAGGCTGATCCGACAATGCTTCCCAACAGTCCGAGAATAAAGATCTGGATAAAATAAATATTAAAGGCCTGCCATCCGGAAGAGCCGACGCATCTGAGTACAGCAACCTCCTCGCGTTTTTCCCGCGCATATATATGAACGGAACTCGCCACACCAATGCAGCCCAGGATCAGCGCGACAAAGGCGAGTAGCGAGAAAAAACGGTAGATCGATAAAAATCCCTGGCCCAAGCCATTCTTCCTTTCCTGAACGGTATCGTAGGAATACCCAAACTTTTTCAGCCAGGGCTTGATATTCGTTATCAACTGCTCAGTCTTTTCATCAGTAGATGTTTTAAAGAATCGTTTATAGTTGACACGGCTTCCATATTGCACGAGACCCGTGGAATCAAGCTCATTCATAGAGATGTATACGGAAGGAGTGAATGACGCCATGATGCCTCCACCACCGGGAATGTTTGATACGACACCTGCTACTTTCAGCATCCTGTTACCCACCTTAATAGAATCACCCGAGCTTACTTCAAACTGACTTGCCAGCGTTTCATCCATCATGGCGTAATTGCCATTTTTCATTTTTTCATAGGCATCCAAAGGGAGTGTTTCGATCTTACCATAAAAGGGGAATGGCCCGGAAAATGCAACAAGTCGGATAAGTCGCGATTGTCCGGTCCTTAAAAATAGAACCATTGAAGCCATATCCGCCTCGGATGCCTGCTCTGTTCCTGTAGAATCGAAGAGCGTCAGTAACTCCTTACCAAACTTCTTATCACCGTTGACGACGAGATCAGCTCCGACCAGCTCTTTGGCATTACGGTCGATGTCGTTCTCCATTGTATGACTGAACGAATCGAGCGCTACAACGGCAGCGATACCCGTAAGTAGCGATGCGGTGAAGAGCAATAGTCTTGAAAAATTTCGCCGTGCATCACGCCAAGCCATGACCCAAACCCACCGGTCCTTAAAGATCGGCTTAACTTCGCGTTTCAATTTGATGATATACTCAATCATGGATCATGGTGATGTAACACAATTCAAACATTGTGCAATTGATGTATCTCTTCTTCCAGTCTACCGCCTCTCATCCTGAGAATGCGCCGGGTGCGTTGGGCAAGCTCAAGATTGTGGGTCACGAGAACTAAGGTCGTAGCGTTCTCTTTATTCATTCCGAAAAGGAGATCGGTAATGTGACTCGCATTTTCTTCATCCAGATTTCCGGTGGGTTCATCAGCAAAAAGGATCTTGGGATTGGTGATGAAAGCCCTTGCCATAGCCACCCGCTGTTGTTCCCCCCTGAGAGCTGCGACGGATAATGGTGTGAGCGATTCCCTAGCCCTACCCTTTCCAGTAACTCCTTCGCTTTGGGGGCAACGTCCTTCTCACCCCGGAGCTCCAGGGGAACCATAACATTTTCAAGGGCGGTCAGCGTTGATAGCAACTGGAAATTCTGGAAGACAAATCCTACGTATTGATTCCTCAGATAGGCACGGTCATCCTCGCCCATGGCGTTCAGCTTGAATCCCATGAGGGTTAAAATCCCGGATGATGCTGTATCCAGCCCCGCGCACAGGCCCAGCAAAGTGGTCTTTCCACTGCCTGATGGACCTATGATCGCCATAGAATCGCCTTGCTTCACTGAAAAAGAGACATTATCAAGTACCGTCAACTCCCTTCCGGCTGAACGATAGATTTTAGTTAGATTTTCTGCTTGAAGAACGGGGGTTGACATGATTTTTGTTAGGTCAGTACTGTTACTAAGCGTTATTCCGTTAAAATTGTTTCAGTTTCAACGAAAAGCCAAACGAGTTTATGTCTATAGTCGCAAAAATGCTGGTTATTATTTCATTCACGGCCATTGTTGGAGCTGCTGCGCCGCCAAAAGTCATTCTATTCTATGGTGATAGTCTTACGGCAGGCTACGGTCTCTCTACGGAGGAAGCATTTCCGACAATTGTCGGGAAAAAGCTCAATGAAAAGGGTAAAGTAACCAAAGTTGTTAATGCCGGGTTAAGCGGGGAAACGTCCGCAGGAGGACTTAATCGTCTTGACTGGGTATTAAAACAACCCATTGATGTTTTTGTCCTTGAGCTTGGTGCAAATGACGGCCTTCGTGGTCTCCCATTAACTGAAACAGAAAAGAACCTTCAGTTGATCATCGACAAGGTAACGGCAAAATATCCTGCTGTAAAGATCGTTATTGCTGGTATGCTCGTTCCTCCAAATATGGGCCCTGACTATACAGCAGCTTTCAGGAAGATATTTCCTGATCTGGCCAAAAAAAACAAAGCCACTCTCATTCCCTTCCTGTTGCAGGGTGTTGCCGGCGATGAAAAACTAAATATCGGTGATGGTATCCATCCTAATGTAGAGGGTCATAAGATAGTTGCCGATAACGTACTAAAAGTATTAGAGCCGCTGCTCTAGCGGGAGGGTTAAGAAATATGAAGATGAATCAATTTGTTTTAGCGGCTGTGCTGCTCACGCTCACACTGGATGCTTCCGCGCAGCTGGACCTGAAAAAGATCAAGAAGGCTCTTACAGGGGAATCATTGACAACTGAAGAGATCGCTGCCGGTCTCAAAGAAGCCCTGACGAATGGGACTTCAAAAGGCGCGGACCTGGTCTCCCAACTCGACGGCTATTATAAGAATCCGGAAATAAAGATCCCTTTTCCCCCTGAGGTAAAGCAGGTTGAAACGAGATTGCGCCAAATCGGTTTAGGTGGTGAAGTAGATAAGTTCGTAGAATCGTTGAACCGTGGCGCGGAAGAGGCAGCAAAGGAGGCGAAGCCGATATTTATCGCTGCTGTCAAGCAAATGACCATCCAGGACGCGTGGTCGATATTGAAAGGTGCTGACGATGCTGCCACGCAATACCTGAACAAAACCACAAGCCCCTTGTTGAAAGATAAGTTCAAGCCTGTCATCCAGAGGTCATTAAACAAGGTCAACGCAACAAAGTATTATAGTGACCTGGTCAATACCTATAACAAGATCCCTCTTGTTCAAAAGGTTAATCCAAACCTTGATGACTACGCGACCGAGAAAGCTATCCAGGGTCTCTTTGTTATGATCGCCAAAGAAGAAAAGAACATCAGAAAGAACCCCCTTGCCAGGACGTCCGAATTATTGAAGAAGGTATTCAGCAACACGCAGTGAGGATCTGCCTAAAAAGTGTAATTGTTTGCCGAATAACAGTTATACTTACCGCATCAACGTGCAGTGAGTCACTATGAAGGTCGCGCTCTTTATTCCCTGCTATATCGATCAGTTCTATCCACAGGTTGCTATCGCAACCCTGGAACTACTGGAGAAGTTTGGTGTTGATGTCTCCTATCCTCCAAATCAGACTTGTTGTGGTCAGCCGATGGCCAACTCAGGCTTTGAACATCTCACCGCCTCTTGTAACCAATTAATGATGGATCACTTTTCAGGATATGATTATGTTATCTGTCCTTCGGGGAGTTGCACCCTTCATGTAAAAGATCACCTTCATGTTCATGGACGGGAAGATGAAGCTGCACTTGTAAGGTCGAAGATCATGGAGCTCACGGAATTCCTTACAGATGTGATGCGAGTAGAAAATATCGATGCCTCTTTCCATCATAAGGTTGGATTGCATCAAAGCTGTCATGGGCAGCGAGGTCTTAAGCTTGCGCAGATGTCCGAGTTGGTTGCTTCCCCTTTTTCAAAACCGGAGAAATTGTTAAGAATGGTAAAAGGACTGGAACTCATTCCGCTTGACCGAAAGGATGAGTGCTGTGGCTTTGGTGGAACGTTTTGTGTCAACGAAGAAGCTGTATCAGTCAAGATGGGCAAGGACCGAGTAGCCGACCACTTAAAGTATGGTGCTGAGTACATCACAGCGAACGACATGTCATGTTTGATGCACCTGGAAGGAATCCTGAAGCGACAACGCAGTCGCACCAGGGTCATCCATATTGCCGAGATCCTTAACGCATCACATTCATGACTGAAACAACAGCCGTAGGAAATACACCCGATCACGCAACTCAGGCCGATACCTTCAATAAGGACGAGGCGCGTGTTGACTGGCATGATCAAACGCTCTGGTTTATCCGGAACAAGCGCGATAAGGCTGCGAACCTCCTGCCTGAATGGGAATCGCTAAGAGAGGCAGCCTCTCAGATCAAGCATAACGTTATAGACAATCTTTATCATTACCTGACCGAATTCGAAAAGAATGCTCAGGCTAACGGTATCACGGTACACTGGGCTGCGAACGCTAAGGAACACAACGAAATTGTCCACGGGATAGTCAGTGGAGCGGGCGTCACGCATATGGTCAAAAGTAAGTCGATGCTTACGGAGGAATGCGGTTTGAACGAATACCTTATTGAGCGCGGAATAGATGTCATTGACACGGACCTTGGGGAGCGAATCGTCCAGCTTGCCGGCGAGCCGCCTAGCCATATCGTTCTACCCTGTATACATTGGAAGAAAGAAGAGATCGGTGAGCTGTTCGCCAAACATCTGGGGACGCCTGTAGGCAACTGCGACCCCTCATTCCTGACGGATGCAGCGCGAGTACATTTGCGTGAGCATTTTCTGTCCAGCAAAGTGGCTTTGACCGGCGTGAACTTCGGTGTCGCGGAAACCGGCGAAGTGATCGTGTGTACCAATGAAGGCAATGCTGATCTTGGCGTACAGCTGGCCGATGTACACATTGCGTGTATGGGAATAGAGAAGCTCATACCAAAACGCAAACACCTGGGAATTTTCCTGCGGCTGCTCGCCCGCAGTGCAACAGGTCAGCCGATCACCACTTATTCCAGCCACTTTAACAAACCGCGGCCTGGTCAGCAAATGCATATCGTACTGGTCGATAATGGCAGATCCGACCGGCTGGAAAGTAAAGACTTCAGGAGCGTGTTAAAATGTATCCGGTGTGGCGCCTGTATGAACACCTGTCCGGTATATCGTCGGAGCGGGGGTCACAGCTATCACTACGCGATCGCGGGACCCATCGGGTCAATTCTCGCGCCCGCCCTTGACATGAAAAAACATGCAGATCTTCCCTTTGCATCAACATTGTGCGGCTCGTGCTCAAATGTCTGCCCCGTGAAGATCGATATTCATGATCAGCTCTATAAGTGGAGACAGGTAATCGTTCAGAAGGGATATGTAAAGTCCTCTAAAAAACAAAGCATCGGCATGATGGATCTTATCCTGTCAAGGCCCGGGCTTTACAACCTGGCCGGTAATTTCGGAAGATGGGTTCTACGAAATATCCCGGCACTGGTAAACAACCGATACAATCCCTGGTATAAACAGCGGGAAATGCCTGCCGCGCCATCCACTTCGTTTCATTCCTGGTACAAAAAGCATCGGAAAGGAAAATGAGCAGCCGCGAAAAAATACTTGCCCAACTGAAGAAAAACCTTGTAGAGAACCAATCCCTGCCCGACCTGGTAGTGCCTGTTGTAAACAATACCAATCATCTGGAGCGGTTAAGGTCTGTCCTGGAAGGTATCGGTGGAAAATTCGTGGAGGCGGAAGACTGGAACGATGTCATTGTTAAACTAAGGGCGGGATATCCTGCACCCAATCGTTGGCTTAATGTGATCCCGGAATTGGCCGGTTTGCTGGATTCAGTGTACGGCTCCGATCCTCACCTGCTTGAAAATGTTAAGCTTGGAATACTAAAAGGGCATTTTGCCGTAGCGGAAAGTGGGGCTGTCTGGATCACGGCTGAGCTTATGGGTGATCGCGCCTTGCCTTATATTTGTGAGCATCTTGCGTTGGTAGTTAACTCCCACGACATTCTCCCGACCATGTATGATGCCTATGAAAGGATTGGATCTCTTAAATATGATTTTGGGACCTTCATTGCCGGGCCTTCTAAGACCGCGGACATTGAACAAGCACTTGTCCTTGGTGCCCACGGTCCTAAAAGCATGACCTTGGTTGTGCTCAGATCTTAACCTGTCTTGATCTGAAGAGTCTACCTGTTAAAAGGAATTTTTTTTTTTAAGGAAGACTGTCTCAAATAAAGACCTTCGAAAAAACAAAGCATTCGCCATACTGGTAAGAGACAATTATTATTTTTTTAAAAAAATTGGTTTCTTATTTCCAATTGTATTTATTGGAATGTTGGATCATTAATCGGAAGTTAACAACCCGAAAAGTTCCCAAAGTTTTACGTGAACCTTAGCACAGCAGGTCTACCCAAGAGGCCTGGCTGGACGAAGGTGATGAGCCCGAATTTTACTGTAAATGTAGTATGTGGAGTGCATTCAAAGACCCGATAATCTATATCGCAATACTTGCGGCAATTGCAGTAATTGCCAGTGCATTTTATCAGTTCAATGAAAAACAGAGGGCCCAGCAAGTCAACGATTCGACCAGAAGTGCCTTGACAAAGGCGCATGACCGGATAGAAGCCTTGAGTGTAACACTTGACCAGGAACGAAGGGACGCGAGTAAAGCAAGGGAAGAAGCTATTCAGGCGACCAAAGAAGCAAGTTATGCCAACCGACAGCTCCTTCACCACACAACAGGTGGCAGAACCAAACCTGTGTTGACTGCTTTTACAAATGAGCCTGACTACAATACGCTCTATATCATTATACACAATCCGAGCGACTATCCGATCTATGACGTTAAGGTCGAACTTTCTCCAGGTCCACACCTAAGCAAACTTAGCGGCGAGGATCAGCGATTCTTTACGGATAAGATGATCGAAACGTATCAGCCGGGCACCCTTGTTCCTAACCGTAAAACACAGGTCGTCAAGCTTAAGATCGATACTCCCATAGAAGCATTGTCTTATAATTATACTGTTATTTGGCGATACGGATATTACAAAGGAAGAATTCATAGCATCAGGAAGGTTGATTCCAATGGCGGCCAATGGTTCTCAATCGATTATACGCCTGCCCTCCAGGCAAGCCCCTAAGTCATTTACTGATTTGGGGATTTAGGGATTTGGGGATTGGTCTTGTTTGGTGTGTGTGCCCTTGCGGTAAGGCTTGGGTTCCAATCACGAAATCAGCAATCCACGAAATGACCCTGTGTCTTGGAAACATGACCGTTCACTCAAGTTTATAGGCCATTCAAACAGAAGTGAAAAAGATGGGACTTGCCATTTCCTAATTTGATTGCGTTCAACATTGAAGAATGCAATCATTTCAACATTCCCATTAAACCCACATCATGAAAAAATTCTACTTCACAGTACTGGCATTGCTGCTGGTTGGTACATTCACAAGCTACGCGCAGGTGACTCCGCCCCCGGTAAATGCCGCCTTCCCTGTTAAAGGTTTTTGCGTTGCTGCACCAAGGCCTGCGTCCGTTGATCCCTTTGTAAAATTTATCAAGGAAGAGCTTGCCCCTAAAGGTGTTAACACGCTCATCTTGCGTGTCGACTTCAACTATCAGTACGAACGCCATCCGGAGTTAAGAGATAGCGCCGCGTTGTCAAAGGCCGATGTTAAGAAGATTGTTGCCGCCTGTCGAAGCAACAACATCAGGATCATTCCTCAGATCAATCTGCTTGGGCACCAATCCTGGGCCAACACCACGTACGCGCTTTTACGTGTGTATCCTCAGTTCGACGAAACCCCTCACGTGAAGATGCCAGTTAAGTACGAATGGCCAAATCCAGATGGACTCTACTGTAAAAGCTATTGCCCGCTTCATCCCGATCTCCACGCGATCGTCTTCTCTCAGATCGATGAGATCTGTGAAGTATTTGAAACTACTGCGTTCCATGCGGGAATGGATGAGGTTTTTTATATCGGAGACGATAAGTGTCCACGCTGCAGCGGACGTGACAAGGCTGAGCTTTTCGCGGGCGAAGTTACGCGGATCAGAAATCACCTGGCTGAAAATAAAAGAGAGTTATGGATCTGGGGCGACCGGCTAATAGATGGAAAAGAAACAGGTCTTGGTATGTGGGAAGCGAGTATGAACAATACCCATCGCGCTGTCGATATGATACCTAAAGATGTCATGATCTGCGACTGGCACTATGAGCGTGCCGATAAGACAGCAGTATACTTTGCGATGAAGGGACTTAGGGTAGTAACGTGTCCATGGAGAAAGCCAGCTGTTGCTGTCGTTCAGGTGGATGACATGCAGCGCTTCAGGAAGGACTCGTCCTCGCCAATGCAAAATAACTTTCAGGGCATTGTCCAAACCGTTTGGTCGGGGCCTGAAAACTTCATGGATGGTTACTACGGCAAGATCAAGGATGAGAAGGCCGGAGAAAACACACCTTGGAATTGTTTCAGAGTTTCCTTTGACAAAATGAAGGCCATAAAATAGCCTGAAATATTCCTATTTTCCCTTGATCATTGAAGGTGTCGTGACACACCTGAAGCCAATGTGTGACATTCCGGTGTCGAATGCCGAAGCCTGGCGTGCGCTTGTTCTATAATTGACACAATAGTTCTCCGCGCAGAGAAACGATCCACCGCGTGTTACATGTTTATCAGCGTAGGGCTCCTGAGGATCGTAAGGTTTATCGGGACCTTTAGGATTCATTGCGACCCCTTGCTTCGAAAGTTCTTCGTAGTAGTTGATGTTGAAATAATCCGATGTCCATTCCCAACAGTTTCCGATGATGTCGTATAAACCGTAATCGTTTGGTGGGAATGACTTTACAGGCGAAGCCTCTGGAAACCCATCGTCGCTTGTATTCTTTCCTGGGAAAACTCCTTGAAAGGTATTAGCCATGAATTTGCCCCCAGGATTGAAGTCTTCACCCCAGCTATAACGCTGTCCTTCTCTTCCGCCGCGCGATGCAAATTCCCATTCTGCCTCTGTCGGCAATCGTTTGCCGGCCCATTTGCAATACGCTGCGGCATCATCAAAAGAGACATGAACTACCGGATAATTTTCTCTTCCTTCGATAGAACTCTTAGGACCTTGAGGGTGCTTCCAGTTGGTCCCGCTGGACCAGCTCCACCACTGTGAATAATCATCTAACGATACGGTGAATTCAGGGGGGTTGAACGTCAGGGATCCGGCCTCAAGGACCATCTTGTCAGGTTTGGGCGTCCCAGGTGGAAGTTGTTTCTTTAACTCTTCCCACTCCGGCTTCTTTTCAGCGGTCGTGATATAACCCGTGGCATCAACGAATTTCTTAAAGTCGGCGTTAGTGACTTCGGTAATATCCATCCAGAACCCGTCGACCTTTACGCGATGAGCAGGTCGCTCATAGGGGTAAGCATCTTTATCGTTGGTACCCATTGTAAATTCTCCTCCTGGTATCCACACCATTGCCTTAGGTGGACTATTGGTTGATTGCACTGATGTGGAAAGGGTGTTGTCAGATACAGCTGACCGGTCTTCCGGGGTCTGTCTGCAGGATGTCAATAATAGAATCACCACCAAAAAGCAGTTTGAAATTATACGCATGGCAATAAATTTTGAAAAATAGATTATCAAATGCTGACCTGTATTGCGGTGGGATAATTACAGGTCTTACTGTTGGTCACAAAAATAATGCTTTTCCATTAATATAAAACCACACAAGCTTCCCGGTCTAATTTTTACGGCCCTCCCGATATCATCGGGGGAGAGAAAAGAGCTTAGCGGTCCTTTGCGGCCTTGGCGCCCTAGCGGTGAAGTTTCGCTATCGAATGAAGAACGAGATATTCGCCTGAACGATAACGTTGAGGCGAGGCTGACCAGCGATGAATTTGCTAATGCGTAAAGAGGCTGCGGTGTTGGTCCCGATCATCTTGCCGAAATCAGTCCGTAAAAATATAAAGTCAGTTTGCTCTGAAAATGAGCGTGTATACCATACGTTGAGAGAGAACCATCCTTCCCACTCCTGTAACTGCACAACCAGCGGGACAAACAGTGTTAAGTTTTGCATGTTACCATCTTTATCGGGATCATCCGGATCGGGTGCTCCGTCGCTTCCGGCTTGGCTGTTCACAGGGGCTCCTGAAAACTGGAACCTCAGTTCCGGATAAAAAGATATGTTGGGGCCAGGCCGTAATGTGAGGACAACTCCAGGCTTAAATAGCCATGCGCCTGCTCCCCTTCCCAGCCGGTACTGCCCAGTTGGCGCCGATACATCGAAAGCAAGAGAAATTCTCGATAGCCCTATCTTATTGGATTTAACGTACGGCACGAACAGGTATGACATCTTAAGATCTCCGAAACCTGTTGTATTCTCGAAGCCTGCATAATCCGCGTTGAACACATTGTGAACGAGCGGTAATGCCATTCCCAGAAGATGGCGCTCATTTCGCAATCCATAATAATATCCGAGCCTTAAGGCATAGAATTGGGAAGTGCTATGAAAGATGTACGATTCAATATCCACAGCCGCATGACTTTTCATAGTCACCGGATCAGAAGCGTAGTCGGTGCTGATGTTTTGTGCACTGGTGATGACACATGGTGTGATCATCATCAAGCCGAATAAAAGTAATTGTAGTCCCCTCATCCCAAACAATTATTAACGCGCTCTCCAGGTGCCGGGTCACCCAGGCGATTCGTCATTTGGCTTATAGTACTTAAGCGCAAAGATCAGGATCACCACATAGCAGATAATTGGTAGCAAATACGCGGTCGCTACCCCTGACTTATCTGCAGCCAAACCCATCAGCGGAGGAAACAAAGCACCGCCGACAACACCCATCACGATGAAGGAAGATGCTTTCTCCTTCAGGTCATGCAAGTTCTTCAATCCTAGTCCAAATATTGTCGGAAACATAATGGAAAATGTAAACTGAAGGCCCATCAGGCTGATAAAAGATACCCACCCCCACTTCTGCCAGATAAGCAAACAAAATAAGATGCTACCCGCAGTATAAATGGCCAAAAGTCTATTTGGAGCGATAAAGGTCATCAGCGCCGTACCGATCACTCGCCCGGCAAGCATCATCACCATACTCACGCTGAAATACACCGCCGCCTCAGCATCGGTCATTCCTGGCATATAAGTAACGGCATAATTAATAAAGAAGGCCCAGGTACCGCCTTGGGCTGCAACATTGAAAAATTGAGCGATCATCGCCCACCGAAAGTGACGGTATTTAAACAGATCCTTGTATGTTCTCTCCTTTCCTGCAACCGGACTGGCTTCCTGTATCGGCGGCACACGGAGAAAGTGAAAGCCTACAGCAATTGTCAGCACAACGGCCCCGATAGCTGCATAAAGGAACTTGACAGATCTCAGGTCGGTTTGGGTATCGCCCGTAAGCGCTTCGCTTAAAATGAAATAACTACCAAGCAAAGGGCCAATGATCGTTCCTACCGCATTAAAGGTTTGAGAGAAATTTATCCGCTGCTCGGATTTACGTTCATCTCCTAACGCGGCCGAGAATGGATGCGCGACGGCTTCAAGTGTGGCAAGCCCACAGGCAAGAATAAACAGCGCCATTCTGAAGAAACTAAATGATTCAGACCCGGCAGCCGGTATAAACATGAAAGCGCCAATAGCATATAGAACAAGGCCAAGTAAAACGCCATTTTTATAACCATACCGTTTCATAAAGAGACCCGCGGGGATTCCCATGACCGCGTAAGCGCCGAAAATTGAGAATTGAACTAAGCCGGATTGCGCCAGCGAAACGTGTAAGACTTTTTGAAAATGCCTGTTGAGTACGTCACCCATTGAGATTGCAATTCCCCATAACATAAAAAGACTGGTGACAACTGTGAACGTAGCGACATATCTGCGCTCGGTTAGGGGGATCTTTTCCATGCAGCTT
The DNA here is from genome assembly GCA_963845845.1 of uncultured Cytophagales bacterium. Taxonomy (GTDB): domain Bacteria; phylum Bacteroidota; class Bacteroidia; order Cytophagales; family Cyclobacteriaceae; genus Chryseolinea. The sequence continues at coordinate 68,924 of CAWJTP010000024.1, forward strand.
GGGAATTGTTGAAGGTTGGTCCGGTAAATAACACCGTGTTTTGAAAAGAATAGCAGTGCATGCGTCAAGTTAAGACAAAATACATATAATCAAAACGCGTTGTAACCGCGCTACGTGGCTGAAGTTGGACCTCTGAAAAAAAAAGTGCTGTTAACGGTGATATCTGTCTGTTAATTTGCACTTAACAGTAAAATGTTTCTATGGAAAGTATGGTAATGACCCTCACCGATCCCACAACGCATCGGCAGGCAATTTTCGAAGAATTTTACAAATCTTCCTTTCCTGCCGTTGCCAGTTTTGTCCGGACCCATAATGGCGAATTGCAGGACGCCAAGGATATATTTCAAGATGCATTGATCATCTATATGGAAAAAATGGAACGTGATCCTATCGAATCACCTCAGCGCTATTTGCTGGGAATAGCGAAACACTTATGGACCCGAAAATTCAGACATGACACACGATCGGTCAGTATGGACGAATTCGAAGCAGCGCTGACGATCCCCGCAGAATTCTTTCATCCGCTGCAGTCAGACCGGCTGCTGCAGTTCCTCGAATCGACCGGGAAACGTTGCCTGGATCTTTTGAGAGCATTCTATTACGAACAATTATCAATGAAGGATATCGCATCCAGCCAGCGCTACGGCAGTGAGCATTCGGCTTCTGTTCAAAAATACAAGTGCCTGGAAAAAATGAGACAATCATTAAAAGATAAATCATTGCTTTATGAGGACTTTTTTGAATGAAATAGAAACCATTGAGAAACATCTTCTTGGAACGCAGTCGCCAGAAGATTCACAGATCTTTGCCGAAAGGCTGAACAAGGAACCGGTGCTGAGGCTGAACGTTTCACTGCAGAAGAAAGTATTAAGCCTTGTACAGGTATACCATCGCAAAAAAATGAAGGAGGAAGCTGAGTCGGTGCTTTGGCGATTGCTCAGTGACCCGGTTCATTCAGAATTCAAAACGTCAATACAGACAATTTTTAACGATTAACAAATGAGTTACGCTTCAGTTATTCCCATGGTCATTGATAATAATGGCCGGGGCGAACGCGCCTACGATATCTATAGTCTGTTACTGAAGGAAAGAATTGTATTCCTGGGAACTGGCATAGACGACAATGTCGCTAACCTTGTTGTCGCGCAACTCCTACG
>CAWJTP010000025.1:0-12286 GCA_963845845.1 uncultured Cytophagales bacterium
TGCGTCCTATATCCAGGAACTGCTCTTCGCCTGTAGCGTCAAACTGGAGCAGCGCTGATCCGAACTGAAAGCCCTGTGTCCATTCGGTCCATCCACGTGTTGTATACTTGCCATTCACAGTATAGACCGGGGTACCTTGATCCATTCTTTTTTCGATAGCGAGGATTTTTTTACCCGAAAGTTCCCAGAACCGGTCCAAAGACGCTTGAAGGTCGCGTAGCGTAAGTTGAGTGTCGATCGTCATATGTTGCAATTTATGCAGCGAAGCAAGATAACAGAAGCGCGTCATGCTACAACATGACAAATCAGGCATCTCAATCCTCCCCGACAAGTCAGGGAGGCATTACTTTTGTTTCCAGATAATTTTACTTTCTTTGCGGCACGATTCACAACGGGATCGGCCTAAAAAACAGATAAAATCACAAGGGTATGAGATATTTCATCATCGCGGCGGTAATGATAGTGACGGGACAGCTCTACGGCCAGTCAAAGAAGCAACTTTTGTCTCAACTGGAGCAGAGTAAAAAGGAGATCGAACAGCTAAAACTGGAGATCGCGGAAATGAAAAAGCCTAAGACAGTTGAGCTGAGCGATACGTTGAGGAAGGTCAGTTACTCCCTAGGTACTTTCCTTGCAGGCAACCTGAAGGCGCAGGGAGGAGATTCGCTCCACCTTGATGCACTTTCAGCGGGATTGAAGGATGTTTATGAGGGTAAAAAGCTCCAGATCGAACAGGTCGAAGGCATGGCGCTCGTGCAAACTTATATGCAGACGGCCATGGCGGCAAAGGCTTCCAAGCTGAAAGTGGCAAATGCAGCATTCCTGGAAGAAAATAAGAAGACTGAAGGAATAAAAAGCACAGCCAGTGGCCTTCAATATAAGGTCATAACTTCCGGAAAAGGAAAGTCCCCGGCTGCAACGGACAGCGTGACCGTCCACTATACGGGCAAGCTTATCGACGGTACAGTATTCGACAGTTCAGTGGAACGCAATGAGCCGGTCTCATTTGAGGTCAACGGGGTAATACCGGGATGGACAGAAGCGCTTCTGCTTATGCACGAAGGCGACAAGTGGACCATTTATTTACCGTCAGAACTGGCGTATGGTGAACGTGGAGCTGGTGAACAAATCCCTCCCCACTCGACGTTGATCTTCGATGTCGAGCTGATCAAAGTGAATTAGCCTGTGATCGCTCAGGAATGAGGACCATCAACGGCGAGTATTCATATATTTGACGGTAATATAATTTTGAATGCCGTCTCTGTGAAAAAAATACTTCTCATCGAGGATGACCCCAGCATTAACCAGAATATCCGTGATGCGCTGACTGCGGAAAGCTACGACGTAACTGCCGTATACGATGGCCTGCTGGCCGAGAAACTCCTTCGGAAAAATGAGTATCACTGTGTCGTACTGGACCTCAATCTCCCTGGTAAGAGCGGTTACGATATTTGCAAAGATTATCGCAAATACAATACTTCCACACCTGTTCTGATCCTCACAGCCTTCGATGAGATCGAGGATAAGGTTCAGGGTTATGAATGTGGCGCTGACGATTATCTCACCAAGCCATTCTATATTCAGGAGCTAATACTGCGTATTCAATCATTGCTTCGAAGGAACAGCAAGAGCGGAAATGAAGAACAGAATCCCTCCATCGCATATGGAGATATCGTTATTAACCAGGGTACGAAAACTGTTTCCAGAAATGGTTCTGAGATCATTCTTACACCTCGTGAGTATCAGATCCTCCTGAGACTTATACTATCCAGGGGCGAAGTTGTAACTAAGAAATTACTCATAGAAGAGATCTGGGGCCGCGCGTTCGACGCTAATACAAATACGATAGAAGTTTACATCAATTTTCTTCGGAAGAAGATCGACAAACCTTTTGGTAAAGATTCTATTAAGACCAAGATCGGTTTTGGATATTATTTTGACGACAAATGAACATCCGCAAAAAGATCCTTTTGTACTTTTCGGTGGTTACAGTCGTTTTGGTAGCCGCCGCGTTGGTGTTCATCTATACGCTTTTTGCACGATTTCGGGAAGAGGAATTTCAGAAACGTCAGGTTGAGAAGATCCAGACCACGCTGAAGTTTCTTACAGAGATAAAAACCATCGATCAGGACTTAATGGAATCGATGGATCGCATTACGATCCACGACCTGTATGACGAAAAGCTGCTGATCTTTGATAAGAACAGAAGTCTTATTTACTCCAGCATTGATGATACACCTGTTTCATTTTCCCGGGAGATCCTGAGCTCCCTCTCCCAAGAATTGGCCCAGATTGAACAAAAAGACGGTCTCTATGACGTTACAGGGATCTACATGGAAGAGAACGGCATGGCTTATTATGGCATCAGTAAAGCCTATGACATCTCCGGTTATTCAAAACTGGATTACCTGCGTCTTGTACTTTACATTACACTCGCGGGGATCACACTAGCGGTAATATTGGTTGCATATTACCTTTCACGCAAGATCACGCATTCCATTGTTGAAGTAACACGACAGATCAACGACTTTGCAATTGATGGGAACAGCAAGCCTGTAGTAGCTGTCAATACAGGCGACGAGGTTGCCGTGCTCGCACAACGCTTCAATGAGTTGATGCTTCGTACAAATGAAGCTTTCTCTTTCCAGAAACATGCAATACACCACATCTCTCATGAATTGAAAACACCCATCGCGGTGCTGGTATCCGATCTTGAAAAGATACAAAAGGAAACGGATCCGGACCGGGTTAGACAATTGATCCAGGTTCAGAAGGAGAATACCAAAAGCCTCGGCGAGATCATTAACTCCCTGCTGGAGATCGCTAAGACGGAATCAGGAAATACACTCACCACGTCTATGGTACGCATCGATGAGCTGATATTTGACCTGATAGATTCTTTCGCCGCGCTTCATCCGGAATTTCAGTTTTCACTGGAGTACTCCGAAAGCATGATCAATGAGCAAAGCCTCGCAGTGAAGGCAAACAGCAGGCTGCTAAAGTCGGCGTTATCGAACCTGATGCAGAATTGCATCCAATACAGCAGCGATGGAAAAGCAAAGATCATGATCACTGCAGAAACCGAAAAGCTCAAAATAGATTTTACCAATCGCGGCACTACACTAACCGAGAAGGAACAACCATTTCTGTTTCAGCATTTTTTCAGAGGAGAAAATAGTAAGGGAAGAAGGGGATTCGGTCTGGGCTTAGTCTTTATCAGCAAAATATTGAATCTGCACGGTGGTAGTGTGGCCTATACATCGGACGACATCGATTGCAATACATTTACGATCGTACTTCCTTTAAGCTAAAATTTATTGGCTTTAAGGTCGTCTTAAGGTGATCATCAACACCTTTGTCCTGTCAAATGAGCAGGAAGATGTTATCATTTCAAAAAGTTGTTTTTCTATCGTTTTTGCTGCAATCGTTTTGTGGATATGCACAACCCGACACGCTTCGCGTTTCTCTGCGTCAGGCGGATAGCATGTTCGTCACCAATAATTATTACTTGCTGGCTTCAGCGATGAACGTTGAAGCCGAGAAAGCACGTATTATTCAAGCCAGGCTTTTCCCAAATCCCTTCCTGACCGTTGAAGTCAACGCGTATGATCCCCAGCATGAGCAAGCGTTTCATGTTAATCAAACCGGACAGAAAGGTTTTCAACTGGAGCAACTCTTTCTACTTGGAGGCAAGCGCGCTTCTGAGATCGAAATGGCTAAGACCAATGCGGCAATAGCAGAACTGGAACTTCAAAACCTGGGAAGGCAATTAAAATTCAAACTGCATACCAAGCTTGTCGAGATCGGTCAACAACAGGTATTGTTGAAGAAGTACAACGCGCAACTTACGTTGCTCGATACAATTCTTGCTGCCTACGAGCGACCGGTCAGGAATGGTAGCATACCGCTTAAGGACTTTGTCCGGTTAAAAGGCGTTTATCTTAATCTTAACAACGACAGGGCTGAACTTCTTCAGCAATATTTCGAGGCAGAGGGTGACGCGCAGGCGCTTTTGCGGACCAATTCATTTATAAACTTTCAATTCACAGAGCAGGATATCAATGCATATATCAAAGTCAAAAGCCTTGAAGAATTAAAAGATGAAGCAATCGAAAACCACCCTGAGCTTTTAATACTCCGGCAAAATAACGTTCTGGCAGAACAATCACTGAAGTATCAGAAGAGACTAGCCACCCCTGACATAAATCTGTTTGTTTCCTATGATCAACGCGGAGGGGCATTCCTCAATCAGGTTAACTCCGGAATAGCTATACCGCTTCCTCTTTGGAACAGGAATCAGGGCGCTATTCGCGCAGCGGCTTTCCGGACGCGCGAAGCCGAATATACCCTTCAGGCGATGCAACAGGAAAAACTTGCGGCATTACAGAATCACTTTGCGCTGTATATCCAAACAGTTGACGAGTATCAGAAAGCAACACGATTATACAACGATGACTTTGAGGTTACCGTCCATGGCATGGTCGAGAACTTTCAAAAGCGGAATGTGTCACTCATTGAGTTTGTCGATTTTTTTGAATCGTATAACCAGGTGCTAGCCGAGCTCGCACGCATGAAGACTCAACTCGTCACTTCAGCTGAATTGCTTAATCTTTCAATTGGCAAGGATGTATTCTAATATGAAACGATACAATAAACTATTTCTGTCGTCATGGGTGATACTGCTCGTGATCTTAGGTGCCTGCCGGGACCAGGTAGTAACTGAAAATGACACCGCCTTCACACTGAGTGATACAATGATGGCCCGGGCCAAATTTCAAAAAGTGACTATGCAGCCCGTCAGGAATGAGGTACTGCTTTTTGGAAAGATCACAGCCGACAACAACAAGACGGCCCAGGTATATCCGGTGGTTGGCGGCGTTGTTACCGCTATCAATGTTGAGCTGGGCGATTATGTGAAACAAGGGCAGGTACTGGCGGCGATCCAAAGTACGGAGGTGGCTCAGTTTCAAAAGGAGAAGCTGGATGCCGTCAATGAGGTAGCGGTAGCAGAAAAGAATCTAAGTGTTGCCAACGATCTTTTTGCAGGTAAGCTGAACTCCGAGAAGGATGTGGCCATCGCCGAAAAGGAGCTCGAGAATGCCAGGACTGAACTTCATCGCATCGATGACATTTTCCAGATATACAGTCTGAAAGGAGGATCGATATATCACGTGCTTGCGCCGATCAGCGGATTTATTATCAACAAGCGAATCAATCAAAATGAACAGCTGCCATCCGATATGTCTGAACCTTTATTCTCTATAGCGGAGATCAATGAAGTGTGGGCGCTCGCCAACGTCAACGAGAGCGATATCTCGAAGATCCAGGTAGGGTTCAATGCAGAAGTAAAGACATTGGCTTTCCCCGGACAGGTATATGCCGGGAAGATCGACAAGGTTTTCAATGCAATTGATCCTGAAACCAAATCCATGAAGGCCAGGGTTAGGATGCCCAACGTGGATCTTAAACTTAAACCCGAAATGAATTGCACCGTGAGCGTCCGGTTTACCGAGGCTGAATCTTTACCGGCAGTGAGTTCATCGGCGATCATATTCGATAAGAGCAAGTATTGGGTCATGATCTTCAAGAACAAACATCAGATAGAGACGAGACAAGTCTCGATCCACAGGCAGCTGGGAGATATAACTTATGTCAATCACGGGGTTGCTCCAGGCGAAACGGTTATCACCAAGAACAGCCTGTTGGTGTATGATGCCATTAATGACTAAGGTCCCATGCAAAAATTTGTCAAAGCCATCATCGCATTTTCGTTAAAGAACAAGTTCTTTACTTTTTTCTGGGTATCGTTACTTATAGCGGCCGGCGTATTCAGTTACGTAAGTATCCCCATCGAGGCATTTCCTGATGTAACTAATACACAGATCATCATTGTCACCGAATGGAATGGCCGCAGCGCCGAGGAAGTTGAACGCTTCGTCACTACGCCTATAGAGATCGCAATGAACAGCGTTCAGCGCAAGACGAACGTGCGGAGCATTACCATGTTCGGTCTCTCGGTGATCAAAGTGATCTTTGATGACGATGTTGAAGATTTTTTTGCACGGCAACAGGTCAACAATCAGCTGCGCAATATTCAGCTTCCTGATGATGTTGATCCTGACGTGCAACCACCTTATGGACCGACAGGCGAGATCTTCAGATATGTGTTAAAAAGCAAAAGCAGAGACACCCGTGATCTTCTTACCATCCAGAATTGGGTGATCGATCGTCAACTCAGGGCAGTGCCAGGTGTTGCCGACGTCGTTGCATTCGGCGGTCAGGAAAAGGTTTATGAGATATCCGTAGACCCGCTAAAACTTCAACGCTACGATCTCACGGCCATAGAGCTTTTCGAGGCAGTAAGTAAATCTAACCTCAATGTCGGTGGTGACGTGATCGAGAAGAATGGTCAGGCTTACGTTGTCCGGGGCATCGGTCTCATTGACACAAAAGCTGATATCGAAAATACGATCGTCGACATATTCAACGGCAACCCTTTGCTGGTCAAGAATGTCGCTACTGTTCAGGAAGGCAGCATGCCCCGCGTTGGACAGGCCGGGTTGAATAAAGACGATGACGTTGTCGAGGGTATTGTCGTTATGCGTAAAGGTGAAAACCCTTCGAAGGTCCTGGCCCTTGTTAAGGCCAAGATCCAGGAGTTAAATACTTCCACATTACCAGGCGATGTGAAAATGCAAACGTTCTATGACCGCGATAACCTGATGGCATACTGTACACGAACAGTCATTCACAATCTTGCGGAAGGAATTATTCTTGTAACTGTCGTTGTGTTTCTATTTATGGCAGATTGGCGAACGACTGTAATCGTTGCTGTAGTAATACCGTTATCCCTCCTATTCGCATTTTTCTGTCTGAAGATGAAAGGAATGAGCGCGAATCTTCTTTCCCTGGGTGCAATAGACTTTGGGATAATTATCGATGGCGCTGTGGTAATGGTTGAGGGAATATTTGTCGCGCTCGACCATCAGGCCCATAAAATGGGGATGGAACGATTTAACAGATTGGCAAAGCTGGGTATTATCAAAAACACCGGAGCCCAACTCGGCAAAGCGATATTTTTTTCCAAACTTATTATCATATCAGCACTGCTGCCGATTTTCTCTTTTGAGAAAGTGGAAGGAAAAATGTTCTCACCACTAGCCTACACGCTTGGTTTCGCTTTGCTTGGCGCACTTATTTTTACACTCACCCTTGTACCGGTGTTAAGCTCTTTTCTGCTCCGGAGAAACGTAAGGGAAAAGAATAATTTCTTCACACGTTTTGTAAACAATACAGTTGAAAGAAGCTTTAGATGGACTTTTGCCCGAAAACGGATGACATTACTGGTCGCCGCCGGTGTATTTTGTCTAACACTTTTCTCGACACGCTGGATCGGGACAGAATTCCTTCCGACGCTGAATGAGGGCGCTCTTTGGGTGGAGGCTAAAATGCCCATGAGCTACTCTCTTAAAAACACGGTGGAAATGGTAAGCACGCTACGGAAGGAACTCCTTCCCTTCCCTGAGGTGAACGGTGTATTGTCGCAGACGGGACGTAGCAACGATGGCACTGATCCAAGTGGCTTTTACTATGTCCAGATGCAGGTCAATCTGAAACCAAAGGAAGAATGGAGCAGAAAGATCAGTTTGGATCAGCTTGTCGAAGAAATGGATGTGAAACTCAAGAAGTATCAGGGAATCAATTATAATTATTCGCAACCGATTATCGATAACGTAGCAGAAGCAGTAGCAGGAATGAATGCGAGCAATGCCGTAAAGATCTTCGGAAGCGATCTGGATGTCCTTGACGAATATGCAAACAAGGTCATGGAACAGATCAAGGACGTTCCCGGTATTAAGGATGCAGGTATCCTGCGCAATCTTGGCCAACCCGAGATCAGTGTGCTGCTTGACGAAGAAAAGATGGCTATCTATGGCGTTCCTAAAAGCGAAGCTCAGGCGGTTATCGAAATGGCCATCGGTGGTAAAACAGCGACTACAAAATACGAAGGCGATCAGAAATTTGCCATTCGTATCAGGTATGATAAAGCTTACAGAAAAAATGAAGACGATATCCTGATGCTGATGATCCCGACCATTTCCGGGGCAAGGATTCCATTAAAAGAGATCGCTTCGATCCGCCAGATCACAGGCCCGGCTTTCATATACAGAAATGATACAAGGCGTTTCATTGGCGTAAAATTCTCGGTACGCGAACGGGATCTTGGAAGTACCATCGCGGAAGCTCAACAGCGGGTTAAAGCGAATGTGAAATTACCTAATGGCTATTCAATCGGGTGGACCGGAGAATTCGAAAACCAGGTGCGCGCAACCCACAGGCTGGGGCAGGTTGTGCCGATCAGTCTCATAATGATATTCATCCTGCTGTTTATCATGTTCGGTAACGCCAAGGACGCCGGATATGTGCTTATCAATGTTCCGTTCGCGCTGATTGGTGGCATTCTTGCTCTTCATGTCACGGGGATGAACTTCGGCATCTCTGCCGGGGTCGGATTTATCGCCTTGTTCGGGATCTGCGTTCAGAATGGTGTTATCCTGATATCGGAAGTTCATAAGCAGGCTTTAGCAAGTGGAAATCTAACGGAAGCAATAGTGAATGCCGTGAAGATCCGGACAAGGCCTGTCGTGATGACCGCAATGATGGCCGCCATTGGTTTAATGCCGGCAGCCGTCAGTACTGGCATTGGATCTGAAAGCCAAAAACCACTTGCTATAGTAATCATCGGAGGTCTGATCACAGCGACGATCTTTACACTGCTGGTTTTTCCAATTATCTATCATAAAGCTCTTCATCTCAGGGAAAGATCGAGACAATAGACGCGGCCGGAAACATTTATTTAAATCGTATCACTCAAGAATGGTGAAGATCCTGTTCCACCTTATTTTGTGAAGCAGATCTGCGTCGCCATCCAGGGACATCCACACAAAGAGGGCCTTTCCTACAATATGGTCCTCGGGTACAAAACCCCAATATCTTGAGTCGAGCGAATTGTCCCGATTATCGCCCATCATGAAGTAATAGTCCTGTTTGAAAGTGTAAGTACTGAGCGCCACCCCATCACGATAAAGCTTATTTCCAACGATGTGTAGATTGTCGTTGTGATCATATTGAATGATTGTTTCCCCATACATTGACAATGTGGAATCATCCAGTTGTATGGTCATTCCTTTATACGGGATGCGCAGCGGGCCGTAATTGTCTCCATTCCACGGCGTGTATTCCGCAGATGGAAAGATGTTAGACTCTACCTCTTCATCTGAAAATTGATGTAGCTGTACGGACGTAATGAACGGTACAGCGTCCATCTTCTCAAGCTGAGTCTTTGTCAGAAACATCTTGTAGACACTCTTGCGTTCATCGTTTTTACCCAGGTAGTAAGCGTCATCCGAGTCAATCGCAAAACGCCTGAGGGTCCTTGGTGTAAGGTCGTCATCAGATACAACAGTATAGCTACGCTTCATATAAGCCGGATGTGACAACTTTGTCCCATTCACTATTATTTCCTTCCCTTTTATCACCAGATCGTCGCCGGGCAAACCAACACATCTCTTGACATAGTTGGTCTTCAATTGCACAGGATACTCCTTTCCGTCATTAAGGCTTATAGGAGGTACGTTAAATACCACTATATCTTCTCGCTGCACTTTACCCAGACCTGGAAGCCTGTATGACGGAATATTGATCCAATCCAGGTATGAGGGAATATTCGTACCCCAGATCTTCTGATGCGTGAGGGGTATCTGTAATGGAGTACTTGTCGTCCTTGTTCCATAATGGAATTTACTGACGAATAAATAATCTCCAACCATGATGGTATTTTCCATGGATGGTGTAGGGACTACAAAAGCTTCGACTGCTGTCCAGCGTATCAAAGTAGCGGCTATCACCGCAAAGACGATCGAATTGAACCATTCCTTAACAAAGGACTGTGGGGCCTTAGGCTTTGAGGGCTTCTTAAACATGAAATTCATACCACCATGAGTCGTCAACCCAGACCCGGAATTACAAATCTTATTGCGAAAGAGTATCTGCCGGAGTGTCGACCCACGGGACAAGCTTTGAAGGATAGTAGTCGATTTCCAAGGCTTTCATCCGCGGGCCATGGTTGGCGAGTCGCACCTTGTACTCATCCCATCCCCGTCCCGTTTCTGGCGACCAGCCGATCTCCGCGAGTCCTATGATCCTCGGGAACATCATGTATTCAGCTTCATCCATGTTGGTGATCGTTTCAGTCCAAAGTGGCGCTTCGATACCGAGGATGTTCTCTCGTTTGATGCCCTTGACTCTGGTTGCGGGATTCCACATGTATGCACTATCGACCTCAATGTAGGCAGCCCAATGCAAACCGAGCTTTGTAGTGCTATCGTACTGCATGTCAAGATACATTTTCGTTGCGGGCGACATCACCAGTTTTGAGCCGTTTGCCACAGCTTCCAAGGCATGATTGGCATTTGACCAATACTGTGCGATGGCACTCGCTGCACTGGCCTTTTGTGCTGCATCCTGTTGGAAATTTGCTTCGGGCCGTTTCTCATTCATGTTGATCTGGGCTGTCTCTTCCCAGCCGATAACCTGCTTTCCGTGGCTCTTCACGATATCGCGAACGCGTGCTACAAACGGTATGTAGTGTTCCCGTTTTGTTGCATGACTTTCATCGCCACCAATGTGCATATACGGCCCTGGTGTGATGGCTGATAATTCTTTTATGACATCATCGATGAATTTATAAGTAATTTCTTTTGTGGTACAAAGTGAACTGAAGCCTACCTCAGTACCTGTATATAATTTAGTAGCCTTTCCATTGCAGTTCAATTCCGGATAGGATGCCAGCGCTGCATTAGTGTGACCCGGCATATCTACCTCTGGAATTATGGTGATGAACCGATCCTGCGCATACTTGATGAGTTCTTTATACTGCTCCTGCGTATAAAATCCGCCTTTGCCTCCTCCTACTTCTGTACTCCCGCCGATAGCTGTCAGATTTGGCCAGGACTTGATCTCAATACGCCATCCCTGATCGTTGGACAACGATAAATGAAGGGCATTCAGCTTATATATCGTCATCAGATCAATGTATCTTTTTACTTCGCCAACGTCGAAAAAGTGTCTTGCCACGTCAAGCATGGAGCCACGGAAAGGATAGGTTGGAAAGTCGCGTATTTTACCCGTCGAAATTTCCCAGGGGCCGTGCTGAGCAGTCTTCATTTCCACTTTAGCGGGCAATAGCTGACGTATCGTCTGAATAGCATAAAATACACCTGCTGGTTTGTTGGCTGTAACTTTCAACTGATCTTCAGTAATGTCTATTTCATAGCCTTCATCACCAAGTTCATCGTCATCGGCTTCTATAGTCAGATATATATTTCCATCGTCCGGGGCATCCGTTGTATTAGCTACTTTTAAGTCAAAGCCGGTTGATGGCTTTAGCTGATCGGCCAGATATTGGCCAACAAACTTCATCTCGGCCGCGTCGCCTTTGATATAAATGCCTGTACGTGAAGTGATCTCAAACACCTTGGCGGTGGCAGTAACAGATACAGGTTTTGGGATGATGTTCTCTTTTGTAAGATCTGTGGGAGCATGCTGCTTACAGCCTGTAAGAATGAAAGTAAGAAGACCAATGAAGAGTAAAATTCTGAGATGCATAGACAGTTTGATAATTTGTGGCATCGAAAGTATAAAAATTATTATCAACTCCTGAAATTTTTACACGAAGCATTATCAAGTGTAGTGTGTGTGTTTCGCACATCGTTATTCAGATTGAATGCCTTCGGGGTTGGAGCGTTGAAATTTTGGAAGATTGATTGAAAGTTTCGTTTCTGGAAATAAAATAATCCCGGAGGGATTGAATTTGAATAGCCACCGATAGAATCGGTGGTAGATAGGAAGAGAATTACAACAACCCTGGCGGGGTTGAACAGAAACTTCAATTACTACACACACGCAAAATTGCCAGCATCAAAACGACGAACCGACGTATATTTCTCATGTTTCTGTTGAACCCCGTCAGGGTTCTGTGGTTGTGTCGTCTTTTTTACCCGCATTGCATGCGGGGCTATTCAAATTCAATCCCTTTGGGATTCGAAAAAGCGAAAGCCTCGATCTCACGATCCGTCTGTAACAATTCTTATCTTTAGCCAGTAAAAATATAGCATATACAATTTTCTCGAATCATATGGGATCAATAACGGATAAAGTAGTATTCATTACAGGCGGCACGAAAGGGATTGGATATGGCGTCGCAGCGTCATTGATAAGCGAGAAT
>CAWJTP010000026.1:0-45158 GCA_963845845.1 uncultured Cytophagales bacterium
TATCCCACGGTCCACCAGATCACTGGTCAGTTCTGAAAAAGTAGTCCGCGATGGAATGTCAAGATAAGGATACTTTACTTTTGATAAGTACAGCCTTGTGGATATGCTCGTTCGATAAGGGTTCGTGTCTGTTTGGAAATAAGATAATGCTCAAAGGCGTAAACACTTAATTGTCCCACTCCGATCTCCAGCATTTTCCTTACAAGAATACAGATCATTCGTCCCAGAAACCGGTTGCCAAGATCTGAAATATAAGCTTATCGCCGCGGCTGTCAGCAAACGGCCTCGCGGAAGATACGTACAGTTCGTATGTTCATAGTCCGATAGTGTTTTGCAAAATGCACGATAGTCAGTTGTACTTCGTTCAAAGTGAGTCGCGATTTTCATCTTGTTAAGGTCCAGATCTCTTTCCAGGTACAACAGCTTACCTGACTGAGGAACGGATCTTTATAGGTATGAATAAAATAATCATAGGTCCTTTGGATGGCATCGAATCTCGCGTGTTGATTCTCCAGCATCGGAAGGATTTCGAATATGGCGATGTCGGAAGGGAGGTTCTTGTTGAGCCTGAACAGCAAATCAAAGTCCCATTCCTTCTGAACATCCAGGTGGAAAAAAAACTGACTTGCGTGCACCATGGCGTCCGTACGGCCGCATCCCATGATCGATACGGGAGTTTTTAATACCTGACTTAAGGTTGATTCCAATACCTGTTGAATGCTAACGATTCCAGGCTGCCATTGCCATCCCCTGTAATTGAAACCATTGTATCCTATGTGAAAGAAGTAGCGCAATCCGCAGCTGAATTATCCCCAGCGATTACTGCGAAGGTAGACTTTTCGTTGGAAATTTACGTCCGGCATCCGTCGGTCATGTTATTGTTATATTCTACATCAATTTCTCTTATCTTTTCGGGTCTAAAACATTCCTATGAAACCGAAGCATTACCTTCCGTTAGTGCTATTACTTTTTTCAGGCTTTATGGTCTTTGCCCAGGAGACTGAAAAGGACAGCACAGAAAAAGAGACAGACAAAAAGATCAAACTGCCTCTCAAGGTCAGCCGGAGGATACCTATCAAAACTACCGAAGGATCCTGGATGTCCCTGGATATTAGTCCTGATGGAAAAACTTTGGCTTTTGATTTCCTCGGTGACATTTTCACGATGCCCATCACAGGCGGTAAACCAACGCAGTTCACAAAGGGTCTGGCGTTTGACTCACACCCGAAATTCAGTCCGGATGGCACTAAACTTTTATTCATCACAGATCGCAGTGGTGGAGAAAATATATGGTGGTTTTCCCTTGATAAAAGCGACTCACTCCAGGTGACCAAGGGCGATACAGATCACTATCAATCAGCGGAATGGTCGCCTGACGGAAATTACATTGTGGGGTCGCGGGGTATGCGCAATCTTAAGCTTTGGCTGTTCCATAAAGATGGTGGCTCGGGTGCGCAGTTGATCTCCAAACCTGACAATCTGAAAACTATCGAGCCGGCGTTCGGGAAAGACGGGCGATACATATGGTATTCACAACGTACGGGCGCCTGGAACTATAACGCCCAGCTTCCTCAATATGAGTTAGCAATATATGATCGTGATAACGGAGAGACCGAATTGAAAACATCCCGTTATGGATCAGCTTTCAGTCCAGTACTTTCCCCTGATGGAAATTATCTCGTCTATGGGTCACGTTATAATGATCAGACAGGATTGATACTTCACGACCTGAGGTCAGGAGATGAAAAGTGGCTGGCCTACCCTGTTCAGCGTGATGAGCAGGAATCAATCGCTACGTTAGGTGTATTGCCCGCGATGTCCTTCACCCCAGACAGTAAGGAGGTAATAGCGTCATATGGTGGTAAGTTTTACCGTTTGCCAATCGCAGGTGGCGATGCCATCAATATTCCATTTCAAATGGATACGGAGTTGTTGCTGGGACCAAGGGTTGACTTCAAGTATCCCATCAAAGACGATAAAGAAATGATCGTCACGCAGATCAGAAATCCGGTAGTATCGCCAGATGGAAAACAAATTGCCTTTACAGCGTTCAACAGACTCTATACAATGACCTTACCGGACGGTGCTCCCCGACGTGTCACTAACTACGAATACACTGAAGCACATCCCGCGTGGAGCGCGGACGGATCTCAGCTGGCATGGTCAACGTGGGAAAATAATGGTGGCCATTTGTATAAGATCAACTTCAAACAAAAAGGCGCCAAACCGCAAAGGCTAACCACGACAGCTGCAAGATATTCCGACCTTGCATGGTCTAATACAGGTAACAGAATTGTATTTCTGAGAGGGGGTTCATTCTATTTCAAGGAAGGGCCTGACCCAATTACATTTGCCAGCAAGGAAGAGATCGCATGGATCAGCGGAGACGGAGGGATGGTAACTATAATCGACCGGTCAAGAGGCCGACGTAAATCCACACTTTGTAAAATCAGACGACAGGATATACTTGTACGCACCGAAGAAAGGACTGTTATCAATCAGATGGGATGGCACTGATGAAAAAATTCTTGCCAAGATCACGGGTATCACTACATATGGATCAAATCTCGGAGAAAATCATTGCATGTTAGTTGAGTCTGCCGCCGATCCTCAGCGGGAGCCGAGCAATGCAGATGTCATTGAAATGGCACCTCAGGGTGACAAGGCATTCGCGCAGATAAACAATGAGATCTATGTAGTCACCATTCCCAAAACCGGTGGGGAAGTTCCAAAGATCTCTGTGGCGGATGTTGAAAAAGTCTCAATTTCCCGCCAGTAAGATCACGCGCCTCGGTGGTGAGTTTGCGAGCTGGAATCCTGCAGGTAAGATCATCTTCTACTCCTTAGGCAATGCATTTTTCACTTATAAGCTCGATGACGCTTATGCTAAGGAGACAGCCCTTCGTAAAAAGAAAGCAGCGGAAGAGAGAGCAAAAGAGGCAGCCAAGAGAGCTGGAAAAAAAGAAGACGAAAAGAAGGATGATAAGAAAGACGAAAAGAAAGAAGATGTATACAAGCCTGATGAATTTCGCGTAAAAGTTACAGTAACCAAAGATATTCCTGTAGGCAAGCTGTTACTTCAGCATGCAAGGATCATCACGATGAAGGCTAACGAAGTCATTGAAGACGGCGATATATTAATTGAAAACTCCAGGATCCGTCAGGTTGGACCGACTGGCTCGATCAATACGGATGCTTCAGTGCAAAAAATGGATATGAAGGGTAAAACAATAATGCCCGGCTTCGTCGATACCCACGCGCATATGTGGCCAGCCTGGGATATTCACAAGAACCAGGTGTGGATGTATGCGGCGAACCTGGCTTATGGCGTAACGACAACACGCGATCCGCAAACCGGAACAACAGATGTTCTGACATATAGCGACCTCGTGGAAACAGGACAGATTATCGGTCCGCGCATTTATAGCACAGGACCCGGCGTTGGCTATTGGTTCTATAATCTCAAGGATTATGATCAGGCAAAGGACATACTGAAACAATACTCCGCATACTTCAATACAAAGACCATCAAGATGTACCTGACAGGAAACCGTCAGCATCGTCAGTGGATCATCCAGGCGTGCAAAGAACAGAATTTGATGCCTACGACAGAAGGAGGGCTGGACTTTAAGCTTAACCTTACAAATCTTATCGATGGTTACTCAGGACATGAGCATGCATTTCCGATCTATCCGCTCTATCAGGATTTTACCAACGCAGTGGCTGGAGCAAAAATGACCTATACGCCTACTTTGCTGGTTTCTTACGGCGGACCATTCGCTGAAAACTATTACTATGCTACTGAAAATGTTAATGGCGATCCCAAACTGAATCACTTTACTCCAAAATCTGAACTCGATCAGAAATCAAGGCGGAGGTCAGGATGGTTTATGCCTGAAGAGCACGTATTTCAGGATCATGCAAGATTTGTGAATGCCCTCGTGAAAGCCGGTGGTAATGCCGGTATCGGGTCTCATGGACAATTGCAAGGTCTTGGATATCATTGGGAATTATGGAGCATTGCTTCCGGGGGATTGAGCAATCATGAAGCGTTGAAGGTTGCCACGATACATGGCGCACAGGCGCTTGGATTGAGCGGTGACATCGGCAGCGTGGAATCCGGAAAGCTTGCAGACCTTGTTATCCTTGATAAAAATCCACTCGAGGATCTTCGTAATTCAAACACTGTTTACGGGGTGATGAAAAACGGAAGGCTTTACGATGGCAACACGTTGGATGAATTGTATCCGCTTGTCCGTAAAGCTCCATCTTTTGGAAATGAGCAGGAAAAACCGGGAGCGCTGCCAGGAGTCAAATAAGCAATTATGAATTATGAGGTGTGATTTCTTAGCGCCTTGGTGTCTTCGTGGCAATAGGGATTAAGATGCCACAAAGTCACTAAGACACAAAGAATAGCACGCGACATTTACTTAATCCAATAGTCAACGACAGTTACCTTGTCCACGTAAGGGCCCACAAGCTCACCAAAGACCTTATGATCGGGATGCACAAGATATGCATCCCTGTCTTTATCACTCGAGAATGTCAGGAAGAAGCAATGTGTCAGGCCTTGATTAAGACCCTCAGGACTATTATTGGTTCCCCACTCCAAATCTTTGATCAACTTGATCTTTTTGGAGAGGCCCGTAAATGCGTCTTCCACCTTCTTAATGTCCTCAGGTGTCGCGCTGTCTTTGAACTTAAAGAGGACGACATGACGCAATTTGGCACCGGCCTTTTGTTGCGCCTGCGAGTCAGTATAAGCCATTAGAAGTATACTCGTTAAAACGAAAAATAAAAAGCATGTTTTTCTCATATGTGATATCGACAAAGAATATTATAGTCTGAACTAGTAACCCCACTTTTTCATGATTTCAAGATCCTCCTTCATGCAGGCAAGAGGAGTTTTTCCCTGATAAGATTCCTGTTCGATGATAAAATGTTTTGTTCCTCCGGACTTTCTGCCCAAGATCAATCACCTCTTTGACATTCACAATTCCCGCTCCGAGAACTGTACTCTCATACTCTGATCTTTTCGCTTTCTTCGTGACTTGGTATTTCATCTTTTACGTGCATGGATTCAAATCTTCCCGGATATTGCTTGACGATATCAATTGCTTTTGCCCCGCCATTGTACAAATTACCAATATCCAAGTTGCTGAATGACAAGATCGGATCCGTGTTCTTTGAGCATAATATCATATACGAGCTCACCATCCAGTTTTTCACTGAATTCAAAAGCGTGGTTGTGATATCCGAACTTCATTCCTGATTTTTTACACAATTCTCCTGATTTGTTAAACACCTCCATGAATCGTTTCAAATCATCTGCCAGTTTTCCGAATACTTTCGTCCAGCGAGGGACTGATGACAAACTGCTGACCAACTATTGCCGCATCCTCAACAGTATATTTCCAAACATCTGTAAAATCCTTTTTGGCATCATCCCAATGCTTGCTTTGCCCAGCACGGTATGGCCACTGGGCATTTTCATTCCTAAGTCATCCAAAACTTTCTTGAATTCTTTGGCGCTGTGACCATAAAATTTTCGCTCAACGTAATTAGCATGTTCAACATGTTTGTATCCCATGGCAGCGAGTTGCTTCAGTGTTCCTAAGGGATCTTTTTTCATTTCATCACGCACGGAATACAATTGCAATCCCACCAATTCACCCGCAGGCTTCAGCTGCAAATACTGAATGTGATCAATGCGCTGCTTCCCAGCACGCTGAGCGTGCCCTTGTTTTATAAAATTTCTTCTGGAGGTATACATGCGATAATAGCGTTTGGTTGATAGTTTATAATTGTTAATATATAACTTTTCGTGAACCGCTACAACGGTTTAGTGACGAACTGATATACTTCCATAGTGTTTGATCAGATTAGACCAATCGAAGAGACATGAATTATTCTCAACATTAGTCCGTTGCAGAATGCGCTCCCGCATGCTTTGCATTAAGAATGTGTACATCACTTCTGTAAGTTGCGTGGCAGACCAATCGAAGGTTCGCTTGCCGCGTTCAATGACATAATAACCCATAATTCTTCATGGTGTTCGATGTGATGCAAGACATAATCGCCGAACCCCGACAGATCACTGGTAACGGATGGTATGCCGCTGGCCATGCATTCCAGGGGCGTATATCCCCATGGCTCGTAGTAACTTGGAAATATCCCCAGATGACAGCCCCTCACAAACTGAATGTAGTCCATGCCAAAAATAGGATTACTGGTTGTTATAAAATCCGGATGGTAAACAATTTTGACATTGTCAGTTGCGATTATTCAAAAGCTTTTTTGAGCTGAATCAGTGCCAATACTTCATCAGTATCCTCGTTGAACAAGACGATGGGTGATAACGGGTGGATTCTTTTTCGTTTTCCAGGATTGGATGGTTCGCCGATATCGCAATTTCCAATATTCATCCACAAAATCATTCAGATCAGGCAGTTGATTGTCATCCTTCACGGTACTTTCATAGAATAATCGCCGGCCAACCTGCTCTTGAATGGCATCGCGAGGTCTCAGAGATCTCCTGCATCATGGCCTTTGGATTGTAACACTTCGGGAATGATACTGTAGAAATCACGTTTCGTTACAAAGAACATCACGACCGTAATGTCGGATTTTTCCTTTTTTAATCTCTGATTCAGTCGGTATAAAGCGTCGAGCGTGAGATCAAATCCTTTGTTCTTGAATTCATATCTTCCGGAAGTAAAAAAGTACAATGTTTTATCAAGATCAAAAGAATAGGACTGAAAGAAATGGCCCATAACAAAGCGATGGATTTCTTCCTTAAACTAAACATGCTTGATTCTGAAATTCGTGCAAAATTTCAAATCGTTCAATATTCAATCCATTCGGCAAAACTACTTCTGGTTTACGTTTTAGCAAATGCTTGCATTCCCTCGCAGTAACTTCACTCACAGTGGTTAGGACATCGGCCTGTTTGTGCACAATAAATATTCAATTCTTGCTTCTGCTTCAATGCCAAATTTTTTGGCTTCATCCTCCCAGTTAAAAAAAGGAAGATGTGCATAAAATAAAGGGGAATTAATGGCCAGATGACGGCCGAGCTGTGTGGCATGCGTTGTAAATACCGTTTTTACCGGCATGTTTTCCCGTTTCATATCAAGTATCGGAAGGCAGGCCATCCATTCATGAAAATGAGCTATGATAGAATGATCTTTTCCTACAACTTGACCAACTCATCGAGAAACAATTTGGTCAGATATCCAAATGCCACTACTTGATTGATCAGTGGACTGTCGTATGTGTGCTGATGCCATGATTTTTCCATAGCAGATATTTCACAACATTCAACGATTTATCTTGTATAGCATTTGGATTCAGTAATACCACCCTTGGCTTACCCGTTATAAGCCATTCAGCATAATGAACATCATATCCTTTCTTTCTAAGTATTGCTGCAGGCTTGTCCAAATACATCTTCCGAATCGTCTAGCGGCTCTAACTCGGCCTGGATGTTTTTCCCATATACGGGCCAACCATACAATAAGGGCCATTGGCGTGTTTACACCATAGCGGGGGCCTTGGATCGGATAACGGTATAAATGCCTCCAACCTGATTACACACCTCCCACGCAACTTCTACAATGCAGGATGCTGGAAAATGATTCTTTATCTCTGGCGTACGTTTTGGCATTTTTGTGGCCAGAATGGCCGGTTTTGGTCTTTTTTATATCAGATTAAATGTCAAAATTTCTGAAATTGAATAACTCATTTCAATGGATTATTTTTTGATCAACGGAACGGGAGAATAATTACTATGAACTTCGAAAAATTTACAATAAAATCTCAGGAGGCTTTACAAAAGTCTGCAGAGATTGCGTTGGCTAATCAACACCAGGCCATTGAACCTGGTCATTTGCTTAAAGCTATTCTGGAAACCGACGAGAATGTTTCAAGCTATCTTTTCAAGAAACTGAATGTGAATGAGAACATCCTGAAAACCAAACTTCAGGAAATAATTCGTTCTTATCCCCATGTTTCAGGACAACAACCCTATTTATCCTCTGCTACCAACTCGATCCTTCAACAGGCCGAGAAAGAAATTCGTGAGTTCAAAGATGAATACATTGCTATAGAACATTTGCTGCTTGCGATCCTGAATTCAAAGGATAAGGTCGCATCCATCCTCAAAGACGCAGGTACAGACCGTTCGGCCCTGATAAAAGCTATAAAAGAACTGCGTGGAGGATCAAAGGTTACCGATCAGAATGCTGAATCTAAATACAAATCCCTCGAACGCTATTCCAAAAATTTGAATGAGCTGGCGAAGCTCGGAAAAATAGATCCTGTTATTGGTCGCGATGAAGAGATCAGAAGGGTACTGCAGATACTTAGCCGCAGAACGAAAAACAATCCTATTCTAATAGGTGAGCCGGGCGTGGGTAAAACCGCAATTGTTGAAGGAATGGCTCAACGAATTGTCAATGGAGACGTGCCGGAAAATTTAAAAACGAAAATTCTTATCTCTCTTGATATGGGCTTGCTTGTGGCGGGTGCAAAGTATAAAGGAGAGTTTGAGGAAAGACTTAAATCGGTTATCAAAGAGGTAACGGATTCCAATGGAGAGATCATTCTTTTCATTGATGAGATCCATACCCTGATCGGTGCAGGTGGAGGCGGAGAAGGCGCAATGGATGCTGCTAACTTGCTTAAAGCCAGCGCTCGCACGGGGTGAGCTTCATGCAATTGGCGCTACTACATTAAAAGAATATCAAAAGTACATGGAGAAGGACAAAGCTTTGGAACGCAGGTTCCAATCAGTTTTGGTTGACGAGCCTTCAGTTGAAGATTCAATTTCCATACTTCGTGGTATCAAAGAGAAATACGAATTGCACCATGGCGTGCGCATCAAAGATGACGCAGTTATTGCTTCGGTAGAATTGTCCAGCCGCTATATCAGCGATCGATTCTTTCCGGATAAGGCCATTGACCTTATGGATGAGGCAGCTTCAAAGCTTCGACTGGAAATGGATTCAATGCCAGAAGAGCTTGATGAGCTGAACCGAAAGATCATGCAATTGGAGATAGAACGGGAAGCTATACGACGAGAAAAGGATAAGGAAAAAGAAAAGATCCTTAGCAAAGACATTGCAGAGCTGGTGGAATCCACGAAATACGCTGAAGGCCAAGTGGGAAGGTGAGAAAGAGGTAGTGCACGGCATTCAGAAAGAAAAAGAAAATATAGATAAGCTGAAGTTCGAAGCCGAACAGGCTGAGAAGGCGGGGGACTATGGCAAGGTCGCGGAGATCCGTTATGGAAAAATCACAGAAGCTGAAAAAAGACTAGAAGGATTCAAGGCGAAGATAAAGGAAATGCAGGGTGAAAAAACACTGCTTAAAGAGGAGGTAGATAGTGAGGATATTGCTGAGATCGTTGCAAAGTGGACTGGCATTCCAGTGTCTAAAATGCTTCAAAGTGACCGTGAAAAACTATTGCACCTTGAAGAAGAACTCAGCAAACGGGTCGCTGGGCAAGAGGAAGCCATCCGAGCGCTCAGTGATGCGGTAAGAAGAAGCCGGGCTGGTCTTCAAGATCCAAAACGCCCGATTGGTTCGTTTATATTCATGGGAACGACAGGTGTGGGTAAGACCGAATTATCAAAGGCCCTTGCCGATTATCTGTTCAATGACGATACCGCTATGGTTACGGATAGATATGAGTGAGTACCAGGAGCGACACAGTGTTAGCCGCCTTATCGGTGCTCCTCCGGGGTATATCGGATACGATGAAGGCGGTCAGTTGACGGAAGCAGTCAGGCGAAAGCCATATTCGGTGATCTTGCTGGATGAGATCGAGAAGGCGCATCCGGATGTATTCAATATCCTGCTTCAGGTTCTTGATGATGGAAGGCTTACGGATAATAAAGGACGAATGGCCAATTTTAAAAATACCATCATCATTATGACGACGAACATCGGATCGCATCTCATACAGGAGAATTTTGAGAAGATAACCGATGAAAATTATTTCGACGTTATAGAAGAATACGAAAGATGAGGTGCTGGCGTTGTTACGCAAAACAGTGCGTCCGGAGTTTGTTAACAGGATCGATGAGATCATCATGTTCCGGCCACTTAGTCAAAAAGATATTCGCAAGGTCGTCGATATTCAGGTTGATCAGATCCGCAAGCGTTTGCAGGAAGTTGGTGTGAAACTTGAAATCGGGGATGCGGCAAGAGATAGACTGGCAAAGTTGGGATACGATCCGCAATTCGGTGCCAGGCCGCTCAAACGTGTTATGCAACGTGAGATACTTAATGAACTATCCAAGCAAATTTTGGCAGGAAAAGTGCATAAAGATTCTGTGATCTATGTGGACCTAAAAAATAAAACTGATTTCGTTTTTGAGAACCCACTTGAAGCAGAAGTTGTTTAATAATTGGTTTAAGGATTAGTGATTCCCTCCAGTCCACTGGAGGGATGTGTTGGTTGAGGGGTTTGGTTTGAAGCCCCGGGGTGGTTCCCGGGGCTTTTTTTGCATTTGTCATGCAATTCAGGGCTTACTGAAATTAGAAGCCCGTCCTTGAACATGACAGATAATACACAACAATCAGCAGATAATACGGCAATCAGAATCGGAAATGCTTCAATTGATAAATTCATGAGAAGTTGATGTTATCAACGATTCACCTGATGGCACTAATACAACAATGGATATTGATTACTGCGTAGTGTATATTTCCCTATTCTCTGCCTTAAACCATAGCCCAAGAGCTTATTAGCCAGCTCAAAAGTGTACGCTGCCGATGTCGTTAGGGCACCTCGACGTAGGCAAGCTTACTCTCGTCTATGACCTGAGGAATTTTAAAAAAACATTTCCGGGGCTTTTTTGCACAGTCATTGCGGTTCCACGCCAGAGACTGTTTCTGCGGGGTCGCTATCTTCATCTGCAAGGTAGAATTTCATGACCGTGCGGGATGGCGTCTCATAAGCGGCCTCCATTTTCTCCTTTGGATCAACGATCCTGAAGCGCGATGGATCGAGGCCCTTCTCAACCAGATATTTTCTGATCTCTTCGCTTCTGCTATCAAACAACGCTTGAAGTTTTGCTTTGAGTTTCTCCGTCCCAAGAAGTCTTTTTGATTTGTCGAAGATGGACAACAATGAATTCCTGGACTGAAGCTCATTGTCAACGTACGCGTTAAAAGTTGAATCCTTCGGTTCCAGCGATTTTACAACCTGTTCTTCATCCGGTGATAGTTCCTCCTCGGACTTTATCTTCCTGTTGAAAAAAAGAAAACGCCGCTTACTTTGTTCCAAAGCCAGCTGGTCCAGCTCCCGTTGGAAATTGTTTGCTTTTACAAATTCCAGATTCATCTCAGGTGATACCGTCAACGTCTTTACTGCGGCGTCGAGCCCTTTCACCTGCTCTTCGTCCATTTTTGCCTGAAGGACCTTCCAATCGAATCCCTCCAGATACTTTTCATCGACACCTGATCGCTTGGCCAGCAGCTTACCTGGCGCGGCCACCGCTTTAAGAATAAGATTTTTAAAGATCTGCCAGATAATAGGACCCAGCTTGTATTTCGGATCGTCGAGGTCGCCCGTTACGGGCACATCGATACTGATATTTCCATTCACATCCCGTAGCAAGGCAACAGCAAAGCGTAACGGTAAATTAACGGCTGTCTTATTCTTCTGCTTTTTACCAACAACGATCTTCCGGATCTCCAGTTTATTGTCACTTGTAAGGACGCGCTTATCAATCTTACTTTTTGTCGAATAAAAGCAGACACCATCCAGGAAGGGATGTGCGACATAATAGTCTGCGTAAGGATTGAAATCGGATATCTTCATCTCTTCCACCGTGTAGGTGATGACGAAGTCGCTAAATCCATTGGGATCAACAAGCAGCTCACCTTTCATTCGACCGGAATTATTCAGCGTAGAGGCCATCAGAAATGTAAGATGCTGATTGGAGGAGTTGAGCCTTTCAGCTTTCACGGTAAGGTTTTGCAAAAAATAATTGAACTTGCTGTTTAGCGTATAGTCATTGAAGATCAGGGTACCATCGCTAACGGTAACACTATCTGCACGATAATTACTGATCGCATAATTCTGAGACAGATCATGAACGTATGTGGCCAACAATTCAAGAATATTACCTGACTCAAGGTTCACATCGAGTGAATCGGAGGTTGAAGTGCTATCTGATGAACCATAATCCATTAACCTGCTGAAATTGTTCTCCGTTTCGAACCGCTCAAACTTGAGGAAAGGTTTTCGCAGGCTGATACTGTGCAGATTGTAAATGTCAGATTTTACATTAATAGTATCCAGATCAATTGCAAACGTGCCAAGACTAATAAGGGGTTCCTGGTTCTCGTCGGTAATGGAAAGATCGTGAAGCGAGGCAGTGCCTGTAGCGGCTATAGCCTCAGGCTCGTTGAAATTACCATATAAGTTAAGGGCCGTATTGATCGCACCTTTCATTTCTCCCACACGGATATAGTCCTTCAGGTAAGGATATAGGACATCAAGATTCAATCCCTCCATTTTATACTTCAGGACGTACGCCAGTGATTCCGTATTGAGATCCAACACTGACTGGATCGACCCCCCTTTGTCAATATTGACCTGAAGCGTGTAGTGATGTTGGGGATCGTCCCACGCAAGCAGCGGTAACGTTGAATTCATGTTAACGAACGAAATGCTGTTGCCCAGACCTTTATTTTCATAGTGGATCGCCCCGTTATTTACGATCGTGTTGCTTATCCGATACCGGAGCGGCTCCGATTCAGTGCTCTCAACAGTATCTGTATCTGTAGTAAACCTTGTGACGAGGTCATCAAAATTGAACTTCTCATCGGATTGAACGATTGTCAGCTCAGGTTTATCTATTGTCACTTCTATTATCTCATAGGATCCTGTCACAGCGCGCCAAGGTTCAGTATTGACGTATATCCTGTCGGCTGCAAAGAACACTGCTGTTGCTGAGGCTTCAAGCACTTTTATTGACTCGATCGTGATACCCCCCGTAAAAAAATTGATGCCAAGATCTTCCATGATGATCTTGCGGCCTGTCCATTCCTCACTATGTTCCTCGATGTACCACTTGGCTACAGGTGGAAGTATGATCACCGAAAGGACCATTAATATAAAGAGCGCGACAAAAGAAAACTTAATCCATCGTTTCATCATCCTTAGTGCATGCCGCTGGTTCCAACATTGACGGGAATAATATAGTAAACCCAGATGAATTCAGGGTTAAGAAAACTAAATACGAAAATATTCGTAAAATTTCTTGGAGTTATAAGACCTGCTTTTTACAATTGTATTACGAAATGATTCGTATATGATACAGAAACCCATAAAAACAACTGAAAAAGAGCTTGAAATCCTGCAGATCGTGTGGGAAAAGGAGGCTGTCTCAGTGAAAGATGTTCATGAAGCCCTGGGTGGCGATGAAATGAACGGCTATACCACTATTCTCAAGCTTATGCAGATCATGCACGAGAAAGGCCTGGTAACAAGGCAAAAAAGCGGAAAGCTGCATTTGTACAAAGCTGTGCCATCATTGGAAAACACGCGCCAGCAACTGCTGGACAAGATGATCCATACTGTATTTCAGGGTTCTGCGGCGCAATTGGTAATGAGTGCGCTTGGCAATAGCAAATCTTCAAAAGAAGAGCTTCGCGAGATCAAAGAATATCTTCAAAAACTCGAGGAATTATGAATGCGCTTAAAGGCTTTTTTACATCATCTGCCGTTGAGGCCCTGGGCTGGACGTTGCTTCACTCCCTTTGGCAGGGGCTTGTTTGCGCCTGCATCGTGATCTTTTTGCTTCGTTGCATCCCCTCGACACTTTCCCGCCTGCGCTATAACATTACAACGCTTGGTCTATTAGCGTTGGTTATACTTTCCGTCATAACTTTCCTGAACATCGACCGGGCTGCCGATAGTGAGTCCACATTATTTCCGGGCGCCGGCTCTCCTCTTGTTGCATACACCCTTCCCGTCGCTTTAGCGGATCAGCCCTATTACGAGCTCATCAGGGACATCAGGACTTTTCTCGGATCGAATCTGACATTCATTGTAATGGCATGGAGCATCGGCGCATTCATCTTCTCATTACGGATCTTATCAGGTTACTGGTTCATCGCCAAGATCAAAGGCAACGCATTACCGGCTGAAAAGATCTGGCAGGAGCGAGTCCGGCAACTTTCAACCGCATTGGGTATTAGTCGTATCGTTAGTATCGCAGAGTCACAACTGATCCATGCGCCGATTGTCATCGGATACTTCAAGCCAATAATACTGATACCTGTTGGATTGATCTCCGGACTTTCTACAGAACAGATCGAAAGTATTTTTATTCATGAGTTGATCCACGTCCGTCGTGGAGATTATCTGGTAAACGCCATCCAGTCATTCGTTGAAGCGCTCTACTTTTTCAATCCGTTTGTGTGGATAATTTCTTCCTGCATCAGACGTGAACGGGAGCATTGTTGTGATGATACTGTCATAAGGATCAATGGAAATCCACTGGCATACGTCCATGCTTTGGCAACGCTGGAAGAAGCAAGGCTATCAAGAACAGGTTTCGCTGTGTCACTGGCCGAAAATAAAAATCAATTATTGAATCGAATCAAACGCATTATGGAAAAATCTGTACAACGTTATTCCGGACGTGAAAGGATCGTTCCGGTAATACTACTCGTCGTAGGGTTGATGTGTGCCTCATGGCTTACTATTCAATCGGGAAAGAATGAGACCTTCAATGGTGATGAATCGAATGTATTCGCCGCAGCAAATATGACATCCGATACTTCCAAAAAGGAAAAGTCAAGAGCATACCACAGAAAGAAAGTCACGATCATTGAAGAGGATGGTAAGCCAACAGAGACAATCTATGAAATATCCGAAGGAGATGATGATTTCGGTGATTTCATGGATATCATGGAAGAGGTTGAGCCAGTTGAGCCCCTGGCAAATTTTGATTTTGATTTTACCATCCCCGAGATTCCGCCCATGCCTCTAATGGACCTTGATCTTGAAATCCCTCCAATGCCCGACGTCCCATCCATGGACTTTGATTTTCCACTTCATATATCACTCGACACTATTCATCCTGATCATGGGAAGGTTGAGGAATGGAAGGCTTTCAGTAGAGAGTTCGAAGCAAGCTTCAGGAAAAGATTCCATTGCGGGCCTGATTACTTTGAGAAGCATAAAGAAGAATTGAAAGAGACGATGGAACAGGCTAAAGAGAAATTCAGACATGGCAATGAGGAGGCGATGGAACTTGAAAAGGGAGCTATGGACCAAAGATTGCAAGAGCTGGCCCACCAGCAGGCAGCTCTGGAAAGGTATCAGTCAGAGGTTGTTAATAGAGAACGGATGGCTCAAGACCTGGAGCAGTTAACAGCAAAGATCAGCGCGTCCAGGTTAGATAGGGAAACGCTGGCCGCGAAAATGGCAAGTGAGGAACAGCATTGGTCCGGGTATGCTGAAGGTTTGAACGAACTTGAAAAGAAGATCAGGCACCTTGGAGGGGATATGGAAAAATGGGAGAAGCAATGGAAAGGCTTTGTTGACTCCGAACTAAAAAATGAGCTGGTAAAAGATGGTTATGTTGGCGCTGATGAAAAGATCAGATCAGTTGATGTTTCCAATGATGTTATTGAGATAAATGGAAAGCAGATCAAAACAGCCGACGAGAAAAAATACAGGGCAATGTTCAGGAAGTTTGAACATCCTTCGCCTGGTCGTCGCGAATAATTGGGTCCGGAGGCGCGGGTAACTAATTTTCTTGCGCCTCCCATCCTTGACTTGTTTCAGGGGCGTTGCTATGATATTCTTTCTACACCAAGTCCAGGCTTGTCCGAGCAGGACATCATACCGTCCTTCAATATAAATCCTCCCTTCACGACGTCTTGTGCAAGATCCAGGCTGCCGTCGAGATCAATGTATTTGGTATTTGCACACGCGAAGGCAGTATGCAGGGCAGCTGTAATGCTGACAATGCTTTCATCATTGCAGCCCCAGAAGAGATCGATCTCTTCCTGCCATAGCGATGTCAGCAATTTTTAATGCCTGGTTTATTCCCCCGCATTTCATCAGTTTGATATTAAAGATCGCTGCAGCTTTAGGAGGTTTGATCAATTCGATGGCATCCGCTGGTGTGATCAGGGACTCGTCAGCCGCCAACACCTGGCGTACTTCCTTAGGAAGCGATTTCATCTCGGCAATTTCCTTTGCCGGAAGAGGTTGCTCGATCAATTCGATATCCAGATCGTAACAACGTCCATAGAACTGTATGGTCTGTTCGACAGTATAACCTTGATTCGCATCCACTCTAATAGTGATACCGTTGCCGAACTTTTCACGAAGCTTCATAATTCGCTCTACATCTTCCTCCAGGTCTTTGCCTAGTTTAACCTTTAGGACCTTGAATCCTTTCTTTATGTATTCTTCCGCCTCCTTGAGTGTTTCTTCAATATTTTTAATACCGATCGTGTTGGAAGTGGGAAGTTTTTTGATTTTCTGTCCCAGGAATTTCACAAGCGGCACATCAATGAACTTCGTAAATGCGTCGTGTAATGCGATATCGATGGCTGCTCTTGCTGATGGGTTCTCAGGAAATTTTTTCCACACGTCAAATGTCAGCTGATTGAACTCTCGAATATCGCGTCCGATAAGAAATTCAGTATTCTTTTCCTGTAAGGCATCGAGGCACTGGTCCAGTGTCTCACCAACAACGTATTCGCTGGGGTTTCCTGCACCAATTCCCGTCATACCGTTCTCCAGCGTGATCTCTACGAAGGCATTTCGCACTTCATCGATAGTTTTGAACGCTATGGTATAAGGCTTTGTGTTACCCAGATCCACACTCCAGGCTTTGATATCCTTGATCTTCATTTTGCAGTATTGGTTATTCGATCACACTTTCGCAAGGCTTTTGGAAATGAGAGCCTTGAAAAGTGGTACTAGACTTTCAACCCCATCTTCGAGTGGAAGAATTACAGGTATGCCCAATTCCTTCTCATACCTGGAGGCTGCATCACGGGCATCTTTTTCCGACATCTTGGCGGTATTAAGCGTAACGGCCACTGTAGACGCTCCATACATTTTGATCAAAGCGATCTCATCTTTGAGATCAGGAAGATACGCCGGGTAGTACTCCAGATCCTTATATTGTTTTCGGGCGGGGTTGTGTTGAAGGACTACCGCATCTGCATCCGCAGAAACAATCCATTCTGCGCCAGCTGGGCCACTCGGATTCCTGAGTGCTGACTGGCCTTCTATAAAGATAATGTCGGGTTTAGCTTCCTGATAGCATGTATAAACCGCGTGCTCCATTTCTCCTGAAATAAAGTCATTTAGGGTGGAGTCGAACACGAACCCATATTTCGCACCCTGCATCCAGCCCGTCTGTCCGGTATAGATCATTTCTGCCTTTAATCCCGCTTTTCTCATTGTTTCGACCAAAAATCGGGTGGTAGTCCGTTTTCCCAACGCACAATCAGTTCCAAGTACCGCGATCTTCGGACACTTAACTTCTTTGATGTTGCCTGACCAAAAGTGAAGGGACGTTGCCTTTTTCGGCTTACGCACGTCCACTATCTCCAGGCCCTTTTTCCGGGCCAATTCAGCCAGTTCAGGTATATCGGAAATATATTCGTGCAGGCCGTTTACCAGATTAAGGTCATTTTCCAGGGCTTCCCTGAGAACGTCTCGCAATGACTCCGGGATGACTCCTCCTTTTGTTGCCACGCCAATGATACAGTACCTGGCTTTTTTACCGCTTTGAAGAAAGTCCTTTATCGTAGCATATACGGGCATATTCCGATTCTTGCCGTCCAATACTTCACCCGCGTCCTTGCCTGCGGATTTATCATCAATAAAAGCGAGGATGTTGAACCTATCTGTTCCACGTATCAAGCCGTGTGCGGTCTTGGCATTGCTGCTGGCCAGATATCCTCCAGTAATTACAATAGCAGTACTTTTCTCCATGATTTCGAATAGAAGGGCGAAAATTTCGCTTAATAAAGTGAGTTTTCAAAAGGAAGCCTCGCAACGATTTGGTCTGGCATTGTCGCGCAATTGAAACAGAAAGTACTTCGCACAACGGCCCGAATTTTGAGTAAATTTGGTCTGACCACTTCGGTCAACTATACGTTCATGAAAAAGCTCATTGTACTGGCAGTGCTATCAACTGTCTCCCTATTGTGCTATTCACAATCGATTGTTGGACGCTGGCAACTTGTAAAACAAAGCAGTTGCGTAGAGGATCAACTCGGAGAGGACGACGAGGAAACGCAAGCGCTTGTCAACGATATGAAGGGAATGGCAGGAGCGACGCCCCAGGTCTTGGAGTTCCGGGAAAATCGTACTGGCCAGGAAAGCACCAGGATCATTAGCCGTAAGAAGTCCTACAATTCCAAATCCTTTCTTTATAGATACGACGACAGCGGACTTTACTTCCTTGACAAGAAGTCGCGGACGATCATTGAAGGCTACACGGTAGAAAAGCTCGAAGCTGATTCTCTCATTATCAGCAACGCGACCCAGGTTTGTGAAACCAAGGTCTTCGTTCGTATAAAATAAGTCCCAACACCCATACTGGCCATGTCGGTGTTCTTTTTACCTACCTTTGTTACATGGTGGGAACCACATCCAAGCGCGACATTCGGAAGCTAAAGCTGGAAGAGCTCCAGCAATTCTTCGCAGAACAGGGAGAAAAGGTATTCCGTGCGCAACAGGTTTACGATTGGCTTTGGAACAAATCAGCGAAGGATTTCGATCAAATGAGCAACCTGTCTATAGGATTGCGTGAAAAGCTGAAAACACACTTTGCTATCAATCACATTAATGTTGACCGTATGCAAAGAAGTGCCGACGGTACGATCAAGAACGCAGTCACGCTTTTTGATGGAATGGTCGTGGAATCGGTGCTGATACCAACGGAAAAACGAATCACTGCTTGCGTATCTTCACAAGTGGGTTGCAGTTTGGCCTGTAAATTTTGCGCCACTGCAAGGTTGAAACGTCAACGGAATCTTAGTCCTGATGAAATTTATGATCAGGTGGTCGCAATCAGGGAACAGGCGCAGCTTTACTACGGCCGCCCACTTACCAATATTGTCTTCATGGGTATGGGGGAACCGTTGCTGAACTATGCTAACGTTATCTCGGCGATCGAAAAGATCACTTCTCAAAAAGGACTGAACATGGCCAGCAAGCGGATCACGCTGTCAACTGTTGGCATCGCAAAGATGATCGTCAAGATGGCGGATGACAGCGTTAAATTCAATCTGGCGGTATCGCTGCATGCCGCGTTGGATGAAACACGATCTGCCATAATGCCTATTAATGACACTAATCCATTGGCAGAACTCGGCGAAGCTTTAAAGTATTGGTATCATAAGACTAAGCGAAAGGTCACCTACGAATATGTTGTTTGGAAGGGCATCAATGATACGGAGGCACATGCTCTGGCACTGCTGAAATTCTGTAAGATCATTCCCTCGAAGGTGAATCTGATTGAATATAATCCTATTGATGACGGTGATTTCCAACAAGCTGACGAGAAGGTGCTGGACATGTACATTGACGTACTGGAGCGACATGGGATCACGGCGCGTATTCGCAAGAGCCGCGGCAAGGATATAGATGCCGCCTGCGGGCAGCTGGCAAATAAAACTTAATTCACCCGGCATTCATCCAAGATTGGGATGACTTTTGAATGTAATCTCACATGAAGCGCTGGGCAACACTAATCGCTGTAATCATCTTTTGGTCATTGGCTAGCTTTACAGCAGTCGCACAGCGAAAGACGCGTGGCATTGTAATCGATTCCGCCTCGTTGAAAGCATTGGCAGGGGTTCATGTTCGTTTGAAAGGTTCTAACCACGTTGCTGTTACGGATCGCAGTGGTGTCTTTACGCTTACAACTACGCTCGCTGACACGCTTCTGTTTACCATGGTTGGTTATAGTAATTTGGAGTTGCCGCTCTTCCTTGAGGAGGAGGATCTTATGATCAGGATGAGCGAAAAATTTCAGTTGCTCAAAGAGGTCACTATTACAGGGAATCGTCTTTATGAAAGCCAGATCATCCGTTCGGAGCGGCGTGTTCCACATAAGATGAGTACTGCTGACGCGTTTTCTTCGCCCTGGGAGTACTTCTCACGGGGACAAAAGGATAAACGAAAGGTGGTCAAGCTTATCACGGAAAATAACCGCATAAAAACATATGTTCAGGTGATCAATGATCAGGAATTACGCGAAGACATCATGTTTGACCATGATATTACCGAAGTCGAATACTACAATACGCTGGCGAAGTTTAACGCGCAAAGTAGCGACGTGCTTTACGTTACGGATCCGACAATCATCATAGCATCTCTTAGATCATTTTTTAAAACCGTATACCGCTAATAAGACTGCTCGTGCGATTACATCGGGAATAAAACCGACCGAGCGCAGTTCGGGAAGCGGCAGATTTTTCACTAGTTTTAGAAATGCCCTCCCTGATCCCCGGCTTCGAGTACGACATCTTCATTTCCTATCGTCACAACGATAACCGGAGCGGTTGGGTCACGGAGTTTGTAAAGGCTTTGCAGGAGGAACTCGCTGCAACCATCAAAGAACCTGTTTCCGTTTATTTCGACTTAAATCCTTACGATGGATTGCTCGAGACGCACAACGTAGATAAGAGTCTTGAAGGAAAATTAAAATGCCTGGTCTTCATTCCCGTTCTTTCCCAGACCTATTGTGACCTGAAGAGTTTTGCCTGGCAGCACGAGTTCGTGGCATTCAATAAGCTTGTGAAGGAAGACTCCTTTCGGAGAGACATTAAATTGACCAATGGCAATGTTGCAAGTCGAATCCTTCCAATCAAGATTCACGACCTCGACGCAGAAGACAAGTCAACTATCGAAAATGAAATTGATGGAGCACTCCGCGCGATCGAGTTTATTTTTAAATCGCCTGGTGTAAACAGGCCCCTGACGTCCGGGGATAAACGGGAAGACAACGACAACAAAACTTTCTATCGCGACCAGATCAACAAGGTTGCACGAGGTGTAAAAGACCTGATCTCGGCAATGAAGCGCCCGGTTGATAGCACTGCACCGTCTAAACCTTCTATCGCGCCATCCGCGCCACCAACGAATCGAAAGAAATTTTCGCGGATCGTCATCGGACTATTGGTCATTGGCCTTTTTGCACTTTCCATTTTTTACATGACAGGCGGTGGGAAAACGTCGAACGATATCCATGCATCTATCGCTGTGATCCCATTCAAACTCATTGGTAGTGACCAGGAGGGAAAATATTTTGCAGAGGGTGTTGCAGATGCTTTAATCAATCACCTGAACAGCATCCCCAACCTCAAAGTAAGGTCCAGGACTTCGGTTGAGAAATTTGCCAACTCAAGAAAGACCGTTGCGGAGATGGGAAGTGAGTTGAATGTTCAGTACATACTCGAGGGCAGCACGCAAAAATACAAGGATGATATCCGCATCATTGTTCAGTTGATCAATACAAAAACTGACGAGCATGTCTGGTTTAAGGAATACAATGAAAAGTTTGATGACATCTTCAGGATCCAGAGCGAGATTGCCGTTAACATCGCTTCTGAGCTGAACGTGAAGTTGTCTGGCCAGGAACGACAGAACATTCAGAAACTACCCACCAAAAGTGCAGAGGCCTGGGATCTTTACCTGCGAGGCAAAGCATATAAACGTAATTTCTGGAAACACATGGAAGAGCAGGACATGCAATTCGCCATCGACTTTTTCAAACGGTCGATTGACATTGATCCGGGATTTGCCCATGCCTACGTCGAACTGGCCGATGCGGTATCGGGTCGTATACCACGAGACTCGGTGATCCTTTTGATCAACAAAGCGATCGCGCTAGATCCATCCCTTCCGGATAGCTACGAAAGGCTGGGGATGAATTATACCTGGAATGGTGAAACTGAAAAGGGGATTAAGTTGATTGAAAAAGCGATCGAGCTGGACTCTGCGCAAAATTTCTTCCTATCTCTTGGCAGAGCTTACAGCTACAATGAAGATCACTCAAAGGCGTTGTCCTGCTATGCACAAGCGTTCCGGCTGGAAAAGACAGACTTTTTTTCGTGGCTATTGTTTGAGACGGGTGTTTCGTACTTGTGTGTAGGGGAAACTAAACTTTCCGAAGATTTCATCGATGCAGCGGTGCTGCTGGAACCTGACAACCTTACTTTCATTGATTGGAAGGCCCACCTTCAAACAGTTACAGGTGACTACGATGGCGTCATGGAGACCGTAAGAAAATCGTTATCAGTGAGAAAGGACAACCTTGGATTGAATATCCTTGCGCATGCATATTTGTTGGTTGGGGATTATAAAAAGTCAGCCGATGCTTATAAACAATTCTTTTCCCTTCAGAACGACCATCTGCAGTGGTGGTGTAAGGACAAAGCCTCCTATGCGTACGCGCTTCAGAAGTTGAATCAAAAGGAAGAAGCCTCGAAAAACCTGCAGGACGCCAAATCTTGCCTTGAGAAGGAACACGGGGGCACGACTGTTGCAAATTACGACCTCGCCAAGATCTATACGTTATTGGGTGACAAGGCAAAGGCCATCGCCCTTTTGGAGGCGTGGTCCCCATCCTGGGGTGGCCAGGAATTTCTTGCTAGAGACCCTGTGTTCGAGACTATCCACAATACCGAGGAATTCAAGAAGGTCGAGAAGAAGTTGAAGGAGGAGATTGAACGACAGAGAATGGAGGCGGAGGATAATATCAGGATGGGTAAGTTTCCAAAGACGGAGGGCATCGGAAATTGAGCCCAGCCTCGGCATGATTCCCTATGTGCCTGAAAACATTCAGCACTTCGTCAAACTTGCGCAAGGAAAAAAGCGGCGACGTATTAAGACATGACTTAATTACGTGGTAAAAATAAATGAGCGTAAGTTTCCTTACGATTTATGAAGCACTAATTCATCCACTAATTAACAAATCGTATTTACGTGAATGTTACTTCTTACTTGCATTAAAAAGTTTTTCCTTCTCCTCTTTTGTAAGGCTCTCATACCCGCCATCGGAGATCTTATCCAGAATGGTGTCGATCTCATCCTGCGAGATCGCAGGAGCTTTCGTTCCTTTCTTTATGTCCGGCGTCTTTCGATAGCTTACTTTAACATTACGGCGTGGCGCAAACAGTCCCTTGATGAAGGCAAGGGTTGCTGTTATCCACCCTCCCCAATTTACGCCAGCTTGTAACTGTTTGATATAGATGAATCCAATAAGCGCACCTCCCAAGTGCGCAACGTTACCACCCTCATTAGGACCAATTGAACCCAAAAAGGAAATAAGAATATAAAATCCCGCGATATATTTAATTCGTATAGGCCCAAGAAAAAGCAAAAAGAATGTATAGTCAGGCAATAGTGTAGCCGTTGCTACTGTGATGGCATAAACCGCCGCAGAGGCACCTATCATTCCTCCACCCGGGATTCGTTCCTGATAAAAGGGAATAAGATTATAGACCAGCAGGTATGCAACGGCACCGGCAAACGCTCCCAGAAAGTAAACAGCGATCAGTTTGTCACTGCCCAGGTATTCTACGAAAAGTTTTCCGAACCAGTAAAAAAATAGCATGTTGAAAAAAATATGAAAGACCCCGCTCAGGTCATGTACGAATGCATATGTTATGATCGTCCATGGTTTTTCCAGGAAGTCAAGGATTGGAGCAGGTATGGCAAGTTGGCGGTGTAGAAGCTCAAAGATCTCAGGATACTGGGAAACACTAAGCAGCACCTTGAATACGATCAGCACAAGGAATACCACAACGTTGATAATGATCAACTGAACATGTGCGTTGTTATGCCTCTGAAATGCGTTCTTAAATTCTTCAAACATACGACTCCTATTGATTCCGCCCTTGACTACGCCAAATGGTGATCAGGATAAAGGCAAAGATGATACCCCCAAGGTGAGCAAAGTGCGCAACGTTGCCGCTTGTGTCAAGCAGAAAGTTCAATCCGCCAAGCACAAGAACCAGGTACTTGGCTTTAATCGGTATGGGTGGTATGAGCAATTGTATTTCCATATTTGGAAATAGCATGCCGAATCCCATTAACAGGCCATAGATTGCACCTGAGGCTCCAACCATAGTTCCAAAGGAACCCGCCCCAAAATAGTAATCAACAAAAATATTGAACACCCCGGCGCCAATTCCCGTCACTATGTAGAATGTCGTAAACCGACCGGCACCCCAGTAATTTTCAAGGATCGGTCCCATGAAGGCCAGTGTTAGCATGTTGAAGAAAATATGCCCAAAGCCGCCATGGACAAACATGTACGTGAAAAGTTGGTACGGTTTGAAGCAGTCCGTCTTTATGTTCCAAAGGGAAAGAAAGCCGGATACCACATCCTTTGGAAAACCAGAAATACCAACACAATATCCAAAGTCGGCCTTAGGGCCGATGATCCCTGCCAAAAAGACAAGTACATTAATCAGGATAATACTTCTAACAACAGGGGTCAGTCTCAGCATAGTTCGTTGTGTAACTAATCGTATAGTCTATCGAAAATAACTTTCTATTTTACTCATTTCAAAAATAAAGAATGTTGGTTTACCGTCGGGTGCGTAATTCGGGTTGGCGCAAACAAACAAATTGTCAACCAGCGCCCGCATCTCCTCCTTGAGGAGCACCTGTCCGCTTTTGAGCGATGCCCGTTTAGCCAGCGACCTGGCCAGATTTTCACTTAACGGAACGGAAAGATGGGCTTGATTGATCTTAAATTGTTCGATCAGCCCTTCAAATAACTCTTTTTCCCGGTTAGAAGGAATATTCGCCGGTACGCCATTGATAAGAAAAGTGTTTTTGCCAAAAATCTCGATCCTGAATCCCAGGGCCTCGATCTCCGGCTGCATTTCAAGCACCAGCGCAAAATCGGAGGCCTGAAATGTTATCGTTTGAGGGAACAAACTTTGCTGGCTCTGAGCGTTTTTATGCTTTACCTGGTTCACAAATTTCTCAAAGAGAATTCTTTCATGCGCCGCCTGTTGATCAACTATCATCATACCTGACTTGACCTGCTTTATGATATAACGGTTATGCAGCTGAAAGTAGATCTTTTCATCCGTCGCGTCAGGAGTCTTGTTCATTGCGCTTTCAAAACGGATGGTATGAACTTCCCGCGGAGCTTCGGGCATGGGTCTTTTTATTTCCTCGCCTTCAAAGATCTTCTGCCAGTGATCCAGATTGGACCGGTTCAATCCGGAACTGAAACGCTCCTCAAAGTAAACCTCTTTTGATTGGGCAGACGCATTGCTAAGCTTGGCGATAATATTAACATCAGCGTTGAAGTCAATGGCAGGGGTAAGATTATGTGCACCGATAGCTTGACGCGACGCCGACAATACCACTGCATATATAGCGCGTTCGTCGTCGAATTTGATCTCCGTTTTTGTCGGATGCACATTGACGTCAATGTGTTTGGGATCGATCTCAATAAACAGCACATAGAAAGGAAAGCTATTTTCAGGAAGCAATCCTTCATAAGCGCTCATCACCGCGTGATTGAGATAATTGTTGCGTACAAATCGCTTATTCACGAACAGGAATTGCTCACCTCTTTTCTTTCTTGCAAAATGTGGTTTACCAAGGTATCCTGTTATTTTGACAAGGGCAGTCTCTTCCTGGCACGGTGCCAATTGTTCCTGATATGATTTGCCGAATATGCTGACAATACGTTGGCTGAGTTTACCAGGTGGAAGATCAAGTTCAATGGAATCGGTTTCTACCAACTGAAATGAAATGTCAGCATGTGAAAGTGCAAGACGCTGAAATTCATCAACGATATGCTGATATTCGCTTGCGTTGGATTTTAAAAAGTTTCTCCTCGCAGGAATGTTGTAAAAAAGATTCTTGACAGCTATGCTTGTTCCTTTATCACAAGCTATCGGCTCCTGGCGTTTCACTTCAGACCCATCGACCACCAGTATAGTTCCGAGTTCCTCTGTTGAAAGTCGGGTTTTCATTTCAAGCTGCGACACAGCTGAAATGGCTGCCAGTGCCTCGCCTCGAAATCCCATCGTACGCAACGTGAACAGGTCGTCCGCCTTCCTGATCTTTGACGTGGCGTGACGTTCCAAACTCATGCGGGCATCAGTCTCCGACATACCTTTGCCATTGTCGATGACCTGAAGCAATGTTTTGCCAGCGTCTTTTAAGATAAGCTTGATATGAGTCGCTTCTGCGTCGATTGCATTCTCCATCAACTCTTTCACCGCAGACGCTGGACGTTGAACCACCTCACCAGCGGCAATCTGATTGGCAATCGAATCTGGCAAAAGTTGGATGATATCTCGCATGAAAGTTTATACACGTAAACTGAATGGACAAAGGTGCAGATTACACCGTGAACTTCAAGAAATTTAAATACAAATAAAACATTGTCAGTCCACCAAAAAACAAAGAAATGTGACGGTTTTCCATAAGTCTGAATGCCGGTGTTCAACACAATCTGGTACCGTATAGATCGTTAGGTCCGGTATGGCGGGAAGGGTCGTGGTATCATCTATCCATTCATCTGGTGTGAGTTCCTGCTATCCCGTGCATCATCATCCTGCAGGTTAGATGAATAAAAAGCGTTTGCAATTAACTAATTTTATACCGGGAGGCTACAACAGCAACTCCTGTGAGGACTGAAAATTTTTACAGATCAATGCTGAAAAGAACTTTTTTATTTTTTGCGCTGATGGTGATTGCTCATCTCACCATTTTTGCCCAGCATGACAAGGGTCAATGGGTGGATAGCGTGTTTAACTCAATGAGTCCCGAGGAAAAGATAGGACAACTATTTATGCTTGTTGTGCCGTCGCATGCCGCCGCGGATGTGGTGGACAAGATCAAAGACGACATCAAAAGTCATGATGTTGGGGGTATCATGTTCATGCAGGAGACGCCTTACCATCAAGCTTCCGTCACGAAGGCCTTGCAAAAGGCTGCAAAAATTCCGCTGCTTGTGGGTCAGGATGGAGAATGGGGCGTGGACCAGCAGGTTGACAGTACGATAAGTTTCCCGCGTCCATTAGTTCTCGGAGCCCTTGAAAATGATTCTCTGATCTATCGCATGGGTGCTGAAACTGCGCGCCACATGAAAGTGCTTGGGCTCAATCTTAGCTTTGCGCCCCTCACAGATATTAATAATGATCCGCAGGATCCACTCATCAGTTATCGCTCGTTCGGAGCGAACAAGGTCAAGGTGGCTGACAAGGCCACGGCTTATATGCGTGGACTTCAGGACAATGGCGTTCTGGCCTGTGCCAAACAATACGGGATAAAAAGTCTTACGGTTACAGATTACATTGGGGAGATCCCACGCGTGCGGGCGACAGTTGATTCTGTGACATCATTTCCATTTATCAAGCTTTTTGAAAACAATGTTGCTGGTGTCATGCCGGCTTCTTCGCCGGTACCGCTTTTTTACGAGAACAATCGTAAGACAGGCCTCGATCCCTCAACAATGTCGACGCTCTTTACAGGCATGTGGTTGAAGGAAAGTCAGAATTTCAATGGATTGACGTTTGTAGACCTGAAGCTTGTGAAGATCGCCACAGATAAAAACAAGGAGGGAGATGCAGCGGCATTTGCATTTCAGGCGGGTAACGATATTCTGATCGGCCCCGAAGAGATCGGCCCGGCTATACGCAAAATCAGGAAGATCATCAAGTCGGAAAAGCAGTATGAGGACCAGCTGGATATCTCAGTTAAAAAGATCCTCGCGAACAAATTCGATGCAGGACTTTCGACATATCAGGAACCGAATCTCGATAATCTTCTGATGCGTTTGAATAACCCGGGGGGCATTGTTGTCCGTCAGAAAATATATGAAAGCGCTGTGACAGTGATACGTAACAGTCATAAGCTCTTACCAATTACTTCCCTTGAAAATAAGTCGCTCGCGTATATCTCGAGCGATGCGACTGAACCCAATTCTCTGTTCTACTCCTATCTATCAAAGTATGCGCACATCTCCTATTTCACTTTAAATGAAAAAACGGATTTGGTCAAACTTTCAGAATCTATTGCAGGCAAGCAGGTAGTAATTGTCGGGATCTTTCCCGGCACACAACCGAATATATTGAGCCGGGTGGAGCGGATGCTCAACATGCTTCAGCCTGCGATCGAGGTCGTTTACTGTGACTTTGGGAATGAAACTTTTATGCGCACCGCCGCCAAATATCAGACAGCGATAACTGCATACTGTAACACACCCGAAACGCTGGTTGCTGTTCCGGAAATAATATTTGGAGGTCTCGGTGCTACAGGTGTTCTTCCTTTCTCAGCCTCCAGGGAACTCGGAGAGGGAACAGGTTTCAGGACCACGGCGGTGAACCGCCTCACGTACTCAGTTCCCGAAGATGCAAGGATGAACAGCGCGACGATGAAGAAGATTGACGCTATCGCAATGGAAGCAATACAAACTGGCGCTACGCCAGGGTTGCAGATACTTGTTGCCCGCGATGGGAAGGTCATCTATGAAAAGAATTTCGGCACCCTGAACTACAACAAGAACAACCCTGTCACCTCAGAGACCATCTATGACCTGGCCTCTCTGACCAAGGTATCATCAACCTTGCAGGCCATGATGTTCATGTATGAGAAAGGTTTCATCGACATCAACAAAAAACTTTCGTACTACCTGCCCGAACTGAAGCAGACCAACAAAAAAGACATCACTATTCTGGAGATGCTTACCCATCAGGCCGGGCTTGCTCCTTTTATTCCCATGTGGCCCGAAACCATGAAGGATACTGTCTTTCTGCCCTACTACTATAGTCGCGTGCGCAATGCACAATATCCCTTACAGGTATCTCCCACACTATACGCCGCGCCAGTGATCCGGGATTCTGTGTGGTCATGGATTTCAAAATCGAAGTTGATAGAGAAGGCTACACGCACACCTTTCGCGTACCGTTACAGCGACCTGGGATTTCTCGTCATGCAGCGCCTGACAGAGAAGATGCTGAATCAGCCGATGGACGAATTCGTAAGTCAAAACTTCTATGAACCACTTGGCGCTTACACGACGGGATTCTTACCATTAGATCGTTTTCCCAAGCAGCAGATAGCGCCCACAGAGGATGACCGGATCTACAGGAAGACCATGATCGCGGGAACCGTTCATGATGAACGCGGAGCGTTAATGGGTGGAGTTGCCGGCCATGCCGGCTTGTTCAGTAATGCAAACGATCTCGCCAAACTTGGCCAGATGCTCCTGCAGGAAGGCACTTATGGTGGATACCGATATTACAAACCCGAGACCGTCCGGATGTTCACCCATAAGCAATTCGACAGGAGCCGGAGGGGCCTTGGATGGGATAAACCTATACAAAGCGACTGGAACAGTCCTACATCCCTGAAGGCATCTCCCAGGACGTTTGGTCATACCGGATTTACAGGTACTTGCATGTGGATAGATCCTGAATTCAATCTGGTTTATATGTTTCCTATCCAATCGTG
This sequence comes from uncultured Cytophagales bacterium, assembly GCA_963845845.1. Classification (GTDB taxonomy): domain Bacteria; phylum Bacteroidota; class Bacteroidia; order Cytophagales; family Cyclobacteriaceae; genus Chryseolinea. The sequence continues at coordinate 29,501 of CAWJTP010000026.1, forward strand.
TATATCCCGATAGAAGCAACAAACTAAATAGCGCCAATATACGTTCTCGGATACAAGACGTGATCTATGATGCTATCTTTACGTACTGTGATGAATATCCTGCGTACAGGCTTATGCCTGAAGGTAACATTGTCAGCAGCAGACGGTGATCACAATATTATATGTATTGAAACGTCTTTGGCTGAAGAGAGTGCCTATCAATAACCCAGAACGGAACCACCATGAACATCGGAATTGTATGTTACCCAACCTTCGGAGGAAGCGGCGTGGTAGCTACAGAACTTGGAAAAGCACTGGCAAAAGAAGGGCATAAAGTTCATTTTATAACTTACTCGCAACCCACCAGGCTTGATTTTCTCAATGAAAACTTATTTTATCACGAAGTAGAATTTCACTCCTATCCGCTTTTTGAGTTTCCGCCATACGAGCTTGCACTGGCAAGCAAAATGGTAAGCGTGGCAAAAAACGAAAAGCTTGATCTCTTCACGTGCATTATGCCATTCCCCATGCATCGGCTGCTTATATGGCCAAGCAAATTTTGAAGACTCACGGCATAATTATCCCTGTAGTAACAACTCACGGTACGGATATAACGCTGGTAGGTAAAGATGCGTCTTATGAGCCGGTTGTTACATTCAGCATCAATCAATCTGACGGTGTCACGGCTGTTTCACATGATCTGAAAAGAGAAACATTTCAGTCATTTAAGATCACCAATGAAATCGAAGTCATCCCAAATTTTATAGACCTGGAAAAATTCAAAAAACAGAAGAAGGATCATTTTAAGAAAGCAATATGTCCGAATGGTGAAGCACTTGGTTGTTCACACTTCTAATTTCAGAAAAGTAAAGCGCGTGGGTGATGTGATTCACATATTCGCAAACATTCACAATGAAATACCCGGCTAAACTGTTAATGATCGGTGACGGGCCGGAACGAACAAAAGCTGAAACCTTTGCCGTGACCTGGAATTTCAACGATACACGGTTTCTTGGCAAGCTTGAAGCGGTCGAAGAAGTGCTTTCTGTTGCTGATCTTTTCCTTATGCCGTCGGAAAAGGAAAGTTTCGGCTTGCTGCACTCGAGGCCATGGCTTGTGAAGTGCCGGTGATATCTTCGACGCGGGTGGGTTACCTGAACTTAATATTCAAGGTGTAACTGGATTTATGAGTCCCGTCGGAGATGTTGAAGATATGACACGCAAGGCATTGTTTGTATTGGATAAAAACAATCTCCCTAAATTTAAAGAGAATGCGTTAAAGCGCGCAAAGGAATTCGATATCACCGGGATTTTGCCGCTGTATGAAGAGTATTATCAAAAATTATGGAAAAAACTGCATCCAAAGCCACGATATGACGTTATCATTTTATTATCAAAAGCTCGGTTCTAATTTCACGTTAAATGACGATTTCATGGAGACAGATTAAGACCAAAGAACAATGGCACCAGACAACTTTTCCAAAATCCTGTCTTGGAAAAACTCTCGCGCACGCACATCGCAATTCCATTGCTTATCTTTGTATCATTCTCGACTTCCTTACTCTATTGGAGTATTACGCACACCTCTTGAATGCCTGGCAAACGACAGGAATGTTTTTAATGGGCGTGATCTTATTCACATGGGTGGAGTATAATGTTCATCGATATGTTTTCCACATGCCGACTTATACAAAATGGAGGGCTAAGATTCAATATATTGTCCATGGTGTTCATCACGAATTTCCAAAGGATAAAGACAGGCTCGCGATGCCGCCTTTAGTGAGTGTAACGATTGCCACTGTCTTGTTATTGTTATTCCGGCTGATGCTGGGTGATCTGGTATTTTCATTTTTTCCGGGATTTATAGTCGGATATGCGGGCTATCTGTCCGTTCACTATATGGTACATGCTTATCCGCCGCCAAAGAATTTTTTCAAGAAACTGTGGATCAACCATGGTATCCATCACTACAAGAATGGAGATATAATATATGGTGTTTCGTCCCCGATTTGGGATTACATTTATGGGACGATGAAGAGAGAAAAAACCTTCAGATAAAAAAATTGAAGTTTTCTAGAGTCGCGTCTGCTTAGGATCTTTGACCTGCGCTCTTTTCGTATATGTAGGACACGTATAGCTGGAGCATGCGTAGAGCATGATACTGGCTAAGATCAGAACAACAGTAGATTTTTTCATGAAGAGGAATGTTAATATGTCAAAAATAGCTGACCCATTCCAGGCAATGTTTTTATTTTGGGCTAATATCTTACATACGCCCTTAAACTTTTGAGAAATTAAACTTTTGAAGCCCGAAACAGAATTGGCAAATTAATGGTTTTACTAGATAGGATTAACTAACCAGGCATGCTTGGATATCGATTTTCTAACTATACGGTGCCACCCGGAAAAGCCAAAAGCGATTTTGAAAAATTGCTGAAGGTCTTCATGCAGTTGATCCTGATCACCTCAGGAAACGTTGCCGAAGCCCTTCAATGGCTTACCGAAGTTGACCGGCAGTATGGCCTTACCAGCGACAAGTATGGCATCGGCGATTTCATCGAAGACCTGAAGAGAAAAGGATATATCACGGAAGAAGGACCCGAAGGAGAATTCAAATTAAATGCCAAAAGTGAACAAAATCTAAGGCAATCAGCCCTGGAAGAGATTTTTGGCAAATTGAAAAAGACAAGATCAGGAGAACACAACACACATCACAGCGGAAGGGGCGACGAGCAAACGACGGAAAAACGCGATTACGAGTTCGGTGATACACTGGACCAGATCTCTGTAACAGATTCGCTTCGTAATGCTCAGATCAACCATGGTCTTGATAATTTTTTCATGACCGAGGAAGACCTCGAAGTCATGGAAAGTGAATTTAAAACACAGACCTCCACCGTGCTGATGATCGATATCTCACACTCCATGATCCTTTATGGTGAAGATCGCATAACACCTGCAAAAAAAGTAGCCATGGCGTTGGCTGAACTGATCACAAAAAAATATCCAAAAGATACGCTTGACATTTTGGTTTTCGGCGACGATGCATGGCAGATCGAAATCAAAGACCTGCCTTATCTCCAGGTTGGACCCTACCATACAAATACCGTAGCGGGCCTTGAGTTTGCGATGGATATCCTCAGCCGAAGAAAAAATACGAACAAGCAGATCTTCATGATCACGGATGGAAAACCGACCTGCATTAAACAAGGGATCAAATATTATAAAAATGCATTCGGGCTTGATCCGAAGATATTGGCCAAGACATTGAATCTTGCCGGCCAACTCAGAAAGCTTAAAGTTCCGGTAACAACCTTCATGATCGCAACGGATCCTTACCTGAAGTCATTTGTGCGTGATTTTACCAAAGCCAACAATGGAAATGCCTATTACAGTAGCCTGGAAGGATTAGGCAATCTCGTATTCGAAGACTTTAAACGCAACAGAAGAAAGAACTTATAATCTTCTCCGGCTAACATCTCTAAAACAAAACATCATAATGGATCATTCAAGATAAAACGCTAGGCGAATTAAAAGGGCAGGATATAAATCAAAATCAATAAAAGAAGAGCTTCGGGAAAATCTCATTAAGAAACTAAGAAATAAAGAGACAGTTTTCGAAGGCATCTGGGGATACGAGGAAACTGTAATTCCGGATCTTGAACGGGCGATACTCGCAGGCCATGATATAAATCTTTTGGGTTTGCGCGGGCAAGCTAAAACCCGACTCGCGAGATTAATGGTAAATCTGCTGGATGAGTATATTCCTATCATTGAAGGTTCGGAATTAAACGATGATCCCTTGTTGCCTATTTCACGATATGGCAGGGATAAGATCAATGAGCAGGGCGATAGTACCCCCATTGCCTGGTTGAACAGAGAAGAACGATATTCCGAAAAGCTTGCAACACCCGATGTTTCCATTGCCGATTTTATTGGTGACGTAGATCCCATTAAAGCTGCCACACTAAAGCTTCCTTATTCCGATGAACGCGTTATTCATTTTGGGCTGATACCCCGATCCAATCGAAGCATTTTTGTCATTAATGAATTGCCTGATCTTCAGGCCAGAATTCAGGTGGCTCTTTTTAACATTCTTCAGGAAGGCGATATTCAGATACGCGGGTTTAAAATCCGCATGCTCCTGGATATTCAATTCGTATTCACGGCCAACCCTGAAGACTATACAAATCGCGGAAGTATTGTAACACCATTAAAAGACCGAATTGATAGCCAGATCATAACACACTATCCGAAGACCCTCGAGATCGGAAAGCGCATCACACAACAGGAGGCACGATTGAAAGATGTTCAACGCAGCCTGGTTTCTGTAAATGAAATCGCTAAAGATCTTGTAGAGCAAATAGCGTTCGAGGCCCGTAAGAGTGAATACGTCGATTCAAAGAGTGGCGTATCGGCCCGGCTCACGATTTCCGCTTATGAAAACCTCGTCGCCGCGGCAGAAAGCAGAACGATCATCAACGGAGAAAAAAATGCGAGCATCAGGATCTCAGATTTTATCGGCGTGATCCCGGCCATTACCGGAAAAGTTGAGTTTGTGTACGAAGGAGAACAGGAAGGACCCGGTATTGTTGCGCAAAACCTCGTTGGTAAAGCGTTGCGTACACAGTTTATCAATTATTTCCCTGACCCGGACAAATTCAGAAAACAAAAGGAAAAGAGTCCCTATAAAAAGATTGCTAACTGGTTTGGCGACGGCAACACCGTTGACCTCCTTAACGACATTTCCCAGCAGGAATATGAAAAGCAACTGAATCACGTTCCGGGACTAATGGATCTTGTTAATGAATTTCATCGCAGTCACGATAGCAAGACAAAGATCTTTTTGATGGAATTCGCGCTGCACGGACTGGCTGAATTCAGTCTTATCAGCAAGCACACATTGACAGCGGGACTGCAATTCAAGGACTTGTTCAGCAGTATGTTCACGCTTCCCAAGCCTGGCCTTGAAGAAAGCGATGATGAGGACGACATCACGCGCGGAAAGTTTTGACGTTTTAATATATTGTCGAGGCGATACTCCAGGGACGAGGAGGGTCGCGGATTGATCAAATAACGACAGTCATGACAAAATCGATCTGGAGTGGTGTCAAAATTCAGGAAGCAGCCAGCTACAACCCGCAGACAGTACAGCAGCTAAAGCAGTTAGTTTCCCAGGGTGAAGGACCGAAACTGGAGTTCAAACGAAAGGCCTCCTCCCCTGAAAAGATCATTAGAGAAATGATAGCATTCGCCAATACATCGGGTGGGATAGTCCTGATCGGTATAGGTGATGATGGAAGCGTCCCTGGTCTGAAATATCCTGAAGATGAATCTCACGTAATACATGAAGCCTTGAAGACTGTAAGGCCGCATTTCGTCGTGCACGAAACATTTATTCCGTTGGGCGGGCATCGCACCGTACTGCAATACGATATTCCGGAGAGCCAATGCAAACCACATTACACGAAGTCTGCCGATCAAACAAACGAATACTTCGTTCGTGTTGAAGATAAAAGTATTAAGGCAAGCCGTGAGATGCGCCAGATCATCAAACGAAAGCAACGCGCACGCGATATAAGATTCCACTATGGCGACCATGAAAAGTTTTTAATGAAATATCTTGAGGTGAACAAGTCAATCACTTTAAAAGAATTTGTCAGTGCTTCAGGATTAAAGCGATTCTATGCTTCCAATAAACTTATATTGCTCGTACTCGCTAATGTCTTGCGTGTTAGTCCTCATGAGAAAGGTGATCTTTATTCATTAGCCTTCACAAAATTTTAATGGAATTTCTTTTCAAAAGGTAGCTGCATTCATTACATTTCGAAAACCAAGTTCTTTGTGAAGCATGTCCAAATCCAAAAAGGAAAAAAAGATCTTCGTACTCGACACTTCAGTTATAATCTACGAACACAATTCAATCCTCAACTTTGACGAACACGATGTAGGTATCCCGATAACAGTCCTTGAAGAGCTTGATAATTTCAAGAAAGGCAATGACACTAAGAACTTCGAGGCCCGAGAATTCATACGCCTGATAGATAAGCTTGCCAAAGGGCAGATGCTTCATAACTGGAATCCTTTGAATGGCAAAGGTAAAGGGGCATTCAAGGTTTTGATGGATACAAAAAGTACCGTCGATGCCAACAAAATCTTCAACGAAGAAAAAGCCGATCACAGGATCCTCAATTCGGCGCTGCAACTTCAAAAGGAACGGAAAGACCGGAAGATCATTCTCGTTTCAAAGGATATTAATCTTCGACTCAAGGCTAAAGCGCTGGGTCTGCAATCAGAAGACTATACAACGGGGAAAGTCCAGAACATTTCATCACTCTATACGGGTAAGACCATAGTGGAGGACATTGATGCCAACATGATCAACCTTCTTTATGAAAAAGGCTATTGCCCTCCCGGAGAATTACTGGGCAACAACAGGTCACAAAAAATCATTATTACATTCTAAAGAGTGGAAAGAAGTCGGCACTGGCATACTATAATCCCCTCAATGAAATGCTCGAGCACGTTGAGAAACGTTCAGTATATGGGGTAAAGCCGAGAAATGCCGAACAGACTTTTGCCATTCACGCCGCGCTGAAACCAGAGATCAAGCTCGTATCCATTCAAGGGGTGGCAGGAACCGGGAAAACTTTGCTTGCCCTTGCCGCCGCATTGGAGCAGAAGAAGGAATACAAGCAGATCTATCTGGCACGTCCAATAGTTCCGCTCAGCAATAAGGATATTGGATATCTGCCTGGTGACATCAAGTCGAAAGTAAATCCCTACATGGAACCGTTATGGGACAATTTGAAATTCATCCAAAATCAGTATAACGAAACAGATAAAGAGTATTCAAGGATCACCGAAATGGTGAATCAGGAAAAGCTCATGATAACACCCCTGGCTTACATCCGGGGCCGAAGTTTATCCAATATTTGTTTTATTGTTGACGAGGCACAAAACCTTACGCCTCACGAGGTGAAAACTATCATCACCCGCGCCGGCGAAAACACGAAGATCATTTTCACAGGAGATATTTACCAGATCGACACGCCCTACCTGGATTCGCAAAGCAATGGTCTTTCAACATTGATCGACAGATTGCAGAACCATGAACTGTATGCGCACATAACCCTTGAAAAAGGAGAACGTTCAGAACTGGCAAACCTTGCCAATGAACTTTTGTAGCTGGATAAAACAGGATCAGAAGAAGAGGCTTTAGTACTTCTCGCTCTCGTTTGGAAATTCCTTGGACTTAATATCTCCAATGTATTTTGCAACGGCGTCGGTAATTACCGTATGAAGATCCGCATACCTTCTGAGGAATCTGGGCTTGAACTCTTTGGTGATCCCCAGCATGTCTTGCATTACCAATACCTGTCCATCAACGTCAGGGCCCGCTCCTATCCCGATGGTTGGAATGTTAACAGACTGCGTCACTTGTTTTGCCAATGATGCCGGGATCTTTTCCAATACCATTCCAAAACATCCGCATTTCTCAAGCATCTTAGCATCTTCCAAAAGCTTGTTAGCCTCTTCTTCCTCTTTCGCCCGTACTGTATAAGTTCCGAATTTATAGATGGACTGCGGTGTCAAACCAAGGTGACCCATCACAGGTATCCCCGCACTGAGGATGCGTTCAATGGAATCTTTTACTTCACTTCCACCTTCCAGCTTTACCGCATGCGCGCCGCTTTCCTTCATAATGCGGATAGATGAACGCAATGCTTCGCCCGAACTGCCCTGATAAGTACCAAACGGAAGATCTACGATCACGAGACATCTTTTAACTGCCCGGACGACAGACGCCGCATGATAGATCATATGATCAAGTGTAATGGGAAGTGTCGTTTCGTACCCGGCCATCACATTCGACGCTGAATCACCGACCAAAATGATATCGATCCCTGCGCCATCGATGATCTTGGCCATGCTGAAGTCATAGGCCGTCAACATGGCGATCTTTTCGCCCCGGCCTTTCATTTCGCGTAGCTGATGCGTGGTAATACGCCGGATATCTTGTTTTTTGTTGACGGACATGAGTTTGTTAAACCAGGTATACTGCTGTCTCTTCCATTAGATTCACCTCTACATGGTCTTTGATGGTGGTTGCCAGCGCATACCCCGTGTACTGAGGATATATCGGGAATAGTGTATGACTCCTGTTCACAAGGACGGCGGTTTCGATCTTTTTGACCTCGACTTCGAGAAAGGGCTTCATGCCATAAGCAAAGGTGCGTCCTGTATTCAGCACATCATCGACAAGTATAATACATTTCTTCTTCAATATTTTCACGTCACAATCCAATGTAATTTCGCTTTGAGAAGGCGTAAGCTTGTCGAGCATGACTTTAACCAGTTTGACCTCAAACGGCGAAATAAGCTGTACCTGTTTTGTAAGCAACTTAGCCAAAACATAGCCCTGCCCTTCTATACCTGCGATGACGATGCTTTTTTCATGAAAGTTATGCTCATAGATCTCGAAGGCCATACGCCTGATCTTCTGCTGCACCTGATGACCATCCAGGATCAATGTTTTTTCGTTAACCATGATGTTATTCAGTATACTGATCCGCGACCAAAGGTAAAGATAAGATTAGATTGGTAACGGCATGGACTTGCTGTCTTTGAAGGTGGAAAGGATCACCATGGACTGGAGGCTATCGACCACTTCGATATTGGAAACCTTTTCCAGCATGAGTTGCTGGTACGCTGCGATATCAGCACAAACTATCTTCAAAATAAAATCGCCGGCACCGGTTATATGGTGGCACTCAACAATTTCATCGATCTTTCGGATCGCTGCTATGAATTTCTCGATGTTATCCTTGTTGTGACCTTTGAGGGTTACCATCACAAAAGTACTCACTCCAATGCCCACACTTCCAGGGTCAATGACAGCATGATAACTTTTGATGACTCCTGAAGTTTCCAGTTTATTGACCCTTTCCAGCGTTGGTGCTGGTGAAAGTCCTATTTCTTTAGCCAATTGGGCATTTGTGATGTTGGAATTAGCCTGTAAAATCTCCAGGATCTTGCGATCCGTGCCGTCTATTTTAATAGGTTTCATTGTTGCCATGGAGGATTATTCCAAATAAAATTTGGTAAAAATATATGAAAAATAGAATTATTTGGCTTTTTCAGAATAAAATAGCCCTCTAATTTCAGAAAATATGCAATCCGTTTAAGGAAAGTATTTTTGCCAAGCCCGCTTCCAGGGGAATCAATTCATGCTTCAGAATTTCCTTCATTTTCGAATTGTCAGGCTGCCTCCGGCTCATATCACCTTCTTTGAGCGGGGGAAGAAACTGGATCTGGGATTTTGATTTGGTTAGCTGAACAATGGTTTCTGCCAGTGCTAAAACCGTCATGTTTTTCTCGTTGCCAATGTTGATGACGTCATTGACCATCAAATCCTCCTCCAGGATTCTGACTGTGCATTCGGTGTTGTCGTCAATGTAACAAAACGTACGCGTCTGTTGGCCGTTTCCAAAGATCGTGATCGGCTGGTTATCGATCGCGCATTTTATGAATTTGGATATTACAAAATCGGTGCTTTGTTTCGGGCCGTATGTGTTGAAGAACCTGAAGATGGTGTAATTGAGTCCGAATTCCTTGTAGTATGACCGGCAAAAGGACTCTCCCACATTTTTTACAACAGCGTAAGGCAACCTGGAATTCAAAGGAGTAGTTTCTTCGTGCTGCGGTAACTCTACAGGTTCGCCATATACCTCTGACGAACTTGAAAAGAATACACGCTTAACACCGGTATTCTTGCACAGATTGAGAATGTTTTTGATGCCCTCCAGATCATCAAGGACCATAACCGGGTTTTCAATTGTTCGCTTCACCCCCACCACAGCAGCATAGTGGAATACATAATCAAACTGATAGCTGGTCATGATCGCCGCGATGTCATTGTAATGATTTACATCGCATTTAATGAACTTGCTGTTAGGGTGATGAGAAACTTTGTTGATATCTCCTGTTAACAGATTATCAACAGAAACAACAAAATAATCCTTATTGGTTAGTAGTTTGTCGGCTAGTGAACTCCCTATGAATCCTGCTCCACCTGTAATGAGAACCTTGATCATTGATGTTATCGAATTGGTAAATGTACGAAAGCATACGAAATTTGAATATCGAGTAGCTAAGGGAATCGATCATTTTTGATATACTTTCTCATATACGGCTTCTGCAATGCTGAAACTTCTGTACTTTCTGGCAACCTCGCGTATTCTGTATTTAAGATCAGGTTCGTTTAGCAGTTTATCGATCTTCGCAATGGCTTTCTCATATTCGATTCTTGTAAATGATTCGAGTACTGCGCCGATCGCATGATTTGCTATTATGTCTGAATCATCTGATATATTCTGAGGAATAACAACGGGCAATCCAAGCGCCCAATACTCACCGTCCTTGATCGGTGTGCAGAATCTCTTAGACGGAACGGGCTTGACAGGCGTAATTGCAAAGGATGCCTGGCTCATATATTTAGGCACCTCGTTGTGAGGAACAAATCTTACGACCACGTACTTACGATCTACTCCAGCGCGATTACAACACGCTAAGATCTCTGTTTCTGTATGATTGGTCAGGATCAAGAAGCAAAAAGTGTTACCCCAATAGTCTATTGCCGCTTTAATAAAATCAAATACTTCATCCATTAAATAGATTCCACCGAATTTGCCAGCGTAAACACATACTAACTTGTTTGTGAGTTCTGGCAGCGAGCCGATATTTTCATCATCATTGAACAAAGACAGGTCGACACAAGCGGGCTTTACAAAAAATCTCTTGATGAGGACGCCGTACCGGTCCTCGGCGTATTTTTTCATGGCTGCCGTAGCTGCGATAATACTTACTGCTCTAGCGGTCTGTTTCTGCTCCAGCCAGAACAGCAGTTTGAATGCAATGCTATTGCGCTTCCAAGTTCCATTTTCCACCATGGATTCTGCATGTGGTTCATAGCTATCAAGTATTAGACGTCGTCTTGTAAGCACGGACAGGACATAACCAACTGCGCCCGCCGGGGTACACCAACAATGGATAATATCGATTCGTTTGGTGATAATCAGCCACCACAATTTGGGCAAGACCTTCAACCACAATAAAGCAGCCCCGAATCCGAAAGTCTTGTACGCAAATGGTCTCCATTGAATACCTGAACTAAAAAGCTGTGATGAAATTTTCGAGAAGCGGTCCGGCATGAAAGATGCCTTGTCCTTTTCCAAAGTGACTAAAAAAATTGAAGCGTCTGCTGGCAATTGATCACGAATGATTTTGAGATACGGCAGCGTGTAAGTTTGAATGAGGGCTTCAGGATAGCTCCAATAAGTAAGTACCAGAATATTCTTCATTGACGAAGTGTCATAAACCCAGAAGTTTGATAAGAATTATAGCGGACCTTCGTTTAAAAATTTCTCCAGGGTAGCTGTTAATACCCCTGGATAAAAAGCGAATAACTTCCCTTTTACTTTCCTTCGCCAGTGCAAGATGAAGGGCTGCGTAGGTATTTGCACTAGCCACGGCCTGATTCAACGCGCTACCATAAGAAGATTGATTTACCTGATCCTGCAAGAGATATTTAATGAAGGCTTTTACCTTTTCCTTAATTTTTTCATTGTCCGTTGTCATTACGCTTCTGTTATCATGCTGAATGATCGTAGACGTCACTGTGTTGTCGTGAAGGAATTGAAAACGGGAACTCATCCTGATCCATAGTTCCCAATCTTCCAGGGACGAGAGTTGCCTGTCTTCATTGAAAGGATTGTTTAATATAACATCGCGCCGGACAAAGACACCATTCGCACTTAGGATATTACCACCCAGTATCTGGCGATTAATGGACTGAATATCCTGGGGATTTCGAAGGATTTTTCCGCTCTCATCCTTTATATCGTAGCCCAAATGAAATATTTCGACATCCTTCATGGTCTTCAGAAAATTCCTGGCAACCTGTAGGTGATTCTCATAGATTACATCGTCTGAGTCCACAAAATTAATGAAGGCACCTCTGGTGTGCCTTGCTCCAAAATTTCTCGCGGCTCCACGTTCTCCATTGACCTTCCTGAAATATCTCAATTGATCATGTTTCAGAGTTTTAACGACATCTTCAGTGTTATCTGTGCTGCCGTCGTCAACGATTATTATTTCGAAATCGTAGTCAGTCTGCCGTAGTATTGATCGGACCAGTTTAGGAATGAATGCTGCGCGATTGTAAGTCGGGATGACGACACTAAAGAAAGGATCATGCTGTTTCATAAAGATGGCTCAAAGCGGTGATCATATTTGTCAACCCAAAACGCGAAATTACATCATGTCTTCCGTTTCTTTTCAATTCCCCTCTAAGCTTGTCATCTGCACATAGTTTAAGTAATGCCTGATAAATTCCCTCGGCGTTTTTGAAATCCACCACTATCGCATTCCTGTTGTGCACAATAAATTCGGCCGCTATCCCTGACATTGTAAATATTGACGGAATTCCTGCAGCAAGGGCTTCCACATACGTCTGGCCAAATGCTTCACAATAGGGATCAACAGGCGTATGTACGAATAGGTCGAAAAGCTTGTATAATGCGGCAACGTCCTCCTCGAAAGGTATTTGAACAACCCGGTCCGATGGAAGACGGCCTAAAATTTCCTCCAGCTCATGCCGGAACGGTCCCGCCGCGCTAGCTAATACAAGTTGCGCATCTGGATATGTTGAAAGGAGTTTTTGAAATGCAGGTACTATATATTGAATCCCCTTCCATTCAATGTGTCTCGCAATGACGCCAATCACAGGCCAACCACTTTGAATGCTCCAACGTGTTCGCACGATGTCTATTCTGTCACTTGAAACAATATCGAAAGCGGCTAGATCAAATCCATGAGGAATTTTGATCACCCGGTCCGGAACTGCATGCTCCAAATCAATCAGCGCATGATCCGTTGCTTGGCTTACAGAAATGATCTTCGTTGCCAGCCTATTCGCAAGAAGATCATACTTTACGCCTTTTGGAAAATAGTCGTGGTGAAACGTACTATTGTGCCTGGTATAAATTCTTTTCCTGATACCCACGATCCAGGCGGCAATCAACCCGGCCAGCGTGGCATCAAACAAATGAGTATGTACAATTACGGGCCGTTGGCTTATGAATAACCAGCACAGTTTCAAAAATACTTCTGGTTGATTATACTTATTGTCGTAGTGAATACGAATGACGTTAATACCATTGGATCTAAGAAATGTTTCGAGTGTTGAGTGGAAAGGGTTGAGAAGGACGAATGTCAGATCGAAACTATCCTTTAGCGCTAAGGCAGTCCATTCAAATGCGGACGACTTGTTAACATGGGAAATAATGTAAAAGATTTTTCTTGAACGCATTTACGTGGCTATGATATCGAAATGACAATTGCTAAAGTCGTCAAGAAAGCTGACCTCTTTCCGGCCTAACGCCTCTGATATCTTGTTATATGCAAGTGAGTTAAGGAAAGCGATCAATGCAGATGCAGAATCGCCCTGTGCATTTAAATTTGCCTCGTTAATCTCGATAAACAATGCAGGTCTGAATTTCCGAAGTGAATTCATGGCGCCTTGCAACACTTTTAGTTCATATCCTTCGACGTCAATCTTTATCACGTCAATCTTGTTGATACCAAGGCAATCGGCATAGTGATCAACTGTTGTGACGCGTACTGTATTTCCCTCATTGGAGCTTGACGACACGCGCGTTCCACCGCGATTATTATTTACCTCGGCTGAGATTGTCAATTCCCCTTCGGCATCACCCAATGCAAAGTTATTAAGGTAAATATTGGTGAATGTGTTAAGGCTATAATTTTTAGATAGCTTCGAAAAGACGAATGGATCGGGCTCAAAGGTGTGAACTACACCTGATGATCCAACAAGCTTTGCGAGATTCAAGGCAACCTCGCCTATATTAGTTCCAATGTCCAGGACTGTATTACCTTTCTCAACTAACTGATATAATGATTCACGTGGTTCTGCTTGAATGCCGAAGTAAACCAGCCACTCCATATAATCGCTAATATCCAGCTCATATCTGATATGATTACGGACTGCATGTCGAATCGAACCTTTCTTATAGCTTTTATACAATGGGGGCAATCTGGTAATCCAATCTCCTGGACTCCTCCTATCAGTCATAGAAGCAAGTCCGCTCTCCAACCACGGCACTTTGAATATTTCCTTTGGAATGTCTATAAATCTCATCGGTCCCCAGGCAACTTTTTCATGTAACCATCAAATAAATAAATGGCAAGAAGAATATTTACCATGCGAAAATAAACCTTGTCAAGCCATTTGAGATTAGGGATAGATCTGATAAGGATAAAAACCAAAACCTTACTTTTCGACAATACTTTTAACAAGTTCTTTTTCGGCTGTGGATAACTCAAAGTGAGCTCGTGATGGCCTTCATCAACCGCAACGCGCAAGGTTTCGCCATTGCGTCGCTTTCTAAGCAACCAGTTTTGAAGGTCAAGTCTATCCTTTTCATTATGAAAAATCGTAAACTTCTTATTTAGAAAAAATTTCAATCCTATCTTCTTGGCGCGCTGCACAAAGTCATAATCTTCGGCACCCGCGTGTGGAAAGGCTTCGTTATAGCCATTCAGTGCGTCAAACACCTTTTTTCGTATGGGTAGAAAATAACTTGCTCCGTCCTTAAGCTCAAAAACTTCTTGCTGCTCATTCCAGGACGCACCCATCCATCCTTTCAATGTGGTAAAGCCAAAGAATATCAAATATCGTCCAAATTGGCACTTTTCTGCCTCGGCTAGCAGGTCAGGAGGATATGACCAGTTAAAAAGGTGCAATTGGTTTGGAAATTGTGAATCGAGCCGAATGGCTTCTGTAAGTGCATCATTGGAAACAATAAAGTCATCGTCCATGAAAATTAACAGGTTGGCTCTTGCATGAGATGCACCGAGGTTTCGTGCCGACGCAACGCCGGATTTTGGATTATTCAACAGAATCAAATTCCGCACCGTTGCTGGTAGAGTCGGAATGAAATTTTTTGAGTCATTCACTACAATGATCTCTGCATCCATACCTTGTGTGACAGTTATAATATTTGATAACGTTTCATTAAAAACGTCCCTTCTGTCTTTTGTCGGGATTATTATACTCACTTGCATGACTATTGTTTCAACAGTAAGAGTGAAAATCGTCCGTAAAGATCCAGTGTGACTGCGCGCAGGGAAAATATTCTAAAATGCCTTTTTCGCAATTTCCGTAAGACAGCGAATAAATAGTCGGGCTTGTGCACATCATCCAGAATGACAAACCCTTTAGGTTTGGTCATTCTCATAACGTTTTCCAGATGATTTATTCTTACGTCCACAAAATTCAGATCGTGTAATATGAAGTCAAATCCGGAAACTTGTCTTTCGAGAAATCGGTCAAGCAGAAAAATATTTTCTGTGTGCAATCCATTTTGCTTAAGATATTGAACTGTTTTTTGCAGCCATTCGGAGTCATCATCGACCGTAAAAACTTCGACATCCGGGGTTTCCAAAGCATACCGTCGCAAGACGAACGAACTGAATCCGGACCCTAAATCAAGCAATTTTTTACACCGGGCGACCTGGCAAATGGAATAGATCAACGCTGCTAGTTCCAACGAAGCAGCCATATCGGCGCGGGAAATGTCCTTGAATCCACGGGCCT
>CAWJTP010000027.1:0-215645 GCA_963845845.1 uncultured Cytophagales bacterium
CCAATTCGTTAATAATGCAACACTATCGTCTGCGGTGTACTTGATGTTAGCATATCATGTCAGGGAAGATGTGAAGGAAAGCAATAAATATTTTGAGTTCATTCGCACAAACGAAGATAGGCTGGAAGCGGATGAGAGGATTCTGTATGAACGCAACTTGAAAAAATTGCACGTTAAAGAAGTTGCTGAAGAGACTGCAGCGAAAAACGAGCTCGACTTTACCAGCCATTCAATATATAAACGAAAATTCCATCGCCAACCTATTCGGATCGAAGTACTTTGGCGGGGTTGCTCATGGACACTCAAATAATGCTTAAGGCCGCCTGCAATCATTGCCACGACTATCAGGCCTAGCAAGGGTATGATAAATAAATCAAGTGAAAATGTGATTCGAAATGCAAAATCATTTAACCAAGTACTGGAAAAAACCCATGTTAGAGGGAATGCCACCAAGCCGGCAATCAGAATCAGTATCAAAAAATCTCTTCCGAGCAAGCTCACGATGTCTCCCATTGAAGCCCCTAAGACTTTCCTGATACTTATTTCTTTCACTTTTTGAGCAACGGTGAAAGATGCCAGTCCCCACAATCCAAGACAAGCAATAATGACCGCAAGTATTGCAAAGAAGGTGACGATCGTTCGAATGCGATTATCAGAGGCATATTGTTTGTTATAAAAATCGTCAAGGAAATAATATTCAAATGGGTTGTCAGGAAAAACTGAAGCGTAAACCTTTTCAATTTCACGTATTGACTTCTCCACGTTCCCATTGATTTTAATGGAGAATTTTTGCTCACATATTTCGCAGGGCCAAAATACCATGGGACGGTGATCAGACTTGAGGGAATACCAATGGTTATTCTCCATCACACCAATAATTCCCATTGCAGTATGTCCTTCAAAAACAAGCTTTTCCTGTAGCGTGTTGTGATCTTGGTTAAGTCTGGACCTTTTCATAGCCGCTTCATTTACCAGGAGGTTCTCCAAATCAGGTGCACTGTTAGTATTCCATCCTCGGCCCTCTTTTAATTCTATTCCATAGGTTTTTATGAATTCAGGATCGACGAAAATCACTTCCACATTTTCCCCTTGAATTATCTCCTCTTTCGACGCTCCTTGCCTATAAGTATGGGTGGACCAGTCAAAGCCTCCTCCTGGAATACCGTCTGAAGACGCCACGCTTTCAACAGAAGAGATTTTTAACAGTTCGTTTTTGAAAGATGTGAGTCTGTCAAAAGCTTTCTCCTTGTCAAGGGAGCTTGGTCCGTTCACAATAAGAATCCCCTTCATTACAAATCCCAAATTCTGATTTTGCATGAAATCCAACTGCCTGTAAATAGTGAACGTGCCGGCAATAATTATGAGTGATACTGCAAATTGAAATACTACCAACACCTTTCTAACAGAAAACCCATTTCGTATCCTCTCTATTCCCCCTTTCAAGACTATCACAGGGTTGAATGAAGACAGGACAATTGCCGGGTAAAACCCAGAAACAACAGATCCGAGTACGAATAGAGAGCTTAACGCTATCCATACAACTCCGCTACTGAATTCAAAGGGGATCTCTTTGTTTATAATACCTTCCAATTGTGTCAAGAGTAGTTTTACAATTCCAATAGCCACAAGAATCCCAAGCAAATTTGTCACCGCTGATTCAAGAACGAACTGAGCTAGGAGTTGCATTCTCGATGCTCCAATTGCTTTTTTTTACACTTACTTCACGTGCGCGTTCGAGACCCGAGGCGGTGGCAAGATTTATGTAGTTGATCCAGGCAATGACGATGACAAAAATCCCAATAATACTTAGTAGAAAAATATTCTTCCTGTCACCGCCAGGTTCCTGCCCCCAGCCTATATCTATACCCGACAAATGCATCTCTTTTATAGACAGGAACTGTATTGTCTGAGTACGACTCGGTTCCAAAGAACCACCTAAATATTTCTTCACAAATGCAGGCAACTTCTGTTTAACAGTCTCCTCGCGGCTGTCTTCTCTCATTTCAACATAGGTCACGAAGTTCGCCCACCTTGGTTTATCTTTATAAAAGTCGCTATTCAATAGGTTGTACATTGACAAGAGGAAACCGAAAGCCAGGTTCGAATTCTCGGGTACGTCTCGTAAAACGGCTGTGATCTCGTAGTCGCCTGCTGCCCATCCACCTTTTAAATTCAAGGTCTTGCCCAAAGGATCCACGCCTTCGCCAAAATATTTCTTAGCAATAGCCTCAGTGATAACAACCGAAGATGGCTTATCAAGAGCGGTGGCCCTGTTGCCTGAAATGGTCGGGAAAGAGAAGGCTTCAAGAAATGTTGAATCAACGAACTGCATATTCGTTTCAAAAAAACGTGCTAGTTGCCCGCTAGTCGTTGAAGCAGTAACCAATGCACCACCGTAATTTGGGTGCCGTCTTACGAACGTTTTGATTTCAGGAACTTCGTTGAGTAAGTCAGGGCCTAGATCATAGCCCACCATATTACTTCCATCTTGAGATTCCAATGTGGTGATGACCTGGCAAAGCTGATCGGCTTTCTCATGAAAGGTGTCATAGTTTTCTTCAAAATTTACATAGGCGACAATTGTCAAGCAGACCGCGATCCCGATTGAAAGCCCAAAAAGGTTTATGAATGAAAAAACCTTCCTTTTGTTAAGGTTACGGAGTGAAAGCGTAAAAAAATTACCTAACATACTCGAGCAACTAGATTACCCTAATTTACCAATATATCTGATTCGAACTAAATTCCTAACTTAGATACACTCTGGGTTCTGGGTACTTCACAACGAGTCAATCATTTTTATTAATGAAACATACGCTTCGTTATCTCTGGAGAAACAAAATGGCCACAACCATCAACGTCTTAGGTCTCGCGATTGCTTTGTCAGCGGCATTTCTCATGCTTCAGTACCTTGACTTCGAGCTGAGCTACGATAAGTACTTGCCTGAGCATCCGCAGGTTTACAGGATAGCCACAGAGCAAAAAGAAAGTGGCGTTGTTAATCGCAGTACTGCTGAAGCCTATTACGCTATCGCCGACTGGATTACAGGAAATTTTGAAGAAGTAGAGTCAGCGACTCGCGTAAATCGTTGGCCGGCAAACACAGGTTTCGACTTCGAAGTAGATGGAAAACACTTTCAGGAGAAAAGATACCTGATTGCGGACAAGGGATTCTTTAAAGTGTTTCCCTCCCTATTGATTACAGGAAATCCTCAGACCTGCCTCGACGGACCGAACGTTATTGTTGTCTCCGATCGCCTCGCAATAAAGGCGTTCGGCACAACGGACATTGTGGGCAGGACCATCACTAATCCCAACTGGAGAGGTCACAACTTTGTTATTAATGGTGTATTCAAACAAACGCCCTCCAATTCTCACATCGATGCCGACATCATTCACGCCCACGAGTGGGTACCCGACGCAAAGGACCAGTGGGTGGTAACTATTTGGACATATATAAGGGTTAAAAAAGATGCCGACGTTGCAAAACTTCAAGAGAAATTGAATGCGGCCGTTCCTCCGATGTTGCCAGACCAGAAAGTTACGGCCAGGATTACGTTGCAACCACTAGCGTCAATTCACCTTATGTCGAATCTTAGCGACGAGGTTAAGGCGCCGGGCAATATTGTCAATATTTATATTGTGTTCGGTGCGTTGATTCTGATTACGCTGATGGCATGGATAAATTATGTTATTCTGGAAACCGCGCGGTTCCTTAACAGGTTGAAAGAAGTCGGTATCCGGAGGATCATCGGCTCGTCGAAACTGGATCTGTTCTGGAAATTCTTTGCTGAATATGTCTCGCTCCTCGCTATTGCTGTCGCTTTGTCTATTGCTATAACAGTAGTGGTATTTCCTTACTTCGGCGATATCACCGGTTTACAGTTGTCACGGCCTCAGTTTGCCGTACGCGAGCTTTGGGTCGGCGCTTTCATCGGGTTGTTGGTAATTGCTGCTTTTGTCGGCACTTATCCATTGATCTCTATTCTGAGAATAAATACAGTCTCATCCCTTAAAGGGAAGGTGACTGAGGCATTCCATAGTTTTATCTTTCGCCGTGGGCTGGTCACGTTCCAGCTTGTCGCTTCGCTTACGTTGATGGCGCTGGTTGTAATGGCATCGCTGCAGCTCAATTTCATGCGGAGTGCGAAGATGAACTTCAGCAATTCGGGCATACTCACAATCTACAACTCCGCAAACTATACTTATCTGGAAGATTCATTGAGGCAACCGAAGAATGACTTCTTCCGGAATAAACTGTTACAAATTCCGTCGGTCACCAATCTCACGACTTCATCGGCAATCCCTGGAGAACCAATTGGTTTTACGTACACGGATCTCGCCAAACGATCGATGAGTGATCCGGACCGGCAGATACATTATAAAGTAATGTATATCGACTACGACTTCATTCCCGTGTTCGGGCTTGAAGTGATCGCTGGAAGAAACTACTCGCCGCAATTTTCGGATGAGTGGTGTATTCTGGTAACAGAGAGTACGGTGAGAGAACTGGGATTTTCCTCACCTGAAGAATCGATTGGACAAAAGATTTACTTCAATGAACCCGACGATTGGAACCAGTGGACAATCATTGGTGTGGTGAAAGACTATCGTCACGAATCGATTAAAACTCCCATTAACCCGGGAATCTTCCGGCTGCATCGCAACGAGGGACAAATGCTATATTACTCCATGTCGATAAAGGATGTAGATATTCTGCCTTCGATCGAGAAGTTGTGGAGAGAAACATGGCCCGGTAAGCCCTTCGAATACTTCTTTCTGGATGAGCACTACAATCAACAGTATAAAAGTGAGATACATTTCTCAAGGGTCTTTACGACGTTTTCGGGCGTCGCAGTACTTATTGCCTGTCTCGGAATCATGGGCATGAGTTTGTTTGAAGCGAACGCAAGAACGAAAGAGATTGGGATACGAAAAGTACTGGGCGCGCAATTAACGAACATACTTTTTCTTTTAACAAGGGATAGCGTAAGGACATTGCTGCTTTCATTTTTGATCGCCATGCCTGTTGTATATTTGCTTTCCACCGAATGGCTGTCGAAATACCCCGAGCATATTACGTTTTCACTTTGGTTTGTAATTGCACCGCTTGCCCTCATTGCGTTACTGGTATTGATCGTCTCCCTCACGCAGGTCCTCAAAGCGGCCACGCGAAATCCGGTTGAAGCCCTGAAAAACGAATAACATATACCTCGCCAGGCTCGGTGATCTTTCTTCGAGGCGAACATCGAACGAAAATCGGTTGCAGCCGAATGGCAAGGTCCATTTGAAAAAAAAGCAACGTACACCGTAATCTGGTTTCGTCACTTAACTTCATAAAAAGAAATAAACGGCTCCATTATCAAGAGGGCGTTTCATTCTTTCCTCCTTTTATCTTGGTTGCAATCTTATCTGCTATCTCTTCAATTGTAAATGAAGTAGTATTAAGTGCTAGCAGTCCTGCAATCATTGGACTGTATTTCTTCACTTCATCCTTACTTATCTTATGCCAAATTGGAAGAATCGATCCTTCGTCTTTAGAAAATAGCCCATCAAGCTCCTTTTGAGGCCACTCCTTATTAAAAAAGTTGACGGACAAAACAATAATTCCATATTTGGAGTTGCCCAACCCTGCATCAATCTTGCGTCTTAGACTATCACCAATAGACAACTCAAATTCATCATACCAAACAATCAGCCCCTTTGACCGAAGACAATTGGCAAATTCTCGAACAAAATCCTCCTTATCCTCCGAAGCGTGCGATACAAACACATCGTATTTTTTTGACTCCTGCATTGGCGTTAGAAAGTTTGTGGCCTGTAAAGAGCGAAAGTTCTGTCTTTCCATTTCACGGGTGATCTCCTGCTGGAGTGAGAGAATTTCTTTTTGTTCCTTTTTGGCCAGATCTCGCTCTTTCTGTTCCAGTTTATTCAATTGCCCCTGAAGGTCATTCCGTTTCTTCCGTTTATCTGCGAGGGATTTGGTCTTATTGCTTCTGTCTCTATCTAGTCGGGTAATCTCATCTTGTTTGCGGCTAAGATCCTTGTTGAGACCAATTACTCTTTTAAGATCTTTTTCCCGGCTAATCTTGTCAAGTATTCCATTGGCGTCATGTTGCTTCCGTGAAATGTTACTCTCCAAAGTATGAATTTGATTTTCAATGGAATGTATTTCTCGGTCGACAGATGCAACTTGACTCGAGACAGATTGAATGCTCATTTTCTCTCGTGTTATGCCTCACTAACTGATATTTTCTCAGTCTAGTCCCCATGAATTTAACCAATTTTTGTGTAGGTCTCCGCCATCGCTTCAATCACGTCAACTGGAAATCCTAAGTTAGTTATCTTTTCGTCAAGAAGCCGAACGCGCTCGTTGCCAACTCTAGGGAACCAACTGTTCTTGAATTATTAACTGCTCATTTAGAAAGGACAGCGTATAGATTACCCTGTGACAAAATCAATAATTACCGTAACTTATCTCTACCAAACCTCTCTGGCGCATGTACTTTAAGACACTTTTCCGACATCTTCTAAAACACAAGCTTCATTTCCTATTTAAGGTTTCCGGGCTTTGCATCGCTCTATTTTGCTTGCTAATCATCGTCACGTACTTATCGTTCCAATTTTCATTCGACAAGTTTCACGAGGATTATCAAAACGTGTATCGGGTCAATTCAATACGTTATGAGAACAACGTTCCCGAACCTTATGCCACCGTTCCCACAGCTGTCGGACCAATTCTGAAGGAATCTTTTGGCAATGTTAAGAGCGCGGCCAGAATCAGTCTTGGTGGAACCTATGATGTAAAATTCAAGGAGAAGCAGCATCAAATAAACGACATTGTTGAAGCCGATTCCTCAATATTCAATGTATTAACCTTTGAGTTTATTCGCGGCGACCGTCGTTCCTTATGGCGGCCGGGCTCGATCGTGCTGACTGAATCGATAGCCAAAGAAATCTTCGGCAATTCAGATCCCATGTCTCAGATTATTACTTTTCCTGAGCAAGAGAACATAGGTTACGAGATCACGGGTGTTATTGCTGATGTTCCAGAAAATTCGCACTTGTACGTGGATGCGATTAGATCCTTTCATTCATTGGGTGAGCGACCTAAAGCGGAGCCAAACGTGATCAAAGTGTCGTGGGACGAGTCTATTTTTCTATACGTACGATTGGCCTCAGATCAGAATTTATCCGACTTGGGAATAAAAGCTAGCGAAGTCATGCGTCATCATATCGATGATAATGAAAATGGCGCTCAAAGCAAGTTCGAAGTTTTCTTCCAGCCAATTGCTGATGTCTATCTGGGGCCGTCAATGCAAATGCAATTCTTCATGAAATTTGGCAATCCTTTTTATGTGAAGGTGTTTTTCATTCTTGGCATTTTTCTGATACTTATCTCGGCAATAAACTACACCATCCTTTCAATCGCAGATTTCGAAACTCGGATAAAAGAAATTAGTGTTCGAAAAATTATGGGTGCCGATAAACGGCAAATAGGATTACAGGCCATTGCCGAAACGGCTGTAACAAGCCTTTTTGCTTTAGCGTTTGCATGTCTGTTATTCTACGTAATGTCACCGACTATAAGCGGCGTTATCGACGTGTCGATAACCTGGAGAATGCTCATTCAACCTTTAAATACAATTTTCATTTCAGCTGTTGTTGTATTTCTTGTGATCATCTCTTCTGTGTATCCAGCATACAAGCTTTCGACACAAAGACCTCTTGCCGATTTGGCCAGCAACGAACTACTGAGTCGTACCGGCAAAGTGTTACTGGTGGTTCAGTTTTCGATCTCAGTATTCTGTATAGCGGCTACAATGATTGTTGAGAAGCAACTCAACCTGTTCCAGGGCGCGGACATTGGATATGACCGGTCCAATCTTGTACAGATGAACATTCCGCACAACCATATCATGGATAAAGCGCTGGTATTGAAAAATGAAATTGAAAAAATACCTGCAGTCTTGTCTTCCACTATAAGCCACTACCCAGCTGTATCAGTGTATTTTAAAGACTCTTATAATATAGAGATTGATGGGCAGGTCACCACGTTATTAGTAAATGAAATGTTTGTGGATTACGATTATTTCCGGACGTTGAACATTGAAATTTTGTCTGGACGGAATTTCAGCGTTAATGTACCAGCAGACTCAATTACTGGCTACATCATAAACGAGACTGCCGCTAAACAATTTGGATGGAAAGACCCTATTGGGAAAAGGATAAAATACCATGCGAATCTCAAAGATGGGACTGTCATTGGTCTGGTCAAAGATTTTAATACGAAGTCACTTCACGACCCGATTGAACCGTTGGTGGTACGACTACCTTACGACAAGTGGCCCGGACAATTCTTAATAGTGAAGGTCATTGGCGACATCCAGCAGGTAATCCCGGCCATTCTGTCGAGATACCAAAGTATTCTTCCCGGCTCGGTCCCTCAGTATAGCATCGTTGATGACGTTTACAACAACAATTATCGACGTGAAGCAAAAGCATTTGACGCAATGAAAATCGCTGTACTCGTGATTGGCCTGATATCGATTGTTGGTATTTTCTCAATCTCCGTTTATGTATCCGGGCGTCGCATGAAAGAGTTTGGCATCCGTAAAATTCTAGGCGCAAGCCCTTCTGGAATTGCAGGTCTACAGACTGCATACTTTTTAAGAATTGCGTTTGTTGCCGTGATATTGGGTCTGTCACTCAGTTATTGGACAATGCACGACTGGCTTAGCGGATTCGCGTATCGAACTTCACTTGACGCAATCCTTTTCTTCCAAGCATCTTTTATATTGTTTGCGTTGGTTGTTGTAGTGTCTGCCTATTCAGCGTGGAAGTCTGCCGTAATGGACCCGTTGAAAGTGATAAGAAAAGACTGACAAACTATGGAGTCCAAGGAAGTGAGGGATTTAACGTTCTATTACATAATTACGTCGTTTTTTTAATGCATTTTAATCGGCACCAGTTATTGCATCAGGCAATTCAAGAACCCTAACTTCACGAACTGAATGTCAAGTTTACCATATATAAAACTTGATAAGTTACCGGTTGTATCATATCTTTACCATTCTTAATAGGAGTAACAATGTTATCTATCACCGAAATAATCTCTAAAAAGGTCGAGAATATGCCTGACGGGGCTGTTTTCGATTATGCTCAACTTCAGATTGGTCCTGACCAATTGGTTACAGCCGCTCAGTCATTAAGCCGACTCACCAGGAAGGGAGTTATTTCCCGCCTGTCGAGAGGCAAGTATTACAAACCACAGCAATCAAAATTTGGTAAAAGCAGGCCCCGGGAAGCAGCGATTGTAAATGCGTTAACTGTAAAGCAAAACAAAAGGATCGGATATCTGACGGGTTTATCTGTTTACAATCAACTTGGTCTTACGTCACAAGTTTCCAATACATTGGTAATTGCCACAACCAATCCATTACAGCCAAAAGAAATTGAGGGCTACAATGTGAAGTATGTAAAAAGGAATGTCACTTTCCTAGAAGAAGATATTCCGCTGCTTCAACTTCTTGATGCGCTACGGAATATTAACACGATTCCCGATGCTAACCCTGATGACTCATTTAAGATTTTAAAGGAACTTATTGCTGACTTGTCCAAGAGTAAGAAGGAACGACTGATTTCACTTGCGGTGTCATTCAATCCTGGCACTCGTGCTTTGTTGGGGGCATTGGTCGAAAATTACTTTAAAGGAGTCAGCGTATCGAGGTTAGAACAGTCTATTAATAGACTTTCAGTTTTTGAAACGGGAGTCACGTCTAAACTGCTTCCGAATAAACATTCCTGGAACTTAATATGACCCTACACAACCAAAATCGTCGCTAGTGAGCTTTCAACTGAATTATTCTAAATTGAAATCACGACAATGAAAGATACTTGGAATGAGCTTCTGGAATTTGAATCAAAAGACCTCCTTCAGAATTTCTTTAAAGAAAGACATAGTTCCGAAATAAATGACTGGAAAGTTCAAGAAGTTTCTTCAAACATTATTCAGGCCAGAGAGTACTTTGCGAGCGCCAGGAAGGCTAATATTACAGTAAAGCCTTTATTACTCTATTATGGAGTTATGTCATTAAGTAGGGCACTGGTTCTTTCCCTTGAACCCAAATCAAGAGAAACAACTTTGAAAGCATCACATGGACTTTCGGTTACAAACTGGCAAAGTGTAATTCAAACAAAAAACTTCGAAAACCTTGAAATAATAATCGGTGAAGGAGGTTTTTCAGAACTCATCAATGCTACAAAAAATGAAAATTACCTTAGAATAGACACTGACGCAGTAAATTGGAAGGCTGGCTTAACTATTCCTCAAAAGGACTATCGAGTTACATTTCGAAGCGTTTTTCCATACTTACCAGACCTCAGTAAAGAATATAAATCGTGGACAGGTTCAACGCTACCATATGCAATAATTAGTGTCAACGGGTTGAAGATTGAAAACGAGAAATTGTCTGTATCACTGGCAAATCGTGATCTAACAGATGAGCTAATTGATGCAATCTTTCCAACAACGTATTGCGCGAAGTCCTAAAAACTCAAAGTGCAACAATAGTAAAGTTTGACAACCAAAATTGGACGCCAAACTTCGCTCAGCAATGGTACGGGTGGCACGAGATTCCTAATTTCTGCGTCGTCCCAGTCCTTGGGGAAGATAAGGGATTTTCCTCCCTATGTGCGATGTTCTTGACTTCATATACTTTTGGAATGATGGCGCGATATTTCCCGACAACTTGGATCTCGTTAGGGCGAGTTCAAAAAGGGGATAGAATATTTCCACTAATTAACCGCTCGATGAAGCTAATAGAAGATAAGTATCCCGACATTGTTTTAGATTATCTCCGAGCGCCGTACTCATTTGAAAAAAAAAGTAACTAGGGCGTTGTCAAACCGAAAGCTAATTAGCACATCATGCAAACGATTCCTTATCTTTGATACACTTTGATGTACTTTGTATCCCCTTCCTCGGTGAGCAATTCGGGAGCGGCAGCAACTAAAAACTGCGAAGCAATTAAGCCTTAACGGTTTATCAATCAATAAAAAATCCCAGCGGGATCACAACCAAGCCTCTTGCACACGCCAAGAGGCTTTTTATTACCTCTGTATCGACGTTGTATGACCAGCGAAGGTGTTTCATGTCAGGCTTCTAAATGATATTGGCAACTGATTCCTCGAAGGATCAAGATCGAATTTTACCTTGAGACGAAAACCCAAAGTTCGACGCAACGTTTATGAATGCTTTCTTCTCCACCAGAAAATGCCAGCGGCAGCGATGATCAAAATAGCCCCAACCATATAAGGCAAATATGTGCGGAGGTAGAGCTCACGCCGACGGACGTAGCGAAGTTCGGGAACCCGATTGTTCGGGTCGTTTGGTCCTTCATAGATAAGTTTCAGGCCCCAGTCTTCATCGTTCGGCATACGCGGTAAGCGTATAATGCCCACGTTACTCGAAGCAAGTCTTCCGTTATTGGCATCATGCCAGGTGCCGTTCCTTGGATCATACCATTGTGCCTTATAGACTCCGTTAGGATGCGCGCCCCTCACGGACGATTGCAGACACTCCGGTTCGAAGTACACTAGAAAGATATTTCTGTCATCCGTGCGCGCGCAGTAAGCCCATCCGCTATAGCTCACTATTTCGTTCGTTTTATTTGGTGAAATCAGATCGGCATTTGGCACAAGGTCTTGATACCTTGGTCCAATAGAAAGTGCGAATTGAGCCAGGTACTTCATCTGTGCCGCTGAAGTCCAAGTAAAGGCGTCCCACATATGTGTCGGTGCTTCGGGCTCAATATCTCCACCCCAGATTCCCTCCGCTCCATATACATGACCTGCCAATCCTCCAGACAGAAAGCAACCGTATGCACCGGACCTTACGATCTCATTGTCACGCTTGGTGTTTCCGTCGGCGCCGCTGGCGTAGCTGACGCCAATGCCTTCACCCCGCGCGTCCTTATAGCCCGCATAATAGGGTTCACCGTTCAATGCCGGTCGCGGATATTTCGATTTGAATATTTCAGTGAGATACCAATAATTGTCGTGTTCGCGTTTGTTGCCTATCTGATGCAACGTTACCCAGGAGCTATCGCCCCAGTTTTCGAGCGTGGACGGGTTGGCGTTTGCCGATAGTAAATTGTCGAATGGCAGCGAACCATATTGCTCCTGCACTGTTCCGATTGCACGGGAGAGTTCCGCGGGGCTAACCGTGGCCTCAATGATGTCGAGATGAACTGGTCCTAGTATGACGTTATACGCGTGATACCTTGCATAAAAGTACTGGAGAAATCGTACATATGAATCCGGCCACTTGTGGTACTTGGACCAAAGCAAGCTCGCATCTCGCCTGAACGCCTCCATAAAAGGAACAAAACCATTTGCATTTAAATAGGCAATCTTCCTATCAATATATTTGAAATACTCCGGATTGATCCTGTCCATGTCGGGGAAGAAATTTTCATATCCCGGCACCTTTCCTGGAAACATGAATGGTCTGCCCCCTTCATTGTCCATGTTCTTTGCACTGTTTTTGCCAAACTCCATCCATGCAGACCGGATAGTGGTTTTCGCGGAGTCGTGCATACGCAAGTGATACGAACTATCGTCTGTCATCCAGTTAGGATAGGTCGCAATCATATTGATCCAGTTAAATCCTTGTTCCTTTCGCAGGCGGACGTAATCTTTGAACCCGGCGATCGGACCTATTGGCCTTTTCACAGTATCGTCATACCACTTGAAACGATCGGCACCCATCGAGAACCACGTGTCCCCAATAGCGAAGTACGGAGTGCCGTCATCAAACATCAGCGCATGCTCGTTTGACGTGGCCCTTATGAATCCATGACGGAGAGGGTTCTCGCGCAATTCCGTTTCTGTCCAACCAACAGCTGTCACCGAGCCATGCTTGCCATCCAGGCCCGGATCTGATGAAGAGGAGGCACTTGTCCAGGACCATTCACCTTTCTTAGTGGCCACAAAACGGACGATAAAATTATTGCCGCCGTCCCAAAAACCATAAATTCTTTTACTAAACCCGGGCCCGTTGAGTTCTATCCACACCTCGACATCAGTATAAGGATTTGCATATTTCTTCTGTGACTGGAGCTTTACTTCTAAGAGTTCCCAAACGTGCAGCGTGTCCTGCGCAACTAGTGTAAGGCGAGACACGAACATTTGACTAACGAGAACGAGGCTAAATAAAACTCGGGAGTTCATCGGACTAATGATATAAGAGGTTAAAATCAATATTGCCATTTCCAACTTCAGACCTTTGAGGCCTGAGCAACTGCCGAAGTCCAGGTGAAGAAGTCTTTTACACCCTCGCACCTTCATTTCTGGCCAACAATAATAACAAATCGCTCACTTGGTTGAGCGTAAACGGACCTGTTCCAATTCGTCATTCAGGTACACGATATCATTTGATGCATTGCCGTCGGCCGGAACGCGAAGCAAAATTGAAAAAAGTAAAGATTCTTCTGCTGTTACACTGTGATTAATTTGAAAAGCAATCTTATTGATACCTCTAGACAATCCGGATATACAGAAACGCACGTTTCTAGCTTCAACGCCAAGAATTTGTCCCCAATCCTTCGTGTAACAAATTTTCAGCAGGCTCGGTGACCATCACTACCTATCCTTTAATATCATTTCTGTTTTACCACGGGTCTGAATTTTGGATACCTGGTCTCGTCATTCCTCCAATCGCAACAGAGGATACTTTTTTGTCAAAGATCCTGTTCAATTAAAATATTTTGGATAGTATGTGGTTACCTAAGCGTACCGCAACAATTCCCAAATTGAAAACAATCCTGCGCAAAAAAATAGCATGGAACGACGTCTTATTTTGGCGCTTATTGGAATTAATGTGTAAAGATATTTTACGAATCCATTCAGCTGAAGTGCGTGTAGGATGACCGTTCAGGGCGTTATTGCTTAGTACGATTTATATCTCAATCCATGATGACAATCGTCACCATGGCCAAATCACATGGTTCTTACATTGTAATACATTTTACTCTTGTCCAAAGATGACAGAAGTAAAATCGCCTTAACCCCCATTTTAGGCTATGCGACTACAAAAAATTTCTTTGCCCCTGGCATTGACAGGGATCTTGCTGCTGGTATTGGCAGGAGTACTGACCGGTGTGAACTTCCAATCCGGAATAAGCTTTGACACCAGTCAGTTGATTGGTGCGCAATTAACGCATCCAACTACGTTGAGCTTCGGGCCAGACAAGCGGCTATATGTCGCTACACAGGTTGGTGAAATCTATGCTTTCACTATTCGCAGGAATGGTGCCAATAACTATGAAGTGATTGATACGGAGGCCATCATGCTCGCGAGAAACATTCCAAACCATGATGACCGCGGCGGCTTGGTATCAAAAATAACGGACCGCCAGATTACCGGTATTCTTGCTGGGGGTACAGCTGCAAATCCTGTTCTCTATGTCAACTCCAGCGATCCGCGAATTGGCGGCGGTGGAGAATTGGGAGACCAGGATTTGGATACTAACTCCGGGACATTATCGACGTTGACAAAAACAGATAGTACCTGGACGATGGTTCACACCGTAAGGGGTTTGCCACGGTCCGAGGAGAACCATCATCCAAATGGAATGGTATTGGATCCGGTTACGAATATTCTTTATATCGCTGAAGGGGCTAATACAAATGCAGGCTCACCATCAAATAACTTTGGTTACCTGACTGAATATGCATTGGCAGGCGCAGTGTTAAGCGTTGATCTGAACATGATCAATAGTCAGTTCGGAGGAGCATACACATTGCCTACACTGGATGATCCGACTCGTCCAAACCTGCCCGATGGTTCGGATGTAAACGATCCATTCGGTGGTAACGATGGACTTAACCAGGCCAAACTTGTAGCTGGCGGTCCAGTACAAATATATTCACCTGGCTACCGCAATAACTACGATGTAACAATTACGAAATCTCCAGGCCGGGCCGGCAGGATGTATACGATTGACAATGGCGCTAATGGAGGATGGGGTGGATATCCTGTCAACGAAGGAACTCCGAACGTCACGAATGATAGAATTCTTACTGAGCCAGGCTCTACGGCAGCGACAGCGACAGACGACAAGGTGAATAACCTGGACAATCTTCACTTTATTACTGGGAAAGGGTACTATGGAGGACATCCAAATCCGATACGCGCGAATCCTGCGGGTGCCGGACTTTACTGGTTTGATAACGCAACCAATCAGGGTCACTTCGAAATGAAGCCAACGGTCGACTGGCCGCCTGTTCCTGTCTCTATGGCCAACCCTGTTGAATCAGACTTTAGGAATCCAGGCGAGGATGATGGTGCGCTATGGGTAACACCACACTCTACAAACGGGCTTGTCGAATATTCCGCTAGCAACTTCAACGGCGAAATGCGCGGAGATCTGTTGGTAGCATCGTCGATGTCGAATCAAATCCTGAGAATACAACTCAATGAAGCAGGTGATCAGGTGACCGACGTTTCAGAGCTGTTTACCGGATTTGGGCACTTCCCACTCGATTTGCTGGCTCAAGGCGATACCGATATTTACCCGGGCACGATCTGGACGGTAGCTTATAACCCTGGGACGATTGTCATCTTCGAACCCACAAGTTCCCCAATCAAATGCTCCGGTGACATAAACAACTTTAAGCTTGATGATGATGCCGACGGTTACAGCAATGGTGATGAAACGCTGAATGGTACAGATCCATGCTCATCAGCCAGCAAGCCAGAAGACCATGATCTTGATTTTGTTTCGAACTCAAAGGATGCGGATGACGACAACGATGGCCTGAACGATAACGTCGATCAATTTGCTGTTGATGCAGCAAATGGATTGAATACAACACTGCCTTTGGATTACCCCTTCCTTAACGGTGTTCCGAATACCGGTCTATTTGGTGTCGGCGCGACGGGACTAATGAGTAATGGCGTTGATAACTACGCAACACAATACGATCCCGGAAACCAGCTACTCATTGTAGGTGGCGCAGTCGGTGCATTCTCAGTACCTGCTTCATCAGGAGATCCGACAACGAACAATCAAAAATATGCCTTTCAATTCGGCGTACCAATATCAGCTAAGGCCGGCGCGTTTACGATGCAAAGTAGACTTCTTGGCGCACCGTTTTTTGATGGAGCAACCGGCGGAAATCTGGGAACACAGTTTCATGGAATCTATTTCGGAACGGGAGATCAGGATAACTATTTCAAGTTTGGGCTGCATGCTAACAACGGCCGCCCTGGATTTCAGATCCTTTGTGAACAAAATGGTGTAGTTGTCAGTCAGCAAATAATACCCGTGCCGAATATACTTAGCGGATCGCAGGTTGATGTCTTCATCGACGTGAACGTAGTAACAGGCATGGTACAGTGCAGGTATCAGACAACAACCGGAAAACCGACAAATGTGGGACAAAGCTTTACCGTGTCTGGTAATCTGTTGTCACTTCTTAAGACGCATACCAACGCTGTGGCCATTGGTATTATAGCGTCCGCGGGTAACAAATCAACTTTCTCTGCTACCTGGGACTTCATGCGAATCACAACCGACGAGCCGGCGACAACAGTCAATAAGGCTCCTGTCGTTGCATCGCCTCCTGATGTAGTATTGGCAGAAGGTAAGTCCTGGACCTACCAGGTTATTGCCTCGGATCCATTTAATGAATCCTTGACTTTTACCGTACGGAATTTGCCGGCATCGCTTTCACTAGACAAGCGTACCGGTTTAATCACAGGAACTATTGAAGTAAACGCTAACGTATGGCCCGTCACCTTGACAGTAACAAATGAAAGTGGGGTTTCTACTGAGAAAACCTTTACGGTGACAGTTACGGACTTGTCAGGAATCTGATCTTGACATGTCATGTATCTTCAATGCGAAAAAAATACTAACTGTGAATGGGGATACATCGGCGAGTGTCTCTGTAATAGATCTGGTTGGAATAACGTGCGGTTTGACTACCAGCGGCCGTATGTTAATTGATGAAGACAAGTCATGACTTAAATAGAGTATCTAACTGCATTTTATACACCTCATCCCTGTAACTATGAATGTTATTAAGCTACCCGTTAGAATTACCAAAAGGATCAACAACGACACCTTTTATTTCCTGGTAAATAGACTGAGTTTTAATGACGAACTAAGACCTGTCGGAGTAAAGAAGGTCGCCAGAACCACCTCTAAAGGGGTCAAGTATTTCGAGCTAGGTCCACCTCGAAAATCAGTGGTGAATGTCGATGAAAAATTCATGAAAATTTGGTCACCCTATATGAAGCCGGTTGTCTCCTATCAAACCGACGGAGATTTTATGGTAACCCTTCGAAATGGCCGGATATTTTGTCCCGATCCGAATAACATCGCCGTTATATCAGAAGATAATTATCTCCTCGAGGAATTGTCATTTCAGTGGGCGAACTACGCCAAGAGTAACGCCAGCGAAAACCGCGCATTTAAGGTCAAAGGGTTTCCTAAACCCAAAAGATACAGGGGCCGTGTCTTTAGCCTGTTGTCGGGGTGGGCGGCCAAAAATTACTATTATCATTGGGTGTTCGAAGCGATTCCAAAGCTTCACATTTTAAAAAGCAGCGGCGATTTTGATAAGGTGGATTACTTTCTAATCCCGGGTATGGCAATGCGTTACCAACGTGAATACCTGGAACACTTTGGCATAACGCCCGATAAAATCATTTGTGAAGATGACGTTCATCACATTCAGGCCGATGAACTAATGGTCACGTCTGATGTAAAACTATTCGATCATCATCCAAAATGGGTCTGCGACTTTCTGCACGAGTCATTCACCAGTAAGATCAGCGCCGGGACCCCGCAAAAGCTCGTATACGTTGCACGTGGTGATGCAGCGCGTAGCAGAAGAGTGCAAAATGAGCCTGAACTGATCGAGATGCTGAAGAACTATGGTTTTGAGACCTATTACCTGTCGAAGCTGTCGGTTAGGGAACAGGTAGCGTTATTCAATTCGGCGCGCGTTATTGTTGGTGCCCATGGTGGTGGGCTCTCAAACTACGTCTTCTGCAGGCCAGGTACCAAAGTGCTTGAGTTTTATCCGGATCAATATATTCGTCCGATATTTCTTGATGTGGCAGAAAAAAGAGGTCTTGAATATCACTACCAGGTGTTCCCCGCCACTGGCAAAGCGGAAAATACTATCCAGGGCGAAGCGCTTGGAATTAATATTGACGTAAAAGCAGCCGAGACAGCGATCGCAGCGCTGTTAGCTTAGCTTTTCCGAGGAGCGTACCCATGGTGGATGTGCCGTTACACCTTCTTCGGAGGCAAGTCAAACGCCTTGGCGTCATGTTCAAAATGTTCCTTGTGAGAACCGTCGCAAAAAGGTTTGTTAGCCGAACGACCGCAGCGGCAAAGTGAAAGGATTGTTCTGCCCTGAAGGCCGTATGCATTTCCGTCTTTATCCACAATTTCAAAGTCGCCTTCTA
This sequence comes from uncultured Cytophagales bacterium, assembly GCA_963845845.1. Lineage (GTDB taxonomy): Bacteria > Bacteroidota > Bacteroidia > Cytophagales > Cyclobacteriaceae > Chryseolinea. The sequence goes on from CAWJTP010000027.1 coordinate 18,485, forward strand.
TTTTAATAGATCCGTTGTTGTTGATTATAAGTTTTGTCGCTGCCATGAGATTTGAATTCACAGCAAGTTAACAATCCTGTCAGAAGGACAAGTACTTAGTTCTTCCTCCTCCTCTCTCCAGCACGTGTTTCCTACTTAGTCAATACCAAACGTTTAGTATCTATAACGCTCCCGTCTATGATGAGCGCGTACAAGTACATTCCAGGATTAAATTCGCTTCCTGATATGTTAATGGCTGTTGCCCCACGTTCACTCACCTCGATATTTTTCAATTGCTTCCCTTCCAGATTGTAAACAATGATGCTGGCGTGCCTTGCATCGTCAGGCAGTTCCATTTGGATCGCTGTAGTACCAGAATATGGATTAGGGTTGTTTTGATAAAGCGCGGCACCAGTTGATTGATGACCATCGGGTAGCTGGTTTACGCCATATTGACGAAGCATTTCTTTTAGCGCCATTAACTCTCTCGTGTGCGTTTCATCTTTCGCGATCATCTGCTTTTGTTGCTCATCCACCCTGGCCGTTAATTCTTGTACGGCTTTTACCAACGGAACGACAAAGTCTGCATAACGGATGGTATACGGATCGTTGTCATTCTGAGGTACTTCCACACCGCTGAATACATATCCGGATTTTTTTACGAGTTCATCCACCTCCTGTGCTACAAAGCCTACTTGACGTGTCGGTATGCGGCGCGCAGACTCGGAATCAAGTACAACGCTATCGGGAATTCGCAGGAATGTATTAATTGCCTTCTTATCCAATATATAGCTGACCGGTTTCAACCGGTTGATGAAATCAAGACCCGCGACATCGTTTTTGATCTCTCGTTTGAAACGGCCATCAGATAGAGTCGTCCATGATACTTGTCCACCGATGCTTGTTACACTTGAGTTACCGATGCGAACCTGATTGGACGCAGTTACTAATGCCATTGCCCCAAGCGCAGTAGTATTATTAAAATCACACGGAGAATCAGATACTGCAGGACCCGCTTTTGCGCCAAAGGCACTGTTATAAGAACCAGGACATAATTGTCTATCGGCGAACAAAGCAAACGCACCGAAAGCACTATTGTAGGAGCCTGTCGCCGATACGAGTGTGTTCGCTCCAAAAGCTGAGTTTTGAGTACCCGTAGTTTGCGTAGAACTTGCAGCATAACCTGTCGCTGTGTTAAGAGAGCCAGTTGTATTTTGCCGTAAGGCGCTAGATCCTGCTGCCGTATTGGCTGTCCCAGATGTGTTCTCATAAAGCGCATTCATACCGTTAGCTACATTCCAATGGCCTGTGAGATTTGAATACAGGGCTTGACGTCCTGTTGCCAAATTACCACTCCCGCCAGTGTTCGAATACAAAGTCTGATAACCCAATCCGGTATTGCTATCTGCACTGGTGTTCTTATTCAAGCTATAAGAACCTATAGCCGTATTGTTGTAGCCAGTGGTATTGGAAAATAGTGCTTCATATCCACTGGCTACATTATAAATTCCACTGGTATTGTTATATAATGCACTTCTACCAATGGCTACGTTCCTATAGCCCGAAGTGTTCTGGAACATAGCAGCCGTTCCGATGACCGTGTTCCAATACCCACCAATATTATTCCGCAGTGTATTAAAGCCAACCGCTGTATTACCGTATCCTGTAGTTGTGACCCTTCCACTCGAATTGCCTATGAATGAATTCTCATAGCTCACACTTTGTGCCGCATGGCCAGCGTAATAGCCGTAATAAGTGTACGCCGCACCCAGCGTGCCAGCACCGGTTCCATAATTTGTTTGCGCCTTCGCTGAATTATATATCAACGATATAGTTATAAGCGCCAAGATTCTTTTCATACGATCAGCGTTTTGGTAAAGGTTTTTGTTGGAGATGTAATCATCTGCTTTATTTCGTTCTCAATTCCCGCCGTATTGTTAAAGAGGCTGAATTCACTTAGGGCAATATTGTCCCTGCCCACGCAATAAAACTATCATCTCAAATGCGCTTTCGTTATCGGATTTGTCCCAATTGATGTGCTACATGTAACATGATACCGACCGGCAGTGATTTTTCAGCTTTATACCTGATTGCCAATAGCCATTACTTTGTTTATAACGATAAATATTATTATCAATAATGCTAGATTTGTTACATATAGTTAACATTATGAGAACGAGGAAAGTCGCCCTGCTGCCGGAAATGGAAAAGACGCTTGTGCAGGTGGGCGAAAACATAAAGCTGGCTCGACTTCGAAGAAAATTAAGTACCCAACAGATCGCTGAGCGGGCCAATATTAGTAGGCCAACACTTTGGAGCATTGAAAAAGGAGGCGGAGGTGTTGCCATGGCTGCCTATGCACAAGTCTTGTTTGTTTTAGGACTCGAAAAAGATTTACTCAAACTGGCAGGTGACGATCCATTAGGAAGAAAACTTCAGGATGCCGAACTCATAGTGAAAAAACGAGCACCAAAAAACTCTAAATAGGAATGGCTAAGAAAGGCACACATCGAAAAATCTATGTTTATGCCGACTGGTTAGTCTTGGACAGCCTACTTTGATGGGTTTACTTTTCAACGTTATGGTCTGGGTGGCCAATGCAAACAGTATATTCGTTCGGGTTTTGGCCGAAGAACTCTTTTATATCAAACAAAATGGTCTTCGCGTTTCCAAACGCAGCGGCCTATATTACTTTGGTCTTTTTGACCTGCGGGAACACCTGACTTCTGGCACTTCTCTCGACAGATAATAAATACCCTGTGATGGGTATTCCGGGTTTAACCAAAATAGGATATTTTTGGTAAGTACCCCCGTTGAACTGTTATGAGTCTCCAATCATGCTCGTTCAAAAGCAATGCCGACGATAAATTCTTATTAGAAGATAGTAAGGAGTTTTTTATCATTCGCTTTAGCGAAAACGTCATTCCGATGGCGATCCTGGAATCAACTCCCGCACTGCTTCCTTTATTGAATCATGTTGAGCGCTTCCGATCGTTCCCTGATTCAAATGCTTATCTCTTTAGAATTATTAACTCCGTTGAACCAGATAAGATAAGAGAGGATATTAAAGCAACCGTCAGAGCATCGATGCCAGGCACGGCACTTTACATAGGCACGGTGCTTCAGTTTGTGGCCACGGGCATTTATCAGTCTATACCAGAAATATTTTAAGATGAGGAGTTTTGATTGAGCCTAAATATTTTTCGTAGCAAACAAGATCTGCAAGTTCTAGTGTGAACTAGACATATTTCAAGACTCGGGTATCATTAAGATTCGACCAAGTAAAAATTAAAGCCATGCAAAAAAGTTACATCACAAACCGCACCAGGATTAACCGCCAAAGCAATTCAATCAACAGACAGGAAACTTCAAAAAGGTTTAGATTTTCGGATTTAATTTCACTAAAGTCAGCAGTTACGCTTGGTCTCCTTCTTACGATCACTATTTATGTCGTGACTTATTGTGAATTGAAAAGCCAGACATGTATATACGAATACACAAGCGTACCTGAAGAGTTGAAGAAGAAAGGATTTACCGACGACCTTCTGACCAGGGTGATCAATGATATTCTTTATCGGATAAACACCTATACCGATGACATTCGGAACAATCTGACAACAAAGAAGGACCGGCCTGCTGGTATCAAATTTACTGCAAACTCCAATCCTTCATATGTCAGTAGCATTCAAAATATGAATATCGAGGGTGTTCCTTTTAAGGCACTTATTCATTTCACTGACAAAGTCTTAAACGTTTTTCCAATCAATATTAATGATAATTATGTGACGGTAGAGTTCTATTCTGACAGTCAAACGGTACACGCTTCTGTTCTCTTTCGAGGAAGCAGAAGGGCGTTCTCTGAGCATTTTGATCACAATAATCCTCGGTCCGCTTTATTTAATCTCTGTTATAATATTTCAATTACGATACTAGAACAGTCCAACCCGCTTGCATTGTGTAAATATTACTACAATATCGGCGAGTTTGGCAAATGTATAGAAGCTTGCATGGCGGCGGTGACAACTAAGAAATACACAGACAGTGATAAAAGCCAAGCGTTCTTATTTTGGGCGCTGGCCCTAAATCGTGAAGACCGATATTTTGCTGTAGATAACGTTAAATTGAAAATCAATGAGGCTATTAAGCTCGACAGTAGCAATTCTGAGGCGAGATTGATTTTGTATTCGCTAAAATCGACTAATGCTATGGAGTACGACAGTGCCTTGAGAAAACTGGTTCGGCAAGATTCGATGTCATACCAATACTGGGCAGCGTTATTATCTCAGCGGGCAAGTTACGAGGAAGATTGCGAAGCCTTCGCTAAACGCCAAGACCGGCTATTCGTTAAAATGAAGAAAAAGTTGAAGGGTTCAGCTTATCCGTCGGAGATATTTTATCGGTATGGAAGAAACTTACGTGTATGTGGTGATTTGAATCCAGTATGGTATGATTCAGCTATTGCAAGATATTCTGAGGCCATAGACGCCGAGTCGAGTATTTCGGATACAGATTTTCGCAAATTGGCTCATTATTATAATTCCCTGGCATATGCATTTGAATCGAAGGCTTTAGCGTTATCGGGAAATAAAATTAACGAATGCATGATGGAGTTCAAAAATGGCAGCTCGCCCGATGCCCGTGAATATTTGGATAAATGTCGCAAGTATGCAAAATTGGCGATTTCGTCTGATTCGGTGAATGCGTTTGCTTGGAGTACCCTTGGGGAATACTATGGATTTAAATATATGATATCTAAGCATAACCGTGACTTGCGTCTGTTTATTAAATGTGAAAAAGAGGCGCATAAATACAGCCTTCCAGAATATGATGGCTACAGTTTCGAAATCGAAACTTACACCGATAGCGAGCCATACTGCTACATAAAGAAGAAGCATCCGAAAGAGTTTAGCGAAATTGCTAAGACTGAGAGGTTCTATGGTAGGAAGAACTTTTTAAGGCGGATCCGAATTTATTAAGGCACTTTTTGCATCATAAATCCTCTTTCTCTTGTTCCAATTCCGCGATGATAGTTCGTTATGTATCAACGTGAACGTTGTAGAAAATACTAAGTGTTCCTAGTGGTCATATTGTGTGAATAGTCATTGCCGCAATCTATAAGAACAATGGAAGCCTGCAGCTAGGTGTTGATCAATGGCCTGATTTCTCTCCTGCTATAAGCTCTGCCAACAAAGTGCCAACCAACGCAAGTGCGCCTGTTTCAAACTGGACATTCTTCGCCGTAACATATACCGAAAGCGGCGCCGTTGAGTTTTACTTCGGCTCTAATACCGTACAAGCCTCGCTAGACGTCACAAAAACCTATACAGGCCGCGGTGCAACCGGAGCCAACATTGGAAAACTGGCCGTCGGGCATTTCAATGACGCAACGCGCAACGGGAATACCTATGACCGCATCTTCCGGGGAATGCTTGATGACATCCGTGTGTATGGAGCCAAATTAACGCCACAACAGATCGTGCAGATTCAGGGGATGACGGGCAATAGCGGCGGACGTTTCGCTGCATCACCTGAACAAACGATCGCCGATGAGTTTATCGACGAAGTAGCGCTATCACAAAATTATCCTAACCCGTTCAATGAAGCGACAAACGTGGAGGTCAACATTCCACACAGCGTGAAGGTTGCGCGATTGAATGTTTACGATCTCACCGGCAGATCGCTTCAGGATATCGTCATCGAAGGTCGCGGACCAACGAGTATATCGGTGTCAAGAGGAGGCATGCAGGCCGGCGTGTACATTTATACTTTAATCACTGATGGCAAAATTGTCAGTCATAAACGCATGATGATAAAGTAAATAGCTCCGAACTTTTTGGCACTAAGGTGGCAGCAAGTGACATTAGTTCCATTGAAACGCGAAGTACGTCGTTGGCTTGTTGCCGACATTCGTCAGGTTGTGAGGGATCTTGCTATCCAAAAACACCATCCCTCCTTCCGAAACTTTTACTTTTTTATCACCAACATTCATTTCAACATTTCCTTCTTTTACGAGGATAATCTCTTCAGGTGTATGTGTATGCGGATCGTGACTTGTTAAGCCGACATTCAAGGTCGTTATATGCATTTCAAATCGCTCGAACAATCTTGTTCGCGTATCCACAACATTGCGTCGACCGCCTTTGTCGTGCGGCACAAACTTCATCTCATTCCAGTCGACCATCAATGACATTGGTGATTTGTCGGATGGCAGTTCACTGCCTGTTGTGAATTTTACAATGAAATAAGTACACGGTATAGTCCCAGCATTAACGAATCCATGTTCATCGTGTGGCATAACGTAGAGCACGCTGCCTGGTCCAAGTACTTTCACCTGATCTTTGATCGTTGCTTTCAGATTTCCTTCTTTCACGATCACCAACTCTTCCTGGTCATCATGCGTATGCGGTGGATGGGGAACTTCACCAGCTTCGACGGTGCTTGTGTGTATCTCGAGGTTCCTGATCAACGTCGTACTACCGTCGACATACTGCCGGCGCATTCGATTCTCATCCTTCACGGGCTTAAGATCATCCCAATTGTAGGCTTTCGATTCAATCTTTCCCTGGGCGAAGCCAAGTGCTGGAGCGAGAAGCAAAAGAGTTAAGATCCTCATCTGGGTTAAAGATATCAATAATGTATAAATGTTCGAACTGATCTATTCTCACTTGTGCCAGGGTATGGCCGTCAGGCCGTTCCCCCTCGTTGGCCTGTTTTTCGTACCTGATATTGCATCTCGGCAGCAACGCCCAGCACGTACGAGAGCAGATTCAGGTAAAGTGAACACCGAAACTAAACTCAGCAGCACCGACCAACAGAAATTAAGATGACCATTTGATTCGTTACACCTTCTTCGGAGGCAAATCAAACGCCTTGGCGTCATGTTCAAAATGTCCCTTGTGAGAACTATCGCAAAAAGGTTTGTTAGCCGAGCGACCGCAGCGGCAAAGTGAAACTATCGTTCTGCCCTGAAGGCCGTATGCATTTCCGTCTTTGTCCACAATTTCAAAGTCGCCCTCTACTTTAATAGATCCGTTGTTGTTGATGATAAGTCTTGTCGCTGCCATAAGATTTAAATTCGCAGCAAAGGTAACAATCCTTTCAGAAGCACAAATACCAATTGTGATTTGGGCATTGCTCCGAAATCGGCACATGCAGCACCTCCCAGCAGTTGATACGTTTTCATCATCTCAATTACACGCCTGACACTTTCAATTATCTAACCCCGTGGTGGGGACGGTTTTCGCATATCCCAGCGCCTCAACAATTTTCCCATTCTCTACGAGCATGAGGTTCACACCTCTCACACTCTGATCTTTTCCATCGCCCCAATAGTATTTCCATTTAATAATGGCCCGGTTGCCAGCAAAATTCATCTCTTCAACATCAAAATGCGATCCACGGTCATTTGCCAGGTCTTGCCAAAATTTAAGACATGCATCGTAGCCCTCGTAGCGAATGCCATCTGGTCCCTGGATACTCTCCATCACACAAGAGCGACCTATCAGGTCTGTTAAAAGAGAGGGGTCGTGCTGTTGAAATGCATCATTGAACTGTCTGATGATTGCTTCGGTGTTTTGCGTTAGGTTGTTCATTGCGATTCTGTTTTAATGATTGCTCAAAGATATCGCGTGTGATTTCGAGCCAATTGATAAAATGCGCCATATTTTGGGTTGAATAATTTTATTGTCTCCGCAGCTAATATTTGATATTTTACGCCATCATGAAAATGTTAGCGAGCCACCTGAAGGGATTTGTCGACTATGCGAGGTTAAAGGGAATTGACTGTTCTAAAATTCTGGACGAGATCGGTATTACCTATGATGACGTAACGAACTCGCGTGTTAAAATATCGACTGAAGGTTACTTCCGCACTGTGAAGGGAATCGGAGCTATTCTCAACGATGACAAGTTGGGTTTGCATCTCGGGCAACACTTAAATCTCAGTACACTTGGCGTGATTTATCGGATTACAATGAAAACCAGGAGCTTAATGGAGTGTCTTTACTATTGCCATGACTTCTTACGAAAAACATTCCCATCACTTGCTATAGGCACGTCGAAAAACGGAAGTGGGTACACGTTTTCAATTCATGTGAAGGGAACTGATGCGATGACCCGACGTTATATCAGCGAGAGTTTGATCACCATGATGTCGCGCGAGGTGTATTATGCCTCCGGAGGCATTGCCCGGACCTTCATGTATTCTCCGTTCAGGCAATCCGGCTATCCTAAAAATTGGAGAAAAGGTGAAAAGTATGCGATTTCCTTTTCCCGATTTAATAATAAGGTGGTGAGCATGGAAAACTCGGGACTCGACTCACTGATTCCCGCCTACCTTGGAATGATCGAGGGATTTGGTTCAAATAATTCATTCCCTTCAAGGGTCAAAATTTCTGCCCTCATGTTGTCAAATCCTGTTTTGCCGGATTTGACAACGATAGCGTCCAATCTCAATATGTCACCGAGAACATTTCAGCGACAGCTGATGAAGGAAGGATCTTCCTACCGGGAGATCACCGAGGAGTTAAAAAAAAAGATCAGCAGTTTACTCTTACGCCACGGTGGTCTTTCAATCTTTGATATATCAACGATCCTCGGCTTCTCCGAACCCGCATCGTATATACATTCCTTTGTGAAATGGCACGGAAAGTCGCCGTCGGAAGTGAGAGCAAAGCTGAGCAGTTTTGAAAGTATTCGGTGACTAAGTAAATATGAACAAGCTCTAATTCACTTTAAAATCACATAAACAGGTGATTGTCGCGGTGATTCTCGGGTCATAGTTTTATATAAAATTATTACCTGGTTAAAAAAATTCAATCACTATGAAAACGGTCCTCTACGCAGTGATTTTATTTCTTGCTACTTCTTCATGCGACGTTGAAGTAAACCCAACTTACGAACCGGCGTCTTTAGCTTATTCTTCTGAAGAAATGGCTAAACAAGTAGTCACTGCGTTACAACATGTATCCAGTCAGGAATATGTTGCCCTGTTTCCGACGTTGAAGGAGTTTCATCTAATGATGGAAATGAATTCTGTTTTTTACGGCGAATATCTGTCAGCCGCTAAACAAGAGTTCTCCAATACCTACCAGCCTCATCTCATCACTGCCGTGAAAGAATCATTCGATCGCATTATTCGTGAAGGAACCGAAAAAGGAATTGCATGGAATACCATTTCTTTTGAACGGATTGAGTCCTCCGAAATAATGAAGCAACAATTTGGCCAGGCTCAGGTTGCCATTGTGTTTAGCACCAATGGAAAGGCGTACAGGCTAATCCTGAAGAAAGCTTTGATTGTGAATGCGAAATGGAAAGTAAGCCAGTTTATAGAACTTGTCTAAGGCTTAATTTTTTTTGGTCGACACCATTCGTGCACAGGTCATTCAAATGATTACTTTCTGTCTATTAAAAAAAACTTTGATGATAAAACGTGTCTACCTCAGCCATATCGTTGCGCTAATTACAATTTCGTCCGTTGCACAGAGCCTCAAGCCTGGAATGGTTTTTCGCGATTGCCCGGATTGCCCGGAGATGGTGGTGATTCCGGCGGGAAGTTTCACGATGGGAAGTCCGAAAAGCGAAGTGGAGCATGATGCTTCTTCCGAGATTCGATTGCAGCTGGAGGGGTCACTACGAGTCATAAACATTCAACAATTTGCTGCGGGAAAGTTCGACATTACCCGGGGGCAGTGGGCGGCGTTCGTGTCGGATACAGGCCGGCCGACAACTGGTGGTTGCAGCTGGAGCGGACTACCCGGCCCGGCTGGCAGCAAACCATGGGATCCACATCCGGAAGCTTCCTGGAACAATCTTGGCTTTTTGCAAGATGATAATCATCCCGTAGTCTGCATAACGTGGAACGATGCGCAGGATTACATACAGTGGTTAAGCCGTAAGACCGGCGCAACCTACCGTCTGCTAACAGAGGCGGAGTGGGAGTATGCAGCAAGAGCCGGAACATCAACTCCGTACCCTTGGGGGTCAACTGCAAGCCATGAGTATGCTAATTACGGTACCGATACCGTTGCAGGCGTAGGGTTTGTTTTGGGCAGGGATAAGTGGCTGACCACATCCCCGGTAGGAGCATTCCCACCGAATCAATTTGGGCTCCACGACATGCACGGTAATGTGCTTCAGTGGGTAGAGGATTGTTTTTCAGAATCGTATGCGGGATTACCAACCGATGGGTCTGCATATAAGGAAGACATCATATTAAAAATGCAAACAGCTCGCCTATCCAGGATGAATGGGAGAAGTTCGTGTTCCTTTCGGATATGCCGCGGCGGCGATGCCTGGGACCATCCTCCTCTTATCCGTTCCGCGTCGCGGAATTGGGCTGAGCGTCCGACCGCCGGCCTTGGTTTTCGCGTTGCAAAGACCCTTCAATGAAGACCGACGTCTGCAGTGCTCCAAGCCAGCGATCCGTCAAGCTAACCGAGCCTTTTATCCATGACTACTATCTGGATATGTTCAAACAATGTAACAATCATACCAGTTTGTGATTGCATCAGGCATGTTTGCGACTCCTTTTTTGGAAGCCAACTTTGCATCGCAATAGAACCATTTGGATGGATATCTTGAGTTAGTCTCGGGAACATTCTCTTGAACTCATCTTGTATTGCCGGAACTTCGGTAGATCCACCCGTAAGAATGACCAAATCAACTTCAGCATCTTCTCGATCCGCTCAAGGATAAATGATAACTTGACATTGAATGAATACGAGCTATGAATAAATCCATTCCTCCGGGCTACTCATTTTTTCCATCGATGGTCCGGACGTACAAGCAGGCCAAAAATCCTATTGGAACAATGCAGGAAAGTATGAGCCGATTCAACGGGACATATACCGTCAACCTCGGAATGATGCGCATCATTGCAACACAGGATGCCGGCTTGATCGAGTATGTTCTGAAATCAAATCATCGTAACTATCATAAGTCACCGATACAGACTGAATACCTGGGCAAATTTCTGGGCAAGGGTCTGCTTACCGTTAACGGTGATTACTGGTTGAAACAACGGAGACTTATTCAGCCTGGGTTTCACTCCGAAAAAATACATGCGCTTTATTCGATAATAAAGAGCACGATCGAAGGGTTTCTGCTAACGGTCCCCACGGGCGATGTCGATGTATACCCACTCATGCACAAACTCGCTTTCGATATCGTCATCAATACATTGTTTACTGTCAACGTACCGGCAGCACAGAGACAACAACTGGCCAGCTTCATCAGTGATGTGCAGGAGTATGTAATGAGAGAAGTGCGCAATCCTCATAAACGCTGGTGGTTTCGTTTATCTGGTGAACTACGTAATAATCTCGATAAGGCGGCAGGCGCCAGGGACGTAATCCGCTCACTGATCCGGCAAAGGCAACAAGACAAAGGCCGGCACAACGATCTGCTTGATATGCTACTCGAAGCACGTTACGAAGAAAGCGGTGAACCCATGACCGAAGAGCAGGTGATCGACGAGATCTTAATCATTCTGATTGCAGGTCATGAGACTACTGCTAATGCACTATCGTGGTCGTTATACTTACTAGCTAAGCATCCTGATGAATTGCGGATTGCAAAAGAGGCATCGCGGTCTCTTGAATTGCATCAAGTCGTTGGTAACGAAGCGTTGAATAATGTGATCAGGGAAAGCATGCGCTTATATCCGCCTGCGTGGATTAGTGACAGGGTGGCGCTGGAAAACGATGAGTACGCAGATTTTTTAATTCCGAAGGGAACCGTGATCGTCATATTCTATTACGGGCTGCATCGCGACGATAGTGAATGGCGTGATGCATTGTCATTCAAGCCTTCCCGATTTTCAAAAGAGTATAATAAAGACATTAAAAAGATATACTATCCATTCGGAGCAGGTCCTCGCCTGTGTATCGGTAACAATTTCGCCATGGCGGAGATGGTGATCTTTCTACAGTCGTTCATTCAGGTGTTTCATGTTGAGCCAGGCAATGCAGAACCAAGTATTAAGCCGTTGGTTACGCTGCGTCCGGATAAAGTGATGTTGAAGGTGACGAAGATTGTTTAGAGCACCCCCCTGAATTGGGGATAGCTTAACACTTAAGAATTCATTCATTTTATTCAGAAATTAAAATAGTCAGTAACAGTTAAGCTCAAATGGGTTCAATCCGCTCAAAGGATTAAGTCCAGATATTAAATATCACCGGCGATGAAACAAAAATCTCAACTTTTATTCATTCTCAGTCTCATGCTGGCAGGAAGTTTAAGCTTCAGATTTGATCGCAACGTAATTCCAAAGGTATGGGATATAAAAAGAGTGCATTCAATGCACCTTCCATTTCCTGATAGCGCTATAAGAACGAATCCCGTGTCGGAAGAATACTATTATCAATTGCCTGAACGTGTAGCCTACAAGACTTATCCGTTCTACATGCCTGGCAAAGAGCCAAAAGGATATTATGAATGGCTACGTAAGCAGGAGCCGGAAGTAATATTCAATCCCGCAGACTTAAAAACAGACTCCGATTGGATAAAGGCCGGTGAAATTATTTATGACCTTCCGATAACGTATCAGGTTATGGATTCTGCTTTTCTTGCGTTGTTGCCTGAACTGGAAAAACATTGGCGCAAAATTGGATTTCCAACAACGGCGGAGGGAGTACTTCCTTTTTTGAGCATTGTGGTCCGCGAAAAAGGGCAGGTCGAAATGGGCACCGGATCTTGTGGTGCATGCCACACAAAGGTTATGCCCGATAGGAAAGTCATAAAAGGTGGACAAGGTAATTTTGAGGCACGCAAATTTAACAGTTCTCTACTACGCATTGAATTCAAAAACATACCAGATTCCGTTTTGCGTATTCGAGTAAAGCGGATCATCAATCGTTTTTTTACAGCGCCATGGATTAACCACGAAAATCAAGCACGATCGCAAAATATGAGTGTTGATGAATGGCTAAATAATCTTGATGTGTCCGCTGGAGTGATGAACAGACAGGGGACCAGTTTTGGATATCCTGTAAGTGTCCCCGATCTATTTAATGTCAAAGACCGGAAATACCTTGACCGCACTGGAAAATTGTTACAACATGACATCGGAGATTTAATGCGGTACTCAGCTTTAAATCAGGGCATCGACGGACTACATGATTATAGTGGATTTGCTCCCATGCCGCGTCCTGCGGATCCTAAAAAGAGTACTATAATGCGATATACCGACGAGCAGTTGTTTGCCCTTGCAAATTATATTTATGCTCTTAAACCGCCAAAGAACCCGGCAATTTATCCAAAGGCTTTGCTATCCAAGGGTGAAGTCATATTTAAGGAGCAAGGATGCGTTACCTGTCACACCCCGCCACTTTACTCAAATAATAAACTCACGCCCGTTGACGACTTTGTACCCCCAAAAGATCATTTTAAGAAGTATAATATTTTTGATATCTCCGTAGGAACCGATCCCGTTCTTGCTCTTTATACACGCAAAGGAACAGGGTATTACAAAGTGCCCTCTTTAATAGGCGCGTGGAACAGGACTGCTTTTCTTCACTGCGGCAGTTTGGCGAATGTTGAAGATATGTTTGATCCGAAAAGACTACAGCCTGATTACACTCCAACGGGATATAAGCCCCCATGGCTCACACATATGGCTGTTGCAGGCCATCCGTTCGGAATGGATTTAAATGAAAAAGACAAAACCGCATTAATAGCGTTTATAAAATCATTATGAACATGAACATAATTCTAACGGTATGGCTAGTTGTGATAACATTACCAAGTTTTTGTCAGAAGAAAATTTTGCTAGAACCAACGCCTGTAAATTTTACAATAAAAAATGCGGGACTAAAAGTGAATGGATCGATGAGCGGATTGAATGGATTTATAGTGATCGATCCCAAAAATTCCAGTCTCTCTAAAGTTGAAGGTACTATTGATCCCAGCACCATTCAGACTGGCATTGCATTAAGGGACAAACACCTAAAAAAAGCGGACTATTTCAATGTTGCTGAATCCACAACGATTTTCATGACGTCAACTGAAATAAAAAAAAGCAGCAATCGCAAATACGTTGGTAATTTTGATTTAACAATAAAAGGTATTAAAAAAAGTGTAGCAATTCCATTCACCGTTTTATCAATGGATAATGTGTATTTATTGAAGGGAGAATTTTCTATCAACCGCCTTGATTTTAACTTAGGAGAAAGGAGCATCGTATTATCAGATGACGTTACAGTGAAAATTGAATTTAAAACAGTATCCCGGTAATACTATGTCAGTTGCCTAAGTTAATAGTATTAGTAAATTGTGTGTAAATGAACCTAGCCGTGCTAAATTTTAATCCAGCTTTGAGACTGGCTTATATTTCTCTGCTAATGTTAGCCTCAACCTGTTCAATTGGCCAGACTGTAATGACAGATAGCCTAAAGCGGTTATTGAACCAAAAACACGCCGACACAAGCCGGATATTGCTGCAGGTTCAACTAGCTCAAACGTATCTCTTCTATCAACAAGACTCTTGTATCATTATTGTCAAACAGGCCCTTCGAAAGGCTCAGAGTCTGCATTTTGCCAAGGGGGAAGTGCGGGCATTAAACGAGTTGGGAAATGCCTTCCGACTTCGAGGGGAATCCCCTCAAGCCCTGAAGATACAATTCCAAGCCCTTCAGATCAGCCGAGCGAACCGTGATCAGGAGGGAGAGTCAAGAAGCCTGTCTTTTATTGGTGCAGTCTACCATCAGTTGGAACAGTACCGGCAAGCGCTTCTCTACTATCAGCAAGCCTTGAAAATAAGTGAACCTCTTACATCCAGGAGTATTCTCACCTTGTCCAGTATCGGTGATACCTATCAAAATATGAATCAACTGGATTCGGCTTTGCTATTTCAACGGCAAGCCTATGCTATGTTGAAGGACTTGCCCCGGGGAACTTTAGGTTCGCTGGTTCCAACACGCCTCGGTATGCTTCTGGCCCGGTTGGGGAACAATAGCGAGGCCTTGCTACTCTACCAGGACGCGATAAACAATGCCTTCAGTATAGGAGACAAGCTCAATCAGTGTAGGATTCAGTTTCGGATAGCTGAATTTTACCATCAACTACATCAGCCGGATTCCAGCCTGCGCTATGCCCGCCTTGCTTTTATTACCAGTAAGCGGGTAGCTCATAAGTTGACGGAGCATAATGCTAGCAATTTGCTGGCTAAACTCTACCAGGCTAACGGTAACATGGACAGTGCCTTTCACTACCAGCAGGTAGCTATGGCGGCCAATGACAGCTTGTACGGACCTGAAAAATTTAAACAACTCCAATTGCTTACCCTTAGTGAACAGCAGCGCCAGCAGCAACTGCGCCAGGAACAAGCTCGTTCACAAGATCGCTTCCAACAAATCGGATTATTATCTGCCTTAATCGTCTTTCTGGTGATTGCGTTATTGTTGTGGCGCAATAACCGCCAGCAGCAAAGGGCTAACCGATTGTTGAATCACAAGAACGTACAGATCGAGACTCAGCGCAAGACCCTAGAAACAACGCTCAGTGAATTAAGAACTACCCAAACGCAACTCCTTCAGAAAGAAAAGATGGCTTCTTTGTATGAACAACAACTTAAGATCCAGCAAGTTCGCAATAAAATTGCCTCCGAACTACATGACGACATTGGTTCCACCTTAAGCAGTATTTATTTGTTTAGTGAAGTAGCCAAAAAGGAAATCAATCAGGACAGTCTACAGGCCTTGCCGATGATAGAAAAAATAGAGAGCAGTTCCCAGCAGATGATGCAATCAATGAGCGAGATTGTTTGGGCTATCCAATCAAAAAATGATGACACAGCAAATCTGGTGGAGAAAATCCATTCCTTTGCCAATGAACTCCTGCGGGCGCGCAATATTAGCTTCCGGTTTGAATATCCGGACCAATTCCTTTCTGTCCCGATAGCTATGGAAGTCAGAAGAAATATTTACCTTCTTTTCAAAGAAGCACTGAATAATATTGCCAAACATTCCGGCGCAACCCAGGTTGACATGGAGGTAGAATTGAAAGAAAAAAGCATCCGGATTGGAATCCGCGACAATGGAATGGGATTTAATAATCAATCTCCTTCTCGTGGCAACGGCTTGCAAAACCTGTGCAGTCGAGCCGAAGAAATTGGAGGACACCTACAAATTGATACACAACCCGGACACGGCACCGGGATTTATCTGCAATACTCCCTCCCCTGAATTGGTGATGGTAATCGTCAATTTACCCCAGCATCTTTATTAATATTCCAAAACAATTCCATATGATCCGAGTACTGGTATTTGATGACAATAAAAATCTACTGGAGGGGATCAAATTTCTACTTAAGAATTCGGATACTATTTTTTTAGCCGGCGCTTATCCCGACGCGGCACAAGCGGTTGCTAGGGTACGCAAAGACCAGCCCGATGTGGTATTGATGGATATTCAGATGCCGGGTATCTCGGGTATTGATGCCGTCAAGGAAATCAAATCCGCTTTTCCAAATCTTCAGATTTTGATGCAAACGGTTTTTGAAGATAACGATAAAGTCTTTGCCGCAATTTGCGCGGGAGCTTCAGGATACATTTTGAAAAGCACTCCTGCAGATAAAGTACTGGAGGCCATCACCGACGTTTACCTGGGTGGATCGCCCATGTCTCCGTCGATTGCCCGTAAAGTCCTGAAACTGTTCCAACGCCATTTTGCGCTGGTACCGCAAGATTATCAAGCTTTGACGCCAAGAGAAAAGGACGTATTGTCATGCATGGTGAGAGGACTTAGTTATAAAATGATTGCCGACGCGTGTGGAATCAGCTTCAATACTGTTCACTCACATATTAAGAAGATTTATGAAAAACTGCACGTGAATTCCGCATCAGAGGCAGTAGCCAAAGCGATTCAGCAACGGATTGTATAACTGCAATACATTTTGGTGCTGGTGTATTTTAAAGTTATAAAAGTCAGACACGTAATGTGCTTGGCAACATCTCTTCTGATTAAACACAAGATATGGTTATGGCTATTTTAAAAAACCATCCAGATAACCCAATATTGTTTCGGTCTCCATCATCAAGCTTCTATGACCCTGCGAAGGAACAATGGCCAATTGTGATTGGGGCATTGCTCCGAAATCAGCACATATAGCACCTCCCAGTAGCTGATACGTTTTTATCAACTCAATTTTATCCAGGCCGTCATTGTCGCCGGCGATCAGTAATACAGGCGAGGTAATATTCGCTATATTGGTTTCACCCATGTTGTATGGAACGCCCCCTAAGGCAATCATCTGTTCCAGGAACTTTGTCCATTTTGTTTTGTCAGGCGCTATTGCATCATATGCGGTGTGCATAGGCGTATTCGTAAAAAGTTCAGGCGTCCTTGTTTTAAACGCATTGTTTATCTCGGGTTGCCAACCAGCACTTTTATAAGTAGAAGAAATGATCACTAATTTATTTAGCCGTTTAGGGCTTTGTATTGCAAACTGGTAAGCCACAGAGCCGCCAAAACTATATCCTACTACATCAGCACTCTCAATTTTCAGGTAATCCATTACTCCTTCCACATCACTTGCTAAAGTAGCACGCGATAATTCTCTATCTGAAAACTGTGTACGTCCATGTCCTTGCAATTCAATGGCAATTACCTTCCTGCTTTTTGACAGCTCAGGAATTAATTGGCCCCAGTTCAAACCAATGGTTAAAAAAGCGCCATGCAGTAAAACAATAGGCATGCCCTCGCCATATACTTCGTAATAAACTTTAATGCCATTGACAGGTGCGTAGCCGCTGCTGATTGGTTTACCTTGTTCGACTTTTGATTGAGATGCTGTAACCATAATGATTGCAATGAGTAGCATTGATTTAAGAAAGGATAATCGGAAGTAATCCGATTATCCTTTCAATATTCCAATAAGAAGAGCTTAGATAATTTTGCCTCAGGCATCCGGGATCTCCGGCTCTACCAGCTTAGCCAGCTTTTCCAGTGATTCCTGCCAACCTAAATAGCACATCTCTGCAGGTATTGCCGCAGGAATTCCTTCCTGTGAAATTTTTATTTCTGTACCGGCAATAGTTTTCCGGAGCGACACCGAAGTGGTCATTTCTCCCGGCAGGTTTGGATCGTCAAATTTATCGGTGTACTTCAAAAACTCATTCGGCTTTACTTCCACGTATGTACCACCGAATGAATGACTGTTCCCTGTTGAAAAGTTTTCGAACGACATCCTGAAAGTACCGCCTTTCTCTGCATTCATTTGGTGGACTGTGCAAATAAATCCGTAGGGAGGCAACCATGACGCGATTGCCGAAGCTTGCGTAAATGCACGGAATACTTTTTCCGGAGATGTTTTAAGTATTCTGTGTAGTGAAACACTGTTAGACATAAGACATATTTATTCTTTACTTCCTACTCGTCAGGCTTTTCGGATGCGCCCGTTTTTTTAAGTGGTTGCTGCTCCACTGTCTTTTGTGTTGGTTAACTTCAACAGAACAAAGGTGATGAGAAGATTGAATTTAGATAGTGGCTAAACACGACAGTTTAAAAGGCTGTTTGCGACTTTATATCGTGTAATCAAGTTCACTTGCTTTTCTTTAGAATCACATGAGTTGCACCTTTGCCGTACATGGTTTGCGTTTCAGTGAATCCCAGCTTCGGCAAATCAAGATAGTATGGGTCCGGCAAATAGGTGTTCCCCCGATCCGAGAAATACAGGCGCGAAAGCAAGATGCATTTCATCTATATAACCCGCTTGTAAGAACTGACGAATAGTTGATGTTCCTCCACCAATGCGTATATCTTTTCCGTTAGCGGCTTTCCTGGCTTTGTCCAGCGCAGATTCAATGCCATCTGTAACAAAGTGAAATACCGTTCCTCCCTTCATGCTGACGGATTCTCTTGCATGGTTTGTTAAAACAAATACCGGAACATGATAAGGCGGATTTTCACCCCACCAACCTTTCCATTCATCATTTGGCCACGGTCCACGAATCGGCCCGAACATATTGCGTCCCATGATCCACGCACCGAGGTTTTCAAATGACTTTTCAGCGAAGTCATTATCCGTTCCTTCCGTTCCTTCGCCTTTGCCATACATTTTCTGAAACATCTTGGTAGGGAATATCCACTCGTGAAGTTCCTCACCTCTCTTACCTAACGGTTCCTCTCTACTTTGATCAGGTCCAGCTCCATAACCATCCAGTGAAACTGAAAATGCTGTTACTTTGACTTTACTCATAGTGACTCCTTATTTAAGTTTTTCGAGTATTCAAATTTACTTTACCTATACAGGCAGATATTTATTGAGTAGTGTTCCATTTTTGTAAGTGATGGATCGCTCTAATTCTAAAAGTCTTTGCTCTTTAAAAATTGAAAGTCCATTAGAAAAGTTGTGCGGTAGGTTTAGCTGGCATTTTGTAAAAATCAGCTTTTTCAGGTTTAAGCGGTTGATTTCCTAAAATTATATCGGCCGACTTTTCTGCGATCATCATAATTGGAGCATACAGATTACCATTCGTGATATACGGCAATACACTTCCATCTACTATCCTTAAACCGTCAAGGCCATGCACCCGCATGGTTAGTGGATCTACGACAGACATGTTATCCGTACCCATGCGACAAGTGCACGATGGATGCAAGGCAGTTTCCGAATCATGTCTGACCCAATCCAATATTTGCTCATCAGTTTCAACGGCAGGTCCAGGTAAAATTTCCCCACCATTAAATTCATCCATCGCTGGCTGATTCAGGATTTTTCGGGCACTGCGGATGGCCTCCACCCACTCTCTCCGATCCTGATCTGTAGAAAGATAATTAAACCGAATCGCTGGTTTTTCCTTTGGATCCGATGACTTAATCAGGACAGATCCACGGGCATCAGAATTCATTGGGCCAACATGGACCTGATAGCTATGACCCATTGATGGAGAACTACCATCATATCGTATAGCCACAGGCAAGAAATGAAACTGAAGGTTCGGGTAAGCAACCGTTTCATTACTTCTAATAAATCCTCCTCCCTCAAAGTGATTAGTTGCCGCAGGTCCTTTATGAAAGAACATCCACTGAAAACCCACCCAGGGTTTGTTATACCATTTCAATGATGGCCATACGCTTACTGGTTTTTTGCAGGCAAATTGGACATATACCTCAAGATGATCTTGTAAATTCTGCCCCACACCAGGAAGATCGTGTACCACCTTAACCCCTGCCGATTTTAAAAGTTCAGGATCTCCTATTCCAGACAACTGGAGAATCTGAGGAGAATTAATAGCACCTCCACAGCAAATGATCTCACCTGCAGTAACCTTGCTTAAACTATTTCCTTTCAAAAATTCTACTCCGATTGCGCGCTTGCCCGAGAAAAGAATTTTAGTTGCTAGCGCACCACAGATTACTTCAAGATTTTTTCGTTCTCCCAAAACAGGATGCAAATATGCCCTTGAGGCAGACCAACGCCTCCCATTTTTGATGTTGCGGTCGAACATTCCAAAACCTTCCTGTTGAAATCCATTGACATCTTCTGTCAACGGATAGCCTGCTTGTTTAGCTGCATCAAAAAATGCTTTAAACAAGGGGTTGGTCGCAGGCCCGGTCTCGAGGTGCAGAGGACCAGTACCACCACGCAAGAAGTTTGCTCCAGCGGTTCTGTTTTCAGACTTTTTAAAATAAGGAAGGCAATGAGAATAATCCCACGATTCCATTCCTGGATCCTTTGCCCACTTTTCATAGTCCAATGGATTACCGCGAATGAAAATCATTCCGTTAATGGAACTGGAACCACCTAACACTTTTCCACGAGCATGATACACCTGCCGGTTGTTCATGAATGGCTCAGGCTCCGATCGGTATTGCCAATCATAAAATCTACTGCCAATCGGATAGGCAAGAGCCGCGGGCATATGAATAAAAATATCCCACCACGAATCTCTTCTTCCCGCTTCAATCACCAGGACTTTGTGGTCCGGATTTTCACTCAGTCGATTCGCTAATACACAGCCGGCAGACCCGCCTCCAATAATGATTGTGTCAAAAACTTTATCCATCTCAATCCATCTCAATAAGGAGATTCGACATCTCCTAATTCTACATAAACACTTTTTAGCTGGGTATAATGTTGAATAGCGGCAAGGCTATTCTCCCGACCCTGACCTGATTGTTTATATCCACCAAAAGGTAGTTCAATTGGGGTTATATTATAATTATTAATCCAGCATGTACCTGCCTGTAACTGATGAATTACCCGATGGCCGCGTTTTATGTCATTCGTAAATACGCCTGCCGCCAGGCCGAAGGGGGTATTATTAGCCCTTTCAATTACCTCTTCTTCTGAATCAAAGCGGAGTATAGAGAGCACTGGACCAAAAATCTCTTCGTTACAAATTTCCATTGAATCATCGCAATCTGTAAAAATTGCTGGAGTCACGAAATTGCCAGAAGTAATATCCCGTCCTTTGAAATCTTTTTCAGGCCTGAAGCCTCCGGTCAATAATGTTGCACCTGAAGATTTTCCTGAATCGATAAACCGGATTATTTTTTCCATGTGTGTCTTACTAATTAATGCGCCCATCTGGGTATTGGGATCTGCCGGGTCCCCCAATCTGATTTTTTCAGTTCGGTCCTTTAGCTTCATTAAAAAGGAATCAAAAATTTGACGATGAACAAATACCCGTGTTCCATTCGAACAAACTTCACCTTGCGTATAAAAATTTGCCAGCATGGTTGCTGATACCGCATTATTTATATCTGCATCTTCGAAAATAATTAAGGGAGATTTTCCACCAAGTTCAAGTGTGACCTTTTTCAGTTGGGTTGCAGCACCGGTAAGGATTTTTTTACCAGTTGAAACTGAACCTGTCAATGAAATTTTTGCTATACGCGGATGATCTACTAACATACCTCCAACCCTACCATCACCCTGAACTACATTAAACAAACCAGGCGGGGCTCCGGCATCCATAATAGCCTTAGCCAATTCAAGTGTAGTTGCCGGGGTAAGTTCGGATGGTTTAAAAATCATTGAGTTGCCGCAAGCCAACGCTGGAGCGGCCTTCCATGCAGCAATCTGAATCGGATAGTTCCATGCACCGATTCCTGCACAAACACCTAAAGGCTCAGGACGCGTATATCCGAAGGCGTTTTTTAAATCAAAAAACTCCCCATGTATACCTGCGGCCATTCCTCCAAAATATTCCATTGCATCTGCAGCCGATGTAATATCCACAGCCAGAGATTCTGAAATGGGCTTTCCAACATCCTGAGTTTCTAACAAAGCAATTTTCTCCAATCTTGATCTCAAAATATGGGCTGCTTTTAATAATACCCGACCACGTTCTGCTCCGGTTTTGGTGCGCCAAATGTGGAAGGCCTTTTCTGATGAATTTACAGCTGCTTCAATATCCTGATCGTTAGCCTGAAAAACCTCTCCCAATGGACTATTATCAGCTGGATTATAGTTTATCCAGGATTCCCGGTTTGAACTTGTAGTTAATGCGCCATCTATAAACTGAGAGTATGCCATTTTCCTTTTAAGAAGTTCTTTGTTTTGCCATTAACTTATAATAATAAATGAACACGCCAAGGCAAATCAAACCAGCTGTGTAAATCCATGCTGAATACTGTTGATGCCATTCGGACCCATAGGTTGCAGTCCGGGGCCATGACACATTAATAACCATAAAAGTGCTCCAAATCAAGGCGAGAATATTAACTGGGAATCCCCATTTTCCCAAATCAAATTTGGCATCCTTATCTACTCCAGACCGGGCTGACGTAAACCTATTTTTCAGTTGAAGTGCAACCACTATCCAGTAGGCCAGATTAGCCCAAAGTATGGCGATAGACGTCACCAGCTCAAATACTTTTGGAAATTGAACGTTCATCGCCAAAATAACTATTGCTCCCAATCCACAAAGCAGGGTAGCTAAAACAGGAGTTTGAGTTTTTGATGAAACTTCTGATAAGGATTCACTAAAGGGCAGGCACCCATCACGCCCCATGGCGAACATTAATCTAACTGCTCCGGAGTGAACTGCAAGTGTACACACGATGATGGCAAAAATAACAATACAAAGAAAAAGACTGCCCGTAGTTTCACCCAAGACTGATTTCACCAACATAGGTAAGCCTCCGCGTATATTTCCCAAATCTGGCATACCCAAATCTGGCGCTGCCATCAAGGCAAAAAGTAATACCAGTAATCCAGCAAATCCTGCGGCAAGCAGAGCCTGCAAGATAGCACGGGGAGCCTTCTTACGGGGATCATGAGTTTCTTCAGCAAGTGTTCCGGCAGTATCGAATCCATAAAGAACATAAGAGGCAGTCAAGGCAGTAGCTGCCATTAAAATCTTCAAATCGGGAAAAGATTTGAACTCAGATCCGACATAATTAATGTGAACTACAGCTTCGATCGGAGATCTTACTTTACTTAAGAACAGAAGAACTATCAGAAATATAATTCCAACCAGTTCGGCAAAGACACCAATATTATTGATCAGAGCCAGCAGCTTAATTCCCTTGGCATTGACTATGGTACTTGTGACAATTAGGATAGAACCGAGTAAAATGGCGTTCATAGCAACCGACTTCGGATCATTTGAAGTTCCAATTATCTGAAAGGAACTTGAAATTTGGGGCAGGCTAACCTGAAGTGCCATGGCCACGGCGGCAATAGTGGTTATAAGACAAGCCAGGTAAATCCAACCTGTCATCCAACCAAGGAAAGGGTTTCCGGTAAACTTTGCCCATTGATAAACCCCGCCAGACAACGGAAACCTGGAAGCCAGTTCTGCAAAGCAGAGGGCCACCAGCAATTGCCCTGTCAATACTAATGGCCATGTCCAGAAAAATCCGGGTCCCCCAACTCCATAACCCAGATGAAACATCTGAAAAAGACCCGTAAGAATAGATATATAAGAAAAGCCTGCAGCAAAACTTGAGAAGCTACCCATGGAACGCTTCAATTCCTGACGATAACCAAAGCGGGCAAGATCGTTACTATCAGTAACTGGAGAATCCTTCATGATCGTTGATTTCTGATTGCTGATTTGTCATTGTTGTTGGTCACTTCAAAAATCAACAATAAACACACAACAATGACAAATCGGCGCTGGTTGTAAGAAAACCATTATGGCTGAACTTTGCAACACGGCCCTTTCACGTAATAATTTTGGCAGATGATGGTTTTACTGATTGTTGATAGCTGATCTCTGATTGCTGATTGGCCACTTCAAAAATCAAAAATCAACAATAAAAAATAAACAATCCGAAGCTATGTTTTAGTTTAGTCGTTGGATCTGACTCCAAACTATAAAAATATCATCATGTCCTTAGCTGGAATTGACACAAACTTCACCTTGCCTCCGCGCTTCTATACAAGCACCGAAATTTTCAAGGAGGAGCTTGAGCGGATTTTCTATAGCCGATGGATTTATGTGGCTTGTGAGGCGGACATTCCGAAAACAGGCGATTACGTTGCTTTAAAAATCGGCACGCGGTCCTTTTTTCTGCAGCGGACGGAACGCGGTGAGGTGCATGGATTTTACAATGTATGCCGACACCGCGGCCATGAACTCGTCTCCGGGGAGAAAGGCAACCGCCGCCGGCTAGTTTGTCCTTACCACAACTGGACTTACGACCTTAACGGAAAGCTGCTGAATGCCCGCGGTATGAATCCCGGTTTTCCTACGGAAAATTTCGGACTGAATCCAATAGAGGTCGCCGTGATCGGTGGCCTTATTTATGTTTGCCTTACGACGCCCGCACCAAGCGATATCGAAGAGGTGCGCACCAGACTTGCTCCGTACCTCGCTCCATACGAGTTGCCTAAGACCAAAATAGCCTGCCAGAAAGATATCATCGAAGCTTGCAACTGGAAGCTGGTCATAGAAAATAACAGGGAGTGCTTGCATTGCCCCAGCAATCATCCTGAACTGCTGGTGCCACTTTACAGTTATGGATTTGGCAAGGGTCTCGACAAGGATAATGTGCAGCGCCTCGGAACAAAGCTTTCAGGAGATGCTCCTGGAAAAGGAAAGGGAGTGGGAAAGCCTCGGCCTCCCCTTCGAGTTGCAGGAGTTCCCGGATGGTCTATGGTTCCGCGCCGTACGATTGCCATTGGCCAATCAATGTATATCCCACACGATGAAGCCTGAGCATGCCTGCAAAAAACTACTCGGCAATTTAAAGCGAGCCGGAGGGAAGCGGACTTTCCTTGTGGACCCATCCGAATTCTTGGAATCACTTTTTGAGTGACCACATCGTCACCTTCGCGGTCTTCCCGCTGTCGGTTGACCGTACTCTCGTGCGGACCAAGTGGCTCGTCGCGGCCGACGCGGTGGAAGGTGTTGACTATGATCTTGACGACCTGACCAGGGTATGGACCCAGACCAATGCACAGGATCAAAGCCTGGCAGAAGGTGCTTACCGTGGCATTTGCTCCGGTGGCTACATGCCGGGTCCACTGGCCGACGAGGAGTACCTCGTGAAGCAGTTTCTCTCCTGGTATAGTGATCAATTCACAGGAACCCCGGCGCACTGATGCCAAAGATTGTAATAATAGGAGCCGGTATCGTTGGTTGTTCATTGGCCGACGAGCTCACCGAACGTGGGTATAACGATGTAGTCGTTATTGAAAAAGGTAAGCTCTGGAAACCCGGCGGCTCCACATCACACGCACCTGGCGTTGTTTTCCAGACCAATGGGTCGCGTACCATGGCACAGTTCGCCCGCCAGACAGTTGAAAAACTTTATGGCCTTCGCCATGACGGCGAGACCTGTTTCCTTAAGGTGGGCAGCATGGAAATTGCAACGACGCCTGAGCGCCTGGCCGACCTTCACCGTAGGGCGGGACTGGCCATATCCACCGGGATCAACGCGCGCGTGATCCCTCCTGAGGAAGCGTTGAAATTGCATCCGCTTCTTGTTCGAGATAAATTGCTGGGTGCACTATACGTGCCCGATGACGGGGTCGCCCGAGCGATACGGGGTGGCGAAGTGATGGGTGAGCGTTCGATAAGCCGCGGTGCGCGATTCATTGCAGCTTGCGAGGTCCTTGCCATCGATCAGAGCGACGGTCGCGTCACAGGTGTTCAGACAACCCAAGGATCATTCCCGGCAGATATTGTTGTTTCGTGTGCTGGAATATGGGGGCCAAAGATTGGAGCGATGGTAGGTATGTCTAAGGCTATACAGCCGTTGGCGCACCAGCTTTGCTACACGGCGCCTATGCCTGAACTGGCTTCTTACAAAGGTGAAGCTGAATTGCCCGTGATCCGTCATCAGGATTCTGACCTTTATTTCAGGCAGAGAGGACAGAGTCTCGCGGTTGGCTGGTACGGGCACCGGCCACTTCCGATGAGGGCTGAGGACATCCTTCCCTGCGAACTCGCTGAAGTCATGCCGAGCCAGATGCCATTCACTCCCGAGGAGTGGAAAGGTGCCATGGAGCGTGCGACCGAAGTCATTCCCGCACTGAAGGGCAGCGAGATTGTGGAATCGATGAATGGTTTGTTTTCTTTTACGGTGGATAACTTCCCCCTGATGGGTGAATGGTCGGGGTTGAAAGGCTTCTGGGTTGCCGAGGCGGTATGGATCACTCATGCATGTGGTGTAGCGCGCGCAATGGCCGAGTGGATCGTCAATGGTCATCCTGCACTGGCCGTGCATGAATGCGATGTCAACCGTTTTGAAACCCACCAGTTGGGATCACTGCATATCGAAGAACGCGGTGCGCAGAACTATGTTGAGGTGTATGACCTGCTGCACCCGCTGCAGCCTATGGAGTCGCCACGTCCCCTTCGCACCACAGGTTTCTACCAACGTCAGCAGGAACTCGGTGGCTTCTTCCTCGAAGCTTCCGGCTATGAGCGACCCCAATGGTACGAAAGCAACGCCGGCCTGCTCGCGCACTACAAATGTCCGCAACGGGATGACTGGAGCTCGAAATTCTGGTCGCCGATCATCGGTGCTGAGGCTTGCGCGGTCAGAGAAGGTGTCGGCCTGTTCGATATCACCACCCTGAAACGCATCGAGGTAACCGGCAATGGCGCTTTGGAGTTTCTCGAGCGATTGACAACAGGAAATCTAAAGAAGAAGCCGGGCTCCATCACTTATTGCCTGATGCTTAACGAAAGGGCGGGCATCATGAGTGACATCACTGTCATGCGACGCGGCGAGCACGACTTTTTCGTCGGGGTGAACAGCAACATCGATATTAATTACCTCAGGCAATTAGCACCGGCCACCGTTCACGTGCGTGACATCACCGCCGGGACCGTTGGGCTGGGGCTCTTCGGACCTAAGTCGCGGGAACTCGCTCAATCGTTGACCAGGGATGATCTGAGCAACGAAGCACTCAATTACTTCCGGCTAAAGAATACATATCTCGGGCATGTACCGGTGACGTTGTGCAGGCTCTCTTACGTTGGCGAACTCGGATATGAAATCTACACCACTGCCGACTTTGCGCTGAAACTCTGGGATACGCTGTGGCAGGCAGGAAAGAAATACGGACTCATTGCAGCCGGCCGTGGGGCGTTCAACTCCATGCGCCTCGAAAAAGGATATCGCAGTTACGGAACAGACATGACCAGTGAGCACAACCCCCATGAGGCAGGGCTGTCCTTCGCGGTCCGCAAGGGTGGAGGATTTAGAGGTGCTGACGCTTTCAATGAGCTGAATCCCAACGGACTGGCCAGGCGTCTCGTATGTCTGGTGCTTGAGAACCCTCAGCATGTAGTTCTGGGCAAGGAGCCCGTCCTGCATCAGGGCAACGTGGTGGGTTATGTCACCAGTGCTTACTTCGGTCATACCATAGGCAAGCAACTCGCTTATGCCTGGGTGCCCGCAGAATTGAGCACGCAGGGTACAGGCCTCTCTATCCGATATTTCGACCGCGATTACCCGGCCACGGTAGGACAAGATCCGCAATACGATCCACAGATGACACGATTGAGATCATAGAAGATCAACAATTAACAATCAACGATTAACAATTTACGGTTGAGATTGTAGATTGCACTTCGACTCATGATTAGCAAGCAGAGATACTTTGTCCTCCCGGCACGATCGGCCGACGGCGGGCAGCCACTCTCCCGGATCAGCCTCCACAACTGTGGAAGCAGGTGAAGCCAAAGAAAGCATACGATGCAGTCATCGTCGGCGGTGGCGGTCATGGACTTGCAACCGCATACTACCTGGCAAAAAATCACGGACTGACTAACATCGCGGTCCTCGAAAAGGGCTGGCTCGCAGGGGGAAACACGGCTCGCAATACCACCATCATCCGTTCTAACTATTTATGGGACGAGTCGGCGGCGATCTACGAGCACTCGCTAAAATTATGGGAGACGCTGGAAGAAGACCTCGGCTATGAGATGTTCTTCAGCCAGCGTGGTGTACTGACGCTTGCACATTCAGTGAGTGATGTGCGATCGAAACGCCGGAATTTCTATGCGAATGCCATCAACGGAATCGACAGTGAATGGCTTACTCCATCAGAGGTGAAAGAACTGGTGCCTATCATCAACATAAGCCCGGATGTTCGGTATCCGGTTCATGGTGCCACCTATCAGCCACGTGGCGGCATCGCCAAACATGACTGGGTGGCCTGGGGTTATGCTAAGGCAGCGAGTGATCTTGGCGTGGATATTATCCAGGACACCGAAGTGACAGGCTTTGACATCCGGAATAATAAGGTCCAGGGCGTACACACTTCTCAGGGCACCATCGCTGCCGGTAAAGTAGGCCTCGTTGCAGCCGGTCATTCCTCGCTACTGGCCAATCTCGCCGGA
Organism: uncultured Cytophagales bacterium; assembly: GCA_963845845.1. GTDB lineage: Bacteria > Bacteroidota > Bacteroidia > Cytophagales > Cyclobacteriaceae > Chryseolinea. The sequence continues at coordinate 47,215 of CAWJTP010000027.1, forward strand.
TTCTCTATTCCAATCCAGAGCCGGCCATTGCAGGCACTGGTCAGTCCACTGCTTGAACAGGTGCTCAACACCGTAGTTATGAGCGGCGCTGTCCATGTTTATGTCAGCCAAGCCCACAAGGGTGAGCTGGTGATGGGGGCAGGCACCGACGCCTTCAACTCCTATGCACAGCGCGGCGGCTTCCATGTGATCGAACATCAGATGGCAGCTGCGCTGGAATTGTTTCCTATTTTCTCCCGTGCGCAGGTGCTGAGGACCTGGGGAGGGATCGTTGATATCGCTCCGGATGCCTCGCCCATCATCGGCCTCACCCCGGTTGAGAACCTGTTCATCAACACCGGCTGGGGAACGGGTGGTTTCAAGGCCACGCCTGGTTCGGGCTGGGTCATGGCCTACACGATGGCACACGGCACCCCGCATGAATTGAACCGGCCCTTCGCGCTCGACCGCTTCGTGACGGGGCATCTCATCGACGAACATGGAGCGGCTGGGGTTGCTCATTAAGATTGCATGTGATTGCTGATTTGTGATTGGGTTAGACGACCACGTCAACAATAAAAAATAATAAATAAAAAATCCGCTGAGGTTTTTAAAGATATTTTATGCTATACATTCCTTGTCCCCACTGTGGCCTGCGCAACGAAACCGAGTTCCATTACGGAGCTGAGGCCGGGGTAGCATACCCAGATCCCAATGCGCTGACCGACAGCGAATGGACGAAATACCTTCATATCCGCGCCAACCCTAAGGGGTGGCTCGCCGAGCGGTGGGTGCACTTCGCTGGGTGTGGCCGATGGTTCAACCTATGGCGCAATACCATCACCCATGAGATCGGGCCTGCATACCTTCCATTTACCACACAACCTAATGCGCCGATGGGCAGGAGGAACACAAGGCATGAGCGAAGTTTCATTCAGTTTTGATGACAAGCTCTACAAGGGGCACGAGGGTGAGCCGATGGCGGCGGCCTTGCTGCGCAGCGGCGTGCTATCAATAACCAACAGCACGTACCATAACCGTCCGCGCGGTGTCGTAGGATTGGGCGTTGAAGAACCGAATGCACTCGTCCAGCTGGTATCGGGTACAAGGGAATCAATGCTTCCCGTCACTGTCATTGAGGTGTCTAACGGACTGGCTGCATGCAGCATTACCGGCATTGGTGCACTGCCTGAACTCCCCGATGAAGCACGCTACGACAAGACCAATCGCTATGTTGATACGCTGATCATAGGTGCAGGTCTTGCGGGACTTACTGCGGCGGATGAACACCTGCGTGCAGGCCGTGAGGTTCTGCTGATCGACGACCAACCAGGACCCGGCGGTCATCTCCGGCACCTTGGACTGGAATTACCATCTGCCCTGCGGAATGTTCTCGCGCACGAACGCCTTACATATTTGTGTAGGTGCACTGCGATAGGTTTGTACGATCAGAATTATGTCGTTGCCATTGAGCGACGGAGCGACCACCTCGGAAATTCCGCGCCAATAAGGCGCGCGCGTATCCGTGTGTGGCATATCCGCGCAGATCAAATCGTGCTGGCACCGGGTGCGTTCCAGCGCCCGTTGATCTTTGCAAATAACGACCGGCCCGGCATCATGCTCTCCCATGCAGCAGCCACTTACGTCGCGCTGCATGGCGTGCGGATCTTCACGCGTGCCGTGATTGCAACGGTTGATAACCAGGGATATCGTGATGCGCTTAGGCTGCACGTTGCAGGGGTCCATGTGCAAGGTATCTTTGATGCGCGGTCTGGGGCCCAAGGTCCGAGTGTCGATGCAGCAAAGGCGGCGGGGATTCCGGTCCGCTTCCGCGCCACAGTTCTCGATACGGCCTCAAATGCGGAAGGGGCTTTGCACAGTGTCACCATACAAGACCTCGACACAAATGAAACATTTCAAATATCCGCCAATCTGCTTGCAGTATCAGGGGGCTGGACCCCGATCGTAGATCTGGCGACTCACATCGGCATCAAACCGCAGTGGAGTGAGGAACACGCGGCCTTCCTTGTGAGCCACGACACCGACCGGCTCCGCGCCGCCGGCATGCTGGCCGGAAACTTCGGCGATGATGACGATCCATTGGTATTCTTCGGTCCGGCGCTCGACCCCGAGCAGGCCCGTCACGCCTATATAGACTTGCAGCGCGATGCAACGCTACACGAACTACGCCGTGCAGTAGGGGCTGGGTTGACTAGCATCGAACACATCAAACGATACACTACCATAGGAACAGCACACGACCAGGGCAAGACCAGCGGCATGCTCACGATCGGCGCACTTTGCCAACTCAATGGTGTTGCGCAAGACGGCAAATCCAGCGGCTTGCCCCGGCTTTTGTCGGGGTCACCTGCCCCGATAATTAACGGGGTGGGTACTCTTTCCTTCCGGCCACCTTATGTGCCGGTGACATTCGCCGCTCTTGCCGGGCGTGAACGCGGACCGCTTTCCGATCCTATCCGCATCACGCCGCTCCATCAATGGCATGTTGAAGCTGGAGCAGTTTTCGAGGATGTGGGGCAATGGAAGCGACCGTGGTACTTCCCGAAGCCGGGAGAGCGCATGGAAGATGCAGTTCGGCGTGAGTGCGTGGCAGCCCGGCAGGGTGTGGCCGTGATGGACGCCTCCACTCTTGGAAAGATCGACATCCAAGGTCCTGATGCCGCTGTTTTCCTCGACCACATCTATACGAACATCTTCTCGACATTGCCCGAAGGGCAGTGCCGCTACGGATTGATGTGCAAGGTTGAAGGCATAGTCTTTGACGACGGCGTAACGACACGGCTAGGTAAAAACCATTTCCTGATGACCACCACCACCGGAGGTGCTGCCCGGGTTCTGGCATGGCTGGAAGAGTGGCTGCAGACGGAGTGGCCTGACCTGAAGGTCTATTGCACTTCGGTCACCGAACATATTTCGACGATCGCGCTGGTCGGCCCGAAAAGCAGGCAGCTCCTTCAGGAACTGGTCACAGACCTTGACCTCTCAAAAGAGGCATTCCCCTTCATGCACAGCCGGGTGGCGACGATCAACGGTATCCCTGTGCGCATCGCGCGAATCTCCTTTTCAGGAGAGTTGGCATTCGAGATCAACGTCGCCTGGGGTCATGCCCGTCATATTTGGAAACGACTGTGGGCGCTCGGACGTCCTTATGATCTGACTGCCTATGGCACAGAAACCATGCACGTGCTGCGTGCGGAAAAGGGTTACATCATCGTCGGACAGGATACCGACGGCACTCAGACGCCGTATGATCTCAACATGTCGTGGATCGTCTCCAAAAAGAAAGAGTTTATCGGAAAGCGTTCCTTCCAACTGCCCTACCTGAAAGCAACGGGCCGGGGCCAACTTGTCGGCCTGTTGCCGGAGAACCATGACGAAGTTATTCCGGAGGGAGCATACATCACCGTACTTAACGCACACCCAGACGAGCATGGCAAAACCCGACACACCGGTTTTGTGACGAGCTCTTACTATTCGCCGACACTTGGACGTGCGTTCGCTCTGGCACTGGTGGCCGATGGTCTGAACCGGATGGGTGAAGTGGTGGCCGTCCCGATAGCTATCGGGACTATCGGGGGAAAAAAAGTGCTGCGCGCAACCATCTGTGACGCTGTATTCATTGACAAGGAGAACATCCGAAGAGACTCTTGAAAATCCACATATGATCACCAAAGAAAGTCCGCTGGAAGGAATGAACATGGGAACCGTCGCTACAGTGGCGATTCGTGAATTACCAGGATTGCATACCATCGACCTTCGTGTTGCGCCGGGGACCTCAACGCAAGCCGCAGTCGCTGAAGCGCTGGGCATGGATTTGCCTGGGAAGCCAGGCCAGACCCGAGCAGGATCATCCGGTGGAGGTGAAGCCCATGCCCTGTGCCTTGCACCTGACTGGTGGCTTATTGTAGGATTCCTGGAAGCTGAGCAGAAGCTCGCACCACTCTTGTTGAAGAACGACTATCATTTCAGCGCAGTTGATGTTAGCGGCCAGCGAACTACCATTGAACTCGAAGGACCTAAGGTTCGTGAAGTGCTCGCCCACCTTTGGGATCAGGATCTCCGGGAAAAAAGTTTTCCTGTTGCAAGTGTCTCCCAGGGACTCATGGCAAAGGCACCGGTGATCGTCTTCTATATTGCTCCGTTTCGTTACCGTGTCATGGTCCGAAGCTCTTTCGCTTTGCACTTGTGGAAGGCTCTGGTAGACGCGGCGGAGGAATGGGTGTAAGGATATACAACACGGTATGCTTAAATTACTTTAAACTCCGAAAATGTCTGGCCGATGAAGCGTACTGTCTTGATCCCATTGATTGTTGTCTCTTGTCTTCATGGTTTCTCGCAAAGCCGTATGGACAGTCTGATCGATGTTCTGAAAATGGAAATTGACCAGCAGAACATCTATGTCGAGCAGAAATTTGCACGGATAGATAATCTTCAAAAGCAGCTTCCTGCTGCCAAGGATGACTTTATAAAACAATTCACGATCTACACAGCTATCTTTCATGAGTATAAGGCTTTTATTAATGATTCCGCCTTACACTATGTTCAGATACTTTCGGAAACAGCCCATAAGTTGAAGGATATCTCCAGAATTGGAGACGCCCGCGTTAAAAGCGGTTTTGTCTTTAATTCAGCGGGAATGTTTAAGGAAACTTTTGACTCGCTTAGCGCTGTTGAGGTGAAATATTTGAATGACACGTCACGAGTTGAACATTATCGTCTTTTGTCCAGGTCGTATGGTGACCTTAACACATACAACAAGAACGCCTCCTTCGGCGAGCTGTATGCTCATATGGAAAGGCTGTACCTGGATTCTGCTTTGATGTGGAGTAGGTCGGGAAGTTATTCCAATTTATACCTGATTTCAATGATTGCGCTTTCCGAAAGAAATTACAAACAAACCATAGAGATCAAACATAAGATATTCAAGCTTCCATTGAATTACCACCAGCAGGCGATGAACTATCATGAAATGGCGTCAGCCTATGGAGCACTTGGCGAGGACGATAAAATGGTAGAATACTATATCCTTGCTGCGCTATGTGACCTACGTGCACCGACGAAAGAGACTGCGGCCATGCTGACACTTGCGCGACAGCTTTACAGGCTTGGTGATTCGAAAAATGCCTACATATTTATCAAGCAGGCACTGAGTGAAGCAGAATTTTATGGCGCAATGCAACGCCAGGTTGAGATAAGTTCGATACTTCCGGTCATTGCGGCCGATCAGTTGAATAGCGTTGATGAACAGAGAAAGCGCTGGCTTCTTTATTCGGCAGGACTTGCTTCCCTCGTAATTATTATCGTTGTATTCTCGGTAATCATCTACAAACAACTTCAAAAATTGAAAGCAGCGGAGGCGGTGATCAGAGAAACCAATCGCAACCTCAACGAAATGAACCGCAAACTCCGTGAAGCTGATAAGATCAAGGAAGAATACATCGGATACTATTTCAGCAACAACTCCGGGTACATCGATAAGATCGAGTCGTTTAAAAGAAGTATTGATAGAAAGCTTCAGCACCATAAGGTGGAGGACATCCGCCATGTGGTCAATACTATCAATCCTGACCACGAACGGGAAGAGCTTTACTTCAATTTTGACAAGATCTTTCTGAAATTGTTCCCCGATTTTGTCAACATCGTCAATTCGTATTTTGAACCCGAAAACAGAATAGTGTTGAAAGAACATCAATTGTTGAATACAGAGCTTCGGATCTTCGCATTGATCAGGCTCGGGATTCATGACGCTAAAAAGATTGCCAGGATTCTCGGGTATTCCGTCAATACGATCTACGCCTACCGGAACCGGATCAAGGGTAAGTCAATCCTTCCCAACGACCAGTTTGAAGAGAAGATCATGGAGATCAAGACAGTATCGATCGACAAAACCCTGATATTGAATTGATATTTTTTGATGCTGCGTTTATGGTAAAGCTCACTGCATCAGAACCTCTTTCGCATTTCAGCTGGTGTAGTTTTTTATTTTGTGGTGAAACTTGACCACGATTTCCCTTAAGATGAAAAGTTATTAGGTGTTACATCGTTAGCCATTGCTTTACTCTCTTGATACTTGTGGGTAACGTCTTGTGTCTAAAATAACGCTTCATCAATGAACGCATCAATGTTCCATTTCAGAACACCGCCAATTACACACACTCGGTTTTTAATTTGAATTCCACGAATTTAGGTCTGGCCTGATCTTAGAGAGACAATAGAATAAGTAGTAAGCCATAAGTCAATGAGTCTTGACACTCATGTATTATGTCTAAGTCTTACGACTAACAACGAACGACTAATAACGACGCTAAAAATGCTCCAGAACTACCTCAAATTCTCCCTACGCGTGCTGGCGAGAAATCCATTTTTTACTTTCATCAACGTGACAGGTCTGGCCATTGGGTTTACCGCCTTCTTTTGCCTTTTTGAATTTGCGCAATCTGAGTTGAAGGCGGATCAATACCACAACGACTCAGAGCGTATCGCCAGGATTGGCTACAATTGGCGCTGGTCATTAGATCAAGGACAGACCTGGGGGTTTATGAAATTCGGGGGTGGTATGGCCTACTGGTTTCCTGAAATGGCAGAAGTGTACCCCGAGGTAGAAAGTTTTTTTCGGCTTCGAACGGCTGGCAATCTTGTGTTTTCAAGAGATATCGGCGTCCATCGGGAATCGTTCACGGAGCAGAAGGTGGCTATGGTCGACACCAACTTTTTCACTTTTTTCACCGTACCGTTGATCCACGGAGATGCTGAGAATGTGTTGAAACAACCTGGCAGCATTGTGCTGAGCCGCGCCACTGCCGAGAAATATTTTGGGAGGGAGAACCCTGTCGGTCAAATGATCCATCTCCTGAATTATGACTCTGCATTCCTGGTGTCAGGCGTCTATCAAAATCTACCTCACAACACGCATCTCGATTTCGACATAATTATCCCCGAAAATCTGGACAATTACGCCGTTAACCCAACCGCTATATATCATAGCTATCTCAAACTAACTCACTCGGATTTTAAGACGTTTGAAAATAAACTGAATCAGAGGAAGAAATACTTTTTTGATCGCCTTGTCAATAACCGTGCTTTTCGCGATCCGGATTTTTATGTGCAGCCCCTTCATGAAATTGCTTTTAGTGCTTTCTATTCAGGAGATTGGTTTATTCCGAAGTCGAAACTTCTTCTCACGACGCTTTCTTTAATTGGCCTTTCTGTTATTGTCATGGCCTGGGCAAATTATGTCAATCTTTCTATTACCCGCACAAAGAGAAGGTTTAAAGAAATTGCAACACGCAGGGTTTCCGGTGCAAAAGTTGTCGATATGACAATTCAGTTCATGATGGAAGCCGCAATAGTTAATGTAATGGCTATTACGCTCGCCCTGACTTTGATCCAGGTAATTGGAACTCCTCTCTCAACTTTTTTCGGCATTCATGTTGCCAGCCTTAGTTCGCTTAGCACCACTTCAACAATCATGTTAAGCTCGATGGCTGTGGTGGGTATCCTGGCAACGGGAATTTATCCGGCAATAATTTCATTTGGTATTAACCCCCAGAGCTTGTTTAGAAAGACCTCCACTTCGGGTGGCAGGAGAATGCTTCCAAACATCCTCACCACCGGCCAGTTCATCGCGGCCATCACCTTTATACTTTTAAGCTCTACCATCTTGTGGCAGATCGATTACGTTCTTTCCGTTGACACAGGGTTTACCCGCGAGGGGGTTATTACAATTGATGCACCTGTAATCAAACCGGATAACTACCGTCAGATTCTAGGCACATTGGAAAAGGAACTGGTCAGACTTCCCGAAGTTGTCAAGGCCACAGCTTCCACCCACCATATTGACGAAGGTCGCAATCTGGCCTTCAAAAAAATTGGGGCAGATAATTCAATTGCCTTTGATGCCTTAGAGGTCGATGAGAATTTTGTGACGTTGTTTGATTTGAAATTGGTCGCTGGCAGGAATTTCGTAAAGGATGACGATCCGACAGCAATAATTATCAGCCGCGAGGCCGCCAGAAGACTCGCGTTTCATTCAGTCGATGACGCGGTTGGCTCAAAAGTGCTCGCGGCACCAAACGCCAATTCCAAGTTTGCCGATGTATGTACGATTGTAGGGGTTTTTGAGAATTATCGAAGGGCTTCATTTCTTAACGGGAGTAGTTCGCAGCAGACTTGGGAAGGTAGAGGAACCGTGCTATTGAATGAAGGCAAGGCTTTATTCGCAAATTATCTACCTGAGGCAATTTCGGTCCGATTGGCTGGTGGCCAGCCTGCAAGTGAAACTATTGGCCGGATCGAAAAAGTTTTTACACAACACTTTCCTGGTTCGGAATTCAGTTGGTCGTTTCTCAGCGACAAATTGGCTGCCTCTTACAACCAGGAAAAAACTGCCCGCAACCAATTAATCCTTTTTACCGGGCTTGCTATTTTCATAGCATGCCTGGGTTTGTTGGGAATGATTACAGACAAGGTTGTTGAAAAGAACAAAGAGATAGGAATTCGAAAAGTTCTTGGTGCCGACTTGAGACATATTGCACATATACTTCTCGGCAATACTGCTATGCAAATTGCTGTCGCTTCGGCAATTGGTATTCCGATCGCATTCTACCTGATCCAACAGTATTTGATGAAATTTACCGAACGAATTGAACTGCGGTGGTGGCATTACGTTAGCCCAATCGCATTGCTGGTGATCATCCTGCTGGCCACCGTTGCAAGTGTTTTATGGAAAGCAGCGAAGAGTAACCCGGTGGAAGCGCTCAAATACGAGTGAGCAATACATTATTCCCCATTCGTTGTTTAAAAGAAAATCCCAACCTCGAACGGTAACCTTTCTTTAATTCATAAGTTTCTGGTTATAACACTAAACCGATGAGTTATGATCAAGAGCTATCTCAAAGTCGGCTGGCGCAATCTGCTCCATAGTAAAGGGTATTCATTAATCAACGTCAGCGGCCTGGCGATGGGGATGACCATCGCGATGTTTATCGGCCTTTGGATCTACGACGAACTGTCGTTCAACACATATCACGAGAACTACGACCACATCGCCCAGCTTTGGAACGGTAACACCGACCCCGCCAACTCTGAAATACGTGGCACGGTGGGGATGCAATACCCGGTAGCGTCTGTGCTCAAGAGCAACTATTCACAGTATTTCAAACACGTGGTCAAAGCGGGATGGATCAATGCTTTCCCAATAACATCCGGCGAAAACAAATTCAGCAAAGTCGGCGAATTTATGGAACCGGAGGGCCTCGAAATGCTTTCGATAAAAATGGTGAAGGGTAACTATAAGAGCCTCGATGACGCACACTCGATCATTCTCTCAGAGTCCGCGGCTGCAGCAATGTTTGGCACTGAAGACCCCATGAACAAAACCCTCCGCATATCAAGCGAGATGGATGTCCAGGTTACGGGCATCTATGAAGACATTCCACAAAATAGCGCATTTGGAACTGTTGAGTTCTTTGCTCCGTGGGCGTTGTGGGCGTTGACGCACTCGTGGATAAAGAATGCGGAGACCGATTGGGACAACAAGCAGTTCCCTTTCTTTGTTGAAATTCAACCGAATGTTTCTTTCGACCAGGTGAATGTTGCGATCAAGGATCTTTATAAAGATCATGTTCCCGCAGATTTCTATGCAACCATTGAAAGATATGCGCCCTTCGCCCGATTGGTGCCCATGAGCACGTGGCATTTGTATTCAGAATTCGAAAATGGCAGGCCTGCAAAAGGGAGGATCACCTTCGTTTGGTTATTCGGCATAGTTGGCATTTTCGTATTGCTGCTCGCATGTATCAACTTTGTGAATCTAAGTACTGCCCGCTCGGAACGACGTGCAAGGGAAGTCGGTGTCAGAAAGTCGATCGGATCATCCAAAAATCAGCTGGTCGTACAATTCCTGAGCGAATCGTTTGTGGTCGTCATTTTATCATTTATGCTGTCGCTTCTATTGCTGGTGCTGTTTCAGCAGCCATTCAATCAACTCTCTGATAAAGACATACACCTGCCATTCACAAGTATGATTTTCTGGATGATTGCAGTTGGATTTATCATCATCACTGGTCTTGGGGCAGGTGTTTATCCTGCATTTTACCTGTCGTCGTTTCAACCTGTAAAAGTGTTGAAGGGAAGACTTCGTACAGGTCGTTTGGCAGCGTTGCCTCGAAAGGTACTTGTGGTTTTACAGTTCACCGTATCCGTCACATTGATCATCGGAACGATCGTCGTGTACGAGCAAGTACAGTTTGCACGCAACAGGCCGGTGGGTTACAACAAGGATGGTTTGATCACAGTAATAATGAACGATCCAGCCATCAGGAAAAATATGAACACTTTGAAAACGGAACTTATGAATTCGGGCGCTGTACATTCAGTTGGACTTTCGTCGAGCCCCCTCACTTCCATATGGAACATAACGGGCGGATACAACTGGCATGGTAAGGATCCAAATCTGGAAGGAGAATTCGCGATGTGCCTCGTTGATCCGGATTACGGAAAGGCGATCAACTGGAACATTGTCGAAGGACGTGACTTCTCGGAAGACCGTGCAGCGGATACAATAGACGCAGTTATTGTCAATCGCGCCGCCGTGAAATACATGGGATTGAAGAATCCAGTTGGTCAGCAGCTGATCGATGTCAATAGTTCTGGTGAGTTCAAATGGTCGAAGACGATCATAGGAGTGGTTGAGGATGTGGTGATGCGGTCACCATACGAGCCAGTCCTGCAGACCATCTATTATTACCGGCCGGAGATGTTTAGTCATCTGCAGATACGGATCAATCCGGCACAGAGCGCGGGCGAGGCGCTGCCGAAAATAAAATCGGTGTTCGATAAGGTTGTCCCTACGGCATTGTTCGAATACTCATTTGTCGACGAAGCATATGGACAGAAATTCAGCCAGGAGGAGCGCGTCGGAAAGCTTGCGGGTGTGTTCGCGTTTCCAGCAATCGTAATCTCTTGCCTTGGTTTGTTTGGCCTCGCTTCCTTTGTTGCTGAGCAGCGCACGAAAGAGATTGGCATACGAAAAGTAATGGGTGCGAGTGTAGCTACGCTATGGAGAATGTTGACGAAGGATTTTGCTGTGCTTGTAGTGATATCATGTACAGTTGCTGTTCCAATCGGGTACTATGTCATGGACTCGTGGCTCCAGAAATTTGAATACAGGACAGAGATATCGGCCTGGGTTTTTGTTACGACCTGTGTGTCTGCATTAGTGATCACGCTGATGACCGTCAGTTACCAGTCAATAAAAGCAGCGACAATTAACCCCGTGAACAGTTTGAGATCGGAGTAGGCGATTCTGGCGAGCGCGGCTTCTGTTGTCGGATTTAAAAACCCATTTAACAAACATTTCCTTTCTTAATCCGGCTGAGTACGAATTTATGATCCCTTTCTAAAGGAATTGTCGCTGGAAAGACAAACTGTTAGCGGTCGTCTATATTCTTTTGCCCAAAAAAGAATATAGAGATGAAAATGAAATCAAATTTCAGTTTGGCAACGATTATTGCATTACTGGTTGCCTGCGGTTCAAAACCAGCGGAAGTCTATTTGGTTGAGGGGAAAGCTGCTAATGGATATGATGTTGTGGCTTATTTCGAAGAGTCCAGGCCAGTCAAGGGTTCTGATGAATTTTCAACGAGTTGGAATGGCGGGACTTGGTTGTTTTCGAATGAACAAAATCTAGAACGTTTTAAGGCTGAGCCCGGGAGATTCGCGCCGCAGTACGGCGGATACTGCGCATTCGGAACCGCAGACGGTCACAAGGCATCGACACAACCTGATGCCTGGACAATTGTTGACAATAAACTTTATTTGAATTACAACAATGATGTCAAAGCTCTTTGGTTAAAGGATACTACAGGCTTCATAAACAAGGCAAATCAGAACTGGCCAGAAGTGAAACTTCAGAGCTTTTGATTATTTCCTAGATAATTCAATGACACTGTTTCCTCAGCGAGTGGAGTGACAAGTAAAAAAACACTGTCACACAATACAGTGACAGCGTCTTTGTAAATGCTAGAAAATATTTATTATGGTTTTGCGATAGCATTCTTATCAAGAATAACTGCAGTTTGCGCCAAGGCCCTTCCATTAAGAGAAGAACTTGTTTGAAACGTAATGCCTGTCATCGACAATACAATTCCTTCCATATGCGAGGTTGCGGCATCGTTGTAAGCAGTGATCATATTGTTAACCGCAGTAGTCAGATTGATAGGCGTCGGAGCGGCCATATTCGCGGCATATATTTTTCCTGTCACTTGTGCGGAAGTAGCATATCCGGTTGCATCAGTCAAAGCTAAGCCTGTTAGGTAAGATGTCGCCGCCGGACTTAAACCCAAATCTCCTGTGATCGCAGACGTCGAGCTGTTATTGATGGCAGTTTAGGGACAAATTAACCGATAGCTGTAAATAGGCTGTACAACGCAACCTTTCTAAGCATATTTGAATGCGAATGGCTAGCGATTGGCAATCCATCCCGGTATAACGTACATAACGAACAAGGTCCCGACAGCGTCGAGACCTTGTTCATTCATAATTTTTTTATGCTTACAATATGTTACTCCAGATTCGGATTCGCTAGAATTTCGGATAAGGGAAGTGGGAAAACATAGTCATCTTTTGTGATCTCATTGATCGGCTTGAGATCATTCGCGTGTTTGTTCGCATTTGCTTCTTCAACCATCTCGAGTCGAACGAGGTCAAACCAACGTGTTCTTTCACCGGCAAATTCCCAGGCACGTTCCTGTACAACCGCGTCCGCAAAGGCTTCTGCCGGTAATCCAACTAATGGTGCGAGTCCTGCCCTTGTACGTATAGCGTTTACAGCATCATATGCGAGTTGATCAGGGCCACCTGAACGTGCTTTCGCTTCGGCATAGATTGTCAGCACGTGAGCATAGCGCATCATCACGAAAGGCAGGCTCGAGTCATAGTTATTGATGTCGCCTTTGATCCAGAACTTTCCGTAGTAAGGATGTTTGGTCTGCGTTAATTGCCATTGCAAGGTACTTCCGTCTCCCAATGCAAACTCGGTACGGAATGTCTTGTCCTTTCTGGGCCCAGCTGGAAAATCGAGATAGAAATTTATTTCAGGAAAGTAATCATCCCATCCACTTATATCACCTGGCATTGCCGCGGATCCATAAGTGGTATTAGCAGTGTGCCATACCCCTTTGAACGCAGATATCTGAAATACATTCTCAGGCATCGTTGCGACAGCAGGATCATTGTCGAATGTCTCCGCAAAAGTTTCCATCAGGTCAAAGCCATACGTTGCCTTATTGTCGATAACCTCTTTCGCCTTTGCTGCTGCTGCCGCATACTTCGACGCATCTTTTATCGGCCAGCCTGCTTCGGTCAGGTATACATCGGCTAGCAAGGCTTTTGCAGCGCCGATGTTCGGTCTGCCCGGATCACGTTTTTCATTCAGCAATAGCCCCTCTGCCGCCGATAAGTCTTCTTCAATCAATTTATAAATTTCCGGAGGAGCAGTTTTGTCAATCGTGAGTAATTCCTTCGAAAACTCAGCTGTAGTGATCAAAGGTATGCTGCCATACAGTCTTACTAACCAATAATACGATAACGCACGAATAAAATGTGCTTCACCTGCTATCTGATTAATACGCGTTTCATCACCGACTGTCAGATGATAATTGGTGATGATGTTGTTCGCACCTTGAATCGCCTTGTAACAACCATTGTACAAATTGGCTGTTCGGCTGTTTCCGGCCGATACGGAGAATTGATCGAATTCCCTGAACTCTTGTTTATTACTTGCGGCATGCGTTGTAACGTCTTCTCCTCCCATGGTAGCACCAATTGCGGTTGCATGTAAAAAGCCTGTACTCCAGGTGTTAGCCAAACCTTTATAGGCTCCCACGAGGGCAGCGTCAAGACCTTCAACTGTGCTCAGTGAAGCGTTACCAACCACCTGACCTTTAAAATCTTCTTCCAGAAAATTGCTACAGCCTGTCATCAACAGTACTGTGAAGCATAGGATTGTTAATTTTTTCATGTTAGTATCTTACAATTAAAAGGTGAGGTTAAGTCCAACTGTGTATGTCTTAGCATTGGGATAAGATCCATAATCAATTCCCAGGGCAGTGTCTGCGCCCGATACAGAACTTGATTCCGGATCAATTCCCTTGTAGTCTGTGATCGTAAGCAGGTTTGTTCCGCTGAGGAACAGTCGTACACCGAAATTTCTAACCAACGATTTTGGGAAGTCGTATGAGAGACTCACATTCTTCAAGCGGATAAAATCTCCACTTTCCATGAACCTTGTCGATTGTGTATACACTCTGTTGGTCGTGCTGAAGGCAGGGATGTCGGATGTTTCATTTACACCCGGTATGTACCTGTCTTTAATATCAGCAAGAATAGGTTGCCGGGCATCGGCGCCTCCCGCTAATGCTGCTGCACGTGTGTAGTTCAGTTTATCAGCACCGAATATCCCGAGGAAGAAAACATTCAAGGTGAATCCCTTGTAGTTAAAAGTATTATTCCATCCTGTCGTCGTTGTCGGTATACCACTGCCGATAATTTGAAAATCTTCGGTGGTAATAGCATTGTCACCGTCCAGATCTTCATACTTGGAGTCGCCAGGTTGTTCACCTCTCAACGCTGCCTGATCTGCCTCGTCCGGTTTCCAGGTACCCTGGTATACGAGACCCCAGTACGCACCAAGTGCTTGGCCTGGAGCAAACACAAATTCGGATTGCGTTGACATCCCTGCGCCAACGTTGGCGCTGGTGAAAAATCTATCCGCGATGCCACCCACACTTTTCACCGTGTTCTTTACATTCGAGATGTTGAATGTACTCGTCCACTCGAAACCATTTCGTTTGATCACAGGAACCGTTAATGCCAATTCCCATCCTTTGTTCTCTATCTCTCCAACATTTTCAGCAATATTACCTGAGCCAACATAACCAGGCAACGGGCGGTTAAGCAGAAGATCTTTTGTATTCTTTACAAAGTAATCTCCTTCTAAGGTGACTTTTCCATCCAGCAATTCCATCTCCAGCCCCACGTTCGTCTGTTCGGTAGTTTCCCATTTCAAATTCGGATTACCGGGGTCGCCCAGTAAAATACCGCTCTGGGCACTGCTGTTATTAAATGCTGTCTGCGTCGTGGAATATGTTGACTGTGTAGCATAAGGATTGATGGCCTGACTTCCTGTACGACCCCAGCTCGCACGCAGCTTGAGGTTGCTGAATACGTCCTGACCTTTCATAAAGTCTTCTTCCGAAATTCTCCAGCCTGCAGCCACCGATGGGAATACACTATACCGGTTGTCGCCGCGGAATTTTGATGAGCCGTCTCTTCTTACAGTCGCAGATAACAGGTATTTATCTTTAAATGAATAATTAACTCTTCCCAGCAACGAAAGCAACGTCCATTTGGAGTATCCTGAACCGATCTCAAAGGAATTTGCCAGGCCGATGTTATCATAGCTCATGGCAGGAATCAGCAACGTATTGCCAGTAGCAGAAAAGGAAGTGCTGGTAAACTGCTGCGTTTCAAATACTCCTACTGCTTCGATCTTGTGAACCTCGTTGAAGGTGTGGTTATAGTTAATGGAGTTTGTACCCTGCAGCGTTACTTGTTCGTTAGATATTCTTCCGGCGTTCGGATTGTTATTGGTAACAACCATACCGTTGTAAGACTTATTCTGCTGGCTCAAATAGTTTACAGCGTATTGGAGGTCCAGGGATAATCCTTCCACAATCTCATAACGTAATCCTCCCACCAAATTTGCGATCGTCACTTCTCTTCGTGCCTCCCGATCGGAGATCAGGGCCACGGGATTTGTGAATATCGAACCTGTGGGGTCGTTCCTTGTCAATGCGCCGTTTGCATCATACACCGGCGTCGTCGGCGCCCAGGCCAATGCCTGCACCAGCGGGTTCGACGTACCACCGATGATTCCGTTATTAAGATTGTCCTGCCTTGATCCTGACACATTCAATCGCACTGAAAATTTGTCGTTGATCTGCGTGTTAATATTAGATCGGAGGGAATATCGCTTGAAGTTTGAATTTTTGATAATACCATCCTGGTCAAGATAGTTGGCTGAGATCATGAAAGTTGTTTTTTCATTCCCGCCAGAAACGCCCAATTGGTGTTCCTGTCCCCCAGCGCGCTTAAAAATTTCATCCTGCCAGTCTGTTCCTCCTTTTGTCCGGAACTCATCTACCTGCGCTTGTGTGAAAAACGGAGAGCCTCCGGTGGCAGCGGCACGTTCATTGATAACCTGAGCATAATCACCGGCACTAAGTGTGTTCAGTTTTTCTATTCTGTTCGATGAAGAGAACTGAGCATTATAATTTACCCGTATACCTCCTTCAGTGCCTTTTTTTGTAGTTATGATCACCACGCCGTTTGCTCCGCGACTTCCATAAATAGCCGTTGAAGAAGCATCTTTCAACACCTGAAGCGTTTCAATATCGTTCGGGTTAATCGTTGTGAAATCTGCGCCTACATAACCATCGACTACGTACAGGGGATCGTTGTTACCCAATATGGAGTTCGCTCCTCTTACCCGGATCCTGACAGCACCGCCTGGCGCGCCGCCCACATTTGTAACCTGTACACCACTCGCCCTGCCTTGCAGGATCTGATCTAACCTGTTAACCGGTTGGGAGGCAAATTCCTTTGGCGATATAGAGGTCAATGAACCCGTTATATCCGATTTCTTCTGAACGCCATAACCGACCACTACAACTTCCTCCAGTGATTCGGCATCGGGCTGAAGTCCAATGGATAACTCGGTTTGACTACCTACTACAACTTCTTGCGAGGCGTAACCGATGAACGAGAAGATAACAATACTTTTATCATCCCGCACATTCAATGAAAACCGTCCTTCATTATCGGTAGCCGTGCCATTCGTAGTGCCTTTCTCTAATACGCTTACGCCAGGTAATCCCTGACCTGTTTCATCTGTTACTTGTCCAGTTACAGAAATTGAATACGGGACGATGACGTCAACCCCCGCATCCGAATTTGGATTGGGCCGCAATACGATCTCTTCTTCATCCATGGGGACAAACGAGATGGCGGGATCGAAAAGTTGTTCCAGCACTTCGGAGAGTGGAACGTCATTTACTTTGAGAGATACTTTTCTTGAAGCTTTAATAAGCTTGGATCTGTAGGTAAAAATAACGGAAGTCTGTTTTTCGATTTCCGACAAAACAGATTTGATCTCCGTGTCGCGAAGATCCAACGAAACTTTCCTGTTCAGTATCTCCTGTCCCCTTAAAGGGGCGGCAGCTACCAGTGAGGTCAGAACGGCCATTATTAAAATTTGTGCTAGGGTGATTCTCATAAGTACATAGAATACCTCTTGAATAGATCGGGGTTTATTCATATTTTTAAATAGTTTTTGTTGAGAAAAGAGCAAAAACAACTTTGAATGCTCCGACTCGTCGTAGCATTGCAAAGGCCGATGGTGCGTCAACATCATCGGTTTCTTTTTTTAGAATAGATTATGTAGAATTCTTCATACGCATTGGAAGTTTAGTGTTGACTTAATTTTTTTTCAATATTTACTCTCACGTTTCCGTCAATTACATCCTGTTCCGTTGATTACAATCTGGTGTTCATTGAGTGTGTATTCCGCACCAATAGCTTTGCATATGATGTTAAGCCTGTTATAAAGACCACCATCGGATATGGACGTTGTCAGCGCGCAGGCAGAAAAACGTTCTTTGTCGAACACAATCTCAACACCATAAACTTTCTCGATGGCCTCAAATATTTCCTGAACAGGTGCTTCTTCAAAACGCATGCGCATAACTTTTTCGGGAGGCAGAATAGGCAATGGTACGTCCACTATTTTACGCAGGATCGTTTTTTCGTTTCTATTATAGATAACCTGTTGATTCGGTGTCAGAATGATTTCAGCCGGCCTGTCATTGCGCTCTTTTTCATCTTTATGATTTGTATAAACGGATACACGGCCCGTTCTTACGGCAACCGTAATGTCTTTATCTTTTTCAAAGGCGCGCACACGGAAACTTGTTCCTAGCACCATCGTGGTAACTTCCGGAGTATAGACAAAGAAAGGGCGCTGCTCATTGCGGTGAACTTCAAACAGGGCTTCACCCTGGAGATAAATTTCTCTTTTGATTTGATTGAACGACGATGAATATTTCAGAAGACTTTGCGGTTCAAGGGTAACGTGACTTCCGTCCGGCAGATCGACTCGTCGAGCAGTTTTCTCTGTGTTTTTTATCTGCGTCCATGGCTGTGACGTTTTTTCGATTCCCGTCACTCCATCTTTCACAGTGTCTCTGGCATCACCCAAATAGTTATATGCAACAAGAAATAACAGCATGGATGCGGCAATACCGGAAGCATACCAGAGCACAATTGTCCGGTTGTTCTTTTTCGGTAACGAAGCAGGGTGAGTGTTCGTTTTCGTTCTTTTTAAGTGAGCCGAGATAGTTGACCAGTAACGGCGTTCAAGTTCCGATTCGTCCTGACGACTTAATGTTGAGTGAGGCCCTTTCCCAATAGTTTCGTACCACGAGTCTATCATCTTTTCTTCCTCGGGTGACGACTGTCCGCTCAGGTATCGTTTCAAAATGTTGTGAAAATCTTTTTGCTGCATACTGTAAAGACAGCCCAGCCGAAAAATTGCCTAATTCATTTTTGAGAAAAATCTGCGTTTCAACCGATTTCGCAACCGATTAGTTGATTTTCTTAAGCACTTGCCCTAACTTGTACTATTCTCAAAACGAAGCAATTTGTCATTCTCTACATATTCTGACGACGAGCTACTGGATGCTATCCGGCATGACGATGAAGAGGCCTTTACAGAGCTTTTTAACCGTTATTGGAAGAAAGTTCATGCGATGGCCTATCCGCGCGTGCGCTCCGAAGAAGTCACTGCAGAGATCGTACAGAACCTGTTCATATCCATTTGGGATAAACGAGCATCTCTTTCCATTAAACATTTACCATCCTATTTTCACACAGCTGTCAAAAACAAAGCCTTGAACTATATCGAGGCGCAGGTGGTCCGTAAGAACTATTGGGATTATTATAAAAAGTTTGTCCCTGTGCGTGAAAATGCAACTGAAAACACTGTCGAATTCGACGAGTTAATGGAAGCGATTGAAAACGGAATGGAAACCCTGCCTGAAAAATCAAAAAAAGTATTTCAACTTAACCGGCTCGAGGGGCGCTCTATATCGGAGATTGCGGACACCCTTAATCTTTCTGAAAAAGCAATTCAGTACCACATTACCCTATCCTTAAAAAAATTACGTCTGCATCTGAAAGACTTTATCGTGAGTGTAATTTTGTTGTTGAAGCTCTTGGTTTGATCGAAATTTGAAACTGTGAAATTTGATCGGGTGTTTATATCCGAAATCTATTTCTGCCGTGTTGTTCCACATTTTCGCGAAGTCACCTGCCCGTCCTTTCACCTGTTCTCAAGCCATTCTAAAAAGCAGGAGGCTTTCTCCCTTGAGACAAGCAATTTCTCAGGAGCAGGAACTGTAAGGTTGACTAATAGTTTGCGGGCGAAGTAATGTTCCGCCTCTTTGATGGCGGAGAAACTAATAAGGTATTGCCTGTTTACCCGGAAAAAATCTTTATCGACTAAAAGGTTTTGGATCTGGTCCAAAGAATAGTTCACAAAATGTTCCTGCTTATTAAAACACACCATCGTGGAGCATTCATGTTTGACGTAGAAGAATGCAATGCTCTCTGTTGCGACTGTGAAATACTTATTGTGCTCAAAAACCATAAAGCTACTCTTCCCTGGTTGTGTATTCATTCTGATCAGCAGGTCATCGGCGTTTTGTTCTGCGCTCTGCGGGAAGAAATACTGCCGTACATTTGTCCTTTCGACGGAATCAAAATCGGGTTGTTTCAATTGAGGTTGCATTTTTCGTAGTTATTATTTGTTTAATCCGTAAAGCCAGAACAAAATAAATTTAGCTTCTTCCATCGCCGACGGGTGACCAAAGACCAAATGATTGTGCCCTTTGAATTCTTTAAATGCAGTGATTGAATTTTGCTGATCATACTTTTTATAATTACAAAAATTAACAGAAGCAGGAACAATCATATCCTGAGTTCCGGACGTGAATAATAGCGGGGAATGCGGATTGTTAAAATTTATATTCATCCTAAAGTTGAAGGTGTCTCTTACAACCATCTTCGATTCCGGTGTTGCATACCGGTAGTAAAATTTCTTTTGTTGGTCGCATGTCATTCCATTGGCCACAGTTTGTTGCCATTTATCAAAAGACATCATATAAGATTGATCCATATCAGAAAAAACATCCATGACATCCCATAATCCTCTTAGAAAAGAAAATTTATATTGACAAACTCCGGGTGGAGGGAACGAATGAACGGCAACGCCGGCAGCGACCAATCCACGTTGAATTAGTAACTGCACGATGAGTCCTCCTAGGGAGTGACCGATAACGATTGACTTCCCGGGCAACGAGGAAAGAATGCTTGCATAAAAATCGGTTAGTGTTTGTAGTCTGTTGGATGCAATTGCCATATCCGGATGCCTGTTGCGTAACACTTCCGGTATGTCATTCTTGTGTGGCCAGCCTGGAGCAATGCATTTGAATCCATAACTTTCAAAGTATGCCTTCCAGTCGTCCCAGCAATTGTTACCTAGGAATGTGCCGGTGATAATGACGATAGATGTAGGATGCATTGTGATTGTTCCCTGTTTGACGGAAATAGGTCAAACAGGAGGCCAGTTCCATAAATTACTATCAATCACTATGTTACAAATTCCTTTTCGAGTCACTTACTATGAAATATCGTAGTCCTCACCAATCGACTACGAAATAAAACAGTACCTTCGAATAGACCCATGTTGTGCTGTGGAGTAGAATTGTCGATGTCGCTTTCTTATCGTTAGCACGGACTATTGTAGAAAATAGTTTACCAGCCCTGATCCATAAACGGTTCGCAGTCCGAACGGAACGTTACTCCTGGAGTGAATTGTCAGATAAGATCTTTATCTTTCTTTAGTGAAGTTGCAATGAGGTTGTTCCATCTCTTTCGAATACAGGTTCTATAACTACCATTATTGCGATCAAACCATGGCAAGGTATTTTTCCACAATGTTCTGGATGTATCTCTGTATTACTGCTTACGGACAGCCGAATTCCGTTGAAGCCACCTTGTCGGGCTATAATTCCTCCCAGAAACGGCTGTTGGTTCTGAGTACAGCGAAATTCATCAATATTTTATCGCAGAATAATTTTGACAAGGACAGCGTGGTATTGATGGCCAGCGGCATAACCGGCGTGCCTTTTCTCACGGTGTATAGCGATGATACAGTCAGCGATGGTTCAGGTTTGATCAATGCCGGCGAGATTGACGATGCAGTAAAGCTTGTTAAAAGCCTTGCTGGAGAAAAGCGGCTGCAATTATTAGTTCAACTGGCGACCTGGTTTGTTCATAAGCCTGGTGCCCACCGTGCAGATCTTGACAGCGCGAGTCTATACATACAGGACGCTCTCACTTTGAGCGTTGCTTTAAAGAACACTAACAAGCGATACAAATGTCTTAATCTGCTTGCGGAATACCACTTTCAAGCAGGTGATGTGTCGACGAGTAACACTATTTTGTTGAAAATCATTTCGTCGGCAGAGAAGGACGGAGACAAAAGGCCAGCGGCAATGGCTTTATACCATCTTGCCTTACTGAATACCGAGCCGGACTCAATAAGGCTGCTCTATTTAAATAATTCCCTTTCTCTATATCGTCAATCCCGATTGAGAGAAAAAGAAATGGAAGTATTATGGGAAATGGCTGATATCCGTCTGAGATCGGGGCCGCATTTAATGGAAAACGATCTCCTCGAAATTTTGAAGTTGGCGCAATCAACCGGATTCAAACATACCTTGTTTGCCGAATATCTACTTTCATTTATAAAGCTTCAGCAGACAAAATACCTGGATGCGTTACAACGTGCAACGGCTGCCCTTGACAACTTGAACTGGTCTGGCATGTCGGCGTTGTCCGGCAGTTTTAATATGCGTATCGGCGTAGCGTACGCCGCATTGGGAAAAAATGAAGAAGCATTGAAATGGTATAAAAAGGGTCTGGAAAACAGGACGGAGGCAACGCATTTGTTCTGGTTCAAGAGTTTATTGTACGCCGCTACCTTGCTTCAGGATCAACGCCGCCACCGGGAGGCGCTATCCCTGATGCGGGAAGTTACTTCGGAATTTCCTCCTTCAACGCCTTGGGAAAAAGCACAGATTCTCACGCTCAATGGATTTGGTTACCAAAAGGAGGGAAATTATAAAGTAGCTGATGAATACTACAGGTCATACCTTAAGCTCGTTAATGAATCCCCCCAGGCTGATCCTTATGGGGAGTTGGGCTTTGATTGTATCCAAATTGCAAATTTCTATATATCAAGATCAAATCTGAAAATGGCCCGCTTGTTCCTGGAAAAAGTGGGATCAGCTCCAATCATGGACGCCTCTTTCAACTCCTCAAAAAATTACGCATTGTTTCGATTTGATTCTCTGACCGGAAATTATAAATCGGCCATGGAGCATTATCTACAATATAAACTATTTGATGATGTAGACAAGGCTGTGGACCAAAGGAAAAAGCTGGATGAGATGACGATAAAGTATGAATCTGAGAAGAAAGACCAGGATATCAAATTACTGGAGCGTGAAAAAGAGTCCCGGTTGCAGCAAGCTCAATACACACGTAACTGGACACTGGGAAGTTTGACGCTCCTGTTGGTTGCCATCGGTTTGCTGATATATAACGTTCGGCTAAAACAGCGGACCAATAAAAAGCTCGCGCTTCAGCAGGATGCGATCCTGGAACAAAACGGTTCGTTGCGTCACCTAGTAAATGAAAAAGAGTGGCTTGTAAAAGAGATCCATCACCGGGTAAAAAATAATCTTCAAACGATCACAAGCCTTTTGGGTACCCAGTCCGGATATCTTAAAAATGAAGCGGCTATAGGGGCCATCGCAGACAGCCAACGCAGGATACAGTCCATGTCATTGATCCATCAGAAACTGTATCAGACAGAAAATCTTTCGGCTGTGAACATGCAGGATTATATTTATGAGCTCATCGATTTTTTAAGCAGCGGTTTCAGCGCCAGCGAACATGTTCGTGTCACCCAGGAAATTGAACCGATTGAACTGGACATTGCGCACTGTATTCCCCTGGGCCTGATCATAAATGAAGCAATCACCAATTCTTTCAAGTATGCTTTTCCAGACGACCAGAGGGGAGTAATATCTATTTCGCTAAAGAATTCACCGGCGAATCAAATAACATTGACTATTCATGATAACGGAAAGGGGTTGCCCTTATCTTTCAGCGCCCCTAAGTCCAATTCTATGGGCATGCATGTGATGCAAGGGCTCAGCGATGAGATCGGCGCGCAATTCAATATCGAAAGCCGGAATGGGACTTATATCAGCGTTAGCTTTAAATACGAACCGGAGGCGGTTTTGGAAATTTCCAACATCGGGTTAAAAACAACTCACACTTCATGAAAGAGAAAATTCTTATAGTGGAGGATAAATTTCTCGAAGCCGATTATCTCCGGCAGATGCTGACAAAAGCCGGATACCAGGTCACCGGTATCGCGTATTCAGTTGTGCAGGCGCGTGAATTGATAGGAAGGGACAGGCCTGATTTTGTCATGCTGGATGTTTTTTTGAAAGGAAAATTAACCGGCATTGACCTGGCCCGTGAGCTTTCGGAAGAAAATATTGCTTTCGTCTACCTGTCCGCCAATTCAGGTGAGGAGGTGTTGAATGCCGCAAAGGAGACGCAACCTTATGGTTTCCTGGTTAAACCCTTCAGGGAAAATGATCTACTCATCACCCTGGAAATTGCCCGGTACCGCCACGAACACAGCATGGAAACGAGCGCGAGGAAGGAAAACATTTTAAAGGACAAGCTATTTGCAATTATCAACAGCAAGCGGGAAGAGGAAAGACTATTGGACATTTGCAGAACCCTTCAACCGTACATTTCTTTTGACTATGTGACAACTGGATTTAGCACTATCACCGACCCAACCAGTCGGGCCATGAGTTTTTTGAGAATCGGTTATGATGAATACCAGCAAATAGGCGTTGCTGAATTATTGAACAGAACAAGAATTAAGATAAAGGATCTCGTAGCCATGTCGAGTAGTTCCTTGATTAATGATGCGCCCTATAGGCTTGTCGAGGAAGCCTTTGAACAGACCTATAATATTCAATCGCTGAATAGGTTGTTTTCTGAAGAATTCCAGGTCAGTTCAAGTATTTTTTTACCGTTGCAACTTTCGAAGGACGAGATCTGCCACTTCTGTTTTTACTCCCGCAAGCCCGACGCATACAATGCCGAACATGTGTATTTATTGAAACGCTTGTCGAAGTCACTGGCAATCGATACCGATCTCGTATCGCCCATGGCTAAACAAGGTAAGCTGAACATACGGGGTAAAATCGGTGATACAAAATCCTCTGAAATTTCTACGCAGACCCCAGGCTTTGAAGGAATTATCGGGCAGAGCCATCTCCTGTTGAGCGTATTTGATCTAATTACATCGGTAGCGGCGTCGGATACTTCAGTGCTTATTTTAGGTGAAAGCGGAACAGGCAAGGAGATGATAGCTGATTGTATACACAATCTCTCCCCCAGAAAAAGTAAGCCATTTGTTAAAGTGAACTGCGCAGCTCTCCCATCAAACCTTATCGAATCTGAATTGTTTGGTCACGAGAAAGGATCTTTCACCGGCGCATTAGACAGACGAATAGGCAAATTTGAAAAAGCAGACAAAGGCACTATTTTTTTGGACGAGATCGGCGAGATGCCACTTGATCTTCAGGTAAAATTATTGAGAGTTCTTCAGGAGAAATATATCGAAAGGATTGGGTCAAGGGATACAACCCCTGTAGATGTCAGGGTCATCGCCGCGACGAACAGGAACCTGGAAAAGGAAGTGGCAGAGGGTCGTTTCCGCCTTGATTTGTATTATCGTTTGAATGTATTTCCTATCGAATTGCCCTCACTAAGAGAACGACCAGACGATATACCCTTATTGATTCAACATTTTATCGGTGTCTATAATCGAAAATCAGGAAGAAAGATTTCCGGGGTTTCCGATAAAGCCTTAAAGAATTTGATGGCCTATAGCTGGCCCGGCAACATACGGGAACTGGAGCACTTTATAGAACGTGGAGTATTGCTTGCGAAAGGAACAATCATTGAAGATATCGCACTCCCAACGAATAGTCAAAACCACAGAATGGTGATAGGCAAGTCGCCCACCATGAAAACCATTCACGAGAATGAGCGGGACTATATCATTGAAGTTTTAAAAAAATGCGATGGCAGGATATGGGGAGCCGGTGGGGCGGCCTCAGTTTTGAATGTACCACCCACTACGTTGAGATCTAAAATGAAAAAACTTGGAATTCTGAGAGACAATATTGTATAGAACATTCAAGTCAATTCTTACTTGCCGTACTATTTTCTTTTGTTAGAAAGACACCGGGACCTAGCCCAAACTTGTCATATCGTCCAAAAAAGTTCACAACACCTGGCGTGTCCCTTTTTCCTCCTAACAACATTTCACTGGCGGATAAAATTTCAACATCAGAAATGATCGCCTCGCCACACGCCTCGCACGCCTGGCTACTTATCCGTTGATTTTGCATTAAGATCCAGGATACTTTGATCTGTCAATAAAAAATTCAATCAAATGAAAACGATCAAAAAGATTTTAGCTTGTGTGGTTGTAATAGGCACCCTGGCTCTCGTATCAACTTCCGGTTTTGCGCAATACTCAATGGGCGGCGCTGCCGGCGCTCCTTACATGAACATGCCGGAGATTGCTCCGATTGGAGTGCAAATCGGCAACTACATCCATGTGCCAGAGTCTGCGAAAGGACCGGCTATAGAAAAAAGTAAAGGTTATCGAGTCCAGGAGCTCGGCAAGGGATTGTACATGATTACCGACAACGTTTATCAGTCGATGTTTATGGTATATGAAAGCGGAGTCGTATTGGTCGATGCGCCTCCGCCATTCGCCCAATACATTCGCCGGGCAGTTGCCGACGTCACGAATAAACCAATTACTCATTTAGTTTATAGCCATGCGCATATCGATCATATTGGCGGTTACAAAAGCCTTAACCTTGAAACACAACCGATGATTATCGCGCATGAAGAGACAAAGAGATTGTTGCTTCGTGCAAATGATCCCAATCGCCCGGGCCCGACAGTTACGTTCAAAGACAAGTATACGCTCCGCGTTGGAACCCAGGTACTCGAATTATCCTATACCGGAATTGCGCATGAGGCCGGCAACATCTACATATATGCCCCGGCTCAGGAGACTCTGATGATTATTGACGTTGTCTTTCCCGGATGGATGCCCTGGAGGCGTTTTGCTTTAGCAAAAGATGTCCCTGGATACTTCGAACAGGTTAAGGAAATCAATGACATGAAATGGAAAACACTTGTCTCTGGCCATGTTGCGCGAACCGGCACACACGCAGATGTCGCCATGCAACTTGAGTTCATGAACGACCTGAAAAATGCTGCACGTTCTGCGTTAGCATCCACAAAACCGGGTGAAGGACTTAGCGCTGCCGATCAGGGAAACCCCTGGGCATTCTTTGACAATTACATCGACCGTGTTACCATTCAATGTGTCAACGCGCTTACTCCGAAATGGTCAACTAAGCTTGCCGCATACGATGTCTTTATCTGGGACCAATGCTACGCCATGGAACAGAGTCTACGTATCGATGAACAGTAGAACGTGTCGCCGTCGGCCGATTGATCCTGCTAAACTGGTGTCATAACAATCAAACTCGACGTCAACAAAAAGTACATTAACCATGAGCGCTCCATATTTAGATCAGCACGTGGTGGCTGGATGAAAATATCAGCCGCCGGGAAGCCTGTCCAAAAATATATTGCCGGGATCAAACGGCGTGTGCTAGTTACGTCTACGACCGTACTGGCCATAATTGTTGCCGCCGCGATAGCCGGTACTACCACGACAACATACAATAACAAGATCAAAACAAAAATGATGATGACACAACGAAATACATTTTGTCGTCTATCCCCACTCGTTTCATGATCACAAGACGAGCAAATATTTTCAAGATTGGAAATGATCGTCTCGCGGTCAACTTAGAACGCCTGCCTTTATAATGATTGATTCGCTTTATGGCGAAGGATACGTTTGTCCAGTCAACGCAAAATTCTATTATAATGACACAGAACAAAAATATTCATGCTATTGTAAAAGCTGCCGCCGTACAAATTAGCCCTGTGCTGTACAGCAGGCAGGGAACTATTGAAAAGGTAGTAAGGAAAATCCATGAGTTGGGAAAACAAGGTATTCAGTTCGCGACCTTTCCGGAAACAGTCGTTCCATACTATCCCTACTTTGCTTTTGTGGTTCCTCCATATATTATGGGGAAGCATCATCAGCAACTGCTGGAAGAGTCTGTCGCTGTTCCTTCTGCCGAGACGCTGGCGATTGCCAAAGCGGCGGGCGAGGAAAACATGGTAGTGTCGATCGGCATCAATGAACGCGACGGTGGTACTATTTACAATACACAACTTCTGTTCGATGCGGACGGAACGTTGATACAACGTCGCCGAAAGATCACACCAACATATCATGAGCGAATGTTATGGGGCCAGGGGGATGGTTCCGGACTATGTGCAGTCAACAGCGCTGTCGGCCGTATTGGTCAGCTCGCATGCTGGGAGCATTACAACCCGCTGGCGCGGTACGCACTCATTGCAGATGGTGAACAGATCCATTCGGCGATGTATCCCGGATCGATCTTCGGTACGTTATTCGCCGAACAGACCGAAGCTAACGTTCGCCAGCATGCCCTTGAGTCCGCCTCCTTCGTGGTTTGCGCAACGGCATGGCTAAATGCCGATCAACAGGCACAAATCATGAAGGACACAGGTTGCCCCTTGGGTCCAATCTCGGGCGGATGTTTCACCTGCATTGTATCTCCCGACGGTCAGATCGTTGGTGGGCCGCTCAAAGAAGGCGAAGGCGAAGTGATTGTCGACCTTGACTTTGAGAAGATCGATGCCCGCAAGCGATTCATGGATGCTCGTGGTCACTACAGTCGCCCTGAACTCCTCAGCCTCTTTATCGATCGGACTCCGGCATCTCACGTGCATGAACGAACAAGGCAGCCGATAGCAGGTTTTGAAAACGGGACCAATGCGTCCTCTCGGGTCAATAGTACAAGCTGGAAAATTGAAGAAAACGGAACATCAACGACACATGTCCATATTCGAAGGTTCAGCGTGATCTCGTCGAAGCCCTTCGAGGAGATCGTGCAACGGTTGACTGCTACCATCGGCCGGCCGGATATCAAAGTGTTTCACGACGCCATAGCTAGCGCAACAACTGTTGGTGACCTGGAAGAAGTTGTACGTGAAGCCACTGGAGCGTCCGATCTCATGGAGTTCGCGCGGTTCAATGCCGGCGAAGTCCTTCGGAAGGAAAGTGGTGGACCGGGACCCAACATCCTCCGGCTGATCGTCGGCAATCCTGTCATCATGAAGGAAATGGCAAAGATCGTTCCCGATTCAGCCTCTTACGCACCAATAACAATCCTTATCGATGAGCGTGCTGATGGAGTGCACCTTTCGTACGACCTGGTGGCAAGCCTCATTGCTCCCTACGGGAGCAGCATAGCCACGGCGTTGGCGGGTGATCTCGATGCAAAGATCGTAAGCATCCTCAAGACAGCAGCGCGGTAACACCGAGGACAAAGAATATCAATTAATCAAATACTTAATCTATCAACTAAAATTTAAAATTTAAAAACAATGAAAACAGCAACAAACATCATTTCCCGTACCGTGCTAAGCGGAGCGATTGCAATGCAGGCTACATTCAGTGATGCACAGATTGATTCGCCAGTGGCTGCATCCACAGAAACCATCCGACCTTTCCGTGTTCACATACCGGATGCAGACCTTAAGGATTTCCGCAAGCGCATTCAGGAAACGCGCTGGCCCGACATGGAGACAGTTGCCGACCATTCGCAGGGCGCAAAGTTATCAGAACTGAAAGGCCTGGTACAGTACTGGGGTACTGGCTACGATTGGAAAAAGGCTGAAGCTAAACTGAATGCTTACCCGCAGTTTATCACAAACATCGATGGCGTTGACATTCACTTCATTCACATGCGTTCGAAAGAACGCAACGCCATGCCACTCCTTTTGACACATGGTTGGCCTGGATCTGTCTTTGAATTTCTCAACGTTATTGGTCCGCTCACCAATCCAACTGCTTTTGGTGGAAAGGCGGAGGATGCCTTCGATGTCATTATCCCCTCACTGCCAGGTTTTGGTTTTTCGGGCAAGCCGACTGAGAAAGGCTGGGATATCGACCGCATCGGAAACGCATGGAGTGAGTTAATGAATCGCCTTGGCTACAAACGCTATGTTGCCCAAGGTGGTGATTGGGGAGCCGGCGTTGTCAATTCGATGGCTCTGCAGGCACCTGCAGGATTGCTGGCTATCCACAGTAATTTACCGGCAACATTACCAAATGATGTAGCCAAGTCGTTGGGTGGTGCTCCCTTACCGGCCGGAATGTCAGCGCAGGAACAATCAGCGTTTGAAACACTTGCTAAAGCTATCAAAGAAGGCGGGTTTACTTACAAGAATGCAATGCAGATGCGACCACAAGGCGTGAGTTATGGTCTCACAAATTCGCCAGCCGGTCTTGCCGCATGGTTCCTGCTCCATCCCGGTTTTTCAACCTGGTCCTTTGGCGCCGACCCAAAACAGAACCCGACGAAAGATGATGTTTTGGACGATATCTCGCTGTACTGGCTAACCAATACCGTAACGTCTTCAGCCCGGATTTATTGGGAGAACAGTACCCGGGAGATTGTTAGCGCCGGTTCAATGAAGACAGATCAGATCACGCTGCCAGTAGCCGTAACGGTATTTCCAGAAGACGTCTTTCGGTCGCCTGAGACATGGGCTCGCCGCGCGTATCGCAATCTAATCTATTTTAATGAAGTCGATAAGGGTGGTCACTTCGCATCGTGGGAACAACCCGAGTTGTTCACCCAAGAATTACGTATGGCGTTTAAATCTCTGCGTTAGTCAATCTAGGGTAGCGCACCATGCGCTACCCTTCAACTGTAATAGCTATGAAAAATAAAATTATTCTTTTCGCCGGCGCAATTACTGCAATTACATTAGTGATCCTGATGCGCTCCGGCACTGCCTCGACACCCCGGTCTGAGATCACGCGCACCGAGCTTCAACGTTATGATCTTAGTGTTCCCGGACGCGAGGTTGTCCAAGTGCGCATTGACTTCGCTGCGGGATCATCCTTCGGCAAGCACAAACATCCCGGAGAAGAGATCATATACGTCACCGAAGGTTTGCTGGAATATGAGGTAGAAGGAAACCTGCCAGTGATCCTTAAAGCTGGTGAGGTGCTGTTCATCCCCAGCGGAACGATTCACGCTGCGAAGAATGTTGGCAACACGAATGCGGCAGAGCTTGCGACTTATATCGTTGAAAAAGGAAAACAGCTGGTAGTGATTGTGAAATGAAGATCATACGACTGTTCTTCGGTACCACTGAACCAAATGCGACAAAGCAAGCAAAAGCCTTTGTCCGGGTACATCGAAACCCTATGCTAATCGTACGCAAACACCTGACTTTTTTGGTGAACTACTGATCTCCAAAAGAGAAATTCCTCCAACCCTTTGAAACGATCGAATTTCGAGTCTTTTCCCCGCGAATAGATGATTTTGGCCAAATCAGGTAGTCACTGATTTATCGGCTTATCCTGCGATGCACCTTTGTATACACTAAAAGCAGTGCACCATGACACAGTCAAATGGATTCCTTGTAAAAATGATCAATGTTATTTCAATGTCATCGATCGCATTTAGCCTGGTGGCCTATTCAACTGGAAATGCACAGTCCGCCAACGGTCTCGAATATGCAAGCATCCAGTTCGAAAATGCAAAGGAGAACAGAGGTGACGTTACCTCACCGCAAGTGCAGGCCGTAGCCAAGGCCATCAGTTTTAATGGGTCGATCAACAGTGCATTCGAAGATATCAAACCGCGACTTGCACCCTGTGGTCACCGTTTATATTTCAGCCGCATTTCTTACCCAAATAATACAACTGGCCAGACTGATCTTGAAGACATCTGGTACTCCAACTATGATTCTATCGCTCAAACATGGTCAGAGCCTACTCACATGGAAGGCGTGCTCAACAACGACGGACCAAACTTCGTGAACAACATCAGCACCACTGGCGACACGCTTGTCCTTGGCAACCGTTATCTGAAAAATGGTAAGATGCGTGCGGGACTTTCCTATAGCGTTCGCATCAGCGACAGTTGGTCCGCGCCTATCAATATCGAGATTGAAAGATTCTATAATTTGTCTGAACACGGTAACGCCTTTATATGTTTGAAGAAGGGCGTAATCATAAATTCGATCCAAACTGTCGACAATATTGGAGAACGGGATTTGATGGTAAGTTTTTGGGATGGCATAAAGGCCACTGAACCTGTGAACATGGGTGCGGCCATCAACAGTACATTAGATGAATCTTCCCCTTTCCTGGCGCAGGATAACGAAACGCTCTATTTCGCTTCGAAGGGCCACGATGGCCTTGGAGGATTTGATATTTACATGTCAAAACGCCTTGATAATACGTGGACAAATTGGAGTACCCCTATCAACCTTGGGCCTGCTGTGAACAGCGAAATGGATGACGAATTCTTCAGCGTGGCGAATAGTGGCAAGTTGGGAGTCTTCTCACGCCGCGTCACTATTCACAATACCGATCTTTATCATATCGCTATGGATAAGCTGGTTATTAAGTCAATTGAAGAAAGGAAAGTCTTAGCCAAAAATCCATCAATCGCTTCTTTAACAAGATAAATCGTCGTCATCTAGTTTAGTGTCAAGGGCCAAGCTTTGCTTGGCTTTTTTTTGCATGAAAATAATGGGCAGATCGCCATGCGGTATTTTAGCTGAAATATTTCTCTCTAACCACATTCATCTTTTCCTTTGTTAAGGGCTTTGTAATAAAATCAGAAACGAAACTCCACACATGTGCCCTGGCAACATCTTCAGAATTTCTGGATGTGGTAAGTATGATAATTATTGCCAGGCTTTGTAATGCTTTATCCAACGTGCTGTATTCGTGAAGAAATTCCCAGCCGTTCATGCCTGGCATGTTGATGTCCAAAAAAATCAGATCAGGATGAGAGTGCGTATCGTCATTCCGTGATTTTAAATACGCCAATCCATCTTCCGCTGAACTCTTTAATACAATAGTAGTTGCATGGTTCGACTTCCTGATCGCTCTTTCATGAAAGTAATTGTCATCCTTGTTGTCATCAACCAGCATGATGCATCTTAGACTGTTTCGCATCTGCTTAGTTGGATATGGTGAAATGAAATGTACTCCCTTGTCCAGGATCAGAAGCTATCCAAATTTCGCCTCCATGCAATTGCACTATTTTTTTACAATTCGCCAGCCCAATGCCGTTTCCGGCATATCTGTCATGGGAGTGTAAACGTTGAAAAAGGTCAAACACTCGGTCGAAATGCAGGTGATCAATACCTATTCCATTGTCACAAATTGAAAATTTCCACTTCCCATTATCCTGAATCGCAGTAATCTCAATTTTAGGTTGGACACCTTTTTTCTGGAATTTAATGGCATTTGTGATGAGATTACTGAATAACTGACCAATCTCAATTTCATATGCCCTTAACACCGGCATTTCACTCACCTCAATGATTGCTTTTGACCTCTTAATAAGGTGGTGAAGATCTTCCAGGACTGTACCGACTATTTTCTTGCAGTCGACAACTACCAATGTCTTATCGCGACCAATACGCGAGAAGTCCAAAAGAGCTTCCACCAGTAAATTCATTCGCGTGGCCGCTCCTTTTATAGAACGAATGTATTCCCTGGCGTTTTCGTCTAAGCAGTGGAAGTACTCTTGTTCAAAGGCTTCCATATAGTTGGAGATTGTCCGGAGAGGCTCCTGGAGGTCATGTGATGCTATATATGCAAATTGCTTTAACTCCTTGTTAGCAATAAGGAGTTCGGCAGTACGCTTTTCTTTTTCTTCATTCTGAATTACAAGCTCTTTATTGGCAATAACCAAAGCCTCTGCCCGTCTTTCCTCACGTTCATTTTGCTGTGCCAGCTCGCTGTTCGCAATAGCTAACTCAGCAGCCCGTTTTCCTCTTTCTTCACTTTGAAATGCCAGCTCTATGTTAGCAAGAACTAACTCATCGGCTCTCTTTGCTTTTTCTTTACCTTCAATGGCTAGTTCTATACTAGCAATTACCAATTCCGCAGCGCGATTTTCTTTTTCACTATTTTGAAAGGCAAGTTCTATGTTCGCGATGACCAGGTCATCCATTCGCTTTTTTCTTTCGTCGCCTTGTTCGGTTATAATGTTTTTTGCGATCTTCAATTGTGCGATCAGACTTTCATTTTCTGCGCATTGAATGACAAGTTCCAATTTAAGATCGCCTAATTGCTCATCTTTGTCTTTCATAATCTGATAAAATAACCCTTAACTAACGAACAACTTGCCACAATTCAGGATTGTAAGTTGTATACTGACCTTACCCTAAAGACTAAAACCTTCCGACATTTGATTGGATAATACTAAAGGTGGTCACTTAACAAGGATTAAACACATCTCTTCCTATAGGATTTAGCCGATAACCTTACATGGTCGCCGGCTTTCATTTGTTCAGTATATTTTACCAGGTCGGCCTATAGGGGTCCAAAATAAAGGTGATTGCCATATGTTACGCGTTTTAGTACGGTATCAAGAAATTTACTCGTACTTCAATCAACAGACCGACTGAGATTACCGGCCTCGTTGTCACTTTGTTGCCAAAAAGGTACTGGCATCAATGACGTCATTTGAATGATCGCTTAATGTCAAAGTTAAGCCTATCACGACCTCAAAGACATAAGAGCAACAAACACAAGACAAATCTGCCACCTTTTTAAGAAAATTGAGCGGACACAAAAAAGTAGCAGAAGAAGCGGCAGTATTAGTCGGACGACCGCTACGAAGCAGGTAGCATACTCGAATCTGAGATTCATACAATGCCCGTCATTGTAAATTCTGAATAGTAAAAAAGCTTCGATAGTTTTGTGATAGTGGTACTATTTTCGATGCATCACAAATGTTCAACTAATTCGTTTGAAGATGCAATCTCAGGCTGTCTAACGCCTGCTCCATGCTTTCAACGGTGCATCGAATACAATCTATATCCTCTCGTTTGAGGGTGTTGATATGCTCGTCCTTCTGACGTTGCACAACCGATGAAATGATACGTATGGGCGACTTCATAGATGCTGAATAACCTTTTAAAAATGCATTTACTGCGGTATTTGTTTCCATAGCTATGTTGTTAACGAATATTGAAAAATGTGATGCACTGCAGAGCCATATCCACGCTGGGCATTTGCCTACTATCACGCTATAATTAAAAAGCAAAATGTCATAATTCCATTCATGCCAAACAATTTGGAACTGAAACCGTGAATGTCGAGCCCACTCCAGGTTGCGATGACACCTTAATTTTACCACCAAGTTTATCGATCATATTATTGACGACGAATAGTCCAAGGCCCGCACCTTTTGATCTTTCCGAGCCTCGAAAAAAAGGCTGAAACATTTTCGATTGTATAAATTTGTTCATGCCAATGCCGTTGTCTTTTACGGTGATGACGCAAAATGTCTCATTGGTCGTGATGGTCACATCAATCAAGAGCTTTTCCTTATTTTCGTCGCGGAACGTAATGGCGTTTGACAGTATGTGCAATAATGTAAATTGAATTCGGCCACGATCAGTGAAGAAATCCGTAGACTGGGTTATTGTAGTCGTGAGATCGATTTCATTGTCGCGCATAGAACCCTTGAGTGCAGGGAGCATATTCTCCATTAACTTAGAGAAGGTGATCGGCGAAGTGATGATCATCCGCTCTTCGTTGTTAACCAATTGATCCACTTCCTGTAAAAGCGACTGCATTTTTTCTATCGAGAGAAGCATAAGGTCAAGACACTGGCCGGAGAGTGCGTTGTCGTCTGTCTGTTCAATCACATTTAGCAGACCGGAAATGGATTTCAACGGGGCGCAAAAGTCATGCGAACTCCTGTAAAGAAGCAAGTTGCTAAATGCCTTTGGACGACCGGCCCATCCTACCGTACCTATTTCCGGGCAATCTGCCGTAAGGTTCTCGTTCTTCATGAGTATCTCGTTTTATACTCAAAGGTGTGCGAATGACAGTCAATTTGAATCAGGATAAAATTGAATTAAAAAAATCAGTAATAACTGCACTGCAGTAAATATTGACCAGCAAGATCCAAAGCCTTCACGATGATTTACAAACTCTGACTGGCCTGTTAGGATTTTTATTCTTGGAACACTACCTACAAAGGTTGACCTAGCTGTTCTTTCGGAATTCAAGATGAGACTGAATAATTCTGGAGAGCGCAGACAGCGAACTGATCTGGTTGTCCGTCAGGAGACGGGGTTTGTCGTCAAGCACATAGATTGCACCAAGAACAACATTGTTCTTACTTATGATGGGCATTTTTCCAATGAACCTGATAATTGGTTTGTTGCCCAACAGCATGCTGTACTTTAGGCTGTCATGCTTTAATGTATCGGTTATTTGAATAAAAGCTTCGTTCTCAAAAATCAAACCGCTTAAGAGGTCTTGCCTATTATCAATAAGAAACTTGTATCCTGCCTCGCCTTTCACCCACGTTTGGGCATCTGCAAAAAAAACTATAGCAGTAGAAGCTGTATTAGCTACAGACAACGCCAGGGAAGCGAAATCGTGAAAGCATTTATCATGCGTGTCAGTGTCGATTTTGTAAAGAAAAAGTTCCTGCTGCCGGCTCAAATCTTTCTCGGGTTGTTCAAATTCCATGGATACTTTTTATAAATGATGCAATCTATGGCTGATCCACGATTATTCTGTCAATAAAATATGGAATATGGAATATCAGGAAAATGACGATAGTCCATCGGGAAAATGACGATGTTCACTCACATCATCCATTTCAGATTAGATCATCTTATTTTCAATGGCAAATTTTACCAATTGAGCAGTATTGGTCAGACCCAGCTTATCCTGGATATGGATTTTATGGGTTTCGACGGTTTTTGAACTAATAAAGAGTGCTTCTCCGATTTCCCTAAGAGATTTGCCACTGGCGATGTGTCTAAGTACCTCTTCTTCACGGCGGCTTAGCTTCGTTGTCTTTCTTGTAGGCAATCCTTTTCCTTCTGTTTCTTTTAGATAAAAATCCTTGAATACAAGGGACATAACTTCAGGGCCAAAGAATTTTTCGCCTCGCATGACAGTCTCGATGGCCTGAATCAGTATTATTTTAT
This sequence comes from uncultured Cytophagales bacterium, assembly GCA_963845845.1. Taxonomy (GTDB): domain Bacteria; phylum Bacteroidota; class Bacteroidia; order Cytophagales; family Cyclobacteriaceae; genus Chryseolinea. The sequence goes on from CAWJTP010000027.1 coordinate 83,689, forward strand.
TTGTATCTTTTGGAAGATAACCATCGATGCCCATTTTTATTCCTTCGGTGATATAGTCTTTATTGATCTCACTGGATATCAAAATTATCTTCACTTTAAGGTTCTGTTCCTTGAGCCAGCGGGTCGTTTCTATCCCGGAGATACCCTTCATCATGATGTCCATCAAAAAAATATCAGGGCAATTTTCCTTTGCGATGTTCAACGCTTCTTCTCCGCTTGAAACAGAAGCGATCACTTTTATATTTTCGCTGTCTACCAGCAAAGCGCCGATGCCTTCCCGAATCAACTGGTGATCATCGACGAGCGCCACATGTATTTTTTTCATGGTATTAGATTGATTCCTTCAATGTTTGAAATGATGGCGAGCAAATCCTCCATTTCAATTGGCTTCGCGATATATCCGATCGTCCGTATTTTTTGGATCTCTTTTATTTTTTTTGTGACTGCTGAAGCCGAAAAGATCGCCAACGCAACCTCATCAAGGTCATGGTCTTTTGTGATCGATTCGATGAGTTCATCACCTGCCAGTTTGGGCATAAATTGATCCGTGATAATCAGGTCAGGATGAAATTGTTTCAATTTTTCGAGCGCCTCCTCACCATCACTACACGACTGCACCTCAAATCCTTCCAGGGTCAAGTATTGCGAAACATTTTCGAGCAGATCCGGCGTGTCATCCACAATGAGGATCTTGTTATTCATCGGATATCGGAATGGTAATTGTAAATTCAGTTCCTTCGTGTATCATGCTATGCACTGCAATTATTCCACTGAGCAGATCAACAGATTTTTTTATGATTGATAAGCCGAGGCCAGTACCTTGTATTGTATTAGCATTTTCGCCCCGGAAAAAAGGCTCAAAGAGGTTTTTCAAATCGCTCTCTGGAATGCCAATACCAAAATCTTTTACTGCGATTGAAAAGTATCCCGCAGCACTTTCTATAGAAACGTTTACATCTCCTCCCCTAGGTGAGAATTTTATTGCGTTCGTCAACAGGTTGATGAGAATGCTTCTGAGTATCTTCTCATCACTCATCACCGTACGCAGAATCAGATTTTCCAGTACAACCACGCGATGTGTATTCCCACGACTCACGACGACCTCCTGACTGAGATTTTTTACGAAATCATGAAGATCGATTTCATTTTTCAGGACTTTCATCTTGCCAGCATTTGCTTTGTCAAGCAGAAGCACATCGTCAAGCATATGTGACATATGATTCACCTGTTTCTCTACGGTCAGTAGTTTGTCCTGAATTTCTTGCGCTGACAGCTTTGATTGGTGTTTGCGAACAAGGCCGGTAGCCGCCGCGATGGTTGCCAGTGGTGTCCGGAATTCATGGGAGGCAATTGAAACAAACCGGCTTTTCATTTCGACCAATTCCCTCTCTTTATTTAACGCTTCATTCAGCGCCTTTGTCCGTTCGCGGACTTTCATTTCAAGATTATAGCGGTATTCCGTGAGTTCCGAAATGTTTTGTGCGACAATAATGACACCAATGATTTCCTGTTTCGAATTCCGGCGTGGCGACGCGCTCAGCAAAAGCATGAGTTTATTTCGGTTCTTTGTGACGAGGGGCATTTCCAAATTACCAACAGGAGTACCTCTGAGTACTGTTTCTATCATCGCGGCAAAGGCACCGGCAAAGGATTGGACAAATAATTTTTCTGACCAACGGGTTCCAATCATCTCGTTCCTGGCATACCCGCTGAGTTCCGCGGTAACATGGTTCCATTCATTGAAATTACCCTGGGCATCTATTCCAAAGATAGGGACGTTCGCATTTTCTATCAGGCTTGTCAGCTCTCGGGCGATCGACGTTATAGAATTTTCGAATTCCTTTAATTCAGAGATGTCCGATTGAATTGAAATAAAATTCTTAAGGTCGCCTTCGTCATTGAATACGGGAGTAATGGCGAGCTTGAGCCAGAATTTTTCTCCATTTTTCCGATAATTAATCAGTTCAACAGATATCGCCTCCCGGCGTTTCAGTTGTTCTGATATTTTTTTTACGGTGATCAGATCGGTATCCGGGCCTTGTAAGAAGTTCAATTTCCTTCCCTTTACTTCTTCGAATGCATATCCGGTAATACTGATAAAACTGTTATTTACCCATTCAACGCGTCCTTCTACATCCGTGATCGTCACCGCATTGCTCGCTTTGCTGGCTACCAGGGAAAGCTTTTCGATTTCGGCGGTCGCTTCTACACGTTGTGTAATATCTTGCAAGGCTCCAATCATACGAACTGCTTCCTTATCGTGATAGATGATGTAACCACGGTCCAATACATGTTTGTAGCCACCTTCCGACGTTTTATAGCGATATGTCCCCGTCCAGTTTGTTCGTTTTTGATTGACACATTCGTCTATATCGTTAATTATACGATAATAGTCCTCCACATGTATCGTATTGCGTTGCCAACTTTTCACATCAGCGATCTCGAGATGTTCATAGCCGAAGATATCCGGGAATCCATGACTCCAGGTCTCACGGTTGTGAAACATATCCCAATCGTAGATGGCATCGTTGGTGGCCTTTGACAATAGTTCGAATTTTTCGTTGTATCCAACCAGGATTTCTTCTACCGATTTTCGCTCTGAAATATCCTGGACTACGCCGAGGATCATAGATACTTTGTCCTCTTCGTCGTGAATTACCTTTGCTTCTTCATGTAGCCAACGTACGGCGCCATCAGGAAATACGATCCGGTGGTCAATGTTGAAGGGTTGTCCAGTGCTGATTGTTAATTCCATTGCGTCCGTAACACGGTCGATATCCATTGGGTGGATGAGACGCAGGTATCCCTGAAAACCTCCTTTGAAATCCGCTGGTAAACCCATAGTCCGCAGCGTCTGATCATCCCAAGTCGTTTCTTTTTTGATGGGATTGTACGTCCAGTATCCGATGTTCGCGATTTCGTTTGCCTTATCCAGAAGTAATTTATTCTGATACAATTCTTCCTCCGCTTTTTTCCTTTCGGTGATATCATTTCGGATTGAAATAAATTCCGTTACTATTCCCTCATCATTAACAAAGGGCATGACAAAGGTATCGACCCAATAGTATTCGCCAGTCCTGCTTTTGTTTTTTACATCCTGCCTCCAGATTTTTCCAGATGCAATAGTTTTCCACATATCAATCCAAAAATCCTTCGGATGGAAACCGGAATTAATAAGCCTGTGATTGCTCCCAATCAGTTCGGCCAGACTATAGCCGCTGATTTTGACAAAATTGTCATTCGCATACGTGATCACTCCCTTGTTGTCGGCTCGCGAGACGATAGAAGACTGAAAGATTGCGTTTTGGAAATCCGCAAGCGAGTTATTCAATCGTAAAATATTAATTTCTCCTTCTTTACGCGTCGTTACATCGTGAAAAATGGATAATATTCCGTGTATCCCGTCGATTTCAGTTAAGTTAATCACGCAACCCTCGACGTGGATCCAGCCTCCGTCTTTGTGCTTCATCCGGATATCAAGTTCCATTTGTTCTCCGTTCCTTTTGGCCATTCGGCGGAAGGCGGCATTATATGCATCAAGGTGATCGGGATGAATCAGGTCTAGTGGATTCAACTCGCGAAATCCATCCGGGTCATAACCAAGAACCTTAGTCACATTTGGACTTGCATATAGTAAGCTTCCATGAAGGTCCCGTACGGTAAAGACATCGGTGCTGTTCTCCACAATAGCCCTAAAACGTCCCACACTTTCACGCAGTGAAATTTCAACGTCTTTTATACATGAAAGATCATGCGCAGTGATGCAGAATCCAGCTACTTCCTCACCGTCCTTGACCGGTGAAATGCTGACGTCGTACCATTTCGATTCACCGGCGTTCCCAAGATCAATCTCATAACGCACAACTTCACCTTTACCCGCTTTATTTAAACTCTCCTGGAAAGAAACTCTTCGTTGGACCGGAATAAAGTCAAGTATATTCGACCCAATCGCGGCACCACGCGGCCGTGTGATCGAGGCTTTCGCATTCATCTGGATAATAATATTATTTTTGTCAACCAGCATGAATGCATCGTCCGTACTTTCAAATATTGCACGAAGATTGATCTCGTTCTGGTGAATGATCTTTTCGTTTCTTCTTGATTTTGTGATGTCATGTCCAATCCCGACGAGTCCGGTAATCTGCCCGTTCTCATCAGGCAGGGGAACTTTTGTGGTAAGGAAAATAAGTTCTTCGCCCTTTGCATTAACAACTGTTTCTTCTTTATTGATCAGGGGAAGGCCGCTTTGGAGCACCTGTAAGTCGTCAAGCAGATATTCGGTTCCATGGCGATCGAAATAATCCAGCGCAGTCTTACCAAGTGTTTCCTGCTCTGTGGAAGCGCCGAGTAATTCAACGAAAGCCTTGTTACTGATGATATGACGAAACGCGAAGTCTTTGACGTAGATAACATCAGGAATGTTGTCAATGATAGAGCGCATCAGGTTACGTTTATTTTTTAGCGCCGTTTCTGATTCCTTTTTTGAGGTAATGTCAGAGGCAAAGACCTCTTTCCAGAGAGGTGTCCCTGCGTCATCCCGGATGATGCGATATTCTACGTTCATCCATCGAAACTTATTGAGCGTCGAGATACGGTAATCAGAAGCCGCAAAATCTTCACGTTCGAGACGTTCGAGTGCCAACCGCTCAACCTCTCGGTCTTCCGGAAGAATGAGGTTCTCCCATGCACGCTCATCATTCAAAAAGCTTTTCACTGAAATTCCGGTGACAGTTTCAATCGACTGACTTACATAACTGGTTTTGTTTTTGCGAAGGTCGACTGACCATGCAACATTTGTGGTTGAGTTGAGAATTCTGTTAAGTTGTCCTTCTTTCTGAACGGAGATCGTTTTCAGCGCGTTCTCCAAATGGTTATTAACCGCCACGAGGTGCTGATTGGTGACTATTTGGACTTCATTGGAGGCACTCATTTCTTTATTCAGTTCCGCCATTTCCTTATTCGCCAAAGTCAGTTTGACGTTGACGGATTCGAATTCATTTTCAAGATCTTTTCTCGAAATTTCCTGACGCTTAACACCTGCTAAATTATAATTGATCACCGCGATGACGGCGACGATGATGGATGTAACAAGCACGGCGATTCCAAGTTCAACGGATACTTGGTTCTGCCAATGTAGCCTCACCCAAAAATAGCCTAGTGTAATAGGTATAATAATAACGATCGCCACAGACGTTCTGAACATCTTACCCCCAACATAATTCGCCGCGAACTTCTGTAGTAGTCCATTTGAATGGGATAGTAGCCACCCAAGAGAGACCAATAGGAGGCAGAGCGATGTGCTCGTCACAATGGGAAGTATTGGCTGTGCCCCATAAAATTCCGGAACCTGATAGAGATAACAAAGAAGTGAAAGGAAGGACACAGCGAGAACCAACAGCGCTAATGATTGTGAAAAATATATGTATTTGCGACCGGTCAATAGCGCAACACCGAGCAGTAAAAAGCAAGCCGAGGTTATTGCTGACATTCTGCTCATGGAGCGTTCGGAGACCGTCGAAATAATTTGTTCTCGGAAAAGTCCCAGATCAATCCCGAACGGAAGCTTCAAAACGAGCGCTATAATCCTGCAAGCCGCAGTCAAAATTATTAGCGAGATGATGCAATACCCGACGATACGGAAGTTTGGCCTGTCACGTTTCAACATCAAAAGATGAAATGAAAAGACTGTCAGTACAAAACTTATGGCAGTAGCAGGACTCATGGCGGATAGCCACTGCACGGGCATCTTCAAAAAGGCGACATTTAATCCCCATCCGAAAAATGTTACTGCCGCGATGGCTGCTGCACTTCGCATCAACCAATTCGCTGAATGTTGAAATTCCTTTATCACCATCCCCACAGAATGACTTCTGGTATGACCATAAAGCTGTTAGATTAAGTAAACGGCAATAGCCCGTCATCTGCCTTTGGGGGACAAATTGACGGGTTTATCTAAATATAATGAAAAATGAGCAGACCTTCTGCTAACGACGGCAGTGAATCACTTCCTATACAAGTGTTCCATTGACATTAGTCACGTTATAAAGCACAAAAGCACAAGCTATGTTTGCGGTTATGCCACTAGAACAATTGCCTGAATCACGTCTATCGTAAGGGGTTTGACGAAATGGTCTTTTACATTTATGTTTGAGTAGGATCGCTCTCTGTCACGTGGGTCTACAGAGGACGAAAGTATGTATATCTTGATATTACTTTTTACAGTTTCGACAAGCTCATCAAAGCGGGACAAAAACTCCCAACCAGACATAACCGGCATGTTTATATCCAAAAATAAAATGGTCGGCTCAACCGATGCATTGCCACTCAGGGATGTGATATATTCCAATCCACGCTCCGCCGAGGTAAATACGTCTATTCTTGGTTTTCCTAAAGCGGCATCAAGGGTAAGTTTACAAATCATATTACTGAGTGGGTCGTCGTCAATAATGATGAATGCATTTATCGGTGACGATTTTCCAATCACATTGTCAATTTCAGTTACACTACTTAAAATGTTGCTCATTATCTCTTTTCTTCAACTAACTTTTTAATAAACTCCGTGGTAAGTGGCTTTACAAGATGGTCTTTTACATTCTTGTTCTCCCCGCAACGCTCCTTGTCCCGCCAGTGAAGCGAAGACGTCAGCACATAGACCTCCATACACCCTTTAATGTCGGCAGAAAGATTATCAAACCGATCTAAAAATTCCCACCCCGTCATCACTGGCATGTTTATATCAAGGAAAATTTTGGTGCGCGGCAAGTTTTCTGCTGAATAATGGGATTCTACGAATGATAGCCCCGTTTGTCCGTTTTCAAAAATCTGAATATCAATCTTTCCTACGATGCGTTCGATAATATGCCGGGAAATCAAGTTGCTCAGGGAGTCATCGTCAATAAGAATAAATTTACAGGTTCTCATCACGCTATAAGTTGAAAGTAATTGTGAACTCCGTTCCTTCACCGGTCGTGCTGTTTACGCTTACTTTCCCGCCCAGCGCCTCAACCTGAGTCTTTACCATAAATAATCCCATCCCCTTTCCTTCCGTCTGCAAATCATGGAATCGCTTATAAAGGCCAAAGATCTTTCCACCATGTTTAGTAAGGTCTATACCTTGTCCGTTATCCTTAAAGGTTAACCCAACCACGTTCATACCTTCAAAGCTTCTGATTTCGATAATTGGCCTGATGTCAGCTCTTCTGTATTTTATGCTATTGGAGATAAGGTTATAGAAAACGCTATGCATATAACTCTTTAATGTCAACATTGTCTCAAACTGGCTAAAATCTGTTTTTATCGAAACGTTTTCATTTGTTATAAGATCTGAAATGCTTTCGCGGACATCATTGACCAGCTCCGAAAACCGAACCTCCTCCTTCTTTTCATTGAGCTCCCGTTTTACTTTCAGAATATTATTCAGGTCCTTGATAACATCATCCAATTTCGTGGCGGACAGCGCAATTCCATTCTCGATTTCAACTCGTTCGTCAGCATTCAGATTAGGATGATTCAGCACACTACAAATGCCCAAGATGTTTGCGACCGGTGCCCTGAAATTATGTGAGACAATGTAAGCAAACTGCTCCAGGTCACTGTTCCTTTGAATGAGATCGGCGGTAATTTTTCCCTGCTGCAATTCTGACTCCTTTCGCTTTGTGATATCAATTACTTCCACGACAACACCTAACACCATTTCAGAGAGTCCTAAGACAGGGGAAAGTTGAATATTATACCATGTGCCTGAGCCGTTACCCTCGTAATACGTTTCGTAATTAATACGTCGCCCTCTCAGTACACTGCGAAGTCTGTCCTCCATAGCTTCCCTTCTGTCATCTGTATAGTAATCCAGCAGGTTGCTATTCTTTGTCAGCGTTCGGCCGAACTGTTTTTCATAGCTGACTACGGCAACCTGGTTGAATGAAACGATTGAGAAATCAAGCTTTAAGAGAACATATGCAACCTGAGCGCTCTCAAAAATGCTGCGTATGTTTGCCTCTGATGTTTCAAGAGATTGCTGATATAACTTTTTATTGGTTATGTCGGTAACCATGGCCAGCGCACCAATATAGTTTTCCTCCCTATTCGTTACAGAACTGGTCGACAAATTAGTCCACACCGTCTCCCCCATTCCATTTATGAACTTGAAATCCAGTGTCTGATTAACGACGTACTTTCCATCTTTGATACCCTGATCTGCTATTTTCCTTCCCTCGTCGTCCATAAAATGGAACAGGCTTTTGTTCAGCATTTCTTCAGCCGGATACTGTAATATGTCACACAACTTTTTGTTCACGAAATTCGTGAGGCCCTTATCATCGACGATCCAAATACCCTCCTGGGCCGTCTCAACAATATTTCGATATCGCTCTTCACTTTGCAATAATTCTTCCTCAGCGATTTTCTGATCTGTAATATCGCGAGCGAAACACGAAAGGCCGATGATACAATTATTCTGCCTTATGGGACTTATGGTGAAACTGGTATAACGGCGAATGTCAGATATCCTGAATTCCTTTTCGAACTTTAACAACTTGCCGGAGAATGCTTCCTTATAAATATTTTCCCAGGCACATGCTTCCTCGTAGTCAAATTTGCGGAGAAAATTGCAAGCGTTATCCCCTATCTTTATATCAAGTCCATAGAATTCTTTTACTGTGTTTTTCAAAAGTGAATTAAAGGCGACGTAGCAAAAGTTTTTATCCAATGAATAAATGGATACATCTGAGTTCTCCATGATCGCACTTAAGTTAACGCCATGTTGAAGGATCTCGGAAAGGTGTTGTTCCTTTTCCCTTTCACTCTTACGTTTATCAATTGCGCGAAGAACAGCATTTGGCAAGCGTTGTAACCGGTCTTTTAATAAGTAATCTGCTATTCCCTCTTTGATCATGCTGACCGCAAATTCTTCTGAGACGGTTGCTGTCACCAGGATGAACGGAGCATCGATTCCAGCTTCCTTAACCATCTTAAACGCATCCACGGATGTAAAGCCGGGAAGAGAGTGATCAGAAATAACAACATCGGGGTGGTACTCTATAAGCGCCTTCTGAAAATCAAGTTTGCTTGATGCCAGGCACCATTCAAAAAGGATTTCGCTTTTTTTCATCTCTCTTCTGACTATCTCAGCATCAGACCGTGTATCTTCCAGATGAAGGATTCGCAATATTTTCGGAGTTGCATTCATTGTATATGAATTATGCTGGTGGCTGATTATGGAATGTCCAATACAACCCTAATTCCCCGACAATCCTGATAAACTCTTCAAACACTACAGGCTTCACGATGTAACTATTCACACCAAGTCTGTAACATTCTTGAATATCGGGATCTTCCTTTGAGGAGGTGAGGACGACAACTGGAATTGTCTTTGTGAGCTCATTTTCCCGTATACGCCTCAGGACCTCTATCCCGTTAAGTTTGGGCATCTTTAAATCAAGCAGAATGACTTTTGGTTTCTTGGTTATGTCTCTCGTCGCAAACTCGCCCTCACCAAAAAGGAAATCGAGTACAGCTTTCCCGTCTTTAACATGAACAATCGTGTTCGCCATCTTATTCTTACGGATGGCGCGGATAGTCATTTCGGCGTCGCTCAGCTTATCTTCACCTAGTAAAATCTCTACGTCAGTACTCATATTTTACGGTTAATCCCAAGTTCATTGTTCACGCTCTCTCCTGGCAAGGAAAAGCAGAATGTTGCTCCTTCGCCTATTTTGCTATTTGCCCAGATCCTCCCAAGATGCCGGTGTACGATCCGTTGTACGATGGCAAGTCCAACGCCGGTGCCTTCGAACTCTTCATCCGAATGAAGGCGTTGGAAGACGCCAAAAAGCTTATCTGCATAATCCATATCGAACCCAACGCCATTGTCTGTTACCGAAAAGACAATGCTGCCATCCTCGCGCCGCGAGGATACGTCAACGTGTGGTCTCTCCTTTTTTGCTGAATACTTTATTGCATTACCAAGCAGATTGATCATTACTTGCTTCATTAATGACGAGTCAGCTATAACCGGGTGAAGATCGTGTATCTTGATCATTTCGAGACCCTGATCATCCAGGTTCAAATCGTCGAGACAATTTTGTACTACTTTGTTCATATCCGTCACTGACTTTTGAATTCCCTTTCTCCCTAACTTCGAAAATGTAAGGAGATCATCAATCAGTAACGCCATTCTATTGGCATGCCTAACGATTTCGCCGATGAGCCTTTTTCCTTCCGCATCCAGATGCAATTCGTAATCCTCTGCCAGCATTGCGGAATACCCATTGATAGCCCGGAGTGGTGTCCGCAAGTCATGAGCAATGGAATACGAAAAAGTCTCCAGCTCCTTGTTTACGAGTTCTAGCTCCCGTGTCCTCACCACTATTTTTTGTTCAAGGCCAAGGTTTAATTCAGCCATTCCTCTTTGTGCATGTTTGAGTTCGGATACATCAAAGATGACAACCATCACGGCGTACACATCGCCATTTTCATTTTTAAGTGGAACGTATCGACTGACGATATCCAACTCAGGCGTACTGCTTTCAATAGTAAAGGATTCACCGGCGAAAACCCTTTTGAGGTAGGGCATAACTTCGCTTACCCGTTTTTCAGATATAACATCGGTTAATTTATTATTCAGAAGTTGCTCTTTTGAATAGCCGAATGACTGAAGCAAGTCGCCTTCGATCAATAGATATCTGTAGTCAGGATCAAAGAGACAAATAACAGAACCTGGAATACTGGCGGCAATTGTCTTATAGATATTCTCACTCGCTTTGATCTTCTCTTCAACTAATTGTTGTTCAGTGATATCCCTGAAATTTGCAACAATTCCAAGTATCGATTCAACGTGAAGCATATTGGTAATGGTGCCATCTACCACCACATAGTGACCATCTTTGTGTTTTATGCGATAACGCAGCGGGACAACCATCATGGGGTTCTCCAATACCGATTTCATGACACTTGCTATCAGGCCCAGGTCGTCCGGGTGGGCGAGTTGTGTACCACCACCCAAAATATCTCTTTCATCATTAGCATACCCTGTGACGCGAATCGCGGAAGGGCTTCGGTAAACCGGTCTAAAGGTTTCATCCAGAATGGAAACAATGTCATAGCTATTTTCGATCAGACAGCGAAACCGCTCTTCGCTGTGCCGTATAGCTTCTGCCAAACGGTTCTTTTCCGTAACGTCCACTGAGAGGATAAAAACCCCTTCAGGTACTGGCTGAAAGCTCATTTCAAAGCATCTTGTCGAACCGTCAGAAAATGTAAATTCATCCTCCATCTGAATGACAATGCGTTTGTCAAAACACCGTCGGAGCGAGTCGAATATTCTGGTCTTTTCAACGCCTGGAAATACATCTGTTAGTACAAACCCGATGAGATCCTTCCTTAATAATTTAACCTGTTTTTCATAGGCGTTGTTGACATACAGATAACGATAGTCGAAACCAAGGATTTCGACACCCTCAAGCATATTATCAAGTGTTTTCCGAAAACGTATTTCATTCCTTGCGTTCTCCGCTTCCGCCACTTTGCGTTTGTGATATCTGCTCTGATCGCTACATACTGATATGGCTTTCCATTCTCGTTGAGAAATGGAACAATCGTCGTATCGACCCAATAAGTCGTTCCGTCTTTTGCCCGGTTGTTCAGTTCGCCCTTCCAAATCTGACCGCCTGAAATACTACTCCAGAGTTCCCTGATAAATTCTTTGGGATGGTAGCCTGAATTGATGATACGGTGGTCCTTCCCGATTAATTCTTCGCGGGAATATTTCGAGATCCGGCAAAAATTATCGTTGACATAATTGATAATCCCTCTCTGATCTGTAATGGCGACTATAGAAGACAGGTCAATTGCGTGCTTATAGTCTGTAACTTCGCGAAACGTCTTGTCGAGTTCCTTTTGTTTGGCCAGGGTTTTTGATTTCTGTTTAAAAAATTTGGCAGTGCTATAAACAAGCAAAGTTCCTGAAACAGCAATAAAAGCAGCCATCCAAACAACGATCCTGTTGATGGTGTCATCGAGCTGTTGTTTCCTGAGCGAAATCAAAAAAATCGTTCTTTGTACCCCGGCTCCGATAAGTGATTCGATGCTTTGGAGCGCAGCGATGTGACGCAATGCCTTGTGCCTGAGAATCGAATCCGGGACGTTGCTTCTCAGAAGCCATGGCACTTCCACCTGAAGGAATGTGCCTAAAGAGTCTGTAATGGCGATGTTTAATGAATCGCGTACCGTTGACCTCAAAAGGATAAGCTGGCGAATCACCGACGCACTGTCGGCAAAAAATAATTCACCAGCTTTTAATGATTTCCCTGCGGCTTTAAGTTCAGGAGATGTGATGGAAGCATTATTGATTTCCTTTGAAAGATCTTTAAAATAACCGAAAACAGTGCGATGTCGATGCGTAAGTTCCGTATAACCAATCAAGTCTCCATATGTCGACTTAAACATTAATGAGAGGATGGCCAAAAGTGCGAACGCAATAAAATAGAAAACTATGTTTTTTATCATCATTTCATTTTACATTCCGAATCTACTTCGGATAGTCACCGATCAATGTGTATAACTCCATTGCTCTGTTATGCATTCTTGCTCGTGACACCGCCACTCGTTTTCATTCACATCTTAACGGCACCAAACAAAATTGTGAAGAAGGGCATGCCCTGATTATGACTCAACCCGTCGTTGGGAATTTCCCTTAAGACCTGTGATGAGTAATGCTAAGGCAAGAGCAACGGTTAAGACAAACCCGACAACTAAATACACCAATGATGTGGTAATTCTTTCGGGGTTATAGTGGTCTTTGATTTTAAGCAGTTCAATAGCTGCCATCATGAAAGATCCCAGGCTCATAGATATTTTCCAGTTCGTCATAATTGAATTATTTAACGTCAATTAATTCTTTAACAGTTTTTGTTCATGCGTGCCATTACCTCCTGACACGCGTACGATATAGACTCCGGTTGGAAGATCTGACATATCAAATACAAACACTTTTTCACGACTTCCGATTTTAGTTAACTTCTTGATAAATTGGCCGCCTCCGTTCATTAGCGTAACCTCGTGCACCTCTCCAAAAGATTCCGGAACCGTTAACATAAGTTCACGGATAACAGGGTTGGGGTATAACGTCATGAAATCAATTCCGGGTTCCTCCACTCCGGTAATCGCATACTCAAACGACGCGGTACTAACACATCCATTAATTGTTACTTCCAATCCATAGTTTCCTGATTCAACCGGAATGATAGAGGACTCAATCTCCGACGGGATTTTTACGTTTTGAAAATACCACTGGTTATTACTTGGATGGTTTGAAAGTAAAATAGTCCCACCTTCGGCGACAGTAATTTCAGCGTTCTCAAAATGGATCACCTCAGCGACTACAGACTGTTTGGGTCCTTCGCATCCTGCCTGATTTGTAATGGAAACATAATAGGTTTTGGATTTGGATAACCAGGATGTTTTAAGTGAATCGAGATGCTCGCCGGGCATCGGAGTGTCAGAAGGTCCTGAATCGTACCAATTGTAAGCACCACCTTCCGGCGCGCCGGTCACCTTGATAGTAGTTGTTCCCTGCTGACAGATATTTTTTACCCCAACAATACTGGTTACATATTGTGGTGAAATGTCTATCACGATGGATTTTTCGACTTTCAGGTTACAGCCTGACCACGACGATTGAACGAGGAATGCATTCTCTCCTTCCGTTAGCTCAGCTGGTGGAATCGTAAATAGCAACGAACCACCGTTTCCGGGCCCGGAGTTGACGGTCGATCCGGTTGTGGATGTAATCGTGTAGGTAACGTCTTGTTGTGTGTTTTCAATTTGAACAATTGCATTTGAACGATCACATATTTTCGATGACGATACCATGATTTCGGTATCTAGTGCGGGTAACTCAAATGTTACCGTGAACCGGAGCGGTCCGTAACTTGCAGGATCCGCCGACACGGTAAAGTTATATGGGGAACTGCCTTCAATATTTGTCTTTTGTCCCGTAAGATTATCGAACAATAGAATATCTATGTTGGCTGGGAAACTTTCATACTCGGAAAATTTCAGCAAATAATTACCGTTGGCGGCATTTTCAATATTTAGTTGAATCGCGGCATTGCAAGTGATCGAAGATAGGGAATTGATCGCCAAAGCTTTTCCATCAGCCTGAAGTGTTGATAAATTGAATGTGGTGTTTGCAAGTTTCAACGCGTCAGCATGGAGGTCATAGTCTTCCGTGGCGTCTTCACGGAAATGTATCACCGCTTCATCGCGGATTAAACCTTGTGCCATGGTTATACGAAGCAAATTGCTGGGATCTGCCTCTCTGAAAAATGTTGTTTGGACGCCAGCAGCTTTTATATTTTCTGTTGCTTGTAATACGGGTGAGCCTGAACCGTCTGCCTTGACCCAGAATCCCTGACCCATGGCAACGTACCGTGTGCCGCCGTTCGTACCGGTCACTCCATTCCAGGCTGCAGTTTGAATTCCAATCCCGCCGTTGTCTGTGGTGTAAATGGATCCACTGATGTTTGTTTTTGTCCAACCAGACGCTGCGTTCCAATCGATCGTGGAAGGAAAAGGATTTCCAATCAAATTCCATCCATCATAACCTGGCATTCCAGCAGAGGTATACGTTACCGGGAAATTGAATGGTATTCCGTTGCCAGTATTGATCGGGCCGTGGACATCCCATAATGCTGTGGGAAGTATATTGCCGCGAACAAACAGCGCGTACCCTCGTCCGGGCTGGAAGATTTCCGTATTGTTGACATCCGGAAAATCGATGTATCCATCATGCTCCGTATAAACTGAGCTGCCATCGTTGTCCGTGATGATGCTTTCATTATAGGCGAACAAGGATTGATTGGACGTACATCCCGAGCAAACACTCTTGCCGATGAAACTTCCGCTGACGGGAATTTCCTGTTGCAAATCTGAAACAGTCGCATTCTGAACAGGTGAACTGATGTACCGGTATATTCTGTTGTTATTGTATCCTTCTTTTGACATGAATCGCTGAACAGTCACCTGACCGGTTACCTGGGCACCCGGAGGAAGGATAGCAACCGACGCATCCTGTGTAGGATCGTCAGCTGCGGAAAGTAACTTAAAAACTTTATTGTTTCCCGACCCATCTGCATCAAAAATAACATTGCTCGTAAGGGTTAATATGCCTGCCATGTATTGATTACTCTCGACGCTGACACCGGGATTCGCTGTTGTATTGGTGACCGTGATATTATTAAAGGTCGTAGCCGTAGCGCTGGTTATATTTTGAGTCGTACCGCTCGCTCCTGAAAAGGCAACAGTTCCATTATTATGCGTGAATGTGCCGCTCGCAACACCAAAATTCCCTTTAATATCAAGTGTAGCGGGCGATGTAAACGTACTGCCAGAGACAATGAAATCGCCGCCTACTGCAACCGTTGAGTTTCCGCCGATAAAAGATCCACCGGAAAAGACAGCATCATCGCCAACGGAAATAGCGTTGGTGCCATGGGTAATTACGCCTGAAAATCCGGAGGCTACTGTTAACGATTGAGCGAAAAAACTGGCATCGACAGCGCAATCAAAATCACTTGAGCCATCGAAGTAAACGGCATCGTCAAGGGTCGGGATTCCTGCATTCCCGATCCCACCAGAGGTTTCAGCCCAGTTTGTTGACAAACTGGAATTGGAGTTTGCTGTGGCAACCCAATACCGATCGCTATTAAGAGTACCCAACATCCACCAGGTTTGCAAATTCGCAGCGTCCACGGAACTTACGGTTACGATATTGCTGGACGTGTTGACTGTACCTGTAAGAATATTGTCAATCCATGAATTCAGCGTACTGTTATATCGTTTTGCTTTTAGTTTACTTTCCGTGATTGTGTTTGGGGCATTGTTCTCCGAATCCAGATATGTGAACTGAAGATTTGTTAATGCTGGTTTGGTGCTGTAGTCCTGTGCGTTGACCTGCCAGAATCGATCCGATACGAAGGCGGAGTTATCTGTGCCATTTGATCCATTTATATTGCTCACGCCTGTGGGAAGCTGAGCTACATTATTCCAGAGGGTGTGATAGGTGCTAAACAGAAAATAACCACTGCCTGCTCCTGAGGCTTTTGTAAAGGAAACCGGAATATAATTGGTAGCTCCATATCCCCAGGGAACAATATACGTTCCGGTAGTGGTACCGATATTCCATTTGATGCTGCTAGTTTCCCCCTCACTGATGATATGTCCGCTATTTCTGACAATGGCATCGGCATTGGGGTTATCGATCACAAGAGTTACACCCTGGGACAGGTTTATGATCCCACCATTTAATACCAGTCGCGTTTGTGCCCTGGCCGTGGTGAAGACAACAAAAACCGTTAACATGAATGTTATCGATGCGTGCCAGAATTTAGGAATGATCATTTTCATTGAAGTAGCCGGGTGGCATCAATTAATTTTTCTCCATACCGTTCCGTCCGAGATGATCTCGTAGTTGGATGCAGCTAACAGGACTGTGGATGTTACGGCATTTGCTGTCGTTACATTCTGACTCAGGGTCACGGACCCGGTCCCTTGATTTATCAATCGATAAATACGACCCGTGCATGAACTTGCAGCGGGTATCGTCCACGTTACTGCAATTCCCGTATTGATAATAACATGGTCGGTAGCCAGAAGAGTGTACGTGCCAGGATTGAGTTTGACGGCTACAGTCAGTGATCCGTTGATAGACAACGTCGAGTTGGCAACCGTGCTAGTCCCGATGCCAACATTTCCGTTTCCATCAATTCTCATTCTTTCGTTCGTGCTGGCCGTACCGCCTGTAAAGAATGCCAGATTCTTTGCAACAGTAGCATTACCGATAACAAAGTCATTGCCGGTACTATATAAATAGGCATTGTTTGCTCCACCTAAAACTCCCGTACTACTGTATCCGCTGGAATTGATTCCCAGGTCTATGAAATTTACGGTTTCCGATCCGTTGTTAGCGGTAGCTATAATGTCGGAGCTAGCGGCCGCGCCGGTCGATTGGTTTTGTACATTGACCTGTAGGTAACTATTAATACTTCCTTTTGCGCCGATGAGGTTGTAAGACGTTGTAGTGCCCGCGTTGATCAACAACTTTTCAGGGTTTGTGGCGTCCAGTGTCGTCGCACCAATTGCTAGTCCCCCCGTCGGTAACAGTCGCATCTTTTCAGTATTGTTGGTAATGAAGGGCAGTGGAAAATTCGCAGTGGTACCTAAGTTTTGATTTGCAGCAACAGCATTGCCACCCAAAGTCCACGATGTTGCTGAAGCAATACTGCCCGGCGTAACCCAGGTCGCGGCGATACCCGCTCCGTTGGACTGAAGTATGGTTCCCGCGGTACCTGCAAGGTTGTTGGGCATAAACGCTCCGCTTAACTTAAAATTACCGGTGACATCAAGTCTTTCCGATGGTGCATTATTTCCAATGCCAACAAGGCCGGTGCCGTTGATTCTCATTCTCTCGTTCGCGATAGCCGAACCGCCTGTAAAGAATAGGAGATTTCTCGCTGCTGTAGCATTACCGATAACAAAGTCATTGCCCGTACTATATAAATAGGCATTGTTTGCTCCACCTAAAACTCCGGTGCTACTGTATCCGCTGGAATTGATTCCGAGGTCTATAAAATTTACGGTTTCCGATCCGTTGTTAGCGGTAGCCACAATGTCCGCGCTGGCAGCCGCGCCGGTCGATTGGTTTTGAACATTGACCTGTAAGTAACTATCAATGCTTCCTTTTGCGCCGATGAGGTTGTAAGACGTTGTAGTGCCCGCGTTGATCAACAACTTTTCAGGGTTTGTGGCATCCAGTGTCGTCGCACCAATTGCCAGTCCCCCTGTCGGTAACAGTCGCATCTTTTCAGTATTGTTGGTAATGAAGGGCAGTGGAAAATTCGCTGTGGTACCTAAGTTTTGATTGGCAGCAACGGCATTGCCACCCAAAGTCCACGATGTTGCTGAAGCAATGCTTCCCGGCGTAACCCAGGTCGCGGCAATACCCGCTCCGTTGGACTGAAGTATGGTTCCCGCGGTACCTGCAAGGTTGTTGGGCATAAACGCTCCGCTTAACTTAAAATTACCGGTGACATCAAGTCTTTCCGATGGTGCATTATTTCCAATGCCAACAAGCCCGGTGCCGTTGATTCTCATTCTCTCGTTCGCGATAGCCGAACCGCCTGTAAAGAATAGGAGATTTCTCGCTGCTGTAGCATTACCGATAACAAAGTCATTGCCCGTACTATATAAATAGGCATTGTTTGCTCCACCTAAAACTCCGGTGCTACTGTATCCGCTGGAGTTGATTCCTAGGTCTATAAAATTTACGGTTTCCGATCCGTTGTTAGCGGTAGCCACAATGTCCGCGCTGGCAGCCGCGCCGGTCGATTGGTTTTGAACATTGACCTGTAAGTAACTATCAATGCTTCCTTTTGCGCCGATGAGGTTGTAAGACGTTGTAGTGCCCGCGTTGATCAACAACTTTTCAGGGTTTGTGGCATCCAGTGTCGTCGCACCAATTGCCAGTCCCCCTGTCGGTAACAGTCGCATCTTTTCAGTATTGTTGGTAATGAAGGGCAGTGGAAAATTCGCAGTGGTACCTAAGTTTTGATTTGCAGCAACAGCATTGCCACCCAAAGTCCACGATGTTGCTGAAGCAATGCTTCCCGGCGTAACCCAGGTCGCGGCAATACCCGCTCCGTTGGACTGAAGTATGGTTCCCGCGGTACCTGCAAGGTTGTTGGGCATAAACGCTCCGCTTAACTTAAAATTACCGGTGACATCAAGCCTTTCCGATGGTGCATTATTTCCAATGCCAACAAGGCCGGTGCCGTTGATTCTCATTCTCTCGTTCGCGATAGCCGAACCGCCTGTAAAGAATAGGAGATTTCTCGCTGCTGTAGCATTACCGATAACAAAGTCATTGCCCGTACTATATAAATAGGCATTGTTTGCTCCGCCTAAAACTCCGGTGCTACTGTATCCGCTGGAATTGATTCCGAGGTCTATAAAATTTACGGTTTCCGATCCGTTGTTAGCGGTAGCCACAATGTCCGCGCTGGCAGCCGCGCCGGTCGATTGGTTTTGAACATTGACCTGTAAGTAACTATCAATGCTTCCTTTTGCGCCGATGAGGTTGTAAGACGTTGTAGTGCCTGCGTTGATCAACAACTTTTCAGGGTTTGTGGCATCCAGTGTCGTCGCACCAATTGCTAGTCCCCCTGTTGGTAACAGTCGCATCTTTTCAGTATTGTTGGTAATGAAGGGCAATGGAAAATTCGCTGTGGTACCTAAGTTTTGATTGGCAGCAACGGCATTGCCACCCAAAGTCCAAGATGTTGCTGAAGCAATACTGCCCGGCGTAACCCAGGTCGCGGCAATACCCGCTCCGTTGGACTGAAGTATGGTTCCCGCGGTACCTGCAAGGTTGTTGGGCATAAACGCTCCGCTTAACCTGAAATTACCAGTAACGTCGAGCGCCTGGGAAGGAGCAAGGTTTGCAATTCCTATCATGCCAGCACCATTGATACGCATCCGCTCATTTGTATTTGCGGTACCTCCAGTAAAAAAGCGTATTGGTTTTGCTGCCGTTGCATTACCAATAACAAAGTCATTTCCAGTGCTGTATAAATATGTTGTGTTGGCTCCGGCGAGGACCGGAAGGGAGGTATTGCTATATCCACTTGAATTGACGCCCATGTCGATGAAGTTGACCGTTTCAGAGCCGTTATTGGCGCTTGCAACAACATCCGAACTTGCGCTTCCTCCAGTTGAACTATTTTTCACATTAATCTGAAGATAGTTGTCGATGCTTCCCTTACCCGTCATTAAGTTATAGGAAGAGGTAGCACCAGCATCAATCAATAACTTCTCAGGATTGGTAGCATCAAAAGCGTTAGATCCAACGGACATCCTTCCATTTTGAAGGCGCATGATCTCCGACATCCCAGTGGTAAAATTGTAACTTTTAAAAATGATTGGTTCGTCACCGTCATCGCCGATGACAAATTCAAAACCTCCACTGTTGGTTGCCCCGGTCGATCCAAATTCGAAATAGTCGGTTCCAGCCGAACTACCCTTTACGCGGAAATTTCCATTTATATCGGTCCACATCTTTGGTTTATAAAAGGAAGCACTTGCCGCTTCAAACTGGAGTGCGGATCGCACATAGGTTACTTTCTCGGCCGCATCATCGTAATCTGCAAAGGCCTGAGTAAGGCCAAGGGTTCCACGACTTGCAAACTCCAGAAATGAAAGATTATTCGATTTGAAGACAAGTGCCTTATCATCTCCCGTCCCGACAAAAGAAGTTAGGGCGATTCCTGTATTGCCACCCAACGCCCATGCGGTGGAGGCAGGTGAACTGTTTGTAAAGGCAATCCAGGCGACACCATTCCAATAGTAATATCCGGGGATAACATTATTGGGGACTATTCCGGCAGTAGCGGTGTTAAATACAAGTAAGCTTATTGCAGGAGAAGTAACCGGACCCGCAGAATTCGTTCCGGTTAAGACAACCCTGGGGATCAATAGTCCTTTGTTGGCAGCTGCGATATCAAGCATCGCCGAGGCTGCCGGCGTAGCACCCGTAGTGTTAATGCCAACGTTTTGTGCTTGAGCCATTTGCCATACCATTGAAGAGAGAAAAAACAGAAGAAGTTTATTCATATCGTTGCCATTAACTTGTAATTCGGTGTAACAAAG
Organism: uncultured Cytophagales bacterium; assembly: GCA_963845845.1. Lineage (GTDB taxonomy): Bacteria > Bacteroidota > Bacteroidia > Cytophagales > Cyclobacteriaceae > Chryseolinea. Next base: position 104,386 of record CAWJTP010000027.1, read on the forward strand.
ATTGGCCACGCTGTCTTCTAATGAATCAGCGCAATGACGAATTTTAGAAATGCAGTTTTAACTGCTTTGTCAGCAAATGCCTGATTGTCATTTTACCGTTCGTTTGTTCAAACGAACGAAAAAGGCTCAATCAAGCATTAGTTGGCTGTTCTTTTTGCCAGGACGGCAATGGTGTCTAGGCGATAGCTTACGTTCACAAAAATGACGACTCGCAAGAAAACATTGCTGGATAGGATGCTAACGAGAATCTCTGTTGTGCTTTATAATTTTCAACATTCCAAGTAAGGCCCCACCGGCAATGAGATAGCCTAATCCTTCTATCGGAACGGGCCGATCCGGATCAACCTGAGGATTTTGCGGTTGTGCAAAAGTCACTATGGACGAAAAAGTGATAATCAGGAGCAGCGTTCTTTTTTTCATAGCAACGATTTTAGCCGAGTGGAATCACATCAACGTTTTGATTACGAGTCCTGCCATTAAAGGGAATCAACGCAATTTTTATAAATGATCGAATTTGCTCTAGCTGTTGATAAACTAGGAGTAATCAAAATTGGACAATCAAACGGTCCTTTAAATCAAGGTTTTGATGCTTTTGAAAAGTCAGGGAATGATCTATTCATTAGTGTTTTGCCTATTTTTTATTTTCCCTGACCTTCACTGACCATTTCTCCAGCAGGACAACCAAGTCTTCAACGCGGACAGGTTTGCTTAAATAATCATCCATACCTGCCTGAATACATTCCTCACGGTCTCCCTGCATCGCATTGGCGGTCATCGCAATAATGATGGGTTGCACATTCAGACAAAGCCGGATCATACGGGTTGCCTCCAGGCCGTCCATTTCCGGCATCTTAACATCCATGAGAATCAAGTCGTAGTTTATCTTGCTTACCTCCTCCAATACTTCCGTTCCATCTTGCGCTATATCCGCATTGTAGCCAAGCTTAGCCAACACTCTTAAGGTGAGTTTCTGATTCACGCGGTTGTCTTCAGCAATGAGAATCCGAAGCGGAAACTTCTCCGCGAAGTCAACCGATAACTTTTGAGTCGGATTATTCATCCCATCCAGCATGGATTGCTCTTTGTGAGTCATTGCCGTCGCAATGTGTTCGGCCAACAACTGATATCTCACAGGCTTGAGAATAACAGAATTAAAAAGTTCTGGACGTTTTTTACTTTCCACGTCGTCACCTGTGGTTAATAAAATGATTGGGACAGCTGGATATTGCTGACTTATTAATTCTGAAACATTCAGGCCATCCATGTCCGGCATTTGCATTTCCACTATAGCCACGTCAATATTCACGTTATCTGCAAGCAACTGTAATGCGCTATCTCCTGAACTGGCCAATAACGGTATTGAACCCCAATGAATGACCTCCTCTTTAAGTGCCAGTTGCAGTCTGACGTTATCTTCTACGATCAGAATCTTTTTTCCCCCAAGCATTGCATTTTCCGTATTGATGCGAGACATGTGTTCGCTCGGCTGGAATTGCATGCTGAATTTGGCCACTGTCCCCTTTCCCTTCATGCTGTCTATATCCAAACGGCCACCCATAGATTCGATGATCCGTTTACTCAACAATAAACCATTGTCGTGGGAAGAATGACCTCTCTGAGCGGCCGGAGAGTTTTGATTCAACGAGAGTAGTTTGATCTTGTCGTTCGACATTCCCAAGCCATTGTCATGCACTTCAAAACCAAGTTCGATCAAAATGTCTGTTTTCTGCGTGAGATCTATGCGAACATAAATTTCACCTTCGCGGGTAAACATAATGGCGTTTTCAATCAGGTTCATCAAAACCTGCCTCATGCGTAAACTATCGCCGACAATTGTCAACGGGACCTTTGGATCAATATGGTGCACCAGTTCGATGTTGATCCGTGCGGCAACGACCGCAAAAAGCTCGAACACTTCATCCAGGCTATTTCGTATATCAAAATTCTTCTTGTCCAGATCCCGCTTTTCGTCATCCACCTTGGAACTGGCAAGCATATCCCGCATAAAAATATCATTGATCGTCGTGATAAGGGTTTCGCCGCATCCCCGGATAGTTTCGTTATAATCTTTTTGTTCTTGCGTAAGAGCAGTGTCAGCCAGTAAGGACACCATGCCCAGGATGCCATTCAAAGGTGTCCTGATCTCGTGATTAATAATCGTTAGCAGCTGTTTTTTAGAGGCCTTTACCTCAATAACCTGATCTGTGGCTTTGCGCTGATACAATTGGGCATACGACAACAGTTCAGCTTTTTCCTCGACCTGCTGTGCAAGTAGTATAGCCTTGTGCTTCAGCGATGAATATATGCGCCATATGAGCAGGTAAGATACCGCTACAACTAAAATGAAAAGACTTAAGATGCTGCCCATGAAAGAGAATTTAAATTGTCAACGCTTTTCATCTATCGGTTTTCGTTTAAAGCCATCCGTTCTAAGGTTAAGCCCTAATACGAAGTAATTGCTGTTTCGCAAAGGGTTAAAGACGTACAAGGGTAACGTGAATTTCCCGAGTGAAAATCCGATAACAATCCCTGGCTCAGTATGCAGCGTTTCAAGTTTTTGCGGGTAAGTTTGTTGAACCGTAAGCCCAGCGTAAAACCACTTCAGGGGTTGATATCCAAGCTCACACCAAGTGAAGTAAAAATCGGAATGTTCCTTATAAAACGAAAGTGTATATTGTGACTGCGTGGAGAAAAAGAAACGCGAATAGTCGACCGCAGCATTGAAACCGGCTGAGACACCTTTGAATTCGCCGACCACTGCACCGATAAGCGGAATCACAGTGTAAGATAATTTTCCCACCTCCGTAACATTCTTTCCGACGTAGAGAGATAGCGTATTGACCTCTTCATAGTTATAACGGACTTCAGCATACAAATGATCTTGGGTCTCGTAATTCAATATTGGTACCAGTGTGCCCATTTTTTTATTCTTCACATAACAGTATTGTTCAAAACCGATTTGACACTGCGCCTGCGCCAGGGCCAAAACCATTGGAATCAGGAGGATGAATTTATATTTCATCTTCTATAACGATTAGTTCTGATGTCGCCAGCTTGTTGAGGAGATTTATATCCTTCAGATGTGGGTTCCATGAAAACAACAGTACGTCGATCGGTCTCCATAACAGTACCCAGCTAAAAATGTCGAGGCTGTTATGTAGCGCAGAAAGGATCCGGTTTTCTTCATCAATAAGCATTGGCACAAATCCCTGAGTAACCAACGCAACAACGATACTTACCGCCAACAGAATCCAGCTCCGGAACTTAAACCGCTCAAATTCTTTTTTACGTCTATCCATTTTCAAAGAATAGTGTCGCCGGATTGCATACATCAAAGGCTGCGCATATTCTTTGTCTTTCTCATTTGTACATTTAAACTTATAAAAGATCACAGAATACCGCTTGGCCGAGGACACTGTACCTCTTATGTAATCCTCCAACTGGTGGCTGAGTTGACGCTTATAGATAGGAGCAGGATCATGACCATTGAAATAGTTATTGATAGTTTCCATGTCTACCGTGAGGAATATGTTGATTTTATCAGGCGTCCCATCCATAAATTCATTTTTCAGCTAACAGGCTGCCGACTATTTCTTTGATTATTCTGTCAAACGACGGTCTACATAATGCTAATACATCTTCCTGCAATAGTTCAATTACAGCGTCAAATTCCGGATCCTGTAACATGCCTAACGTGACTTTCACCTTGTGACAGGACTTTGAAAATAGTTCGGTATTGCGTGCAACAACAGACGTCTCATAACATTGCTGCAGTTCCTGCAGATTATCAATCATTAGGATAATAAGTTCCTTCTTAAATTCTGGATCATTGTCGGTATACACCTCGAAATTGACTGCAAGAGGCCTCCTTATCGTTCCGTTCATACTGCTTTACATTAATATTTTTCTCCTAACAAAGGTGCCTACAAGCAGTCTGTCAAGGATCAGTGTAATGATGAATTTGCCGATTCCGCATTCCCCTTACTTTTTGTCTTGATTTGGAAAGGAAGAATAACATTCAGCTGCTGACGCCACAAATTAGCGCCATTCGAGGTGGACACTAGCCCCTTGGACTATGGTGTATCGGGATAACTCTGATATGAAAAATAGGTGGGAGTGCCCTCGCAAGTGCAATTCCCGTCGTAAAGACACGTTCTCAATTCTGAGAAACAAAAGGATCGGTTATAATTCCTGTAGATCAGTATTACCGTGTGCCCATTTTTTCAGCACCGTAATAAGGGTTTCAAGTTTAATTGGCTTGCTGATATAGTCGTCCATGCCAGCCTTGATACAGAGTTCCCGATCACCTTGCATTGCGTTCGCGGTGACAGCAATAATGGCGGGCTGCGCTCTTTTGTTTAGACGTATTTCTTTCGTGGCTTCTAATCCATCCATAACCGGCATTTGTACGTCCATCAATATGATATCGTAGGATTTTTCATCCATTGCATTAACGGCCTCCTTTCCATTATTAACAAGTTTTGGAGTGTAGCCTAGTTTATTCAAAACACGCTCTGCCAGTTTTTGGTTAGTCGGATTGTCTTCGGCGATCAGGATGCGCAACGGATACGCCGCGGCAAACTCAGTTGATAGCTTCTTTGTTGCTCCTTCAGTCTCATTTATAATGGCCGGCCGGTGACTGAGATGCGCAGCAATATGCTTAAACAGCGTACTTTGTTTAACAGGCTTGGTTAAGGCAGAGGCAAACAGCTCTGCGTAGTTCTGTGCATGATCGTCACCGATTGAACTTAGCAGAACGATAGGTAATCCCGCATGCTCTTTTTTGATCCGCCGGGCAAGCTGGATACCGTCCATCTCGGGCATTAGCATGTCACTTAAAACGAGATCAAACTCCTGTGTCGATAAAATTGCCAGCGCTTCTTCACCCGAGGCGGCCAGCGAAGGTTCAATACGCCATTCAAGCAGTTGATTTTTTATAACATTGCGGTTCATTAAATTATCGTCTACGACAAGAATCCGCTTACCCACCAAACCTTCAATGTTATGATTGACGTATGTGAGTGTTGATTCCGGACCAATAACCGCCTGAATGGTAAACGTAAAGACCGTACCTTTACCGGGATGACTTTCGACCAGAATAATTCCTCCCATTAGTTCAATGAGTTTTTTGGAAATAATCAGTCCGAGGCCTGAACCACCATACTGCCTGGATGTGGAAGAATCCACCTGGGAAAAGGGTTTGAACAAACGGTTTATTTTATCTGCCGGAATACCAATTCCAGTATCTCTTATTTCAAAACCAAGTTCAATTTGGTCGTCACCCAATTTGTTCAGCAGGTGAATACCGACAAAGACTTCTCCATGATGCGTAAACTTGATTGCGTTGCTTACCAGATTCAGTATTACCTGTTTCAAGCGCCCGCTATCGGCAATAATTACGGATGGAACGTTATAATCGATTTCGTATACAAGGTCAAGGCCGCCCTGAACCGCCTTCTGACTAAAGACATCAAGTACATCTTCGACACAGGTGCGCAAATGAAAGTCTTTTAGCTCAAGTTCCATTTTTCCAGATTCAATCTTAGAAAAATCAAGAATATCATTAATTACTGTCAACAAAGTTTCTCCACAATTCTTTATTGTCTCTGTATATTCAGCTTGCTCCGTTGTTTGAATTGTCTCTGAGAGTAGAGAAGCCATTCCAATTACTCCGTTCATCGGCGTACGAATCTCATGACTCATCGTTGCCAGGAATACACTCTTGGCTTTATTAGCTTCCTCCGCTTCGAATTTTGCTTTTTCAGCTTCTATTCGTGCACGTTCTGATTCCTTTCTTGCATACCGTTCGTCTTCGGTCGATTGCGCTAATTCTTCTGTCCGATCCTTCACCAGGCTCAGCAGCTTTTCGCGCTGCTTCATGTTTGCACGAAAGCGTACAATCAAGGACCAGCCTACGCATCCGGCAATAAAAGAAACCATGCCGACTCTGAACCACCATGTCTGCCAATAAGGTGGTGTCACTGTAACGGTTAAAGACAATTCCACGGCAGACCATTTTCTGCTGTTATCCAGCCCCTTTACTATAAACGTATATTTTCCAGGGTCCAGGTTTGTGTACGTTGCGCTGTGCTTGGTTCCTATAAAATTCCAGTCCTTATCAAAACCCTGCAACCGGTAAGCGTATTTTCGCTTCTCCAGACTCGTATAGTTCAGGGAAGCAAAGCCAAAAGTAATTACAGATTGCTTATAGGATAAGACAATCTCCTGCGTTTGATCAACCGCCTGATCAATGCCTCTCGAGTCGCGTAAAGTCTTTACTGGAGCATTAAATATCTGAAAGTCCGTAAGAACAATGGCTGGATCGTAATTGTTCTCCTTAATGCTGTCGGGAAAAAATTCATTAAAACCATTAATACCTCCAAAATAAAACTTACCCGAGACGCTCCGATAACAAGCCGGCTTAAATTCATCCCCCTGTAACCCGTCAGCTACGTCAAAATTTCTGAATACCTTTGACAAAGGGTTAAAACGTGAAAGTCCCCTTCCTGTGGCTAACCATAAGTTTCTATTGTCATCCTCAAGTATACCGTAAATAACAAGACTGGGTAAACCATCGTCGATGGTGAACGTGGTGAATTTCCCGGTCTTAGGGTCAAGTTTACTTAGACCCGTAAACGTACCGATCCATAGGTTTCCGATCTTGTCCTGATAGATACTTTGGATGGTGTTTCCGTTAATTGAATTCACGGAATCTTTTTGAACGAAATGTGTAAAACTTTCCTTCCTGTGGTCAAACTTGTCAAGTCCGCCGCCATTTGTTCCTATCCATAGATTTCCATCGGTATCCTCAAAAAGAACATTAATTGACTCACCGCCAAGACTTGACGGGTCATTGATATCATGTCGATAATGCCTGAAATTATTTTTCTTTTTATCATATAATTCAAGTCCGCCGCCATGAGTTCCAATCCAGATATTTTGATCCCTGTCCTCTAACATCGTCCAGGCGTTATTACTACTTAAACTCGAAGGATCATCCGGGTCATTTTTGTAATAGCTATATTTATCTTCTTTTCTATTGAATACAGTAATCCCCTCGCCCCAAGCCCCGATCCAAAGATTACGCTCATGATCTTCAATGACCTGCAATACATGATCTCCACCGATACTCTTCTTACCAGCTTGATCATGCTTATAATGTTTAAAGGTTCCTGTTTTCCGATTCATAAGGTTAAGCCCGCCACCGTCGGTAGCAATCCATAAATCCTTTCGGGAATCTTCAAATATCCGCAGAACATTGTTGTCGCTTAGACTGGATGACGAGGTCGTGTGCCGATAGTGTGTAAACTTATTAGCATCAAGATTAAATAAGTTTACTCCGCCGGTATATGTACCGATCCACATATTTCCTCGGCTATCCTTGGTCAACGAGTGAATGGAATTACTATTTAGACTTGTTTTATCGATATCGTCGTGCTTGTAACTATTGATTTTCTCCGTGGTAAGGTCCATTATGCTAATACCACCATTCTCGGTTCCAATCCACAGGTTGTTCTTATCGTCTTCCTGAAGAGACAATATCATATTGAACGACAAACTATTATTATCAGCGGCATCATGTACAAATAGTCGTAATTCGCCAGACTTGCGATCAAATAAAAACAATCCACCACCGCGGGTTCCAATCCAGAGGCGCTTTCGACTGTCTTCATACACCGTAGAAACTGAATTCGAACCCGATAATCCTGTGTTCAGGGAATCCAATAAAAAGGAAGTAAAAGATTGATTTTGCCTGTTGAATAAATTTAATCCGCCATCCTGAACTCCAATCCAAATGTTTCCGTCGCTATCCATCATGACGACATTAACGCTATTAGATGATAAGCTTTTACGATCTCCGGTTTGATGGGAATAGTGAGTAAAGACATGGCTCTTCGGATCAAATCTATCTACACCATTCTCAGACATGGCAATCCAGATGTCACCATTTCTGTCAATAGCCAAATGGTTCAATTGATTACTGGCAATACTCGAAGGATTTTGATCGTGCCTGTACGTCACCATGTTCTTTCTATTTTTGTCGAACATGGTGAGTCCTCCACCTTGAGTTGCGATCCACAAATTTCCATAGCTATCCTCGACGAGGCTTTTCACATAGTTATCACCGATGCTATTAGGGTCTTTCGCATCATGAGTATAGATCGTGAAATTATAGCCATCATACTTGTTCAGGCCACTGCGGGTACCAAACCACATAAATCCTTTGCTGTCTTGCAGGATACACGGTATCTGACTTTGAGATAGTCCCTGCTCACTTGTCAAGTGTTCAAATTTTAATGCCAGGTCTTGCGTGAACGCGGGGAAGGTGCTGTTTAGAAAAATACATAGTACGACAAATCGTTTAACACTTACATTACACGTACTACGGATCATGGCATTTATGTTATAAACGTGCTGCCGGACGTCATTACCGCGTAAATAGCATTAATTAAAGTGCATACCCGTCAGGGAATGGCTGATCTTAAAAAATCAGCTATTGACGCATCACTAACGGTTCAGATCGACGATTTTGTGACATGGAAATTCGATTGACATTGACCTACCAATATATCTTCAACTGGTATTCCCGTGTCATCGCATCCATATTAAGGGGTTCACGGCATTTTCAGAGAAAGTTTGGGCAAATTCACAGAATACCTTCAGCGCATTTATATGGCCACCTGGAAGAATGGCACTTACCCGACAAAATAACGACATCGGAGTTGAAAAACTGGTAAATCGTCGAACCATTAATACAAGTTGAACGAGTACACTCCCTTTACATCATTATTAGTTTTCTTAATTTAGCCCAACAACGGTACGGGCACCGAAGGGTTTACCTGGGACGCTGAGGATTTGGAAACTCGATTTGAACTCCGATGAAAATTAGAAACCTTGTTGATCTATTTACTATTCTTCCTGAAGACGAAAGAATAATTGTAGATGTGTTGCGACAGATAATTATTGAAACTCTTCCTGAATATTGCAAAGAGAAAATATCATACAATGTTCCATTTTTTTACGGCAACAAAGGTATATGTATTATTTGGCCTTCAACTATTCCGAGGGGAGGTATCAAAAAAGGAGTTCTTTTAGGTTTTTGGTATGGGCACAAATTAAATGACCACGATCGCTTTCTGTCTCATGGAACTAACAAGCAAATTTTTTATAAAATCTACCAGACCGTGGAGGAGATTGATGAAAAACCAATAAAAAAACTTTTAAAAGAAGCGATCAAATTAGATAGCACTTTCAAAAAAGTATCCTAAGCCGTACGCCCCAATACCAAAATTGTTTTGGCAATCAACAGTGGTCTTGAACTGTCTATACACCCCTAGTAAAAACAAGACACCAGAATTTTCAATAAAGTAAATTCAGACTTTTTAACAAGTTGATTGCCGTTTTCAGGCCGAATTTTGAGTGATCACTTTCTTAATGCGCTTCTAAGGAGAGGGAGAAGTGGCTCATTGAAGCAAACAGCCGAGCTGTACAAGCAAGTAAATTGAGCCACAGGAGAAAGCGCGTAGCAGATTCAAACGCTCACCTTTGTTGCCATGATTCAAACAAACAACGGCATGACAACAATTAAAAAGATTGCGCTAGGCGAAAACGGACCACTTGTATCGAAACTTGGATTAGGATGCATGCGCATGTCGCCTATCTGGGGCGGCCAGGCAAATGATGAAAATGAAAGTATTGCAACAATTCAAAAAGCATTGGACAGTGGAATTAACTTTTTAAATACTGGTGACTTTTACGGTAGCGGCCACAACGAATTGCTTGTGGGTAGGGCAATAAAAGGAAGAAGAGATGAAGCCTTCATCAGCGTCAAGTTTGGCGCTATCTTCTATGGTGGCCACATGCTCGGATTAGACGTACGCCCAATAGCCATCAAGAATTTTATTAACTATTCATTGACGCGCTTGGGTATAGATAATATCGATCTCTATCAGCCATGCAGACTTGACAGCAGTGTTCCGATGGAAGAAGTGATAGGAACAGTAGCTGACTTGATCAAAGAAGGAAAAGTGCGCCACCTCGGCGTTTCTGAAATAACTGCTGATCAACTACGCAAGGCAAATGGCATTCACCCAGTAACAGCATTGGAAATAGGTTATTCATTGGCCGATCGCCAGATAGAAAGTGATCTTCTTCCCACGGCGAAAGAACTAGGCATTGGAGTAGTAGCATTTGCCAATACAGCCGAAGGACTGCTTACTGGAGAGATGAAAGCGCCTCTTGCCAAAGAAAATTATCAAAATTACTTCTCACGTTTTCAAGGCGACAATCTCACAAAGAATCTTGAAAAAGTCGAAGTGTTAAAGCAAGTAGCAAATGCAAAAGGATTTACGCCGACGCAACTGGCAATTGCCTGGGTGAATGCACAAGGCAGTCATATCATGCCACTCGTGAGCATGAGCCGGAGGTCACGCCTGCCTGAAAACATGAAGGCGATGGAAATCGAATTCACTCCTGATGAAATGAACACGCTTAACTCACATTTTGCACCAGGCGCCATACTTGGGGGTACATATCTGCAAAGATAATAGGAGCCCTAAGCCTCTTCTGTTTTTTGTAAATTTGTATTATGACAAATCCGAATGAAATAATTCCGGGAATCCTTTTCTACTCTTATTTAGCGACCATGCGAAAAGAGAAAGTGGGCTTTCTTTCTAATCATACGCTGGTATTACAGGTGTCGGGGCATTTTACCCTGGAAACCGCTGCTCATAAAATCTCGATGGGGGCCGGCGAGATGTTGTTGATTGGCAAAAATCAGCTGGGACAGATTACTAAAACTCCTCTGCCGGGGGAGAACTATGAAACGATCGTCATTTCCCTTCAAGAAGATATGATTAGAAAGATTGCGTTGGACGAACAGATCGAGATGGAGGAGAAATACGTCGGACCTCCAAACATTCTCATTCCTGCAAATGATTTTCTGAAAAGTTATTTTCAATCTATAATACCTTACGTCCGCAATCCGGTAGAGGTAACAACCAATGAAATGGGGATGTTGAAAGTAACAGAAGCGGTGAAGCTCCTGCTGTTAGCGATGCCAAGGCTAAAGAATTTTTTATTCGATTTTTCAGAACCACATAAGATCGATCTGGAAAAATTTATGCTGAGTCATTTTCATTACAACATCCCGGTGACAAAATTTGCCGAATTGACAGGAAGAAGTCTTGCCGGGTTCAAGCGTGATTTCCAAAAGTTATTTGAAATGGCACCACGACAATGGCTGCAAGATAAAAGACTTGCAGAAGCGAAAAATCTCATAGAAAACAAAAACAAAAAACCATCTGCAATTTACCTCGATCTGGGATTTGAAAGCCTCTCTCATTTCTCCAATTCCTTCAAGAAAAAATTCGGCAAGACGCCGACCGAATGGTCAATTTAGCAACACTGGCTCTTAAATGATTTTCAATCGGTCCTCTTCCAGATCGCGCCTTGTATAAATGAACGGCGATTGATTTGATACCAATAGATTCAAACGTCTTGGAAATGTCACCTCAATTCGTCTATTTCATTCTTAATATTTCCTCGGAAAAAATATAGGCTGATCCCATTTTCAATCCTTACCGATATGATGCTTCATAATATCAAGTCGGCATTTCGCTCGTTACGACGTGACAAGTTGTTTGCAGGCATCAACATCGCTGGACTCTCTATCGGTATTGTCTGTAGTCTTTTGATCCTGGCGTGGGTTCAATATGAGTACTCCTACAACCACTTCATCCGAAACTACCGTGATATCTATCAGGTAAAAGTTAATTTCAGTTATAATGGCAATATCAACACCGACGAAGCGAATCCACTGCCGCTCTATTTTAACCTTCGCGAAGCTGAATCCCGCATCAAAGACGTTTGCTTTACCTCGAACTGTTTCGGTCACACCTTAAGTTATAAGGATAAAAAAACTTACAAGGAAGTGCTCGCTGTATCGAACGAGTTTCTCGAAATGTTTGACATTCCCCTTATCAAGGGAAATTTTAATTCACTTGATGCTGTCCATTACATTAGTCATCGTATTTATCCAGACATTTCGAGTCGCGAGGGCGAATCCGGTCGAAGGGTTGAGGACCGAGTAGTATTTAAATTTTAGGCCCTGCATTAGCAACCTCAGCATCTGTTCCTTTTCTATATTTCTCAAAATTTGTGTTGAACTCGGAGGCCAGCTGTTTTGCTTTTTGATCATAGCGGTTTTTGTCGTCCCATGTATTCCTGGGATTTAATATTCCGGCGGGCACGTCCTGACAAGTTACCGGCATCGAGAAATTAAAGAGCGGGTGCGTTTCCATTTGTACGTGATCTAACTGACTTTTCAGTGCGGCTTTAATCATGGCCCGGGTATACGCTAAAGGAATTCTCTTCCCGGTCCCGTAAGGTCCACCTGTCCATCCGGTATTGATCAGCCACACTTTAGTGTTGTGTCGCTTTGATTTTCTCGCCCAGCATTTTTGCATACTGAAATGGATGCAGCGGAAGGAATGGCGCGCCAAAACAGGCGCTGAAGGTACTTTGTGGTTCAACGATACCTGTTTCCGTTCCTGCAATTTTTGCCGTGTATCCGGATATAAAATAATACATCGCTTGCTGAGGAGTTAATTTGGCAATGGGAGGAAATACTCCGGTCGCATCACACGTCAGAAAAAAAATATTCTCAGGAATGCCACCACTTGATGGAACTGCAATGTTATCGATAAAGTGTATGGGGTATGAAACACGGCTATTCTCGGTTACACAAGTATTCGCGTAATCAACAGTGTTCGTATTCTGAAAGAATGTAACGTTCTCCAGCAAGGCCCCGTCTCTTATCGCTTTATAAATTTCGGGCTCTTTTTCTCTTGTCAGACCAATACATTTGGCGTAGCATCCTCCTTCAAAATTGAAAACCCCACTACTCGTCCAGCCATGCTCATCATCGCCAATTAATTTTCGTTCTGCATCCGTACTTAATGTTGTTTTTCCGGTTCCGCTTAGCCCAAAGAAGATAGCGGTATCGTTGTCTGCTCCTGTGTTGGCTGAGCAATGCATGCTTAATATGCCATGATGCAATGGTAATAGATAATTGAGTACGGTGAATACTCCTTTTTTTATTTCTCCAGTATACGCCGTTCCTCCGATCAATATTATTTTTTTGGAAAAGTTGATAATGGAAAAATTATGCTGTCTTGTGCCATCGGATTCAGGATTCGCAAAAAAACCGGGCGCTTGAATGATGGTCCAACGTGAGGCGTGATTTGTAACTACGTTGTTTTCGGCTGGCCTGATAAACATATTATGGCAGAACAGGTTAGCCCAGGGGGTTTCGTTGACAACACAAATAGGAAGTGCATAGTCGGGATGTGCGCAGGCTATGCAATCTCGTATCCAGATTGGCTTATCCTGAAGGTACCTGCAGATCTTTCGATAAAGAATATCGAAATACTTTCCTTCGATAGGAATATTAAACTGATTCCAATGAACACTATTTTCAGTCAATGAATCCACCACAATGAACCTATCTTTTGGTGAACGGCCTGTAAATTCACCAGTAGAAACTACCAATGCGCCGGTATCACTCAGCACCCCTTGTCTATAATCAAGTGTTTGCTTGATCAATGTTTCGGATGGTAGTTGGTAATGAACATTTTTTACTCTAATAAAGGAGAGAATGTCATCTGTGGGAATAAAATTTAAACTTTGCGCCATACAAAAAGAGTTAAGAAATCATCTTGGATATAAGAGACGGATTGTCACCGGATCGTACGCCGAGAGTTTGTGTTCAACGCACGCATGAGGGCCGCGCAGCATCTGAAAAAATTAAGAAGCTTGTCACAAAACATTTTGAATAGCGCGTCGGAAGCAAGCACATTTTTTCGCAAACAGACACGGGTTTTAAGGCTTATGCATCGTGTCTTTCACGACTCAAAAGTAACAATGTTTTCGCCATCAGTGCAAACGTTTGCGTCCTATGAAAATCTAGCGGTTTTATAGACAATAGTCTTGTTCATTCTTTTATACCGTTAACGAAGCTTTGACCAAATTAAAAGTTAATATCAGTGATAATGCTTCTCGTTTATTTTGTTCTCTCAGAAAAAAAAAATTCTGCCACACACCGTCTGAATAGCTGATTTTTTTGAGAAAAATCATTTGTGAACTGTTGTACCTTACTAGTCCCAGGCGATCTCATAGATTGTCAACAAATCGTACTCAAGGAGCCAAGTGGATTCTGATACTAAATATTAAAAAAATCAGCTCCGCGGCGGATCTGGATATACATCTCTCTGCAGAACCCGTTGATTGAACGAATTTCATACATCGGTTTGCTAACGTCGATCATCCCGTTTATTATTGTCAACTCGACCTGACCTCCTTAAAATTGAAGTCTATCCGAACCGTTGTCTGTGTTATCTTTTTTGGTAGCCTTTCCGTATATCAGGCTGCCTATGGACAGTTCATACACTATTCTCAATATCATAACGCACCGCTGCTTACCAATCCAGCGAGGGCGTCGCTAACAGATTACACGCAAATTACTGTGAACTACAGACGATCACGTATCGCCAACTATGATATGCCTGCCGTCTCATTTATATTGCCTTTTTACCGCCAGTCCAACGGCTTGCGCTATGGCGGTATGGGGATAAATGTTATTAGTCAGCAGGCCGGGCCGGGCGGATTATATAAGCTCACAGGAGCAACCGGCACCTTTGCCTACACTCTTCACTTGAGCAAAACAAGCCACATTGGCGCAGGTATTGCCGGCGGCTTTGTCAATAAGCGTATTGATGCGTCGGGCATTACAACCGATAGCCAGTATAATCTTGGCGTATACGACCCAGCGCTCGCAAATGGTGAGAATTTTCAATCGGGGTCTGTAACCAGACCTGTGATCAATGCTGGCCTTTGCTGGGTGCTTACCGGTGCCAGCGGTCAGGAGAAGGTGTCGCTGGGCGTGGCCGCCTATACTATGAACAAGCCGTCATTCGACCTTCTTCAACACGCCCCGAGTGATCCGGTCACTTACGTGGCAACAGGCGAAATAGCCTTGCTTACAAATGCCCGCATGACAATATCTCCCTCCTTCCGATACATCTATCAGGGTGCGTCAACGGCCAATATAGGCGCACGCATCAGCTATAGCATTCAGCCGTTCGATAATTTGCTCAGTGCCGCCATATGGTATAAGACCACTCACGCGCTGGTGGTTGCGGCTCAATACAATTACAAAGTCTTTATCGTTGGCGCGTCGATGGATTTTTCAATAGGTTCGGATCTGGATGCAAGTATCAACAACGCGGTTGAGTTCAGCCTCGGATGGCGAATCAATCGTAAAGAACGACTCAATACGAAAGCATCTACCCGTCCAACGACACTTGCGCCTGCCCCAAAGATCAAGAAATAAAAAAAAGATATCCTGATGACCTCAGCCGTTAACTATCGCGACATCACCAGATACCTTTGTACCGTTGGAATGGTGGTGTTCTTATTGATGGCACCTTTACTTCTTCAGGCCGCGAATATCATCAGTGTTTCACCGACGGCCAATCGCACCGCTGTTTCGGCATCCTCCGACATCACGGTGACGTTCAATACTGCTGTTCCGACGTCGGATGTTAATTCCGTTACCTTCAGGGTAACGGGATCTCAAACCGGACGCATTGCGGGTGCATTTACTGGCGGAAACACCAGCACGATTACATTCAACCCTTCCAACGACTTCAAAGCCGGCGAAATAATCACTGTTACCCTCACGACGGGGTTAGGCCTCACTGTACCTTACAGCTGGCAGTTTGCGGTAGTGTCTTCTTCCGTAACGGCTGACTTTACGACCTTGGTCCCGGTCACGACATCGGCCAATGGTGCACGGTCGGTCTATGCTGCCGATGTCGACAGCGACGGTGACATCGATATACTTTCAGCTTCATTTTTTAGCGGCGAAATTTCCTGGTACGAGAATGTAGGATCAGACGTATTTACTCCGCATACTATCACGACGTCGCTGGTAGGTACCTATTCCGTTCATGCCGCCGATGTAGATGGTGACGGTGATATGGACGTGCTTTCAGCTTCCAACAACGATAACAAAATCGCATGGTATGAGAATGATGGAGCGGAAAGCTTTACAGCCCGTGCCATCACAACGGCGTCGGCAGGCGCAGCTTCTGTCTATGCGGCAGATGTAGATGGCGATGGCGACATGGACGTGCTTTCAGCTTCCGCAAACGACAATAAAGTCGCATGGTATGAGAACGACGGCTCAAGCGTATTTACACCCCATACGATTACAACGTCTGCCACCACTGTGTATTCCGTTTATGCTGCAGACGTAGATAAAGATGGCGATATCGATGTATTGTCAGCCTCTGCCGGAGATCATAAAATTGCGTGGTATGAGAACAATGGCGCGCAGGTATTTACCACGCGTGTGATCTCGACTGCCGCGACTGTCGCGAACTGTGTGTATGCCGGCGACATGGACGGCGACGGGGACCTGGATGTTTTGTCCGCCTCCGCGGGTGATGATAAAATCAGTTGGTACGAGAACAATGGATCACAGGTGTTTACGAGCCGTACCATTGCCACTACTGCCGATGGAGCACGTTCCGTGTATATGGCGGATATGGATGGCGATGGCGACATGGATGTGATGTCGGCTTCCAGCCTGGATGATGAAATTGCATGGTATGAGAACAATGGCGCGCAGGTTTTTACAACGCACATCTTTACCGCGTCGGCCTCAGGCGCCTTCTCGGTATATGCGGCGGATGTTGATGGAGATGGCGACATGGATATACTCTCGGCTTCTATGAATGATGATAAAATTGCTTGGTACAAAAATGAATCACCTCCGGTTGTCACCCCAACCACAAGCGTAGTCACAGTTACCCCCGCGATTAATGCATTACGGGTCCTGGCATCCGCCAGCATCACCGTTACTTTTGACACGCCAATTCCAGCCTCAGCTGTAAATGAAGAAAATTTCCGGGTCAGCGGCGAGCATACTGGTAACATTCCAGGTATACTTAGCGGCAGTGGCACGAGCACCATTACCTTCGACCCGGCTCACGACTTCAAAGCCGGTGAAGTAATTACTGTTACAGTCACCCCTGGCGTTGGGCTGGCACATGGATATACCTGGAAGTTTACCGTGGCTTCTGCCGCAGTAGTGCCCTCCTTTGTAAATATTCCACCGGTAACAACAGATGCCTTTATTGCATATTGCGTATATGCGATTGATGTGGATCAAGATGGTGATCTGGATCTGATCTCTTCTTCCACCGGTGATGGTAAAATTGACTGGTACGAAAATACCGGGTCCCCCACTCTTACCGCACACCATGTCGGCGTGACATCGGAGCCGACTTCGATTTATCCCACCGATCTTGACGACGATGGCGATATCGACGTAGTGTCCACTTCGGACGCAGGCAATCTTGTCTGGTTCGAGAACAATGGGTCGGAATTGTTTATACCTCACGATATACCGACAACAGACAGAGTCTTTGTATGCGTAGCGGACATAGATGGAGATGGAGACAAGGATATCGTTTCTTCAGGATTCACTAAGGTTACTTTACACTTGAATGACGGAACAGAAAACTTTACTCCTGTAACTATCACGACCAACATTCAGGGCAGGAGCGAAATCCTCGCCGTCGATATGGATCGCGACGGTGATCTGGACATCGTAGTGGGTTCTGATGAGGACAGTAAAGTTGCCTGGTATGAGAATGATCATACTATCGTATTTGCACCTCATGTTATTACAATAGGACAAACAACAGAACGTGGCATTTATGCCACGGACATGGATGGCGACGGCGACATGGACATCATTTCCCGTGTATGGGACTATCAGGAATTGAACTGGTATGAGAATAATGGTTCGCAAATATTCACGCGCCGCCCAATTGCAATGAATGACCCGGATGGAGAAGCAGTCTATGCGGCAGATTTCGATGGCGATGGAGACATGGACGTATTATCCTCTTCTTTGGTGACGAAAACGGTTTACTGGAATGAGAATAACGGCGCAGGTGTATTTGCCAACCCACGCGTTGTTGCAACAGGAATAGATGGCGCCATGACACTCTACGCTGCAGATGTAGATGGTGATGGAGACATGGACGCCATGTCTGCCTCGTTAAATGATCACAGGATCGCATGGTTCCCTAATAATTTGCCTCCTGTCATTGCCGGAGCGATTGCCAATCAGAGCACCGACGACTACTCGACGATCCCTCCGTTTACTACCATTACGGTAGCCGATCGCGATGCCGGACAGACGCTTGCCGTGAGTGTTCAGATAGACGTCGCAGCCAAGGGAAGTTTTACCGCGGCGTCGCTCGCCGCTTCAGGATTTATCAGCGCAGGTTCAGGTAACTATACTTTCAGTGGTAGCGCTGAAGCTGCTCAGCAAGCCCTTCGTCAGTTAGTATTTGCACCGACGATCGGCCGCATGGCCATTGGCAACAGTGAAACGGTGCAACTAACCATAACGGCAAACGATGCGATAAGCCCGCCCGTCACAAACAATATCACTGCCATTATCGTCACGGCCATAGCGCCGCCTGTCAATAATGCTCCATCTTTTACAAAAGGTGCCGATTTGGAGGTGACCGAAGACGCTCCTTTACAAAATGTGACGGGCTGGGCTGCGAACGTGTCTGCCGGACCTCTCAGTGAGTCCGGCCAGGCTGTTGTTTTTCTGCTGAGCAACAGCAATCCGTCGTTGTTTGCCACACAGCCCGTGATCGACGGCGCTGGTACGCTCACGTTTGAATCCACAGCAGATGCATGGAGTAGCGCTACCGTTACGGTAGTATTAAAGGACGATGGTGGTACAGCAAACGGTGGTACAGATCAAAGCGCACCAATAACCTTTGTCATTACTGTCAGTCCGGTTAATGACGCGCCGGTGGTTGATCCCCTGGATGATATCACGATCAGCGCGCCGACAGAGCTCACTCTTACAGGGCTGCATCCCGGACCGGGCGAAGAGAGTCAGACACTAACGGTAACAGCTTCTTCCAGCGCACCTTCTTTGATCCCCAATCCGTCAGTCGCGCTCAATGTTGATGGAACTGCGACATTGTTACTTGCGCCAAACCAAAACGCTTCCGGAACAGTCACGGTCACTATTGAGATCCGCGATGATGGCGGCACTGCAAATGGCGGGCAAGATGAAACCGTGATCACTTTCACCCTTACCCTGGAGCACGAAGTCGCGCTTCAGGCCGTTTTTATTCCCACGCTGTTCTCTCCGAATGGCGATGGTCCTAACGATGCGTTTCGTGTTCGCGCTGCCGGCGTTGCAGATATACGTTTTAGTATATACAGCGCAGAGGGTCATGAAGTGTTCCGGACTACCGATGTAACTGAAGCAACCGAAAAGGGTTGGAACGGCCGTTATCACGATCGCGACATGCCGCCCGGTACCTACACATGGACTTTGCAAGGGCACTTTACCGACGGCAGTTCACTGACTTTCGGCAAACATTCCTATGGACAGGTCGTGCTGCTGCGCTAGGTTCCAGTGCTAATCAATAAAAGATATGATGTCTCTCTGAGTCTTTTAATTCTTAATTTGCTCCGATATCATCGGTGTAAAGTCAATCTGGTTAACTATGCCTGTACTTGGATTAGACCTTGGCGGAACAAAACTGGCAGTTGCTGTATTCTCCGAATCGGGTGAAGTCATTTCCAGGGAGTTCATTACGCTGGATAAAAGAAAAGGCGCGGATGTCGGGGGGTTGATCACAGCTGAGGTTAAAAAACATATTCAGGACGAAGGCATCTCAGCTGTCGGCGTTTCTGTGCCAGGGATAAGCCGTCAAAAAACCGGCACCGTATGGGCGCCGAATATTACGGGTTGGGATGACTACCCATTGTTTGATGAAATAAGAAAAGTGACGGGCAATCGAAACGTCACGATCGACAGCGACCGCACATGCAGTATGTTGGGAGAACAGTGGCAGGGAAATGCAAAGGGCTGCAAGGATGCGATCTTCCTGGCCGTGGGCACCGGTATTGGAGCCGGAATTCTTGTCGATGGTCATATCGTCAGGGGTTCTCAGGATATCGGTGGGGCTATTGGGTGGATGGTATTGCCGAAACCTTTGAAGTATGATTTTCCTAACGCAGCCTTCGAATTGTACGCCTCCGGCGCTGGCATCGAAAAATTTACCCGAGAAGTGCTGGCCCTTGAAACAACGTCATCGCTATTGCACGGCCATTCCGGAGAGAACTTGACTGCACATCATGTATTTGACGCCTTAGAAAAAAAGGATCCCATCGCAACAATGGTTATCCGGAACTGTATCTTCTATTGGGGAATGGCGGCCGCCAACCTGGTGAGCATTTTTAACCCTGAGAAGATCATCTTCGGCGGAGGCATATTTGGTCCTGCGGTTAAATTTATTCCGGAAATCATGAGTGAGGCAAAAAAGTGGGCTCAACCCATCAGTATTACCCAGGTAAAATTCGAGGCCTCGTTACTG
This sequence comes from uncultured Cytophagales bacterium, assembly GCA_963845845.1. Lineage (GTDB taxonomy): Bacteria > Bacteroidota > Bacteroidia > Cytophagales > Cyclobacteriaceae > Chryseolinea. The sequence goes on from CAWJTP010000027.1 coordinate 124,875, forward strand.
GGTGGAGAAGCAGCTGTATTTGGCGCCGGATTCCTCGCCCTGAAAAATATGAAACTTTACTGATGACGTATTCCAAACGATTGGCTTTCGCCTCTGCTTGTCTGGGTATGTTGCTGTTCGGCATATCGCTGATCACACTGGGTGCTGTAGCACCTGGCCTTCAGGCGAAATTCAATCTTGACAGGGTTTCGTCAGGAGCTCTGTTTTCAATTCTTCCATTCGGCATTCTTGGAGGCACTTTTCTTTTTGGTCCGTTTGCTGACCGGTATGGATACAAGATCATTTTTCTGCTCTCGTGCCTATGCATGTTCGCAGGATTTGAAGGTATTGCCTACGCATCCTCTCTGTCGATACTAAAGATCTGCGTATTTCTTTTCGGACTTGGTGGCGGGGCAATTAATGGATCGACCAATGCACTGGTAGCCGACATCAGTCAGAAGAACAAAGGAGCAAACCTTAGTCTGCTTGGGGTCTTCTTTGCCATTGGTGCGCTGGGAATGCCATTCATTCTCGGCGTCCTTGAGAAGCAATTTTCATTCGAAGTGATCGTCTCTTCCGTCGGATACTTGACGCTATTGTTTGCCATCGTGTTTCTCATTACTACTTTCCCGGAGCCGAAGCAGAGAGAAGGTATTTCACTCACCACGGTAACGCATCTGCTCAAAACTAAATTGATACTGCTTATCGGCTTCTTTCTCTTCTGTCAGAGTAGTTTTGAGGGCATCATCAACAACTGGACGACCACATACCTAACGCAAAGACCGGATGTCACTATCCGAGATGCGTTGTATGCTCTATCGTCATATGTTGTGGGTATGGCCATAGCACGGGTATTGATGGCTGGCGCGCTGCGAAATATCGCTCCGCCCGCCATTCTGATCGCGTCCTTCATCTTATTGATCTCAGGGACTGCGTTCTTACAATTTTCCGCGTCGTATATGATGGCCGTTATAGGATTGGTTTTGCTTGGGGCGGGTCTTGCTCCAGGGTATCCCGTTATGCTGGGATTTGTTGGCGACCGTTACGCTGCAGTGTCGGGAACGGCTTTCAGCATCGTGATCTCCATTGCGCTTGCTGGTAATATGATCGTCAATTATATTATGGGAATTGTTGCGGAGGCATTTGGTATACAACACCTGACTACATTTGCATTTACATTGAGCATACTCATGGCTCTTTTATCACTAATGATACTGAACAAACTTACAAATACTAACAATCACTGACTATGCTGGCAAAACAATGGCTTAACAACACGAGGGAGGTAATGTCCCGCATTGAAGAAACGCAACTTGAGAACATACGGAAGGCTGCCGAGATCATGGCTGACAGCATTGGCGCCGGCAGATGGGTTCATACCTTTGGTTGCGGGCATGCGACTATACCGGTAGAGGAAATGTATCCCCGGATCGGGGGATTCGTAGGCTTCCATCCGATCATCGAGCTGCCGTTGACATTCTTTACGCGCATTACAGGTGAAATGGGCGTACATCAATTCATCTTCCTCGAACGTGTGGAAGGATATGGCGTTGAGATCATGAAGGGATATAATTTCGATCCGCGAGATACAATGTGGATATTCTCACATACCGGAATTAACAATGTGAATATAGACGTAGCACTGGAGGCGAAGAAACGCGGGATGAAGGTAATCGCATACGGGTCTGCCGCTGCGGCAAAGGGCAAAACTTCGAGACATTCTACGGGTAAAACCATTTTTGATATTGCGGACATTGTGGTGGATTCCTGTGCCCCTATTATCGATGCGTCGGTGGATCTGAAGAATCACAGAGATAAAGTAGGGCCGGTGTCAACGATGGCCTTCGTCACGTGCGTATGGATGACCGTGACAACTGTTGCGGAAATTCTGGCGGACCGTGGCGTGAAACTTCACATACATCCTTCTCATAACGTACCTGGTGACACCACGGCGAAGGAGCGCCTGGAGGATGCCTTGGCGGAATATAAAAAGCGGGTGGCGGGAGTTTAGGAATTGGTGTAGCTCTATTTCACCTTTCATGATTTTGCCCTCTATTAAGATATAATGCTATCAGAAAGCTTTGCCCCTTCGCCTGCACTCCAAGCATTCGTTAGAAGCTACCACATCAGACATTTTGTTTTCCATGGAAACGTAACATCACTTAAGCCATACCCAGCGCGGCCTGAACAATCCATCGTGTTTTTTCCACGACAGTCGGAAGTCGTTGAATATGTTGATGAAAACAAAAAGCTCGTACGACCCAGGGCGATGATAATGAATCAATACACTATTCGCACGAACCGTCATACAGCGAATGATTTTCTAGTTGTCATTATTGAATTACAACCAGGTGTTCTTCACCGCCTTTGTGGGTTTCCGCTCACTGCGTTGACAAATACTGACCTTGACGCAGACGCTGCGATGTCTGTTGAAATTGCACTGGTAACTGAACGGTTGAGCAGTACGGACGATTATCAGGAAATGATTACGATAGTTGAGACCATGCTTTTGCTTCTTACTTCCAGGATGAAAGCCCGGGAACATGTTGTTGATAAGTTAGCGTCTTACATTTTGAATCAAAACTGCAATGCAACTGTAGACTGGCTTGCAAGGCACGCGTGTTTGAGCTCCCGCCAGCTGGAGCGCAAATTCAGGGAGCGCATGGGCGTTGGTCCTAAAACCTTTGCCCGGCTGACGCGAATGCACGAGACGTATAAGTGGAAGTCGATTAACCCGAAAATTGACTGGCTTGACATTGCTTTACGCTTTGGATATCATGACTACCAGCATCTCGTGAAGGACTATCAAGAGTTCGCCGGATGTTCACCAAACGATTTATTCCGGGAACAACAGCGTGCCCCGGAGAATCTGTTCGGTCTATCTGAAACGTTCTCAAAGTAGGGAGGCGTCGCTTTTTTACCACTACTCAGAACTCTTGCCAACCGACCTTTATAGCGATCATCCATAATCGCTATGAAAATACTTTTAACGTCTTTGCTGAGCATTATTGATTTGGCAGCTATCTGCCAAACATGCGATACCGGTAAACTTGATCCGCAGGTTGCGGAATCTTTGCTTAAGATCGGTGACCTGAAACCAAAACTGGATAGGACATCAATCGAACAGGCCAAACAGGATAAGCTTGACCACGACGAATTGTATCCCATTGAGGACTTGACCATCGTAAGGATAACTTCAGACAGCATACCAATCTATATTTTCAACGCGACCCATGAAAACGATGTGCCCACGGTCCTATACTTTCATCCGGGAGGATTTGTAACACCGTTCTTGTCTTTCATGAAGTATGATGCCTGGAAAATGTCGAAGGACCTGCACGCGATCGTGTTCGCGACAGATTATCGAATAGCCCCGGCACATAGGTTTCCGACAGCTGTGAATGATGCATATCACTCATTTAAATGGTTGATAAGTAATGGAGAAAAGTATGGTGGTAACGTTAACAATTTTGTGATCGCTGGGTTAAGCGCTGGCGCCAACCTGGCCACCGTAGTTTGTCAAAAGGCAAAACGCAATGGACTGGCGTCAAAAATCAAATTGCAGATATTGAATTGCCCCTCCGTCGACAATCCAGTTCACCAGTCAAAATATCCATCATATGATAAATACGGGAGCAAGTATTTTCAAACGAAGGAGTTCATTTTGTTTGCACAGAAAACGTATTGCGATGAGGAAAACTTCAGTAATCCTGAATTCGCGCCAATACTTGCAAAGGACTTTAATGGATTACCGCCCGTGGTAATGATCACAGCGGAATTTGATATACTAAGAGACGAAGAGATGGCTTACGTCGAAAAACTCCGTGAGGCAGGTGTGAAAGTGTGGCATCATTGTTTTGCCGGTCAGATTCACTGTCTTGTAGGTCTACCGCCAGACGCCGGGGAGTTCAAAGTTTTGAATAGTATTATTCTTTCGGCCATGAAAGAGGTCTTTTAAAATTGAACAATCTCTGAATTCCTTTGCGGCTTTGCGGTTATCTGATCTTCGGGAAGTTTGTCGGTTATAAAAACAGACTCCTCCTTTTAGATCGAGCCTGAATTACCCTGTGGTCGCCTTGCCTATGCGACCCCAGAAGTTTTCATCAATTAATTGAACCAAACTGCATACCCTTGTCTCCTCAGGTCCCATGCAAGTTTTTCTTCCATTACCAAAGCCTGTTCCCTTGTCATCGGTTTCAAGTTGATATGATCGTATAAACTCGGCCGTAAATATGTTCCGTATTTCAGCACAATATTGGCGGATAGCTTGTGACCTTTTTTATTAATATATCCGGTTCTATGCTGCAGAAATCGCTCTGCGGGAGTCTTACTCGTCATGCCTACATAAAGACACTGGAGAACACCATTGAATTGCGGATTAGCAGCACGGAATTTTGTGTTTTCCGTAAAAACTTTTTTTGAAAGCTCGATCACGTAAACCCGATATCTCATGTCATAAATAATGCGTTATCCACGCATTTGTTCCGGCTGTAGCATCAGCGAAATATATTCATTTTATACAATCACTTGTTATTAACATCAACGATCAGCTTAAAGTCCGTCCGGATGGTAGTCGGGGTTGTTCCGGCGCCTTCATGTGCCGGAACACCAACGATAATTTGTCCAATTCCTTCACGATGGACGGCGCAATGTTGTCATTGCTTATTTCAACCGCGTCAGGTGTATAATTTCTGCCTATTATAAAATCAAAATACATCCACTGATCGGCTTTTGTAAATTCCCATAGTGTTTCTTCTGTCGGAAAGGTGTCTGTGTTTTTTCGTTCGCATGCCACCTCGATCCAATAGCCCGCCTTTAGTCCGCTCAGTAGGGTAAACATCTGTTTCCGGTATTCAACATCGTTCATCCTGTTCTTCAAATATTCACGATCGACTTTGCCTTTGCGGGGAGTCCCCGCCACCAGGTAAATACCCACATCCTTTTGGCTGAGCATGATTTGTACATGCATCAGATCAGCAAGTGTTGTTGCTTCGTCATACTTTTTCAACTCGGCTGCGCTGCGGCCATAGGCCAACCACATGCTGCGCAGTTGGCTATCAGCATGATGGAACGGATCGGGGCTACTTACAGTGGAATCCGGATCTGAATTTGCGTGAAGTCCCAATTTCCGGAGGTCATCTTTTATCAACTCATGAAGCGCTATAAATTTGTTTTGCACGCTCACGCGTTCAGCATAAAGTTCGGGTGCAGTGAAGTGCGCTTTACCGCTGCTGAACGCGAGGTAATCTTCTTTCTTGAAGTATTGTTGCCTGAACTTGATTTGATCCCAACTAAAGCCCGCAGTAGTGAGCGCAAGGAATTGCTTCTTTTCCAGTCGTGATGCATAGTCTCGTTGCTTCATCGCAGGATAGCGCCACTCATATTCTGCAATGAGTGCTTCCGTGAGCGGCTGTGCGAATTCATAATAGCCGATAAACCATGATTTAAGATTTTCAATTTCTTTCGCGTCACTGATCTTGTAAAAGAGTTCCTCGCTGTCCTTAATCCCCTCGAGCGTGAAGTGGCCGGAGCCTATAAAAGCAACTGACTTCCGATACGGCAAGTCGAAAATGTACACGTTGGCGTGAAAGTCGTTGCGTGTATAAATGTTCAGCGTGATGCGTCCCTGATAGTTACGCCAGATCCTTTGTAGTACAGCGGGTGAAGTGGGCACCTCCAGTCCCGTGAGGATTTCCATTTTGGTTTTCGTTGGGATACGGGTTCGGATAAAGTCGAATCCAGCCTCGGAGATAGCCGCAGTGGCGATGTAGCAATGTTCTACTTGTTGAAGCAGCTTTTCGTTAATGAATGGGACAGCGAGTTTCTTAATGATCATGAAAAGCGGTGATAAGAGGAGACCTCGAGAAGAGAAAATAAAGTTTCATGAAATTAAGATGCCGGGCTGCCCAACCTTCCAAACAGGTTTTTATTCATGTGGTTCTGGCGTGTGTGATGGTTGAAGTGAATCAAGGTACCTGTTTGAATCCCCAACAATTCGGTCAACGCTATTCAGGCCTCGACAGACAATTCATACCTAATAATTCATAATTTCCATTACTATCTGATCTTCGAAAAGCTTGTCGGTTTCATATAAATAGACTCCACCTTTTCAACAATCTTTCCATCTTTTTCAGATGCATCTCTTGCTTCAACCCAAACAGGGTCGCTTCTGAACGCAGCCCATGATTTCGTACCTTCCTCCTGGCTTTTGTGAGCAAGGAGATAAACCAGCTTCGGCTGAGCACCATCCTTTTCTATGCTTGTAAAGTAGACAATGTTCTCCATTCCGTGTTTTTCGAAAAGCTTCGTCGTATGGTCTTTAAATCGCGTGATGAGATTTGGAAGTCTGCCAGGCAAACATGTATAAGTCCTTAGCTCAAATACCCTGCCGTTGCCGGAGCCCGGTTTGATCTTTGGCATGATCTCAGAAATGTTCATGAATACGGAGGCTACGGAATCGACGATCTTTCCGCTCTCTTCCGACTTGGTTTGAACTTCCTTCCAGTTAGGATCGGCTGAAAATGCAGCCCAGGATTTGTCCCGGGCTTCTTTGCTGGGATAAGCCAGTATATAATATAAAGTGTTCTGATCGTTCGTGACGGGAACCCAGTAACCAATGTTCTCCATTCCGTGTTTTTCAAAGATCTTGGTCGTATGATTTTGAAAGCGTTCGAGCAGCGCATCCAGCCGGCCGGGATAGGCGTAGTATATCCGAAGTTCAAAATACCGGTTATCTACTTTTTGTGCTGACAGGCAAAAGCCAGTGGCTAGCAAGAATAGGGTAAGAAACGCTTTCATAGGGTTATCATTGAGGTGTTGTAAATTATGATCTTCAGGTGAATATCTCATCATCTGGCCTCCTAGAGTTTGTCCGGATATTAATCTTTCTTCACGGCATCGTTTATCGCTTTCAAAAGTGAATACTGGTCATTGGTATCCTGTGATATCTCCCATATCATCACGCCGGCCATTTTTTCTTTCTGAGCAAATTGTGTTTTTGATTTAATGGTATTGATTCCATTATAGTAGACGGAATCGTAATGATCTCCGTAAGGATCGGCGCCTGCCTTTACGAGGTCTTTGTAGTGAGAAAGCTTACCTCGTGGCTTGCCGTAGAATGGAAGTCCCAGCACTGCTTTTTCAGGGGGGAGGCCGCGTTGTTTGATCCAATAATTCACGGATCTCTCGACCAGGCTATACGGCGAATGAGGTATGTACTGCCCTTTGTCGTCGTCATACGTCATGAGATTCAGCCAGTCCACGATCGCGAATATTTCCTTTTTTGTTCCCTCTCCCTGGTTGCCATAGTGAACAACAGCAGCGGTGAGCTTTTTATTTTTTGCGTGCAGCGAATCGCCAAGTTGTTTCATGAGCAGGACATTGTCTTCCGCCGAGCGGTTTTCTATATCGGGATATTCCCAGTCCATGTCAACTCCGTCGAGGTTGAACCGCCGCACCAGTTCCATGACGTTGCTGACAAAATAGTTACGTTCTTCCTGGGATGCCGCCATCCTATGGAACCGGCTGTCATCGCCAGGTGCATCGCCGACACTCCATCCTCCGACAGAGATGAACACTTTTACGTTGTTTTGATGTGCTTTCTTCACCAGACCTATCAGCTTATCCCAGTTTCTGAGTGCATCCAGACCACCTCCGTTCTTTGCCGGAATAGCGAACGAAAAATTGATGTGCGTGAGTTTGTCAAATTGAATGGCAGCCGTATCAACACTTCGGCCCGGAATGTATCCAATCACAATGAAGTCAGACGTCTTGTTGGTCTTTTTGATGCTCTTCGACTGTTGCGCTGTTGCAGCAGCAGCTGCCAACAGCAGAAAAGCCAGGCCTAGATTTTTCATACTTTTATCCGAAATGGTATGGAAGCAAAAAGTTAGTCCATTACTCCTTTTGATCATGGAAGATTACACGAATGGTCCCAGCGACGAGGAAACCGGATCACAATTGGCAGCACAACCCCAACTGGCTAACTTCTTCCTTTGAGTGCCGACGCGAAATCACTTCGATTCAGGCTGAACGCTTGATAGGCACATAGTCCAATGATCACAACGAGACAATATGCAATTGGATACACAGGATCTACCCAGGAGATTTTTGTGGCGTATACGAATGTCTTAAGTAGTTCGGTAAGCAATATATAAGTCACAGGTCCAAAGAAAACAACGGCCATCAGCATTTGTTTAAGTAGTCCAAGCGCTAGTAGACGTGTGACATCGGCTGTTCTAGCGCCAAACAAGTGGTGAACAGCAATCTCTTTCAACTTGTCGCGCACCAGACTTACCGTGAGTCCATAGATCGAACAACCCGCCAATAACGCAGAGATCAGGGTCAGGATACCCGACAATGCATTCAACTGATCCTGGTAAGTTAGCCATGATTCAAAGTGTGGATTGAGGAAATACACGCTTCCATAAGAACGCTTTTCAGCCATTTTTTTCTCAATCCAATGCATCGTGCTACGGATATCTACTTCGAGTACGCGAACGCATATCCAGTTATACTTACTGTCCTTTGCAAGTGTGATCTTCACCGGCTGTTCTGGTTGATTCATGGAACTGCTGAAGTCCTGAACTACACCGATAACGCCTCGACCGACTTTGGGCATCTTTTTAAGTGCCATTTGGTTGACTACTATGACAGCGTCATCGTCACTCGTTATAAACCATCTCCCTTCACGCATATCGAGGTGAAAAAAGTCTTTGAAGTTGGGGTCTACCTGAAGCACAAAAAGATCAGAACCCGCGTCCTTGCGTTCTAAATGACCTGGAAGTTGTGATACTGCCATCGCATCGACAACCTTCGGATTCTTGTCGCGCCACCCCGTCTCCATTCTATAAATAGCACTATCGGCAATATTTGCAGGACAAGCAGTATAAACGATCTGGTCGTTATTTTGCCCGGGCTCCTTCAGCAGAGAATAATTGATCTGGCGCCTGACCACGATAGACGAAATGATGAGAAATATGCTCACACCAAATTGTACAATGGTAACTATTCTTTTGAATCGTGGGAATGTGATGGTGTCAGTACTTAAAAGACGTGTGGGCGTAGCGCGAATAAAGCGAATGACCATAAAGACCGGAGACACCACCACAGTGAAGACCATCAATACGACGAATCCTAGAAAGGCCGGATTGGTATTGATCATCATATGCGCAATATTCATACCTAACAGCTCGCTCACATAATGACCCGTAGCAAGAAGGATCATCACACCCAATAGCAACGACACACTTGTGAGTGTAAGTGATTCATAAACAAATTGAAGCAGCAACTGCCGCTGTGTTATGCCAACAAGCTTCTTTACTGCGATCTCCTTTGATCGGTATGGCAGCGTGATTGTCGATAGGTTGACAAAACTGCCAAGTGCCAGCAGGAAGATGAGTGATACGATACAAATGAGAATCACAATACTGTACATGTCTCCGTGTCGAGCCTCCTCATATATGACCCGGGGACCGAAGTATATCTCTTTAATAGGTTGAAATAAATATTCTATATGACCATTTTTGATTCCCGCCAGCGACGGTGGTGTGATCTTCTCAGGTGAAAGTCGTATGTAGGCACTGGTCCGATCAGTATCAAAATTTAGCGCAGCAATTGCCGATGAGTCATAGCGGATAAAGAAGTCAAAGTCTTCATGGGTGTTGGATGGGAAATCATTGAATACAGCAACCACAGCAACACTAAGCGTGTCACCAAAGGTTGTTAATCGGATTGTCTTACCTATTGGCGGCCGATTCCCAAAATATCGTGACGCTGTACGACTGGACAGCATTGCAACAGCACCATGTGATTCAATAAAGCTATTGATGTCTCCATCTGCGACTTCAAAGGGGAAGATCTTGCCAATAGTTGGGTCTGCTGCATATATTCGTTGGTTGTAAAATGTTTTACCGGACACAATAGCGCTCACATCGTTCAGTGCCTTAACGCGAGACGAGATAACATCGTCCCTGAGTTGCTTGTTGATGCTTTGCAAGATGCCTGGAGGAATCGACCCCGACAATCTATTACCAGAGTAATCTTTGTCCGTGTTGCGACCAAGCAGTCGAAACACTCGTTTCGCGTCTTTAAAATGCGTGTCATATCCAAACTCGTGGATCGAGAAAAGCATCACCAGAATGCTTGTAGCGAAAGCCACAGCAAGCGTGACAAGCTTGAGGAAATACACGTCGCCGTTGCGCGAAACGGTTCGTGCAAATAGTCTTGAATTCACTGATCTCTTTCCAATACTTCTTCCCATCCCGCTTTACCCAGCAACTTAAGCCTGGAGACGTGATTGTCTTTATCTCGGAGAAATTGAAGCTGCAGCCAGCTTAGACCAAGGAATAGGTCGTGCTCTATTGGCGTCATAAAGAATTTGCCTCCTCCACGTCCCACACAGTACAACTTACCGTCGCGAACAGAGAACTGAAAGTCTTTGAATTTTCCGCTGTAATCATCCAGCGACGTTTTATCAAGCGTGAGTTCGTGTGGCGGCATTTTAAGATAGTTCATCGCCCAGGCAATCACTAATCTTTCACCCTGGCCAAAAGCAGATGACAAGCTATTCTTGAGGAAGTGCATCTGAGCTTCCTTCAAAGCGTGTTCAGAAGAGATCGCAATGTCTGGCCGCACGCCTGTGCCTTCCCAGTCCGTCTTTGTAATGTGATTGATTGAACGCGCATAGGGAATGTTCGCGACATATCCTTGTCCGATCGGAACAGATGTCGTAGGATGAGCCCCACCTCCCGTGGTATCACCCACAATCAATGCGCGTTTGTTCACCTGCATGGCATACGCAAAATCTTCAGCAGCTGAAAAGGTTTGTCTGCTCGTGAGAACATACAGCGGTTGAGAGAGTTTAAAGTTGTTTGCCTTTTCGGGTTCAGCGTAAAACGGGACAGTCTTGTTATTTTCACGCTCATAAATGTCGTTGAGTCTGGTTTTATCCTGAACGAAGAAGCTGGCTATACGTGCAACCATCCAGGGACTGCCACCTCCATTCTCACGCAAGTCGATGATGATCGCTTTCGTATTTGAAACGAAACGAAATGCCGAAGTAAGCACGGGCATTGACTCTTCCACAAAGCCATTGAATTGCGAGAACTTGATGTATCCAATATTGCCATCAAGAATACTCGAATTGGTGAAGCCGAAGTTACTCACTCTTGCTTCATGTATTGCGGTAGTATCTGAAATGCGTGGGCCTGGTGATCTTGGTTTCAGCAAATCACGTGCGAAATTGGGATCATACGAGACACCCAAGTGCCCGTCGTGATGAACTGACTGTATATCCTCATAAAGTTTATTTGCCAGAATACTCCGATCTTTAATCTTCCGATATGCACCGTTTTTCAGTTGCTTGTTTAAATATGCAGATATCTCTTGGGATTTATCTGGGAAGATATAGATCTCATTGAGCTTTTGATTTAGGCTTTTCACTAGGCGCTTCAGTTGAAAACGCTTCATCTTTATCAATAGCCTGACCTGTACACGTGCTGCAAACAGCAGTAGTAATGGCAATAACGAGGAACAGCGATGTTTTTTTCATCCCTTTACTCTCATGCAATTCCGTGCCAGCTGAAAAAACATCAATCGGGCGGAGATTTCGAGTGTCTATAATCCGTATGCGAACGCCTCCGTGCGAAATTGGACAAGTTAAGCGAATAGCTATGACAGATTTTATAAAGACTCCGAAAAGATCTTCAGGATCGTCAGCAAGATAGATATGGGACACGAAGTTAGCCCCAATGTATTGTCCGACGCCATCAAACACGATTATCCTCAGATCGTGTACACTCGAAACCAAGCGAACTTCACCCCAGAAAAAAAAATCGCAAAACTACTGCAGCGCCTTAAAATAGGCGCATGAATTTTTCATCACACATTCTGCATGTTTGGGATTCGTTGGACGGCAGGTTTCGCGCCCGAGGAAGGAGATCGCCATACCGGTCTCGCCCCAATCTTTGGGATCCAGCACTTCCATCATTTGTTTTTCTATTTTTTTTGGATCTGTGCCGGTAGCTATGCCCAAACGAGGCGCTACTCTTACCACATGAAGGTCAACCATAATTCCTTCCGCTTTCACGCCCGACTCGCGCATGATCACGTTAGCGGATTTCCTTCCGATACCCGGCAGGGCAGTTAGCGCTTCCATTGTTTTCGGGATGTTCTTATCCTCTTTGATCGTTGCCGCCAGTGTCATCAGCCACTTCGTTTTATTGCCGAAGTTGCGCACCTTGCCGATCAGCGGAAACAGATCGCTGTCCTTTGCTGTGGACAAAGCTTTCATATCCGGGAACACCTTAAAAAATTCAGGTGCGATTTTATTGATGTGCGCGTCAGAGTCTTGCGCTGAGAGCACCACCATCACCAGCAGCTCATACGTGCTGCGGTACTCCAGCGGGTGTTTCTTCCCTTTGTATTTCTCCAGAAGAGGTTGGATTTCTTCTTGCCAATTCACGGTAGCCATATCTTTTAATGCTTATTATATTTTATCCGCTTAAGCGGTTATACAATATTATGAAAATTTTGCTGGTCAATACTGGCTAGTTCGATAAATGGGACCAATTCGTTCTGCTATGCGAAAGCTTGTTGATCACAGTAAGTATGAAGAAGATGGACTTAAATTTTGGCTCGAGCTAACTTAAGTTTTAGCCTTCCTATCTCTGCGCTTGTTGATGAAGTGATCTAACATTAGTAGCATGCTTCCTCCAAAAAACGTTGTGAAATACAGCGAAGGTACTCTCATAACAAGTGTGTTGAGTTTGTTACCAATATGGATGAAGTACGACGTCAAACCCGGTTGGGCAGGAGCGGCTTGATCTGCAAACATCTGCCAGACAACAAAAGATGTTGCAATCATAACAATCATGCTCCACATCAAAAAATTGATGTGCCATCTAATTTGTCGCGCTTACACTTTCCTCATAAAGATCCATAATAAGGAATCCATTTTCATCGCGGTCCCCAAGTCTCCGTTTCATTTTCTCGACTTTCGCAATAAAATCAGGATAGTTTCGAAAATCCTCTTTCAAATTTCTTAGGATGAGACGACGAATAGGAGATGTAGGACTCGCGCTATAGAAGATCTCGTCACCGCTGACAAATACGGAGGAATATAGGATCAAGCCACCGGCTTCTTCAATTTTATAAAAATCCTCCTGTGCGTTCAATTCCTTTCCACCTGGGTAAAATCGGTACGCGTTTCCGCATTCAGAATATCCATAAATGGATCCCGGAACAAATTTGAAAGTAGTATCCGGAGTCGTAATCTTCAACGTAAGTGTAAAGTCGGCTGGAAAAGTGAAACTCAATTTATGATCTTTGTCAGCGGTGTTTATTTTATATGACAGCCGATTATTTATAAAATCATCCTGGGTAATAAACACGCCAGCGAAACAAGAATCTGTTTTTTGAGAATGAGCTGGAAGTACGACTAAAAAAAATGCCACTAGGCCGCTACCAACTTGCCGAAAGAAGCGGGCGAGTGATCTTACAGGATGGGTACCTGAGAAGATCATTTGTTTTTCTTTTTTGAAGCAACAGCGTTCGCCCCCTTGGTCAACGTCGCCTCAATTTTTATCAGAACCTTGTCTGCTGTCATTTCCTGACCTAGGATTTTCGGCGTTTCGATTTTGTAGTCCGCCAGGGCAACACTGAATTCACTCTGAAGCTTGATCCCTCCCCCATCTGAAACAACAACAGTTCCCTTTTCGGTTACATTCTTTTCGACTCCATGGATCTTTAATTTGCCCGTCGCCTCAACCTTATAAGTGCCGGCTTTATCATAATCAATTTTGCCTTCGATTTTTCCTTTAAACCCGGCCTTCGGAAATTTCTCTGTCTCCAGATATTTCCTCCTGGCATCTCTGCCCATTTTCTTGTTCTTAAACTCGAAATCTTTCATCGCCATATCAAAAGTCACTTCACCATCTGAAGTATTCAATTCAACTTTAACCTTTGTGTTCTTCGCATCGACATTTGCTACTGGTGCCTCCGAGAAGAATGAAACAAATCCCTTGTTGCTCGTGTATTTACTTTGTGCAACAACTCCTGGTAGTGCCAACAAAATGGTGACAGCTATAGTCAATAGGGTTTTCATAAATTTAATTTTCCTTATAGAGGCCAAGAAATATGCCATAGTATTTTCTTGGTTATTCGTTTCGTGTGTGCTGTCAATGACGAACGGTGGTGTGGTTTTACCTCTACAAATCTTTAAATGGGGAAAGGTTTCGAATGACTGTGAGTTAGATATAGACTCATCTTTAGTTACATATCAGGTTTATGACGCAACTTAGGTTGTCTGATAGCAAGACGACACCGGGCGCTTCATTAACTGCGCGTCGTGTCTCATCCCTTTAGTAACTCCTCCAGGTCCCGCTTTCCCTTTGCCGTGGCGAAAGGCAGAAAGATCCGGGCGATCATCCTGATGTAGTGTTGCAGTTGCTGATCTTCCGTCAGATGCTTAAAGGATATGGCAGCCTCCGAGATCCAGAACCTGGCAACCAGCGAGATTGTTGAGACCAGGAAGTCAACTTCGCCCGTATCGGCTGAAATATATTTTCCTTTTCTAAGTGCTTGAATGTTGGTGGACCATGTTTCGCTTCGCGCTGACTGGATCTTGCTGTACCGTTTCGCGATGATGGGATTTTGTTGCATGATATGAACAAAACTCAGCATGAGACAGCGATAATTGATGTGGTTTCGAAATACCTGCCGCAGCATTTCGAAAAATAATTTCATCGTTACTTGCTCTACAGGGACGATCGTCTTGTTGTTATCTTCAGCAAGGTTGAGGGAAAGCCGGTTCACCAGGTCATCTTTTGTAGGAAAGTAATAGGTGAGGTTTCCGACTCTCATCTCCAGCGCTGCGGCAAGCTCACGCATACCCACATATTCAATACCGGATTCATTGAACATTTTCAGTGCGGTCTCAACGATTTTCTTTTCGGTAGGCGATTTACTCTCCATAAAAAAATTAGGTCAATGCCCTAACCTTTTGTTAGAACCAGCGTTAATTAGGTCATTGTCCAAATATCACAACAAAACTCCTACAAAACCATGATTCGTTCGATTTTATTGGGACTCTCAGCAGCAACGGCCGCAGGGATCCTCTTTGTCAATCTATACAATTCACTGATTGACGCACCTAACTGGGGCGCAGACCTGCCCAACTCACTACTGGTGGCACGGCAATACTTTGCAGTCGTCAATCCTGGCAATTTTTTTAGAATAATTTCTCCCCTCAATCAGGTGTTGGCTCTGATCGCAGTGATCGCCTGCTGGAAATTTGGCAATGAACGTTATCTTGCCCTCGGATCGCTGGTGCTTGCAATCCTGGCCGATGTGCTGACCTTCGGATATTTCTATCCGAGAAATGAGATCCTTTTTGCAGCACCTATAGAAACAAGTATGGATGCCATTCGACTGGCATGGGAACAATGGTCAACCATGAACTGGTTTAGAAGCGCCATCTGTGCCGTTAACGCCGTTCTTGCATTGATGATATTAATAACTACATCAAAGAAACTAGCGCTATGAAATACTCCTATCCCCATACGATCGACAATGGTGCCGGAGAACAAATCACCTTTCTAAGGTTTAACGACAATGGAAAAGGCGGTATACTGGAATTGGAAAACAGGGTTCGTCCGGGTGCGGGACCACCGATGCATGTTCATCACCTGCAAGACGAAAGCCTCACCGTGATAGAGGGCAGGATCGGCGCCCAGGTTGCCGGGCAACAGCCAACGTTTCATGGCCCAGGCGAAACCGTTACGTTCAGAAGAGGTGAAGTGCATCGTTTTTGGAACGCAGGCGAAGACCTTCTCGTCTGCAAGGGTTGGGTGAACCCGGCATATAACCTGGAATACTTCCTCACGGAGATATACCGTTCCACTAAAGCCAATGGTGGAAAAGCACCGTCAGCCTTTGATGGCGCTTACCTTCAATCGAAATATAAAACGGAGTTTGACCTCTCCGATATTCCGATGTTTGTGAAGAAGGTGTTATTTCCCATAGCACTGATGCTAGGTAGGCTGGCGGGAAAACATCGCCATTTTGAAGGTGCCCCAGACGCAGTGAAGGCGTGACTTTATCCTGATGATATCTTGGCAAAAAAGAAAAAGTTAGGTATACCCTAACTTTTTCTTTGCTGCAATCAATTCGACGATTTGATCAGTCCTAACTGCGTTAACGCTGTAACACCATCATCAAGACCAATTTCTTCAATAATTTTTCCGTTCTCTAACTTCAATACCGTCATCCCGGTGAAATGCATTTTTCTACCCGTTGATGGTGGCAATGACCCTGCAAGAAAATCGGTGAAAGCCGGTCCTGTATGTGTGCCGCCGCCTTCCCAACGACCCACCACGTAATCACCCTCTGCAATAAGATCGGCAGCGCCCCAAAACTTCAAATCCGGAAATGCAGCTCTGAAATCCGTCATAAACGCTTTGATGTCTTTGTGTCCATGCCGAGGCTCGTGTAACGAATATTGCAGCAACATGTTTGGAGATGCGATCTCATCTACGATACTCAGGTCGCATGTTTCTCCCCAAAAATTGGCAAACCATCTTCCAACAATTTCTTTGTTGGTTACTTCTTTTTGTGTTTTCATAACTTTTTACTTATTGATGAACTCAAAAGTATAGGTGCATGAGATGTATGAAAACCCGATTCTTGCTGAAGTTTTAAAAAAAGGCCTTGGCCCCGGTTTTTGCTAGTCGACTTGAGAGATCGTTAACTTTTTTTATCTCCTCAATATTTCCAAGCGCATTCCTGCGAATCAGGATGAAATCCCCTACACGCGTTCTCTCGAACAGGCGTCGTTCCACTCTGAGTTTCCCGTTTCCAGGCGCGAGCAGCAAATAAAAAAACACAAGTGACGATTGCTTTTTTATTACTTCAAACTTCCCCACCCAAATGTAGCCCCTGCTTTGCTTTATCGACTCTCGCCAGTTGACCCATAGAAGAAATGAAATAACAGGAACAGCGATCAGGGAGCAATACTCCAATACTTGCAGGTAATCGCTAAGCGAGAACGGAACGGTTCTTCGGTATTTATATAGGATAAAAGGCTCGATCAAAACAGCGGCCAGCGTGAGCAAAACAATTTGCCACCAGTTTCTTTTGTAAAAGACCGGATTTATGGCCGGGCGATAATTGGTCTTATGTTTGGCGTAAAACTCATAGCGTTTCATGTCTGCGAGAAATAACGTTCCTTCCTACTTCTACCTCCGCGTGAAATAATTGTCGGATGAATTTTTGCAACAGCCTTATGTCAGTCGTCACAATTATCTCCATCCGCCACCTAATGCTTGATACATATTGACCACGGCATTCATCTGCTGCTTTTTGGTCTCAATAAGTTCAAATTTTGATTCCAGTGCATCACGTTGGGTCAGCAGCACCTCCATATAGTCCGCCCTTGCTGATTTAAAGAGGCGCGTTGAAATATCAATCGATTGGGTAAGCGTCTGCACCTGTTGTGCTCTAAGATCATAGCTTTTTTCCAGGTTACTAATATTGGACAGCTGGTTGGCAACCTCAATGTAGGCCGTTAAGATGGTGCGTTCATAGTCGTAAACCGCCTGGATCTGCCTTGCATTCGCACTATAATAAGATGCTTTGATCGCGTTCCTGTTGATCAACGGCTGCATCAGATTTCCCGCAAGTGAATAAAGCAAAGACTCCGGTTTAGCTGAATTAAAAAAGCTGCATTAAATGCCTGAAAGCCTATTCCAGCGGAAATACTCAATCGGAGGATAAAAATTTGCCTTTGCTACTTTAACATCAAGCTTCGATGCAGCCAGATCAAGCTCGGCTTGCCTGATATCGGTCCGGTTTTCTAACAGTTGTGAAGGGATACCGGCATGAATCGTATCCAGGAACTAAATCAATGAAAGTTTGAGAATTTCTTAGTACTGGCTGAGGGAATCTACCTACCAGAAAATTAATCCTGTTCTCTGTTTCTATGATTTGCTGCGCGATGTAGAACTGCCGGCTTTGATTTTTGAACACCTCTGCTTCAAACCTACGCACGGCCAGCTCTGTGACCTTGGCAGCTTGTTTCTGAAGTTTTACGATCTCCAATGCATTCTGTTGAATCTCAATGTTTCTTTTCAGAATCTCCAGCTGATTATCCAATGCCATCAATTCGTAATACGAATTGGCGATTTCAGCAATCAGACTGGGTAACCATGAAATTTTTGCCTTCACCAGTAGACAGATATCGAAGCATAGCAGACTGTCTTTGCATTCCGAAGCTTTCTCCATATATCAACTTCCCATGAAAGATTAGCAGCTATAACAAAATCCGGCAATGGTTCAGGAAATTTCTCATCTGGTTGAATGTCAATATTTTCTTCAACAGCGCCCGGTCTTGTATACTTGCCCACCTTTTCAACTCCTGCGCCAGCTTTATATCAACAAATGGCAGATACTCCCCTTTCCTTGCCCTCACTTCATTTTTGGCAATGTTGATTTCCTGCAGAATGATATTCAACTCCTGATTGTTTCTCAGTGCTGAATCAATAAGGCCAGCAAGGTATGGATCGGTAAAAAAATTCTTTCCATTTGACCTTTGCCGTATTGATAGTATCCTGTGAGTCATAAAAACTTGCAGGAACGGTTTTATTCTCTAATTCTCTGAACCAACGATGGTCCTGTACAGGCGGTGTATAGCAGGGATAAACAACTTATTCCCACGTACATCAATATTCTTCTTATTGCTCATTTTCGTCACTGTCTTTTGATTGTGGGAAATTGTCCACTGTATGGACAAAGTTTTCGGTCAGACGGTTCTTCATCTTCATCTTTGATCAGCTGCTCGTCCTTCAGCCATTGTACCGAAGATGATAGTATAAGCCGGGACGATAATAACCCCGAAAATGGTTCCTAGACAACATACCGCCAAGCGCCGATGAGCCGATGGTCTGATTACCAATGGCACCAGCGCCATGCGCGAAGACCAAGCGGAATTAATCCTGCAATGAACGCGAAGGAAGTCATTAGGATCGGGCGAAAACGTACCCTGGCTCCTTCAATCGCTGCTTCGAGAACCGTCGCTCCCTGTCGTTGTTTTTGAACGGCAAACTCTACGATCAATACCGCATTTTTTCCAAGCAAACCAACGAGCATCACCAATCCCACCTGCGCATAAATGTCATTTGCCAGCCCCATGCCTTTAACCAACAGGAACGATCCGAAGACCCCTGCAGGCAGAGAAAAAATAACTGCCAATGGTATGATAAAACTTTCGTATTGCGCGGCAAGAACTAAATAAACAAAGACCAATACGATGACGAAGATATAGATCGCTTCATTTCCACGTCGCGTTTCATCGTATGAAAGCGCAGCCCAGTCGATATCAAATCCATTGGGTAAGTGCTTTTGCTGCGACTTCCTGAACAGCCTTAATTGCCTCACCACTGCTGATAGCCTCGTGACGGACCTCCTCTGATAGCAGCAGTATTGTACATATTGTACCTGTTAATTTCATTGGCTCCCTGCGTCTTTTTGATTTTCATGAAAGCCGAAAAGGGAACCATATCGCCGTGATCGTTTTTTACCCACAGATTCAGCACATCGGAAGGAAGCTTTCTGTACTCGGGAGCAGCTTGCACAAACACTTTGAAAAAGCGTTGGTATTTGATAAACCCAAGCTCATAAGTACTTCCTACAAAAATAGAAAGTGTGTTCATTGCGTTACCAATGGTAACTCCCTTTTGCATTGCCAACTGATTGTCGATCTCAATTTCATATTGCGGATAGTTGGCGCTGAAGAAGGTAAATAAACCTGTGATCTCTTTACGCTTTCTCAGTTCATTCATGAATTCATTGGTCACCTTTTCAAGCTGGAGATAGTCACCGCTATTGGTTTTATCCAGCAACTGCAGAGAAAAACCACCGGCGGCTCCGAAATCCTGGTACAGCCGGAGGATCGAAAAACTCTATGGTTGCACCGGGAATAGCCTTAGCTTTTTCTTCCAATTCATAAATGATTTCGCTTACTGTATGTTCGCGTTCAGACCAGGGCTTTAAGTTGATAAGACAGGTTCCCGCATTCGATCCCCTTCCTTCCGTAAGTACTTCATAACCCGCTATGGAAGAAACAGATTTTATGCCTTCTACTTTATTAATAATTTCTACCAGTTTGTTAGATAGATCATTGGTCCTTTCCAACGTAGAGCCTGGAGGTGTTTGAATAATGGCATAAAGCATGCCCTGGTCCTCGCTTGGAATAAACCCAGAAGGCAGGTTGTCTCGCTATTCCAAATATTCCGAGCGCAAATACTACGAATAGACCTACAGTAACTGATCTTCGATGCGCAATCAGCTTTTAACAGCGCATACATATTTTTCTGTGATCTTTTCAAACCCACTGTTAAAACTGTCGAGAGATCGGTTCAGCCATGTTTTCTTCCTTGGTTTTCCGTGATTGTTCTTCAAGATAATCGCGCAAAGAACAGGTGTAACGGTAAGTGCCACAATACCTGAAAGAACGATGGAAGATGCCATGGTAATGGAAAATTGCCGGTAAAATGTACCAACAGGACCAGTCATAAATGTTACGGGAACAAACACGGCTGTCATTAACAGGGTAATGGCGATAACGGCACCACTGATCTCACTCAACACTTTCTGTACTGCATTATAAGGCGACAGATGCTTCTCCTCTGCCATCTTGGCATGCACGGCCTCCACCACCACAATCGCATTATCCACCACAATACCAATGGCCAGTACAAGTGCGAACAACGTGATCATGTTGATGGTAAGTCCGAAAAACTGCATGAATAAAAATGCTCCTATCAGCGATATCGGAACAGCCAACGTTGGGATAAGGGTAGAGCGCCAGTCACCCAGGAATACAAATACTACCAGCGCCACCAAAATAAAGGCATCTCTCAATGTATGAACAACATTTTCGATAGAAGCATCAAGGAAATTGGAAACGTCATAGCTGATTTCATAATCCATTCCCGGAGGAAACGTTTTCTTCAAATCATCCAACTTTGCTTTAACTTGTTCAATCACCTCGCTGGCATTACTTCCATAGGTTTGCTTTAGAACCAAGGCTGCAGAAGGATGTCCGTTCATATTGGAATAAATATCATAGTATTCACTTCCCAGCGCGACGGTTGCCAGATCTTTCAGACGGAGCATTTCACCGTTGGGATTGGCCTTGATAATGACATTTTCATATTGTTTCGGATCATTAAAACGATCCGAATAAGCCAGCACATACTCAAGCGCTTCGGCCTGCTTGCTATCGCCTCTACCGATCCGCCCGGGCTTACCAATGATACTTTGTTCGTCTAGCGCCTCCATCACTTCGTCAGGTGATACCTTATAGGCACGCATACGATCTGGATTCAGCCAGACACGCATGGCATACTGCCGGCTGCCAAGTATTCTTACTTGTCCAATGCCGTTGATGCGTTGCAGCTCAGGCACCATATTAACACCTGCATAGTTGAACAGGAATTTCATGTTGGCATTCTTATCCTTACTGTAAAGGTTTACATACATGAGCATGCTGGGAATTACCGGGGTAATGATCACCCCTTCACGTTGCACGAGTATCGGTAGCCTGTTCGTTACTTGCTGAACACGGTTGGATACCTGCACCAATGCCTGGTTAATATCGGTGCCGGGATTAAATACGACCTGGATATTTGCTTCTCCCGCGCTGGTGGCGTCGGAGGTCATGTATCTCATGCCCCAGGCGCCATTAATGGACTGCTCTAGTGGAATGATAACAGATTCGGCGAGCGATTTAGCGCTGGCTCCGGGATACGATGCACTGACCATTACCACCGGAGGCGCAACCTCAGGAAACTGTGATGTGGGCAGTGTCTTGATTGCCAGTCCGCCAACAAATAGAATAGCGAGCGATATCACTATGGCAAATACCGGCCTATGAATGAATTTACTAAACATTTTCTTTCTCTTTTAAATGATTACTTTATTCAACATAAACCTTCAGGTTGGGGATCACGACCTTTGGATCCTGCATATTCATATTCAGCTATCTTATCTTTATCCTTTACCTTTCGTATACCTTCAAGCATGATCTTATCATTCTCGGTTACACCTTCTTTGATGATGTAGAGATCCGGCATTTCTGCTGCAATGGTGATTTCCTTTTGTTGTATTACATTATTTTTATCCACCACAAAAACATATTTCTTTTCCAGGATTTCGAATGTGGCTTTTTGAGGAATGATCAATGCATTTTTAAGAGGCGTGGTTGCCAGAATGTTACCGGTTTCACCATGCCTTAGCAGCCCTTTCGGATTCGGAAAGGTTGCCCTGAATGCAATGTTCCCTGTTTCATTATTGAAGTCCGCTTCAATTGTTTTTACAACTCCCGGATACTCGAATATTTGATTGTTAGCCATTTGCAGGTTCTACTTTCATCACGCTATCCTTCTTTGCGTTGACTTTGTAGTTGAGATATTCCGCTTCCGGCACATTGAAATAAACCCACATCTCACTGTTGTCCGACAACATGGTGAGCAGATCTTCTTCATTGACAAGACTTCCCTGTCTTACATGGAAGCGGTCCATGATGCCATCTAAAGGGTGCTCTGATCTCGGTAAATGCAAGATGAACCTGAGCTAATGACACTTCGGCTTTTGCCTTGTCAAATTTGGCCTGAGCCAAAGCCAGTTCGTTGACGGATACCACATTGCTGTCCGCCAGTTGTTTTGTATTCAGGTATTCGATCTCAGCAAATTTTGCTTCCGCTTCAGCCCTTTGCAGTTCGGCTTTAAACACGAGGGGCATGATCTGAAACATCATTTGTCCCTTTTTGACAAACTGTCCTTCGTCTACAAAACTTTTCTGCAGGTAGCCTCTTTCCCGGGATCTTAGTTCAATGTGTTGTATCGCGCGGATCTGACATACATATACTCTGGTGACCAACGTATCTCTTCTTAGCGGCTTGGTAACCAAAAATTTCGTTTCCGCCTCGGCTTCTTTTCTCTTTGAATTACAACTTGTATGGCACAACAGGGCACACAAGCTCATGAACATGAGAATTTTACTCATCATAATTTTTACACTTTAGAACAATACAGTTTTGCTTATGCTTTTTTAGAAAGGTGTGTATAACGCCAGCAGCGTTTGCATCGCATTAGCTTCATGCTATCGCAATGGACACCAAAAAATTAAGTAGAGAACAGGTTCAGGTTGCCTGACCAGGCTTCTGAATCACAATCTGAGCACACGAAATATGCGATCGGGAGGTCCGAAAAATGAGAAACAGGAAAAATACTTGCAGAAAGCGGAGTGATTTTTTATGCACTGAAAATATTCAGGCAAGTAGAAGTAAGAAAAATCTTTGAAGCTATCGTCCCTTGAATATTCTTTTAGAGAAATTCGTTTATTCTCTTCTTCCTCAATGTAAATATCTTCTTTCTCTGTTGCCTGGACTGGGATCTGGTAGTGCTCCAACGCACTCATTCGTTTTATGGGAGAACACGAAAAGTTCGGTCTATACAAATGAGAAAACACTTGCGTATACCCTGTTAACAGAAGAATAAACAGAGTAATAGGATATTTAATCAAGGGTTTCAACACGCAAGAAAGATGGTTGGCTGTTTTTTGTGCAAAATATGGACAAATCGGCATTTCACTTTTTTATTTATATTTATTATGAATTGCATAAATATTATTTATGACGTACACATTGAACCAATTGCAAGTCTTCCTCAAAATCACGCAGACCTTAAGAGTAACAAAAGCAGCTGAGGAGCTTCACCTTACGCAACCTGCAGTTTCGATTCAATTGAGGAATTTTCAGGAACATTTTGACATTCCCCTTACTGAAGTTGTAGCCCGCAGGATTTACATTACGGATTTTGGAAAAGAGATAGCCCAATCGGCCGAAGACATTCTTCAGCAGGTAGCCGCTATAAATTACAAAGCGCAGTCGCACAAAGGTCAATTAACTGGCCGGTTAAAATTGTCGGCGGTATCCACCGGAATGTCTGTGATGCCCTTTTTCCTTTCTCCCTTTTTAAAACAGCACAAAAGCGTGGAGCTTATCATGGATGTCACCAATAGGGGGAAGGTGATTGAAAGCCTCGAACAAAATGCCGTCGATTTTTCGCTTATATCCGTTTTGCCGAATACACCGGCAGTTGAAAAAGTGGATTTGCTTGAGAATAAACTTTTTCTGGTTGGCAATGGCAGAGAGAAATTTAAGAAGACACCCTATTCAAAGCATATTTTGAAGGAACTGCCACTGATTTTTCGTGAGAAAGGATCGGGTACCAGGCAGGTCATGGAAAATTTTATCGAACGAAGTCAGCTGGACGTCAATCCGAAAATGGAACTCACTTCAAATGATGCCGTGAAGCAGGCTGTGATGGCGGACCTGGGTTATTCAATTATGCCACTAATTGGGATAAAAAATGAATTGGAAAACGGATACCTTCAGATCATCCCATTGAACGGTCTGCCGGTGAAGAACACCTGGCGATTGATCTGGCTAAAAGGAAAGCGCCATTCACCTGTTGCGGGAGCTTTTCTACAACATGTAAAAATGGAGAAGGAGAAAATCATTGCGGAAAGATTTGGTTGGCTGGAAGACCATTGAAGAACATCGAGACACACAGAGGCTGCGACGCCTTCGCAATGGGAATTTCCTTACAAGTCTCCCGGGGTATCCTGCCCAACCGCTGCAGTAATCAACATCCTGTTTGTGGTGGCTTTTTGTTAATTTAGTAAATTGATTGTGGGTGACTAAACATAGTCTCGATGAAAATAATAAGCCCAATGGCCGTTTCTATTTTGCTAAGCGCTGCAATATGGCAAGCTGCTCAGAAAGGAACGCCAACGGAACAGGCTGGCTTGTCTTTAAAAAAGGGAAAAATTGATTTCAACTATCATGTAAAACCAATTCTTTCAGATAAATGCTTCGCCTGTCATGGACCGGATGTAAAAAAAAGGCAGGCGGACTTTCGCTTGGATACGGAAGAAGGTGCATTTAAAGCGCTGAAATCTGACCCGCATCATTTTGCCATCGTTAAGGGAAGACGCTGAGGAAAGTTCCTCGTTAAACGAATATTTTCCGAAGACCCATTGTTCCGGATGCCGCCGGCAGAATCCAATCTGGTATTGACCGAGCAGGAAAAAAACATTCTCAAAAAGTGGATCGAACAGGGAGCGGAGTATAAAAAACATTGGGCCTTTATACCTCCTGTAAAACCTGAAGTACCGGAGGCAACATCAGATTGGGGGGTTAATGAAATTGATCGATTTTATACTGGCAAACTTCAGGAAATGGACCTTGAACCCAGTGCGGAAGCGGATAAAGAACGGTTGATCCGCAGTGTGAGCTTTGATCTTACCGGATTGCCTCCCACACTGGAACAAGTCGATGCATTTCTGAAGGACGATTCGCCCCAAGCATATGAAAAACTAGTCGATGAATTGCTTGCATCTACCGCCTATGGGGAACGATGGGCCAATTACTGGCTGGATGTAAGCCGTTATGGGGATTCTCATGGTTATCAGGATGACTTACCACGGGTTATGTGGCCGTGGCGGGATTGGGTGATCCATGCCTTTAACAAAAATTTGCCTTATGATCAGTTTGTCACCTGGCAACTTGCCGGCGACCTTTTACCGCAGGCGACCCGTGAACAAATTCTTGCCACAGGATTTAACCGCAATCATAAGATAACACAGGAAGGCGGCGCGATTCCGGAAGAATACCGCACAGAATATGTAGTAGATCGCACCAACACTTTTGGCAAGGCTTTTCTCGGGATCAGTGTAGAATGCAGCCGTTGTCATGATCATAAATATGATCCCATTGCCCAAAAGGATTTTTATTCTATTTATTCATTTCTTTAATCAGGCTAATGAAAAAGGCCTGATCAATTATGGCGAACTTCCCAAAACCCAATATTGCAATTACGCAAACTGAGATAAACGGTATTTTACAATTCGTAAACAAAAAAACTATCGGTGCAAAAGATACTGTAAAAGTCATGGTGATGAGTGATGGCCAACCACGGAAAACTTTTGTTCTTGAGCGTGGAGTTTATGATGCGCCGACAAAAGTAGAAGTAACCTCCAGTGCGCCGCCGGCGCAATAATGCCATACGATACAAATAAATATGGTTCAAATCGGCTGGGTCTTGCAAAATGGTTGTTTGCTCCGGAAAATCCGCTCACTTCAAGGGTAATGGTAAACCGGCTGTGGCAGGAAATTTTTGGCAGAGGCATAGTGGCCACGTCGGATGATTTTGGTAATCAGGGAACACTGCCCTCTCACCCCGAACTGTTGGATTATCTTTCAGTAGAGTTCAGGGAAAAAGGATGGGACATCAAATATTTATTAAAATAAATGGTGATGTCCTCCACCTACAGACAATCATCTGCTACCAATGATAAACTCCGGGAAAAAGATCCTGATAATATTTACCTGGCCCGCAGCTCGCGGTACCGTCTCAATTCAGAAATGATACGGGATAATATTTTATTTTCCAGTGGTTTATTACACAATGAATTAGGTGGTCCAAGCGTAAAGCCTTATCAACCGGAAGGACTTTGGGAAGCTATTTCTGTCGGTCATTAAAGGGCAGAGGTGAACCCGAATACATCGCTGATAAGGGTGAAAAATTATACAGGAGGAGTTTATACACGTACTGGCGAAAAACTATTCCGCCGCCATCGATGCTGATTTTTGACTCGCCGATGAAAGAATTTTGTGAAGTGCGAAGGGTTCGCACCAGCACACCACTCCAGGCCCTCAATCTGTTAAATGACCCACAGCTATTGGAAGCAGCGAGAGTGTTGGGATCAAAGCTGGTAGAAGATCGAGGCGCTTCCTGTGGAGGAAAAGATAGCATTGGCATTCCGGAAAATTATCAGCCGGCAACCGAAAGATCATGAAATAGAAATCTTATTAAAGGGTTATCAGGAAGAATATGAGCGCTATAGTGCCAATCCTGCGGAGGCAAAGAAATATTTGCAGGTAGGTGCCTATCCACAAAACGACACATTAGACCCGGTAGAATGTGCTGCCATGATGCATGTGGTAAGTATCATTTACAATTTAGATGAGGCCATCAGTAAATCTTAAAAGAAACATTTATGTCCAACGAATTCTTACGATATTCTTTAAATATAAATCGCCGCACTTTCCTTTCCAGCGCAAGTGTGGGAATAGGCAGCCTGGCCTTAGGATCTTTGCTGGTCCCGGATTTATTCAGTGGTAAAAGTGATGATGAAGAAGCGTTACCTTTTGGTGTAACTCACTTTGCTCCGAAAGCCAAGAGAGTGATTTATTTGTTTCAAAGCGGAGCGCCTTCACAATTAGAACTCTTTGATTATAAACCATTGCTGCTCAAAATGCAGGGCCAGGAGCTGCCGCCTTCTGTACGCAATGGCCAGCGCCTCACTGGAATGACTGCCTCGCAGAAATCATTTCCGCTAATACCTTCCTTCACGGATTTTCATCAGCATGGCCAAAATGGAACATGGCTTGGCGAACTTCTGCCATTCACTTCCAAAATTGTAGATGATATCTGCATCATCCGGAGCATGCATACAGAAGCCATCAATCATGATCCGGCAGTTTCATTTTTTCAAACCGGCAATCAGCAACCCGGCAGACCGAGTATGGGGTCATGGTTGAGTTATGGATTGGGAAGTGAGAATAAAAATTTGCCATGCGTTTTGCGTATTGCTGTCCCGTGGAAAGGGAGATATTCAGCCACTCGCTTCGCGCAATTGGGGAAATGGTTTCCTGGATTCGATTCACCAGGGCGTACATTTGCAGTCAGGACAGGATCCGGTATTGTATCTTAAAAATCCTCCAGGCACAGATAAAGAAAGCCGTGGTAAAATGCTGGAACATATTGCTTCCCTGAATCGCCTGCAGGAAGAAGAGTTTGGTGATCCGGAAATTACCGCGCGAATAGCGCAGTACGAGATGGCCTACAGAATGCAAACTTCCGTGCCCGATGTCATGAGATTTTTCTGATGAACCGGAAAGTTCTTTTAAATTATATGGTGCCGATTCCCTTCAGCCCGGAACATTCGCAGCCAATTGCTTGCTGGCCAGACGCCTTTCGGAGCGGGGTGTTCGCTTTATTCAACTTTATCATATGGGTTGGGATGCTCATTCGGATCTGCCCGAAAGAACCCGCCATTTTACAAAAAATGTTGATCAGGCTTCAGCCGCATTGATACAGGATCTGAAAAACCGCGGCATGCTGGATGAAACACTGGTGATCTGGGGAGGTGAATTTGGCCGTACCAACTATTGCCAGGGAACATTTAAGAACGGTAATTATGGACGTGATCATCATCCCCGTTGCTTTAGTATCTGGATGGCCGGAGGAGGTGTAAAACCCGGAATTGTATATGGAGAAACAGACGAATTAGGATATAATATTGTCAAGGATCCGGTTCACGTACATGATTTTCAAGCTACCGTCCTGAACCTGTTTGGCTATGATCATGAAAAACTTATTTATAAACACCAGGGGAGACGTTACCGGCTTACCGATGTAAGCGGCCATGTCATAAAAGGTATTCTTACCTAGGGTGTCACTATAAATTATGCAAATCGTCATCAGTACAATTTTGCTTCTGTTCAACTAAACACGAGGTTGACGCGATTAGACCTTATTCGTATTGTACTTTAATGTGAAGTTCCCGGATGTTTCGATTCAGACAGATTACCCTAAACCTGGTTTATTTTTTAAATGTTCTTTTAATTTTTCTGTTACTGGTTGAGGATAAAGTTCAGTTGCCGGTCTTTTTACAGGTTACGGGAAGGATGCACCCGCTTGTACTGCATTTTCCCCTTGTTTTACTTTTTGTAGGAATTTTTCTCGAGTACCTGAGTACCCGAAAAAATTTCCAGCATCCGGCTAGTGGGAAAAATTACTTCATATGTCTTTTATTTATTTGCCCTGAGTGCGTCATTCTCCGCTTTATTTGGTTTTTTTCTTTACAAAGAAGGATCTTACCTGGGGGAGGAAGTAATCCTGCACAAATGGATGGGCACCGCAGTGTCATTGTTGGCTGTATTGATACTTTGGTTGAAGGAAAGGCCTGTTGTTATTTATTACTATGGAACGTTGGGTGTAAGTACCATTGCACTTGTTATAGCAGGTCACCTGGGATCGGAAGTTACGCACGGAAAAGGATTCTTAACGGAGCCGATTCAAAAGCAAGCAGCAGAAATTATTGAAATAGAAAATGCGGATAGCGCTATCGTGTTCAGAGATGTAATTCAGCCGATCCTGAATGAAAAATGTCTGAACTGCCATAACGCGAACAGAGCTAAAAATGACCTGATCCTTACCGATTATCAAAGTATAATGAAGGGAGGAGAAACCCGTGATGCAATAGTGGCGGGCAACGCAGAAAAAAGTTTATTCTATAAATATGTTTTGCTTCCCATGAATGATTCTCTACACATGCCTCCCAAGGAAAAACTGCAACTGGATCGGGAGGAAATTAAACTTATTGGCTGGTGGATCAATACCGGTGCCAAGGCCGAATGAAAAATATGTTAACCTTCCCAAAGTAGACAGCATACAAACAATAATGCTTTCGAAATTTCAGCCAAAGAGAGGCATTGATCTACTGGAAATTTCTTTTGCAGATCAGGAGGAAATAAAAGAGTTAAATAATCCGTACAGAACCGTACAACAAATCTCCGCCACGAAACCTTATATAGCGGTATTCCTGGGAAGTAAAAAAGATTTTTCTGCCAAGGATCTTAACCGAATTGAAAGATATCGCAATCAGGTTGTATCGATAGATATGGGAAACTCAAATGTAAAAGACGATGATCTTAAAAATCTAACGCTATTTCCCCATGTTCAAAAATTGCACCTTCAAAATATTGCCATTGGCGACGAGGGTGTAAAATATCTGAAGGATCTCCGTTACCTCGATGTATTAAATCTTTCCGGAACAAAAGTCAGCGCGAAAACACTCGATGAGATTTCCGGCTGGAAAAATTTGAAGAAACTTTACTTATACAATACTGCGGTCTCCGAAGAATCTGTTAAATCATTAAAAAAATCTCATCCGGAACTTGAAGTGTATAATACCCAGTTTGATTTGACAGATACAGTGTACAACGCCCAGCTTACGACGCCGATAATAAAAATCGATAGCTCATTTTTTCGTACAAAGGCGTCCGTAGAGGTTAAGTTATCCAGGGGAAAGGTGAAATACTTATTATACATTGGATGGTACTGAGCCTACGGCCGAAGCAAATCTATACACAGAACCTTTTCAGATCAACCAGACCAGTGAATTCAAAATCAAGGCTACTATGGAGGGATGGATGGATAGCAAAGTTGCTTCTTTTCCATTGTTGAAGCTGGGCATAAAACCTGACCGCGCAATACTTGAAACCAAACCAGATCCTAAATATTCTGGCAAATTGGATAGTACTTTGGTTGATGGTAAATCCGGGGGCCTTAACGTGGAGGAGAAAGCATATCTGGGCTTTATCAATCAAAATTTCCAGGTGCTGTTTCAATGAATAGACCTGAGAAATTATCTCAATTAACCCTAAGCTTATCTGGAAGATGTAGAAAAAGGTGTTTTTGCGCCTGAGCATATTGAAGTTTGGGGTGGAGAAGATAAAAATCACTTAATAAAATTGGCGGAAGAAAAGAGTGTCCTTCCTCAGAATAAAAGACCCGCAGCAAAGAGCCTTGTAAGAATAAATTTCCCTGAACAGTCCGTCCGATTTATGCGGGTTACTGCAAAAAATGATTAACACGTTACCTGCCTGGGTCCCCCTTCAAAAGACTACCAAGGCGTCAATTTTTATCGATGAAGTGTCTTTAGAATAGAAGGAGTAGCTCCTATCACGGAATTGCCCTCTCCAACAGATTCCTCGTTATACGCTGCACCTTAGGATTGCCCTTTGTAAAATCGATCACACGTTTTGCCTCGATCACCCTGATTGTTAACAGGATTTTGAAAACCGGGCGGTGTTGCAAGTGATAAATTCCAAAAGCAGGTGCCCGCATTGAATACGAAGTTGCCTTTCGATGCAGTGTAAATTGTCATCGCATGATCGGGAGGATTTTCATCTGAAAATTTGTTTGGCTCAATCTTGGTCGTTCCAAGAACAATCAGCGTACTGTCTTTCTTCAATGGATAGCCGTGGTATTCCCAGCCTACAATATCCTTTAGCGTATCACGCTGCGCGATTTCGATCCCTTCAAATATCCAGTGATCTGTATTTTTTAAGACCATGTCTCCATATCCGACGCCGTAAGAAGTTGATCCCATAATTTCAGGTTCGTTTAAAAGTATATCACGTTCCATGCGACCTGTGATCCGGTTCGGGCGACCATCTGAGGAAGGGTCAAGATAAACGGCACGACTAATAGAATTGCCACTCAGGAAAAGAATGTTTACACCATAGTCGCGCGCCGCTTTTACATTGTCTGCCATTTGTGGCGTCCAGTATTCATCGTGACCCACAGAGAGAAAAGCTTTACTTCGTAGCAACCCTTTTGCGTCTCCATGGGTATCCGTATTGGTAATGTAAGTGACATCGTAATCCTTCCTTTTCCAGCCAGAAGGAAAGTGGGAATTCCCAAAGCAAAAATTCTCCCGAACCATTGGATAACCCATTAAAATCGGAGGGCAATAAATTTACATACAAGCCATAAGGTCGATCGAAGCTGATGCGTGCGCCATCGGTATTCACCCAGGGTTTCTGCCCCTCATCGTACATGGCATGCCAGTAGGGCCATCGATTGTAGGCTTGCCACGTCATGTCCGAGCACTGAAAAAGAACGTCCGCTTTACGATCGTCTTTTAAAATAAAGACGACGTATGACTGAATGGTGTCACTTGCTGTCAGCTTTCCAAGATAAACACCACTTACCCAGTCGGGAGGGATCACCATATTAAAGGCCGTGTCCCACCGACATTCTACGAGATTATTTTTTTCAGCTTTTGGTACGTTTTGAGGTTTAGCCTTCCAGTGGGCCTATGGATTTCATCAGTCTTCCTCCTTTGCCCTGATAGTATCCCATCCTGTAGAGGTCGATGGAATAAGATTTTGCTGGGTCGGCGCTGACAAAGATGCTGAGGGTATCGCCTGCGACGTAACTGTCTTTGGAACAGAAACCTTCGATCTGTGGCCTCCTGCAGAATTGATGATCTGGATAATCGCAATGCTTCTCCGGTACATTGATCAGCCACGAAGTTGTGCCTTCGTTTTTATTTTCTTTTACTGATGAGATTTTCTTCCGTTGCGAAGGTTTCCTGCGAAGGTTTGCAAGCATCAAAAATTGCAGCTGCGAGGATGAGTAGAATCATGATGTTTTTCATAACGCGCATTTTAAGATTTTATAAGATCGGCCGTTCTGATACTGAACCCATAAGCGGTGACAACGAGTATACAGATTCCTGGTATCAGGTATGATAACCTGATATTCTCTGCGTCTGCTATCAAACCCTGTAGTGGAGGAAATACTGCGCCCCCGACGATAGCGAAGTTTAAAAGTGCAGAACCTTTCGCGGTAAATTCCTTAAGACCTTCAATGGCCAGTCCGAATACAGTGGGAAACATAATGGACAAGAACCCTCCCATGCCAGTTAAAACGTAAGGAGCGATTGCCGGCGGCCCCCAGATCACAAGGAGATAACATAGGGACATGCCTATTCCTGACAATCCCAACAGCGTACCCGCATTTATTATCGTAAGAATCAAAGTGCCGACCAACGCGAAAAAGGCAGCCAGTATAAAATAGAACGTTAAGAAAGTTGCAGCAGCCTGTGGGGTATAACCAAGATCAGCTAGATAGCTGATAAAAAATCCTGAGGTGCACGCTTCAGCGCCGATATAGAAAAACATGGTCGGTATACCAAGAAAAAGATTTCGATGCGACCTGCTTTTTGAAAACATTTTTATCACAGAAATTTTTTCGCTGGCCTCAGGGGTGTGGTCAGGCATTTTGAAGACGAACATCAGGATGATAACAACCGAGATCATCATGGCGAGCACGAGATACGGCGTATGAATCATAGGAGAATTTTTTCCATGGGCGAATATGATAACACTCGCAACTAATGGAGTAGCCGCATAACCTATTCTGCTGAAGGACTGAATGAAATTCAACCGGACATGTGCGCCATCCGGAGTCCCCAATAATGCGGCATAGGGGTTAGCTGCTACATTGACTACGGCCACTCCTGAAGAGATTGTAAATACACCCAACAGGACGAGTGCGTAAGATTGGAGAAAATATGACGGAACGAAGAAGAGGCATCCGGCAATACAGATAAACATCGAGGCAATAACATTTTTCCGGTACCCGTATTTCTCTATGGAAGCGGTAATCAGTACAGGCCAGATCACATACACGATGTAAAAACTGATCTGGATGAAAGTTGCCTGCAGATAGCTGAGCCGGAACAAGTCCTTGACGATCGGTAGAAGGATATCGTTCATGCAAAACATGACACCGATGGTCAGGAACATGATAGCAATGAGCATTACTGGTACCCGGTCGTGCTTCATGCTGCAAAATGCATTATTTCCATTCCTCGATAAATTATTTTGTAAACAATTTATAATGATATTTGTATATATTTTCAATGCTCTCGACACTCAGTCATGCAAAAAAGTTACGGTTTTATAACACTGGTTGCCTGGATGATCTTCGCCGGATGCTCGACTCCGCCGCATCCACGATACGATGGCCTGCCTGAAAATATCACCAGGGCAAACCGAGACACCGTATTAAGGGACACGCTCATCTACCATCCTGTTCGCGTCGATGGCAATGGTGAAATACTACCCTGGTATTCCGCTAATGCCGGTCAGTCTTACGACCATGTCCTAAGCCTGGTCTGGAGCTTCTGGAAAAATATGGAAGTCGATTCCAATGGAATGCAGTATTACATGAATCACCAGGTGTGGGATGAAACACATGACAAACGCGGGCTTGGAGGCGACCAGCTAATGATGGCGATGTCTTCGTGGGACCTGTATTACAATTACACAGGAGATCAATCCCTGATCGAGAACATGAAGTATATGGCCGACTATTATCTAAGTCATTCATTGTCTCCCGCCAATGCACAGTGGCCGCATTTGCCTTATCCTTATAACATGAATGTTGAATCCGGAATATATGATGGTGATATGATATTGGGGGAAGGCTATCTTCAGCCCGATAAGGCAGGATCCTTCGGATATGAGCTTGTTCACCTTTACAAAAAAACAGGCGATGAAAAGTACCTGGATGCAGCCATTAAAATCGCGAATACCCTTGCGTCAAAAGTTCAGCCAGGGGACAGCGTTAGTTCTCCATGGCCCTTCAAAGTCCATGCTGTTAGCGGTGAGACTGGTATCCTTGTGGATCAGGAGGTATGGTATGAAGGAATGGACAAAGACTTAAAGAAGAACAACAAGAAAAAGAAAAAGTCGGCCTATACAACTTTCTGGACGGGCACCCTCAATCTGTTCAATGAACTGGTCGAACTCAATAAAGGAGACTCTGCTGTCTATAAAAATGCTTTTGATATTGCAGCGAAATGGCTGAAGGATTATCCTGCTAAAACAAACAAGTGGGGTCCGTTCTTTGAAGACGTACCACGGTGGTCCGACACACAGATCAATGCGATTACCTACGCCATGTTTATTATGGAGCATCCGGAGCTTGACCCCGATTGGAAAGCAACAGTTAATAATGTTATTCAATGGGTGTACAGCGAACTGAGCAACAGGAAGTATATGAAATATCGTGTGATCCCTATCGATGAACAGACAGCATATCGCCAGCCTGGCAACAGCCATTCAGCGCGACAGGCTTCGATCGAGTTAATGTATTGGGAGAAAACGGGCGATACTACTTATGTGCGAAATGCAGTCCGTCAGCTAAACTGGGCTACCTACATGGTGGATCATGATGGAAAAAACTTTTACCCCACGAATGCCATCTGGATGACCGATGGCTATGGCGATTATGTGCGCCACTATCTGCGCGCCATGGCGGCGGCACCACAGCTGGCGCCTGACGACACCGATCATTTACTGAGGTCCTCATCTATTATTCAGAATATTCAATACCAGAAATCCTCCATTTCTTATACAACCTTTGATGACGCTTCGGTCGAAATAGTCAGGCTGACTGACAGTCCTGAAGAAATCAAAGCGAACAATATTGTCCTAAAGGAAGAGGATGGCACCGGTTCGGAGGGGTGGATTTGGCAATCACTGGATAAAGGAGGTATTTTAACAATTAGGCATTCTCAAGGAAACAAGATTACGATCACACGGTAATAATCGGTTTCCTGCGCTTCCGAACTTTTTTACAAATGCTTTTATGAATAATGCAATGCGATTTGTCAACAAGCATGTTTTAATAACAGGTGCTGCGCGGGGAATAGGTTTTGAGATTGCGAGGCACTTTGCTGCAGAAGGCGCGATGCTTACACTGTTTGACAATCATGAGGATAATTTGGCAAATGCGAAGGGATTCTTGACTGAAATTACCAGTACCCAAACGCATATTGTTGATGTGCGTTCAAAAGCGGCTGTAACAGAAGCTGTAGCAAAGGCGGAGCAATTTGCGCCAATTGATGTGCTTATTAATAATGCCGGGGTGGCGTCTGAAATTCCATTCTTACAGATATCGGAAGACGACTGGCGCACTGTGCTCGACATTAACCTCACAGGGATGTTCTTTGTAGCGCAAGCGGTTTGTGCAAAAATGGTTGAACGCAAAAAAGGTGTAGTAATCAATATGGGTAGCAAGAATAGTCTGGATGGTGAAGGTGGTTATGCCCATTACAACGCCTCGAAGGGAGGCGTTGTAATGCTTACCAAAACCATGGCACTGGAACTCGCACACGAGGGTATCCGCGTCAATGCTGTGTGCCCCGGATATATCCAGACGCCTATGTCCCTGGGGATAGATTCACCTGAATTCACGCGTGCATTTGTTGACCGTTACATCCCTTTAAATCGCGCCGGTAAAGTTGAAGATGTGGCACCTGCTTTTTTATTCCTGGCGAGTGACGAGAGTCGCTTTATCACAGGTCAGACCTTGGTCATTGATGGCGGTCAGCTCGCAGGGCAAAAACCGGCGAACTGATTGAGAAATATGATTCGAATTTTTATTCCAACACGCCGGCCTCTCCTCTCACAAAATGTCGCTTGAGTAATTTTTCGGCGGCTGCGAGATTCTTATGACTTAATGCATCGACAATCTCACGATGCTCTTTGTCTGTGTCCTTATAGTCATCCATATACAGACGCGTTTTACCAAGCCGCAGATGGAATAGCGGGATATGTGAAAAATGATAGGCTCTCAGAAGGCGGTCATTGCCCGAAATTGAAACGAGTGTCTCGTGGAACTTAAGATCCGCTTCGCATGCACCGGCGATATAACCTTTCTCCGCCAGAGAAGAAAAATCATTGCAGATCTTTCTCAATTGTTCAATGTCTTCTTTCCTGATGCGCTTGATGCCCATTCGCAATGCTGCCAGCTCCAGGATCTCGCGCAGCTCGCGAATCTCGTGAATATCGTCGGCAGACATTTCGGTGACAAAATAACCTCCTTTTGCTCCGGCTGTTACAAGTCCTTCCCCCAACAGCCGGGTGAGAGCTTCGCGAACGGCTATGCGGCTTACATTCATTTTCTTCGCCCACACATCCTCCTTCAGGCGTACTGACGGCTGAAGGTGCATGATCAGGATCTGTCTCCTGATTTCCTCATAGACAATACGAGCCTGTGAATCGGTTTTCATTTCCTCTTATCCGATATTGTTGTAAACAAATATGGGTTATTTTTGAATACAATTTGTATTCAAATAAACCGCTGATCTCATGGCAATCCAGGCACAAAGGAAAGGGCTTTCGGAAGAAATAATAGGTCGTGCGCAAAAATATATTGCCGGAGGAGTGGTCTCCCTGAATCGTAAAGTTAATCCGAACATTGTCTTTATGAGTGCCCATGGAAGCAAGTTATATGATGCCGAGGGAATGGAATATATTGATTACCACGCTGCCTTTGGTCCATTTTTTCTTGGGCACAATTTCAAGATAGTAAATGACGCTGCAGTAGAAGCGATGACAAACGGATGGTCATTGATGGGTTCCGGTACAACCCTTTGGGAAGCCGAGCTTGCCGAATTGCTTTGTGAGGTCGTCCCTTCGCTTGAACTCGTACAGATCACAAATACGGGAAGTGAAGCAACTGCCCACGCCATCCGCCTCAGCCGGGCTTTCACGGCAAGAGAAGACATCATCGTTACACTGGGCGGTTATAACGGATGGCACAATGAAGTTGCCAGAGCCGTGATGCCTTCATTGAATGATATTGGAACACGCATTTCTGCCGGTGAATATATTTTCAAGAGCATGTCGGCAGGAATTCCTGAACAAACCAAGAAGCGGGTACATGTTGTCAATTTCAACGACCTCGAATCTGTCGAATACGTGATGCGCCGATATCCCATTGCATGTGTACTTACGGAACCCGTTCTTCAGAATGTAGGGATAGTCAAACCACGGGAGGGATACCTGGAAGGCCTTATAGGATTATGTGAAAGACATGGAGCAGTTTGCATCTTCGATGAGGTGAAGACGGGATTTCGCACCGGCCTCGGTGGATATCAGCAATACTGCGGGCTAAAACCACACTTATCAGTTTTCGGTAAGGCGGTCGCGAATGGTTTCCCACTCGGCGTCATCGGTGGAAGACGAGATATCATGGAGTTGTTCGACACATCAGACAACACCAAACGCGTGCTGATTGCCGGAACATACAATGCTCATCCGGTGAATACGGCGGCAGCCATTGCCACAATAAATTTTCTGAAAGACGATCAAGTGTATAAAACAATTGAAGAAACCAGCAGGCGTCTATACACAGGTTTAAAGACCATTTTCAAAGAAAAGGGTAAGCCGTTCGTGCTTACATCCAATGCATCAGCGTTTTGTATTTACTTTTGTGAGGAAGAACCCACGGATCTTCACGACATTCTTCTCCATCACGATTTTGAATTTGACCTCCGATACCGGCAACGCCTGATCGCGAAAGGTATCTATCATATTCCTATCGCCTGCAAGCAAGGGTCGATAAGTTATGCGCATAGCCATGACGATATTGACAGGACGCTGGCGATTACCCGGGAAGTTGTGAAAGATCTTTAGACAAAAAGAGATGGAGCGCCTGAGGGGTCACATGCTAAACGACGGACAATTTCAAGTTTTTAATTTCCCAAAACATCGTAACCTTTATTCTTAAAGGAGTGTCTAATACCCTGTGGTCCAATCCCTAAGTTATGTTCACCAACTACCTCAAAACCGCCATGCGCAGTTTGTTGCGCCACAGGTTTTTCTCTGTTATAAATATTTTCGGGCTTGCCGTGGCCATGTCCATTGGCATGGGCATTATTATGCTGGTGGCTGACCAGGTTGAATATGACCGCTATAACTCGAAACGCGACCGGATATACAGAATTATTACCACCCGCGTGAACAGTGATGGTAGTGATGGTCAGCGCAACGCCTCCTCTTCTATGGCGCTGCGCCACGAACTGCTGGAAAAATACACCGGCATAGAAAAAGTGGTGCGGCTGAAGTATGGTTTTGGGAACCACTGGCTTGAATTCGAAGACCATGACGTAAATATTCCAGTGGCAGGATTCTATGCCGATCCAGAAGTATTTGATTTTTTCGAATACGAATTTCAGTATGGAGATCCGGCCTCCGCATTAAAGGAACCATATTCCGTCGTGCTCACCCGCAAGGTGTGCCAACAAATTGTTTAAAGAGGAAAACCCAATTGGCCTTACGATTAAAGTGGGCAAAAGCGGAACCTACACGGTAACAGGAGTATTGAAGGAAACTTCAAAGAAGTCCCACATTGTATTCGAAGCACTGGCCAGCATGGCAACCGTCGAAAGTTTGAAAGCGGAAGGTAATAGCGAGGTGACAGACTTCACAAATAACTTTAACCACTGGACTTACATTTTACCTGAGCTGGGAACATCTCCGACCGATATTCAGCAGCACCTTGATAAAATCTATCAGGAGCATATAGCGGTTATCACAAATCCTGATATTCAAAAGATGAAGTTTGGCTTGCAGCCGATGAGCGATATCACACTCGGTCCGCTGATCAACAATACCATCGGTCCCATGCTTCCCTTGGGATTTGTATACTCCCTGGGTGCGTTGGCCATCATTATTCTTCTGACCTCTTGTTTTAACTTCACCAATTTGTCAATTGCCCGTTCGCTTACCCGGGCCCGCGAGATCGGCGTGCGTAAGGTGACGGGTGCAGCACGATGGCAAATATTTGTTCAGTTTTTAACAGAGTCCATCTTGGTGGCAATGGTGGCGCTGGTGATAGCGTTTGTGTTGTTGTTGCTGGTAAAGCCACTCCTCCTCCAATTGAATTTTGCCCGCATTTTCCGATGGGGGATGGAATCTAACTTTGCTGTATATGGTATTTTTGTTCTCTTTGCCGTAGTTGTCGGAATTCTTGCTGGCTTTTTTCCGGCCATTGTTCTCTCCGGATTTCAACCTGTCAAAGTACTGAAGAGCATAAACAACCTGAAGGTATTTTCACGTATGGGCATTCGCAAAGTATTGCTGGTGTCACAGTTCACCTTGTCACTTTTCTTTATCCTGTCTGTGATCATCATGCACAATCAGTTGAAACTTTTTATCAGTAAGGACCATGGTTTCAATATGCAGAACAACATCATGGTGAAGTTAAACAGTACAGCCCCGCAAGTACTGAAGACGGAGCTTTTGAAGTACAGCAACATCCAAACGGTAACAGCGGCTTCACACGTCGCGGCCTCCGGCCCAAGCAATATAAATGGTTTCAAGAAAAGCCTGGATGAAAAGGATTGGACAAGCCTCAATTATTTTATGGTCGACGAAGACTACCTGAAAAATATGGAGTTGAAATTGGTGGCGGGAAAGTTCTTTATGGCTGAACAGGAAGCATCAAACAAGGACTATATCGTCATTAACGAGGAAGCTGTCAAAAAACTGCAGTATGAATCACCGCTGGATGCTGTTGGAGAGGAAATAATTTCCCAACCGGATTCAACGCGTAAAACCATCATCGGGGTGGTTGTAAACTACAACCATCGTTACCTCTTCCAGACCATGTCCCCGCTCGCGTTGATGTACAACCCGAGTCAATTTAATCTCCTTCAAGTGCGCTACAGCGGAAGCTATGAAAATGCAATGGAGACCGTCGAAAAAGCCTGGGCAACAGTTAATCCCGGGCTGAAAATTGATTACAAGGAAGTGAAGTCAGAAATAAACCGATTCTATGAAATTGTCTTTGGAGATATTGTAAAGATACTCGGTGTCGTTTCCTTTCTGGCGATTTTGATTTCCTGTCTCGGTTTATTGGGCATGGCTACGTACACCACGGAGACGCGCATAAAAGAAATTTCCATCCGGAAAGTGCTGGGCGCCGGCGGCATTTCGTTGGTTTTGTTGTTGTCTAAAGGATTTTTGGGCGTGCTGTTACTTGCTATCGTTATAGGCGTTCCCGCAGCATATCTTGCTAACAATCTTTGGCTGGAGCTGATTGCCTATCATACTACTATTAGCCTGATCGTTATTGCTCAAGGTGTTTTGATATTGCTGCTATTTGGAATACTAACGGTATGCTCACAAACGATCAGCGTCACATTTTCAAACCCGGTAAATAATTTGAAAAATGATTGAGCCCAATTGGATA
Organism: uncultured Cytophagales bacterium; assembly: GCA_963845845.1. Classification (GTDB taxonomy): domain Bacteria; phylum Bacteroidota; class Bacteroidia; order Cytophagales; family Cyclobacteriaceae; genus Chryseolinea. The sequence goes on from CAWJTP010000027.1 coordinate 165,606, forward strand.
AGCGCTTGGGACCAGACTTCTGCGGTGAATATGCGTCTGTCTAGTCCTGTTTTTCACCAACAAAAATTGCAAGCTAGCCATGCAAATAAAGCAAGAAATAAGAAGTGTCGACAAAACAAATCTTATAACCTTCTTAGTAACAAAAGGTCACCTCTACTCCCTAACCTTATTAGCTTATTGTCGGGGCGCAAACCTTTTGACGAACGAGCATGGTACTCGATAAGGTAATAAGGTTGGTTAACTACTGCATTGACGGTTACTAAGGTTATAAGGGTTCACCCTTTTGCTGATCCCCAACCTTGTAGCTATTCTCCACCAACAAGTGGCCGGTACGTGGACAAAGTAGACGTAAAAAATGCGTTATCTCAGTGGTCAGAAATTAGCGTGACGCGAAAATCCTTTAAAGGGTTATACATTTTGGCGTCTGACATGATTCCATCGGAATAGTTATACGTATTTCTGTTTCCCAGGATATCCACGACAACGGAATTGCCATTGGTTTCTCCCTTTGTAAGAACACCAAAGTTGTCGGCGTATATCAACTGATCATCCGGTGGTTGTTCAAAGTACAGTTTTCCCGCATTGAAATTGATAGGTCGATTGATAGTGGTGTCTTTCTTATACTTATACGCATCGATATCTACCACATAATATTTTCCGTTCCACTTTGTCTTGCTCTTGAAATCGCCCTTGTTGGTGTGGGTTTCGGATGTGGAGGAGACCAGCTGATCGCCCCGGTAAGAGGAAATCATATTGTACTCCACCTCAATGCGAAAGAGTATCCACAAACTGACCTTGCTTTTGATTTCATAGTAAGAAAGCGCCCCGCTGTCGTACCGTTGTACGGTCATGTCGCCTATATGAATACCTGCGACACTGATATCGTAATTTTTCTCCTGAGCATGAACAGCGACAAACGTGAATATAAATACAGCGGTTAATACAAGGGCTCTCATGACATCGATATTTTGGTTGCGATAGCGGGCAATTATTTGTCTGTTTCATTGGGAACGATCTCTGGTTTGAAAGGTTCCTTATAGTGGCATTTTGTTTGGCAACTCCGTAAAATAGGTAAAGTCATTAGTCCTTAGTTGGTCTTTGGTTATTGGACTGGTCGTCAAATGGACAAAAATCTTACCTGTTATCCGAGTTCCCTGGCTCCACGGCCGTGGGGCCGCGTCTTTGGGACCGCGCCTTAATTTTACCTGGGCGTAGGTTCAAACATTCTCTACTCATTCAGGGAAAAATTAGTTAAATCAATTTTATCGATATCTACGATAAAATTAGGTCGCTAACCCAAAGACTGGAAATTAATGCATCAGACCGCGAGGGTTTAAATGCAGCTTGTTTTATACAATTCGATGAGAGTACAGAGTTATATAGAAGGCACAATAATTTTTCACATCCTGGTTAAGGCTTCATTGGATCAAGCTTCAGCAACAACCCCGGACCTTCCGTGATCGCATAAATAAATCCGTCCGGACTCTCCTTCACGTCTCTGAACCGACCCATATCCTGCAAAAGCTTTTCCTCTTTAACATACGTTGTGTCGGAAAGCTGTACGCGGGCGATGTGTTTGAACGCAAGCGCGCCCACGAGGATGTTGCCCTTCCAATCCGGATACTTATTGCTCGTCACGATCGTGATCCCACACGGGCCGATCGACGGAACCCAATACCTTGCTGGGTTTTGAATGCCCGGAAGCTCCTTGAATTCAGTAAGCACCGTGCCGTTATAGTTGATCCCATAGCAGGTCTTTGGCCATCCGTAGTTTTTTCCCTTCTCGATCAGGTTAAGCTCATCACCCCCCTTGGGTCCGTGCTCCGCTGCCCACACCCTATCGTGCACAGCATCGTATACCATACCCTGTGGGTTGCGATGTCCATAGCTCCAGATCGAACCATTGGCGCCATTCGTTTTGACAAACGGATTATCAGCGGGTACTCGTCCATCATCATGGAGGCGGTGGATCTTTCCATGGTCGTTGTTTAGCTCCTGAACTTTGGGCTGCGTACCTCGCTCGCCTGAACTGAAGAACATGAAATTATTCTTATCAAACACGATGCGGCTGCCGAAGTGATAGTCAGCCGGGATGAACGGTTTCGCCTGGAATAGCTCCTGAAGCTCGACGACCTGATTGCCATTCAGTTTGAACCGGGATATGGCCGTGGTTGCTCCGCCCTGAACGGCCTTGGAGTAGGAGATGTATATCCACTTGTTCTGATTGTAGTTCGGATGCAAAACGATGTCGAGCAATCCACCCTGACCTTCGGCATAGACAGCTGGTACACCTTTTAGTTTTTCGCCCGTGAATTTGTCGTTTTTAAAAATGAGGATCTCGCCCGCGCGCTCGGTTACCAGCATTCTGCCATCGGGTAGCCAAACCATCCCCCAGGGATTTTTGAAACCGTCATATAGCGTCTGTGCTCCCGGAGCTGACGCCGCGTCGGCAGTGCCTGAAGAAACTGGCGTGCATGCAGAGGGAATCAGCAACATAGCGCTGACTATAAGGTAAATAATTTTCATTTTCATCACCGCGAGTTTTAGTGTGTCAAATATGAACATTTCATCGACAATAGTGACGGAACTTTGACGCAATACAAGTTCCACGGGACCACAGGCGGATTGGACAAGACGGAAAGTCACACGTCATCCAATCCTCTTCGTTAAGCCGCCATGTGCAACTATGGTAAAAGCACAAAAGTGAAAACTGATCCCATGCTGCCGACGCTGTTTTCTTTTCCGGACGATAACATCTTCATTCATTTACTTCCACAATTGTTCGTTATAAATATTTGGATCGATTTTTACTTGGTATCCCGGGGGATCACTCGTTGATTATCGCTCCCAGATAAAACTGTGACTTCGTGCAGGCCAATCATTTTCGTTCTGACGGTTATTTGTAACGTGCTTTCGCTGCAGAATACAGCTTACGCCCAAGACGAGACCACCAAAAAGAAAAAACACGAGAACGTATTTCTCCACCCCAGAAAGTTTTATAAGAAATATTTTCCCCATCTGAAAATAAAAAGCGACCCTCCAGATACAGCTTATATAAGAATTTATCCAAATTATTTATCGATCAGCGCTCACGTACTTTCGCCTGCAATCGGAATGGACATCGGGCCAGGTAACACGCATGCAAAGGGTGCAATGAAGTTCAGAACAAACATTGGTGATATTCTTGGCTTTTCGGCAAGCTACAGGTTTGTGGGTGCCGGGTTTGCCTTCCTTTTGAATTCAGGAGCACATTCACAAGATGACTATACCAAAAGCCGTTACCGTACCGCCACGATTAAGTATAATAACAAAGCCTATACGCTGCAGTATAAATACATAAGATTTAAAGGACTTACGGATATCGGCAGGGATCCCTCCATCGGGTACAACAAAAGGCCTGACATCGTAAACAAAGAATTTCAATTTGAAGGGCTGTACAATCCGCGATGGCGAAAGTACTCTTATATCGCACCGCTGGCATTCACACAACGGCAGATTAAAAGCAGTACAGGCTTTCTGCTCAAGACCGGTGTGTATTACAACCAGTTGTCAGGCGACTCAGCATTGGCCGATCCGATGAAGGTTCAATACTATGGAAATTTTAAGGACATAAAAGTGATCAGAACTTTATCGATCCGGCTGGCGCCCGGGCTGGGTAGCAATTTTGTTTTTTTTAAATGTTTCTATTTATCGCTGATCGCTTTTCCTTCCTACGATCTTTGCTTTTATAAGTATCTGCATGACAAGGACGAAAAGGTAAAAGGGAGACAGACGTTTACTTTCGTACTGGATGGCAAAGCGAGCCTCGGCTATCAGTCAAAGCGACTATACTCAGGGTTGCGCATTGAAGCCGAAAAAAGTAATTCTTCGTTTAGGGGCATAGATATGAATACTATGTATACTTATCTGGGTGTGGAGTTTGGTTATCGTTTCAATACGCCGCGGATCGTCAAAAAAGTGTACCGGGAAACGATGCCTCCAGGGATGTAAGGTCTATCGTGACATTTCCGCGTTAAATACTCACAACATTTTGGCAGAATTGATGAGTTGCTTACGCCTCACTATTATATAAAATCTATATCCGTACCGTTGCTATCTGCAAAGTGTTATTCATATTATGAATAATTTGAAAGCACTTTGAGCAGAACCACGTTGATTTGATTTGTTACCAAATAGTGTATAGCACGATTGTTGTAGTTGCCAAAAAAAAATAAGATTATGGCATACGATCTGAAAGGAAAAACTGCCCTTATTACCGGCAGTTCACGCGGTATCGGCCGCGCAATTGCTGAAAGATTAGCTAAAGACGGAGCATCTGTTGTTGTTAACTACCTGGAGAACGAACAGGCGGCGCAATCAACTGTAAGCGCTATTACAAATTCCGGCAGAAAAGCAATCGCCATCAAAGCAGATGTTTCCAGTCCCGCAGAGGTCAACCGGCTTTTTGATGAAGCAGAGAAGGCATTGGGTGAATTGGATATTGTTGTTGCCAGTGCAGGTAACGCTATAATCAAACCTTTTATCGAAGTAACTGAGGATGACTACGACAAAGTATTCAATACAAATACCAAAGGTGTTTTTTTCGTTATGCAACAAGCTGCTCGTCGTCTGCGGAACAATGGACGTATTATTATCATCTCAACAGGTGGTGTAAAAATGCTTATTCCGGGTAATTCATTGTACCTGGGCAGTAAAGGTTCACTGAAACAATTTGTCAGAACACTGGCACAGGAACTGGGTCCACGCAATATTACCGTCAATGCTCTTTTACCGGGTTATACCAATACTGATCTGCTGCCTGAGAGAGATCGGAAGGTGGCAGCCAGTGCATCGCCTTTTAAACGTGTAGGGGAACCGGGCGATGTCTCTGATGTCGCAGCTTTTCTTGCCAGCAAGGATGCGCGATGGATTACAGGACAGGAAATTGGTGCGGGAGGTGGTGTGTTTTAAAAGGTATTGATATCCAGAGTTATCATATCGCGTTGCTGGCTACAGGTAACTCAACCACCATTTCGACCTGTTGGTCTGTTTGTAGCGGTCATACCATTTGCATACCGGTAGCAGGGCGAGAACAACAGCTATCCAAATCACATAGACAACTCCAAGACTAAAGCCATAACCCTTTAGTGCCGGTGAGTCCGTAACCCAGGTGCTGAATATCATATCGCTCGCATCAAAACCAGTCAGTGTTGCAGCAGCAAGCGCGATCAAGTGAATAACATAAATATGAACGATGTAATAGAACATCGGAACACGGCCGAGCGCGGTTATGTCTGACGCTATCTTTCCTTTCCAGTTCTCTGTATGTGCAAGAAAGAGGAAGGACGGCCCCAGGGTTATCAGTATGTAGTCCAACGACGGCGGATATTTGGTGACGTTTAGGAAGGATAGAAAAGTGAGCAGTGGCGTCGATTGTACGGACCATACATTTGGATCGCCATATATATTGATGAATCGCAGGACAACAAAAAGAGCGATGCTGCCAAAGCCCATCCAGGTTAATATTTGTTTTCTTTTGCTCTGCGCAAATCCCGCCTGATACAATTTCCCAAAACTATAACCTAACAACATCACACCGGTCCATGGCAAAATGGGATAACCCACCAATAGATCGAACCCTCCGATATGGAAGAGGCGTTGCTCATGCAGAAAACTCCAGAATATTGACTGCGGACCATCACCCGGAACATGTATGCCATCCAGCAGGTTGTGACCAAATACCAACACCAGCCCCACCGTGAACAAACCTGCCATTGGCAAATGTATAAAGATTGATAAGGCGATCATGCCAATTGCCAAAGCCCAAATTACCGTCAACGCCAGGAATGGAAAATGAATGTTGAAAAACCAGGCAAAATTGAGAATGGTGAACTCCAGAACGATCAACCAGATCCCTCGTTTTAACAGAAACGAGGAAAGCGCAGCTTTTCCTTTACGCTCGCCAATCATGAACGCCGATGTGCCCGCCAAGAAGACAAATACAGGTGCGCAAAAATGCGTCACAAATCTCGTCGTGAAGATTGCAAAATCCGTCTTTCCGAGGTCCGTCGGATTAAACAAAAATGCATCAGCATGAAAATAGTCCCTGACATGATCCAGTGCCATAATGATCATGACAAGTCCGCGGAGAAGATCTATTGACTCAATGCGGGTTTTTGTTAAAGTAACGGAGGTTGGAGAATTTGCTGTAGCGGTCATAACTGCATAAAGGGTATATCAATAGGAAAAGTTGGAATAGAGCTCTCCTATAACTATCCTCTTAAACGTTGCTTAGTGACATCCAGGTTTCGCAAAAAGATAATGCATTAAGAACCTTTTTGGTTCCATCAACAATGTTTTGCAAGGGCAATACGTGATCCTAAGGAATACGAACAAATTTTGCATAGCCCGTCCTTCCGGATCCAGACACCACTTTAAGCGTATAAAAACCAGGTGGTATCCTGCCTACATCAAGTGAACTAACTTCATTACCTGCTTTGGCGGTGAAATTTTCTTCCATGAACTTCATTCCGGACAAACTATAAACAGCTGCATGGAAATCAGACTTATCGTTGTCGAATCTAATATTCAATATCCCCGAGGTCGGTTGTGGATAGATTTCCAATGCGAGGTGCTCATGCTGCGTCTCCCCGATTCCCGTGACAACCTGAGTCCGGTTAATTCCTATTTTCACCAATGATAATCGCGTATTGCTATTCTGAAATGACCCAAGGGCAATAATATAATCTTCATCTGATTTAGCCCTGCCGCTTCCTGCCTGGTCTTCGTCAGTTGAAACGGCAATGATATCTGAAAGGCCGTCGATTGTGATTGGAATTTCAAACCCATCGACTGTCCCATCTGTATTGATCACATAGATTGAAAAATCTCCCCGGATATAAACTTTTGATCCGATTTGTTCGACCTGCGGGTCAAAAAATCCGTACGGTCCGGGAGCGGCTGTCTGATTCGAATTAAATAATTCATCGATTTTACCATCTCGCGATAGTTTGACCAATCCATGACTAACAGGCATGCCATCAAACATCTTAAAATATCCACCGATTAATATTTCTCCGTTGTCAAGGACCTTTACCATCGTAATAGAGGTCCATTGCGTCTCTTCTGCTGCCTGAGGCCCAGCCCCAACGCTAAAGGTGGTGTCAATAGTTGCATCCGGCGTGATCCGGTTCACGCCTGTCACAAATTTGTCAAGCTGTTCATCATAGACATTGAATCCATAAATTATGCTGTCTCCCTGCATGTCGAAGCCAAAGGCTGTCGATGAACTGCTGTGCCCCAGGTAAAATCCTTCATCTACAGATCCATTTGAATTAAGTCGAACAAGGGTATTAGGATCTCCAGCCAGGATTTTGCCGTTGTCAATTACCTGGAACTTAGTTACCTGGTACAGAAATCCTGCTGGCGACCAGTTGAAATCTGGTATGATATTTCCCACATTATCCACCTTGAAAAACTTGCCACCTGTAGTAACAAGCGTAGCATCGTCTTCAAGTAATTCCATTTGCAAAACCGCTCCATTATTTTCTTTCACTGAAAAAGATCCGTCCACTGACCCATCATTGTTGAGCCGCGCAATGCCGAAAGTGTTAACACTATCAATGCGTACAAAGTCGCCACTTACGATGATCTTGTCGTTTTGCTGGTCACCGAAGCTGATTGTTCCAAGACGACTTATTTTCGGAGCAAAAGTGGGATTAAACACTCCTTTATTGTCAAACTGCGCAAGTCCGTATACATTTCCATGAGTGACGGGTCCGCTAATAATCAATTGGTCTTCCATCTGAATGACCTGTGGCACATATGGATCGTTGTCTTTAAAAAGCACAGGTTCAAAAGAATCATCCCTTGAGCCATCCTCGGCAAGCCTGAATATATACGTTCCATAGACACCATTAAATTCAATAAAAGCACACATATAGATACCATCATTTGTAACAATGGGCTCGCCCATCGGTCCATTCAGTTCGAATATCCCAAACGTTTCATCTACGGTTCCGTCCGCATTCAAACGGACATTGCCACGCCGTTGATGACCATCAAATTCATTAATGTAAGTAACCCCTGGTAAGATCTTACCATCTGGCATTATCGTCAATGATCCGACACCATCGGGCGTACCGGCACCTGTGTCAAAAGTGTTATCAATGCTTCCGTCGAGGTTTAACTTGACAATATTATGCTTGGTGAAACCATTCACGGTATCAAATTGTCCGGCGAGAAATATTTTATCTCCTTCAATTTTGATATCCCCTACCAGTTCATTAACAGACACTGCGTCATTGAAAAGATTATCCTCCGACAGGTCTTCGTTGTAGCGGGTCACTGGTCTGGAAGTGATGTCACCCCCCACCAGGATCTTTCCGTCATCTTGTACCGCGATTGTAGATGCGTTAGGTACTGTAGATGATTCTCTTTTTACTAATCCATCTTTATCCAGCACAACTATTTTGGATCCAGAGAAGATTAAATTTTTATAGCCACTGAATATCCTCAAGAGAACCACAATGTCCCCGTTTTCCCGTAAATCCAAATCGTGCACGTAATAGTCTTCCGATGATGAGAATGAAAAGGAGGGATCAAGTGTACCATCCGGTCTGATTCGAATAAGATCGTTGACAGGGATGTTTCCGTGATAAGCAATTTGACCGCCCATAAGAATATTTCCGTCTGCCTGTTTAACAAGACACCTGACATAGGGTGCTCGGACGGGGACAGCCGAATGAAAACTCCTATCCAACTGTTGGGCTGACAGAATTGTAGAATTAATGAGGGTAAATACAACAAGAAGTAAAAATGATCTCATAAAGAATTTTATGTGGACAAGGGGGAGAATTTGATATCCTTATTTTGGATTTGAAACGTGGCAAAGTCAGCTGTCATACATCATAGATGATTCCTGTGCTTTACCTCAGAACCAAAATACCCTTTAAATACGATATTCCGCCTGTTAGTGACCGGGTTATGCCAAAATATCCCTCTACTCGCCAGAGATTTGTGTCCTGCTGTCGAGCCTAACCTCCGGTATGTAGACTTCACTCCTCACCTATCGCTAACCCATACCAGTCAAGGTGCCTTGACTTCCCTCGGCGTAATGCACAGATTACTAAAAGCCAGCGTGACTGCCGGCTCAGTGGTTTGGTGCAACTTTTGATGCGGATATTTGGTTAACGCAAACTACAATCCACATCTTATGAAATACGTCTTTACGCTCTTTGCCTGTGTATTCGCTTTTAACTGCCTTTCACAGCATCATTTTCCAAACACTCGAAAGTATGACTTCAGCAAGATCGATCCCTCTACGGTTGATAAGGATGAACTTCGAAAAAAAATTGAGTCGGTTAAAATCAGTTCGGGATACGATTCGCTCCAGGCACTAACGCAATATGTTTATACGACAGACGACAATCAATTTGCGACGATAGCGATCGGCTACCAACACGCCTTTGCATCCCTTACTAACCTGCGACGCGAGTTAGGTCCCCTTGGATTCAACAACATCAATGAAAACATGAGCAATTTCCTGGTGTCCCTCGATCTTTATAAGAATCGCTTCATGATGTCGTATATATTCACACCAGGTTTCAGAAATCTGTCAACAAATGAAAGCTATGAACTCAGAACAAAAAGAAGGGCTGTTGAAATGGGCATTGGCTACGATCTTGTGAAGAACAAACATATCGACCTGTTTCCCCAGGTAACGATCGGCTTTCAGGACTTTAATATTGACGTCCGCCAAAAGAACATCGACGTGAACAGTATTCCAGACCTGCTCAATGAACTGGTTAACACCTCCATGAGGAAACGATCTTTTATATTTACCTATGGTGGCGAGTTCGACTACAAGTTTTATACGGCTACACGTGGGCGAATCATTCTGGGTGTCCGATATGCACAGGTGGTTGAGCCTGGAGACGGCCGGTATAGGATCAACGGAAGAAGTTCTGACTTCAGGCTCGATGATGAAATTGCAAAGTCAACATTATCCTTTGTGCTCAAGATGATACCCGGCGCACATCATTAACTTCTTTTCCAAAAATTGGATTTACCTTAGTATCTAAAACAAGAAGATATGATACGAAACATTTTCAATCGAAAGGGCAAACAGATTGCTGCGCTTTTTGTTATCCTGGCTCTTTTTTCATTTGCTCCGTTGCATCATGGCTGGAGTAGTTATGATCAGACCAAAACCTTAAACTTCACGGGCAAGATCCTTGAGTCGGGCTATGAAAGTCCCCACGGTATGATAAAGCTTGAGGTGAAAGGAAAGAACTGGACTGTGGTACTTGCCCCACCTACACGGATGGAAAGTCGCGGGTTAACCAAAGATATGCTGAAGGTAGGTGCAACGGCCACGGTAGTAGGTTATCCTCATCTTACGATCAAAGATGAAATGCGCGCCGAGAGAATTACTATAGGCGAGAAAACAACAGAATTGCGTTAGCATGCAATCCGCGCGACGTGTTTGAATGGCTGGAGTATACCGATCTGGCTGTTTACATTCGTCAGGAACCTTGGCTTTTTCCCGCAATAGAAATTGTTCACATCGTAGGATTTATTTTTTTAGTAGGTAGCGCTTTTTTGTTTGACCTTCGCTTGCTCGGTATAGCGAGGAAGCTGTCCGTCAAGGATGTAGCCGACTATGTTCTTCCCTGGTCGCGAAGAAGTTTGATTGTCGTTGTGCCCTCTGGGCTTTTACTCTTTATCACGCAGGCCACGGCGTTAAGTACAAATGGAGTCTTCGGACTAAAATTGATTCTTATCCTATTTGCTTTTACTAACGCAGGAATCTTTCATCGATTTACGTTTCGTTCCGTTTCCAGTTGGTCTGTTTCAGAAACACCAGCGGCCGCAAAAATGGCTGCACTCATTTCGTTAGTGCTTTGGACATCTGTAGTTACCTGCGGTAGGTTAATCGCGTATTTTTAAATTTCCATCTGACGTTGATTGCTAATGCTCCCGAAGCAGCAATGAAAATTATTGCGGTGTCAGTTTTATCAAATAACCAAAAGGACCGTCATTATGTATTTGTGTGGAATCCTTTAGTATGAAGTTAACCGGGTGGTTATGATCATAAGTATGATAGTCTGCAACAGTCGGGGCCACGTCAGGGCACTCAATCCGCTGATTCATAGAGGTGGCTCCGATGTTTTTAAAGTCAAGATATAACGTGGCTTTTCCGTTTGTCCCTGGTATAATGTTTCCCGACACCTCTGTAATGTTCACAATTCCGGTGGGGCCCGGTATGCAGGTCACTGTACATTGTGTACCCTCGATTCCTACCTGAGTCGGAATAACCGCCGCCGGATGATTCACAATATTGGTTGTAGTGACCGTATTGTGTATCACCTGAATACTCATCTCGGCAAGATCGCGGAAGACTTGCCCGGGCAATCCACATGGAAATTCACTTCTTAATTGAAGTTCCAGAATAAAGTTATACTCATCAGGTTTGATGTAAATGCTGCTTCCGAGGATCAATCTATCCGTCCTCCTGAGCACGTTGCTTAAAGTAGCCGTAATAAGCACCGGATTGAGCGGGGGCACGGTTTCGGGAGCAGTGTATCTGGCTATGGCAGGTTCGACATCATCAACAATAGTTCCATCTACAGTATTGGAAGATTTGCTATTTACCAGCCATGTTATATTTTGAAGGGAGCTTAGCCGCCATACTGGCAATGGCGGAAGTTCATCCTCATTGCTAAGATCACCACTGGGCAATGGCGGTAAGTCATCCTCTCCTTGTTCTTGTGAAAATGTCCGGAGCGTCATTACATGAAGGTCTGCGGTCTCCTTAACACGCAGTGTATCCTTAGAGCCATTTGCCAGGATAAGCTTATACATTTCGTAGAAAGCAAAATCCGTGAAGTGCGTAGTAGTAGCGAATACCGTGCGGGAACTCTCGTTGAATTCGAAATCGTAAGGCGTGCGCCAAGAACCATCGCTTGCCTGAACCGCTATACCCATTGCTTCAACAGCGCTTCCTGCAAGATCTTCATCCGTATAATGGAATTTCAATGTAACGGCTTTGCTAAACGTAGTTTCATCAGGAAGAAAACGGTATGCGAGGCCAATTCCACCAGGAGCTTCGTTTGTAATCTCCTGAATACTGATCGCTACGGTATTGTTCAATGCACCTTCAGGAATTTCAATTTCAATTCTTCCATCAACCGAAGAAAGATTTCCTCCATCGCTGCCAATGACTTTTGTGACGGCGTTACCAACTGGAATTCCTGGCGCAGTAATGGCCGGTTCGATGATGACCGGATTATTTTTTTCTTCCTCGTTGCAGGCAAGCGCGAATGGAACAATGAGAAGGACTGGCAAAAAACGCTTCATATACTGGATTTCAATTGTAGATGTTCTACAAAATTACCAGTGATCGCCAGAAGGATCAATAGAACAAAAGTTAGTGGCCCTCTTTAAAAATCGGGCATCCAAACCATACCTAATTCGGTCGCTCTCTTGAACATGTTTTCAAGAAACGTGGCTGGCGGCTCCCCTTCAGAGAGGGGTGGAAGTTCCAGCGACTGGGCAGCTACGCCGAATTCCTTAAAAAAGGTTTCCATACCAGCGGGCGTGATGACCAGTATCGCCCTGGCCGTTTCTGTTACCAAAGAGAAGCTATGTGGTATTCCTTTCGGTGCGTGAGCCAGGTCACCGGCTTTTGCCGTAAAATTTTTGTCGCCAATATGAAAATGGATCTCGCCTTGTAAGATGTAAAAGGTCTCATCTTCCTTTTGATGGAAATGCGCCGGTGGTTCACCACCTTTCCTGAAATAACAATGTAAAAGTGCAAAAGCGCCCGCAGTCTGGTCGGAATCCAAAAGAAACGAAAAAGTGTGTCCGTTGTACCAGATAGAATTTTCCAACATGGGCTTTTTAAGCCCTGCGGATTGAAGTGTATCCTGTAGCATAATAAATGATTTTATTTCTAAAGATATGTCCTGCCCCGACCGCTCTTCTCTACCAAACGGTAGATTTTACTCGAACCAGTTCAGTTCTATCGCCTTCATGATGGCTGAGGTACGGTTGCCTACCTCCATCTTCTGGTAAATATTCAACGTATGCGTTTTGATGGTACCCTGGGAAACAAAGAGTTTCTCAGCCAGGGCCTTATTAGGTGATCCTGAAACCATATGCAGTAGTACTTCCTTCTCTCGTTCTGTAAGCATCGACAATAACTTTTTCGCCTTGAACGATAATTGACCTGCGTCGCGCCAGCGCCAGTTTTTTTGTTCGCCAGTTTTTTTTACGAAATGCCTGACACTTTCCTGAGATAATGCCAGGGATTTTATAACAAAATTACCCAGCGTTTTTAAAATATAGAGGTGATGCTTATGATAAACATTCTTATGTATTGTACGAACAGCTATCAAGCCTACCACTTTATTGTTCATGCGGAGTGGTACATAAAGCGCGGCATTTGGAGGAGACCCTGCCCTTGGATAAGGAATTTTTTTTACATACTTGCTATATTCGATATCAAGATCATTGATAAATATTTCAGATTCATTCAGGATGCACCATGGAGCAAAGCGATTGTCTTCAAAGACATCTACGACGACATCCGGAAGTTGTTGGCTATTCTCGATCATGCCTTTGAATAGTATCGTGCCTTCCTTTTCATTATAAAGGCCGACAGCAAATTGGTAAGCATCCATGAGCTGATTCACCCCTGCATAAATGGCAGCAATTACTTCTTCTAGAGACAGGTCAGAAGTAATCAAGTCACCTATTTCGCTCAATAGTCTGATCTGCTCTTCCCAATCCAGAAATTCACTGGCAGAAGCGTTATCGCTCCAAAGCTTAACCTTCTCAAAGAAAATACCGCTGGCCGGTTGTTGCTCCATCTTGAAAATAAAATAACATTCAAAGTTAGAGGACAAGTTTTGCCGACAGACTAATTTAACAATTAATCATTCATCAAATTACCAGACTCGCTGGAGCAACATTGATCATTATTTAAAAAACGGGTATCCTTCAGTGGCATACTTCTTCATGCCCTCTTCATTAATATCAACACCGATCCCTGGCTTTTCGGACAGTGTAATAAATCCATTTTCAACCATAGGGCCATCAAACTTGACAATTTCTTTGAACATCGGATCGGTATGAAAATATATCTGCCATTCCAGAATCATGAAATTCGGCACCGAGGCACAAACATGACATGAGGCCATCGCACCCAAATAAGAGGCCACCATGTGAGGTGCGAAAGGAACGTAGTAAAGAGCGGCGAGATTAGCAATGCGCTGTCCCTCCCCTAACCCACCGACTTTTTGCAGGTCAGGCATGATGATATCGACCGCACCCATCTCCAGCAGACGCCGGAACCCGTACGCTAGAAAAAGATTTTCACCGGCACAAATAGGTGTTGTGGTTGAATCCGAAATGGCCTTATATGCTTCCGGATTCTCGGCGGGAATAGGTTCCTCCAGCCACATCAGGTTAAGAGGTTCCAGTCGTTTTGCAATCTGTTGCCCCGTGACTGCGTCATATCGACCATGCATATCACAGCATATGTCAATATCCGGTCCCACTGCTTCCCGCGCTGCCGTTACCTGATCTACCATTCGCTTTAGCTCACCAGGGCTTGCAGTCCAGTTATATAAGTCATATTTCTTCGGGTCATTGCGCTGATCCAGGTCGAACTTGATAGCATTGAAGTTCATTTTCTTTGCCTCCAAAGCTGCTTTTGCAAAATCATCAGGCGTCGGCAAATTGTTCTGGTATAAGGCTGTGTCGCAGTAGACACGGATCTTATCCCTGAACTTGCCGCCGAGTAACTGATATATCGGAACGCCCAGGGCCTTACCGGCAATATCCCATAGTGCGGTTTCAATAGCAGACAGGACTGCAACATACATTCCCGATTGGGCGCCCTCAAATATTCCTGATTTGCGCAGATCATCGAAAAGCCTGTGGACATTCAGTGGGTTTTTATCCTTTAACCTCCGTTCGAACATTTTAACGAGATGATATGTACCGGCAACAGCATCAACGCCTTCTCCACAGCCGTAGATATCCTGATTGGTATGGATCTTAACAAATAATCCATGGCCAGATCGTATGAATGCGCAGCGAACCTCCGTGATCTTCAAATCAGATGGTTTTGAATACATTGGATTTCGCTCCGCAGCCTTCTCAAGGCCGCTTCCGAATGTGGCAGCCGCCGGCGCCCACATCGCACCTGTAATCGCACTTTTAAAAAATGCTCTTCTTGATTTGCTTACTGACATTGTCTCTGAAAATTAATGTTATGTTCCTACCACGTCCGCTGTTTAAGCAGTTCTTTTATCTGTTCCTTCGGTACAGGCAGCTTATCAATATTGCTATTAAGCCACTGTGAAAAATCCTTTTCAATCTCATCTGACCAACGAGAGTCTATCTGACCGGGAGTATATTTTTGCTCACGAAGTCGCTGATGCCCGAACATATCCCGCAGTCTTACAATCTCGGATGTCTTCACCACCTTTTCCGCAAGATGGGGCGGAATAAAGATGACTCCACCATCGCGTCCAAGGACTACATCTCCAGGCATCACGGTAGCTTTTCCAATGCGTGTCGGAGTATTGATACCCACCAGTGTCGTGTTAAGCTGACCGGCAGGGTCATTAAGGTGATGGGACGGGTGATAGGTACGAAAAAATGATGTGAACGAACCTATTTCTTTCAAACCATTGATGTCCCGCACCGCTCCATTGTAAACAATACCATTCCCCGTCTTTGTAAAAATGGAGTTACCAAGATTGTCGCCAATGGTAGGTCCGTCCTCATGAGCACCAAATTGGTCAACGACGTAAACATCACGCTTAGTGAGCATATCAATAGGCCAGGAATTTTGGGACTTAACTCTCTTGTCCTTGTTGTGCCCTCTGTCATCGATTACCCGATGAATATCCGGGCGGCCGGGCATGAACGTGGCGGTAACAGCTCTTCCCACAAGGACGCTATCGGGATTAATGGTTAGCCAATCGTCATCATATTGGTGCTTGTAGTTTTCGTTTCGAAGTACGGCCCAGGCTTCCTCCAGGGTTACCAATTTCATACGGTTTAACAGCGCGTCCGGAACTTTAGGCCGGCCATCAGGGTACCGTTCTCCTTTCCATTCTGGTGTTAAGAAAATGAGTTCCTCCACTGAGATTTGTTGCCCATTTGAAACAATGACTTGGGCGAACAAGAAAATTGCTAGCGTCAGAATTTTAAAGTTCAACATAAGATTACGGTTAATATTTTCATTGGGATACATGATCCGATTTTATCGAACGGCTTTGTTCTGTTTCACCGTCGTCATTCAACGGTCGGGCGCGCCACCACAACGCCAGAGACGAGCCGGTAACATTCATAACCGGTGCAAAAATCGCCGGGGCCAAACCCACCGTTGACAACTTTCCCATAGCCAACGCCAAGCTTGATCCGAGACCTGCGTTCTGCAGTCCCACCTCAATTGCAATGGTCCTGCAATCTTTTTCCGTCATGCGAAGGAGCCGTGCCGACCAATACCCTAAGAAGTATCCGGCCAGGTTGTGAATGAGTACAGCAAACATAAGTGAAATTCCCACTGCCAGTAAATGGTTACGACCTGCCGCGGTGATCACAACGATGATTAATCCAATTCCCAACATCGACATCAGTGGCATGATGTCGTCCAGCACCTTAAACCGTCCGTGTAGAAAATGATTAAAGATCAATCCGCCTGTTACTGGAATGATAACAATTTTTGTAATGTCCCAGACCATCGCCCAAAAATTTATCTCCACATATTGGCCGGCCAGTAATTGCATAAACAGTGGCGTTACAAACGGCGCGATGAAGGTTGATATTGCCGTTAGTGTGACCGACAGCGCCAGGTTTGCCCGAGCCAGATAAGTCATCACATTAGAAGCCAAACCATTGGGACAGCTCCCGATAAGAATGATCCCGGCTGACACCTCATCCGGAAAGCTGAAAATATGAGTAATCGTAAAAGCCACAAGCGGCATGATGAGGTAATGGCAGGTTACACCGGCTATTACACCTTTGGGCATCTTTACAACGCCAACGAAATCCTTAACACTAAGACCGGTCCCCATGCCGAACATGATAATCTGCATTAGCGGAACAATAAGTCTCGAAAGTTTAAAATCGCCGACGGAAATAAAATACTGTGGATAATACATGGACAGGCTTACTGCAGCAAAAATCATCACCGTGAATGAATATCCTTTCAACAATTCATACTGCCTTAAACCGACAGAAACAGATAGAAAAAAAAGCATTAGTAACCAGCCTGCACTATCGTGTGCTCCTAACACTGACGTGATAATGTATCCAACGAGAAAAGCTCCGGCGATAAGAAATAAAATTGTTGAAATGTTGTTACCTCTGATCATCTGGGAAAAATTTATAAAATCACGGGGACACTAAGTAACTTGAACGAAGACTCTTTTCTTAACGATTTGCCAGGGTTTTTAAAGTTGAATCAAAAAGCCATTAAACCGAAAAGAATGTTGCCACTCGCCGCGATTCTTATGCTGATTTACACAATTCAGGTATTAAATTCAATATGAATAACTTACCGCCTCAATATTCCTAAAACTTATTGTATGAAGTTGACAGGTATCCAGGAGAAGTGTGCCGCGTTGGCATTGATCATCTTTTTTTCTGCGCCGTCGGTTTTTTCGCAAACAAGATCCGTCAGCGAACTTGCCCCAGGGGTATTTTATTATTTCGGAGATGAATTACAACACCGCTCTGCCAATTGCCTATGGGTTGTTTTCAATGAATATGTACTTGTGATTGATGCCAATTATCCATGGGCGGCCAGGGAAATTTTGCAGGAAATACGGAAAACAACAAGTAAACCGGTGCGATTTGTTCTCAATACCCACTATCACCACGATCACAGTTTTGGGAATGGCGTGTTTGCTGATGCTGGGGCTACGATTGTTTCAACATCAGCCGCTGCCGATGAAATGAAAACCCTTGGCAAAAAAGAATGGAATGAGAATTATAGCGGGCAACCACTCGATGGCTACAGGCAGGTATTTCCATCCATGACATTTGATAGCCGTCTCGTATTTGATGACGGCGCCCGCAGGGTGGAGTTGATTAACATGGGACCGGCACATACCGCTGGTGATGCCGTTGCTTTCCTACCCAGAGAAAATATTCTGGTTACAGGCGATCTGTTTGTAAATGGAAATCCATGGGGAAATAACGTAGCCGACCCGCATGCGGACTACGATCGATGGCTCACCGTATTGGATACCCTCGCCAATTGGAATGTGAAAATCGTGATTCCTGGCCATGGTGAACCGGCTACACCTGAACATCTCAAGCGACAGCGGGCCTACCTGGCGGACATGCTGCTAAAGGTGAGGCAAGGTATCAAAGCAGGTGTTCAAAGGAAGAATTGGTAAAGTCAATCGACCTTAGCAGTCATCCGGTCTACGGGAAAAATACAAAATCCACATCCCGATCTGTAGGCGCGATGTACGATAGACTTAAGCGTAAATAGTGTGACTGAGCGTTATTTGTTAATAACATCATTATAGATAAAACCTATATGATTATAAAAACCATCAATTTGATTGATAGTACGACCAGTTGTAACATTGACCTCAGATTTTAGAAACCTATTCAAAAAGCAATGGAAAACAACACAGCAACAGGGCAAAAATCATTAAATGTTAATGACAGTGAAGCCAAATGTCCGTTTCACGGCGGAGCGCTCAAAGCAAAGTGCTGGCGGTGGAACACGAAACCGCGACTGGTGGCCCAATCAGTTGAAGTTGAACATCCTCGCCAACAATCTTCCCTGTCCAATCCGATGGGCGAAGACTTCAATTACGCCAAAGAATTCAAGTCGCTCGATCTGAAGTGCCGTTAAGAAAGACATCTTTTCGATCTGATGACCACGTCGCAAGACTGGTGGCCGGCTGATTATGGTCACTATGGTCCTTTCTTCATCCGGATGGCCTGGCACAGCGCCGGTACATACCGCGTCGGCGATGGTCGTGGTGGCGCAGGCGCAGGACAGCAGCGCTTCGCTCCCCTCAACAGCTGGCCTGACAACGCAAACCTTGACAAGGCACGCTTGCTGCTCTGGCCGATCAAACAGAAATACGGCAAGAAAATTTCCTGGGCAGACCTGATGGTCCTTGCCGGCAACTGCGCCCTTGAGTCGATGGGCTTCAAGACCTTCGGCTTCGCTGGCGGACGTGAAGATGTTTGGGAACCACAGGAAGAAGTGTATTGGGGTTCTGAAACCAAGTGGTTGGGAGACGAACGTTATACAGGAGACCGCGAGCTTGAAAATCCGCTTGGTGCTGTTCAGATGGGACTCATCTATGTGAATCCGGAAGGTCCTAACGGAAAACCCGATCCGCTTGCGGCAGGCACGTGACATCCGCGAAACCTTTGGTCGCATGGCGATGAATGACGAAGAAACTGTGGCACTTATTGCCGGAGGACACTCGTTTGGTAAAACGCACGGCGCTGCCGATCCCGGAAAGTATGTTGCTGCAGAGCCCGCAGGCTGCGACATCGAAGAACAAAGCCTGGGTTGGAAAAATACATTCGGCAGTGGAAATGGGGTCCATACAATTACCAGCGGTCTCGAAGGAGCATGGACCACCACACCAACAAAGTGGAGCAATAACTTCTTCGAAAACCTTTTCGGATTCGAATGGGAGCTGACAAAAAGCCCAGCCGGTGCAAATCAGTGGAAACCGAAAGAATGGTGCAGGTGCTGGTACCGTGCCGGATGCACACGACGCGTCAATAAAGCACGCGCCAACGATGCTTACGACTGACATTGCGCTCTGAAAGTTGACCCGATCTATGAGAAAATATCAAGACGCTTCTTCGAGAATCCCGACGAGTTTGCCGATGCATTCGCCCGTGCATGGTATAAGCTTGACGCACCGCGATATGGGTCCACGCGCACGCTATCTCGGACCAGAAGTGCCTGCGGAAGAGCTGATCTGGCAGGATCCGCTATCCCTGCCGTGACACACAAAGCTGATTGATGACAACGACATCGCTACACTAAAAAGTAAAATACTTGCTTCAGGGCTAACTGTGTCTCAACTGGTATCTACCGCCTGGGCTTCGGCATCAACGTTCCGTGGATCTGACAAACGCGGCGGTGCCAATGGTGCGCGCATTCGCCTTGCGCCGCAGAAGGATTGGGAAGTCAACAATCCTGCGCAGCTGGCAACCGTGCTCAAACGCTTGAGGGTATTCAAAAGAATTCAACGACGCAGGCTGATGGTAAGAGGGTCTCGCTTGCCGACCTGATCGTGCTCGGTGGATGCGTTGGTATTGAGAAGGCCGCAAAGAATGCCGGTCATGAGGTGAAGGTTCCTTTCACGCCTGGACGCGCCGATGCTTCGCAAGAACAAACCGATGTAGAATCATTTGAAGTGCTCGAGCCCCGGTGCAGATGGCTTCCGCAATTACGTGAAGTCACTTCACAAGTCAGCCGCAGAAGAAATGTTGGTTGACAAGGCACAACTGTTGACGCTGACTGCACCCGAGCTGACTGTACTCGTCGGCGGCATGCGTGTTCTGAACACCAACTTTGATAAATCTCAACATGGCGTATTCACCGAAGCGTCCCGAGGCACTCACCAATGACTTCTTCGTGAACCTGCTTGATTTTGGCAACAACGTGGAATGCAACATCAGATTCTCAAAACGTGTTTGAAGGTCGTGATCGCAAGACTGGCAAAGTCAAGTGGACTGGCACTCGTGTCGATCTCATCTTCGGTTCTAACTCAGAGCTCCGAGCACTCGCTGAAGTATATGGATGCGAAGACTCTCAGGAAAAGTTCGTGCAGGACTTTGTAGCTGCCTGGAACAAGGTGATGAATCTCGATCGTTTCGATCTGGACTGATACCA
Organism: uncultured Cytophagales bacterium; assembly: GCA_963845845.1. Classification (GTDB taxonomy): domain Bacteria; phylum Bacteroidota; class Bacteroidia; order Cytophagales; family Cyclobacteriaceae; genus Chryseolinea. The sequence continues at coordinate 186,496 of CAWJTP010000027.1, forward strand.
CATCAATTACATAAAAGGTGACCGGAGATGGCCACCTTTTATGTTAATAGAGGTGCTCTTTGATCCTTCCTAATGAGCTCATAACATTCATGCGCAGAAACTTTCACGCTTTAGGAAAGCAAAATCAAGACAAGGCTAAATCCTCCCTGTTAGAAATTGTATGTTAAAAGGAAAGTCTGTTAACCTCGTTCGGGAGGCCTTTCGATGAAATCGGCAGCCACTTGAATAAAGTAAACTTTGCCCTCATGCAACATTCGGGTAACTTTAGGCGTCTTAGCCAAACAAACCGCCCTGAATATGCTCAGAAACTACATCAAAGTCGCGATCCGAAATCTTCTCCGCCAGAAAGGCTTTTCCTTCATTAATATCTTCGGCCTTGCGCTGGGGATTAGCTGCACAGCACTCATCGGAATGTGGGTCAATGACGAACTGAGCTACGACCGGTTCCACAACGACTATGATCGCATGTACAGGATCACGGCAACCTTGCCTGAGATGAAGGTGCATGCCGCTGTATCATCTGCACCGCTAGCCATGGCGATAAAGAACGAAATCCCCGAAGTGGAGGAAGCCGTCCGCATCTCCAATTTCAATCGCGATCTGATTCAGGTTGGTGATGTCAAGTTCGAAGAGAAAGGTATCATCTATGCCGACTCGAATTTCTTCAGGGTGTTCACCTTCCCATTTATTAAAGGAGACCGTGAACAAGGCTCTTCAAAACCCGGAAGGTATTGTTATCACGGAAGAAATGGCCATGAAGTATTTCGGCAGTACCGACGTGCTTGAAAAGACGATCCGAAAAAATAGTAAAGACGACTTTACTGTGACAGGCGTAATTGCCAACATTCCTGCCAACTCTCACCTTAAGTTTGATTTTGTTCAGCCCATGCGTTACCTGGCACGTACAAACGACGACCTCAAGAAAAACATATGGGATAACTTCAACTACTTCACCTATATTAAACTTAACGACAAAGCTCAGCAATCGAAGTCAGCCATTGCGGACCTTGAAAAAAAGATGCAGGCGATCTATAAGAAGAATGAGCCCGTGGTGAAATGCGCCTTCGTACTGCAACCTCTCGCGAAGGTTCACCTTTACTCTAATTTCCTGGCCGATATTCCCGGTCATGGAAATGCGCAGAACGTGTACATTTTTACGGTCGTTGCCGTGTTTATCCTGGTGGTGGCTTGCCTGAATTTTATGAATCTCGCCACAGCGCGTGCGGCACGAAGGGCGAAGGAGGTTGGCCTGCGCAAAGTGGTGGGAGCGATAAGACCTCACCTGATAGGTCAGTTCCTCGCGGAGTCGTTGGTGGTGGCTTTGCTTGCACTGGTACTGGCATTGCTGATCATCTATCTCGTTCTTCCCTATTTCAATACACTGGGAGGAAAGAATCTTACGCTTGATTTTACGAATGTGCAAGCTTATCACCGGACTCCTTGGCATAACAGTCATTACCGGTTTGCTGGCTGGAAGTTACCCCGCGCTCTATCTCTCCGGATTTGTTCCGGCGACGGTGTTGAAAGGGAATTTCACAGCCGGCGGATCCGGTAGTTTGTTCAGGAACACGATGGTAGTGATCCAGTTTGCTGTGTCCATTTCACTGATCGTCGGCACTACGATCGTCTATCGCCAATTGAAATACATTCAGCAATTGAATCTGGGTTACGATAAAGAGAATCTTTTGTATGTGCGGATGTCAGGAGAGCTGTGGTCGAAATACGATGCGATGCGGACCAGTCTTGGAAATAACCGGTTGACCAGCCAATATTCATTTATCTCCGACCTTCCCACCACTTCTTCCGGTGCAACGATCAGCGTGGAATGGAAAGGAAAGGACCCGAATACACAGCCACTGTTTTACAACCTGGCAATCGACGAAAATTTTGAAGAGGTTTTTAAGGCAACCATTCTCGAAGGACATGGCTACGGTGAAAATGCGCAAGGCAGATTCCGTCAATATCATCGTGAATGAAACGGCATTGAAGACGATGGACATGCCGCTTGAATCAGCCGTTGGAACGAGGATCAAAGTGTGGGGCACAGGAGCGAACGATCATTGGCGTTGTCAAGGATTTCAACTTCAAACCCGTTCAGGAGACGATCGGTCCAATGTTCCTGAATCGTAATACATGGGGAGGTTATGCCATGGTTCGCACGCTTGCCTGGTGAAACGGAAAACACGATTGAGGCACTTGAGCAGATGTGCAAAGAACATCAATCCCAGCTATCCCTTCAACTACAGTTTCCTCGACCAGGATATTGCAAACTTGTACAAGGCCGAGCAACGGCTGGGCAGCCTGTTCAATGTTTTTGCGGTGCTGGCTATTGTGATCTCCTGCCTCGGACTTTATGGTTTATCGGCATACCTCGCAGAGCGGCGCACGCGCGAGTTGGGAATACGCAAAGTACTGGGTGCCTCCGGATTCCAGCTTGTTTACTTGTTGTCGGCTACATTCACCCGTCCGATCCTCATCGCCACGGCAATCGCAGTACCCCTTGCGTGGTATGGGATGAGTCAATGGCTTAGCGGCTTCGCTTATCATATAACGATTGACTGGACGATTTTCCTGATCGCGTTCCTGTCGGCACTTATTATTGCCTGGCTGACCGTGAGCTTTGAATCGATCAAAGCTGCGACAACAAATCCTGTGAAGTCGCTGCGATCAGAATAGAACTTAATTTTTGCCACAAAGACACCAAGGCACGAAGGAAGTTTGACGACCCTCGAAGACAATGATCATCCTATCGTAGCACCAAGGTGGACGTGTTCGTCATGAGTCAAAGCGCAATCTACAATCTCAACCGTAAATTGTTAATCGTTGATTGTTAATTGTTAATAATTGATCTTCTCGGCTGATCACGGAGTGAAAATTAACGATTAACAATTAACAATCAACGATTTGAAATTGGGATTTGGGATTTGAGGTGGCGTGCACAATGTCAGGAAATCTGTGGATGCTGCTGGCCGTCGTCCGATCGTGCCGGGGGACAAAGTATCCTGCGTAGATGACCGCCACCTTTTATGTTTTTATGCCTTACCTTGAAGCCATGACTTTGGAATACGCTTCCGAAAAGTGATGGTCAGGAAAATAAAAACCCAGGTTATTATAGTAGGCGCAGGACCGGCAGGAGCAGCAGCATCTATTTTTCTCTCCAAGGCTAAGATTCCACATTTGATCCTGGAGAAAGAAAAATTTCCCCGTGATAAAGTTTGTGGTGATGCCTGCGGTGGTAAAACAGCATTTGTTTTACGCAAAGCAGATCCCCAATGGATCCATGAAATATTTCAGTCCAGTGCCCAATACATGCCGACGCATGGCGCATTATTCTTTTCTCCGGACGGTAAATCACTAAGCATTCCGTTCAGCCGCAACAATGTTTTGCCTGGGCAAGCGGCCGGGTTTACAACACCAAGATTTACATTCGACCATTTCCTTTTTGAAAAGCTTGCTACTCCACATTCAACAATACGCCAAAATGTATCCATACAAACTATCGAGCGCACCACAGAAGGTTTGGTAAAAGCGCACTTTGTTGAGGATAGTCAGGAGGTTGAGGTTACAGCTCCATTGATCATCGGGGCGGATGGAGATAAAAGCCACGTCCGGAGAGTGTTTCTAAATCATAACATTTCTTCAAAGGCATATTGCGTGGCGCTGCGTGCTTATTACAAGGGAGTGACGGACCTGCACAGTGAAAACTATATTGAACTCCACTGTCTACCCGACGTAGTTCCTGGATATTTTTGGATCTTCCCTTTACCAAATGGTTTGGTGAACGTCGGCATAGGTATGCTGTCTGAGCAGATACGAAAAAAGAAACTCAATTTACGCGAAGTAATGCTCAACGCTATTCACCATAATCCACACCTCAGGCATCGTTTCATGAATGCAACCCTTGTTGATAAGATACAGGGATGGGGTCTGCCAATGGGTATAAAACAAGAACGCGTATCAGGGCATAATTTTATGCTGACAGGAGACGCTGCAAACCTGGTGGATCCTTTTACAGGTGAAGGTATTGGAAATGCTTTGTACAGTGGAATGCTGGCAGCCGAAGCCGCCCGCGATGCGCTTCACAGTGACAAGTTTGACGCTAATTTTCTAGCAAAAAATTATGATGATAAACTATTTGGAAAAATTGGCGCGGAGTTAAAGACCAGTGCTTTGCTACAGCGCTTGTGTCATTATCCGTGGCTTCTCCAGTTTGTTGTTAACAAAGCCTATAAAAGTCCTACTTTGAATCATGCGATCCAGAGTATGTTCACAGGTGTTAATCTCCGGAACGAATTACGAAAGCCATCTTTTTACGCTAATGTGTTGCTCAACCGTTAGTGGTCCAGCGTAGAAATAGTGCCGTGTTTCGTTGATATCTCAATAATAGATGATAGTTAAAATGATTTTGGAAAGCCCTGCATTCTATCATCCAGCTGTCGGGTTAGCGACCTTAATTTTACCGTAGAAAAGATCACCTAACTAAACTGGTGCTTTGGTGAGTGAGTCGAACCTTGGGTATAGTACGCCCAGGTAAATTCAGTCGCGTTCCGACAGCGCCCCGACCTGTCGGGGTGGAGCCAGCGCATTGTGAAGTACTAACTAGATTGCTAGGGCTGTAAGACGAAGTTCGTGAATAAGCCAGAGCATCAATGATTGGGGTTTCATAAGGGATGTTTCCGGAGCCCTCTCCGCCTATCACTCTTTCGTCATCTTCACCCAAAAAGGCAGCGTCGGTGTACCTGGATGTACAGATGCACGGGTCTCCATATGTCCGTAAAGAACATCTCCTTTTTGCGTAAGATAAAAGGAGAGATTGTAGGGACCCGGCCCGGTGTCTTCCAGGCCAAGGTCTCCCGCGAAGCTGTAAGCAAACGAGTTCGTGCCGGTTCTGACCTCAGGGATCGGGATATTTTTCACATCCCCAAGATCGGCAAAGCTTCCCTTCGGGCCATTGAAGTAAAATGCCACGGGCACATCGCCTTTATCCGCACGTAAAATGCCTTTCCATTTTCCGGAGGGCTGCTCTACCGTGGCAACAGTCGGGCTCTCCTTTTTCGTGGATTGTGCTGCAGCCAGGTTAGCCTTGAATTTCGGCAACAATTCAGACAACACTTCATAGATAATTTTTCGCCACGGCTCGCCATGCCCGATGTTGGTGAGAATAACAACTCCGATGTCTTCCGAAGGAATTAGCTGGAGCCATGCACTGCTGACATAAGTTCCTCCCTGGGCGAGAACACCTTTGTAGCCGTAAAGGTCATGATTGATCCACCAGCCAAGGCCATATTCTTTGGTGCCGGCAACGGTATCCTGCATCAGTTTTATAGAACGCTCCGAGATAATTCCTTTTTTCTTTTTCAGGTCGTTCAGGTGGAGCATTGCAAAAAGAGCAAGGTCGTGAACGCTGCTATGGATCAATGAGGCCCCGGCAGAATAGGAATGAGAATACGGATATTCGGCCAGGCTCGCGTCCGCAGCGCTATAACGCATGGCGCGCTCCGGCCGAAGGTATTGTGCAACGTAAGAATTTTTCATATCCAGAGGCCTGAAGATCTCAGCGTCCATGTATTCGGCGAAGCTTTTGCCCGAAGCATTGCTGACCACTCTGTCGAGGACGCCATAACCGAGATTGGAATAATCGAAGTGATCTCCGGGTGGAAACACCAGGACACCGTAGCGATTGATGATCGTATCGTCCATTTTGGCGCAGGTCACAGAATCTGTTCTGCACCAGAAATTAAACGTGGTGAGGCCGGCGGTGTGGCTCATCACCATTTTCACGGTTGCCTCCTCAGCGTTGAACATGGGACTATTCACCTTTCCGCCTTTGAGATAATTATTGACTGGGCGGTCGATGTCGAGCATCTTTTGCTCTGCCAGTTTCATAATAGCGGTGGCCGTAATGGTCTTGGACACAGAGGCGAGGTTGTAAGGAGTGTGGACGGTAGCTTTCCGCTGGGTTTCCTTGTCGGCATATCCGAAGCTTTCCTCCCAGATGATCTTTCCCCCCTTTACAACCGCTATGGATATTGATGGAACCTGGTGATTGGCGATGCGGTCGTTGATGATGGACTTCACTTTCGAAAAATCCGGCTGCGGATTGGTTTGTGCTATGCTACTGACGGTAGCAAAAAGGACAAAGAATAGGATCAGGATCTTCATAACGGACGTTTAAGGTATGGGTACGAAAAGTACAACTCTTAAATTCCGGGATGGTTACTGGATTCCCCTGAAATTTTCCTTCCTTAATTAACTATTTTCATCGGACCTTAATCCTTTTGCCCTATGATCTTCAATAGAAGAAACTTCCTTCAACTCTCTACCCTGGCAGCGGGTACAGGTGTACTGACCACCTTGAATTCATGCGCTTCTGATCAGGAACGACATCCGGAAGTGACAACAGAAAAGATAAGATCCATGACGGATAATGTAATTCCCATTACATTAAAAGAAAGAGAAGGACGAATCGAAAAAGCTCAGCGATTACTGGTCGAATCAAAAATGGAAGCGTTGGTCCTGGATGCAGGAACCTCCATGGAATATTTTACGGGCATAAGCTGGTGGCCAAGTGAACGACCATTGGTCGCCATTATTCCGGCAAGAGGTGATCTTCGGTATGTGTGTCCAGGATTTGAAGAGTCCCGCCTTCGGGAATTGATAAAGATCGGAAAAGACGTTTACGCTTGGCAGGAAGATGAAAGTCCGTATAAGCAAGTAGCAAATGCTTTTAAAGATAGTGACATACGATCAGGTAACATTGGAATAGAAGAACGTCTTCGTTTTTTTATTTTAGATGGTATACGAAAAGAAGCTTCGCAGCTCAATTACATAAGTGGTGATCCGGTCAGTGTTGAATGCCGTCTTATAAAATCGCCGGCGGAACTGGCATTGATGCAAATAGCAAATGATATCACTGTCGCCGCAATGAGAATTGGAATAAGTCGTTTGGAAGAAGGAATGAGTCCTAATGATTTTTCGGCCATTGTTTCTAATGCGCACCAACAATTGGGTGCCGCTCCTGATTTTGCCGGCGTAAATTTTGGCGAGGCTTCTGCCTTTCCGCATGGAAGCATACAACCTCAAAAATTAAAAAAGGGTGATGTTGTTTTGATGGATTGCGGATGCAAAGTGGAAGGCTATTCTTCAGACATCAGCAGGACCGTTGTTTTCGGTGCAGAGCCTACATCCAGACAAAAAGAAATATGGAACCTGGAACATAAAGCACAAGCCGCAGGGTTTACTGCAGCAAGACTTCACCATGCTTGCGAAGAAGTAGATGCTGCTGCGCGCAAGGTCTTAACCGATGCGGGTTTTGGACCAGGGTATAAATTGCCGGGATTACCACATCGAACCGGCCATGGTATTGGTATGGACGGACATGAATGGGGTAACATGGTAAAAGCCAATAAACAATTATTGCAACCTGGAATGTGTTTTAGTGTTGAACCGAATATCTCGATTGTTGGGGAATTTGGTGTCCGCTTGGAGGATTGTGTTTACATGACAGAAGAAGGACCGAAATGGTTTTCGCAGCCCAGCATTTCAATTGGTCAGCCGTTCGCATCATGATATCTTTTTAGAAAGAAATCAAGTTAGAACGCTCACCTATATCCCGCCGCCTGCAGTTCAAATAACTTCGAATACCTTCCCCTGGCTTTCATCAGTTCTTCGTGTGATCCGACCTCAGATACTTTTCCATCTGCGATAACGGCAATCCGGTCTGCGATTCTCACCGTGGAGAATCTGTGTGAGATGACAATACCGATCCTTCCCTTCAGATTTTCTTTTAACTCGGCAAAGATCGCCGCCTCTGCTTCCGGATCCAGGGAGGATGTCGGTTCATCCAATATCCAGATGTCTGCATCGCGATACATGATCCTGGCCAGCGCCAGACGTTGCCATTCACCGCCCGAGAGATCATGACCTCCTTCAAAAAGTCTTCCCACTTTTGAATCCAAGCCATTGGGCATTTTTTTAACAAGCCATTCGCTCCGGGCATCACGAAGGGATTCCAATACGCGGTTATCGAAGACTTCTGCATCAGGTCTTCCCATGGTAACATTTTCTCTAACGGTCAGTTCGTAATTAGCATAGTCCTGAAAAAGCACACCGATCCGTTTTCTCAATTCCTCAGGATCGGTATTCTTAAGATCAACTCCCCCGATACTGATCGATCCCTTGTCCGCATCATAGAATCGGAGAAGAAGTCTTACAATCGTGCTTTTTCCCGCGCCATTCTCACCAACCAGCGCGATCAATTCACCACTCTTAATGGTAAGATTGAATTCGCCGACGGCATTTTCAGGACTACCGGGATAAGTAAAGCTGACATTGTCAAACACAATTCCCTTGTCAAACTTAACGGGTAACGGTTCAGGGTTTTCAATTTTCTTTACCAGCGAATCGATGGAAAGAAAAGAGAAATAATCGTCCAGAAACGTGGTGTGTTGGTCGACTGAAACAAATGTGCTTGATATCTGGGCGAGCGTGGAGGATACAGAAGTAAATGCTCCGATCACCAGCACTACCCCGCCTGGATCAATCAAACCTTCGGCACCTTTTATAGAAACAAACAAATAGGCGAGTGCTAAGGTTGTGCCGGTTACAAATCCGGTTAGCAATGAAACCCGTGTTCCGGATTTATACATCAAAGCTCTCTGGCGGAATAGATTTTCGGAAAGATTACGATGACGTTCGAGTAAATAATCTGCAAGAACATACGCACGGATTTCTTTGGTCGTTCTTGGCTGAACGAGCAAATCTCCGATGTATCCACGTTCCCTTTCTTCCGGAGTTTCCTTGTAATAAAATTCATAAAGCTTCGATGTCACGCTGCTTTCCAATACCAACGATAAAACCGCAGCAGCAACAGCGAGAATGACCAACATATAATGAAGACTTGCCAGGAGTGAAGCCATCAAAATGATCGTTACAATGTTACTTGACAATCCGAGCACCGACCATGTAAGATCTCCCGGCCTCCACGATACATCTCTTTTTGCGCGTGCTAAGCCGGTCATGCCAGTTCGAATTGTCAAAATTTCCAATATCAACTTTAGAAGCCTTTGCCAGTAGTCTTTTTTCTGCCTCAAGCTCCACACGTCTTACAAATAAATTTCTTCCATATCCCATGTATGCGCTGATCGTGCGCTGTAAGGTTACTACGATCCACAAGCCGATCACAACCCAGATCAATCCAGAGAAAGGTATCGTGTGATTTCTGGCCTCTGCGATACGATTGACGAGCATTGCCCCTAAGTAAACGGAAATGGGCGTCATCGTAGCATTAATCATTCCCAAAAGCGAGAACTTGATCAGGGATTTAGGTGACGCTGCCCATGCAAGCTCCATTCCCTTTTTCAGATTAGCTCTTACACGGGATATGCGGCCGGTTAATTTTGGTGTGCCTGATTTCATCCGAGTAAATTAGAAATAAAGACTGGAACGAGGAAGAATGTATTTATCTCAAAGGTTATTTAATTGCAACTTTCAAGAACAAAAATCCATGAAACGGATTGGTCTGAAATTAAGCACGGCATATATTTCAGGTCTGCAACCTTAACTCTTAAGAAATATGGATACCAAAATTTTCGAACAAGTTGATGACTACATCCGTACATTGCTTGGTGAAGAAGACGACGTATTAAAGGCAACTGACCGTTCTATTAAGGAAGCCAACATTCCTCCGATAAGTGTATCTGCTAATCAAGGCAAATTTCTTCAGGTACTGGCCAAAGCCTGTGGAGCAAAAAAAATTCTGGAAATTGGTACCCTCGTTGGATACAGCACCATCTGGATGGCCCGTTCGTTGCCGAACAATGGCAAGCTCATTTCTCTGGAGTTTGAACCGTTACACGCTGCCGTAGCAAAGAAGAACATTGAAAGCGCGGGACTAAGTCATATCGTAGAAATCAGGATTGGGAAAGCACTCGATCTTTTGCCCAATATCGAAGCGAACAATGAAGGTCCCTTTGATATGATTTTTATCGACGCTGATAAGCATCCATACACTGAATATTTTCAGTGGGCGTTAAAATTGTCACGCCGTGGAACACTTATCGTCGCTGACAATGTCATCCGTGACGGAAAAGTTATGGACCCGGATTCAACAGACGAAATGGTATTAGGAGTACGAAGATTCAATGATTTTCTGGCTAATTCATCGGCTGTAACAGCTACGATCATTCAAACAGTTGGATCAAAAATGCACGATGGAATGGCATTGGCGGTGGTTAAATAGATTTAGCAGGACTATGAGAAATTTGCTGGCATTGGCAGCGACATGTCACGACCGGCAGGTGATTTGTCAGTGTTTCGGGCTATTTACGTCTGAATGCGCCTGTATTGGATATGGCTATGCTTTGAGGTGACGCTGGGAGGGCCGGGATGGTCACGCTTTTACAACAAGCAACTATTTTCGTAATTATTCGTAAGACTGAACAACCTATAAATTTCTACATCAAGAAGGGATACCGGGATTACATCTCCCTGTCGGTAAATCCTATTTTTCGCAAAATGAAGGAAATAGTTTCTCTTTTTATTTTCCTCGGGGCGTCGCTTTCGCTCCATGCACAAGTGAATATCGATAGTCTTAGAAAACTATGGGATGATCCTGCACAGGTTGACACCGTTCGCCTTTATGCCATTGATGAGCTCGCATGGGATGCCAGGAATAAAAATACTGACTCCTCGATAGTACTTGCAACCCTTGAACTGGACTATGCAAAACTGAAAAATCAAATAGAATGGCAGGCAAAAGCCTGCAACACCCTAGGTGTAGCCTATTTTATAAAAAGTAATTATGCGAAAGCTATTGAATGGCACCAGCAATGTTTCGCCATATGGAAAAAGACGGATAATAAAGCTGGGATGGCATCCTCATACAACAATCTTGGAAATATATATTTAGAAAAAAGCGATTATGTTAACGCATTGCAACACTACCAAAAAGGTCTTGATCTCATTGAAACATCCAATAAACAAAGAGCAGCTACCTATCACAGTAATATCGGCAGCATTTATTTATACCAGGGCATCTATCCAAAAGCCTTGGAAAAATTCCTGAAGGCGCTAAGCATATGCGAGGAACGAAACGACAAAAAAGGAATGGGGATAGCGTACAATAATATTGGCGCTATTTATGGCTACACAGGAGATACAACAAAAGCCCTCGGATATTTTGAGAAAAGCACCGCTATAAATAAAGAGTTGGGAGATAAACAGGGCTTAGCAGAGTCATATCTCAATATCGGCATTACAAAAAGAGAGCAAGGTGATTATGCGCAAGCCTTGGATTTTCATGAAAAAAGTCTTGCGCTTGAAAAAGAGCTGGACAACAAGCAGGGGATCGCAAGTGTTTACGGAAATATCGGAGAAATCTATGCAGCCCAGGGCCATATAACCCTGGCACTTGAAAACCATCAGAAAGAATTGATGATGGCCAAGGAATTAGGTAACACGGACAAGACCGCTAATGCTTCGATTAATATCGGCAACCTCTATTTGAGACAAAAAGACTACAAGCGAGCTGAAACGCTCGGGAAAAACGCCCTTGAGGTAGCTGAACAGCTTGGCATTATCACCTTTCAGCGGGATGCCAGTAAATTGCTCTACGAAATTTATAAAGGCTGGGGAAAAAACAATGATGCACTCCTTTACCATGAAAGATTGCTTGCCTTGAACGACGACATCGAAGCAATCGAAACGAACAAAAAACTCGACCAGATGGAATTTGCTAAAATTATACTGGCAGATAGTCTTAAAAAAGAAAAAGAAAAAGTGCTCGTAGAGATGGCACATGAAGAAGAAGTCTATCAAAAAGATAAGCAACGTAATCTGGCGATGTACATTGGCGCCGGCGTACTATTATTGGCAGGAGGTCTGTGGAACCGGCTGCATTATGTACACAAGGCAAGAGTCACCATTCAAAAAGAAAAAGATCGTTCTGAAAACCTTTTACTTAATATACTTCCAGCTGAAATTGCTGAAGAGTTGAAACTGCATGGCAAAGCAGAAGCAAGAGACTTTGAGCTTGTGTCTATTCTGTTTACAGACTTCAAAGGATTTACCAGCCTATCTGAAAAAATGAGTGCTAAAGAACTTGTTGCTGAGATCAATTATTGTTTTGAAGCATTTGATCAAATTGTAGCCAAATACAAAATTGAAAAGATCAAAACCATAGGTGATTCTTATATGGCAGCAGGAGGCTTACCCATTCCCACTCCCGATTCGGTAAAAAATACGGTGCTCGCTGGATTGGAAATGCAAGCTTTTATTCAAACACACCGGTTGAAAAAAGAGTCCAATGAAAGACCTTCCTTTCAAATGCGTTTAGGTATTCACACAGGGCCGGTTGTAGCCGGCATTGTAGGTGTTAAAAAATTTCAATATGATATTTGGGGTGATGCAGTAAATACAGCCAGCAGGATGGAAAGTTCCGGCGAAGTTGGCTATGTAAATATTTCGCAAACAACATATGAATTGATTAAAGACGACCCCATGTTTAAATTCCAAAGTAGAGGGAAAATAGAAGCAAAAGGAAAAGGTGTGATCGAAATGTATTTCGTACAACTATCGTAAGACCTGAAAACATACCAACGCAGATATAAATATTGTAAATACAGATTAACCTGTACCGGCGGCATCACAAAAAAAAAGCACCTCAACCGGTGCTTTTTTTGCTTTTGATTCAATCCGCTCAAAACGAATTTGAATTCCACTCAATTCCTTGAAATACTTATTCAAAATTGAAACGAACGGTTTACTTGCCGAACAGCCTGTAACCTACAGAAAATTGAAGGTTGTAATTCTTTTGCTTTAATGATTCGTTCTCATCGTCGCCGATATCGGTAAAACCTTTGATGAAACGAAAACTGAAGTTAAGCTTTATCGGTAAATCGATGCCTACACCGGCGGCCACACTGATGTCGGTGCTTTTAAAGCTGTCTTTCACGTCTGTCTCGCTCGAGCCAGACTTGTCTTTAGCAGAGGCCAGCACACCAATTTGAGGACCAGCGTGGAAGCTCAGCAAGCTGTTTACATTGTAACGCACCAACACAGGTACGGTAACGTAAGCCAACTTCAATTTTTCGTTGCCAGCCTTGGCACCTTGTCCGCTATAAAGGACTTCAGGTTGCAAGCCGATGTGCTCCGAAAACATGGCCGTTACATAAGCGCCAGCGTGTAGGCCTGGCAAAAAGCTCGGGCTGCTGGTAAAACCGCCACCCGAAAATGTCATGTTTGCCAGGTTCATGCCTGCCTTTACGCCGCCGCTAATGCCTTGGGCAAAGGCGCCAACACTAACAAACAATGCAAAAACCAGTACTGTGGAAATTTTCTTCATAGTATATGAATTTTGATTATAAGTTAAAGTGACGCAGAATTGAGATTTTATGCTTCTGAAAAACGGGCCAATCCTTACATACGTAATTAGCTTTTTGCGTTGGGAAATTTCTCAATGTATGCGTGGGAACTTCTAATCAATTGCCCATATCCTATTGTCGATTACCATGGGAACCCACCGACCTTAAAATCATTAGATCAAAGGGTATTTGTTAAGAACCTGATTTTTGAATATCGTCTGTATTAACAACCGCAAACGTGCGGTGAATTTGGGGCGCCAATCTGGACAACGCCGCGTCTGGCTCCAATGGCCTTTTCAAAGCCTGCTACTATCCTAATTGAGTGCGGGGAGAGTGCAGGGAGAGTGCTCAGGGAGTGCTCAGGGAGTGCTGGAGGAGTGCACTCAAAGGCTCGGAGAGTGCACTTGCGGCAGGCATTTCGCCTACGGTGTGTGTACTTATACGCATTTTAATAGTTATTAGAGAAGCGGACTACTTGGTTTTTTTTGAAGAATTTTAGCCCACTTTTCTAAAGAAGCAACCAACGCATTTGGGTCGAACGGTTTACTAATGTAATCATCCATTCCTGCTTTAATACATTCTTCCCGATCACCTTGCATCGCATTGGCGGTCATCGCGACTATAAAAGGTTGAATTGATGAAAGCATACGAATCTTTTGAGTTGCTTCGAGCCCGTCCATCTCTGGCATTTGTATATCCATAAAAATCAAGTCGTATTGTACTTTAGCCAATGAAGCAATTGCTTCCCTTCCATTTGAAGCTATATCTGCGCTATAACCCAATTTAAGCAGCACCTGCTTGGCAAGCATTTGGTTAACCATGTTATCCTCGGCAATTAAAACTCGCAACGGATACTGGCGGGCAAAATCATTTTGATGTTTCTGATTTGTTTTTTGTAAAGGTTTGGATTAACACATCCTGTTTACGAAGGGCTGCCAGAATACTTTTGCGAAGCATACTCTGCTTTACAGGTTTAGCTAAAACTGACGAGTGGACTTGAGAATATTCCCTGGTGCGCTCATCGCCAATGGAACTTAAAAGAATAATAGGAAGGTTCGGATAGGACTCACGAATAGCAGTGGCCAGTTGCAGTCCATCCATTTTAAACATTTGCACGTCCGTCAGCACCAGATCGAATGCTCCGTCTTGTGATAAGACTTCTAACGCCTGCTCTCCGGAAATAGCTTCGGTTGGCTTCAGTTTCCAAAGTTCAAGTTGGTTTTTGAGTACACGGGAGTGTGTTTTATTATCGTCTACAATCAATACTTTTTTCCCTTCAAGAGAAGACATGTTGTCATAGATGTTTTTCTGGCTTAGTTCTTCACTGATTCTAGCCTGTAGTGTGAAGAAAAATGTTGTTCCTTTTCCAACTTCGCTTTCGATCCAGATACGACCTCCCATAAGTTGCACAAGCTTTTCTGCTATTGCCAGCCCCAGGCCAGTTCCACCATACTTTCGGGTAGTTGAAGCATCAACCTGAGAGAAAGCCTTGAAAAGTCGATTTAGCTTATCCGTCTGGTATTCCGATTCCCGAATCACGCACTTCAAACTTCAATTCCAACTCATGGCTATTCATTATGCTTGCGTGAACGCTTACAAAAATTTCACCCTGCGTTGTGAATTTTATTGCATTTCCGACAAGATTGATGAGAACTTGTCGGAGTCGAAGGCTATCTCCAACGATATAGTCGGGAACATCGTTATTCAACTGGTAAATCAAATCCAAACCGATGTTAGCAGCTTTACTGGCAAACAGATCGAGTACCTCTTCAATGCAGTTCCGCAGATCAAAATCTTTTTGTTCCAATTCCATTTTTCCCGATTCTATTTTTGAAAAATCGAGGATATCATTGATTATACCCAGCAAGCTTTCACCAGACGTTCGAATGATCTGAGCGTATTCATGTTGCTCAGATGTAAGAGTGAGTGTCTTCCAACAGGGATGCCATTCCAATAATACCATTCATTGGCGTTCGGATTTCGTGACTCATCGTCGCAAGAAAAGTACCTTTGCCAGATTGGCTCGTTCGGCGTCTATACGTGCTGCTTCAACTTCCTCGCTTTTTTCTGTGATTTCCTGGTTCAGGCTCTCAAGGAATTCAGTTTGCAATTGTAACTGTTCGTTTAGCGCCAGCAGGTTCTCTGCTTGCCCTTCTATCTCTTCTTTTTGGTGAATAACTTCAGCCGTGCGTTGCTTAACCTCACGCTCAAGCGCTTCTTTTTGTTTTTTTATCCGGTTGATACGTGCTATTACAAGCAAAAAGATTCCTCCACCAGCAATTATTGGTACCAGTACCTTAAACCACCAGGTGAGCCAATAAGGCGGCGTGATGGTGAGCTTAATTGAAACAGGTCGTTCATTCCATAGACCGTCATTATTGGAACCTTTAACAAAAAATTCGTATTCGCCCGGGTCAAGATTTGTGTAGGTCGCCGTTCTTTTATGTCCAACATAATTCCACTCCTTATCAAATCCTTTCAGCCTGTAGGCGTACATGTTTTTTTCTGGTAAGGTGTAGTTCAACGCCGCGAATTCAAGTGTGAAAACGGATTGATCATGCGACAATGTAATTTCCTTTGTCTCTGTGATATGTTGTCGAAGGGCCGAGTTCTCACTGTCAATAGGGACGACCTTGTTGAATACCTGAAAATCCGTGAAATAAACAGGCGGAACAAAAGGGTTATCTTTTATGCTGTCGGGATAAATAATATTAAAGCCATTGGATCCTCCAAAAAATATGCTTCCATCCTGTGCCTGGAAGGATGAATGTGATTTAAACTCATTGCCTTGAAGGCCGTCACTAATGTCATAATTTCTGATCTGTTTTGTGATTGGGTCAAACTTAGAGATGCCTCTATTAGAGCTGATCCAGAGATTGCCGTGATGATCTTCCTGAAGGGCGCGGATCATATTATTCGGCAGTCCATCCTTTTCCGAGTAGTTCTTAAAAGTTTTCGTTTCTTTCTGAAATAAATTCAAACCACCCCCTGTCGCGAGCCAGAGATTACCAGCCCGGTCATTTTTTATATCGTTAATGATGTTGTTGCTTAGACTGTTCTTGTCATTAGGATCATTTTGATAGTGGGTAATCCTGCCAGTTTTTTTGTCCAAAACATCCGCACCAGCATCGGTTCCTATCCACAAATTGCCATCCTGATCTTGCCCAATTGCATGAATAAAATTATTACTGATCTTTTTGCCCGTGGCGTTCTGCCGATACCATTCAAACTCTTTACTTACTTTATTATATAAGCCTAAGCCATCTCCCCATGTACCCACCCATAAGTCATCATCGCGATCTTTGAAGACAACAAATACAGAAGCCGCGGGTAGACTGTTAGGATTGTGCTCGTCCGGCACATGATGTATGAATTTTCCATTTTTGGTATCGAACAGATCAAAGCCACCTGCATGATATCCGATGGCGAGAACTCCCTCTTCTGCTTCGACCATCGAAAGCACATAGTCGCCCCAGGGGCTATTTTTGTTCCTGACGTCATGACGGTAATGTCTGAATGTGCTAGTTTTCGGGTCAAAACGATTTAATCCCCCGCCATCAGTTCCAATCCAGACATTTCCATTACCATCGCCTATGATATTCAAGATGATGCTATTATTTAGCCCGTTTTTATCATTTAGAGATTGTTGAACGTGGATAAATTTTGCCCCTGAACTCGGGAGAAAATTTATGCCGCCTGACCAGGTTCCCACCCAAATATTTCCAACGTCATCTTTATAAATGGCAATAAATAGAATTATTACTTAAACTATTTTCATTTGACAGATCATACTTGTGGCGGGTAAAAATACCTTTAGAATCATCAAATATACTGATCCCGCCATTCTCAGTACCGATCCATAGCTTGCCGTCATTTCCTTCTGCAAAGCATAGAATGTCGTTATGACTGATCGAGTTGTCGTCGAGCGGATCATTTCTGAAAGTGGTAAATGAACTGTTATTCCGGTTAAACCGTGAAATGCCACCGCCTTGTGTTCCAATCCACATATTTCCATGTGAATCCCTAAATACACTTTTGATCAGGTTACTGCCAATACTTGTGTTGCTTCCGGGTTGATGAACATAGGTTGTATACTTTGAGTCTTCGGGATTGAAAAGATTAATTCCGTAGCTGGTAGCAATCCATAGTTTGCCCTCGCTTTCAACGATCTTGTAAATAAAGTTATTATTTAAATCTTTGCCGGTCCCTATGTTCGGATAGGCCTTGAAAGTACCATCTGTTGGATTAAAGTGAAATAACCCTTGCGGCGTGCCGATCCACATTCTCTTCTTGCTGTCTATATAAATATCTCTTACAATAAGAATTTTACCTTCCGGGTTGTAATGGATGAAACGATCCTGACTTCGATCTAGTTTGTCTAGTCCGCTTGCTGTTGCAATCCATAAATTGTGCTGGGAATCTTCTGCAATATCATAGACAAAACTGTTACCGATAGTGTTGATGTTTTTCGGGATCGTGCTTATAAATTGAGAAACGGTATCCGTCGTATTTGTTAAGTCCTTCATCCGTCGCAAACCACATAAAGCCTTCGTGGTCTTTAAAAATAGCGCTTACATGGTCCTGGGAAAGACCGTCGCGGCTACTCAGACGGTGGAACTTCAGATCGGGTAGCTGGCAAAATGCGGATTGTAAAATCAGCATATTGAATAGCATTAAACCATGCGAAGGACGCAATTGGACAAGTGCTCTGAACCATCTGTAAAAAGAGAGGCAATAGAACAGGGGGCAAGATCTTAAACTGAATGTTACTTCACCTGAGAAATACATCTGAATTGTGCGTATTTAAGCAGTAATAACAGAAAACGAGTTTTAGCATAAGCAGGATCAAAGGTGCACTAACTATCTAAGAACAGCATCAGGAAAATTCTGATTTTCAGAAATTCAGGATAATCCGTAAGGTGGTAGCTGAGCTTGATATGGTATATTCCAGCCACCAGGCTATAAAAAAGGCATGTCGGCGTGATAAAAATAATTCCATCGATATTATACCGATTTTGAAGCGGTAAAAGATTGCACTTTAGTCATCATCGAATAGGAACCGGTATAGAACGGCGTCCTTTGGTGCAGCGATGTGGGCGCGATATCCAATATTCGATTCGCTCCGTCGGTTGCCATACCGCCGGCCTGCTCGCATATAAATGCCAGCGCATTGCATTCATAGATGAGACGAAGTTTTCCCTGGGGATCCTTTGAAGTATTCGGGTAGAGATAGATCCCGCCTTTCAACATGTTACGATGAAAGTCCGCTACCAGTGAACCAATGTATCTTGACGAGAAATTATTGTCCTTACAATCCTGCACATAATTCTTCACTGATTGCGGAAATGAGTTCAGGTATCCTTCGTTAATAGAATATACTTTTCCATCCAATGGTATTTTTAAATTAGGATGAGATAAGAAATATTCCCCTAACGAGGGATCGAGTGTAAATCCATTAACACCATGACCCGTGGTATAAACAAGCATGGTTGATGATCCATATAAAACGTACCCCGCCGCAACCTGTTCCGATCCTTTTTGAAGAATGTCCATTTCAAGAATGGGCGATCTTATTGCGCTTTTCCTTCGATAGATTGAAAAGATCGTGCCGATTGAAACGTTAACATCAATGTTCGATGATCCATCCAGCGGATCTATTGCTACTACATAAGGCGCGTCATTATTGAGGTCCGTGAATGATTCCGATTCTTCGGATATCAAAGCGCACACCTCTCCTCCTTTGGTCAAGGCCCTTGTAAACCTGATGTTGGCCAGGACATCCAATTTCTGCTGCTCGTCCCCCGCTGTATTCTGGGCGCCAATAGAACCGGTGATGTCAATCAAACCTGCCTTGTTGATTTCGCGGTTAACTACCTTTGATGACAGGGCAACGTCTCTTAAAAGCTGAGATAATTCTCCACTGGCATATGAGAATTGATCCTGATTTTTCTTTATGAACCGGTCCAAAGGTGTGCCTATCGGTAGGGCAATGCGAGACGACTCCATCAGGAAAAGATAGGCAAAAAACGTAACAAACCATCAATGCATCGGTCTCCTACAAATGCTACTGAATTCCTTTTGCCAGAACTAATGTACAATTGACAGTTGAATCGAAGCGGATCTGTGCCACCTCCTGGTATGCCGGATCGTGATAGCACGCCAGCGCTTGTTCTACCGACGGAAACTTCACCAAAGCATTCATCTGTTTCGCTACACCTTCCAGTGCCAACGCATCAAGGTCGGCGGCTAAAACCTCACCTCCGTGTTTTTGAATCAGCTCAGTAGCAAGAGGTGGATATTTCCGAAACTTCACCATGTCCCGGATATCATAGCTAATAATATAATAGACACTCATATCCTATTAGACTAAAGTTTTAGAAAACATATTCTGGTGGCGTCAGTCCCTTGTTGCGCAAAAATAAAACGGCCTGTCCACGATGATGTGTAATGTGGTCTAAGGTGGCAAAACAGCCATACGTTACATCATCGTTGACTTCCATACCTGATACAGTTTCCGATAGCGCATTGAATGCTTCTTTCATATGCATGATCACGGCTTGCTTGGAGGTTGCGGCGGCGGGCGGAGCCCACGCGGCCTTCTTTCCTTCGACCATGGTTTCCTGCCACCAGGTAATACCATACGCAATGTGGCTTAGCATTTCCGCAAAATTCCAGTTGTCCTTGGTGAGCCGTGAATTGTAAAATTCTGCCGGCATGATTTCGGCAACCGCAAGGGTATACCCCATCGATTTACCAATGGTTTCCAATAGTATCTTTTTCATTTTTTTAATCTTTTGTTGAGATCAAAACTACTGGACGTGATGTGAGAAAACTTAAGGAATTTTGCTCAATTACAAATCCGTGCCTGAACTACGCTTCAGCGATCGCGGCGCATAACCATACCGGAGTTTGAAGGCTGCACTGAAATGCTCCAAACTGTTGAAGCCCGAAGAAAATGCAATGTCCAGAATTTTCGATTTTGTATTTTGTAAAAGAAGCGCTGCATTTTTAAGACGAACGTGTAGCAGAAATTGATGAGGGGAATAGCCGGTGATGTTTTTGAATATCCTGGCAAAATGAAACGAACTGACAAAACAGTGGTCGGCAATTTCCTTGAGTGAAACATCATTCTGAAAATTCTGAACGATAAAATCTTTTCCACGCTCAATGGTCCCGAGATGATTTTTCTTCAGACTCTCAGTAATCCTATAATTGGGCGTGTAGGATGTAATTTTACCAAAAGCGGTAGCGATCAAATCCATAACCATGCTGTCTATCTCCAACTTGCCGCATTGGGAGGTTTGCATCTGGCTTATAATAAAACGATGCAACAGCTCCGTCTCTGCGCTTGTTTTTACAAAAGCAGAATGGTGGTCGTTGTCTAGCAAAAATTTCAGGTAGCCATACTCCTCCAAAATTTCTTCATAGAAACCCGGTTTAAAGTCGAGGATGGTGCATTCATCCGGAACAGTGTGACGATGTGTCACTGTTTTCTCATATCCGGGTTTGGTGATGAGCATGCAGCCGGTATAAGAATCAAAAGAATTACGAAATACGTTATAACTAAAATTACCTTTTCTCACGAAAGCCATTGTGAAAGAATCCGTGTATTCGGGCCTGGAAGTCTCGCATCCAATACACTTGCACTTAAAATCCAGAATGCGATAAAAGTCGGATTCGAATAATGTATGAATATCTGCATCGATCAGCGAAATATGGTTTTTAAGGATACTCATACGGCAATAGTCCCGCAAATTCTTAGCCAGAATAAGAATAAACTAGCATCTTGCAATCATTGAGAATGCGTTTTTTAACATGTATGACTCAATTTATTAACACCAGAAATCAGTTTCAATCCTATTGTAAACGATACCAATTAAAACCAATGGAACGCCGACTCAACTTACTGGAAGAAACAATTGAACACTTAGGCATGGGTGCGAAGTCGGTAACGGCGTTCTCAACGTCCAGTACATTCATCATAACACGTGCTGCCAATTCAAAAGATCAGTATGTCGTAACGGAGGAAGAAGCCGGCTTTGCAAAAACCAAAACGCACAAGCTGGATCATTATTTTGTTGATGTCTTTGGCATCGAAGCCAGGTATTGATCCCCGGGAAAAGTGTCGCGAACAGCGCCATAAAATGGCGGGTTAAAGGCTCCGATGACGGACAATTACTTCTTACTTAGTTGTTAGCTTTTCGCGCAGATGTGAAATCAGCAACCCAACATCCTGGTCTCCTTTGGAAGCCGAGATCATTTCTTTAAAATGAGATTGAATTACTTCAGCTAATGGCAAGGTCATATGGTGACTGGCTGCCGTTTCCTGCATCAAGCGCAAATCTTTGCTTGCCAGCCGCGTCGCAAAACCACCGGGGTTATCTCTTTCCTGAACAACCAATGAACCATAATTTTTAATTACCGGTGCACCAAAAATCGTCGACATCATCATGTCGAAAAATGAATTCTTGTCAATGTTTGATCTCTCAGCTGTCAACACTACTTCACTCATCATTTCTATCACAATAAAGATCATGTAGTTCATCAGGAGCTTTACAGTATTCGCCGTTCCGGGAATTTCACCATAATCGAATGTACGCTGACTCACAGCTTGCAGGAGGGGTTGAACTTTGTTTTTCGCTTCCGGATTACCGGATAAAAGAATAAACAATTGTTTCGCCGCCGCTGCTGGCGGACGACCTAGAACAGGTGACGCTAAATAAATCACACCGTGATCAGCACACTTCTCTGCGAGTGCCATTGCGGTAGCCGGCGCAATAGTGCTCATAGATAAATGAATACTTCCTTTCGTCATGTGTGGAAGAATTATTGACTGTACCTCTGTAACAGCAGCGTCATCGCTAAGCATCGTAATGACAACATCAGCTTGCCCTGCCGCTTCCTCAGCACGATCGACAAGTATAATACGTTCCCCGTGCAATGATCTCCGCTTTTCGACGGAACGATTGTACGCTTGAAGTGTAAAACCTGCGAGCCCTAAATTATTTGCAATGGGCAGTCCCATGTTTCCTAATCCGATGAAACCAATTCTCATATTTTTAAAAAGTATAACTTTTTTGATACAGACCTCCAAATAAAACAAAAGTGCTATGACAAACAATTTCGCCACGCCCGGATCTCCGTTATGTCTATTCGTCCATTTGAAACATCAAATAACAGCCCGGCTTGTCTACGCCCAGTAGGTTTTAAGATCTAAATAAGTATAATTGCTTCTTATTTTTACCCCATGCGTCAACTGGCGGCCATCTTATTTGCGGACATCACCGGGTATACTGCCACTATGCAGGAAAATGAACAGCTTGCCCGGTTAAAGCGTAAACGATTTAAAGACGCTTTGACAGACTCCGTTGAAACGTTCGGGGGAAAAATACTCCAGAATTACGGCGATGGATCATTGATTATTTTCAACAGCGCCCGTCAAGCCGTATCCTGTGGTATACAAATACAAACGCAATTACAGGAAGTACCTCGTGTTGACATCCGCATCGGCATACACATCGGCGATGTGAGCGTGGAGGAGGAATCCATCTATGGTGATGGCGTAAACATCGCTTCACGAATCGAATCTGTCGCTACACCGGGCAGTATTCTTGTCTCTGGTAAGGTGTATGAAGAAATTAAGAATCAAGATGATATCCGCACCTTGGAATTGGGATTTTTTGAATTCAAAAATGTAAAAGAGGCCGTTCGTGTTTTTGCCATCGCGAATGAGGGAATTATCGTTCCGCCACGAGAAGCATTGAGAGGAAAGACCAAGCTACCCGTAAACCGCGTTGCCGTTCTTCCTTTTGTAAACATGAGCGCTGATCCTGACAATGAGTATTTCAGCGATGGCATTACGGAAGAATTACTGAACACGCTTACTAAGATCGAAAATGTTCAAGTTACTTCACGCACCTCTGTTTTTGCCTTTAAAGGGAAGAATATCGACGTACGGGATATTGGTATTCAATTGAATGTTGACAAAATACTGGAAGGAAGCGTTAGAAAATCAGGAAATCGGCTGCGTATAACGGCACAGTTGATTAATGCCGCCGATGGTTATCACATATGGAGTGAGAATTATGATCGCAATCTAACCGACATCTTCGAAATACAGGATGAGATCAGCAACATCATTGCGAACAGGCTACGAGAAAATTTATCAACTGGTCATCACAGCGAAAGTCCGTCAAAAATCAGTGTTAAAAATGTTGAAGCTTATACACTTTATCTTAAAGGACTCCATGCCTGGAATAAGTTAACTCCTGCCGATACACGGGACGCGATCGCCCATTTTGAAAGCGCCATTGCGCTTGAACCGACCTATGCACAAGCTCACGCAATGATTGCCAGTGCCTATAGCTACCTGGGTTCTTCAGGGCAGATGTTGCCCGAAAAAGCATTTGGTCTTGTTCATAAACACGCCGACATTGCATTGCAACTGGACACTACTATTGCCGAAGGTCACATCGCGAAAGCCGCCGCTTATTTGCTTTATGAATGGAAATGGGAAAAAGCACACGATGCATTACAAAAATCCATACAACTCAATCCTACCGCTACAACGGCATATCAATTATTAGCCTACTATTATGTGATCGTCGGTAAAAAAGAGAAGGCGATTCCGGTCATGGAACAGGCGATCAAGCTCGACCCACTCTCGCCATTTATCACTCATCATCTTGGAAGCATCTACGTCTTTAATGAACGATTTGATGACGCGATCCATCAAGCCGATAAACTCTTAGCGAAAGACCCGACCATGCGCATCAGTATTGAACAAAAAGCGTGGAGTATCGGGATGAAAGGTGATTGGGCTAAGGCATTGCCTTTATTCTTAGAAATGCATCGCCTGACAAACCATCCGTTAAAAGGACTAATGGGTCTGGGCTATGCGTATGGAAAATTGGGAGAACGTGAAAAAGCATTGGAATGCATTCAAAAAGTAGAGCAACGCCAACGGGAAGAGCCTGGCGTAGTATTAGACAATGATCTTGTGGGAATTTGGTATGCCTTAGGCAATTTTGATAAGACCTTCTACTATATCGAAGAAAGTTTAAAGAAACGAACTTCAACGCCTGCATTATATTTAGAGTACCCGGCTTTCAAAGAATTGCGAGCAGATCCACGGTACGACGCCTTGATGAAAAGAGTACGTGGATGAAATAAAATGTCGCTTACTGCATTAGAAATTGTTAGCACTAGCAAAGAATGAAAAATTGTGATAAAACTATCCAATAGAATAATTCATCGCCAAATTGCCGATTGTTTTTTAAATCCATAAGCACAGAGTTGCACCGAGGTTAGGCACAGCGCTACTCAGAGGTTCTTCGTAGGAACTGATTGTTGATATCAGTTTCAGCTATTGATGCAATGGCATTTATCTCCGAGAAACTCTGTGAAATTGGATTTAAAGAAATGAAAAATTGCAGATAAACTATCCATAGAACAATTCTTTATATTTAGGACAACAGTATATCTCCTAAGGTTCTACTATTATTAAATTAAAAACTATATAAAATGAGCAAGATCACGGTAAAAGACGGTACCGAAATCTATTACAAAGATTGGGGAACAGGACAACCACTTTTTTTTCATCATGGCTGGCCTTTATCAGGCGATGATTGGGATGCGCAAATGATGTTCTTCCTAAATAAGGGCTTTAGAGTTATTGCACATGATCGCAGAGGACATGGGAGATCTACCCAAACGCCCAATGGACATGATATGGATACCTATGCTGCAGATGTTGCCGAACTTACACAAGCACTTGATCTGAAAAACGCCGTGCACATTGGTCACTCGACAGGTGGTGGTGAAGTTATTCGTTACGCTGCAAAACATGGGCAAGGCCGGGTAGCTAAAGCTGTACTTATAAGTGCGGTTACTCCGATAATGGTACAAAGCAAAAATAATCCAGAAGGGATTCCATTATCTGTATTTGATGAGATACGTGAAGGTACCGCAACACAACGACCACAATATTTTCAGGACTTTACAATTCCATTTTTTGGATATAATCGTGAAGGGGCAAAAATATCGCAAGGTATCAGGGATAATTGGTGGCGTCAGGGAATGATGGGCGGAATAAAAGCACATTACGATTGTATCAAGGCTTTTCTCAGAAACAGATTTTACAGAAGACCTTAAAAGTGTGGATATACCGGTACTTGTTATGCATGGCGAAGATGATCAGATAGTTCCATTTGCGCTTACTGCGGCAAAGGCTGTAAAACTTTTAAAAAATGGAAAACTTATTTCATACCCGGGTTTTCCTCACGGAATGCCAACAACAGAAGCTGCAACAATCAATGCGGACCTTTTAGCTTTTATTAAATCCTGATGAATTCTAACTCAATATCATGAGTAGTGTCCAATAACGGGAAGGACAAGCGATTTTACTTCAAAAAATAGTTAGCCACCGCCTCGGCTTCCGGGACATTGATGTTCGTACCGTCAAATGCATTTGCTGTGATTGCAATTACAAGATTATCGTCAGGATAGATCATCATGAACGTCCTGCCGCCATTGATTGAGCCACCGTGATGAATGATATTCCTTCCCTTCTTGTCATTACCAATCCGCCAACCAAAGGCATAATTTGTGTTGGTCCCGTTGGCCAACACTTGTGGAGTAAAAAGTAACTGGACCGTTTCCTTCTTTAAAAAAGAAGGATTTAACAAACTTGCTCCCATAATAACCAAACCGGAAGGAGTTGAAAGCAATCCTCCGCCAGCCCATTTGTAACTGTTGTCACACTGTTCCGCGTTGATGATCTTACCTTCTCTGTTTTCATAGAACCGAACGCGGTGAGGAACTATTTGATCACTATAATCGGGTCCTGTATATGTCATGCCTAACGGAGTGAAGATGCTTGCTTGCATATACGTCAGAAAGGGCGTATGGCTGACATGTTCAATAACTGCGCTTAGTAAGCTATATCCAAAGGTAGAATAGCTATATGCGGTGCCGGGCTGAAATAATAGACTATCATTGCTAAAAATGGTGAATCCATCTTCAACTGTTTTATATAACATGAGACAATTAAGACCATCATCATTCCGGTAGTGCCGGATACCAGCCGTATGCGTGGCCAACTGACGGGCAGTTATCGGATACTTCTTTTGAGGAAATGTGACATTATACTTCCCAATAGGAGCATCGATGTCCAGTTTACCTTCCTCAACCAGTTTACCAACCGCCAAACACGTCAACGATTTGGACACAGAACCTATTCTAAATTTTGAAATGACAGTAACTGGGACTTGATTTTCAATATCTGCTAATCCAAAACCTTCAGCCCATAAAATTTTGTCCTTCGTTCCAATGGAGATCGAAATGCCTGGAATACCTTGCTTTACACGGAGCGAATCGATGAATCGTTCAGCTTGCCGAATAGCCTTGATATGTGATTTGTCCCGGAGCGTTTCTTTAGGATGAATGACGTTCTGACCGCCAACAAAATGAGCCGATATCAAAACGAAAATGAAAAAGCCTTGTTTCATGAAAGGTCAAATTGAGCACTTAGAGGAGAACGATTGTACATGCTTGAAACTACCGGCACTATATGTAAACCTTGAATCACTTCTCGCTTTCATATTTTTTCAGCAGGTTAATCATTGGCTTGTCTTTTGCCATGACGGCGTGGTACATCGCATACTCATCACCAGGAGATGTTAGAAAGGGGTCAGCACCGCTTTCTAAAAGAATCTTTGCAGTCTCATAGTGGCCATTCCTTACGGCGCATATGAGAGGGGTGCCATCGCGATCGACTTGTCCATTAACGTCGGCCCCTTCTGAGATCAGATACTTAACGATTTCTGTATGTCCTTCCCTGGAAGCGACGAGCAGGGCTGTTCCATCACCACTAAGTCTTGTGTTTATCTTTGCGCCACGGGTCAACAAATATTTGACGAAATCGAGTCGTCCATTTGACGAAGCGGCCATAAGCGGGGTCTCGTCTTCCATGGGCGTGGAACGCTACATCTGCTCCTGCATCGATGAGCAGTTTACCTATCTCCAAATCGCCCTCCCTCGCTGCTGATACCAATGGCGAGCGTGGTTCCCCATCGCCCATTATAGGCGCAGTCAGGTTTTACAGTCTTGAGGAGCTCTTTGACTCTCGCAATGTCCTTTGATTTTACCGCGCTAAGCAGTTCCTTGCAATCATCGCCATACAATTCTTCTCTACGCTCATTTACAACGACAGGATCTGAGCTACCAGTCTGGGCAATTGCTTCAAAGGGCTTATTCATTACCAGGAGCATGAAAAATAATACTGGTGCCGTAAATGCATATTTCCAATAACTACTCGGATTTGACTTTTTTGCGTTCATTTTTAGTATTCGTTGCTTTAGCAATGATTGATTGTAGTTCGTCGTAATCGTGAGAGGCTTGTTATGGGTGGCAATACGCAACAAGCTCATCTGATATCGTTCTTTTTTAACTGTTTTTTCCTTCAGCATGAGGTCATCGGTTTGATATTCGAGGTTCTTTTCAACCTGTTTCCTGAATATCCAGACCAGCGGATTGAACCACAACACTATTACAGCTACCTCAGATAGTAAGAGGTCAATAGCGTGACGATTTCGAACGTGTATTTTTTCATGAGTAACTATCTCTTCATACGTATCATAATCGTAATCTTCAGGATTTATAAAAATGTAATGAAAAAAGGAGCATGGCTCTCTCACCAAGCTCGTATTGATAATGATGCCATCCGTATCGTAAACTTTCTGCGGACTCTTTACAACCTTCAAAAGAATGTTAAAGATTTGGCCAATAAGGTTCAGGGAGAAAACGACCACTCCGAAAAAGTATAACCTTAAAATCCAGTCGATTAATCCGGTTTTCGCTTCGACAAATTCATGGTTCTGCAGCTTTGAATCTGTTTGTATGGGTTCAACTGAGGGCTGCGGCTGTATGGAGTCGCGTTCATCAGCGCGCGCTATCATCGAGGATATCACTCCCTGAGCATCGACTAGTTTTGGCAACGACACAAAGGGAAGTGAAAATGTAAGGGCAAGGCAACCGACAAGGTAAATTCTGTTTGCGAAAAAGAAACTTTCCTTCTCAAGGAAAATCTTATAAAAAAGCAACACTACAGCAAGGACAAATGAAGCTTTTATTAGCAGCGCTACCATGTTTTTAAGATTTTTGTGACTTGATGATTCTGATAAGCTCTTCGATTTCTGCCTCAGTGATCTTTTCCTGTTTTGCAAAATGCGCGATCATCATTGGAAACGAATTACCAAAGTAGTTCTTCTTGATATTGACAAGATGCTCTTTCCGGTAATTTTCAAGATCGATCACAGCCCTGTATTGATGCGTATTACCCATCAGTTTAGATTTGAGAAAGCCTTTACTGACAAGTATCTTAACAATTGTGCCTACCGTATTATAATGAGGTTTTGGGTCCGGTAGATCCTGGATTATATCGCGTATGAAAACTGTTTTCAGCTTCCAGACGACCTGCATAATCTGCTCTTCTGCTTTGGTGAGTTGTTTCATGTTTTTCTTTACAACGAGACAAACCTCCTAATTGTTTAGGAGATCTCCTAATAAATTAGGAGATATTTTTGCGCCCTGTCAAAAACGCCTTGAAATCCATGTAAACACGGAGGCTCCGGAGGTTGGGAGGACACGGAGACAATATTTGTTTCTCCCTGGTACTTTATTTCGTGTGGCTCTGCATTATAACTAGAAACTGTAGCGGAGGCCTAATTGAAATTGGTACGGATTGCCGGAAGGATTGAGGTTTAGCTAAAATAAACTATATGTTACCTG
>CAWJTP010000028.1:0-132956 GCA_963845845.1 uncultured Cytophagales bacterium
ATTTAGGGTGAGGTGAAAAACAGGAGGTCGTGTTGTTAGCAGTGCCTCATATTGTAATCACCCCGTTCCCCCCTCAGTACTTCATTTTTAGAATGAACTTGCGCATATTGTAATGCCATTCTCAGTTTTAAAAGTTCACGGAGGTGATCAACAAGCGGCTACCTTTCACTAATAAGATTAATTCCTGGCAATCAGAATTACGACGCTAAGATCAGACAACAATGACCCGACATGTATTCATACTTCTTTCCATCATATTAGTTTGTTTTGGATGTGGTCCGAAATTTTCTCACGAAGTGAGCCCCAATGACACAACGATGTTGCGCATTGAATATGACACTGTCGCAGAGGCACTATCTGTCTTCCGTAGTGATGAGAAAAAACCGATACTTACCAGAATGCAAAAGAAGAGTTCCGTCCGTATATACATCCCATCGTTGCACCTGATGGAAAAGGAGTTTTGACAGAATATAGTCCGGGCCATCACAAACATCAAACGGGTTTATATTGGGGATTCACCCGGGTAAATGGACGCGATTATTTTCACCATCCCGATGATGGTTACTGGAAGCGCGTTTCCGCTGATATTATTGAAGGAGAAGGTAAGGTCGTCAAATGGCAAACAGTTTATGACCTGCTTGCCGAAGATGGTTCTACCGTATTGACCGAGACACAAACCTGGTCGCTGACGGAGATAAAGGGGAAATATTTTCTGGACCTGGAGTGGAAAGGTGAGGCTAAAACGGACGTTACGATTGGTAAGTACGACTACGGAGGATTGTTTCTGCGCATGCCATGGCGTGAGGGAATTTCAGGGGAAGTTATTAATGCCGCCCGTCAGCGCAACGAAAAGGCTGAAGGCCAACGTGCGATGTGGGTGGATGTCGGCATGCAGGTAGAGGGCCGCGACGATCTTGCGCACATTGCCATGTTTGACCACATGGATAATGAACGATTTCCACAACCATGGCGTGTCGATGGGCAACTGGGGATCGGTCCAGCATTGGCGCGCCTGGGGGATTGGAAAATTCCAAAGGGTAAGACGGAGACACTTCAATATCGAATGGTTATTTATAGCGGTGTGCTGAACGATGTAGAGATGATCAAAGCCTGGGAGACGTACGTGGGTGACTCAACTTATGCTACGGCATCTCTTTGGGATCTTGCCAGGGATGAAGGTCGTGCCGCTAAATTCCTGACACCGGAAGATGCGGTTAAAAGTATGACCCTTACCGGAAGGGTTCAAAGCAAATGTCTGGGCGTGCTGAACCTATGATGACGCAGCCAATGGCTTTTTGCTGGGACGATCGCGGACGACTGTGGATCGCGGAGAACAAGGATTATGAATCACGGGGTGACGGATTTTCCAATTCCGGAAAAAGTCGCATTCTCATCTTAGAAGATACCGACCGCGATGGCGTAGCGGATTCACGTAAAGTTTTTCTAGAGGGAATTGCTTTTCCCGCGGCCATCGCCGTTGGTTTTGACGGTCTCTTCCTGGGTGCGCCGCCAAACCTCATGTTCGTTCCGGACCGAAATAAAGATGACAAAGCCGATATGAATGAGATTGAGATCAGGCTCACAGGTTGGGGAATAAGGGATCGGCATGAAACCTTGAACAGTCTGCACTGGGGACCCGATGGATGGTTATACGGGTGCCAGGGATTTGCCACGCCGTCCAAAATTAAATTAGCCAAGGGCAAAGGCCGTATCTATAAACACAATGATCCATTTCCGAAAGATATACTGGAAGGTGAAGGCGTGGAGATCAATGGCGGAGTTTGGAGGTACCATCCTGTTAAAGACAAATTCGAAGTGGTCGCGCATGGCTTTAGCAACCCATGGGGTATTGACTATGATGCAAAAGGACAAATGTTTATCAGCGCTTGTGTGATTCCTCACTTGTGGCATGTGATACCAGGGGGTTTGTACCATAGGCAGGGCGGACAACATTATAATCCATACGTGTACAACGATATCAAGACCATCGCAGACCATCGTCATCGTTCTGCGCATGGTGGATTGAGGGTTTATTTGTCAGATGCGTTTCCCGCTTCTCAATATGGACGTCTCTTCATGGCCAATATTCATGAACATGCTGTATTGTCTGATGTTGTTGAAAGAAAAGGCTCTGGTTTTACAGCACGTCATGGTGAGGATTTTGCGATGGCAAACAATGCTCAGTGGGTAGGCTTCAGTATGGAAGTTGGGCCCGATGGTGCACTATACGTATTAGACTGGCATGATGCCGACATCTGTGGTGCCGATGTACTTAACCAGGAAACTGGTCGCATCTTCCGCATTAGTCCCGAAAAATCCCTGGCCAAAAACTTTGAAGGGCGTTACAGCGACCTGACAAAATTGACGGATGCACAGTTGGTGGAATTACAGTCCAGCAAAAGCAACTGGCACGCTAGTCGCGCACGTGTTATCCTGCAGGGGCGCGCGGCGCAGGGGAAAACTTCAAAGTGATACACACGACCGCCTTAGATCAATATTTCAGCAAAATGATGACGGCGATTTGCGCCTGCGTGCCATGTGGTCTCTTCATGTAACGGGTGGTTTTAATGAAGCCCAATTGCTAAAGGCGCTTAGCGATAAAGACGAGTATGTCCGCGCATGGGCGGTACAATTGATTTGTGAAGAGAAATCGCCATCAGCCGCGGCAATGCAGGAATTCAATCGCATGGCTGCCAAAGATCCATCAGCCGTTGTGCGGTTGTATCTTGCATCCGCGCTTCAGCGTATCAACTTCGATGACCGATGGAGCATAGCGCAGGCGTTGGTGGCACACGCCGAAGATGCGCAGGATCACAACCTGCCTAAGATGATATGGTATGGTGTCGAACCTTTGGTGGCAAAAAATGCGGAACGCGCACTTGGGTTGGCTTCGGAATGTAAAATACCCATGATTACCCGATACATCGCGCGCAGGTCTGTGGATGCAAATGCAATTGAGGCCCTCATTGCCCACCTTGGCAAAAAACCGGAATCAATTGCCATCCTGTTGGAAGGTATGCTGGATGGACTGGAGGGAAGAAAAGATATTGTAACACCGAAGAACTGGGAAGCAGTCTATGCTACACTAAGATCATCCGAGGACGACAAAGTTAAGCAGCTTGCCCTGCCATCGCGCAGCAGTTTGGCGATACTGAGGCGGCACGGCAGTTCATGGCAACGGTCAAGGACAACGGTATACCTATTGAACAAAGAGTGAGAGCGCTTAAGGCACTTGCCGGAAAACAACGGGTCGAGCTTCTCCGTGAACTGCCCTCGTTGTATAATGATCCTAAACTCCGCATAGAAGCTATTCGCGCTACTGCCGAATACGATCAGGAAGATCTCGGAAAATTACTGATTGAAAAGTACTCCGGTTTTAGCGCTGCTGAAAAACTCGAGGCTGTGCAGACCCTGGCTTCGCGACCAGGTTATGGATGGATGTTGACCCGTGCATTGCAAAGTAATGCTATTCCAAAGTCCGATGTGCCGATTTACGCTGCGCGACAACTTCTTCGGGTAGTAGGCAGCGGATTTCTGGAAGTTTGGGGTGCGCCATTGGATGAATTGAGCAACGATCAGCGCGTCGCATACAGTAAGTACAAAACACTGCTTACCGAAGAGGCGATTGCAAATGCCAGTGCAGTCAACGGCCGCGCGATCTTCAGTCGTACCTGCGGCCCGTGTCACAAAATGTATAATGAAGGAGGTACCCTCGGTCCGGACATTACCGGCTCAAACCGGGCGAATGTAGATTATCTTCTCAGCAATGTACTCAACGCCAAGTGGCGAGATTCAGGATGACTATAAGATGGTAGTCGTTACATCGAGAGATGGACGCACCTATGTTGGAAACATCGTGGCGGAAAATGAACGGCAGATAACTTTAAGAGTCGTGGGCCAGGATGCGATCGTGATCAACAAGTCGGACATACAATCACGGGAAGCAACTGACACATCGATGATGCCCCAGGGTTTGTTTAGTACATTAAAGGATGCGGAAGTGCTGGACCTGGTGGCCTACTTGCGCACGAGCTCTCAGGTAAAGCTTCCCAAAGACCAATCATTACCTTAGGGAGATCCGCCATTAGCAGCGCCTCATGTTGTGATCACCTCATCCCCGGAGCGTTTCGAACATGATCCTGGTGGAAGCCCCTCTCACGGAACCCGACTCTTCTCCTCGAAGAAAGCGTAAAAACATGATCTTGGGGAAGTCCCTCTCCTTGAGGAGAGGGATTTAGGGTGAGGTGAAACACGGGCGAAGTGTAATCGTGTTGTTAGCGGCGCCTCATGTTGTGATCACCTCATCCCCGGCGTTTCGAACATGATCCTGGTGGAAGCCCCTCTCACGGAACCCGACTCTTCTCCTCGAAGAGAGCGTAAAAACATGATCTTGGGGAAGTTCCTCTCCTTGAGGAGAGGGATTTAGGGTGAGGTGAAAATACGGGCGAAGTGTAATCGTGTTGTTAGCGGCGCCTCATGTTGTGATCACCTCATCCCCGGCCCTTCTCCTCAAGGAGAAGGGAGCGTTCAAACATGATGTTGGGAAGTTTCAATATTTGTTTCACTTCAAGTTGCATCCCGATGACTTTATAAGCACGGGATTGCATTGGCTGTACTTGCCATCAAACACAATCTCAAAGTCTTTGTTTGGACTCAATGATCTTAGGTAGTAGTCTGTAGTGATCACCTGTGCGCCGGACCGAATGGCGGCTTCAAACCTGGTCTTGTCTCCTGTTCGTGCCTCTTTGGTGTCTGCATCGGAACGGGTGCGTACCATAAAGCCCTGGCTTACCAGTGCAGCTATATCTTTTTCCTGCTTGAGGGGATCATTCATGATGAAAAAAGCAGCATGTGGATTGTCTGCGTCTGTATTGGGAAACATGGGTCTTGCATAGTCCTCATCGCCGCTCACGTACAATTCTGTCAGCTCTTTTCCCGCATCGAGCACGAAAAGTATTTTTCCTCTTGCTTTGGCAAGGTCTGGCCACCCTTTATCCACGATCGCTTGTCGTAGTGTTTTTTGTTTTCCTTTTATCTGCTTTGGAGTAATCAATTCATCAGCTTTAAAAATTTCAAGAATCTCCTTGTCAAGTGCATCCAGTACTTTCTTGTCAAAAGGTATGACTTTTGCAAAACCAGGCCTGTCAAGTCCTGAGCTCTTGGGATTGATAGTAATGATGATCGGCAAGTGATCGCTATGCAATTTTGACCAGTCTTTAATATCAGAGAGACATGCTTTGAATGTAGGACAATGACTCCTGAAATCTATATCCGGTACGTGAAGCACTTTGAAGCCTGGAAGCGTCATAGCCTCTGAGTTGTATGGTTTAGTCTCCACTCCCTGAGCGTTGAGCATCTCAAGTCCTTTCGGATGCGAAAATCGATCTCCCTCGGGATCATAAACCGGATCTATCTCCAGGCCTCTCAAGCCTAAATCCAATTGTTCCGTTATTGGTATGTGTGTATAGTCTAATCCGATTGCTTCCGGATGGTCGGACAGGATTAAGTCCATCAACGCCTTTTCAATACCGATTTTGTAACTGTTATGGCTGCCGATGACCTGTGTCTGATTCATCTTAAGCTTCTGGCCCTTTAGCGCACCAAATGAAAGGCAAATGAATAATGTTAAAGAAAGGTGTTTATGTAGGAGATTCATGGCATTGGGTATTGGAAGATCGTGTTTGATAAGTTATTCATTTCGTCGCGGAGTCTCCCGTCTCGGGGACTCCGCGTTTTTGAAGATCGTGTTTGATAAGTTATCTCAAAGGGCTTTGTGTTTGCATCAAGATAAAAAGGTCGAAAGCTATAATGAAGCTTTCGACCTTTAATGATTAGTCTCTTTTGTTGTTCGGCTGACAACTCTTAATATCCCGCATTTTGCACCAGAAATCCTTCTTCACTGGAAGCACCGTCCATTGCCTTCTGAGGGATCGGGAACAATCTTTTGTGCACATCACCGTCGCTCTTGCCAGTCCAGGTTCCTTCGTATTTGCCGAATCGTATTTGATAGGTTCTTCTCAGGCCTTCCCAGTACAGCTCGAATCCCGATTCACGGAAAAGAATATCCAGATCGATAGCAGTCAAAGCTTCGGGAAGTTGTGCCGGACGGGCGTTTCTGGAAGTTCTTAATGTATTGACATCTGCCAAAGCCCCGGCATCGTCACCATTTCTCAACTTCGCTTCTGCTCGCATCAAATAGATCTCACCCAAACGAAGCAACACAACGTCTACGCTACTGTAGGAACAACAATTGGTGGCAGTATGGCTGAACTGATACTTCGAAAATCTGTGACCTGTGTTGTGTAAGCTACCCTCAGCGGTAAAATCAACCTGGAGCGTATGGTCCACATACCGGAGGCTTGCGCCACTGGTTCTTCTATTGATAACGGGATATATCCTTACCGTTCCATCGTCGCAGGTCATAATATTTCCTCCAGCATCTTTTCTCGGGCCCCAAATAATACCACGAAGTATTCCTCTGTCCATTTCAAAATCCTGAGCCTTTACGCAATAGTAATGCTCCGAATCATTCGCTGGAGTTACCCCTGTAAGATCTTTAAGTTCTTCGGGTATAACGGTATTCTCCTTAAAAAAGCGACCATCTGCATCGGCTGGATCCACACTGCCATAAGCATCAGTCCAGGTCTTAATAAAGTCAGGAGTAGCTGCCGTAGCATCGGTCCCTCTTGTGCTCGGGAATTCTGGTCTTGGAACCTGGTCACCGGATATTGGCCAATAAGCCCATCTGCTGTGCTCGCTTTCCAGTACACCTCTTTGGTCGAGTGCAAATATAAGTTCAGTGTTTGTATGATTACCATCGCTGAACAGATCGAAGTATTCAGGAGATAATGAATGAGCCCCTGCGATAATACTATTTGTATACTGGATGACCTTATCCATGTCTTCCTTCTTGAAGTCAGGAGTTCCATAGGGATCGCGATAAACTGCGGCATTCAGGTACAGCCGGGCGAACAGACCACTCACGGCATCTTTGGTAAGCCTGCCTGGGTTGATGTTATTACTCATAACATCCACTACGGACAATAGCTTACCTTCAATATAGTCGATTGCTTCTTGTCCTCTTAGAATTTCGGATACCTGATCCGAACGTTCTTTTTTGAAGACCAGACCCCAATTGTCAAGTGCCAACATGTTGAGGTATGCATTCATGGCTACCATTTCATAAAGTGCATGCTGTGCATCCTGATTGCCATTTTCAGCTTCTGCTTTTAATCTTTCCTCGGCAAGTACTGCCCTTGAAAGACATAAGGTGATATATGTCCAGGTATCTCCGACCAGCGCATTGCTGGGTGTCATAAGATGCTGATGAACCGCTATGAATTTGCCTCCGTCAAACCAGTCCGTACCGCCACGGTAGGGAAGGATGGCCTCATCTGAAGCAACCTCCTGAAGTCCGAAATTTACAGTATGGAACCATACCTGACGGAGAAGACCATACACGGGCGCTATCGATCCACTCACAACTTCTGCCTGGCCGGTGCCGGTCAGAGACTCGTCAAGAATATCTTCCTCTAATGAGGTACAACCGAAAAATGCGAGTAAAAAAATTGCTATCGGTAGTGCTATATTGAATCTAATACTTTTCATCTGATTTATTTTTTCTGATTGATACTAAGAGAACGTTCGTTTTTTTAGAATGTTACGTTAAGGCTGATCAAAAATGTTCTTGCCTTAGGATACGTAAAATAGTCTATCCCAAAAGTTTGAATTCCTGCTATCGTTGATCCTGTATTGATCTCAGGGTCAAATCCGGAATAATCTGTTATCGTAAACAGGTTTTGGCCTGTCACTGCCACACGGATACTTTGTAATACGTTCGACAATCCGATCTTATCTGCAGACAGGCTGTAGCCCAGCGTTGCGTTATTCAATCTTAGGAAAGAGCCGTTCTCCAAATAGCGTGTGGATACTGTATTGGAGTTGGAGATCGCCTCATTGGGGTATTGAACAGCAAAGTCTGTGGTGTTATTGGATTTAGCCAATTGTGCCTTGGCAAACAGGCTCATGGCGGTATGATTATAGACCTTGTTTCCTGTTACGCCATTGAAGTTAACACCCAGGTCAAAATTCCTGTACTTAAAGTTCAGGTGATAAGCATAGAGAAACTTTGGAATCGCGCTGCCGACCACGCTGCGGTCATTGTCAAGTGTTGCACCATCTCCATTAATGTCCTTGAATGCGTTGAGCCCGTTGGAACCAATGCCATCAAACTGAAACATATAGAATGCGCCTATTGGCTCACCGTTGATATAGCCATTAATGGTCGCACCTGTTTGGCCGGCACCCTGAGCCGCGCCGGTAGTCAGAACTTCATAGGGCGAATCTTTTACCTCATTTTGAATGAAGGTAATGTTACCACCGATATTATAGGAGAAGTTGCCACCTGCATTACCATTATAATCCAAAGACAATTCGATACCGTTGTTTTGGATCTTCATATCGGGGATATTGGTCCAGTAGGTAGCGGTAGGCTGAACGGGATCGGCTGGAGTAACTTCCAATAGTATATTAGACGACTCTTTATTGAAATAATCCAAACTACCACTCAGGTGATTATCAAGAATTGTGAAATCAACGCCGACATTATATTGAGTTGATACCTCCCATTGCAAATTGGGGTTAGCCAAGCGTGTGAAGACGATTCCGTATGGGTAGGCGGCAATTGAATTGGCGTTTGGATCTAACGGATAAGTGCTATAACTCTGAGAACCTGTTATTAGTCGATCTTCTGAATAGCTGGCTTTTGTGATCTTGGAGGGGATCTCCTGGTTCCCGGTTCGACCCCAGCTTGCACGCAACTTCAGGTTGTTGAAAGGCGTGTTGCTCATGAAATTTTCATTGCTGATGTTCCATCCCAGGGCAACAGAAGGGAAATAACCATATTTGTTGTTCTCTCCAAACTTGGAGGATCCGTCGGCACGAAGTGTTGCAGTAAATAGATACTTATCGTCGAAGGAATAATTAACTCTTCCGAAGTATGACTGCAACTCGTTCTTTACGGCGGACGAAGTCACTGTGGTAGGATATATAGTTGAACTGGTTTGATCCTGGTACTTGGGGTCGATGTTGTTGTTGGCGAAGCCACTGTATGCAAAGGTTCTATTTTCCTCCAAAAAGCTTTGGTAGGAATGTCCTGCCAATAGCGTAACGTTGTGAACATCCTTGTTCCAATTGTAGGTAAGTGTATTTTCTACCAGCTTATTGGTATTTGAACTGATCAGCGTGGATAATGACCCATTTGAAATATTGGACTCATTTATTACTGAAGGAAAGGGTTTGTATTGCTGGTCCTTGTTTGTTGTGGAATAGTCGACACCAAGGTTCAGCTTATAGACAAGACCGTCGAGAATTTCTATCGATGGTGAAATGCTTGCCAATATACGGTTATTGATGGCCTCGTCACTGTAGATCTCATACCTTTTCAAAGGATTCAAAGCATTTGTGGTCAACAACGTAGGCTCACCGTTGGTATATGCCGGAATGGTAGGATTCAAGCTGATCATGTCACTTATGGTGGAACTGATATGCGGACGTAAATTTTTTGTGTGAGATGCCGCAAGATTATAATCGACATTCAGCCTGCCGTTGAATGCTTTTTGGCTCATGTTTAGCTTCCCGGAATAACGTTCCAGGTCGCTATTTATTAAGATCCCTTCCTGATCCTGAACACCTACAGAGGCATAGTAGGAGAATTTCTCAGTTGCCGCTCCGCCAATAGAAAAATCGATCTGTTTTGACACGCCTGTTTGACTCAATTCATCCTGCCAATCAGTATTTGCCCCAAAGTCGTTCAAAGTTCCACCCTCAGCTGGTACCTGAACACGAAATTCGTCGGCACTGAACACATCTATTTTATTGGTCATGGTGGACCATGCGGTGGACGCTGACAAATTCATTTGAGTTGTTCCGGCTTTTCCCTTCTTCGTGGTTATCACTACAACCCCATTCGATGCTCGGGAACCATATACTGCTGTGGCACTGGCATCTTTTAGCACGTCGATGCTTTCGATATCGTTTGGATTGAGAAAGTTTAGCGGATTGGTGTCAAAACCCTGAGAGGAATTGTCGAGCAAAAAGCCATCGATTACATAGAGAGGCTGTGTTCCGGAACGTAAGCTGCCAATACCGCGGATGATGACATTTTGCGCAGCACCGGGCTCACCACTTGCACTAGTCACGTTTACGCCGGCAACTTTCCCTTGTAAAAGCTGTCCCGGATTTGTAACGACGCCACGGTTAAAGCTTTCACTTTTTAAAGAACTGATTGCACCTGTTACATCCGATCTTTTCTGTGTACCGTAACCGACTACAACAATTTCCGATAATGACACAGAACTTGCGGCCAGTGACACGGAAATCTCCGACTGATCACCTACCGTCACTTCCTTTGTTTCAGTCCCAACAAAGCTAAACACCAGAATAGCATTTGACGACGACACATTTAGTCTGTAGTTACCATTCGCATCACTCACTGTTCCGTTGGCGGTACCTTTTTCCAGAACGTTCACCCCAGGCATCGCCAAGCCCTGTTCATCTGTTACATTTCCTGTCACTACTATTCCTTGCTGATACAGGTAACCTTTTGCCAGTATGTCTTGCGACGGCAGAACAAACGATAACAATCCCACTACCAAAAAGGACTTTAACCCCAGTGCTAGCAGTTGGCGCCCCATATGGAGCAGCTTGTACAATTTTTTCATAGAAAATCTTTTAGAAATTATGGATTGAATGAATTTTTCCATTAAGCCTTCTCCAGGCCTAATGCGGCCCAAAATAAAAGAGAAATAGAGCGGGGATATGAAACTCTCTGTTAAGCTTAAGTTAGTGGTTCACTAAGCTTTTGAAGATTAGTTAATGAACATTTCACGTACGATGCGAGCTGCAATTCGTATGGGAACACGTTTGTAATGCAGGAAATGCTAGTTGGATTTTTCAAGTACCGAGTTAAACCTCAACGAATATCTGGTACTTCAGATTGCCTTATGGTGCCAGGCCAACAACTCATACGATACCACAACGGTGGCGGTCAGATTATTGTATTCTATTTTCACAGTACTTTTCAATAAGGTAATAAGGTTAGATAACTATTGTACTGGTCTGTTACTAAGGTAATAAGGTTTAGTAGTCCCTTACCGATGATGTGTACCGCCACCAGCTACTCCTTTCCGTGCAAAGAGATACGGAAACAAGAAGTTGAGACGAAACAGATATAACCTTAGTAACATCTGTGGAACCTCTATACCTAACCTTATTACCTTATGTTAACGTAGAACTGGTTGATGAAATTGATGAATTTGCACAACTGAGTAAGTACAAAGGACTAGCTGTTATAAAATGTGCGCTCAGATTGTTGTATTCTATTTTCACAGTACTTTCCAATAAGGTAATAAGGTTAGATAACTATTGTACTGGTCTGTTACTAAAGTAATAAGGTTTAGTAGTCCCTTGCCAATGATGTGTACCGCCACCAGCTACTCCTTTCCGTGCAAAGAAATACGGAAACAAGAAGTTGAGACGAAACAGACCTTATAACCTTAGT
The DNA here is from genome assembly GCA_963845845.1 of uncultured Cytophagales bacterium. GTDB lineage: Bacteria > Bacteroidota > Bacteroidia > Cytophagales > Cyclobacteriaceae > Chryseolinea. Next base: position 11,561 of record CAWJTP010000028.1, read on the forward strand.
AACATCTGTGGAACCTCTATACCTAACCTTATTACCTTATGTTAACGTAGAACTGGTTGATGAAATGGATGAAATTTGCACAACTGAGTAAGTACAAAGGACTAGCTGTTATAAAATGGGCGTTCAGATTGTTGTATTCTATTTTCACAGTACATTCCAATAAGGAATAAGGTTAGATAACTATTGTACTGGTCTGTTACTAAGGTATTATGTTTAGTAGTCCCTTACCAATGATGTGTACCGCCACCAGCTACTCCTTTCCGTGCAAAGAGATACGGAAACAAGATGTTAAGACGAAACAGACCTTATAACCTTAGTAACATCTGTGGAACCTCTATACCTAACCTTATTACCTTATGTTAACGTAGAACTGGTTGATGAAATTGATGAATTTGCACAACTGAGTAAGTACAAAGGACTAGCTGTTATAAAATGTGCGCTCAGATTGTTGTATTCTATTTTCACAGTACTTTCCAATAAGGTAATAAGGTTAGATAACTATTGTACTGGTCTGTTACTAAAGTAATAAGGTTTAGTAGTCCCTTGCCAATGATGTGTACCGCCACCAGCTACTCCTTTCCGTGCAAAGAAATACGGAAACAAGAAGTTGAGACGAAACAGACCTTAGTAACATCTGTGGAACCTCTATACCTAACCTTATTACCTTATGTTAACGTAGAACTGGTTGATGAAATTGATGAATTTGCACAACGGAGTAAGTACAAAGGACTAGCTGTTATAAAATGGGCGTTCAGATTGTTGTATTCTATTTTCACAGTACTTTCCAATAAGGAATAAGGTTAGATAACTATTGTACTGGTCTGTTACTAAGGTATTATGTTTAGTAGTCCCTCACCAATGATGTGTACCGCCACCAGCTACTCCTTTCCGTGCAAAGAGATAGGAAACAAGATGTTAAGACGAAACAGACCTTAACCTTGTAACATCTGTGGAACCTCTATACCTAACCTTATTACCGTGCGTTTGCAGAAATCCAACCAGAAAACTTGGAAGTGTACGCCATAGGAAACAACAGGCACCATTGTGATGGATAGGGGATGCAAAATTTCGCTGGGAGCGCTGTAAGCAGAAAACTTACCTTGTGCAGAATAATTGTGACGATTGAAATTAATGTTAAATTAACTTAAACTTGTTATGAGAGCTCCTTAACGTGACACCCATCCAGCATAGCGACGAAGAACTACTAAAACGGTTGCTTAATGGCGACAGGGATGCTTTTGCGGAAATTTTCATTCGCTATTGGTACCGGTTATTTAAAGTTGCGTACGTCCGGATCAGATCTCGGGAAGAGGCGGAGGAGATTGTTCAGGATATTTTCGCATCACTTTGGAAAAATCATAACACTTTGCTCATTTCCAACTTGTCGAATTACCTTTTTTCGTCCGTTAGAAAAGGTGTTATCAGCAAAATCCGTTCAAAACTTGTTCACGAAAAATACCGGAATTATTACCTTCAACTCTTTCCAGGTTATTCATTGGCTACGGATGAGGCGGTTGAATTTGACGAGTTGAGCACTGCTATTGAAAAGGCCCTTCTCCAGCTTCCGGCAAAATCCCAGCAAGTATTCCGACTTAATCGCCTTCAGGGACTTTCAATTCCTGAAATCTCAGAGATGCTCAAAATGCCCCGGAGAACCATTGAAGACCATCTCACCAAATCCTTACGGAAGCTTCGTATGCATTTAAAAGACCACATACTCTTCCTTCTGATCGTAGTCAGAGTCTGGCTTTAAAATATTTCACGCCTTTATCTTCAGAAAAATTTCCAAACCATTGCGGAAATGGTTGAGTTGTGCGTCTTGGTGTTAGGGCCAAGAATACAAAAGAATGTCACCGCAGCAATTTGACGAAATCTTAGAACGCTATTTGAGGGATGCGTGTACCGGAAAAGAGAAGCAGCTGGTTGAAGAATGGTTTGACGCTATCGGAAAAGAAGACCGAGAGCTGGATATCCGGACTCAATTGGCAGTACAAAAAAGGCTGTGGTCTAAACTCGATAACACGGAGCATAAGAATTACAGCTATTGGAAGGTAAGCCGGATTGCTGCAGCCCTCTTGTTTCTGGTGGTTAGTACTTTTTTGCTCGTCAACTATTTTCAATCCGAAGAGAATAAGGTTCGCGCATTCGACGGTTCAGTACGGATGCTGCAATTCAATAATCCGGGCGCCACCCCGAAAAGGGTTGAAATGAAGGACGGTACGGTCATATTGCTTCAGCCTGGCAGCGAGGTAAGGTTTCCTGAAATTTTCCAGGATAAGCGGGAGGTGTACCTTTCAGGAGAAGCTTTCTTTGAGGTGACAAAAAATATAAACCAGCCTTTTTTGGTTTATGCTAATGAGGTAACCACAAAAGTTCTGGGAACGAGCTTCCTGATAAAAGCCTACAAACAGGATAAGGAAATTATTGTGGCCGTGAAAACGGGTAAAGTTTCTGTCTTTACCCAAACTTCCGGCAATAAGCAGGAGACACAAGAGGAGATCGTCGTAACACCCAACCAGCAGGTCATTTATAAACGGAATGAAAATCTTGCGGTTAAGATGCTGGTCGATGATCCTCAGGTCATCGCACAGCCACCACCGATAAAAGCCAGCTTTAAGAATGCTCCGGTGGTTGAGATTTTCCAGGCGCTCGAAAAAAGTTATGGTATCCGTATTCAATATGATGCAAACGCGCTGTCAGCGTGTACCCTTACCTATGCTGATATAACAGAGGAGGGGCTATACGAACAGATTGAAATTATTTGCAACGCGCTTGGGGCCCGATATAAACGGTCTGAATTTTCCATTCTTATTGAAGCTGAAGGCTGCAAATAAAATGTTCAACGCTACCCCAATGCCTATGAATTGAACTGAATACAAAAAATCAGGCCGATGGTGTTACGAGCATCACCGGCCTTTCCTGCGTCATGATTGAATCATGAGTGCATCGGTCTTTGCCCTTTATAAACAAAAACATTTCAATTTATGAATAAACCTAAACCCATTCAACATGGATTACTGTTTCTTATGAAAGTAACTTTGATTCACTTGGTAGTCTCACTTTTTTCCATTGCTATGGCCTACGCCATCGATAGCGCCGGACAGGGGGTGCTGGATCGCAGAGTTACCATTGAAGTTGAAGGCGCAGAGTTCCAAAATGTGCTTTTAATGATTGGTAAGCAGGCAAAAGTTAAATTTGCCTACAGTCCTCAGGTAATAAAAAACGAAAAAAAGGTTACGCTTAATCTGCAGGATGAAAAGCTGGCCGATGTGCTCTCCACGCTGCTCGGCTCTTCTTATTCTTACAGAATTGTGGGTAACCAGATCGTATTAACTCCCCAAGATCAATCGATCGAGATTACGGAAGGAAGAGCTGCCCAAAACGGTACCTTATGTGTACACCATATCCGGAAAAGTTTCGGATGCCACCGGCGTTCCGCTTCCGGGAGTCAATGTTATCGTGAAGGAAACGACTACGGGCACCACAACGGACTCCGACGGCCTTTACAAAATAGAGTCGTCCACGGGCGATGTTATATTGGTTTTTTCATTTATCGGATTCGCCACGCAGGAAGTAGCGGTGAATAGCCAGAGTACAATTGATGTAACGATGATCGAGGATAGTCACTCCCTGAGTGAAGTAGTAGTGACAGCCCTGGGTATAAAGAGAGAGCGCAAGTCTTTGACCTATTCTTCCCAAAATGTGGATTTAGAAACGTTCGATGAAGTAAGACCCGCACAGAATCTCGTCAATGGCTTACAAGGAAAAGTTGCTGGGTTATCTATTGTCAGGACAGGTAACGGTGTTTCAGGAAGCTCGCGTGTAAACTTAAGAGGTAATCGTTCGATTGATGGTAGCAGTCAACCGTTGTATGTTGTTGATGGCGTTCCTATAGGAGGTGATATTTCGGATATTAGTCCAGACGATGTTGCAACCATAAATGTATTAAAGGGGGGTAATGCAGCCGCGCTCTATGGTTCCCGCGCGAACAATGGAGCGATTATCATAACCACAAAGTCTGGGGGCTCGGAGCGATTAAGTATTGATTTTAACGCAACGGCTAGCGTTGAAACTGGTAAGTTGTTGTTTGACTTTCAGGATGAATATGGACAAGGTGTTGGTGGGTCATATTATGCATTGGAGGATGGAACACCATTAAGTGGATCCCTGGAATCCTGGGGGCAACGTTTGGATGGCACGCTGGTGCCGCACTGGTCTCCTGATCCAAACAAAAGCGGAGTAATGCTGCCATATAGCTCCAACCCAAACAGACATAATGATTTCATGCAGACGGGATCAACTGCGGTCTATACAATATCAGCCAGAGCCGGGTCTGAAAAATCTCAACTCTATTTTGGGTTTACCCACGATAGTAGAAAGGGAATTATGCCTGGAAACGAATTGAAGAGGAACAATTTAAGTCTGAAAATCAATCAAAAGTTTCTCAAGAATAAACTGGTGCTGGATGCAAAAATCAATTACATAAGAACCGATTTGGATAACGAACTGGCCACGGGAGGTAATTTTGAAAACCCATGGAGACATGTATATAGAATTCCTAACAACATTCGTGTTCAGGAACTTAAAGAATTCGAATATACCGCAGCCGATGGCAGTGTACGCCAAAATTATTGGCTTCCGGGATCTAACGGAGGGTCTAATCCATATTGGGTCGCACGAAGAAATCTAACGGAGCAGTTCACAAATAGAATCCTGAGCTATGGATCTTTAACTTATAATTTCACTGACAAGCTTAGTTTGATGGCACGTAGTGCGTTTGAAACTTCTTCCAGCTATAGGGAAACCCGTTTCTATAATGACACCTATATTATTGCTCAGAATGGGGAGTATAGAACGGACAATTCACAAGACTACGATTGGAACAGTGACTTTTTGTTATCCTATAACGATCAAATTTCAGAGCATTGGAAATACAGTGTCAACGCCGGCGGTAACATCCGAAAGGTAAGTGGTCATGCCGTAGGCACGGTCAATAATGGATTGAGCGTTCCTAACATATTCGCATTAGCCAATGCTTTACAGCCTAGTTTTTCAGAGAGCCTTTTACGCAAGGAGGTCCAATCTTTATATGTTTTTGGACAAGGCTCATTTAAAGATATGGTTTTCCTGGACCTTACATTTCGTAATGATTGGAGTTCTACATTACCTGAGGCCAACCGAAGTTTTGGATATTATTCGGCTGGCTTAAGTGCTGTGATCTCTGATATGTTTGAATTTGGAAGAGGTCTCAGCTATTTAAAGCTCAGGGGTTCCATTGCGGAAGTAGGGAACGATACAGGGCCATTTAAATTGGATCGAGCTGGTGAGTTGCGAGCAGGAGGTCTGATTTATCTTTCCCCAGTCCTTCCTAATGAAGACCTGAAAGCGGAGAAGACCATTTCAAGTGAAATAGGTGTCGATGCCAGATTTTTTGAAGGTAAGTTAGGACTTGATATTTCATTGTATAAGACAAACACAACGGACCAACTATTCGCACAGGACGTACCTCTTGGATCAGGCGTGCGATCCAGGTTCTTAAATGGAGCAGATGTTGAGAATAGGGGAATTGAAATGATACTTACTGCAAATCCTGTTACTATAAACAATTTTAGCTGGAACCTGACACTCAACTTTGCGAAAAACCAAAGTGAGATAAAAGAATTGGCTGAAGGTCTTGATATCTTAACAATTGGGAACGGTTCATTCGGGATTAGAAACATGCAACTTACAGTTGGCTCTAAATGGGGAGATTACTATTCAAGAGGTTTTGAGAGAGATGAGCAGGGAAGAATAATAGTAGCCGAAAATGGATTACCCGAAACTACAGCCGGCAAAAGTGTAAAAGTATCGAACTTTAACCCTGATTGGTTGGGTGGAATTCGTAATACGCTTCAATACAAAAATTTACAATTGACCTTCCTGATAGATATCAGAAAAGGTGGCTCTGTGATTTCAGCATCTCTGGCCTCCTTGGCTTCAGGCGGGTTTTTGGAAAGTACTGTCGCCGGAAGAGATGGATCATTGGTGGTAGGCCGCAATATATTCGGTACTGAAGGAGCTGTGAAGGCTGACGGGTCTCCAAATGACATTCAAGTAACTGCAGAAGACTTATGGAAATCGTTGGGCAAATCCGAACAACCTGTAGGAGAAGCTTTCGTTGAAGATGCTTCTAATATCCGAATGAGGGAGTTCGCTTTGGCATATACCCTGCCAACAAAGCTTTTGAACTCTATTGGACTTAAGAATGCTAAAATCAGTCTGGTCGGTAGTAACCTATTCTTTTTCTCCCTCAAGGCGTCCTTTGACCCTGAAGTTACTACTGGTACAGACTCAAACGAGGAAGGTTATGAGTTTTTTGCACCACCTCTCACAAGAAGCATAGGCGTGAATTTAAAATTCGGATTTTAAAAACAGATGGTTATGAAAAGCAACAAATCAACAATACTAAAGGCTGTTTTCTATCTGGTATTTGCGACTACCATTTGGACCTGTACAGATGATTTTACTAAAAAAAATACAAACGAAAAACAAATTACTATCGATGCTATTGCAAAAGACATCATTTTACAAGGGCAAGTCTTTGCTCAAGCACAATACGGGACGATGTTCGCAGATCCTTACTATTTCCAGTATGCTCAAAATTGGTGTGCAGACTTATATGTTCAGTATTTTGCCCTTACTACTCCTGATGCTGAAGCGGACAGATATGATTTTACGGATTCATGGTCAGGCGAAACATGGTTGTCCTTTTATTCCGACTGCGCACCACACATAAAGGCCATTGAAGATATCACTGCTGAAAACAATAACGAAGTTGGCAATGCAATGGCTAAAATCTTAAAGGTTCTCGCGTATTCCAGAATGACTGATCATTATGGTCCAATAATGTATTCGCAGTTTGGTAATGGAGAATTGGTAGTTCCCTTTGATACTCAAGAGTCCATCTATACTGATTTTTTTGTCCAGCTTGATGAAGCAGTATCCATTTTAAAAGCCAACCCTGGGGCTCAAATGTTTTCATCTGATGATAGAATGTTTGGGGGTAGTGCAGACAAATGGTTGAAATTCGCCAATAGTCTACGTTTGCGTATGGCAATCCATATCCGATACGCAGATTTGGCCAAAGCCAAGACGGAAGCGGAAAAAGCAATTAATGATGGTGTTATTACTGATGGCTCAGAAGATGCATTTGTTGCTGTCAATAATATAAACAGATCACCTTATGCCACCATTACGGCATGGGGCGAATTTAGAATGAGTGCTGCGATGGAAAGCGTGTTAAAAGGGTATAACGACCCTCGTATCCCGACGTATTTTGCAGAGGCGGTAGTAGGAGATTCCGATGGAGATGGGCTTCCTTATGAAGGTCTTTTGAATGGCCAGAGCCAATCGGCGTTGACGTCACCTCCAAATGATGACTATTCAAATATGTCATTACCTTATTTACCGATTGAAGAAGGTGGTACCAATGGTAATTATGAAATTATGACTGCTGCTGAAGTTTATTTTTTAAGAGCAGAAGGTGCCCTTCAAGGTTGGAATATGGGAGGTACAGCCAAAGAAATGTATGAGAGTGGTATCCGTGCTTCACTTACTGCAAAATCGGACGCAAGTGAAGCATTCATTAATACATATGTTAATAGTTCCGATACTCCCGTACCTTATGAGGAAGGCGCTCCAGCACTTACAAATATTCCTGTAGCATTCTCTGCAAACCCGGAAACTCAGCTCGAACAGATTATGACCCAGAAGTGGCTCGCCATCTATCCCAACGGTTGGGAAGCGTGGGTGGATTTAAGGAGGACGGGCTATCCCAAAATGTATGAACGATTATTTTCGGATAATCCGGATGTTGGACCTTCTGAAATTATGAGAAGAATAAAATATCCTGACCTGGAGGCTGATACCAACCCGGAAGGATTGGAAGAAGCTCTTCACTTTCCTGAAATGCAAGGCGGTAATAAGAATAGCACGAAGGTTTGGTGGGATAAGAAGAATTAAATGTGATAAACATCGAAGTGTATTACTATGAAACGCAGAGACATTATAAAGCAACTGGGTATAGTCCCCGTAGCAGGAAGTTTATTTGCCAGCGAGTCTGTCTTCGGTAAAACGATTGATCAGGCTTCACCCCTGGCAGACGATAGTGTATTGAGCAATATAGGAGTCTATGATGCCATCGGAGTCGTCCCGATCATTAACTGCCGGGGAACCTTTACGATCCTCGGTGGTTCTACGGAACGACCGGAAGTATTAAAGGCGATCGAGTCCGCTTCGGGGTATTTCGTTCAATACGATGAACTTGCTCTCGGTATCGGCAAACGACTGGCTGAACTTACAAAGGCCCCATGGGGAATGGTTTCGGCCGGATGTGCTGCTGGATTGAAACATGTCACGGCTGCTTGCGTAACAGGTGGCAATCCGGAAAAGCTCATCAGGATACCCGACCTTACGGGTCTCGAGAAGACTGAAGTGATCGCGCCTCGGTACTCGAGGAACGTATATGATCATGCGATCAGGAATGTCGGCGTTACCATGATAACAGTCGACTCCGCTGAAGAATTAAGAGCGGCTATCAATCACAAAACTGCTATGATCTATGTCAACTCCGATGAGGACTCTGCCACAGGTCAGCCGATGTCACTTGAAGTTATAGCCGCGATAGCCAAAGAAAAAAATATCCCTGTACTTGTCGATGCTGCCGCCGAAGACCTCACTATCCCATGCGTTCATTTGCAACGAGGCGCCACAGTGGTGGCATATAGCGGAGGCAAAGCAATCTGCGGTCCTCAATGTGCCGGACTTTTAATTGGTGATCAAGATCTGCTGATGTCCGCATGGCAGGCAAGCTCACCACATCATGGTCCGGGCAGAGATAATAAAGTGGGCAAGGAAGAGATGTTGGGAATGCTGGCGGCAGTAGAAGCATGGACGACCAGAGATCATAAAGCGGAATGGGCCACCTGGCTTTCATGGCTCGATGAGATTTCAAAAAAGCTGTCGACAGTCGCAGGTGTGACTACTACCGTGTCGGATCCCACCGGTCTTTCCAACCGGAGTCCAAGGTTAAACATCACCTGGGACGCGGACAAACTTAATATCACAGGCGAAGAAGTTGCTGAGATAGTAGCGAGGAGTAAACCAAGAATTGCTATCGGTGCCAGGTCCGGCGAGGGCAAGACTTCGATCAACATAACGCCTAGTCAAATGCGCCCCGGCAACGCCAAAGTCGTCGCGGACAGGCTGCATGAAATTCTCTCGCAGAAACGCAAACAAATCCCGGATGAGATGGCCGCTGCTAAGGGCAATATCACCGGGCACTGGGAAGTTGAAATGGAATTCTTCACGAGCAAAAGCACACATTATTTCTTCCTTCAGCAGGATGGCAATTGGGTGAGCGGATCACACCAAAGCGACTTCTCTACGCAGGAAATTGTGGGTATGATAGAAGGGCCCGACATAAAACTTCGAAGCAACCACAGATCAGTTGGTGACGGGATCAGCTATTGGTTTTCTGCTAAAATGGAAGGCGACAAACTTGCTGGATCAGTTTTTCTCGGCGAATACCTTACCGCTAAATTCTCCGCGAAGCGCGTCGAATATAAGAAAGAGCATAAACGCATAGTGGTACCGGGAGGTCCTCCATTGGCAACCTGATTTTAAGATTTACTAATCATCACGTTAATGAATAGAACGGTAAGACAAGGGCTATATGCCTTCTTGTTCTTTTTGTCGATATCGGTCTTTGACCTGCAAGCTCAGAAATACGATCTGCTCCTGAAGGGAGGACACCTCATTGATGCAAAGAACAACATCGATGGCATTATGGACCTCGCCATAACCGATGGAAAGATTGTGGAAGTGGCCCCGGGCATTCCCGCAGACAAAGCCACCAAAACGATCAATGTTTCCGGGTTATATGTTACTCCGGGTCTGATAGACATGCATGCGCATGTCTTTATGGGCAATGCACCCGGTGCATATATCGCGGACGGAGCGACCAGTGTAATGCCCGATGGGTTCACCTTTCGATCTGGAGTAACAACTGTAGTAGATGCTGGCTCTTCAGGATGGAGGAATTTTCCTTTGTTCAAGGAACAGACCATCGATAAGGCGAAAACCAGGGTTCTTGCCCTGCTCAATATCGTTGGCAATGGGATGAAAAGCAGATTCGAAGAGCAGGATGTTACCGATATGAATCCGGAAATGACTGCCTATTGTATCCAGAAACAGTATCCCAACATTCTTGTGGGTATAAAGGCCGCCCATTATTGGGGTGGCTTCACACAGGTCGACCTTGCTGTCGAGGCGGGTAAAAAAGCCGGGGTTCCGGTAATGGTGGATTTCGGTGAACATGACCCTCCTAATTCTATCGAATCCTTATTTATGCAGCATTTACGACCTGGTGATATTTTCACTCATACCTATTCGAACGGTCCCAAAGAACGAGAGACTATTGTCGATGAAAACGGAAAGCTGAAACCATTGGTGCTGAAAGCGCAGCAAAGGGGGATTATTTTCGACGCGGGCCATGGAGGAGGTGCCTTCACCTGGGCACAAGCCGTTCCAGCTACGAAGCAAGGTTTTAAAACGGATGTCATCAGCACAGATCTGCACACACAAAGTATGAATTCCGGAATGAAAGATCTGAGCAACGTGATATCAAAATTCATGGCACTGGGCATTTCCCTTCCCGATGCTATTTCACGCGCGACGTGGGCTCCCGCAAAGGTTATTCATAGAGAAGATCTGGGGCATTTGAGCGTTGGTGCTGAAGCGGATATAGCGGTCTTCAACTTGCGGAAAGGTGACTTCGGTTTTCTGGATGTAGCAGGAGTAAGATTAAAGGGAGATAAAAAGCTGGAAACCGAACTCACCTTAAGGGCCGGAAAGGTGGTATGGGACCTGAACGGGATATCAGCGAAAGATTTTAGAGAATAACAGCTTCCGTCCAATGAATAAAACAATTCAATCTAACATTATGAGGAGCGCGATTAGCCTGATACTATTTTTTATAACCCTATCCCTACAGGCCCAGGAAATAGACATACTGATTAAGAACGGTCATGTGTTCGACGCAAAGAACAACATAGACGCCATCGCAGATGTTTCGATAACCGATGGGAAGATAGTCCAGGTGGCACCTTCTATATCCGATAAACATGCAAAGCAGGTAATCAATGCAACGGGACTTTATATTATCCCCGGACTTATAGATCCTCATACCCATGTTTTTGTAGGACCGAGACCTGACAGGTTCGCTAACGGTTTTAATAGTTTGTCACCTGACGACTTTAGTTTTAAATCGGGCGTCACCACCGTAGTGGATGCTGGCACTTCCGGATGGCAGAATTTTCCTCAGTTCAAGTCACAGGTCATCGACCAATCGAAAACGCGGGTATTGGCTTTCCTGAACATTGCTGCTGAAGGATTAGACGGAACGGAGATCGATCTGACGAAACTTGAGGCCGAAAAACGTGACCTCAATCAAATGGACATCGCCAAAACCTCTGCTATGATTCTGGAATATCCGGATATCATCGTGGGCGTCAAGATCGGCCACTTCAAGGGGGAAAGTTGGGCCCCGTTTGAAAGAGCGGTAGCCGCTGCCGCGAAGACAAACCGTCCACTTTTTGTTGAATGCCATCTGCCGGAATATTCGCTTGAAGATCAACTCAAGCATATGCGCCCGGGAGACATGATCACGCATTCGTTCGAGAACATTTCAGAGCGCACCCCGATAATCAATTCGGAAGGAAAGGTTTTGCCTTATGTGCTGGCAGCAAAGGAGAGAGGCATTCTGTTCGATGTTGGGCATGGCGGCGCCGGCTTCTGGTTCGACCAGGCGATTCCCGCATTTGATCAAGGCCTTTGGCCCAATTCGTTCGGCACAGACCTTCACCGCTTCAGCATGAACGCGGGAATGAAAGACATGTTGAACGTAATGTCGAAGTTTCTGAACATGGGGTATGCCGTTGAATGAAGTGCTTAAGAGAGGCAGCTGGTATCCTGCTAAGGCCATCAAAAGAGAGGACCTTGGTAACTTGAGCCCCGGGAGCGTCGCGGATGTCGCCATCTTATCGCTTAGAAAGGGAGAGTTCGGGTTCATCGATGCGCGGAACAACAGCATCAAAGGAGATAAAAAACTGGAAGCTGAAATGACTATAAGGGCCGGCAAGATTGTGTGGGATCTGAACGGCCTTGCAGCAAAACCTTTCGAAAGGAAATGAATAGTAGAACAGGATATCAAAAATTGAATATGAAGTTAGATTTCAGGAAACAGATCTCGAATATTTTCAACGTGTCATTGGGTTTGTTTATAGTACTCGTTCTCGCGCAGTGTTCCGATCCATCGCGAACAACGTTGCCGATGGCCGATAAAGACAACGGTGGCCTGTTTCTCCCCGGCGGTTTCGAAGCGCTTGTAGTAGTGGATAGTATCGGAGAGACCAGGCATATTGCCGTGAGTAACAACGGTGATGTCTATGCGCAGCTTCAGAGTTCTGACGATGGCAAAGGTACCGTCGGAATGCGCGACGTTGACCATGACGGCAAGGCCGATAGTATTATTCGTTTCGGCAACTTTCCGGATAAGGGCAGAGGTGCCACTGGTATCACGATACACAATGGCTATCTGTATACCAGTACCAAGAAGCATATATTCCGAAACAAAATGACCCACGGGGAATTGGTTCCCACAAGTGAAACCGAAGTGGTGCTGACGGACATGGATCCCAACGTAGGAAGGAACTGGCATACAACAAAGCCCGTTGCGTTTGATGAGAAGGGAAACATGTACGTGCCTTTTGGAGCACCCTCTGACGCATGCCAGGACATGGAGAAATATGGTCCTGTCGGAATACCGCACGGCAAAGGGTTGGATCCATGTCCGGAGCTGGAAAAGCATGCGGGGATATGGCGCTTCGATGCCGATAAGATCGGTCTGACCCAGGAAGACGGGACCAAATTTGCATCAGGTATCAGGAGTATCGTGGGAATGGAATGGAACCCGAAGGATGAAAGTCTGTACGCTGTAGGGAACGGCATCGATAATTTCCATACCATTTTCCCCGACCTCTTTACGAGTTGGCAGGCTGCGATGCTGCCCTCTGAAACTCTTATGAAAGTGACCGAGGGTTCCGATTATGGATGGCCCTATGCCTACTATGATCAGATTCAAAAGAAAAACATCTTGCAGCCGGGATACGGCGGTGATGGCAAAATCGTAAGCAAGGCTAAATATGACGAGCCGGCAGTCGGGTTCCCGGGACATTGGGCCCCAATGGATGTTATGTTCTATCATGGTGACCAATTCCCAAAGCGCTATAACAACGGCGCTTTTGTCGCCCTTCATGGATCAACAGATCGTGCTCCTTACCCCATGTCAGGTTTCATAGTCTGCTTTGTTCCTTTTGATGAGGACGGCAATGCCACGGGAGAATTTGAGGTTTTTGCCGATGGCTTTGCAAGAGTTGATATCGTTAAAAATACCAGTGATGCCGTCTATAGGCCGATGGGTCTTTCGACAGGACCTGATGGTTCCATATACATCAGCGAATCCAATCAAGGAAAGATATGGAGGGTAATGTACAAAGGGGATAAGGAAAAATTCGGACAATCCGAATTGGCGGCAATGGAAGGTCGAAAGAAGACTCAAAACTATATCAAAGACCCCGATCCGGTCAAGGATTTGGTACAGGAAGGGGACACCTATAGTGGAAGAATATTATATGATACGTATTGTACGGCATGCCATCAGCGGGATGGAAAAGGAGACAATAACCGTTTCCCTCCATTAGCCGATTCCGAGTGGGTCACCGGATCCGAGGAAGCACTGATCAACGTTGTACTGAACGGGATGCAGGGCGATCTCGTGGTTAAAGGAAAAACCTATAATGGACTCATGCCAGCGCATAATCATTTGGACGATCATGCCATCGCTTCGATTCTATCCTATGTCAGAAAGAGGTTCGGTAATGAGTCAAAGCCCGTTACCGCTGTAACAGTATCTAAAATCAGAAGTTCATCTTCAAACAAAAAACTTCCTTAATATTTATGAGAATCCGGGGTATGCATCATAGCAATAGTGAGGTGGGTAAGCGGATCGCGTTTATTCTGGTTTTTCTGATTCAAATAGCTTCTTTTTCCGAATCCAACGCTACCCCTATCCTGGGCAACCAGCAAGGCGATCCGCTCCTGGTCAAAAAGTGTAGTGAATTCAAGATCACAGGCAAAGGCGATAATGCTGAATGGAACAGAACCGAATGGTTGACACTTACCAAATTGGATCCGGAGGGTGCTGACTATAAAAGTAAATTTAAAGTCCTGTCATCGGAGAAAGGTATCTACATACTCTTCCAGGGCGAGGACAACAAAATCACCACGTCGGATTATAAGGATATGGACAAGATCTGGAACGGTGATGTATTCGAGGTTTTTTTCCAAACAGACACACAGGAGGCAAAATATTTTGAATACGAAGTAAACCAGTTCGAAAGACAGCTTCTTTTGATGATCTCAAACTCGAAGGACGGAGTAGGCTGGATACCCTTTAACGAGTATGATAGCAATACGTATGGAACGATCAACAAAGTTGAAATACTTGGCGGGCCACGAAAATTGCACGGAAAGATCACCTCGTGGAGCGCGGAAGTCTTCATATCGTATAAGTCCCTAGGGCTCCTATCCCTGGTCCCACCGAAAAGCGGCACGATATGGAACGCCAATTTTTGCAGGCTTGACCATGACGCGGGCAAGATGGTGAAGTGGTCATGGACCCCGACCATAAAAGAATCTCTTCATGAGCTTGATAAGTTCCGAGCGATTATATTCGAGTAAAATCCAACATAAATAGCCAATGAACACGTGGTCAAATGGATTCGTGTATGCAATTACAGCGGGATGTCTTGCGCTACTTTGTCTTGCCGTACTGACCACTCCAAGAAAGGTTAACGTTAAAGCGAATTACTGGCTAAGCTTTTTCCTGTTCTCCTTCACCTGTGCGATGTTGGACATTTTATTTTTTGAAACGAATGTCTATACTAAATATCCGCTGCTCGAAGGACTATTCGAAGTGACGCGATTTGCCATGTCGCCGGCACTCTATTTAAGCGTATTATACTTTACAATTCCGGAACGACGATTCAAGACGACGGATACTCTGCACTTCATTCCATTTGCATTATTTCTTTTATACATCGTTGTGTTGGTACTTCAGCTTCAGGAGACAGTTATGTTTGCATGGTATAGGAAGCTGCCTGATACCGTAAGGTTAGCTGTCGGGATCACGGTATTCACGTCCATTAAAGTTCAAATGGTTGCGTATTGGGTGTCGTCGTACGTGAAACTCTATCGCCATACGCGTAGCATTCCAATGTTTGCATCTGCACTGGAGCCAATCTCGCTCTCATGGTTGCGCTACTTCCTGCTTGGAGTGGCAGGAGCGCTCCTGTTGTCTCTGAATGAGGTGCTTCAAATCGTTCCGGGGATTATTCCATTGACAAGCTTTGGATACCTCGTGCTTGCATTCTATCTGGGCTACTTCTCGCTGCGTCAGCAGGAGATCTTCCCATATCAACAAAAGGATATGGTGGAGCTAAAGGAGATCATTGAATCCAACGACGCTGCAGATCGGGTTCAACGCTTCTCTGCAAATGAACTAACTATAGCGAAAGAAAAGCTGTTGGAGATCGTTGAGAACGAAAAGGTGTTTCTGGATCCAAATCTTGGGTTACCCCAACTCGCCCAAAGAACTAATCTTTCAACACATGATTTGTCGTATGTCATTAACGAAGGATTTGGTGAGAATTTCTTCCAGTTCATCAATCACTATCGGATCAAGGAAGCCCAAAGGCTGCTGCTATCTCCAAAACATAAACACCTGAACATCCTCGGCATCGCTTATGAGTCAGGCTTTAAATCGAAGTCTACCTTTAATACGACATTCAAAAAGCTTACGGGACTGTCTCCATCCCAATTCATCCAAAAAGCGTCATCCAGCCCTCAAAACGACGAAAACAGTTCAGAAAGACGTATGGTTGGATAACTCTGAACGCTTTTCAGATCTCTGAAATACATTTTTGAGTTCATAAACGAATTCAAAATCATCATGAGATCAACATCATTACTTCAAAAATTGCTGGTATGCCTGCTAGCCGGACTAATCTGCGGTGAGACATTTCTTCGCGTCAGCGATAAATTGCTCACGATAGTATTACCAATTCCTGTCCTGTACGGAATCTCAATTTTAATTGCGATTTGCCCACTCATTTACGCTATCGTATGGCACATAAAAAAGGAATTCGATGATCACGCTATCCTGAATTTTTGGATTGGCGTTATCCGATATGGAATGGCGTTCGACCTCACGATGTTTGGACTACAAAAGATGTTTCATCTTCAATTAAATGTGCCACTTGCCATGCTCGATGAACCCCTGAGCAGCTTTTCAAATCAATGGCTGACGTGGAGCTATTTCGGCCGATCATATGGCTTTGCCGTCGTTATCGGAATCTTCCAGATCATCGGATCTGCTTTGCTGGTATTTAATCGTACCAGGCTCTTCGGTTCAATCTTTCTGATGCCGATGCTCTTGAACATTATCATCATGGACTACTTCTATGAGCTTGATCTCGGCGTACAGATCCACGCATGGATCCTTTTCGCTGGTGTGGTGTATTTGATCTTCCTTGATCATGACAGGCTAATGACGTTTTTCTTCAAAAACGATTCCGACTATACGTCAGTTCGGCTAAAGAGCAATGTTGTCAAGTATGTCGGCAGACTATCGATTGTTGCCTTACCGCTCTTGATCATCGCGATCAAACCATCTCCCAACAAGCATCCCGAACTAAGAGGAAAGTATCATGTCATTGAAGTGAGCATAAACGGAGAGAAGGTGTCGCCACGAAATGAAGCCGACAGCATACTCACCAGGGTGTATTTCGATATAGCAAATGAATGCGTATTCGAATTCAATGGACTCAACCGACGCGTCTTCGGGACATACGAGTCAGAAGATGGAAAGAACATTACCACGAAATGGCATTTTCCCGAAACGATGAAGTCAAGCCCATTCAAAGGAAGCGTAACCAGAACACAAGATGGTGTCGCGTTAAAGGGGGTTATGGCAAATGATTCGATTGTAGCAATCCTGAAAAAATATCCATGATATTTTGATTGATTTTGACTCGCCGGAAAACAAAAAACCTCGAAACATAGGGATTTCGAAAAAGTATAGAAAAAAGTTCTGTGTAGATAAAAAAAATAGTAGCTTAATGATTGAGTTAATAGAGGTCCCGGAAAGAAGCTCCAACAAATTCGTCATCTATTTGAACGCTACCCGAGTAATAGCACTAACGTTCTCTTTCTTCGATACTAGTGCATGTAAAAATTGTAAGTTTAATAGTTATGTTGGTTTCTGATGAATAAGTCACTCGAGGACTTCTAATATTCTTCATACATACATAGTGCCGGATGTGTTGAACGGGGCTGAATGATCTATCGGTATGAATCGATGCGCATATTGTCATTCATTAAGATTATTCGATGAGCGAAATTCTTGCAACCTATTCCTTTCTTCCTTGGCTACGCGAAGGTATTGCCAACAACATCCAAAATGCTGATAACGATCCGGCCGTAAAACTGCGAGCGCAGATCCGCGTAGAACTCAGCGTTTCAGGTGAGAAAATAGACGGGAATGATTTTTCTGAAACCGTTCGGCAGCAAATAAATTTGTTTGGTCCCGGAGACATCATAGGTATTGACAGCAGAGCCATTATAAAAGTCGAACCAAAAAACCATGTCACCAATTTTGAATCAAATTATCTCCCTTACATAGAATTTTACCATGAAGATTTCCCATGGCGCTACACACCTGCAAAGGTTAACGACGATCGGCTTCGACCGTGGATTACGCTGGTCGTATTGAAAGAGGATGAATTTATCGAGAACAGGAGCGCCAAGGGTAAACCACTTCCAAGTTTCAGATTGATAACCCGTGAGGATGCCATTGATCTTTTTCCTGCTTCTTCGCAGCTATGGGCCTGGGCCCATGTTCATGTCAATCATGATTTGTCAGACGGAGCTTCTGGACCGGTCTTCGATCCTGATGCTGTAACTGCCGCAATGGAACAGGTTTTAAATCGCGATCCCGATCGGGCCTATTCCAGGTGCATTAGCCCAAGAAAACTGGAACCCAATACAACCTACCACGCATTCCTCATCCCCAGCTTCGAATCTGGCAGGCTGGCGGGACTAGGTGAATCGATTCCATCGAACTTGGTGGCAACGACAGGGGCATGGGATAATCGTCAACGGATATTTCCATTTTATTATCGCTGGAGGTTTAGCACCGGCAATGTCGGCGATTTTGAATATCTCGTGCGATTACTGCAACCAAGAGCCGCCGACAAACGGGTTGGGACACGTGATATGGATGTATTGCATCCCGGGTCCAATCTTCCGCCAATCAGCGAGCCCGCTGAACTCATGGGTGTTTTAAAACTAGGTGGCGCATTAAAGGTTCCCTATGCAACATTAGATGAAGAGAGTCGCGCTGAAGTGGATAAATATGAGCAATGGGACGAGCCTTTTCCCCATCCATTTGAAACCGCGATGGCTCAGCGCGTCAACCTTTTTGACGACTATACTGACCCAATAAAATCAGTCAGTGAAGTTAATAATGATGCCGCAATTTTTATTGACCCTGGCATCCCCGATCCTGACCCCGTCATTACATCGCCAATCTATGGAACGTGGCAATCGCTAACAAAAAGGATACTGAAGGAAAAAGACAGTAGCCCATTCCCAGCCGCGCAACAGGAAAACTGGGTCCACGAGTTAAATCTCGACCCGCGGTACCGTGTAGCGGCAGGCTTCGGAACAAGAGTTATTCAAAAGGGACAGGAAGAATATATGCACGCTGCATGGGAACAGGTCGGAGATATTGTGCAGGCCAACAGTAAGATCCGGTTCGCCGAACTCGCCACCGAGGTGTCATTTTTCTTTTATACTAAACATCTGCTCACCCAGGACACTGCAAGAAAAATTGTCTTTACTTCATCACTTCACAAAAAGATTGTGAATAACCGGACGACGCTATATAAACAGGTAAAAGACAGTATCGTGCCGGAAGCAATCACAACAGGATTATTCCGCAATATTGTAAGGGAACGAGGACCTCTTATTAAAAAAATAAGCGCGCAGCCTGGCTACAGTCGCGGACAGCTTCTCCGTAAAGTGAATGATGGAGAAGTCAGCGGCACCCCCCTGAAAATTGTTCCACCAAAAGCACTTAAAATTTCGGATGTCGTCGACGCCTTAAAACCACCAGTCAATACCATATTTCCCACGAAACCAGCTCCTTTGTTATTGCTGTTGATCACTAGTATTATAATTATCACAGCATTGTTTCTTTTTCTCAATGTTGGTGCCGGAATAGCAGGTTTGCTAATCGTCGCCGTGATTGCCGGCATATACTATTACCAAAGCAATAAATCGAAGAAGGCGATCCGGCTTGCAGAATCAATAAAAGAGGAGAATCAAACACCCGGTAGTGTTGACGATCTTCCGAAAAGCAGCAATTTCAGGATCACGAATCTCACAGAAGCATTCAGCCCCGTTCATGGAGACACTGATAGTCCGGAAGCAAGCCGGTTTAAAACAGCGCTAAAGGATGCATACAGTTTGTCGGCGGTGCAAACGACACCTCCGGATAGAGTAAGCCTCGCGCTCGATGCAATGGCCAACAGAATCGTGACACACGTAAACCCTGAGACTACCATCAGGACCAAATTAGTAAACCAGATAAAGGTTCCTGACCGTCTTAAAGACGGAATGACCGAACCTGCAGAAACCATTTCGGAAGTAATGGCTTACCCGGAGCTTGATATTGCCATGTACAAACCGTTGAGTGATCTTTCGTCTGAATTATTCCTGCCGAACATTAATCTGATTGAGCAGAATTCGATTACGCTGCTCGAGACCAATACCAAATTTATTGAAGCATACATGGTTGGGCTAAACCATGAAATGGCCAGAGAATTACTATGGCGCGAATACCCAACCGATCAGCGGGGAAGTTACTTCAGGCAGTTTTGGGATATCAGCAACTTTCTGCCCGCCTCAGGTGACATTGATGAGCGGTTACGGGAAAAATTAATGGATATCTTCCCTATTGACAAATGGCCCAAAATACCTGGAGCCGAAAACCCCGAAGAGCATCTGCTGGGCAAGCACAATCCACGCGCACAATCCGAGGCCAACCTGGTATTGGTAATACGGGGTGAATTGCTGAAAAGATATCCGACCGCAGTGATTTATGCACATCGGGCCACATGGGGTGAAAATGCAAACGGACAGCAAGATATTCGCGTAGATCGAAAATTTATTGAATTGTCTGACGCCGAAAAAAATGACCCCGGCGGTCACCGAGACAAGGTGAAGACCCCATTGTTTGAAGCAAAAGTTGATCCCGATATTTATTTTTTTGGTTTCGATCTCACACCTGACCAGGCGAGGGGAACGGCTGACCCTACATCAACTGCCGACGATCCCGGTTGGTTTTTCGTCATTAAGGAACGGCCCGGTGAACCACGGTTTGGGCTGGATAAAACTCCGGCTCCAGCCATTACCAACTGGAATAACCTGTCTTGGCCGGATACACAGACCGAAGATGGGGAGACTATTCTTATTGACCGCAGTATTACGATCGTGGATGACGGCGGTACAACTGAAGAAGAAAATAAAAACAATCCTGAAGACAGGCAGGCTAGATGGAAACCCAACACGAATGCTGCGGAGCTGGCATATATTCTCTACCAGGTACCCGTACTCGTAGGAATTCATGCATCGCGTATGTTGCCGGCTGAGACCAACTGAGATTACCCATGACCGAGTTCAAAAATTTAAGAAAGCAAATTGCATCAGCAAGAGCAGAAGCTGAGACACTGTCGAGGCGCTTGCTCGAAGCGAAAGAAAAGCTCCGCACGGCAGAAAAAAAAATCGGGAACGTAACGAGATCCACGCCTGAATCCCTTAATAACATCAACGCATCCTTTGTACAGAGGAAACAGGAATTGCAGCGAGAGATCAGCTCGTTAGGCAAAGCACATAAGGTAAATAAGAAACAAGTTTATGATCTACTCAGCAGCTTTGCCCAGCTTGGTGAACCCTCAGCGCAGGTTGAAGAGCTCGATGACGCATTTCCCTTCCTGTTGTTCCCTGTCCGCCTAGAGACCAGATTTAAAAAAGTCACGATTAACGAAACTGAACAGGACCAGCTATGGGTTCGCATTTTTCCGGATGATTGCCAGGTGGTCGCAAGGGAAGAGATGCTTTCGGAATCGGAGATAACAACTGCACGGACTTTCTGGAAAGACTTCTGGCAGGCGGGTGGTATAGAACCTGATCAGCGTGCAGCATGGCGAATTCTGGTAGACAATTTTGGACCCGGTCGTGCTGCCTGGATCATTGACCAATTCAAACCTCTCAATCCAGATGATAAGAAAGTAAAACGGGAACGAAAAGACTTTATCCTTGTCATTGATCCTGAAATGGCGCTCACTCCCAACGAAGAAACAGCAGCTTTTACTTTCTGGAAGAAATTCTGGCTGGCAGATACAGACCTGCAAAAACAGGAACAGGCAACGGATGAATTGATCCTGGCAGTTGGTGAGAATCAGGCACGACAAATTACACTGCATTTCCGCCCTTTTAATATCGCTTCATTACCACTCCCGCCCTTTACAAAAAATGAAGTAACCCTTGAAATAGAAAAAATAATTCTTCCCGCTGATGTTGTCACTGCATCAGCCTCATGGTTGCAATCTCCGAAAGCCAAAACATTGCCTGACCGTTTTGTGGTGATGTTAATGAAAGACAACCAGGTTATGAGGACCGAGTTGGGCAATCCTATTCCTGATAACCTGGCTGTAGGTCCTGATCCCTCACTTCCTGACAACGAACAGTTGAAATCTACAGAGGATGGCAATCTTTTTATTAACGAAGATCTTGCCTGGATGATAGATTTTGAGAAAGCGATCGCTGCCGGCATGGGTCTGAAGATCAACATCTCGGCAATTCAAGCAAGAGACGGCTTTGACGGGATGTTAGTACTGGGGCTAAGGTTATCGGAAGACCAGGATGAGGGCCGGGCATCGCTGGAAAATCTTTTCCGCGACCATTATTACAGCAAACATGGATTGGGAATAGTAAAACAGGGAACTCCGAGCAATAATACGGAATTTGAAACGTCAGGTTATACCGCAGTAGACGAAGCCGATCAAAGTTATGATGTCATGTTCAAGGCCACTTACATTAACGACAGCGACTATCTTAATAAGAAGGATGGACAATGGCTTGCTGAATATCTCGGAATCGATAAAAATTTCTTTAAGAAGGTTGTCAATGGAGCAAGTGCCGATCAGGGCGAGGCGCGCGCCATGAATATGGCAATGTTGCCAGCGACTATTGTTTATTACATGGAAGAGATGATGACCTCTGCGTTCAGTGAGGAGGATATTGAAAATACCCGTTTATTCTTCTACAACTATGTTTCTGGAAGAGGACCCATTCCCGCAATCCGAATTGGTAAACAGCCTTATGGAATATTGCCTGCGACTGCTTTTTCGCGTATAGAATCCCAACGTCCTTTCCCACCCACTTCAGGCACCAGTACTTACATCTCGCGTCTATATAATGTCTTAAAAACAATGGATGCGGAATGGAGCCGGTTTGTTCCTTTACTTCCTCATGTAGGTATGCCCGGAGATACTGACCAGCTGTTGATGGATATACTGACATTGCATTCCGGTTCCGTCGAATTTTACGGACGGTGGGGTGAGAGCGTTCAGCACCTCTACAATCAAGCAATGCTACAGGGCGGTGAAGCCGCAGCAACTAAAATCAAGAATCTTTCCGTTCAGAAAGCATCCCAGCTTTTACAGGATCTTGGATTAGATATCGGGCAATCGATTCCTATTCTGGAAAAATATTTTCAATCAACTGCCTTTTCATTGCGTGATCCTCTGGTGGATGATGTACCACTTTCTGAAACTGATGATATACGGCCATACAGCACCGATGGAAAAAATTATATTGAATGGCTTGTCAGTTCCAATGTGGATAAAATAAGAACGCAGGATTTTGGCGGCAATCCACCACCCACCGCGATGCTCTACCTTTACTTACGTCACGCACTGTTACTTGCCATTGCAGACGAAGCTTTTCAGCTGCACAAAGCGGCGGGGCTTGAGACCAGTAAAGCAAATTTTCGCGATCCTCCATTCATACATGTACAGGAGTCAGGAGGTGGCAGGAGTAAATTTGAATATCTTTTTAAGAAAGAACCGCGGATAACCGGCGATGACAGCTACATCAGCGATTACATTTCAAAAGCGGATTTGGCGCAGGGATTTCCTGAACCACAATGGCTGCGGAAAGTGAAGCAAAGCCTCAATTTTTTAAAGAATACACCGACCGCGAGGCTTGAAAGAGTATTTACGGAACACCTTGACTGCTGCACTTACCGCCTTGACGCCTGGAAGCTCGGTTTGATTAATCATATGTTGATCAGTCAGCGAACTACCGGAGCGCCGCCTTTTGAGAGATGGTCCCAGGGAATTTACCTGGGTTGCTATGGCTGGCTTGACGAAGTAAGACCGGAACAAAAATCACTGACGCCTGTTACGCTCAGCGATGAACTTGCATCAATATTCCAGGGCGAAGGTCAGTTGGTAAGAGATGATAAAAACCTTGGTTACATGCATGCTCCATCACTCAACCAGGCCGCCACTGCCGCGGTCATGAGAAATGCATATGAGACGAATAAAAACTCTGATCCCAGTGTCGCTAATCCTTATTCAATCAATTTATCTTCGGAACGGGTCAGGCTTGCTCGTCAATTTCTGGAAGGCGCCCGGAATGGTCAAAGCCTGGCGGCGTTACTGGGCTACCAGTTTGAAAGGGGCTTGCATGATAAATACAGTCTTGGAAAAGGTGAAGTAGATAAATTTATTTACCCGCTGCGGAAAAAATTTCCGCTCGTTTCGGGTAAACTAAAGGGTACAGATATAACTGCTGATGAAAGTAAAGAAACTGCTATCGACAATGTCGAGGCACGGAATGTAATTGATGGATTAAAATTCATTCGCCATATCCGGAATGCAACTGAAAAAACTTATCCATTCGGGCTACCTGTAGGCCCAGATAAGGACCAGGTCCCTGCAGCAAACACTCAGCAACAAACCGCGATTACTGAGGAAGCTAACCGCATCATCAATATAGCGGATGCGATTTCCGATTTGGTTACAGCAGAAAGCGTTTACCAGGTAGTGCAGGGAAATTTTGAACGGTCCTCCGGAACGCTTGAGGCTTTCAGCAAAGGCAAACGCCCTCCTGAAATTGAAGTTACCGAAACTCCACGTTCCGGTATCGTAATTACACACCGTGTCGGGATGCAGTTCGATACATCCGCCGATCCGGAAAGTTCGCCAACAAGTGTTGCTGAAATGAGCGTACGGGCTTCACTTGAACCCGCCGTAAATAAATGGCTCGCCGATATTTTGCCGCCTCCGGAAAATATTCTTTGTAAAGTCCGTTTTAAAAGACCGGATCTGCCCGAAATCACCGAGATGCAGGTTTCCCAAAAAGATCTGAACTTACAACCTATCGACCTCTTATATATCGTCAGCATGGATGCGGAACGATCCATGACTGCACTTGATGACGCCATCCAGTTGTTTATGGTGACAAATCATTCCCCCGATCCCGGAACCTCGATAGCAATAGACTATAGTTCGTCTTTTGAAATTGATCGCCTGGAAGCGTCTTTCTTTGAGATAAGTGCTCTTATAAAGAGCCTGCGTGGCGTGCTGTTGCGTTCAAAACCGCTGAATGCTGCCGATGTGGCCGTGCCGGGAGAAATATCAGCAGATACGCTGGAATATAATCACGGACAATTACAGGAGCGCGTTGAGGTGGCCCGGACCAAGCTGACCGATAAATCGGTGACCCTTCTCGCGCTTTCAACTGATCCATCGGAAACAGATCCATTTATAAAAAAGGTCGCTGCTGAATTTTTCGGCATTTCCCTTTTCGGTATCCCGCAAACGGGCACTGGCCGCTTCTTTGACGGCATCAGAAATATTTATCGATCAATTCAGAACCGGGTACTCGTTACTGTGAGACGATGGGAACAGAAGAAATTAGATTTTGACGCCGTCATTGCAGTATTTGATATATCGACTGCCGAGAGTGAACAAGCACTGCTTTTGCAAAAAGCTGAACAGATTATTTCCACCACCTCGACATTTCCGGTTCCTGACATTATCACCTACAAAAGTATTGTGGACAATAAAAAATCGGATTTCGATGCTGTCCTTAGTCAACTTCGCGGATTGCTTACTGCCGGAACCGAGTCATTGAATAACTATTTTCAGGAGGCCGAGCCCGTTCTCGCTCTGATCGCCTCTCACGATGTGATTTTTTTCAATATTGAAAAAGAGACAAATGATGCTTCCGCAGAAAGGCAACAGGCGGTCGCGCTGAAGGAGCAGGCGATTGCCGCAGTTCTCAACCTGAAATCCGATATAGACAGACGGATTGCAGAAACAAATACGCTGTTGGCCGGTTTGCCTTCAATCCCGGCCAGCAGTGACAAAGTGCAGCAACTTTTAGCGGCTGCAAAAAAAATATTCGGCGATGATGTTATTGTCCTTCCTCATTTTTTAATGCCGGAGCAACAAGGGAATGAGTGGGAAAATGCCTTTGGCAACAGGGAACGCTTGCTCACCTATCTTAAGACAAACCGGCAAGTTCAGTTCCCTGTTGATGACTGGTTGTCCGGAGTGGCCCGCGTCCGCGAAAAAATATTCCATCTGGAAAATACGGCCCTGCTTACCAATGGCTTCAAGCCAGGAAGGGATGTCGACATAACACCATTGCAATTCCCATTCAGGCCAGATGATAGCTACCGCTGGCTGGCTATGCAATTCAGGGATGATGAGGAATCTTATTCAATAGATTCCGACACGCTATTATACAGTGCACATTTTGCAGTGCCGTTTAATAAAACGCAGATGCAATGTGGGGTGCTTGTTGATGAGTGGACGGAAGTCATCCCCTCCAAGGAAGAATCAACAGGCATCGGCTTTCACTATGATCAACCCAACACGGAGCCGCCTCAAACTCTTATGCTGGTGATACCATCCAGAATCAGGGGTACATGGCGCTGGGACGACCTGGTAGACGGGCTTAGTGAAACGTTTATGATGGCGAAAAAGAGGGCCGTCGAACCTCAGCAACTCGACACAACCGGTTATGCGCAGTTGCTTCCTGCTACAATGATGGCGACCACACGCTACCCGATAACTGTTTCAGCAAATCTTAACGAAAACAATGAAGCCGCTAAATAATTCGTATGGATCCAAAATATGCAATAGCGGATATTGAAACCGCACTACTAAAAAAGAATTTCCCGACGGTAGTTCTTTGGAGCAGGGCGGAGGGCCGGCCGCGAACACATGATTTCGATCGTGCGCTAAAGGCGGAGGTTCGTGATGCTTTATGGATGCTTACGAAACAATGGCAGATGGGAGAATTCAAAGGTGACGATGCGGGCTCTCCTGTATTGGCAAAAGCTCACGTATCAACCACTGCGCTGACTAAGTACCAGGCAAACGGTCATCCTGTACAACCCTTTCGCCAAGACATGCCACTTGAAACAACTGCTGAACAACGGGAGATCGTTTTTGAACGTGATGGAAGGCCCATCAGTATGGATATACGACTGTTAATGGGCAAGAGATGGCTGCGGCTTGCCTCAGCAATACCTGATCTTTCTTCCCAATATATAAGACTTTATCGATTTGAACTTCCGGCCAAAAACAGATCTTCCAGTGACGTATATGCGCACACCGGGGACTGGCAACAATTGGCAGCGGTAAGCGGACGTTGCATGGATGGCCATCAGCTGTATGCTTATCTCCGGTCGGACCCTTTACACAAGGCATCGGATGGGCTGGAGCCCGCACTTACAGGAACAAATAAAACAACTATTGATAACGCCGGGGACGAATTTAAGTTATGGGCCGCTTCCTTTTACACTCAGCCAACGGACCCGGCAAACGATGCCTGGCAGCCAAATCAATTCGAGTACCGGTTTGCTTGTTCTGCACCTGCCGGCGAAGGCGAAAAAGTATTTACAGCGGAAGAATACTACAGCGGGCATCCTGATTGGTATACTTTCAATGCAGGGTCGGGCGCACTGGATGATTTGGAAACCCCTGAAGCAACGGATATCAGAAGGACATTTACGAATAGCTTTATTCCGGCAACTGTTCAGTTCGCAGGAATGCCTAACCGAAGATGGTGGACCTTTGAAGACAGCAAGACGGGCTTCGGAAATATTAAACCTTCAGTTACCGACATTGCTAAATTAATGCTGATCGAATTTGCCCTCGTGTATGGAAATGACTGGTTCATGGTGCCGTTCACGCTTCCAACGGGTAGCATAGCCGTTGTGGAAGGGCTCTCGGTCACAAATAATTTCGGGGAGCGGTTTTGGATAGAAGTCGCAGGCACTAACACAGGCAGCAGCATTACGGACTGGAGCATGTTCAGATTGGAGGGCAGTGATCGCAATATGGGTCTGCTGCTGGCGCCCACCGCCGTAAAAGTCCAGGAAGGAAACCCTTTGGAGGAGGTGTGCCTGATCCGGGATGAAATGGCCAATATGGTCTGGGGAATTGAATCATCGGTACCATCCGTTTCCGGTCCGGGAAAAAGTGGAAAGGAATCTGGGCAGGAACGATCAAACTATCATAGAACATTAGTAACAGAGAAACTGCGGATCACGCGTGAAGCCAGTTTGCTTTTGCAGGATATCAATGCACTACCCGGTCCGTTACCTGTTCCCCTGGCTGAAGCGAAGACCGCGATTGAAAATATTTTAGTCCTGCTGGGAGCCGACGATCCGGAACTGGATGAATCAAAGAACCTGCTGGCAAGCGCAAAAACAAAAATGGCAGCAGCGGGAATGAACACATCCTACGATATTGAACCCAATCCTGCGGATGTTCCCTTTGCAGCCAATATCAGTTACCTCGCTATGACTTCTGTTCCTGAACATTGGATTCCCTTTGTGCCGGTGCATATAAAAGAAGACGATAACAGGGAAATTCAATTGCAGCGTGCATCACTCCTTCGAGTTATCGAGGGCGATACGCGGAGACCTGAAAAGATCAAACCATTTACATCTGCGCTTCGAGTGGGTCTTGAATCATTGCCAAGGCAAGCTTATTATATTCCAGAGGAAGAGGTGCCGCGTGCAGGTATACAAGTGGCAAAGGCATTTCAGCGTTCCAGGTGGGTAAACGGAGAAGTATGTGTTTGGCTGGGCAACCAGAAGAAGACAGGGAGAGGAGAAGGTAGCAGCGGCCTGGCGTTCGATCAGATCACGGATACAGATTTTACCGCGCAATCATAAATAACCAATTATGGCATGGAAGTCACTTTCGGAAAGACTGGTGGATTTGCCACTACTCATCAGTGGTCCGATCATCCGGCGCGCAGAAAAAGATAATGTATCGGTTTGGTTCGTATTAAAGGAAAACAAACCTGTGACACTTAAGATTTACCCGGATGATGTGTCGGACATGCCGGTGATGGTGGGAAATTCAGTTAGCGGTATTGTGTTGGGCACTCATGTTTTCGCTTATTGTGTAACGGCAGCGGGAGGCATTCTGGAGACCGGGCGAAATTATTTTTATGATATTGAATTTGGCAATGGACAAAGCTTAACGTCACTTAATGATGGTTCGGACGAGGACAAACGCTTTACTTATGGGATGGAGTTTCGCCCAAGTTTTGCCCTGCCACCTGATGATATCAATAAAGTAAGGCTGGTGCATGGTTCCTGCCGAAAGCCACATGGTCAGGGCGAAGATGCACTTCAAGCCCTGGATACGATGATCAGTGAAGCTGTTTTTGATGGCGGTTTTGTCATCGCAGAAAAACGGCCGCATCAATTGATCCTTACCGGTGATCAGATCTATGCCGATGATGTTGCGGATCTTTTGTCCTTTATGATCCTCGATGCCGGAGAAGTATTGTTTACCTGGGATGAAGATTTTTCTTCCGGTCCGGATATAAAACTATTTTTTACGGATGCGGAATTGAAGCCTGGCAAAAGAAATCTTAACAATAAGCTGGAAACTGCGACTGGATTTACTGCCATGCTAAAAGATTCACCGGGAAGCTCGAAGAGTCATTTACTTAAATTCAGGGACTATGCCGCCATGTATCTCTTTGTCTTGTCGGATGTTCTTTGGCCGCAAAGGGCTGACTTGCCTGACTTCAGTACTGTATTTCCAGATGAAAGCATGGAGAAGGTGGTTGATCTAGGAAATATTACTTCTCAAAGCATTGATAGCGCTCATGTCAACGGTGGTAAACTTAAAATCCCCGGTGAATTATTTGTCAGGTTTCAGGAGGAGTTATCCCATATTATCCGTTTCAAGAGCAAACTCAGAAAGATTCGGCGTTCACTTGCCAACACACCGGTTTACATGATCTTCGACGATCACGATGTAACAGACGATTGGAACCTGAACTGGCGATGGTGCCGCAGAGTCTATTCAAAAAAGCTGGGAAAAAGTGTTGTACGTAACGGTCTTCTTTCTTATGCCATCTTCCAGGCATGGGGAAATGATCCCGGCCAGTTTGAAGGCCTCACGCCTGGAGGGCAGCTGAAAAACCTTATTGACGGCTGGGAAGGTAATGAAGGACGACTTGCCGAAATAGATCAGTTGCTAAACATTAATGATATTGCTACGGATGCGGCGCCCCGTGATTTTGTTCACGCAAATAATACGGTCAGTTGGCACTTTACCTATGTAGCAGCCAGCTTCTCAATTATTTCTTTGGATACGCGTACATGGAGAAACTATCCAGTGGGAGATCCGGAAGATTTTGCGGGTTTGATCTGCAATGCCGGCTTTGATGTGCAGATCAGGGACTTGCCTGATAAAGCGGTTATTCTCGTTATAGCTCCCTCTCCTGTGATCGGTGTGCCGTTTATTGAAGAGGCCCAGCAATCATGCATGTGTTCACGCTGTTGTGAAAAAAGATTTGAAAGGGATACCGAGGCCTGGCCATTTAACCTCCAAAGTTTTGAAAGGCTCTTCTCAATGCTTTCATCCAGACTGCCTGTCACGGGTGCCGGATCGGAAAGAGCGCGCAAAGGAGTTTTTACGATCTTATCGGGAGACGTTCACTTTGGATTGTCTGCCCGGTATCAACTCTGGGGAAACAGATTCATTAACGATTCCGAAGATGGTGTGGAGACGATCGCTGTATTTGGACAGTTGGTATCCAGTGCTGCGAAGAACTATCTTGCCTATTCCTGTTGCGCATTGACGACAACAGAATTTCTGCATCTCAATGGCTATCCGCATTCAATTCCTGGAATATTTTTTCATTTCGTGCCGGTGATTGGACAATTGAATGATGATGCATTGCCAAACTCAATCCAAAAATATATTTTTCAACATCGTCCTACGGAAGACCGTATTGTGGGTAGGCGTACCGTTGGTGAAGAAGAGCTTAATTTTTCTGTCAAAGCAGGAGAGGGTGTCGAGGCTTTTACAAAAGAAAAACTGACAGACAAAGGCATTACGTTAACGGAGACGTCGGATTGGCGGGCCTACATTAACTGGATACTGGCTGAAAAAGCAGACACCGATTCGTCGGTTACCCCCACCCACGTAGAAGAGGAGCCAACTGATGAAGTGCTTCAACAGTATCTGGCATTGGCGAGAGATCACGGATCAAATTATATCGGCAAATGGGGAGACGGCAAAGAGATTGTCGGCGTAAACAATATCGGCGAGATCAGATTCGAGTTCGGCGAAAAAAAACAGGTGAATCACATTCTGTGGTGGCGTTTGCCAGCAACCGACGAAGACGATAGTCTGGAACCCTTTCCGCTTTCGACCTACAAAATACCACTGAATTATAGCGGTGATAAAGATTTTTATGGTGACGATATTGAAGTTTCTATTCCTGATTAACGCGTTAAGCGATGGCGAAAAGCTTACAAAATAGTTTGGTTTCTGAACTCACGGAGCTTGCAAGCCCATTATTGATAGCCGCTCATAATGAACAGGCGTTGAAAGAACTGTTTGGCTACATGGGCTGGAATTTTGATGAGGAAACAGGAATGTTAACCGGTCAGCTGGCCGACACATTGAACCAGGTCGCGTTAACCATTGAATCTGTAAGAGGCCTGATGGAATCAGAAGGGACAGACTCACTCCTGCAATTGGGCGCGTTATTAAATGCCTTGAAAGATTTATTTGAAATGATAAATGAACTGCCCCTTTCTTTCGAGGGCGCAGAATTAGCCGCGGAAGAAATCACCGAAATAGTCACCGACCTTCAGCATTTTCTCGTCGTTCATTACCTGGATCAAAAATCCAGTTTTACAGCAGAACTATTTCGGATGGTTTGAGATAATTGACGTAAAGAAAAGTGACGTATCGAGAATAAATTCATCCGGTAAGATCATCCGGTTACCCTTCCTCTTCGAAGTAATCAACTTCGAACGATTCCGAAAATTTATAGCCAATCCCCATACGGCATTCAAAGATATTTACTTTACACCGTTCGATCGGACTACTATCGCGGGAGCAAAGGCGTTTACAGATAAGTTGTTTCCCCGGATCGGACGGTTGGCCGCGTCTTTCGGCGCTGCTTATGTTTATGGTATCAAACCGGGCTATGGGATAAGTTTTGGTGACATAGGAAATGAGATGATCGCCGGCGCACTCACTTTGAAATGGCAGTCAAGGCTCGACCAGTTTTCATTTGGATCGACAATTATGTATTCCCCGAGGGAAAGGGGTAACCTTGGCTGGATCATTATTCCATTTGGGGATCTGAATATGGATGCAAGCAATGGCCGGACATTTTTCCTGGCCCGTGCAAACACCCAGGTCGGCGGCATTATTATCAGTGATGAACGTGATGTCTCGTTTGACTCCTCTGACGGGCGCGCGAGAGTCGACGCGAATTTCACGGCTTTCATTCTCCCACGAGATGAAGAACCGGGTAAATTCATCGGCGAACAGGAAGGCAGCCGATTTGTACCCGGTCAATTAAGCGTTTCCGTTTCCTTTATTGTCGAAGAAAAAGGAATTGAATTCGATATCAACGCCGGAATCAGGAATGCTAAACTCATAATTAGCTCTGCAGGCCGGGATGGATTTATCGCAAGCATATTACCCGATAAACCCATTGAGATCCCATTCAACTTCCAGATCGGGTATTCAACACAACAATCACTATACATTGCGGCAGGGGGTGGATTGGAATTGTCGTTGCCTGTTCATATCACTGTATTAAACATTCTTGAAATCCAGGAAGTTTTTCTAAAAATTAAAACAACCGCAGCCGGTCTCGCTACGGAAGGGTCTATTTCCGGAAATGTAAAACTGGGACCCCTGGCCATTTCTTTCGAGCAAATCGGATTGCGTGCTAATCTTGATTGGGAAACAGCGAATAAGAATATCGGGTTTGCTGATCTGTCCATGAATCTTAAGCATCCTGACGGCGTAGGTCTTTCTATAAATGCGGGTACCGTTTCCGGCGGCGGGTTTCTCCGATATGATGCGGGTGCGGAGGAATATTCCGGTGCGCTGGAGTTAACGATCGCTGACCTTGTCAGTGCCAAAGCAATAGGAATCATCACTACGAAGATGCCGGATGGAAACAGTGGATTTTCGTTGCTGATTATTATCACTGCTGAATTCAATCCACCTTATCAACTTGGTTACGGTTTTACGTTGAAGGGCGTGGGAGGTCTGCTTGGATTAAACAGAACAGTTTTGGTAGACACTTTACGCGAAGGAGTCAGGACGGGCTCTGTAAACAGCATCCTATTTCCGCAAAATGTAATTGCCAATGCGCCCCGGATCATCAGTGATATGAAAACCGTCTTTCCGCCGCAAGATGGCCGGTTTCTGATTGGGCCAATGGCGAAACTTGGTTGGGGTTCTCCAACACTGATAACAATTTCATTCGGATTAATTATTGAGATCCCAGGCAATATTGTCATTCTCGGAGTCTTGCGGATCGTGTTGCCGGATCAGCAAAAGGTGCTTGTTTCAATCAACGTGAATTTTTCCGGCGTACTTGATTTCAACAAGAAACTTCTCAGTTTCGATGCCAGTCTGTTTGATTCGAGATTGCTAAGCATGACCCTGGAAGGGAATATGGCTGTTCGTCTGAAATGGGGAGATCAACCAGACTTCCTTCTAACAGTTGGTGGGTTTCATCCGGATTTCACGCCGCCGCCTCTTGCATTACCTTCATTGCGACGAATAACAATCAGTGTTCTTAATAGTGACAATGCCAGGCTGCGATTCGAATCATATCATGCGATTACATCAAATACCGTACAGTTTGGGAGCCGGGCCGAACTCTATTTTAAGTTTAGCGGCTTCTCTGTTGAAGGGCATATAGGATTCGACGCGCTCTTCCAGTTCTCGCCTTTTGTATTTATGATTGACATCGATGGCCACGTTTCTTTCAAAGCATTTGGCGTCGGTATCTTCGGTATCAGGTTGCAATTTGTCCTTCAGGGGCCTACACCCTGGCGCGCGAAAGGCAGAGGCGGTATTTCATTCTTCTTTTTTAGCCTATCCGCCGATTTTGATAAAACATGGGGTGAAACACGAGATACCAGTCTGCCTGATATTGACTTGTTGCCGCTCTTAATTGCAGAGTTGAACAAGCCTGAGCAATGGCAGGCGTCGCTGAGTTTCGGAAAAAAATTATACGTGTCTCTCCGCGAACTCGCTGCCACCGAAACGGCATTACTGATGCACCCAGCCGGCGATTTGATTGTTCGCCAAAAACTGGTGCCCCTGGACATCGACATTGACAAACTAGGTAACCAGAAGCTTAGCGATATAAAAAATGTGGGAATCACCGCCGCGGAGAGTGAAGGAACAGATCTGAGTATAAGGCCAGTGACCGGTCCATTCGCTTTGGCACAGTATAAAGTATTGAGTGATGCCGATAAATTGTCACGGCCTTCTTTCGAAAAACTGCATGATGGCGTCAGAATCAGCGCCGAAGGACAGAGCATAGCCATAGGGAAAATGACCCGACGAGTTGTTTCCTACGAAGAAATTATTGTAGACAGGGATCTCCCGCAACCAAAAAGAAGAACCAGGCCGTTCCTCTTTGAACATTTTTTTGCGGCAAACGCTGCAGCCAAATCTGTCCTTTCCAGGAAAGAAGAAAGAAAACGGCAACCATTTGTTGATATGATTGCCGTAGCAGAGAGCAATTTCACCGTAGCGTTTGTTGACAATAATAATGCTTTCAACTCAGGCCAAATATTTCCTAGTGAAGCAATGGCGATTAATCATATGAATAAAATTATTCGGGACAATCCTGGATTTAAGGAAAAGCTACACGTTGTTGGTGAGGAGGAAATTAATTCTAATTGAGCTAATGATAGACAATTTTGAAATGCTTCGGCATGAGCAATTAAAAAACAAGATGAGGAGGAGGGATTACAGAAACTGTGATCCCTTGAATGGGGGGAGCTTCAATAAAACAACACCAAGGTTCGCTACGCTCTTTTTTGTTGTTGCCCTGTCCTCGTGCAAACGAGGCGTTTGACTCGGCCATGTCACCAACAAAAAAAGCCACGCTTTCGCGTGGCTCCTGGTATTGTTTTACTGTGCAGAGGAGGAGGGAGTGATTAGTAAATTCTAACTTCTTCTCCTTCAAATATTTTCTTCGTATCAGTTTGCACCGGTGTGACTAATGACACCTTACAAAGTCTTACAAAAGTTCTGATTCCTTATGGGACAAAGATAGTATCTTAAATGTTATAAATTCAATGACCAATTGAATCAAATTCCATCACTAGCTACTCATGAAAAAATCTCAATTCAAGCTTGCATTCCGACAATCGGTAGCAGCAATTTTTTCTGTAATCTCGAAGAGCCAGCTCAGCGCATCTCTTTTTATCTTTTTCTGTGCAACATTTGTCGTGGCCGTAATTGCCATCAATTATGACGCTTAGGTAGGATTCACATGGGTGCCGGATCTAGGGTTATATAATAGTCCGGATTTTTGGCAGAACGTAATTGTAGAGGCTCATGGGATGTTGTTGGATATTTTCGTGATAGGTATTCTACTTCTATGGTTGGATAGCATCGGCAAAAAGAAACAAGAGATCAAAAGATATCTGGAAGTAATAGAAGATTATCGCTACTGGAAATCGGAGGAAGCGTCTTTAATAATTACCGCAAATATTAAGAGGCTTTTCGCTCACGGTATCACAAAATTAACTTGCATAATTGTTATTTAAAGGGCCGAAAACTAAAAAATGTTGACCTTTCTGGTTCGATCCTAACAGGAATTGACCTCGGAGAAGCGGATCTTCGGCAGTCTAAATTGCAAAATGTGAAGTTGGAAGGATCTTATCTGAGTGACGCTAAATTTCAGGCGACTGATCTTTCTAATGGCACTGAACTAATTAGATGTCGATGTTCCCGAACAGGATTTCGTGGAGCTAAATTCAATAACATCAACATGTCCCGTTCAACGTTTGACATAGCAGATTTAGAATCAGTCGAGGCGAGGAATTCAAATATGACTGAAGTCGTTTTTTTTCGATCTAATTTGAAAGGGGTAGATTTTAGAGGAGCTGATTTAACGGATGTCGATTTCGAGGGCTCAATTTTGCAATCAGCCGATTTGCGGGAAACAAAAAATCTAAATGTTAAAAACCTGCTTGAAGCGTCTACCTTATGGAAGACAAAGCTAGATGATGAGATTAAAGCACAAGTCTTGAAGATCAATCCAGCATTGCTTAATGATAGACTTAGTAACTCTAAAACAATCTACAGCGAATTTTTAAAAGAGTATAAACGTGAAAAGAAGGCAGGGAAGACAAAGTAATATGAGCATCTCACTTAGTATTGAGTCTTTTCAGCTTTGAAATCTCTTTTCAAATAGTCGCTTAAATTGTCGTACGGAAGTTTACTTTGCTTGGATAGTATCGCTTTGATAGACTCGTCACATTCTTTCAAAGACATAAGGCCTTTTTTATAGGCGATGGCAAGAATGTCCATCGTTGTTAAATAAGCAATTCCATACTGTTCGCAGTATGGCTTTATGTCTCTTAGGTTGCTACTAGCTAGAATATTATTTTGATATCGACAGACAGCCATGCAAGCGCTTTCTCCTTTACCTTTTGTTTTACTGAGCAGCGCATATTCTTTTAAAATGTCTTCGTCTTTTGAAGGAAAACTGTATTCCTCGATCACTTTAAAGCGTAAGAAATTTTCTACATGAGGAGCTATTGTCTTGTTCCTCATAAGTTCTTCAAGTACGAAATCAAGGACAAGGAGCCGTCCTTTGTATAGTTGTTGCAATACACTTAGACGATCCGCTTTATAAAAATGGATAATTACATCAGCATCTAGAAGAATGTAAACAGTCTTAGAATCCATTTTCAGATTCTTCCTCTAATGGATTCACCCCGATTGCATCCATCAATTCATAATAGTGTGATTCGGAAATTTCGCCAGAGGAAAAGAGTTGCTGTGCCAACACTCCATAATCTCCTATAACTGACTGTGCCGCTGCTTTCTTATAAAGAGCAACAGGGTAGCCATAGTAGACGGCACTTTTTATTACGTCATTGGAGTATCTATCATAAA
This sequence comes from uncultured Cytophagales bacterium, assembly GCA_963845845.1. GTDB lineage: Bacteria > Bacteroidota > Bacteroidia > Cytophagales > Cyclobacteriaceae > Chryseolinea. The sequence continues at coordinate 48,307 of CAWJTP010000028.1, forward strand.
TCGCTGAATTAATGACACCAAGCGACTTAAGTCTATATAGAAGAGCGCTCCTCGACACACTATAAAATTGCTCGATTTTAAGAATCGTCTGAATTGAAATCTCAGCATTACGTGCTAATTCTTCCGTTGGAATCATCTTCTTTATGCCTTCCGAGGGAAGAAGGAAAAAAGCTGCAAACAAATCAGCCTTATATTCTTCGATGTCCTTTGTATCAAAGCTTCCAGTTTTACATTGTTGAGAGGTAAAATTATCCTGGATACATAAGTGATACAGTTCATGGGCAATCGTGAAATGTTGCTTCCCTTGACTTTGCTCTGTATTCACCATCATAAATAGATTGCTACCAATCTTAAGAGCCATCCCCGAAAAATCATTACTCAAGGGGCGAAAAACTGAAAGCACATTCTTCTGTAACAAAAGGCTTTTCAAATGGACCGGCTCGGTTGAACTAAATCCATTTTGTTGCCTAAAGTCGATGGCTTTCTTCTCTATCTCCGATTCAATTGCTTTTCTTCCTGCCATCATTAATTGATTTCAATTTCAGATAATTCTTAACGATTTTTTGAAACTCGGCAATGCTTCGAAGGTCAGACTCGGCCAATCCATTCGTTCTAAATGCAAAAGCAAAATTGGCTTGCTGAAATTCAGATTCATTACTCATGAGATCAGAAACCTCCACTCCGAAAAGGTCAGATAGTTTCTCTAAGTGGGGAAGAGGGATTTCTCGTTCTCCGCTTTCATAGTAACTGATTAAAGGGCGGCTGATCTTAAGATACGCGGCAACTTCTTCCTGCGATAAACCCCTCCTGCTTCGCAACATTGCCAGATTCTTGCGGATTTGGTCTTGGGTAGTCATATTGTTAGGGTTTGGTGCTGCAAAAGTATTCATATTTTTTGTAACGTCAAAATGTGCCTTTTTGTTCATGAAACGCATATTTATGTTTACATGTTGTATGTTTTTGTAAAATATTATGCCAATTTGTAACAAGTCAACCGACAATTCCGTATTTTTAATAAGCAAACTAAAGAAACGGTGTTGATCGATATTAGCAAACAGAAAATTGACGCACCCTGCCCTATTTGTGGTCATAAGAATTCCATAACCCTTGCGCAGGTCAACAGAGAAGAAACTATAACATGCAGATGCGGTCAAAGAATTCAGCTGACGGATAGTGGCGGCTCGAGCAAGAAAGCTACGCAAGATATCAACCGCGCGATGAAAGATTTCGAAAGAGCATTAAAAGGATTTAGACGATGAGAAGCTTCTACTTAACCAATGACACTCTGTTCATCTACATGACGAACGGGTCAACTTTAGTTATTTTTTTAAATGAGAACAGCGGTAAGGTATACTACCGCTTTAAAATCGATACAGTTTCTCAAGTTAGGCATACAGGTATATATCTTGGCGCAGACGGGCTTGGTACACAATACGTTATGCATAACCATTATGAGAACGGACGCCCTTGCATAGTATCCCTGAAAGGTTTTACAAAGGGCAAAGACTTTTATGAATACAGTATTAACCGGTTAAATTCATCACTTCAAGTGGTCGAAATAGGCTTAAACGAAATTCTTCGGGGAGAAAGGTACGACTCTGTGAATTACAACTGTCAGACCTTCGTTAACATCGCATGCATTAACAAGCGCAAGAGTGATGATGTAGACAAATGGATTGGACGAATTGTAGTTGGGTCGCTATTGTTCTTCGGCATAGCTGCAGTTGCTGGGGGAAAGAGATGAAAGAGTTTTACTAAAAGAATCGAAGGGGGCTTACTTGCCCCTTTTTTATTTGAATCATATGAATGCTTTTAAATATTTACCACCAGAGCGAACTGATATTTTGGCCAACCAACATATGCGATTTACTCAGCCAAAGTACCTAAACGATCCATTTGAATTTCTTCCGTTCATATCCCGCATTATGGATGTGGAAGACGCTCATGATCTCTATTCAGGGCACATCGAACCAGTATTAATTGAGCAGGGTAATCGAAATCCAACTATTGAGGATATTCCGGTTGAGTTTCGGTCGCAAATCCCCGATGAAATCATCAAGAAAATTACTACGCTGACTATAAATGAGGCGTTGGCTGGGGTGCCAGCTATTCATCCGAAAAACCTAATTCCAAACATTTTTTCATCGCGTAATCCAACAGGCTATTCGACAGCAATTCGGGATAAGTGGCAAGATATGTTTGGCGTATTAAGCCTCGCTTCAATCCACGACAACATTACCATGTGGAGTCACTACTCATTAAATCACTCCGGTTTTGTAATTGAGTTTGACCTTACGAACACCTTTTTCGATCGGAGACAAAAGGAGACTGACCTTATAAGGTGTGTAAGAAAAGTAAAATATGAGAGCAACCGACCAGACATTAAACTTTATGATTCTACATTGTCTGAGCGGGAACTTCTGAATTTCCTGGTAGAAAGTATTCTTCTAACCAAGAGTACTCATTGGACATATGAGGGTGAGTTAAGAATGATTTCATATTTGAAGGAAACAGATCAAGTTCTGGAATTAGGGAATCAGGCCATTCATTTGAATAGATTTGACCCCTCGGTAATTCGGGCTGTATATTTCGGTGTAAACATTAGTTCAGAAACAAGAAATAAGATCGTCGCTACACTAAAAGAGCAACGTTATCAGCATGTCAAACTGTTTCAGGGTGTCTTAAATCCGAGTCTTTACAAAATTGATTTTTTTCTTTGGGATACTCAGTAAGATGCGAGTTCCGAGCATTTTTTTTTGGCGGCCAAAAATACATCTTGCTGATGCCGCGAGGTCAAGGCATCGGCTTCATTCTCGTGGACAAAAATACATCTTGCTGTTGCCAGAGATTAGGCAACTCAATTAATCTAGCAGGATTTTGTGACGCTCTCAAGATTAAGACTTCGCTCAAATCATACAGATTGAACTCCCTTCATGCGGATGAAACGATGGCTGATACTGAATATATCCTAGCCGCTGGAGGTCTGAAATTGTCTTATGATATGTCGTTTTAGAATTAAGATGGGATGCACGCATTAGTTGTCTTCTTGATACGTGGTAAGGGCGTTTGCAGTCGCTTAGAAGCCAGGCATGGCATAAGGCGGTGAAGAGAGAAATATGGGAAGGCTTCAGACGAGCATCCGAAGCCACCCGATTAAGGTACGTTTTAAGTTGCTCAAGGTGGTCCATCTACCTGCGACTACCTTCCAGTAGTTTGATAAGGTCATCGTATTTATAGAAGATGATACCGCCAACCTTACTACAAGGTAGTGAGCCATTGACCCGAAGGTTCTGCAAGGTGCCGTGAGAAACACCAAGCATCTTCCTTACTTCAGAACTTTTAAGCCATTCCTTCTTCACCAGCGACTGTGATGCACCGAGCATTGCTCTCAAATCTTCTAACAGTTGCACGCGGAAATGCTGCAAATCCTCGTGCTTAAAAATTGCTTCATTCATAACCAAAAAGTTTTGTTTGATTCGAATGTGATGCAAATCGTTTCAAAAGTCTACACAGTTGTTACCCAACTCGGGAAGAAATAGTTGAAAAGATTCGGTCAAGCAGCAATATTGCTTTACTGAAAACAAAAGTTTATTTTAGTTAACAATTCCCTGCCCCACCCGATCCACTCGATCCTAGCCCACTGGGAAATCTGACTTGAACGTCACATCGCTTCATAAGCGTTAAAACCCCTTATTTACCATGGCTAGCCAAAACCGTTACTTAACAAAATCGCGATTCATTTTAGCGCTAGAGTGTCCGACAAAACTGTTTTATACCAACAAGCTGGATAAGTACGCCAACAACAAAGAGGAAGACTCTTTTATGTTTGAGCTGGCCAAAGGCGGTATGCAAGTTGGAGAACTAGCGAAATTTTATTTTGTAGAAAATCCCTTTTCTCCCGCAATAACAATCCAGGCCGGTCCTCAAGAATATGAGAAAGCATTAGAAGAAACTAAGGAGAAACTAAAGGCTCCCGGCAAAGTGGTATTAGCCGAAGCAGCGTTCCTTCATAACAACTGCTATGTGAGGGCCGATGTAATTGTCAAGAATGAAAATGATGAACTATTTCTTTATGAAGTCAAATCCAAATCATATCGAGAAGGAGATGATAAATTCATCTTTCGCAACAATATTACTAGCGAGTGGAGTCCATATTTAAATGATGTAGCATTTCAAAAATGGGTAATAAGTAATTCTTCTGGAAAGAAAGTCAAGGCCCATCTTTGCGTTGTAGATAAAGACGCTAAAGCCTCCGTGGCTGGACTAGCGAAATTTTTCAGGGTATCCGAGGATGCAAAAGGCAGAGCGCATGTGACGTGTAGTCCTGGTCTAATGAGAAAAGATTTGGGTGACGCATTATTACGGATTTTTGAAGTAGATGGCGAATGTGAGATTATTTATTCGCAGCCACTGAAGCTAAATGTGGACAAGCCTCTGTCATTTGAAGAAGGGATAAAATTTTTATCGGAAGCGTATCAAAAAGATCGAAAGGTCGCTCCGCATATAACTCCTGCCTGTGGAAAATGTGAATTCTATAGCACCGATGAGCAGAAGCACAAAGGACTGTACGATGGGCGAAAGGAATGTTGGTTAGATGGAGGAAATGTTTCGCCTGAATCGTTCGATGGGGAAAGCTTAGTGACTGAACTTTGGGGTGGAAACGCAGGTGGAGGTAAATCACCAGTTCAAAAATTGATTGACCTTAAAAAGTTTGTACTGAAAGATGCTGTTAGAACGGACTTCGAAACAACAAAAAAGAGTTCTGATGACGGTATGACTCCCCACGATCGAAGAGACATACAAATCTCAAAGTCAAAAAATCGAGACTTTACACCATACTTGCTAAAAGCCGACTTAAAGAAAACCATTGAAGAATTTAAGTATCCGTTACATTTCATTGATTTCGAAACAACGGCTACGGCACTTCCATGGTTTAAGGGTATGCGACCATATCAAGGCGTCGCATTTCAATTCAGTCATCACATAGTTCAAGAGAATGGGTCTATTGAACATCTCGATCAATACTTATCATTCGAACCCGGCGTTTTTCCAAATTTTGACTTCGTTCGAAATCTTAAAAAAAAGCTTGGAAAAGGACTCTGGCTCTATTTTTCGATACCACGTGCATGAGAACTCATACCTGAACTTTATTTACGCACAGATTGATGGCGCGAATGATTTGCCTGACAAGCACGAATTGCAAGAGTTCATAAGAACAATTACTGAGTGGGATGATCAAGATGGAAACAGAGTCAGTGGACCGAGGAATATGATTGATCTTTACAAAATCGTCCTTCGCTACTTTTATTCACTGCACGCCAAGGGTTCGAATTCATTAAAAGACATTTTGCCAGCAGCGATACAAAGTTTCCCTCTGTTACAAGAAAAATATTCCAAGCCCATTTACGGTAAAGGCTTAGAGATTCCAAGCCTCAATTTCAATAATAAAATATGGGTAAGTAAAGATCACCAATTTGATCCCTACAAAACACTCGATCCAGTGTTTCCCGGTTATTGGGCCGAAGATTTAGATCGGCTAGTACAAGACACTGAAATTATCGCGGATGGTGGTTCAGCGATGATGGCGTACAACATGTTGCAATACTCCGAAATTCCTTTGGATCAGCGCGAAAAGATAAAGGATGCTTTGTACAGGTATTGTGAATTGGAGACGATGGCGATGGTGATGTTATATGAGGGTCTTAAATCTCAATTTGATATTCAAAATTTCCCCACTTAATCATGCAACAAGACGAAATTTCCAACTCAACATTCAGAGCCGATTCTGCACTGAACATTGTTCTTACGATCATTGCTGCTCTCTACAATTTGGCAATACTCATCTTCTCGTTGATTTGGTTATTTACAAATCAATTTAGTTCGACAAAGTCAGCACTTCAAGACATCAAGAATTTCGACATAAATGAAAATGTCACGTATGGATTGTTCTTGGCTGGTGCGATGGGAGGCGCGTTCTATTGCCTAAGGGCGGTCTACTCTAGGCTTGCAGATACCTTTACTCCCCAAGAGGGATCCCCACCTAAGACTCCATTGAACATGCAGGTTTGGCTTTTTTGGTATTTATACAGACCAATTGAAGGCGGGGTGTTGGCGTTAATATTATTGATGTTAACTAAAAGCAATTTATTGCAACTACAAGAAGGAACATCACAAGATGTTAGTTCCTACTACACATTAATAGGAGTTGGATTTTTAGCTGGATTTGGTGCCCATGAACTTATTCACAAAATTTTAGAAATCATACAGGTTCTATTCTCCAGGTCAAAAATTAAACCTAGCACTTCAAAGGATAAGGCCAGGGAAAATGTAGGAGATCACAGCTAGTGATTCATTTCGCTTGCTTACTGACATTTAAATTTGGTTCAGTCAATTTGACTCTTAGGGCATTCATATCATCGCTAACCTTTTTGTCTAGTATTCTTGCATAGTGTTGTGTTGTCTTCAAATTCCGATGCCCAAGCATCTTTCCCACAGTTTCCATTGGAACGTCATTAGCTAATGTGACAGTTGTTGCAAAAGTATGTCGCGCTGTATGGAACGTCATTTTCTTTTTGATATCACACGCATCAGCAATTTCTTTCAGATAGCTGTTCATCTTTTGATTACTCAGTACGGGAAGTACTCGTCCTTGATTCAAACATTGAGGATCATCTTTGTGTCGATCCATAATTTCGAGTGCTGGAGGAAGCAATGGAATTCGAGTTGGCTGTGTCTGTTTTTTGTCGGTTTGTCCAGATCCATCTTTCACCGTCAATGCCTATGGTGATTTCATCGGTTGTTAGTTTTTTAACGTCAGCGTAAGCAAGACCGGTGTAACAGCAGAAAACAAAAATGTCTCGCACCTGGCTCATGCGTGGCATGAGAATTTCTTTTCAATGATGCGATTAAGTTCATCATCGGTTAAGAACGGTCTTTCAACTTCACGCTTCGTCATTTTGAATCCGACAAAAGGATCTCGATCAAGCCATCCGCTTTTGATGCAGATGTTGACGATCTTTCTGAAGTTGGACAGGTATTTAATTGTAGTGTTGTGATCACACTTACGTACTGACTTCAACCAGAACTCATAGTTGTGAATGAATTCGTAGTTAAGTTTTTTAATGTCGATGTCATCGACCTTGTACTTCGACTTCATGAAGTCATGCGTGTGCTTTTTTGAAGTTGTGTAGCGTTCAAAAGTTAATGGAGAGAATTCATGACCGATCAATGCTTTCATCTGTTGATTGTGTTCTTCGAAAACTTCCATCAGCATTTTTACTTTCTCCGTCGATATCCCAAGCCATTTGTTTTTGAATTCAAGCATGCTGAGTTCTTTGCCTTCGTTCAGGATTTGTCGTTGATGGCTGTAGGCTTTTGAAAGAAGAGAATCTAAATATGCATTCAGCGTTTTTGCAGCTGACGTGTTTCCCTTCACGCGGCCGCTATCGGCCGACCAGTTTGCTGGAAGTACAAGTCTTTTTGTACCTAGTTCGTAACGCTCTCCCGCGATTGTCACGCGCATGTAAATGGGCGCTTCAACATCGTCATTTCCTCTGTTCCTTGCTGATGAAGAATAATACACTCATCGTGCTCATAATTGAATTGGTTTTAGTTAAAAATTATGGCATGGAGATTCTTGAAACAAGATGTCCAATGAATGAACTAGTTGGACACAGTGACTTAAGGCCTTAATTCGGGAAAGATCATTGTCGCTGTCTTCGGTTTCCCGATCCCCACCTTACGAATGGAAAAAAGTGACTCTTTTGGGGTGGCCTGAAAAAGAAAAAACCTCGAATCCTTTACGAATTCGAGGTTTTAGATCTGTTTGATTGATACTCAGCAGAGGAGGAGGGATTCGAACCCCCGGAACCTTGCGGTTCAACGGTTTTCAAGACCGCCGCATTCGACCGCTCTGCCACTCCTCTGTGTTAACGCGGTTGCGGTGCATTTTGGGAGTGCAAATCTATGTTTTTAATGTCTTTCGCCAAATGGTGGTCTAACTTTTTACCGTACTACCCCAGAACCACCAACATAAGGTGTGCGTTCGGCCGTGCTGGTTGTCGCGCAATGGTCTACCGTTACCTGCTTTCTTTCTGCTCCTCAACATAATCCACAAACACCTTCTTAATATCCCGATCATCAATCCGTGCATTCTTTGCATAAGCATCAAGCTCCAGCAACACAATACGCTGATCACTGAGCGCAGATCGGAACTTCTCAATATCCTTTTCAAACTCCTGATTCCGCCGCGACATCCCAGCGCATACTTACGCGCGAAGTCGTCGCCGGTTGACTGGAACTTGTTGCGCAGGTCGATACTGATCTTGATCTTTTCGAGAATGCCTTCCTTGGATCGTCCGATCACTTCGGTTGCTTCGAGGGTACCGAAGGTAAGGACTGTTGTACCGCCAATGCCGGAAACGATCTTAGAGCTTTTCTGATCGTCAATCACCGCAGGCGTAGCGCCGGTAACGGCACCCAGCGATGCATTCAGGATGGAACGGTTCTTCTTGCCTTTCTTGGCTTTCTTATAGTCAGCGTTAAGCTGCTTCTGGTTGACATCGAGTTGTTGAATAAGCGTCAACGCATCAACAAGATTGGCTCTGTATTTCTGGAACTGGTGTGCGTCTTTCTTAATCAGGTTCTCTGTGTCAGAGACCTTCACTTTTACTTTCTTTTGGATACGGTTGTTGGATTTATCCAACGCATAGAAGATCAGCTCTGGTGTTAGAGCAGTTTGTGTATCGTCAACAAAGCCGTAACCCGGACTCCAGGTGAGTTCATATTGAAGTTGTGTGTTCTCTTTCAATACCGATTGGGGAATACGATTGTCAGTTGTGAGCAGTCCGACAGTCTTTACATCATCGTCACCGTTGGGATCGGAGATGTAGAGCTTGAGGTTGATGATCTCATCTTCTTTGATCGTGAAGAGCGTGTCAGAGGGGACGATCATGATCTCGGGGGGAAGATCAAGTTGTGTTTGCGCGATCTTCAGCTTGCCTTGTGCTTCAGCTTTGTCAGGCTGATCCTGAACGGTGAATTGAATGGTTATCGGATTTGCTCTCAATGCAGAGAATTGTGAGCGGGACGGGTTCCATGTGAATAGTCCCTGTGATGATATTGCCGATCCTTCCGGCATTTCCGAGAGGATGGACTTGAATACCAGCGGGTCGCCATCAGGGTCATAGGCAAAGTCGCTGGGAATCTGGTAGGTGTTCGTCGATGATTGTCTTACGTACACCACAGGCAACTCCTCCACTACTGGCGGGCGGTTTATATGTCGCACGATGAATGTGATCTCCCTGCGTTCACGCTTTCCATCCGGCAATGACTGCTGAAAGATGACCATGATGTCTTTTGATTTTTCAACACGATTGACCAGGTCGAATGATGGTTGCCAGTGGAAATTTCCGAGTGAGTCGAACTCAATGCCCAGGCCGTCGGCGCTTTCAATGCTAAAGTTTATCTTCCCGGGATGGTGATGTGTGGTCTTCACCTGGAACTTCACTTCCTGACCTTCGTTCAGAATGTTCCAGCCTGTTGAATCTGGAAAGATGAAGGTGGGGGCGGCTGTTTGGGCTCGGACAGATAAAACGGCAAGGAAAACGAGACAAATAACGAATAGGTTTTTCACGTTTGGGGTGTTAAAAACGAGCGTAAATTTAGCAAGATCGAAAGCTTATAAGATGCCACAAGTCAAAAAGAAAGGCGCACAGAGCGACTTTTTCGCCGATGTGTATTCCGTCGTAAAACTCATCCCAAGGGGGCGTGTAACAAGTTATGGGGCTATTGGACATTACCTGGGCCTTAAATCGAGCGCGCGTATGGTTGGATGGGCTATGCATGCCTGTCCTAAGGGTGTTCCTGCGCACCGTGTTGTTAACAGTGCCGGATTATTATCCGGTAAACACCACTTCAAAACGCCGGCAACCATGCAGGTATTGTTGAAAAAGGAAGGCGTTTCTGTCGTGAAGGATAAGGTGCAGCGGTTTAAGGAGGTCTTCTGGGATCCGACGAAGGAGCTGTTGTAAAGCCGGTTCACCTCATCCCCGAGCGTAAAAATATGATCGTGGGGGAAGTCCCTTTCCCTGAGGAGAGGAATTAGGGTGAGGTGAAAACAGGAGGCGAAGCGTAATCGTGTTGTTAGGGGCGCTTCATGTTGTATTCACCTCATCCCCGACCCTTCTCCTCAAAGAGAAGGGAGCGTATCGAACATGATCTAGGCGGAAGTCCTCTTGCCTTGAGGATGAAGGATTAGGGTGAGGTGAAAACAGGAGGCGAAGCGTAATCATGTTGTTAGTGGCACTTCATGTTGTATTCACCTCATCCCCGACCCTTCTCCTCAAAGAGAAGGGAGCGTATCGAACATGATCTAGGTGGAAGTCCTCTTGCCTTGAGGATGAAGGATTAGGGTGAGGTGAAAACAGGAGGCGAAGCGTAATGGTGTTGTTAGGGGCGCTTCATGTTGTATTCACCTCATCCCCGACCCTTCTCCTCAAAGAGAAGGGAGCGTATCGAACATGATCTAGGTGGAAGTCCTCTTGCCTTGAGGATGAAGGATTAGGGTGAGGTGAAAACAGGAGGCGAAGTGTAATCATGTTGTTAGTGGCACTTCATGTTGTATTCACCTCATTCCCGACCCTTCTCCTCAAAGAGAAGGGAGCGTATCGAACATGATCTAGGCGGAAGTCCTCTTGCCTTGAGGATGAAGGATTAGGGTGAGGTGAAAACAGGAGGCGAAGCGTAATCGTGTTGTTAGGAGCGCTCATCTTTTGTATTTACCCCATCCCTGCCACTCTGAATTCAGAATAAAAACGTTATGGCTGATGATAACCTTCACAAGGGTGCCTACCTAAAGTTGTTTGAGTATGCCCGGATTAACCGGAAGAAAATGACCAAGGCTGAAGGAATACTTTGGAAATATCTGAGAGACAGACGGCTTAATGGATTCAAATTTAGGAGGCAACATCCAATAGCTGATTTTATTGCTGACTTCTTTTGCCTGGAGTGTAACCTAGTTATTGAAGTAGATGGCAATTATCATTACAATAGAGAACAGGCACAGTACGATGAAGGAAGAACTTTTGAATTAACAGACCTCCAATTAAAAATTATCAGGTTTACTAATAGTGAGGTTACTGAAAGAATAGAATTTGTTTTAAGAGAAATTGAGAAACATCTATCGCGGACCCGCGCACCCGACCCTTCCTTCAAGAAGGTTGCGGTAAAACATCATCCGGGGGAAGTCCCTCTCCTTGATGAGAGGGATTAGGGTGAGGTGAAAACAGGAGGCGAAGTGTAATCATGTTGTTAGGGGCACTTCATGTTGTATTCACCTCATCCCCGACCCTTCTCCTCAAAGAGAAGGGAGCGTATCGAACATGATCTAGGCGGAAGTCCTCTTGCCTTGAGGATGAAGGATTAGGGTGAGGTGAAAACAGGAGGCGAAGCGTAATCGTGTTGTTAGTGGCACTTCATGTTGTATTCACCTCATCCCCGACCCTTCTCCTCAAAGAGAAGGGAGCGTATCGAACATGATCTAGGCGGAAGTCCCCTTGCCTTGAGGATGAAGGATTAGGGTGAGGTGAAAACAGGAGGCGAAGCGTAATCGTGTTGTTAGGGGCGCTTCATGTTGTATTCACCTCATCCCCGACCCTTCTCCTCAAAGAGAAGGGAGCGTATCGAACATGATCTAGGCGGAAGTCCTCTGCCTTGAGGATGAAGGATTAGGGTGAGGTGAAAACAGGAGGCGAAGCGTAATCGTGTTGTTAGGAGCGCTCATCTTTTGTATTTACCCCATCCCTGCCACTCTGAATTCAGAATAAAAACGTTATGGCTGATGATAACCTTCACAAGGGTGCCTACCTAAAGTTGTTTGAGTATGCCCGGATTAACCGGAAGAAAATGACCAAGGCTGAAGGAATACTTTGGAAATATCTGAGAGACAGACGGCTTAATGGATTCAAATTTAGGAGGCAACATCCAATAGCTGATTTTATTGCTGACTTCTTTTGCCTGGAGTGTAACCTAGTTATTGAAGTAGATGGCAATTATCATTACAATAGAGAACAGGCACAGTACGATGAAGGAAGAACTTTTGAATTAACAGACCTCCAATTAAAAATTATCAGGTTTACTAATAGTGAGGTTACTGAAAGAATAGAATTTGTTTTAAGAGAAATTGAGAAACATCTATCGCGCACCCGACCCTTCCTTCAAGAAGGTTGCGGTAAAACATCATCCGGGGGAAGTCCCTCTCCTTGAGGAGAGGGATTTAGGGTGAGGTGAAAACAGGAGGCGAAGTGTAATCATGTTGTTAGGGGCACTTCATGTTGTATTCACCTCATCCCCGACCCTTCTCCTCAAAGTCTCGCGTAGGAGGGCTGTAAAATTCAAAAAAGGGAAATCTCTCTCCCAAATCAAGAACATTCTAAACCCCCAACCCTCAAATCACCCCGATTTCGAGGTTGAATGCTCATGGCATGTTGTTCGTAATAGAGCTTACACACGACGACATCAAAGACCCTCATCGAAAGGTGTCGCCGAAGAGAACACGAGGTTTGGAGCCCAAACTTTAAAAAGATTGACTGACGACAGCGACCCCGGTGCAAATTTTTTACGTGTATACCGCACGTTGCACCGGGACTGCTCTCGCAGAAAAAAAGAACAAGCATGCTGCTGACAGCATATCAAGATACATAGTGGGTTGGTTTTTAATCGGGACTACGGTCGCCCCCTCACCGGGGCGGCCTTTTCCTTTTTTGGGGAGTAGTGCTTCGATTGCTTTACCGCAAGGAATGAATGAACGCAAAGTCTCGCGGAGATCTTTGCGTTAACTTTGCGGTCTTAGCGTCTTTGCGGTGAAGTAAGCGCACTATCAAGTTCCTTCTCACTCGGAGTCGAAACTAACCACAATCCCAAAAAGGTTATCGCCCCATTCACCAACAACACTTCCAATCCAATCTCATACCCCCCAAACCACTTCGCCAAGTTAGTACTGATCAAATATGATAACACCGGCGACGCCACACACACAAACGGTACAAGATTGTCGCGTACCCGTCGCGTTGTAAAGATGCCAAATGAAAATAATCCAAGCAAAGGTCCATACGTATAGCCCGCGATATTCAGCACAGCATCGATAACAGAGCGTTCATTTATTTCCTTGAATACGACAATAATAAATAGAAACAGCAAGGAGAAACCCACGTGCACGATGAATTTTTGGCGCTTCTTCTGGTTCCTTCATTTTTCTTTTCGAAATTCAGAAAGTCGATGCAAAAAGATGTTGTTAATCCCGCCAAGGCAGAATCTGCGCTCGCATAAGAAGATGCTATAATTCCAAGCAGGAAAAAAAAACCCACAGCAAGCCCCAGCTCATCGAATGCTAGCCGCGGGAATAGCTCATCCGTTGCGGCAGGAATGGGAAGATTCACGGTTGTCTACTGTAGATATAGAGCAGCGCGCCAAGGATAAAAACAAAAGATTAACGACGATCAAAGTCAGGCTAAACCAAAACATGTTTTTCTGCGCTTCTCCGAGGCTTTTGCAGGTCAGATTCTTCTGCATGAGCTCCTGGTCCATCCCCGTCATGGTTAACGTTATAAATGCGCCTCCAACAAATTGTTTCCAGAAATACATTGGTGGAGTTCGACATCGTCAAAATAAAATATCTTTGAATACTTACTTGCGTTGGCAGTGAAATCATTTCCGGTAATCGACATCCCAAGCTGACTTGTGATTTGCCACACGGAGATACAAACAGCGGCGACAAGAAAAATGGTTTGAAAGAGTATCGGTCCATACGATGGTTTTGATACCGCCCTTAAACGTATAGATCCAGATCAGGACAATGGTTGTCGCTACCGTCACAAAAAACGGAACATTCCACGCATCAAAAAGAAACAACTGCAGCACGGTAGCCGCGAGGTAAAGTCGGAGGGATGAGCCAATGGTGCGGGAGATGAGGAAAAAGAAAGCACCAGTTTTATAGGACCAGAAACTAAAGCGCTGTTCCAGGAACGTGTAAATAGAGATCAGATTCAGTTTGTAATACAAAGGCATTAGTACGCCGATGATGACCCAATATCCCACCAAATAACCCAAAACAACCTGAAAATAGCCGAATCCAATTTTTCCGACATTACCCGGAACGGAGATAAAAGTAAGTCCGGAAAGCGACGAACCGATCATCCCAAAAGCCACCAGGTACCATGGAGATTGACGTTTGCCTGTAAAAAAAGTATTTGTATCGGCGCCCCTTGAAGTGAAAATGGAAATGCGGATCAGGACCGCAAAGTAGACGTCAAAATCGAAACAACCAGGGAAGGAGTCATGTGTTGTATATTTAGCTGGCAAAAAATCAGGAATTAATCCTTAAAATCCAAATCCGTTCTATTGTTTGTCTTCGCTCAAAAGATGGAAATTACGTAACTTTGCGCTTTAAAAATTTCTGAGAATATGAGACACTGAATATCAGGAAGAGGTACAGGTGGATGTTTTGGAGGCTGTAGAAACGACAGACCTGATGGATCTTGTGGTGTTCAATGATGATGTTAATACATTCGAGCACGTTATCCCGTACACTGATTAGAGTCTGCAACCATACACCCGAACAAGCCGAGCAATGTACACTGATCATTCATTATAAAGGAAAGTGCGCAGTGAAAAATGGAACATTTGATTTTCTTCGGCCCATGCGTGAATCGATTTGTGAAGCAGGTATAGATGCCAGGATCTTGTAAACTTATTTCCTAAAGCATGTGGATTATCCTTCGAAACTAATTGAAAATGCTGTCAACCAAATCGCCAAACTTCCGGGTATTGGAAAGAAAACGGCGTTGCGTTTGGTGCTCCACCTGATCAAGAAAAAAGAGGAGAACACCTATGCGCTAACCGATGCATTGAACACTTTGCGTTCAAAGATCAGGTTCTGTGCAACGTGCCACAACATTTCCGACGACGAAGTATGTGCGATTTGTGACAGTCATAAACGTGACCGCGCGATCCTGTGCGTCGTAGAAGATGCAAAAGATGTGATGGCGATCGAGAACACATCTCAGTTCAATGGATTGTATCATGTGCTCGGAGGAGTGATATCTCCCATGAATGGGATCGGTCCCACGGACCTCAAGATCGAAACGCTGGTAAGCCGGCTCAATCACGGTCAATCCGAGATCAGGGAAGTGATCCTGGCGTTGAGTCCAACAATGGAAGGAGATACAACCGCTTTCTACATCAATCGCCGGATGAAAGATCTTACACTAAAGATCAGCGTCATTGCGAGAGGTGTTCCGGTTGGCGGAGATCTGGAATATGCGGATGAGATAACCTTGGGCAGAAGTATTCTGGGAAGAACGCTGTTTAGTTAGCGAGTTTAATCCTACACTTTACCGTCAGAGACGCTAAGGCCGCAAAGTAGACGCAAATTTCAGTGGTAATCCTCCGATAGTATCGGGAGTCCTTCCGCCTTTCCGGTTTTAATTATTTTCTTTGCCGCCGCTTAGAATTACAATCATGAACAGACTTTCCAACGAATCGAAGCCATTCAGGAATCTGCAACACTGGCAATGGCCGCAAAAGCACGCGAATTCAAAACAAGAGGAATTGATGTGATCGGCTTAGCCTGGGTGAACCGGATTTTAAAACGCCCCAACACATCTGTGAGGCGGCAAAGAAGGCTATCGATGAAGGAAAGTATTTTGCTTATCCTCCTGTAGCAGGCTACCAGGACTTACGGGAAGCCTTGGCTGCAAAATATCAGAAGGAAAATAACGTCCCTTATAAAGCGGAGAACTTTGTCGTTTCCAATGGCGCGAAGCAATCCATTGCGAATGCGATGCTGGCATTGCTGAACCCTGGCGATGAGGTGATCGTGTTCTCTCCGTACTGGGTAAGCTACGATGCATTGGTGCGGCTGACGGAAGCAACTCCTGTTATCCTCAAAGGAGGAATTGAAAATGATTTCAAAGTATCGGCAACACAACTCGAGGCAGCGATCACACCGAAGACAAGGGCGATAATTTTTTCTTCGCCTTGCAATCCTACAGGTTCTGTTTTTTCAAAGAAAGAACTTCAGGATATCGCTACCGTTGTGCTGAAGCATCAGGATGTTCTGGTGATCGCCGACGAGATATATGAGCATATTAATTTTACCGGTGAACAGGTAAGCATTGCTTCCTTCCCTGGCATGTTCGATCGTACCATCACTGTGAATGGTTTTGCGAAAGGCTTTGCGATGACGGGCTGGAGAGTAGGATACATCGCTGCACCAAAATGGATCGCAGACGGCTGCAACAAAGTACAAGGACAGATCACGTCAGCGAACTGTTCCATTGCACAACGCGCAGCATTGGCTGCCATTACAGGCGATATCGAACCGACAAACAAAATGGTGGAAGAGTACCGTACCCGCCGAGACATTGTGCATAAACTTTTGAAGGAGATTCCCGGTATCAAGACTAATTATCCTGAAGGAGCATTTTATTTCTTTCCGGACGTAAGCTCTTACTACGGTAAGTCCGATGGCAAGACAGCCATTAACAATGGCGATGATTTCTGCATGTACATGCTGGAGAAAGGCCACGTTGCCCTCGTGCCTGGCGGCGCATTTGGTGACGACAATGTGTACGGCTTTCCTATGCGGCATCCGAAAAAGATCTGAAGGAAGCATTGAAGAGAATCAAGGATGCCCTGGCGGAGCTGCACTAGCTCATCGTGGTCCTTAGCGACCTTCTCCGATATTTATGGGGGCGGTTGAAGTAACCCGGCCAAGGTGCCGCTCATCTTCCTCATCTTGATGCTCCTCGTTAAAAAGTAAGTTTTACCGCCGTAAACCTTTCCTAGATCGGTTTTGCTTTTCATTGCGTAACTTTATTCTCAAATTTGACCGGCTTGAAATTCATAGAAGATATACCCAGAATTTGGAAACGCGCTTATTTATGGCTCTGCTTTTGGTACGCTATAAATTATGGCGTAGGAACATTCATAAGTGGAAACTGAAGACACCACACACTTACATCTT
This sequence comes from uncultured Cytophagales bacterium, assembly GCA_963845845.1. Classification (GTDB taxonomy): domain Bacteria; phylum Bacteroidota; class Bacteroidia; order Cytophagales; family Cyclobacteriaceae; genus Chryseolinea. The sequence continues at coordinate 65,330 of CAWJTP010000028.1, forward strand.
CTGGAATGCGCTCACATTTATTTGAGGCGCTGTGTATCCTCATCATTGGCATATTCTTCTACTGCAACTGGCTTTTCAGGTTCAGCATCTACGTCCAGGTAGCGGGCCATCTCGCTGGAACAATGATGCATTTTATGATCATGGGCTCGTTGTCATACTACCTGGAGAACCATCGTGAAGGCTATATCGGCTGGGATATTTGGAAAGATCACCTTATCGGTTTGCTGCGATGGGAAGGGCTTCACTTCCACGACCAATAATCATTACCGTAGGGGTTTACTATGTCATCCGATATTTCCAGGGATTCAGCGACAGGAAAAGGAAAAGAGTGAGCTCACCCTGAAGAACCGGGAAATGCAAATTTCCCTTTTGAAGTCACAGATCAATCCGCACTTCCTGTTCAACACATTGAACTCGATCAACACGCTCATTGGATCAAGTAAGGAGCAGGCACGGAAGGTTATTACGCAACTTTCCGATATATTCCGATATGCATTGGATTCGCACGGCGACCAGATGGTGAAGCTGATCCATGAGCTGGATTTCATCGATAATTATATCCGCATCCAGCAGGTACGCTTTGGGGACCGGATGAAGTTCGTCAAGCAGGTTGATTTTTCATGTCTGAGTGTGTCAATACCACCCATGATCCTTCAGCCGCTGGTTGAGAATTCAGTCAAGTATGGCATTGCGCCTAAAGATGAGGGCGGAACGATCGTCCTTACCGTAAAGCGCTTTAACAATATGATATTTTTTGAGGTAAAAGACGATGGCCTTGGCTCAAATGCCAAGAAGGTGATGGATGGCGGCTCGGTGGCGTTGGACTAAAGAATACAGATCAGCGATTAAAGAGTATCTTTGGACCCGGATCGGGATTGCGGATCCGATCGAATGAATGGGGTTACTCTGTAAGTTTCTTCATTCCTATTGAAGACGAGCGCGTACAACATCTAACGATTGAAGACCTAAAAAGCAAAGCTGTATGAACATTACCTGTGTTATCGTAGACGATGAAAAATTAGCCCGTGATCTCCTGCAAGAATATTTGCAGCAAATGCCAAACATCCAGGTCTTCGGCGAATGTCCAAGGGCAAAGACGCTGTCGAGATGATCGACAAGCTTAAACCGGATCTGGTATTCCTCGATGTACAGATGCCTGGCATGACAGGCTTCGATGTGCTGGATGAAATAACGCATGATCCTTCATGTGATTTTCTGCACGGCATACGATCAATATGCGATCAAGGCATTTGAGAAAAATGCTGTCGATTACATTCTGAAACCCCTCGATCAGGAACGCTTCAAGCTTGCGGTCGAGCGTGCGATCAGTCGCATGAAGATGGAACAGAACAACGTGGGCGAGCTGCTGCGGAACCTTAAGACTGAAAACAAGACTGCATACGATTCGCACATCTTCGTTCAGAAATCCGAAAAGCTTCTCAATCTTCCCGTTGACGAAATCGTTTACCTCGAAGCTTCCGGTGACTATACGATCCTTACTACCAAGGACGATCAGTTTGTAAGCTCATCAGGTATTGGAAAGCTGGAGGAGATCCTAAATCCGGAAACTTTCATACGCGTTCACCGGAGCACGATCATCAACATCAACAACCTGAAGGAAATTGAAAAACATTTCAATGGCGGTATGGTCGTGAAGATGCTGAATGGAAAAAGCTTCCCTGTGAGCCGAACCTATGCTAAGTTGATTCGGAAGAAGGTAGTTTAAATTTTACCGCAGAGACGCAAAGGCGCAAAGGAAATGCACATTATAAATATTTGATCAAATATACCAGCTCCGAAAAAAGCTATCAAGTTATTGCACACCCGGATTTACTAAGAAGTTTGTATTTCTTTGCGCCTTTGTGCCTTTGCGGTGAAAAAAAATCATTTAGGCTCCACAGCCTGTATCCCCGAAGCAGCGATCTCAGAGATCCTCTTTCTAAAAAAAGTATTAAGCCCCTTTGGTGGTATTCCCAATTCCTTTGAGGTTACCGATATGATGTTGCTATCGGTCGACCCTGACGTCAGCAGCCTCTTTAGTTTCTCCACGCCGCCGTTCTTTAATGCGTGATCGCATAAGATCGCACCAATAAGGTATTGAGGATTCGTCTCGGCATCCAGGTGATAGAACTCTGGGAACTTTGACAGGTCCAGCTCCTGATGATTTGATAAGTAATCATTGATCCGTTTCGCATGGAATGTGAGCGATTTACCTAAGTGTGCCTGCTCTCCTCCCCAATAGGCTGAAAGTCCCGCTAACAATAAGGGATGCGCTACCGGAAATAAGGGATTGATGATGTGCGCGAGCTCATGCTTGTTGCTTTCACCGGCGCTGCTGGTGGAGTATACAATCTTGTTGTCCGCATCATAAAAACCGCAGACGTCCAATGATCCCATGGTAAAAACGTAATCGAATCCTTTCATCTGGTGGATCTCATCGCAGTTGCGGGCAATGTAATACGTGATCGTATCGAGGGATAAGCCAAAAGTTGATTTGAGCTTGTGGACAAAGTCATTGGCGACGTCGGCCTTTTGGGGATCAAATGCATAGTCAGGATAGTAGATGTAGTTGATCATCCCGTGATTCGTCTTATGCCAGGACTTTGTATAGACAGGAAGGTAATTCGCCAGGTAATATTCACCTTTTGTTTGTTCCGCCATCACGTTTATCGTTGCCAGTACACCGATCTCATTTGAACCCGCAGTGCGATAGAACATTGACTTTAAAATATAGTCATTTCCTTTTTTTGTGATGGACAGGATGATGTTCTTGTTGTGCTTTGCCCAGTGATAAAGTGAAGGTGACAAGAAACCTTCGCTCCTCAGCAGATCATAGGATTTGTATTTGGCTTTTTCTCTTGCGTTCCAATACGGACTATTGGAAAGTTTCTCCGGGTCTGATTTCAGATACTTTCGCCACAGGGAAACGATCTTTTTATTATCAGGTGAAGTAACGGTGTCGAGGGCGGTATTCAGGATCACGCCCTGACCTGACAGATCAGCAAAAAGAAATATCAGCAGCGCAACGATCAATAATTTAATGGACAATAGAAAAGCATGATCTGCTTTAAAGATTCGTCGGTCAGGTTCAGAAAAAGATATCATATGTATAAGACCAGCATACTAACTGGTCATAGGGGGCAAAGCAATCCCTGATGAGGGCGTAACACGTTAAGGCATCACATCGGCGTTATCCTTGGCGTATCTTCATATTGAATCTCGACAGTTTTTCCATGCCCTTGCAAGATCTCTCTCAGTTTTTTTTCCAGTGTCTCCCGGGACTGTAAAATGAAGTCCCCCTCCATGGCAAACCTTCTTGCGTCAGCGTTAAACGCATTGACCGCTTTTGACCTGTCGTCCATATTCACCCAGTTCCACACGCCATTTTCATCGCGGAAGGTCATGTTTTCCATTGGCTGAATGGACAGCAACGTTGGCTGGGGCATCGTGATTATGGCCTTGTCGCCCTGGATGTCAATAGCGAATCGTTTATGGAGATCATAGCCTGCTTTTGCTTCGAAGCCACCTTCGATGGTGATCTTCTTTGTGCTGCGAAGCCATGTATTGGTCCACTCATATTTGTGATGAAACTTTTGGGATAAGGTTGCAAGCTCCAGAATCGGTGTCTGCTGCTGTAAGACGACGGTGTTGTTTACAGTGATCTCCGGTGTAAAGGAAAACAGGTTGGAGATATCGCGACCGATCTCTTTGGCACCAGCGTAGCTTTTCTCCGCGAGGCGTGTCGGAATAACAACAATGATGACGTATGCTGCAATACTTATCGTGATTAGCAGCACGATTAATAAGACGATCTTCCGGCTTGAAAACATGGATGACCTAAGGTACTATTTTTTAGGTAACTGGAATTTCATCCTTACCCTCACAGTGGAGGGTTCCGAATTGTTGTCACGCTTGGTGGGCGTCCATTTGGGCCCGGTCTTGATCAGGCGGATCACTTCTTCATCGCAACCTTTGCCGATTCCTTTTAAAATTTTGAAGTCTGACAGCATGCCGGTGCTTTCAACATCGAACTGTACGGTCACCTTTCCCTCAACGCCCGCGATTATGGCTTGCTGAGGGTATTGCATGTTCTTTTCCAGATATTGCTTGAATGCTCTTTTGCCCCCCACAGGTGACGCGAGCTCTAGCGTAGACGTTATTTCATCTGACGCGGCATTTTTACCATAGCCGGTTACAACCACTTCGCTAAGCTGAGAGGCATCTTCCCCAAGCTTTACGTTGACGTCGTTTTGTTCGCCGGCATTCACCTCCGTGCTTGAGTAACCGAGATAGGAGAACACAAGCGTAGGAGCCTTGTCGTCAACGGTGATCTGATAATTGCCGGATTCATCTGTCACTGTCCCTGAATTAGTGCCCTTGATAATGACGTTGACGCCAGGCAGTGTCGAGCCGTCATCAGCTGTGACCTGACCCTTAACAACGCGTTTATCAGTCGCGGCGATACCCTTTGTAAACCCTTGGATCTCTGCGCCGGATGCCTTCTTTTTTGCGGATTCGTTTTTCTCGTCTTTGTCTGATTCTTTAGCTTCTTTTTCGTTGGCGTTGAAACGCCGGGGTGCAGCTGGCGCGATCTCGCGTCCGGGTAGAGGTTCAGGCTCGGTCTGCGCGAGTTGTTCAACGACGATCTCTGATGCTGCATGGACCTCATCGGTTTTGGGCACTTCTTTCGTGGCTTTGGACGCAATTGGCGTTTCAGTTTCGGCGTTAGCTGCATTCGCATCTTTAGCTACGTCAGCCGTGCCGTTTCAGGTTTAGCTATACTCGCACCGCTAGCCGCGTTTGCAGCTCGCGAGGCTGTTGAAGTGTCTCTGGATCTTTCAGTGCTTTGTGGGGCAGCTGAAGTTTTTGCGGGCTGGTCATCTCTATTGGACAATGCTTCCAGTCCCTGCTGTCTGGCTTCAGCTTCTTCTTTTGATCCCGTTATCGAATCGGCAAGGGGAGCAGGAGGTGCCGATTTTTGCGTGTTCAATGCGAGGTCGTCGGATCTTTTGTCTGGCCTGAGCGTAATGATCACAACGGTGGCGCTGATGAGCAATAGTAACCCCGCAGCGATACGCAGCGGCCAAGTCCATAGCGTGATTTGTTTTGAGCTTCTTTGCTTGATGCGCTCGTCGAGTTTCGAACTGATGACACTGAGGTCATGCCGCAGATCGTCGGGTGCTATCTCAACAGCACCCTCCAACGCATCGGCGAGGAATGGATCGTCCAGTGCCTTCCGTTCCAGCGCATGCATTTCGGAAGGTGACATTTTTCCACTGAGGTATCTGGCGATATCGTCGTTCAGATCATTCATGTTTTTGTTCCATACAAAGCTTCAGATTCCTCTTTCCGTTTTGTATGTAGCTCTTTACTTTATTGTCGTCGTAGCCCGTCAGTTGGACAATCTCTTTATAACATTTCTGCTCCAGGTAGAACAAGCTTACGCACTGTTTCTGTTCCAGCGCGAGCTGCCCAATGCAATCCTCCAATTTACTGAGATTTGACTCCATTTGTGGCTCTTCTTCCAGATGCGAACCGGCCTCATTTTCCATAAGGAACGGGGAGATATCTTCGAAATTCCTGCCTTTTCGGCCTCTGAGCGCCATCAGGCTATAATTCCGGGCTGTTACGTAGAGCCAGCTTTTAAAGTGCGTAACCTCATGTTCCCGCAGTGTCGTCACAAGCTTTTCAAAGATCTGCATGACGGCATCGCGGCTCTCTTCGCGGTCTTTCAGGTACTTCATGCATACACCATAGACCATCGTCATGTACCGGGAATACAATTCACCCAAAAGTGCGACATCACCTGAGTCCTTGTATTGCTGTACCAGTTCCAGGTCAGGCAACGCATTATGTTTCGCGGGGGAAAGCATTCTTGAAAATTAATAAAAAACCCCAAGACCCTTATGGAATCCTGGATGGTGAAGCATCTCAGAAGCAAATCAAATTCATCGAACATGAAAAAAGCAATTTGGATTCTCTCAACATTACTCGTGCTAATGTCTGCATTCAGATCACCGCAGCAGCGCAGCATTACCGGAAGGGTCACTGATATTAATGACGGCAGTGGCATACCTGGTGTAAATGTGACGGTTAAAGGCACAACCAATGGGACCGTAACCGATGCATCAGGCAGATACAGTGTCGCAGTCGGAGAAAATGCTACGCTGATATTCGCATTTATCGGCTATGAAAGCCAAAACATCAAGGTCGGCAAGCGATCTGTTGTCGACGTGAAATTATCACCCGACATCAAGGCGTTGCAAGAAGTGGTTGTTACAGGCCAAACGCCTGCAGGAGAACCTGAACGGGATCGAAAGGATGCCGCTAAAATAATGTCAGGAAGGATGTATGGCACTGCAATAGTTGCCCAGGATGACTATTATGAACAACCTCATAACACTGAAGAATACGATGCGATCAATGAGAACATTTTTCATGAAGCATTAAAAAATCCCTTATCGACTTTTTCCATAGATGTGGATGCGGCCTCCTACAGCAACATGAGACGCTTTATCAACAATGGCGATCGCCCACCAAAAGATGCTGTCCGCATAGAAGAGATGGTCAACTACTTTGACTATGACTATAAGCAGCCAGGCAATGAACATCCTTTTCAGGTTATCACCGAGATATCCACTGCACCCTGGAATAAAGCACATAAGCTCGTTCACATTGGATTGCAAGGCAGGAACATCCCAACAAAAGACCTTCCTCCCTCAAACCTCGTGTTTCTGATAGATGTATCCGGTTCAATGGATCAGCCCAATAAGCTCCCGTTGCTGAAAGCTTCTTTCAAGATGCTGGTCGATCAGCTGCGCGATGAAGATCACGTTGCTATTGTAGTATATGCCGGCGCTGCGGGACTTGTACTTGAACCTACGGGTGGTGAAGAAAAACACAAGATCATTGATGCACTTGACAAGCTTCACGCGGGTGGTTCAACTGCAGGGGGCGCTGGTATCAACCTGGCGTACGAAGTAGCAAAGGAACACTTTAAAGCAAAAGGAAATAACCGTGTCATACTTGCCACCGATGGCGACTTCAATATTGGTGAATCAAGCAACGCCTCCATGGAAAGACTTATCGAAGAGAAAAGAAAGGACGGCGTCTTCCTTACTGTACTGGGATTTGGAATGGGCAACTATAAAGATTCCAAGATGGAGATACTGGCAGATAAGGGCAATGGTAATTATGCATACATCGATAACATCACAGAATCGAGAAAGGTACTCGTCAATGAGTTTGGCGGAACCTTGTTCACCATCGCGAAAGATGTAAAGATCCAGGTTGAGTTCAACCCTTCGCGCGTGAAAGCTTACAGGCTTATCGGTTACGAGAACAGAATGCTGAAGAGCGAAGACTTTAACAATGACAAGAAGGATGCAGGTGAGCTTGGTTCCGGACATACAGTCACAGCGTTGTACGAGATCGTTCCAGTTGGGGGTGAAGACGTCGCGGGCAGCATTGATCCGCTGAAGTATCAAAGCGTTAAGGTCGATCCTGCCAGGAAAATATCGGATGAACTGATGACGATCAAGCTGCGCTATAAGAAGCCTGATGAGGATGTCAGCAGACTGATCGTTCATCCGCTCCTGGATTCAAACACTTCACTTGCCAGGACCTCCGACAACTTCAGATGGTCTGCGTCTGTTGCAGCATTCGGTATGTTGCTTCGCGAATCGGAGTATGTGAAGAACTTCAGCTACGACCAGGTGGTTCAGCTTGCGGAAGGTTCAAAGGGTATTGATAAGGAAGGATATAGGATTGAGTTCATCAACATGGTGAAGTCATTTGGTCATGTGGCGAGTAGATAATTAAACCGCAAGGGCCAAAGGCGCAAAGGAAATGCAAGAGTCTTTGCGTCTTTGCGCCTTTGCGGTTATATCTTTGGGCCCATGGTTAAGATCAGCGCCGTCATCATCACTTACAATGAAGAGAAACACATCGGCCGCTGTATCGATTCTATCTTACCCGTAGCCGATGAGGTTGTTGTGGTCGACTCATTTTCCGGGGACAACACCAAGGCTATTTGTTTGTCGAAAGGCGTAAAGTTCATTGAGCATCCCTTCGGTTCACATATCGACCAGAAGAATTTTGCAATAGCACAGGCCACGCACGATCAGATATTGTCTCTCGATGGAGATGAATATTTATCTGAAACACTTCAAAGTTCGATTGCCAAAGTTAAAAGCACATGGCCGTTGCAAGCCTATACCATGAACCGGTTAAATCAATATGCCGATAAATGGATCAGGCATGGAAGCTGGTACCCTGATAAAAAGATCAGGTTATGGGACAGAAGACTCGGTGTCTTCGGAGGATTGAATCCGCATGACCACGTTATCCTTAATCAGGGAACACCTATTCAGCATCTTGATGGCGATCTTATGCACCTGGCATACCAGAACGCGTCGCAGCTGATCAACAAGGCTCAGCAATACTCTTCCATCTTTGCCGGTCAGATGGCCTATAAGAGAAGGGTCTCAACATTCACGATCCTCTATAAAAGCTTTTTCTCTTTTATCAAGAGTTACTTCTTAAAGATGGGTCTGCTGGACGGTTACGAAGGACTTGTCATATCCGTGTCGACTGCCAATGGTGTCTTTTATAAATATTCAAAGTTGCTTGAGGCAAACCGGTCGGTGAAGACTTCGTTGATCATTACAACATACAATAGGAAGGATGCGCTTGAGCTCGTTCTGCGAAGCGCACTAAAACTGGATCCGATGCCCGAGGAGATCATCATTGCCGACGATGGATCAAGGGATGATACTCTTCAGCTGGTACAAAATTTTATACCAAAGTTCAATATTCCAGTAAGACATTGCTGGCATGAAGACAAGGGTTTCAGATTGGCGATGATCAGAAACAAAGCTATTGCTATGGCCGAAAACCCCTACGTCGTCATGATCGATGGTGATATGGTAATGCCTCCCGGTTTTATTGGAGATCATAAACGCGCTGCCTGGACGAAGCGTGTTGTACAAGGTTCGCGGGTATTATTGAGTGAAAGGTTAACTCAGGTAGCGCTTTCCGGGAATAAATCGGAATTCGGATTTTTTGAGAGCGGTGTGGGAAATAGAAAGAACACTATCAGAAGCGGGGTATTGAATACGATGTTTTCTTATGATAATAGCAACATATATCGCGTAAGGGGTGCCAATATGGCTTTCTGGAAATCGGATGTCATGGCCGTTAACGGTTTTAATGAGGATTTTCAGGGATGGGGTCGTGAGGATTCTGAGTTCATCGTACGCATGCTGAATTCGGGCATTAAGAAATTTCACATGAAATTTGCCGGCGCTGCTTATCATTTATATCATCCCGAGAATTCGAGGACGTTGTTGCCCCACAATCAGGAGATCGTTGATAAAGCCGTGAGGGACAAGACCGTGCGGTGCGAGAATGGGATTGATAAATATGTGTCGGGAAGCCCTCACCGCAGAGACGCGAAGATCGCCAAGGACCGCGAAGAGCTTAGCGGTCCTCCGCGTACTTAGCGTCTTCGCGGTGAAACTGGGCAAGGACACATCATATTTTTCACTATTTTTAGACCCCTGATGGAACCAGAAGAGGCACCAAAACAACATTACTCGGCCGCTGAGAAAGAGAACATCTTTAATAATGAGTTTATGCCTCATATAAACTCCATGTACAACTTTGGTTATCGCCTAACACTGGACCAGGATGATTCGAAAGACCTTGTCCAGGATACCTATTTAAAGGCGTACCGTTTCATCGATTCTTTTCAACAAGGAACTAATGCTAAAGCATGGCTGTTCCGAATTTTGAAAAACAGCTTCATTAATGACTACCGAAAGAAGAGCAAAGAGCCTTCGAAGGTAGATTATCAGGAAGTAGAAAGTTATTATAACTCCGAAGAGGTTGACAGGCAAATAACGCCCGATCTGCGTGTGGAGGCGCTGAAAGATATGATCGGGGATGAGATTTCAAATGCCCTCAACTCGCTGGATGTGGATTTCAGAACTGTAATTATATTGTGCGACTTTGAAGGATTTAAGTACGATGAAATGGCAAAGATCCTTGACATTCCAATTGGAACGGTGCGAAGCCGATTGCATCGGGCGCGCAATCTGCTGAAAGAAAAACTTAGTGAATACGCTAAACAAATGGGTTATAAAACTGCCTAAGCCTATGAGTAATCCTGACCAGAACCAAATGAAGCAAGAATGTGCGAATCAGCGCGAATGCATGGAAATGCTTCAATTGATCGTCGATGGAGAAGCATCTCCCGAACAAAAAGAACACTTTTTAAGCATCACCTCGAAGAATGCATGCCTTGCTACAAAAATTATCACCTGGAAGTAGCCATTCGTCAACTTCTAAAAAATAAATGCACTGGTCAGGCCCCGCAGGAACTAGTTGACAGCATAAAAGCCAAAGTCATTCAAAACCTGGCTCAGCTAAATGGCAGGTAAAGCGATTATTTTTTCTGCTCCATCCGGTTCAGGAAAAACAACTATTGTTAAACATCTGCTTGAAACAAAATCCTGATTTAGGTTTTTCAATTTCAGCCTCCACCCGCGATAAACGCGGCCGCACAGAAGCCCATGGCAAAGATTATTATTTTCTTACGCCCGAAGAATTTAAAAAAAAAATTGATAACGATGACTTTCATTGAATGGGAAGAAGTGTATGAAGGAAATTTTTATGGCACACTAAAATCCGAAATTGATCGCATATGGGCGCTGGGCAAAAATGTAATTTTTGATGTTGATGTAAAAGGCGGATTAAATCTGAAAAAATATTTTGGTGAAAAGGCATTATCCATTTTCGTGAAGGTTCCTTCGCTGGAAATTCTGAAAGAAAGACTGCGTGATCGCGGAACACGGAATCCGAAGAAAGCTTCTCCAGACAGATTATTCAAGGCAAATTTCGAAATGATCTTTTCAGGATAAGTTTGATGTGGTGCTTGTCAATGAAGATCTTAACAAATCATTGGCCGAAGCTCAACGCATCTATGAATCATTCAAGACGAGATAATAAACCCGTATCACGCCTTTGCATTAACTTCGTGTGGCCCTGTATTTCCAAATGGATTTCACGAAAGTTGAGAGCAACACGGAGATTTAAACATCAATTAAAGACTCAGAAAATCGGTTTATTCTTCGGTTCATTTAATCCCATCCACATGGGGCATATCATCATTGCCAACCTGATGGCGGAAACCACCGATTTGAAAAAAGTCTGGTTTGTAGTCTCACCGCAAAATCCTTTTAAGCCAAGCAAAGGACTTCTTCACGAATTTGACCGATATGATCATGGTGCGGGCTGCAATCCACGATAATTATAAGCTCGAAGTATCCGATGTAGAATTTCACCTCCCCAAACCCAGCTATACTATTCATACCCTGGTGCATCTGCAGGAAAAACATCCTGAAAAAGAGTTCAGAATAATAATCGGAGAAGACAATCTCGTGAACTTTACCAAGTGGAAAAATTATCAGCAGATCCTTGAAAGACTATGGATTATACGTTTATCCACGACCCAACACGCAACTTTCTGAACTCAGAACGCATCCTAACGTTAACTATGGTTGAAGCTCCGATGCTGGATATTTCCGCAACTTTTATACGCAATTGCATCCGAAACAAACAATCGGTGCGTTATCTTGTTCCAGATGCTGTTGAGGAGAGGATCAGGGCAAAGGGCTTTTATCTGGATTAAACCATTAGGGCATGGCTGATGAGCGTTTCTACACTATCCATTTTTCTGCGTATATCGTTAACGGGAGTTATTCTCTTAGTCATCATTGCGTCGGCGTCAGCTTTTGTCGGCGGCGTGCGAGGCATTATCAAAAACGAGAAGGACGAACCCCTGGCCTACACGACAATTTTCGTAAAGCAGACCGGCAGCGGAACTACCACCAACGTCGATGGCTCATTATGAAATCAGCTTGCGCCAGGAAAATATGAAGTGGTCTTCCAGTTCTTAGGATACGAAACCGTCGTCAAAGAGGTCGAAATAACAGACACCTTCATAACCTTGATGTCGTGCTTCACGAGCAGGCCAGAATGCTCGAAACAGTGATCGTTACCAGCGATGCCGAAGATCCCGCCTATACCATCATGCGAAAAGCCATCGCGAAAGCAAAATATCATCAGCAACAGATCGACCGGTTCACCGCCAGGGTATACATTAAAGGCGCTGGCCAGCTAAAAGATTATCCATGGCTTGCCAAAAGAGCGATCGAAAAAGAGGGCATTAAAAAAGGTGAAGTCTTTGTTTCCGAATCAGTCAGCGACATCAAGTATACACGTCCCAATAAATTTGAAGAAAAGGTAATATCCATCCGCAGCGACGGTAAGGATAACAACACATCGCCCAATCAATATATTTTCGGAAGCTTTTATGAGCCCGAAATTGCTGAAACGGTTTCACCCCTTTCGCCAAAGGCATTTTCATACTACAAGTTCGAATACCTGGGCACTTTCAAAGATCGCAATTATGAAGTAAGCCGGATCAAAGTCATTCCGCGGTCAAAAGGCGACAACGTGGTGGATGGTGTGATCTACATCGTTGAAGACTGGTGGAGTATTCACAGCATGGACATCCATACCACCAAAATGGGTATTGATATAAACATCAAGGCTGTTTATGCGCCGATCGATGACAAAGCATGGATGCCTGTATCCCACCGTTTCAAGGCCAGCGGAAAGATCTTTGGATTCGAGTTTGAATACAACTATCTGGCTACTGTCAGTGGATATAAAATTGAGCTCAATCCGGAGTTGTATGTTGAAACAGAAAAGATGCAGGTGATCGACGAGAAGATAGAAAAAGAAAAAGCGAAAGAGATTACCGATAAAGCAGCAAACACGCAGAAAGCCGCCACCGCGGCTAAACCTGCTCCGACCACCAAAAAAGCAAAAAAGGAAGCGGAGACTAAACAGTTGCAGGAAAGGCTGAGCTCAGGAAAAGAGATCACGCGCAAAGAGCTCAACACCATTATCAAGGACTATGAAAAACAGGAGCTGAAGCAGCAGAAGGAACCTGAGGTGATCTCCGACAACACATTCAACATCGATAGCGGCGCCTACAAAAAAGATTCTGCTTATTGGGCAGAAACACGGCCTATTCCTCTCACGAAACTGGAGGTCAAAGGATATCAGAAAATGGATAGCCTCTCGAATGTGCAAAGGAAAAAAGAAGAGGGCGATACAACGAAAGGATCAAAGCACAAAGGCTTTCAGCCCTGGGACATTCTCATCGGAGATTACTATAAAATTGGAAAGCATTCAAACTTTAAGATCCATTTTCCAATGCCGGGGTTCAATACCGTGGAAGGATGGAATTTTGTTTATAAAGTTTCATTCGGGACGATTTTACAGGATACCAACAAAACCCGGATCACCATTACACCGGCATTCCGTTATGCTTTCTCCCGCGAAGTAGCATCGGGTTATCTCAACTTTTCGATGCGCAATAAAAATGACAGGCTCGACATTCAGGGGGGACGTTACATCAAGCAATACAATCCGGACGAACCTATCCTCCCCTTGGTGAATGATTTTACGACGCTGTTGATGGAGAAAAATCTCATGAAGATCTACGAACGAAAGTACATTGATCTGTCATACAGGCGTAACCTCAACGTGTATGTCACTGTTGGTACCAATTGGTCGTGGAGTAACAGGACGGAACTCTTCAACACTTCCAACTATAAATGGGTGGACCGTGACAAGATCGAAGGATACACACCGAATGCGCCAGACAACAATGAATTGACCGATACGTCGTTCCCGGAACATCAGGCGTTTACGGGCAGTGTTTTCGTCCAGGCGCGTCCCTGGATCAAGTATACAATTCGCAATGGACACCGTCATATGGTACCTAATTCCTCACCGATGTTCAGGCTCGAATACCGTAAAGCATTTCCCAATGTGTTTGGAAGTGATGTCGACTATGATCAGCTGGAGGTTGGCATCAGGCACCGCGTAAAGGTTGGCGTACGTGGCAATGCTGATTTCTACCTCCGTGCGGGCATGTTCATGAACACCAATCAGATGTATTTCATGGACTATAAACACTTTCTGGGTAATCAGACACCTTTCATTACGAATGATCCCGTGGGTAGCTTCAGGCTCCTGGACTATTATAAGTACAGCACAGCCGATAAGTACTTCGCAGGTAATTTTCACTACCAATTCAGAAAATTTCTCGTCACGAACATCCCGTTGGTCCGGCTCGCCGGTATCCGCGAGAATATTTTCGTGAACTACCTGGCGACACCAACAGCCAGCAACTACACGGAAGTGGGATATTCAATTGACGGCATTCTGCGCATATTCAGGCTTGAAGGCGCAGCTTCCTTCCAGGATGGCAAGTACCTCGACTACGGATTCCGGATCGGAATCACCTCCAACTTCGTAAACTTCTCGGACAATTAAGGTGTTACTCTTTTTACTGGCGCATGTGCGTTTTCCGTGCGTTTTACGGAATTGCTATTTCAATACTGAGGAATAGTGCATTAGTTTTGTGGGTCCAGTCGTATAACCATTAAATTTTTTGCGGTGTCAATATTTCAGGAGAAAATGAGCCTGTCCATTTTTTTATCGATCTGCTCGATCGTGATCCTGATGGGGTACATCAGCTACAAGGAAATAAAGCCCAGAACAACGGAGTCTATATCTGATGAAGGAGTTATTGAAATAGACTATCCGATATCCGGAGAAAGGCTTCCGGCGATCTCATTTAGCGTTCCGAATGAGGTCACCTTTGCCGGAGAAAAGGTCCCCCTGGAAATTCCCGATGTGCATGAACGTCTTGACAAGGAGCTTCAGATCAACTGTTACCTGCACAGCAATACCATCTTCCTGATCAAGCGCGCCAACCGCTGGTTTCCTCAAATGCAGGAGATCCTGGAGAAGTATGGCATTCCGGAAGATTTCAAGTATCTCCCTTTGATAGAAAGTAATCTTCTCAATGTTATTTCGCCCAAGGATGCCGTTGGATACTGGCAGATCCTGAAAGCTTCAGGCCAGGAGCTCAACCTCGAGATCACAGATGAAGTAGATGAACGCTACGATCCCCTCAAGGCAACCGAGGCTGCGTGCAAGTATCTGAAGAGAGCGTACAACAAGTTCGGCAACTGGACCATGGTAGCGGCTTCTTACAACCGTGGCATGAGTGGTATGGACCGGGCGCTTTCAGAGCAGCAAGTTGACACCTACTACGATCTCTACCTCAACGACGAGACTTCGCGTTATGTGTTCAGAATACTTGCCATCAAAGAGATCGCGGAGAATCCGCTTCGTTACGGATTCCGCATCGATCCCGATCACTTATACAAAGAAGAACCTTTAAAATATATTCAGGTTGATGAGTCGATCAAAGACCTCGTTTCGTTTGCCAAGTCGCAGGGAACGAACTACAAGCTTCTCAAGCGCCACAATCCCTGGCTGCGCGACAACCGCCTCACAGTCCGAAAGGGAAGGAAGTACCACATCGCCCTCCCATCTTAAGCTTTTTGCATTTGACTTTGCGCCTCCTTTGCGCCTTTGCGTCTTTGCGGTGAAGTTTTACATTGCAACATGAAAACTACCACTCCCCGGCCATACATTCTTGCTGAGAACACCTGGAAGACCGTTAAGGAAACTTCATACGACGTTGCTGTTCTTCCTTGGGGTGCCTGTGAGGCCCATAACTATCACCTGCCCTATGGCACGGATATTATCGAAGCGGAGGAGGTTGCCGCGGAATCGGCGAGGATAGCATGGGAACAGGGTGCAAAGATCACCGTGCTGCCAGCCATACCGTTTGGTGTGAACACCGGGCAGTTCGATGTAAAGCTGGACATGAACATGAACCCCAGCACACAGCTTTGTGTGTTGCGCGATGTTGTTGACGTATTGAGCCGTCAGGGTATTTATAAGCTCATCATATTTAACAGTCATGGTGGCAATGATTTCAGGACCATGATACGCGAGCTTGGCCTGCAGTATCCAAAGATGTTCATGTGCTCCTGCAATTGGTATCAGGCGTTGGATCAGAAGGCATTCTTTGAAAATAAAGATGATCATGCTGGTGAAATGGAGACCAGTGTGATCATGCATCTCAGACCGGATCTTGTTAGTCCGTTGTCGGAAGCAGGTGATGGGGCGGCGAAGAAATTCAGGGTAACGGGGATCCGT
Organism: uncultured Cytophagales bacterium; assembly: GCA_963845845.1. Classification (GTDB taxonomy): domain Bacteria; phylum Bacteroidota; class Bacteroidia; order Cytophagales; family Cyclobacteriaceae; genus Chryseolinea. The sequence continues at coordinate 81,488 of CAWJTP010000028.1, forward strand.
GAAGGGTGGGCGTGGGCGGAGCGTAAATGGTTGCAGGTAACAAAGGATACTGGTGTGGGTGATCCACGGCAAGCATCTGCTGAAAAGGGAGCGAAGTTCTTCAAGGCAGTGACTGAAAAGGTTGGACTGTTCTTCATCGAGGTCGCGAAGGCCGACCGGAATGATCTGTACGCATAATAATTTCTTCAGAGTGATTTCAGGAGCGTGTAAACTTTGTTACCCCTGTCGGTAAGAAAGCGTTCCCGTGCTCGTTGCCTTAAGAAACTTTTGTAATAACGGCATGCGACTGTTTCAATCTGAAACATCTCTCTGTTTCATTTTAATGCATTAACTTTCATTAGCCCGGAAAAAGCCTTGTTTTAACGAGGAACGCCGACCTCCGCGAAATGGTATGTCGTTTGGCATAGGCATAGGTGAGGAACAAAATTCAACTATGTTCTACAACTACCTTAAGATCATTATTCGCAATACGCTGACGGATGGAATGTATAATTTCATCATTGTCTTTGGCCTTGCCATGGGAATTGGCGCGAGCCTTATCATTGCCCAGTATATTCACTTTGAACTAAGCTTCGATAAAGATTACAAAGATGACCATCAGATTTACATGGCGTATATGCGATGGTTTGTTAAAAATGAAGGAAATGCTTTTGATATTGAATGTCACCCATCCATTGCGCCATTATTCGAACGCTCAGTTCCCGAAATTGAATTGGCCGCGAGGATGGTGCCAGTAGGGTTCAATGGCGGCCACGAATGGGTCCTTAGAAAACAAACCAGGGACGCAACGGCAGAGTCATTTATCCGAAGCGATTTTCTTTTCTATACCGATGCATCCTTGCTCGAGATGTTCAATATCAAGCTTCTAAGCGGTGACGCTAAAACTGCGCTTCGTGAAGGAAACACGATCATTCTTTCAAAAAAAATGGCTGATATGTTTTTTCCGGATGGCGACGTCCTTGGACAAACGTTACAGTTGCAATCATACGGATCAATGATGCAATTCAAAGTTGTAGGCATTGCCGAAACGCCACCGGCAAACTCCACTATACAGTTCAATGCGCTGTTGTCGCTGAAGAGTTTCCCGGCCAAGAGGACCGAAGAAACCTGGGATTTTCCTATTTACAGAACATATGTGAAGGTGCGGCCTGGGTCGAACATGGCGGATGTGGAGAAAACGATCAACAAAGCAGCATCTCCATTTTTGCGAATTGCCGAGCAAGACAATGGGATTTCGCAGCAGATCATGTTATACCCATTTTCAACAATACATTTTTATGAACCTTACATCGGCAACAACAATAGCGCGGTACGGTTCTCAGGCGACAAGAGGCTTATAGTTTACTTCGGAATTCTCGCGGGTCTGATACTTGTCATTTCCTGGGCGAATTATATCAATCTCACTACCGCAAGAGCACTGAAAAGAGCTAAGGAAGTTGGATTGAGAAAAGTCAACGGCGCCAGGACAATCGATCTGGTCAAACAATTCCTGACCGAATATTTCTTCATGAACCTCATCAGCATGATGCTGGCATTTACTATCGCGCAGCTTCTCTTTGGAACGTTCGCCCAAGCTATTGGTTCAAAAGCTGAGTGGATATTCTGGACTCATCCGATGTTCTGGATTGTCATTGTCTTGTTCCTCATCTTCTCGACGTTTGCATCAGGCTTATATCCTGCATTGATCCTGTCAGCGTACAATCCCGCCAAGGTTTTAAAAGGGAATTTTTCAAACTCTCAGAGCGGCAGCACCGTGCGGAAAGGGCTCGTAGTAGTTCAGTTTACGTTATCGGTGTTACTGCTGATCAGCATATATGTCATTACCAATCAGATTTTTTTTATGCAGAACAAGGACCTTGGGCAATCAGCTGACCAGGTTCTTGTCGTCAACGCAATGGAGATCGATACGGCGGTTAACCGGACCGACGCGTACCTGCGATGGAAAAATCAATTGAGCAAACAGACCTTTGTTAAGAGTACATGCGCTGCCGGCACTTACCCCGGTCAGACAGAAATGATGTTCCTGTTTTTCAGACGCCCCTCCGAAGTACAACAGCGCATTGGAATTCAAACCTATCACGTCAGTGAAGGATATCTAAAGACCTTGAACATTTCGCTGTTATACGGAAGGGATTTCGACGATGAAAAACCCGGAGAACTGAATAAACTTATCATCAGCAAGAAATCAGCGATCGAACTGGGTTTCAAAGACCTGGAGTCTGCCGTCGGGGAAAAGCTGAAGCTCGAAGGAGATGACCAGCTTTTCGAGATCATCGGGATTACTACCGATTTTACCACGTCGTTGAAAACGCCATTATTCACGCACGCCCTTCGCTACAAGTATTTCTGGACGGGATCCGACCACTTTAACTTTTTCATTGTAAAGCTTGAAGGGAACAATACCACCGAAGCGGTTGCCGGCTTGAAGAAAGAATGGAGTTCTCTATTTCCCGAAACTCCGTTCGACTACTTCTTCCTCAGCAATTTCTTTCATACGCTTTACAAGGATGAATACCAGTTCGCCGGCGTCTTTGGCTTTTTTTCGGTTATCGGCGTAGTTATTACCTGCATGGGATTGTATGGTCTTAGTTTATACAATACGACCATCCGCACAAAAGAAATCGGCATCCGAAAATCACTCGGTGGATCGGTGCGAAGTATTATGTGGCTGTTCTCCAGGGACTATCTGAAACTTATTGTTGTCGCGTCGGTACTGGCTTTACCCCTGGGCATTTGGCAATTGGAGAACTGGCTGAGTGGCTATCCGAACAGGATCTCTCTTGGAGTCGACGTTGCCATTATTCCGGTACTGGTTGCGCTTGGCATCGCCGTAGTAACCGTGGGGTATCACACTTACCGGGCAGCGTGTACGAGTCCGGTAAGCTCGCTGAGAGCAGAGTAGAAATGAACATGTGCCCGTGCGAAGGATCGCGTGCTGCAACACACATCGGGCATCGAAAAATGAGATTCCTCGGTTGTGTAGATAATTCCCCTGCTACGGCACCCGGGCATGGATTTTTGAACGAAATGTGGTCAGTCGTAAATGGCATATAATTTTCAAGAGGGTCTACATTCGTTTAAAACAATCGACGTATGGACTTCTTCTCTGCTGAGAATATAGTAAGCTTATTAACATTAACTTTTCTGGAGATTGTTTTAGGGATAGATAACCTCGTGTTTGTTTCTATCGTTAGTGGGCGCTTACCAGAGTCGCAGCGGAAGAAAGCTCAGATCATAGGTATAGGTTTAGCATTTGCAGGCCGCATAATTTTACTGTTAGGTATCAGCTGGATAATTGGATTGAGTAAACCGTTCGTAACCATTAACGAATTCGATTTAAGTTACCGGGATCTTATCCTGATAGCCGGAGGCCTTTTCTTAGTGGGTAAGAGTACATCAGAAATCCACGCCCGTCTGGAGGGAAAAGAAAAAGATAAAAAAGTAAAGAACCTCACTTTAGGATCAGCACTTGTTCAAATTCTTCTGCTGGATCTGGTGTTTTCTCTTGATTCCATCATAACAGCTATCGGTCTTTCTGACAATCTGGTTACGATCATAACTGCGATCGTAATATCGTTAGGTGTCATGCTGATCTTTCTGAACCGGATCAGTGATTTTATTCACAAGCATCCAGCGATGAAAATTCTGGCCATTTCATTTCTTATTATGATTGGTACTGTGTTAGTGATCGAAGGATTCCACGTTCATGTTCCGAAGGGATATATTTATGTGTCTATGGCTTTTGCACTGGGGATCGAGTTGCTTAATATGTGGATTCACAGAAAGGACGCGGCTAAGGTTAATATTGAAAAAAAGGTTCAGACTTAGTCATCCCTGGCGGTCCTTAGCGACTGTGGCGTCTCTGCGGTGAAGTATGAACTGTCAAAGGGTTGACCAACCATTTACTTTACCGCTAAGTCGAAACAATAAGACTGTTCCGGACTGAAACGATTGCTGTTCCATTTCAGAACAAATTTCAAGGGCACTAATGCCCATTGGGCTGTAATAGCTCACATTCGGTTCACTGGTATGAACTTTGGCTTAAGTGAGGTAACTTAATTGCCTACACCCCCCATGCTCTACAACTACCTCAAAATAATTGCCCGCAATTGCATCAAGGATGGTGTGTACACTTTCATCATTGTTTTCGGACTCGCTATTGGAATTGCAGCCAGCCTCATCATCACCCAATATGTTCACTTTGAATTAAGCTTCGATAAACACTACAAGGACAAGGACCGGACATATTACACGTATATGAAATGGACAAGCAGCGTAGGGTCAGGGGACGGTTTATGTCAACCGGCTATCGCTCCATTGTTAACCCGTTCAATTCCAGAGGTGGAAAGTAGTGTCAGAATTGTTCCGTTCAAATGGAACAAAGGGGACGAATTCATTTTGCGGCGTGAAAAAAATGGAAAGACTTTGTTTTATACCCGCGTTGCTCAGGCGTATCAGGTGGATTCGCAATTTTTGGATTTCTTTTCCATTCCTATGATTGAAGGAAATCATGAAGGCGCCTTGAGTGATCATTACAGCATCGTCATTACGAAAAGGTTGGCGGAGAAGTTTTTCGGAAATGAGTCAGCGCTAAATAAAATGCTGAGGTTTTCATATTATGGATTCCCAGTTGAGGTTAAGGTCACGGGAGTTACGGAAAACCCATTACCCAATTCAAGTATTCAATTCGATGTTTTGGTATTACTGTACGGTGAGACAATGGACAACATGTGGAACTGGGGAATCTTTCAGACCTTTGTTAAGCTTCATCCCGGTGCTGATCAGGCAGCAGTTGAAAACAAAATTAATGCGGCGGCCGCTTCGCAGTTGAGTGTTATGAATAAAGAATTAAACTCAACAAGCACCATTCAATTATACCCATTCGAGAACTTTCATTTTTATAAACCATACCATAGCAATGGTATTTCCACCATAGCATTTACGGGAGACCGAAGAATGATAAGCTTCTTTATTGCCCTGGGCGTTATCATTCTGATCATTTCGTGGGTGAATTATATTAATCTCACAACGGCCAGAGCATTGCGCAGAGCAAAAGAGGTTGGCTTGAGAAAGGTCAATGGAGCAAGCCGCGGAAATCTTGTTGTTCAGTTCCTGATCGAATTTTTTTCGCTGAATGCTATCAGCCTGTTATTAGCATTTACGATTACACAGATAGGCTTTGGCTTATTTGCAAAAAGTATAGGATCCAACGCCGAATGGATTCTTTGGAGGGAGCCAATCTTCTGGGCGATTGCGCTTATTTTTTTGATTTTATCGACAGTGGCTTCCGGTTTTTATCCAGCCTTTGTCATGTCGAATTACAATCCGGCGAGAGTGTTGAAAGGGGTCTACGGCAGGAGCCAGGCAGGCTCCAGAATTCGGAAAGGATTGGTGTTGGCGCAAGTGGGACTTTCGGTTTTTCTGTTGATGAGCATTTATGTTATTGCTCATCAACTGAACTATATGCAAAATAAAAGCCTTGGAATTGCAACGGACCAGGTACTGGTGATCCGGCTGGACGAGTTGGATTCTGCGTACACACGGTACGAGGCATTTGATCGTTGGAAAATAAACGTGTCGGATCTCAAAGATGTGAAAACCGTTGGGGCCGCTGATGTTTATCCCGGAGAAAAAGGCAATGGAGCCCAAGGTTATTTCCGGCCAAGTGATCCTCAAAAAATGGGTGACTTTCAACTTAATGCTACTATTGGCGAATACCTTGAAACAATGAGTATGCAACTGCTGGAGGGAAAAACGTTCAGCAGTTACCCGGCCGATGATACGACGAAGGTGATAATTACCGCACGTGCTGCACGGGATCTTGGTTTTGACACCCCCGCATCAGCCATAGGACAGGAAATCGTCCTGAACAGAACTGAAGGAGATCGTCATTATGACGTAATTGGAGTAATAGAGGATTTTTCTACTTCAGTGAAGGAACCGCCTCAAGGGCTAGTCATGCACCATAGGGAGATCTCTTCCTTTGATACTAGCATCAAATTTTTTGTCATGAAGCTTTCAACGCAGGATCTCTCTTCGACAATGGCTGTGATTCAACATAAATGGTCGGACCTTTTCAATGATGCTCCGTTGGATTATTTTTTCCTGGACACTTACTTTGATACATTTTATAAAGAGGAAAGACAGTTCGCAGGCGTTTTCGGTTTCTTCTCTATTATCGGTGTGACCATCACTTGCATGGGACTTTTTGGATTGTCCCTTTTTGATACAGGCAGCCGGACAAAGGAGGTCGGAATACGGAAGTCACTCGGCGGCTCGCCTTCCGGCATTATGTGGTTGTTTTCCAAAGAATATTTGAAGCTTATCTTCCTTGCTTCTATCGTCAGCATACCCATCGGCGCATGGTTGCTGGACGGCTGGCTTGAGAATTATCCACAACGCATTCACTTTAGCGCTGATACTATTGTTGTACCTCTATTGGTTATGATCTTCATCGCATTGCTTACGATCGGGTATCAGACATTTAAGGCTGCGCACATGAACCCCGTGAGTTCATTAAAGAATGAATGATTTTACTTCGCGGTAACTCAGCGTCCATCGCGTCTCCGCGGTGAAGTACGCAGCATTTGAAGGGTTAACCAACCATTACTTTACCGCAAAGCCGCAGAGGGCGCTAAGCTACCGCGAAGGCATGTCGATAAAAAACGTAAATTAGAGAACGCTCCCGATGAAAAAGTACTTCGGTAACATATTGATCGTAGATGATGATGAGCACGTGTTGCTGACAACACGAATGATACTCAAAAATTACTTTGAGAAGATCGAGACGCTTTCATCTCCGAAAACCCTTGAGTCTGTGATGAAGCAGCAGGATTTTGACGTCGTCCTTCTCGACATGAATTTCAAGGCAGGGGTGACGTCAGGTAATGAGGGTATTTTCTGGATGAATCGCATACGCCAGATCTCACCTCAGACCCAGGTCGTCATGCAAACAGCGTACAGTGATATCGAGCTGGCGGTAAAGTCCATCAAAGAAGGGGCAGTCGATTTTCTGGCCAAACCATGGGACAAGGAAAAACTGGTGACGACAATGATCAACGCATTCCAGCAGTCGCGATCCAGAAAAGAAAACCGCGATCTGCGGTCGAAGCAAAAGGCGTTGAATCATCATCTTAACAGAAATCATAACATCTTCATAGCTTCTTCGCCGGGTATGCAACCGGTGCTTCATGCCATAGACCAGGTGGCATCGACCAGCGCCAACATTTTGATACTGGGAGAGAACGGTACAGGTAAGGAACTGGTGGCTCATGCTATTCACAACCAATCGAACAGGGCGGAAGAACCGTTTATTGCCGTAGACCTGGGAGCAGTACCCACTACGTTATTTGAGTCAGAGATGTTCGGTCATGAAAAGGGCTCATTTACAGACGCAAAGGAGACGCGCATTGGGAAGTTTGAACTGGCCAACAAGGGAACACTCTTTTTAGATGAGATCGGGAATCTTTCTCAAGAACTTCAGATAAAGCTGCTTTCTGTGCTTCAGAGCAGGAGTGTCAGCAAAGTTGGATCTAACAAAGTGATCGACCTGGACGTACGCATCATCTGTGCCACCAATGCGGCCATCGATGACCTCGTAAGAACCGGCGCTTTCAGGCAGGATCTTTTCTACCGCATCAAAACTGTAGAGATCAGGCTGCCACCCCTCAGGGAGCGAAAAGACGACATTCCATTGCTTACCAATTATTATCTCGAAGAATTTTGTAAACGATATAACAAGCAACTCGATCTTTCGCCTTCGCTATTACAGCAACTGTCGCGCTACCCATGGCCAGGTAACATTCGCGAGCTTCAGCACTCCGTAGAACGCGCCGTTATCCTCAGTAAAGGAACTACGCTGACCGCTGATGACTTTCAACTGGTCCCGCAGCCTTCAACGGAAGAGCAGGCGGTCAAAACATTTAACCTCTCAGATGTTGAACGTGATGTGATCCGGCAGGTACTCAGGAAATGCAATGGTAACCTTACCCGCGCCTCCGAGGAACTTGGCATTGGTCGGACCACACTATACCGCAAGATTGAAGCATACGGACTCAGCGTATCATAACACGCATCAGTAAAAAAAATGAACTCTCAGGCAATTGACATTCCGCTGGCATCCAAGGTCACCATAAAGAGATCGTTCCGGCCTAAAGTTGCCATCAGGCTGATAGGAATTTGTTTTCTTGGTTGTTTGACAGGATTTCTCATGTTCGATTCGCCATACTGGATGGCTAGTATCTGGACAGCGCTTGCCACGGTGGCGCTATTCTACGAGACAGTCTCGTTCGTTGATCAGTCCGAGCGAAAACTTACTGCATTCCTTCAGTCCTTGAGGCAGAATGATTTTTCAGTAACATTCTCGGAAAGCTTGAAGTCGCCTGACTATGATCTTCATCACGCCTTTAATCAACTGAATGACACATTCAAGAATCTTCGCCACGATAAAGAATCGCAGCACCAATTGCTGCAGGTCATCGTAGAGCATGCAGCCGTACCGTTGATCTGTTTTCAGGAGGACGGAGCGGATGTTTTCCTTATCAACAATGCAGCAAAGAATCTTTTTCAGATACCATTCCTTCAGAAGATCGACTCACTGTGGCGTGTAGATTCTGGTCTGCCGGAGTTTTTACGGGAAATTCATGATGGAGAAAAGTCTTCATACAAGCTGGTGCTAAAAGGCAAGACCGTTTTTCTTTCCGTTACTTCCCGCCATTTGCTGTTTCATAAAAATGACCTGAAGCTGATCGCTCTTACCGATGTCAGCAGTGAGCTCATCGCGAAAGAAGCAGAGGCCTGGCAAAAGTTGCTGCGGGTACTTACACATGAAATATCAAATTCAGCGATCCCTTTGTCAACGCTGTCATCGTACATATATGAAATGGTATCAAAGTCAGAAGCCGAGAACAGAAGTTTGTTACCCGAGGAACGCACCGATATTCTCGAAAGTCTGCTGACCATCGATCAGCGCAGCAAATCACTTAAGGAATTTGTGCAGAATTTTAAAAGCGTGAACCAGATACCCGAACCGGTTCTCGCAAGGGTCGAGATAAAGGAGTTGCTGAATGAAATTAACCGGCTCTTCAGTCAGGAATTCAGCAGGGAAGAAATTGCATTCCATATTTCCGGCGATCAGACCGCTCAAAGTGTTTTGGCTGACAAAAATCTGACGATGCAGGTGCTTATTAATATGATCAAGAATGCGATGGAATCTATGTCAAATTTCAAAGCGGGCAAGACCATCCGGATCGAAGTTGATAATGAAGGTAACAGGTATGTAAACATTAATATTTCGGATACCGGATGCGGCATAGCACCCGAGGACATAGATCAGATCTTCATCCCGTTCTACTCCACCAAGAAAGGTGGCTCTGGCATAGGACTAAGTATATCCCAGCAGATCATGCAGAAGCAAAAAGGAAACATCATGGTGCGTTCCGTTCCGGGGAGAGGCAGTGTGTTTACGTTGAGCTTTACCTGCTAATCCCTTTACCGCAAAGACGCAATGAGCGCAAAGGACCGCTAAGCCTTTCTTTGCGTTTACTTTGCGCCCTTTGCGTCTTCTATAGAACTCTGTAATCTCATCGGATTTTCTAAACAGGCTGCATTTTAAACCTTGGAGGCCTGATGCATTTGATTTCCAGTCTTTGGGTTAGCGGCCTAATTTTATCGTAGATGTCGATGAAATTGATTTAGCTAATTTTTCCCTAATGAGTAGAGAATGTTTGAACCTACGCCCAGGTAAAATTAAGTCGCGGTCCAAAGACGCGGCCTCACGGCCGGGGAGCCAGGGAGCCCGGATAACAGATGAACCCTACTACAAGTACAACGTGAATGAAGAAAGACCTAGGATCGTTGAGTATGCAAGGGGCTTTTACAAAAAGTTAACCGCTTAACATAAGACCCCTTATTGGGATACTTTGCCGTGAAAAGTCCGTGCTCAACTCTTAAAGAACCGTTTCGGTCTCTGCTTTAGACACCCAAAAATTGCTATAGCCTTCACCAATCTGAATGGTCAGCATTTGCAATGCGAGCATTTCCAGGATAGCCAGGAAGTTGAAGATCAGCCCTATCCGCGTAGGATACGACTCGAGTATTTCTGTGAATGACATCCGTTTCTCTGGACGAAAGCTCATCCACAATATATTTCTTTTGGTCCTCGACAGTATATGGATATTGGATGACCTGGTGAACAGGTTTGTTTTTTTCAGCCTCGTGGCGTTTCAGGATTTTTTCAAAGACAGTCATCAGCTTGAAGATCGTTACATCCTGTAAGTTCTGCCTCAACATTCGTCTTTCTGCAAGGGCCCTCAGTTCCTTCATCAGGTTACCGCGCTTTTCTTTCATCAGCTCGACTTCTTCCATCTTATGGAAAGTATCGATCACTGATTTATACTTTTTGTATTCCAGCAGATGCTTGATCAAGTTCTTCGCGCGGGTCAATTTCATTGCCCTGTTCGTCAAGCTGTGGCCGGGGCAGCAGCATCTTTGACTTGATGCGCATCAGCGTTGCCGCCACCAGAATGAACTCGCTGGCCACGTCCATGTTCAGCTGCTTCCATCAGCCTGATATAATCCAGAAAATCACTTGCGATCTTGGCAATGGGGATATCATAGATATCCAGCTCATCACGTTCGATAAAAAACAATAAAAGATCAAAAGGACCTTCAAAAAGCGGCAGTTTAACCTCAAAATTCTCCTGCGTTGTCATCATGGGGGACAAATTTATTTATAATCCACTAAAAAATGAGGACACCGTGGAAATAACTACCTTTGTTGCTTGTTTGAAAGTTGAAATGCAGGCTAAAACACTTACCTTCAACGTTTGTTAAGATTAACGACAGATGCTGATCACACCTGGAAAACTCTTAGCACAGATCAATGGCCCAGCAGGACGTCAAAAAACTGGATCAGGCCCAACTGGTGCAGCTTTGTGAAGAGCTCCGGACAGTTTATCATCGATAACGTTTCTGTTTACGGCGGACATTTTGGCGCCAGCCTTGGCGTTGTAGAACTTACGGTCGCGTTGCATCACGTTTTTAATACGCCCTACGATCAACTGGTGTGGGACGTCGGCCACCAGGCTTATGGACATAAAATACTTGACCGGACGCAGAGAAGAATTCCATACCAACAGGCTGTATAAAGGCCTTTCAGGTTTTCCCAAAAGAAAAGAAAGCGAATACGATACTTTTGGTGTTGGACACTCGTCGACGTCAATTTCGGCCGCTCTCGGAATGGCTGCCGCTTCGAAGTATCTGAAGATCGAGGATAAGCAGCACATCGCCGTCATTGGTGATGGTGCGTTAACCGGAGGGATGGCCTTCGAAGGATTGAACCATGCCGGCGTTTCAGATACTAACCTGCTTATCATTCTCAATGATAACTGCATGGCCATTGACCCCAACGTAGGGGCGCTCAAGGATTACCTCACGGACATCACCACAAGCACGGACATACAATAAGATAAAGGACGAAGCATGGAATTTGCTGGGCAAACTTTCGATGTTCGGAAAGAGCGCGCAGGAGATCGTGTCAAAGGTTGAAACGGGTATCAAGGCGGCATTATTAAGTCAGAGTAATCTGTTCGAGTCGCTCAACCTGAGATATTTCGGTCCGGTTGATGGCCATGATGTCAACCACCTTGTCACGGTGCTTAATGATCTGAAGAATATCAAAGGTCCGAAGATACTGCATTGCATAACGGTAAAGGGCAAAGGCTATGGTCCCTCGGAGAAAGGCAATGCAACGACCTGGCATGCGCCCGGGAAATTTGACAAGATCACCGGCGAGATACACAAGAAAGTCGTACGAAAGCCCCCAGCCACCCAATTACCAGGATGTTTTTGGTCACACGCTGGTGGAGCTGGCAAAGGCAGAATGACAAGATCATTGGAATTACCCCGGCGATGCCGTCGGGTTCTTCGCATGAATATCATGATGAAGGAAATGCCCGACCGTGCTATCGATGTTGGTATTGCCGAGCAGCATGCCGTTACATTTTCTGCCGGGTTAGCCACACAAGGGCTGATCCCATTCTGTAATATTTACAGCACATTCATGCAACGTGCCTATGACCAGGTGATCCACGATGTCTGCATACAGAATCTGCCAGTGAATTTCTGCCTGGATCGCGCAGGATTTGCAGGGGCGGACGGACCAACGCACCATGGGGCTTATGACATTGCATACTTCAGGTGTCTGCCGAACATGATTGTCGCTGCACCCATGAATGAGTCGGAACTGCGCAACCTGATGTATACTGCTCAGTTGCCACGGATAGACAAGGCGTTCTCAATACGATATCCGCGAGGGCAAGGTGTCATGCCCGAATTGGAAGACACCCATGCACGAAATAAAGATCGGTACAGGACGAAAAATAAGCGGAGGCGGCGAACTTGCGATACTTACGATTGGACATATAGGCAACTATGCCGTAACCGTTCGTGAGCGTCTGGCAAAACAGAATATCAGCATTGGTCACTATGATATGCGGTTTGTAAAACCTCTGGATGAAGAAATGCTTCATGAGGTTTTCTCGGAAGTACAAAAAAATCATCACAGTAGAAGATGGTTGCATTCAAGGTGGATTCGGTAGGCCATCCTCGAATTCATGGCAGATAACAATTACCAGGCAGAAGTCAGGCGTCTCGGGATCCCCGACCGCGTCATAGAGCATGGTGAGCAGCATGAGTTGCATCGTGAATGTGGATTTGACGCCGATGGCATTGAACGAGCCGTGATCGGTATGCTGGATTCCGTTTCGAAATTCTGATGAAAACACTTTTTTCCAGACAGCGCGGTAATGGTGAAGTCATGATCTTCATTCACGGATTTCCTTTTCATCAAGGGATTTGGGATAATTTCGCGGAGAAGTTTATCGATGCGAACACCGTTGTAACCATTGATCTCCCGGGCTTTGGAAAAAGTCCAATCCTTCCTGACGGCTTTACAATAGACGACGTTGCAGAAAATGTACTTCAGTTTATGGATGCTCATAAACTTAGCAATGCAATTTTGGTTGGACATTCACTGGGAGGGTATGTGTCGCTGGCGATGATCGATAAGAAGCCGGAATTGTTTCAGAAACTGATCATGTTTCACTCCACAGCTTATGCCGATTCGGATGAGCGCAAAGAATCCAGGAACAAGGTTGTTGAATTCGTGAAAAAGAATGGCGCACTTGCATTCACTACAAGTTTCATCGGTCCGCTCTTCAGCGATCCTCAGCATGAAGACATTGAGTTGGTCAAACAAATAGCCGCAACCACAGATGCGGAGACCATAATTGGGTACACAAAGGCAATGCGCGATCGTCCAGAACGCATTAAAACATTGAAAAACTTTAAAAAACCTACACTGTTCTTAGCCGGTGACAAAGATCCTGGAATACCTGCGACTTCAGTGGTTGAACAGTCAAGGCATTGTCAAAAGGGCAAAATTCATATCCTGAAGAATGTTGCCCACATGGGTATGTTTGAAAAATCAGTTGAATCGGTGGCCGGAATTAAGGATTTTTTAAAGAAAACATGACCTCCCCGGTTACCATTCCGCGGTGACCGAGTATCACAACTGATTGTTATTCTGTTATACCTTTGGGCCGTTTAACGCATTATATGCCATTACCCGCTAGGTAAAATAGAAACAGGCATTTATATTTGCTATATTAAGAATCCCTATAACCAATCCGCAACCATGGAAGATATTGTTACCGAAAATTATGACTCTTGGAATGCAATGGCGAAAAGCGTTGCATATGTGGCATTGGGCAATTTCCATCCTGATCGTTCTCTACCACGTTATTCGTCTTGCAACAATGAATGATGCCAAATTGAAATATGATTACATTAACAAAAGTGAGATCAAAACGCTTTGGATTGCCGCTATAATTCTTATTGTTGGATGTTGCTTCTATGCAAATTCCAACATCCAAAAGCTTAATACTCTTTGGATTTTCGTGCTGGGCTTTACAACATTTGCGATGGGTATGATCGTAGCCCTTATCCTTCAGAACATGCTTAAATTCTATTATCCATTCTTTATAGAAAAACGATTCAAAGCACTTCGCTACAAGCCACGGATCTCTCCCAAGACAGGTAAGGCAATGAAATTACTCGGAGAACAAGAAGAAGATGCATATCTCGATGAAGGTATGCAGGCCGAAGAAAACGTTTTCTCTGTCGACTATGATGTATGGAAGGATGAAGAAACAGGATACGTAAAGATCGAGCGTTATTCCGGTCACCTGCACGCTTTGCAATGTCCTGAATGTAACTATCAAACATTTAAAGTTGTTCGTGAAGAGATCCTGAAGACCCCGACAGTTGCTGAAGAAGGACAACTGTTGAAGCATTTCCAATGCGGATATTGCGGTTACAAGGCAAAGAAGACGGTTGTTCTAAAGATCTCCCAGAAATTCGAAGAAACTTCCGCAGCTACAGCATAAACTACCTAACCTAGAATACTGAAAAGGGCCGTTCGAAAGAATGGCCTTTTTTTATCTATGTCTATCGGTGACGAGCCCATAAAAATTACGGGATCTTGTCTTGAAAAAGATAGAGAATAATCAATATTCAGCAGACAGTACACAATCAGCATCCGAAATGCTTCAATTGATAAACTCATAAGAAGTTGATGTTATCAACGACTCATGCTTCGGGCACTTATACAACAGTATATTGATTGCTGCGTATTGTGTATTCTCCTATTCTTTGTCTTAAAACATGGCTCAAGATCCTACTGAAATTGGAAGATCGTCTTATACCTACTGCTCGTGGCCGAGTCTTTCGATGCGCGTGGCAAAGTATTTGGTATCGCCGCGCCACGGAAAAGCAACATAACGCTTAACAAAATACATGTTGACCCGTTCACCGCTCAGTGCTACCTGTTCCAATTCTTTAATGAGATCCGTTTCACTTTTTTCAACTGAAAAATCGAAAGACTCCGCGATAGGACTTGCACCTCTCAAGGCGCCAAAAGTTTCCAGATTGATTTTTCCCTCATAGGTCTTGAATGCCATTCCCTTTTCGCTGATACGAAGGACCTTGCCCGCCATGACGCCGCTTTCATAAGTTCCCCAATAAAGAAAACTGAATGTAATTGCGGCACCGATAATAACTGTAAAGACGATGATCCTAAAGATTTTCCTGGATGTGCGTTTCACCCGCTCGCCAAAACTTTGATTTTCCATAACAGTTTGTTTGACCTGACTAAGTTACTAAGGAATTGATCAATTCATTTCAAGTTTCCTGATCAAAGTAGATTTTATAATAATGTCTCCTAGTGATATCATCGTAGCCTTTCTCGATCAGGTCACGGTTGCCGTGAATGTAAATATGAAAGTTCTTGTCCAGCTTCAGTACGCTTTTGAAAACACGCGCCTGGCGTTTTACAGCCTGTGCAGATATCTCAAAGTTATCGGCAATGTCAGCTTCGCTCATGAACGTCTTTTCGTAATTACGGAACGATTTGATGACGGAGTCATCACTGAGCACTTCATTCTCGAATTCTTTTTGATTGAATTCTTCCCGCGATTTGAAGAAATCCATCGAGCGGTTCAGCAGATCGATCTTGTCTGCCTTTAGAGACACTGAACTCTTCATCCAACTGATCCCCCACATATTGCCGGGTCAGGTTCATGAAATTGTGCGTCTGATGGAAAGCGTCCAGCAATGGTGTTAACCCGAGGAAATCATCTTTCCAGAAATGTGCGTCCGAACGATTGGATGTATCGACCACCAGTATCCTGTATCCTTCGTCTGCATTGTCGTCGAGAATGATGCAGCCCTTATCGAGCTTGTTGATGTTTATCCCTTCTTCCGCCGATACCTGAAAGCTCTTTTTGCGCTCGCTCAGCCTGAGATATTTTTCTTTTGTTTCCGATTTGAAGATGCCAAGCGCATTGTATGTTTTGTCTTTAATACCGAGTCCCGTGAAATACACTGTATACAATTCACCTGATTTGATATTCGGATGTTGTGTGATCTGGTAAAGCTGTTCGGCAAGCACTATTGAATTTGCATGCAATGAACTCTGGTCGTTGAATATACTGCGCACAGTGTCGTGAACAGGATTGGGTTCTTTCAAGGGATCAATTGCAAAACAGTAATATTCAGGCAGTCTGAAGGAAGCGGTGAAATAGCTAAGGAGTAGCGAATGAAGCAAGTCGCTTTCCACGTGTAATGACTGGTCAGACAGTTTTAAAGTGCCTTCGTTGCTGCGGTTGCCAATGCCATGAACAGATATGGATGTTATGATTGCTTGTGAGGTGTCGATCATCATGGCAGTGAAATTGGTCAGGTGCCGGAATGATCCAACACCTTTATTGGTTGGAATAAATCAGTTAATCATGTCGAATTTTGTATAAGGCACCAGTACATCAGGAATCCGTATGCCATCCTTACCCTGGTTGTTTTCGAGAAGGGCTGCTACGATCCGCGGCAATGCAATTGCGCTTCCGTTCAGCGTATGAAGCAGCTGTGTTTTGCCATCGCTGTTCTTATAACGCAGCTTCAGCCTGTTGGCCTGAAACGTTTCGAAGTTGCTGACGGAGCTTACTTCAAGCCATCGCTGTTGCCCGGAGGAAAACACTTCCATATCGTAGGTAAGCGCGGAATTGAATCCCATGTCACCACCACACAATAGCAACTTGCGATAGGGGAGTTTAAGTTTTTCGAGCAGGCCCTGCACATAGGTGCACATTTCATCTAGTGCCGTGTAGGATTCATCGGGCTTGCGGATTTGAACGATCTCTACTTTATCAAACTGGTGCAACCTGTTAAGTCCGCGTACGTGCGCACCCCAGCTTCCTGCTTCTCTCCTGAAACATGGCGTATAGCCCACATTTTTTATGGGAAGTTCATGCTCAGCTATGATGATGTCGCGATAAAGATTGGTGATGGGAACCTCAGCGGTTGGGATAAGGTATAGTCCGTCCGCTGGAATAAAATACATCTGTCCTTCCTTATCGGGAAGTTGACCGGTTCCGTAACCGGAGGCTTCGTTTATTACGATCGGAGGTTGGATTTCTTTGTAGTTCTGTTTGTCAGCTTCATCCAGAAAATAATTAATGAGGGCACGTTGCAGTTTAGCGCCTTTGCCTTTATAAACCGGAAACCCCGCGCCTGATATTTTATTGCCAAGATCAAAGTCAATGATGTCGTATTTTTTGATAAGCTCCCAGTGAGGCAATGCATCTTTGGGTAGCACAGGGATAGTCCCCATGCTGATGTACATTTATATTGTCGTCAGCACTGGTGCCCGCTGGTACTTTCTCATGGGGAACGTTGGGAATTTTATAAAGAAGGTCAGTCAGCTCTGTTTCAGTTGCCGCTAAAGTCGTTTCCAGAGATTTGGTAGAATCCTTCGATTGCGCTATGGCATTCCTCAGCGAGTAGCTTCTTCGGTCTTGCCGGACTTCATCAATTCACCGATCTTCTTGGCATCGGCATTTGCTTTGGCCTTCAGATCATCTAGTTTTCGCTGCGTTTCTTTGCGGGAATTGTCCTTGTCGATTATGTTGGTCAGAATGTCAGCGGCGTTTTGAAGTTTCTTTTTGCGCAGGCCCTCCACGCACGTCGTCGTATTGCTCGCGAATTACAGCAGCCTGTAACATGTTTAGTCTATTTTAAGTGCGCTAAAATTAGTTTTTTTGCATCCTCTGGAGGCCTTTTGCCGCCGAATAAAAATATTTTTATGAATTTGATAATAGTCAAAAAATGTGGCTATACTTGCAATGTCATATGGCTTTATCTCAAGCCCTCTGAATATAAATCCGGATTTTACTTATCGAAATCTTTTGTTTTCTAGTTAGTTGTTCCCATGACCCTAATTTCAGCCCAGCTGATTACAATTACTATTCAACCAATCTTTTTTAATCAATCCATTTTTAAATCACACATGTACACTATTGACGACCTGAATGTCAGGCTTCTTTCAGAGTTAAAGGAAATTGCAGAGGAGATGGGCGTAAAGAACGCCAAAAAGCTTTCAAAACAAGACATTATCTACAAAATCCTCGATCAGCAAGCCGTTTCGGACGGAGAAGCAGCAGCTGCAGAAAAGAAAGCGGTTACCAGTACTGGCGGGACCCACGGCAACTACCGCAGCAGGAACCTGAACGAAAAATGCGGCCCAGAAGACGTGAAAATGTTACACAGCCGCCTCCGCCAGCGCCCCCTAAAGCTGAATCAATGATTTCATCCGATGAGATCTTAGATTCGATCGACATAAATTTTGAAACGTCATCTCCCAATAGCAATAACGCAGCAGAGCCCGAAACCTGAATCCATGATCGTGAGGATCATAAGGCCCCAGAAAAATGAAGCGCGTGAAGAAAGACCACAACAATTCCGTCTACGCTATCCGCGAATTTGACGGCGCAATCAGCAATGAAGGCGTTCTTGAGATCATGCAGGATGGATATGGATTCCTGCGCTCATCAGACTACAACTATCTGGCAAGCCCCGATGATATCTATGTATCTCCGTCACAGATCAAATTATTTGGATTCAAGACCGGCGATACAGTAAAAGGATTTATCCGCCCTCCTAAAGAAGGTGAAAAATATTTTGCCCTTCTTAAAGTAGAGTCCGTCAATGGAAAGACAACTGAAGAGATCCGCGATCGCGTTGCATTCGAATATCTGACGCCACTTTTCCCGAATGAAAAACTAAGACTCAGCACGACACCTGATAACCTTTCTACCCGTATCCTCGACCTGTTTTCACCGATCGGAAAAGGACAACGCGGTATGATCGTCGCTCAGCCCAAGACCGGTAAAACGGTGTTGCTAAAAAATATTGCCAATGCGATCGCTGAAAATCATCCTGAAGTTTACCTTATCGTATTGCTTATTGATGAACGTCCGGAAGAAGTAACGGATATGGCGCGCAGCGTAAAGGCTGAAGTTGTCGCTTCTACTTTTGATGAACAAGCTGAACGCCATGTAAAAGTTGCCAGCATCGTGTTGGAAAAAGCAAGACGAATGGTTGAGTGTGGTCATGACGTTGTGATCCTCCTGGATTCCTTAACACGTCTCGCACGTGCTTACAATACAGTGGTTCCTTCTTCCGGAAAAATCCTTTCTGGTGGTGTGGATGCCAATGCGCTTCACAAACCTAAGCGTTTCTTCGGTGCTGCCCGGAAAATCGAAAACGGCGGTTCACTGACGATCATAGCAACAGCCCTGATTGACACAGGATCGAAAATGGATGAAGTGATATTTGAAGAATTCAAGGGTACAGGTAACATGGAATTGCAGCTCGACCGTAAGCTTGTCCAACAGAAGGATATATCCTGCCATCGACGTACCGGCTTCCGGTACACGTCGCGAAGATCTGCTGCTCAAAGAAGAAGAACTACAGCGTGTATGGATACTCCGCAAATATATGGCGGATATGAATTCCATTGAAGCGATGGAATTCCTGCAAAGCAAAATGAAAGGCACCCGAAACAATGAAGAGTTCCTTGCGTCAATGAATGGATAGTAAAATTAGTCTTAGTAGTCCTGAGTCCTGAGTAATTCGTCGCTATTTAAGCACGAGTTCTATCAGTTCACGCTGTACATTCCAGTCCCTGGCCAGCTTCAGCATTGCTGTTGCTTCCATCTCCGTAACATATCCCTTTATGTTATTGGCTTGCCATACCATGTTGATGAGCTCTATCCGCTTATCCTTTGGATAGTCACTGATGATATCGTTGAGATAATTGCGCGCCCGCTCAAAGGCAGTAATGTAATCTTGCGCAACAAAGTCCAGCGCCCACTTGTACTGCTCGTGCGCATCAAGTTCTTCTGCGGTCTTTATCAGATCTTTTTTCTCCTCTTCATCAAGACCGTGGTAATGAAAGATGACGGCCTTCAGGAGCATGTATACTTTTTTTTCCTCTTCAGTCCTCATTATACAAACACATGGGAAATTACAAACTTTCTTTGATATTCAGTACCTCGCCTTAGCGCGAATCAGGCAGCACGAACAGATCCGAAGCGATCTTATCCGCCAGCAATTTACCTTTTCCGGTCAGCACAAGGGTGTCACTTTGTAATACGGCAAGCGCGTTTTGCTGAAGCTGATCGAGGTATGTTGCATTATCGGCTACGATGTCTATTCCAAAATCCAGCCTTAGCTGTTCAAGGTCCGCACCCCATGACGTTCTAAGGCGCGTCAGCAGATACTCGTTGATCTTATCTTCCCGTGTAAGGATCTCGAGGCTTGACGGGACCTTCTTCTTTTGAATGTTTTCAACATAATGAAAGTTGTTGCTGACATTGTGTTGCCTACTCACTCCGTTGTAAGAGTGCGCACTCGGTCCGATCCCCAGATATGAGTTACCCCTCCAGTAGTTGCTGTTGTGGCGGGACATATAGCCGGGCCTGCAGAAATTCGAAACCTCATATTGCTCGAGGCCGTCTGCTGTAAGCATTTCGACGAGTAGCTGCAGTTGCAGTGCGGAATGGTCGTCGTCCACCGCCTTGAATTTGCCCCGCGCAGCCCATGTTCCGAAAACTGTTTTCTCTTCGATGGTCAGGGAATATGCGGATATGTGGGTCGGCTGAAACCTTAGCGCTTCCAGTATATTTTTTCTCCAAAGATCATCCTCCTGTGAGGGGATGGAATATATCAGGTCGATGCTGATATTATTGAATCCCACGGCATAAGCGCTTTCAATACTTCTTCTGGCCATCGACGAATCATGAACCCTGTTCAGGGATCTTAGAATCTCATCGTCGAAAGACTGGATGCCGATACTCAATCTGTTTACACCAATACTTTTTAAGTCCTCCAGCTTGCCAGGCGAAAGGTCATCGGGATTGGCCTCCAATGTGATCTCGGCATTTGATTGTATTGTGAAATTTTTTCTGATCGTTTTAAAGAGCAATTCGAGTTCTGATGGCAACAAAAGTGATGGCGTCCCGCCTCCGAAGTAAATGGTTTCGATCGCCCCACCTTCCAAATACCCTTTTTGCAATTCAATCTCTGATGCCAGCGCATTCACAAGCATATTCTGATTTTCAAGATTTGTTGAGAAGTGAAAATCACAATAATGACACGCCTGCCTGCAGAAAGGAATATGGATATAAATGCCTGCCATTTGGGGAACAAACTTACGTCCATTTCGGATATGAGGGGAGATTCTGATACTTTTGCAATCAGATCATGAAGGGTAACATCGTTTTAGCGGTAACACTACTTTTTGCTGTCATCACGTTCCAAAGTGGCGCACAGGATCAGGCTATTGTTAAGGACCTGCACAATGAATGGAAGGTCTATGATGACGGCAAGTATGTTCCCTTTCGGCAAAGCGGGAAGGTGACTACAATCTATTTTGTGGTGGAGGCAACGGCCTTTTCAGGCATGCACCTTCTGGTGAGCAGTCCCTCGTCGTTTACCCTTTTTATCAACGGTCAACTTGCAGCCAAGGCTTCTGCGCCACTTAGCCTGAACATCGACAGCTTAAGTGATCACTTTCAGTCGCCTTTGCTTCAGGTTGCTGTTCACCAGCGGGAGATCCACGATGGTGGATTACAGACCGCGGTTATTTCTAAGACCGGGGGATCTGCCTTTGGTGAAATGCTAGCGCCGCATTATTCTTCTTTCAGGGACTTTGCTGTTGTTGGCATTCTTGTATTGCTGATGATGCTGATCACAATAACGAAGCTGAATCCTAAGCTCGCTTCAGATTATTTTTCTGTTGTTAAAATATTTTCGATGCGTGAAGGCGAGGATGGTCAGTCCCGGTCACGAATCACCAGCAGTATCAACATTTTGTTTTATGCCTACAGCAGCCTGATGCTGGGCTATTTCCTGATGATCATCTATCATTTTCTGCCCCACGAATATCCTACTGCGCTTTTTTTTCAAGCGACTACATTCTGGGATGCCGTGGTGCAATGGGCGGAACTTAGCTCTATTGTGTTGGCATTGTTTTTTCCAAGATCGTGATGGTATTCGGGCTATCGTACGTATTTGGAATGAAGGAGATCGGTGGTGTTCATTTCTTTAACTGGGTAAGACTTCTTGTGGGCGTATTTGGGGTGCTTACCGTAGTGCTATTTCTGTATTTTATCAAACATGGATACCAGGAGGGATTTTACAATTTTCTTCTTGGCACAGTGTCCTGGGTGTTCGCCGGATGGATGATCCTGATCGTTTTGAAACTGCAGCGTCAACTCGAACATTCGATGTTCCATTTATTTTCGTACATTTGTGCCACAGAATTAATACCCTTTCTTATTACAATTAAGGTCCTTTATTATTAGCCTGAATTTCTTTACGTGATGAGTGAAATTGCTACTGACAGGATGCGCAAGGTAAAGAGTATCCTGGTAACCCAAGAAGCTCCTGCTGACGCTAATTCTCCCTATTTGAAACTGGCTGAAAAGTTTAACCTGAAAATTGATTTCAGGCCATTCATTCAGGTAGAACCTGTTCCTGTAAAGGAATTCAGAAAACAGAAGATAGATATCCTCCATCATACGGCGATCATCTTTACCAGCCGGAATGCTGTCGACCATTTTTTTCATATCTGCCAGGAACTGAAAATTGAGATGCCTCCGGAGATGAAATACTTTTGTATCTCCGAGCAGACATCAAATTATCTTCAGAAGTATATTGTTATCCGTAAGCGTAAGATCTTTACCGGTCTGAAGACCGCGCAGGATCTTCTGGAGATGCTCAAGAAGCACAAGAAGTGAAAAGTATCTTGTTCCCTTGTTCTGATATCCGGAAGAACGACATTCCCGATTTTCTGAAAGAAGGAGGATATCATTATACCGAAGCGATCATCTACCATACCGTTGCGTCTGACCTTTCCGACCTCAAGGAAGTTTTTTATGACATTCTGGCTTTCTTCAGTCCGTCAGGAATCAATTCATTGTTCGTAAATTTCCCGGAGTTCAAACAAAACAACACCCGCATTGCAGTGTTCGGTCCTACAACCGCCAAGGCTGCCGTGATGCTGGATTAATCCTCGATATTGAAGCGCCACTTGCCAAATGCCCGTCCGATGACCGGTGCCCTTGAACTGTACATTAAGAAGGCGAACGGCATCAAATAACTACTTCATTCATTGAATTTTACAAAGTGATCGTTTTTATTACACTTTAATTACATTTGTTGAAAGTGTCGTAAAAAAACGCTTACTTTAGATCCTATTTTTTAATCTTAATGCTGAAAAGGATTTTTTATACGCTTTACTGCTTGGTTTCGGGCATGTGCGTTTGCACAGCAAGATCCGCTCTTCACACAATACATGTTTAATAACCTGTATATGACTCCTGCTTATGCTGGTGTCGATGGTGTGACGCGATTACTGCTGTTCATCGCAGCCAATGGATAGGATATCAATCAAGCTTTGGCGATGGCGGTGCACCGACGACGCAAATGGTGAGTTTCAATACACCCATTTATAAATTCGAGTGGTTTCGGCGCATATGTCGTAAACGACAAACTTGGACCCATGAATAACTTCGAAGCTCAGGTGATGTATGCTTATCACCTTGGTATCAAAGAGACCAAACTTAGCTTCGGTATTAAAGTTGGTGTATATTCACAAACCATAGACTGGGACAAAGTACCGCGCTATATACAATCCATGATCCGCTTATTAATGAAGGAAAAGAATCGCAGGTAAGACCTGACCTTGGCACTGGCGTTTTTTACCGCGCAGAGAAATATTATGCAGGTGTAGGAGTTAATCACTTATTGCGATCAAAATTTGATTTTGGAGCAGACAGTGCCCGTGGTGCGCTTGAAAACCACATCAATTTTACAGGAGGATATTTTTATGAGGTAAGTTTTGATCTCAAACTTCAATTTAGCGCGGCCGTAAGAACGGATCTAAACAAGACACAAGTTGATGTTGCAGGAATTGCGCACATAAAAGATACGATGTATGGAGGATTAGCGTTTAGACAATCAGAGGCTGCAAGTTTATTATTAGGTTACGCCTTTCTCAAGGACAAGTCATTGAAACTGGGTACTGCTATTGACTTCATCGTAAAGGACCGTGCGGCAAAGGAAAACTTTTCGTTGGAATTTATGCTGAGTTACGATCTTCCGGTGAATCCGGGTAGCGGTAAAAAAGTCGTTCGAACCCCTCGGTATAGGCACTAACCGACAAATGATATTGGTTTTTTACGAATTTGCGGAATTTGTGAAACGTTTCTTCAAAAAAGTAAGGTGAAGGAACGTAATTTTATAGCCTCAAATTTTTAGCACAGAAAACTGAGAATTAAGTATGAATAAATCGGTTGTTTCAAAGGTAGTTTTGGTCCTGGCAGGTGCTGGTTGCAAGTGCCTGTGGATTGCTTGGCCTGGGCGGCAAAAAGGGTGGCGACCAGGGTGAACTGGTTGGCGTTCCAGGACGAGAAGGTTGGGTTATGACCATTCCCTATGGTATGGTCCCAATTCCTGCAGGGACATTTCATATGGGTCAGGCCGATGAAGATCCTGCATCGACGCAGATCAACTTCAATAAGCAGGTTACGATCGGTTCATTCTTCATGGATGATACTGAGATCACCAACAACGAGTACGGCAGTTTACAAATTTCTTCCTGGTGGATAATGGAAGCATCGAAGGTTTTGAAACTGTTGATGCGGAAACATTCCGTCAAAAGTACTATCCTGATACAGCAGCATGGGTTAGGGACTTTGCTCACCATATGGGCGATCCGATCCAGGATTATTATTACTGGCACCCTGGCTACGATGCGTATCCCGTAGTTGGTGTAAACTGGGATGCAGCCGTATTCTTTGGAAAATGGAGAACAGCATACCTGAACGATTACAGAAAGAGCGTTGGCGATTTCCCGATGCCTGCGTTCCGTCTCCCTTCAGAAGCAGAATGGGAATATGCAGCACGCGGCGGCCGCGATATGGCAAAATATCCATGGGGTAACCCTTACATCCGTAACTCAAAAGGATGTATGCTGGCGAACTTCAAACCCGGCCGCGGTAACTTCTACGACGACGGCTTTGCTTACACATCGCCCGTGCAGGCATACTTCCCAAATGATTATGGATTGTATGATATGTCAGGTAACGTATCGGAGTGGTGTCTTGACGATTTCAACCCTGCATCTGTTCCTACAGTTTGGGACTTGAACCCTCAGTACATCGATCCAAGAACGAATCCTGAAAGTGCTAAATACAATCCTAAAATTCCTCCGAAGAAAGTTGTTCGCGGAGGCTCATGGAAAGATGTTGCTTACTACCTGGAAACTGGTACACGTACTTACGAATTCAAAGACTCTACCAGAGCATACATCGGTTTCAGATGTGCCATGACGCACCTCGGCCGTTCGTCTGGCCAGGAATTTTAATAATTTTTTAAAACTCTACTTTATTTTTTACCTATTAAATATCAAAAGGCAAACTTAAACCATTACTACAATGAGCAAGAAAAAAGGCGGATTTGTTGAACTACTCTATAAAACCATAATGCCAAAAGTTTATGGTATTGGTGCAGCAGTCGTAATCATCGGTGCGTTATTTAAAATCCTTCACTATGAAGGCGCTGACCAAATGTTGTTGATCGGTCTTATTACGGAAGCGGTATATTCTTCTTAAGTGCTTTTGAACCGCCTCACCAGGAACCAGATTGGTCAAAAGTATATCCTGAACTCGGCTGAAGACTATGAAGCTCCTGCAGTTCCTACAAGGATCTCCAACAAACAAGGTGCATTCGTTAACACAGCAACTGGACGTATCGCTTGAAAAAGCTAAGATCGGCCCTGAGCTGCTCGATAGCCTTGGAAAAGGACTTAACAACCTTGCTGAATCAGCTAAGAAAATGCGAACCTTTCAGACGCAGCCGTAGCGACCAATGACTATGCTACAAATGTGAAGAAAGCTTCTACACAACTTGTTGAAATGAACAAGTCATACGATACAGCCATCAAGGCCGTATCAAGCATGTCAGATGCATCGAAGGATGCAGGTGAGTATCATTCACAAGTACAAAAAGTTACCAAGAATCTTGCAGCGCTGAATTCAGTTTATGAAATGGAATTGAAGGATGCGGATAGCCACGTGAAGAACATGAACAAGTTCTACGAAAGCCTCACTGGTGCTATGCAACGGACTTTCCAAAGTTGGTGACAACACGGCTAAGTTTACAACGAGCTTGGTAAACTTACCGATAACCTTACTGCCTTGAATAAGGTTTACGGCAGCATGCTCACTGCCATGAAAGGTGGCGGACAAGCATAATGAAATTAAGTTTCTAACGTTAAACTTTAAAAAGAAATAAAAACATGGCAGGTGGAAAAGAAACCCCACGTCAGAAAATGATAGGTATGATGTACCTCGTACTGACAGCGCTTCTTGCGCTCCAGGTAAGTAATGCGGTACTCGAAAAGTTTGCCATCATTAACGAAACGCTTAACGGACTTATTACAGAAGGAAATAAGAAAAGCGATCAGACCCTGAAACAAATTGTTACAGATGCTGGCGAGAGCCAAGGAACCTAATGTTGTTGCTGCAAAGACAAACGCGCAGAAAGTCAGGGAACTAACAACGACCACCATCGCAGCACATTGAAAAGCTGAAAGTTACGATGATGGAGAAGACCGGAAACAAGGAAATAGATGAATCAACTCATAAATGACCACAGCTCCAAAGTGGCGGCCATGATGATCGATACGAAGTCTAAGGCCGAAGGTAAGAACTATGAGAAGCTGTTGAACAACTATGTAAAGCAACTCAATGACCTATCTAAAGTTGATCCACCTTTCGCAAGATCGCCAAAGCACCAAGGAGCATTCCGCTGTTTGCACAAATGAGGATCACGTGCGAAAGGACTTTTTGACTTTTACATTTGAGAATACTCCGGCTATCGCAGCTTTGGCATCTGTGACGCAGCATGAAACTGAGATCTTGGACTACGAAGCACGCGCATTGGACAAACTTGCGAAGGACGCAGGAGCGAACAGATCAGCTTTGATCAGTTCATCCCTATGGTAAGAGCCAAATCTTCAACCGTAGCAGCAGGTGCGAAGTATGAAGCTCAGATGTTCCTGACAGGATCTTCAACTGCTATTTCCCTGAGTTCTTCATGGATGGTAGACAACTTGCCTATCATCGATGAAGGCAGCGTTAAGATGGGTAAAATTGAATTCACGGCACAGGGCGGTGGATACGATCCGCATGGTATCGCCAAGAAGTCATTCAAGGCAGAGATCAAAGTTGAAGGGTCAGACCTTTGAACAGAACATAGAATATTTTGTTGCGCAACCCGTTATCAGGGTAACAACCGGAAATGCTCCAACGCTGTATATGAATTGTGGTAACATGGTGAATATCGAAGTGCCAACATTGGGCACAAATTACAACCCTTCCTTTACCTCAGGCGGTGGCGCAGATATAATCAAAGGTGACAAACCTGGTAAAGTAACGATCATTCCAAAACAACGGAAGATCGTTGTCGGAGTAACTAACGGTGGTATGAAGGTTGGCGATCAGGGTTTCGATGTGAAGAATGTACCGCAGCCCAGATACGTAGCCTACCTTGGCAACACCCCTGTTGACCTGAGTGAAGGTATCAGAGCTAACCAGGTAGCAAACCTGCGTTTTGCAGCTGAGCCTGAAGCTAACTTCAAGGAAGAAGTACCCAAAGATGCACGCTACAGGATCAAACGCGCCGAAGTAATCCTCGGCCGTGGAACTGCCGGTGTTCAACGCCTTCAGGCAACCAACGAAAACCCTGACCTTCGCGCATGGGCAAACCAGGCAAGACCAGGCGACCGCGTGGTGATTGATATCAAGGATGTGATCAGAAGAACATATCAGGACGAAGAAGAAAAGGTAACGGTGGTAGGTTCCTCAGGTATTATTAGTATTCCAATCAATTAAAAAATGAAAAAATCGGTTTTCATTGTATTATTCTCTTTCGCCCTTGGTGGGGTGATGGCTCAGGAGATCCAGGATCTGGAAGTTCAGTATAATCCGAACTCCCTTAATCCAATTCCTGTGTACGAACAACACTACAAGGTGAGGGTATGGAGAAATATCGATCTCAGGGAAAAAATGAATAAAGGTTTCTTCGCCAAGAACGGAGAGATCACCAAACTCATTATAGACGCTGTTAAGCTCAGGTGAGCTCACGGACATCTATAAGGATGATTCATTAGCTGGGAAAATCTCCAAGGAAGAATTCCTTAATCGTTTGGTCGCAGAACAGGCACAGACATACGAAACATGGGATCCTGCAAAGGACTATTACTCCGATGATATCGTATCATACAATGGAAAGAACTTCCGTTCTGTCGCGGATAGCCGCGGCGTTACACCAAGTGAGGATGCTGTTGACCAATGGGCTGCAACAACTCAGGGAAGCGGTCTTCCCTATGCGGTCGGCGACATGAGCACGCTCCACCTCATGGAAGATGTGATCTTTGATAGAAGAAGGTCAAGGCTGTATTATGACATCCAGGCTATCGAAATCATTATCCCCGGTGCTAAAACCAATACCAATATCGACCTGTCGCTTGGATGGTTTAAGTACAAGGACCTGGAAAAACTGTTCAGGAATAACATTCCTAAAGCAGTGTGGTTCAACCGTCAGAACACAGCACAGAATAAGAATTTCGCGGATGCGATCCTGCTTCGCCTCTTCCAGGGAACGATCTATAAGATCCAGAACCCTGATGACGAGACACTGGACGACACCTATCGTGGAAACGGAAGGCCATACTACGAAGGCGTCTGGGCACGCGAGTGGACAGAAATGATGCTCATGGAGAAAGAGCACAACCTTTGGGAATTCTAAGAATTTTGCTTTTTGATAAAAAGGGGAGGTCGCGAGACTTCCCTTTTTGTTTTATATGGGAGGGAGGACACAGGGAACTTCACCGCGGAGGACGCGGAGGACGCTAAGTACCGCAAAGAATTCCTCCGCGGCAGCTTGGCGTCCATGGCGTCTTCGCGGTGAAGTGAATCACGCAGAAGCCTCGCTGTTACTTGCCCATGATGATCTCGGCTTTTGACTTCCCCACCAGTTGCTCCAACTCCTCGAAGCTCGCTTCACGGATCTTTTTTACCGATTTGAAGTGCCTCAGCAGCTTGACCGCCGTCTTTTCTCCAATTCCTTCCAGGCCCTGTATCTCCGTTTTCAACTGACCTTTATTTCTTTTCAAGCGATGAAAAGTTATAGCGAACCGGTGTGCCTCATCACGGATCTGCTGTAGCAGCAAAAGGCCTGGTGATTTTTTGTTGATATGAAGCGGCAACGGATCCTCAGGATAATAGATCTCCTCCAGCTTTTTTGCAATTCCTATTATCGGTACCT
The DNA here is from genome assembly GCA_963845845.1 of uncultured Cytophagales bacterium. Classification (GTDB taxonomy): domain Bacteria; phylum Bacteroidota; class Bacteroidia; order Cytophagales; family Cyclobacteriaceae; genus Chryseolinea. The sequence goes on from CAWJTP010000028.1 coordinate 110,777, forward strand.
GCCCATACATGTTCAATTCTTTAAGCGCCTCGCATGCGCTGCTGAGTTGACCCTTGCCACCATCGACAACGATGAGGTCCGGTAACTTTTCCGCTTCTTCGAGAATGCGCTTATAACGGCGACCAACGATCTCCTTCATGGAGGCGAAATCATTCGCCCCCTCAACAGTCTTGATATTGAAGTGACGGTATCCTTTTTTGTCAGGCTTGCCATTAACAAACCGCACCATAGATGCCACCGGCGTTGTTCCCTGAATATTCGAGTTGTCGAAACATTCGATGATATCGGGAATGTTTTGTAATTGCAGGTCCTTTTGAAGGATCAGTAGCACTTCCTTATGTTTCGATTTCTTGCCTTCACGGAAGATCTCCCGTTCGCGCTTTAGTTCAAGCGCATTTTTCACCGAAAGCATGATCAGCTTCCTTTTATCTCCGATCTGTGGTATGACATTCTCTACTTCCTGTTCAAGTACAATGATAGGAATATTGCTAAGGATCAAAGGATTTGAACTATGTGTCTGCTCGCGCAGCTCTACAGCCGATATGCTGAGCAATTCGTCATCGGGCTCATCCAGCTTTTTTTCAGCTCGAGCGTTTTCGAATAGATGATTGCGCCCTCTTTGATCTGCATGTAGTTCACGTATGAATATTCCCCAATGGTTGTAATGGTGAAAACATCGATGTCGGTGAGATCGCGGTTAACAACCAGGGATTTCGACTGAAATCTTTCGAGCGTATCCAGCTTCTCTTTGAATCGCTGAGCTCTTTCAAATTCCATATTCCCCGCGGCGCCTTTCATCTGTGTGGTGAAATGCTGATAGACCTTGCTCAGGCTGCCTTTCAGGATGTGTCTCGCCTGCTCTATCTCTTCGAGGTATGAAGCTTCGTCCTGTAAGCCTTCGCAGGGACCTTTGCAATTGCCAATATGATACTCGAGGCAGACCTTGAATTTTTTCTGTGCTACGTTTTGCTCGCTAAGGAGAAGATTGCATGTCCGGATAGTGTAGAGCTTACGCACAAGCTCCAGTACATTCTTCATGGCAACAACACTTGAGTACGGGCCAAAATATTCGCCTTGTGACAGATCGTACGTTCGCGTATAAATGATTCGGGGGAATCGCTCTTTCAGGATGCAGATGTATGGGAACGTCTTGTCATCCTTTAGCAGGATGTTGTATTTAGGTTGATTCTGCTTAATGAAGTTGTTCTCGAGGAGCAGTGCATCGAATTCAGAGTTTGACACCGTAAAGTCGATGTGTGCGATCTCCGAGGCGAGCTTGAGCGTCTTGCGGTTTACGCCGGTACTTTTCGTAAAATAGCTTGTTACTCTTTTCTTGATGTTCTTCGCCTTACCGACGTAGATCAGTACCTGCTCGTCGTTGAAGAATTTGTATACGCCAGGAGAATCCGGTAAACGCTGAACAACTTCTTTCAGCCTCTCGTAAGGAGTTGCCATTCTCAGTTATTTGGAACCCAGGTATCATCGGGAGTACCAATGGTGTCTTCAGGAATGTCGTATTGCTTGCAGTCTAATTCCATTCCCACGCCGCCGGCGGGCCATTTGAACCTTCCCTTTTTATAGTCCAGGGTTTTATCGGCATATACTTTGGTCATGTAAGAAACCCAAATAGGGCGGGCTGTAGTACCGCCTTGTCCAAGCGACCATTCCCTATAGTGTATAGACCGCTCGTCGCCACCAACCCAGGCGCCTGATACCAGGTTATGGGTAACGCCCATATACCAACCGTCGGATGCGTTGTTTGTCGTTCCCGTCTTGCCGCCGATCTCGTTGTCTTTTTTAAGATCGTAAGGAAGCGCGACAGAAGTACCACCTTGTTCCTCCACGCCCCCCATAAGCATATAGATCATTTTGTAGGCTGTTTGGTCACTGATCGCTTGCATTGTTTTCGGAACAAAGTTCTGGATCACATTGCCGTTCTTGTCCTCAATACGAGTAATGTAGAACGGCAATGTATGAATGCCTGCATTCACGTATGTGCTGTAAGCGCCCACAAGTTCATAGAGAGAACAGTCACTTACACCTAAACAAAGAGCAGGCACTGCATCAAGCTTGCTTGCTATTCCAACGCGGTGGGCGAAATCAACAATGTTCTGCTCGCCAACTTTTTGGAGGACCTGGGCAGTGATGGAGTTTAATGAACGTGCCATGGCTTGCCTGAGATTGTACCATACACCGGTACCCCTGTCACCTTCGGCATTTGGAGGGTTCCATGTCGTACCTGACACCTTGAATGTCGGTGAGATATCTTGTAATTTTTGGCAGGGAGAATAACCCTGCTCCATAGCGGTCCCGTAAACAAAAGGTTTGAATGCAGAACCAGGCTGACGCTTCCCTTGTCTGACGTGATCGTACTTGAAATACTTGTAGCTGATACCGCCAACCCAAGCTTTAATGGCACCTGTATTCGGATCCATTGACATAAATCCTGAGTTAAGAAAACGCATGTAGTAGTTAAGCGAATCCATTGAGCTGAACAAAGTGTCCCGATCACCCTTCCAGCTAAACACCGTCATCTTCTTTTTCAGATTGAGCATGATCTTGATAGAATCACTTTTCGCGCCGTATCGTTCGACGAGGTTTCTATAGATCTCTGTTTTTTTGATTTTCGATTCAAGAAAGCCCTTCATCTCATTCTTGTTGTCATCGATCCACGGATTTTTTCCTTTCCAGTGAGCGTCAAAGATCTTTTGTTGCTTCCTCATAGACTCAGACACAGCCTCCTCTGCGTACCGTTGCATGCGGCTGTCGATCGTGGTGTAGATCTTCAGACCGGATTCGTACAGATCGATATTATGCTCTTTCGACCATCGAAGCAGATCCGCCTCTATAACCGTCCGAAAATAAGTTGCGAGTCCACTGTTTTGATTTGGAACTTTATACTTCAGCTCGATCGGCAGCCTGATCAATGAGTCATATTCCTTTTCGGTTTTGATGTAATGATGATCAAATAATTTAGCCATCACCTGATTGCGCTTCCTCAAAGAGTTCTTAGGATTTGAAACCGGATTGAATCTTGTGCTGGCCTGCAGCATTCCTACAAGCACAGCTGACTCCTGGATGTTGAGTTGATCAGGAGGTTTATTGAAGTATGTTTCCGCCGCTACTTTGATACCATAGGCATTGCTTCCGAAGGGAACAGTATTGAGATACATCGCAATGATCTCTTCCTTTGTGAAATTTCTCTCAAGCTGTATCGATATGATCCATTCCTTTGTTTTGTTGACCACTATCTTCAACGGTCCGCTACGCGTCAAAAAGCCCTCAAGTTCACGGCCGCGGGTGCTGAACAAGTTCTTAGCAAGCTGTTGCGTGATCGTGCTTCCTCCTCCTTTCGCCGATGAATTGAAAGTTATTACACCAAACAGCACCCGCAAATAAGCCTGAAAATCAAGGCCCGAGTGGGCATAGTAGCGGTGATCCTCGGAAAGCAACAAAGTCTTAACGAGGTCGGGTGACAGCTGATCATAAGTGACCTGACTTCGGTTATATCTGAAATATTTACCAAGAGAAACGCCATCGGCAGACAGCAAGTCGGAGGACAGGTCATTTTCGGGGTTCTCAATGGCTTTCAGGCTCGGCATGCCGCCAAAGAGCCCGCCCAGATCGTAGCTAACGGACAGGACATACACTGGCACTGCAACGATAAAACAGAAAAACAGTATCCATAGGACCTTGACCCCTTTTTTGAACCAGAGGTGACGCATCAACAGGACACTAGTTGTTTTCCGCCGGGTAATTTTTTTCGAAGAATTGAAGGTATTCATCAAGACCTTTAGTACGGTAAAAGATATCGAAATTGTCTTTAGTAATGACAAAGCTATGGAATTTATGGTTCCTTAACTCGGTGAGTGTAGGGAGCTTCTCGTTGAACGTTTTCATGTATTCCAGCGCCGACGAGATCCTGGGCAGCTCGTCGACCAGCGTCAACGTGTATTCGTCATTCAAGGCAAGATTGCTCGTCTTAAGTTTCAGCTCGCTGAAGTTATTTTGGTTGAACCTCCCCAGCACCGTCGATCCGGTTGATCCCATGCCTTCATCATTTCTGTAGACCAGAATGAAATAGTGTGGCTCCTCCAGAGAACGGATATACTGAATACCTTTTTGCACCTCAAGCCTGGCTTTCAGATTTCGGGATGCTTCCAGCAATTTTGCCGCGTACGATCCTGCTTCTGTTCCTGCATTCTCTTTGCTGAACTGATCGAGCATGAACTCGTACTGATTGATATCTTCGGTCCTGCCCGCGATAAGGATCTGCAGCAACTTCATTGTCGGTGTGAATGCGGTATTACCCATCGCCATGGCTTCCTTGATCACTATTGCAGCGGCAGAGTCTTCACGTGCCTGATAATATTCATATGCGGTCTTGTAGAGCGTTTTTTGTTTTTCAGTGGTAATGATCGATTCCTTCAGATAATCGGGGTTGTCGAGGGTCTTGGCGAAAGTGGAGTTTGGATGTTCTGACTTAAGCTGCGTAGCGTATTGCTCCGATTTGGAGGGATCGGTATCCTTATAGATAAGATATAAGCGATAAAGAATCTCAGCTTCATATTCAGTGTCGGGAAATCTCTGAAGTACTTTGTTGAAGTAGACGACGGCATTATCATTTTCCAACAGCTTGAAATAATAGATGTCTCCAACATTGAAGTACGCATCTTCAATTTTCTTCAAGGCTTCTTTCTTTTGATCATCCGTCCTGGGTATTTGCTGGCTGACGCGTGCATATTCTGCCCCAACGGGATCGGCGGGCGCAGCGTCAGGCGCTGTTTTCTGGTCAGCTGCGGGAGCAGAGCCGTCGGGAGCACTGTTGCTGACAGTGGCGGTAGAGGTGGACCTGAGAGATCTTCTCCAGTTATCTTCCAACGGTACGTCACCCCATATGCGCCGGAACTCGGTTTGACCTAAAGACATCGCGGAAGGATTTCCGAAATACCAGTCCGTGGTTTCATCATTTGAGTTTCCTTCCCCTGTATCGAAAATGTTATTTGTGTTCGAAAGGATCTCCACGCGATTCTGTCTGCGCTTTTTCTTACCTGCATTCTTTTCAGCCAGGAGTTTTTTGGCCTGGTATGCCGAATCGATCAATGCGCGAAGTCCAACCGAATCGAGAGAAGATAATGTGAGAAGGCTATCCTGCCATGTGATCGTTTTGAGGTTCTTTACGAACTCGTCAAGTATCTCCTGTCTTGCTTTGATGTCCTCGTAGCCTTCGTAGTCAAGCGGCAGCGCTTTTGTTGCGCTGTCATAATAAGCCTGCGATAGTTCATATTGATGAAGCGTGTCGTAGTAGATCTCGCCAAGACGAAGATAGGCCTCCCCATCAACGCGTTTATTGCTGCCTTCCCTCACTGATTTGTTGAAATTGGTAATTGCGTCCTGAAGGTTCTTTTGCTTCAGTTCGAACAAGCCCATTTCATAGTAGATCTTGTCCTTGAACTCTTTGTTCTTGCTGTCCTTAAGAAGTTTTCGAAACGATTTGAGCGCCGCATTAACGCTCTTGCTACGGGAGATCTCAGTCACTTGAGCCAGGTACAAGCGTGCATAAAAGTCAACTTCATATTCAGGGTTCGTCGACAGACATTTTTTGTAGTAGTTGTATGCCTCGCTTTCAAAGCCAAGCTTTTGATATACCTGACCAATGATGAAGTAGATTCTGCCCGGGCGATCCTTCTTGCGAAGCATTGGAGCAACTTCTGACAGGCTTCTCACCATGTTGTCGTAGTCGCCCTGTTCCTGGTAGAAGTAAGCTTTCTCAAGAAGCATATTCTTCTTGTTGGTCTTGCTCAGATCCTCTTTCTGCAAAAAATCTATAGCAGCCTGTCCATTATTATACTCCCGATGCTCTGTAAAAGTGCGGATCAGCTGAATAATGGCAGCATGCTTTGCGTCCGGGTCTTTGCTTTTCGTATTGACATATTTCAGCGTTTGGGTCGCATTGCCGAAATCAAGGCTATATAGTCTTGCTTTGCCAACAAGGATATAACAGTCATCAACCCACTTGCTGTTTGGATGGCGCTGAATAGCAACTGATGCCATTTTGATCGTTTCCTGAATTTCCTTGTCGTAGCTTTTGGCCAACGCAGTGTCTATTCCAGGATAAAGCCGGAGGATCCTGTTATAATCATCGGAGAGGCTGGCCCAGATAGTCTTCTCTATCTTTTGAATTTCGTCGCGCGCATAATAATAGCCATTGTAATGCGCCGTTGTATTATGATATGCCTTACTTGTCCATGAATTCTTTTCGGAGGAGCAAGCCTTCAGAATGACAATAACGATGATGAACAGTATGGAATAAAGAGCACCTCTCAAGCGGCCGGGTTTGTAGATGATAAAAACGCAAAAAACCTGAATTCCATATTTATATAAGGCGGAATATCTAATTTTGTGCAAAAAACGGGAATAATTTGGAACCCAAAAAAACTTTATCGAACTGGTTGACCACCCGTTATCAACTTATTATTCGCAACGAAGAGAACTTCGCGGAGAAAACCAGTATGGGTTTTACGTACTCCAAAGTTATCCTTTTTTCCCTTATTCTCTTCACAGGCCTGTTTGTGATGAGCTTGTTCATGTCCAAGACCCTCCTGGCAAAATGGTTTGACCCCAAACACGAGCAGATGGTTCTTAACCAGCAGTTATTAGAACTGGCCAATAAAGTAGATTCACTTGGCCTTGAGGTTGATCGCAAAGATCAATTCATATCAAACCTGCAACGTGTGCTCAGTGGAGATACCAGTAACTTCAAAGATCCCGCCGAAGCTCTTCGTGGAGAGAATGAACCGCTGAAAAGGCCGACGGATCTACATGCGAGTACTTCCGATTCCATATTTAGAAGGGACTTTGAGCAGTCCGATATGTCCCTGATCGCGGTCAGCACAACATACCGGGAACTGCAGGAGACATTCTTCTACTCACCCATTGCAGGATTCGTATCCGATCAATACAATGTCAAGGAAGGCCATCTTGGCGTCGACGTGGTAGCGAAAGTGAACGAGCCGATCAAGTGCATCGCCGATGGTACGGTGATCTTTTCTTCCTGGACACAGGATTCAGGATACGTCATCATGGTTCAACACCGGGGGAATTTGATATCGTCATATAAGCACAATGCGCAACTCTTAAAAAAAGTTGGTACTTTTGTCAACGGCGGAGAGATTATCTCCATAGTTGGCAATAGCGGGGAGTTAACCAATGGACCACACCTTCACTTTGAGCTGTGGTACAATGGCAATTCTCTTAATCCTGAAGAATTCGTCACTTTTTAAACCAGTATGTCATGCTAACTTCGAAAGAACAAAAACGCGCAGCCGACGAGATCAGCACCTCAAGCAACAATATCGGCAAAGGCACCTACCTGGAAGGCAATATCGAAACCTACGGCAACATCCGCATTGAAGGAAAGATTACCGGAAATTTGAAATCAAAAGCCAAAGTTGCGCTTGGTCCATCGTCTCAGGTACACGGCAATATCATCGCACAGCACGCAGATATTGAAGGAGAAGTTAAAGGGAAGATCGAGATCACTGAATTGCTTGTATTGAAAGCTACAGCTGTCATAAACGGTGACATATTCACCGGCAAAATGGTGGTTGAGCCAGGCGCGGTATTCAATGGAACCTGCAAGATGGGCGCTGTTATCAAGGATATTAAAATCGGAGAGAATGGGCTCAACAAATCCTTCCCCCAACAAGAAGCTAAAACCGTATAACAACTACTTAAAGTATAGCAGCCTCGGCTTTCAATTGCTCGCTGCAATCGGCTTTTTTGGGTGGCTTGGATTCCTGCTGGACCGATATCTCGACATCAAATTCCCAGCCTTCATGCTCCTGTTCGGTTTCACAGCCTTTGGAGGCATGATGTACCAGATCTACAGATCGATTAACCGCGACAATTCTTGATCAGGTTTGTTGCTGTGCTGATCAGCACAGGTCTTCTTATTGCCGCAACGACTGCAACAGCTCACAGGCTGGGATGGATCGATGTTCTTCCCTCATATTTTATTCAGACACTCATTTTATTGAGCGTCACGACCATAATTATTTACGCCTATCTCTACAGACTGAAAAACCGCGATTTCTTTGTTCAGCTATATCTGCTAACCATCGCAATCAAGATCCTTGCGTACGGAGCATACAATGCGATCATGATAATCTACGACAACGCGGGTGCCCCGCGGAACGTGGTGTTTTTTATGACCGTTTATGGGATTTTCACCGCACTTGAAATAGCTTTTTTGTACCGCAGGATCTCAGGCAAAACCCCTCAATAAAGAGGGGGCAAAAATTCTTCAAAACATTTTTTTATGGAGCTTTCTTTAATACCTTTGCGCTCGTATTGAAAAACCTTGAAATTTGCCCTGAATGAGCGTATTTCGCATCCTTGTTAAGCACTTTTTCCCCTTTTTAGTCCTGTTTTTTTCTTCCTTTTCCCAGGCGATTTCTGCGCCCCAGGAGGAGCACAAAACGGCCGAAAACGAAGGACAGAAAAGGCCATTTAACGCTAGTGAAGTCATCCTCCACCACGTGATGGACGACCACATATGGCATTTATGGGATCATGGAGGTACTATATACCTTCCGGTGATTGTTTACTCCAGTGAACGAGGGCTCGACGCATTCTCTTCCAGGCACTTCTATGACGAGCACCACGAGATAGTGCCGTATAATGGATATACACTCGACCACGGTCATATTCTATTGAATGGTAAGGCTGTGCTTGACGTGTCAATCACAAAGAACGTGGCGATGCTCCTGATCAACGCAACGCTGCTGCTTGTCGTATTCATGGCAGTTGCCAGAGGTTATAAAGCCAATGAAGGCAAGGCCCCTAAAGGATTACAGTCATTTATCGAGCCAGTGATCATTTTTGTGCGTGACGAGATCGTCAAACCCAATATTGGGCGACACTATGAAAAGTATCTGCCTTACATGCTTACCCTGTTCTTCTTTATCCTTTTCGGAAACCTGTTAGGCCTGTTGCCTGGCGCTGGTAACCTTACCGGGAATATAGCCGTCACGTTGACGCTGGCGGTAATAACCTTCATTATTACGAACGTAAAAGGCAACAAGGCATACTGGTCGCATATCTTTTGGACACCTGGTGTGCCTCTGCCGCTTAGAATTGTGATCCTTCCGGTAGAGATCATCGGTATTTTCACAAAGCCGTTTTCACTGACCGTCCGTTTATTTGTGGCAATTACTGCGGGTCACATCGTATTGCTGAGCCTTATAAGCCTCGCATTCATCTTTCAGAGCGTGGCCGTTGGTTTTGTTTCAAGCGTGATAGTGCTTTTCATAAACCTCATAGAATTACTTGTTGCTGGAATTCAGGCGTATGTATTTACGCTGTTTTCATCATTATACATCGGAATGGCAACTGCAGAACATGAGCATCATTAGAATGAATTAAAGATATCCCATCCGATGCGTCGGCTGGGTTTGTTTCACTTAAATATATAAATATGTTTTTCGCAGTATTATTGGACATCAGCTTTGCAATCATGGGTGCTGGTATCGGTGCGGGTCTGGCAGCAATTGGCGCTGGAATCGGTATCGGTAGAATCGGTGGTTCAGCTATGGAAGGCATGGCACGTCAGCCTGAAGCATCTGGGAAGATCCAGGGAGCGATGCTGATCATTGCAGCTCTTATTGAAGTGGCTGCACTGTTTGCACTCGTTATTTGCCTGCTGATCTCGTTCCTGGAGTAAAGCTCTACAAAGATCCTGCCTCAGGCAATGGGCCGGGCAGGCTCTTTTTTATTTTGACCCACAACATTTAAGAGAAATATATGGAACTTCTAAACCCGGGCATCGGACTTATCATTTGGCAAACCATCGTGTTTGTCCTTTTAGTGTTTCTGCTCGCCAAGCTGGCATGGAAACCTATTTTGAATTCTTTAAAGGATAGGGAGAAATCAATTCAGGAAGCGCTGGATACAGCTGAAAAAGCACGCCAGGAAATATCGAGATTAAAGTCCGACAACGAGAACCTGCTGAAACAGGCACGGGAAGAACGCGACAGAATGTTGCGTGAAGCACGTGAAGCTACCATCCGCATGAGAGAGGAAGCGGAAGGCGTTGCTAAAAAAGCGGCAGACAAGATCATCGATGACGCGCGTACCGCCATTGGCATAGAGAAACAGGCCGCATTGCGCGAGATCAAAGTGCAGGTTGCTATGTTTTCCCTGGAGATCGCAGAGAAACTTTTAAAAGAGAACCTGTCAGCTGACAAAGCCCAGAAAGATCTGGTTGAACGTTACATCAAAGACATAAAGTTCAACTGATCTATGGCTGACTCACGTGCCGCATCGCGTTATGTAAGGTCACTGCTCGGTCTGGCAGTTGAAAAGAATGCATTGGATGCTGTTCATCAGGATATGCTGTTGTTTTCGAAGATATGCGATGAAAACCGCGCCTTTGAACTGATGCTGCGCAATCCTATTATAAAGCACGATAAAAAACGCGATATTCTGGAGAAGCTGTTCAAAGGTAAAGTCCATAACCTTACGATGTCAATACTTGATATCCTCACGAGAAAGAATCGTGAGCCTTTGCTTCCCGCTATCGCACGTGAATTTCACACGGCCTACAATACATTTAAAGGCATTGGCAAGGCGACGATCACTACAGCTGTTCCGCTTGACGATGAATTGAGGACTGAGTTTGAAAACATGGTAAAACAACTGAGTGCTAAAGATCAGGTAGAGTTGACGGAGACGATAGATAAAGAATTGATCGGAGGGTTTATTCTGAATGTAGGCGATCGTCAGATCGATGCATCCATCAGGAATAAACTGAAGACCTTGAAAGTGAAGTTTAGTCATAATCCCTATATCAAAGAATTTTAATCTCTTTAAGAAACATGGCAGAGATCAGACCCGAAGAAGTATCAGCAATATTACGTGAGCAGCTTTCCGGAGCGCGCACAGAAGCACAGTTGGAGGAAGTTGGAACCGTACTAACAGTGGGCGACGGTGTCGCACGTATATACGGCCTTACACAAGCCCAGGCTGGTGAGCTGATAGAGTTTGAGACAGGACTCAGAGCCCTTGTTCTTAATCTGGAAGAAGACAACGTCGGCGCGGTGCTTTTGGGCGAATCAAAAGGTGTTAAGGAAGGCGATACAGTAAAGCGCACTGGCAAAATAGCTTCTGTGGAAGTTGGAGACGGAATGCTAGGACGTGTAGTTGATACGTTGGGAAAACCAATCGACGGTAAAGGTCCGCTCGGTGGTCAACTATTCGAAATGCCACTAGAGCGTAAAGCACCGGGTGTTATTTTCCGTCAGCCGGTAAACGAGCCGCTGCAAACGGGTATCAAGGCTATCGACTCAATGATCCCCATTGGCCGGGGGCAACGTGAGCTTATCATCGGCGATCGTCAAACCGGTAAGACAGCTGTAGCTCTCGATACAATTGTTAACCAGCGTGAATTCTACGACAGTGGTAAACCTGTTTACTGTATCTACGTGGCTATCGGCCAAAAAGCATCAACAGTGGCAAACGTATCTGCGGCCCTTGAAAAGGCGGGAGCATTGCCTTATACGGTCATCGTATCGGCTTCGGCCTCTGATCCTGCACCAATGCAGTTTTTCGCCCCCTTTACCGGCGCGGCGATTGGTGAATTTTTCCGTGATACGGGGAGACCCGCCCTGGTTATCTATGATGACCTGTCGAAGCAGGCTGTAGCATATCGTGAGGTTTCCCTTCTCCTGAGAAGACCTCCAGGACGCGAAGCGTATCCCGGAGATGTATTTTATCTTCACTCACGTCTGCTTGAACGTGCCGCCAAGATCATTAACAATGACGGCATAGCAAAGAACATGAACGACCTTCCGCCGTCGATCAAACATCTTGTAAAAGGCGGAGGATCACTCACTGCGTTGCCGATCATCGAGACTCAGGCAGGCGATGTGTCAGCGTACATTCCGACTAACGTGATCTCTATTACAGATGGTCAGATATTTCTGGAGACCAACCTGTTCAACTCCGGTATTCGTCCTGCGATCAACGTAGGTATTTCCGTGTCACGTGTTGGAGGTTCGGCGCAGATCAAATCGATGAAAAAGGTTGCTGGTACGCTGAAGCTTGACCAGGCACAATTCCGCGAGCTTGAAGCGTTTGCGAAATTTGGCTCCGATCTCGATGCGGCCACTAAACTTACGATTGAGCGCGGAAGAAGAAACACAGAGATATTGAAACAGGATCAATACGCCCCCGTTCCCGTTGAAGAGCAGGTCGCTATCATTACAGCATCTACCCGCGGATTCATGGACAAAGTACCAGTAAACAAAGTGAAGCAGTTTGAAAAAGAATTTCTCGAGCTGATGCGCGTAACCCAGGGCAAAGTATTGGACAATCTGCGTGCAGGAAAGTTTGAGGATGCAGATGTCGATACAATCAAGAAAATAGCTACAGAGGTTTCTTCGAAATTTGCTGCATGATCAATAGACATTCCTTACGGATATGCCGAATCTAAAAGAAGTAAAGAACCGTATCGCCTCTGTTGTAAGTACGCAGCAGATCACAAAAGCCATGAAAATGGTTGCTGCCGCGAAGCTGCGCCGGTCACAGGAGCGCATTACACAAATGCGTCCTTTTGCGGTGAAGCTGGATGCCATTATCAGAAATTTATCTGAGGCTCAAATGAATGGAGATATCGATAGCTGGTTCAGTGATGTAAGAGAAGAAAAAAGGATCCTTATTGTCGCGATCAGCTCAGATCGCGGGTTATGCGGATCGTTCAATAGCAATGTATTTAAAGGAGTGATGCGACTTGTACTGGAAAAGTACGAAGCGCAGTACCGGAAAGGAAACGTTGTCATATTGCCGATCGGCAAGAAGGCATCAGAGTATTTTCGCAAGCGAAATTTTCAGGTCATCGACAACTACGCGAACATTCTTGGAAGTCTGACGTTCGAAAGTGCTGCCACCGTCGGCGACGAAATTATGCACGCCTTTAGGGAAGGCAAATTCGATAAGGTTGAAATGGTTTATAATGAATTCAAAAACATTGCAACCCAGATCCTGCGCACAGAGCAAATCCTCCCTGTCGTCTTGCCGGTACAAAATACTGTTAAAGCAAATCCAATCGACTATATCTACCAACCTGATCAAGCGGAGATCATCTCTGAGCTATTGCCAAACGCAATGAAAATACAGCTGTTCAAGGCACTTCTTGATTCAAATGCTTCCGAGAATGGTGCCAGGATGACAGCCATGGACAAGGCCACTGAAAATGCCGGCGAATTGCTGAAGGAGCTGCGGCTGAGCTATAACCGTTCAAGACAGGCGGCCATCACGAAAGAAATCCTCGAAATTGTCGGTGGCGCTGAAGCTTTAAAATCAGCCTGATCTTAAAGGGCACTAAATTTGAAGTCTTTCACAAAGCGAAAGACTATATGGTTTATGCTATCCGCCTTTATCGCTTAATGAATATTCTCAGCCTGGATGTTGTCGCAGGCGCCATCGTGTCTGCGTTGTTTTTTACCACAATCTTCTCTGTTGATACGCCGGTCTATGAATTGATCGCCCTGGCATTAACAGTATGGATCATCTACACAACAGATCACCTCGCAGATGCTAAGCGGATAAAGCATGTTGCATCAACAGAAAGACACCGTTTTCATCAGCAGCATTTCAATACGATGCTGGTCATTTTAATAGTGGCGCTGCTAATGGACATCGGCAGTATTCTTTTTATTAATCGTGAGGTGCTTCGATGGGGCGTGGTGCTGGTGGGCATTATGGCGGCATTTCTCATTGTCCAGCAATGGGTGCCCTGGATCAAAGAGCTCTGCATCGGGAGCTTTTATACGTGCGGTGTACTGTTGCCATCCATAACGTTTATACAAAGGTCATTGTCAACGGCTCATTACCTGATCATTCTGCAGTTTGCGTTGGTGGCGATATCCAATTTGTTGTTATTCTCATGGCTCGATCGTGATACAGACAGGAAGGATGGACTTGATTCATTTCTGACTATGTTTGGCGAAAAAGTGACCCGGGCGTGTATATGGATACTGACCGTGATTCAACTTGTTTTGATGACCGCTGGATTGATCATTGGTGAATCGATAGTACCCACACTTATGGTTTCGGCTATGGGACTTTGCCTGTTTGGTATTCTTATGTCCGGCAATACCGCATCGAATCGATATGTTTCAAGGCTGATAGGCGACGCGATCTTTCTTATCCCGGTATTCTATCTCCTTTTATGAGTACCCTGGATGGATTCGATGCGATCTCCCCTGTATATGATGGATTGGCACGGATGGTTTTCGGAAGATCGATCCGGAATGCACAGCTGAATTATCTGGAGGAGATCAGAGAGGCCAGATGTATTCTGATCATCGGTGGCGGCAGCGGATGGTTGCTTGAGGAGGTTTTGAAGATCAATAAAAACGGGACCGTTTGGTTTGTGGAAGCGTCGTCAAGGATGATAGCGCTTGCGAGGAAGAAGTGCAAGGGATCTGAAGGACAACGTGTGCGCTATGTGCATGGAACTGAAGCGTCCCTTCCATCCGAGCCCACGTTCGATGCGGCGATCACCAACTTCTTTTTTGACCTGTTCCCGGAAGAAAGACTGCAGACCGTGCTAGGACTCCTGAAGATATCGTTAACGCCAAATGCAATTTTACTGGCTACTGATTTTGTAAAGACAGATCGCCGGTGGCAACGGCTGATGTTAAGCGTGATGTATTTTTTCTTTCGCGTCACCGCAGGCATTGAAGCGCGCCAGCTTCCCTTATGGGAAATGCAATTGAAAGCGGGGGGATTCAGGCAGGTAAAGGCCGCTTCATTTTACAGACGATTTATACGGAGTGGTGTTTACGTTACAACGGTAGGTATCAGCGCTGAAGAATAATGCCATCCTTTCCAAGTTGCTGAACCAACTCGGCTTTTTCTTCCATCAGCTTGATGATACGTCGCAGGTACTCGATCTCTTTTTTTGACAAGTCAAGTTGACGCTGAATTTCCAGGGATTGATTTCTGATGCTGGCAACCTTTTCGTCCTCGCGTTCGTCTGGGGAGGCAACGTAGAACTGAAAGAAGTTAAAGTCCAGCACGTCGGATATCTTTTGCAGCAACCCAGTGTCAACGTGGCGCTTTTTGAATATGCGGTAAACATTCTGACGTACTGTACCGAGTTCATCGGCGAAGTCCGTAAGCTTCATGTTGCGGCTGTCGAAGACCTCCTTGATCTTTTGGCCTATTTCCACTACTTCCATAATGCTATTTACGTAAAATAATAGTTTACGAAAAGTAAAAAATGTTATTTATTTTGTAACTTATTTTTTTACATACTGTTATATAACTTGTCTTAATTGAAGAGAAATGTCAACCTTACAGTTTTATCACCAAACCCGGGATCGCGTGGCTAAGCCTTATTTTGAGGATGAGTATGCTGTCGTGGAGTTGGACGAGACCATTCCCTGCGTCAAACTTACCCTGCGCGGCATCCCACGCTACAGTGAGCAGTATCAGCTCGTCCAGGCCAAAAGACTGGAGCTGATGAAAGCAGAAATTGGTAATTACACCAGGCTGCACATGCTTACCGACAGCCGGACTGCAGGACCCGTTCTTGACGAAGATGTCGCGTTCTTCAAAAACCACGTGTTACCTGAAATGGAAAGGACCGGAATCCGTTACCTCGCGATCGTTTTGCCAAGCAACAAGTTTACACAGCTCACCATTAAGGAAATGACGGAACAAACCTCGGTCATGGAAGTGAGATATTTCGAATCTATGCGTGAGGCCCGGCATTGGCTCAGGAAGATGACAGCGTTGTAGCGCTGATATTGCCATACCTCGCCTTGGAAGTTGATATAATTATTAATATATCGATCGGTTATAAGCGACATTGCGTCACAACATCTTCGAATTCAATTAGATCTATTATCCAACGTCGTTATACACGGCCGAACAACAGGCTCAGGTCCCTTAATTCAGGCAGGAGGGTAAGAATTCACGTTCCTAAACGCTCTTGTTTTGTTTGGCCTAAAGTCTATCTTGCAATTCTGTTCGCAGCGATTCGATCAAAATAACCCAGTATTTCGTCCCCTAGCGCTGTTACCAATTATGCAGGATCTCATCAGGCATTTGCCAGCCGTTATATACGAGTATTCTATTCAGCCTGACGGACGCAGGAGATTTGACTATATCAGCGAGGCAGCAAATGCGATCTTCGGCATTTCACCTCAAGTCATCATGGATGACCCTGTCGCAATAGAGCGGGTCATACATCCGGACGATATTGATGACCTTCGCAATAGTTCTGAACTTTGCCAACAACAGGGAGAGGAATGGAATTGGCAAGGTAGGGCGATCGTACAAAATCAGGTTCGTTGGATCGAGATCAGGTCCAATCATGAGGTCACTGATAAGGGTGTGATCATCCGGAGAGGAATTGTTCAGGACATCACCAAGCGCAGGGAGATCGGCAGGGAGAGCGAAGTGCGGTATCAATCGCTTGTAGATCACCTGCCCATCGGGATCATCATTCATAATCATGGGACGATCGTTTTTGCCAACATGCAGGCGCATGTAATTCTTGCCGCAGGAAAAACGCAGGAACTGATCGGGTCAAGCATTCATGACATTGTGGACAACGCAGACATCAGCTATATCACCGGACGCCCGGAGGCTATTGATGATTCCACGCCATGGCTACTGGTAGAACAACAGTATAAACGGCTTGATGGCAAGTCTATCCAGGTTGAATCCACCAGCCTGCCATATGAATACAAAGGTGAATCATGTGTTCAGATCGTATTTCGCGATATAACGGCGAATAAGCTGGCTGAAACCAGGATCAAAAAGAATGAGACGCTGCTTGCCCAGCTTTTTGCAACAATACCTATGGCCGTAGTTTTGCTCACAGACTCTGGCAAAGTGGCGCAGGTTAACAAGGGATTTGAAGAAATGTTCGGCTACACGATGGCCGACATGAAAGATAAGAGCGTCAATGATTTTATCGTTCCTGAGGAACTTACACACGAAGGTGTTGACCTCCACAATCTCGTGGCTACAAATCGTGTGATCAGTATTGAAACCGTACGACGCCACCGAAGTGGCAAGCTGGTCAATGTAATACTATATGGAATGCCGGTCATGTTCGATAATCAGGCTATCGGCATTTACGGCGTGTATATCGACATCACCGAACGCAAACGTGTAGAAGAAGAGCTGAAGATCAGGAATGCAGAGCTCGACAATTTTGTCTATAAGGTCTCACATGACCTGCGCGCACCTTTGTCATCCATTCTCGGTTTGGTCAATCTTGCTAAACTTCCCGGCAATACGGATGACCCGATGGAGTACATCAGCATCATCGGAGCCAAGGTTGCGCACCTCGACAATTTTATTGGTGATGTGCTAAGCCATTCGAAGAACCTGAAAATGGACGTCAGTATCGCCAAAGTGGAGTTCAACCACATCATAGAAGAAACATTCAATGACCTGAATTATCTGGAAGGTGCAAAGGGCATTCGACGAATAGTAAAGATCGATGGTATCGAATTTTACAATGATCCGTGGCGCATCGCTGAGATAGTGAGAAACCTTATTTCAAATGCTATTAAATACCGAAAGCTCGATCAGGTAACTTCTGAGATTGGCATCAGGATAAATGTCGACCATATGCGTGCGGAGATAAGTTTTGTAGATAACGGGATCGGCATTGACGAAGAAAATCTCGCCAGGGTTTTTGAAATGTTCTATCGCGCTACGGAACAATCAGATGGTTCGGGAATAGGCTTATACATCGTCAGGAATGCCGTTGAAAAATTAGGCGGCCAGATCACCGTTGCAAGCAGGGTGGGGCAAGGAACCCGCTTCAATATCCTGTTGCCAAACAGGATCAACAATGTCATCGCTACAGTTCCATCCTCAGTTGATCTGGAGGAATAATGAAGATCAGGGAAGTCCTTTCCAATGAGGAAGCCAGGGAGTTCCTGCTTTTTCCCGTAAAACTGTATAAAGAGGAACCGCACTGGATACGGCCGCTGGATGCAGATGTCGAGGCTGTCTTTGATCTTAATCGGAACAAAACATTTCGCCATGGTCAATGTATCCGCTGGATAATCTCGAACGACAATAACGAAACGATCGGCCGGGTAGCGGCATTTGTAAATCAAAAGACCGTCGCCAAAGGTAACGACCAGCCTACTGGCGGCCTTGGATTTTTTGACTGCATTAATGACAAGAAGGCCGCTTTCATGCTTTTCGACCAGTGCCGTTCATGGCTGACGCTTCAGGGAATGGAAGCCATGGATGGCCCAATCAACTTTGGAAGCCGTGACAGATGGTGGGGACTCCTCATTGAAGGCTTTCAATATGAGCCCAACTACCAATGTAATTACAATTTTCCCTACTATCAGGAGTTCTTCGAATCGTATGGCTTCCAGGTTTACTTCTATCAATACACATTTCACAGGACTGTTATGGGACCTTTGTCCCCAAAGCTTGCGCATAAGGCCGAACTTGCTGCAAGCGATCCCGACTATACTTTTCGTTACCTGCGAAAAGATGAACTTGCCAGGCTTCCGGAATACATACTTAAGGTCTATAACAAGGCCTGGGCTAACCGGTTTGAGAATCCTGAACTATCCATGGCCCAGGCCCAACTGATAGTCAAACAAATGAAACCGATTATGGACAGGAAGCTCCTTTATTTTGGTTTCTATAAAGGCGAACCCGTCAGTTTCTTTCTGTCGCTGCCTGAGATCAACCAAATACTGAAATATGTCAATGGCAAGCTCGACTGGATCGGAAAGCTGAAGTTTGTATGGCATACGGTAATGCGAACGAACCGTAAGGCCTTCGGTATCCTTTTTGGCGTAGTGCCCGAGCACCAGGCTAAAGGGCTCGATGGCGCAATGGTCATGGAGTCAAGAAGGGTTCTTCAAGACGAGTACAAACGCTACGATGAGTATGAAATGAACTGGATCGGTGACTTTAATCCGAAGATGATCAAAATTGTTGACCAGGTTGGTGGCCAGATCATCAAGACGCACGTCACGTACAGGAAACTCTTTGATTCTTCCAAGCCATTCCGTCGCGCGCCTATCCTGAATTGAAAGCTGAACTTTACCGAACTGGTTGTCATCTTTTTTTTACTTTCGTTTCCTGATTGAAGTCTATGAATTCGAAAACCGGAGTATTGCTTATCAACCTGGGTACGCCTGACAGTCCTTCTGTCAGGGATGTCAGATCATATCTTTCTCAATTCCTGAATGATCCTCGTGTAATAGACATACCGTGGCTCAGCCGCAAGCTGCTGGTCAACTTGATCATTGTACCCTTTCGTGCACCGAAATCAGCTGCCATTTATAAGAAACTATGGACCGAAAAGGGATCGCCGCTGCTGTACCACAGCAATAGTGTTCGGGGTTTGCTTCAGGAGTCATTGGGCGATGATTTTGAAGTACACCTGGCCATGCGTTATAAGAATCCATCCATCCCTGATGTAATGGAAACAATGCGGAATAGGAATTATTCCAGGATCGTTGTCCTGCCAATGTTTCCCCAATATGCATCTGCGTCAACAGGGTCCGCACATGACGAGATCATGCGCGTTTTCAGATCATGGTGGGTGATTCCGGATGTGAAGTTCATCAGTCAATACTATGATCATCCGACTTTTATCGATGCACTCGTTGAGCGCGGAAAACAGTATGATCTTTCTGCATACGAACATATTCTATTCTCCTACCACGGGTTGCCAGTGCGTCAGGTGGATAAAGTGTATCCGTCGGGTGTTTGCGCAGACCATGACTGTGAGCATGAGATAACAGATGACAATAAGTTCTGTTATAAGGCTACTTGCTACGCTACGACCAGGCTGCTTGCTGGAAGATTAAATATACCCGCCAGTAAATACACTGTTTGTTTCCAGTCAAGGCTTGATAAGGCATGGCTCGAACCTTTTTCGGATAAGGTAGTGGAAGCATGTGCAAAGAAAGGGATGAAGAAAATTCTTGTGTTCTCTCCAGCCTTCACAGCAGATTGCCTTGAAACCATTATCGAGATCGGCGATGAATATCAGCATATCTTCAGAGCCAATGGAGGTGAGAAAGTTCAGCTTGTGGAAAGTCTTAATGAACACCCCTTGTGGATAAAGTGTCTAAAAGAGCTGGTGATCGAAATTTGAAAATAGAAAATAGAAATTTGAAAATGGAGATTTGAAATTTGAGATGAATTCCATTTTCTAATTTCCATTTTCTAATTTCATTTTAAGAAGTCTTTGAAGCAGAGATACGCTGCAGCCTCTTCATGATCTCCTGCTTATACAATGGACCCACTGGTATCTCGGATTTATTGATGAATACGGCATGCTGGTTATATGAGTCGATCTTTCTCGACGACACGATGAAGGATCGGTGTACCCTAATGAAGTCATCATCTGGAAGCATTTCTTCAAGGGCAGTGATCGTTTGCTTGGTAATGATCTGCTGACCGCGGACGAAGATCCTTACATAATCTTTTAGACTTTCGACATAGAGGATCTCGTCTACCATTACCTTCACCATCTTCCGGTCAGCTCTTACATAAAGAAAACGGTCGGCCCTCAGTGTCAGTGTTTGCGCGTAGGGTACTTGTCGGGGTTCGGTTTCCAGCACCTTATGAACTGCCCGGAGAAAGCGATCGAATGAATAAGGCTTCAAAAGATAATCAACAGCGCCAAGATCGAATCCTTCCACCGCATAGTCACGGTAAGCCGTTGTAAAAATCACTTTTGGGGGATTGGATAATGACTTAAGCAATTCAGTTCCCAACAATCTTGGCATCTGTACATCGAGAAAGATCAGATCTACCTGATGCTGACGCAGGAACTCAAATGCGGCGATCGCATGATTACATTCCGCAGTTACCTCCAGCATCGGCATGGCGCTAATATAAGTTTTGAGGACTTCCAACGCTGGAGGTTCATCGTCCACTAAAAGGCAACGGAATTTGGTCATCATGCGTCTGGCAATTTTACGCGGTCAAGCTGGAGTGTTAGTCCCACGACAAAGGTATCGGCATCTTCTGTAATACGGAGCTCATGGGCATTTGGATACAACAATTCAAGCCGGCGCTGAACGTTGAGTAATCCCACATGTGGGGATTCGTTTAAGGCTGCAAATTCTTCTGATTTGCCATTTATTAATTTGAATTTGAGCTGTGATGCTTCCACCGTGAGGTCAAGGCTGATCCAGGCTTGCTCTATCATTTCGTTGGCTCCATGCTTGAAACTGTTTTCCACAAAAGGCATGAGCAACAAAGGGGGGATATTTTTATTCCGGATATCCCCCTGAATATTTACTGTAATATCAAGTCGATCTGTGAACCTGGTCTTTTCAAGATCGATATAATGATGAAGCACCTGTATTTCCTTATAGAGGTCGACGACTGCGCCGTTGCATTCTGTGAGCATGTAGCGCATCAGTTGAGAAAGTTTCAATATCGCCTGCGGTGTATACTCTGACTTTTTGAGCGCCAGCGAATAAATGCTGTTAAGCGTGTTAAACATAAAATGCGGATGAAGCTGACCTCTGAGGATCCCAGTTCAGCCCTCAAGGTTGTTTTTTCCAGGCGCTCCTTATCAACCTTATTCAAGTACCAGAGCTTGACCAACCTAATGGCTACTGCGAAACCTGCAACCGTCATAGATCCCCGAATGCCGGCCAGGAGGGAAACATATAAGATATTTCCTGGTCTAACCGGAAAGCCCCACGCCCTGCGTATCGGCACAATGACAAAGTTTGCAATAACAGGAGAGAGCAACGACACGAGCAAGATGAGTATCAACACGGCAGCAATGCCTGACCAGTACTGGCCTTTGAAAATAAATTTGGGAAGAATAAAATAGATGATCCCATAGCTAAGGATCATATGCTGTGGCAGATAAAGGATGGCTTCAAAATATGCCAATGCAAAGAAACTGCCCTTATCCTCCGAGAAATATGGAAAGCCATAGATGAACCCCATAAAGACCCAGCAGGTGAACCAGAAGAAAAAATGCCTGCTGATCCGGTAATTCCGTTCATCGGAAAGGGCAAATCTCTCGAAGAAGCTATCCATAGATAAACTTACTTTATTCGGCGCTGAAAGATTCTTACGTATGGCGTTTGTCGACGAAAGTTCAAAAAGCATAGACGGAACTATTTAATCACTCCAGGTG
>CAWJTP010000029.1:0-226253 GCA_963845845.1 uncultured Cytophagales bacterium
CGCTGGCGCGATGGCGCCGCTTGCCGTCCGATCCCGATGCCATCTTCGACGCGAAGTGTCGCTCGACGCAGCGAATCGCGCCGATGGTGACCTGGACCAATCCGGAAGATGCCGGCCCATCACCGGTCACGTGCCCGATCCACGGGCGAACGCCGACGCCGAGAAGCGGGGATCCGCGCGCGCTCAACTACATGGGGCTCGAGCCCGGCACGAAGCTCTCCGATATGCGATCAACCGCGTCTTCATCGGCTCCTGCACCAACGGCCGGATCGAGGATCTGCGGAGCGCGGCCGACATGCGTCCGGGGCCGCAAGGTGGCGAAGATGTCGGCGCCTGGGTGGTGCCGGGCTCCGGCCTGATCAAGCAGCAGGCCGAAACCGAGGGCTTGATAGGGTGTTCAAGAACGCGGGCTTCGAATGGCGCGAGGCCGGCTGCTCGATGTGCCTTGCCACCAACGGCGACGTCGTGGCGCCGGGCGAGCGCTGCGCCTCCACCTCCAACCGCAATTTCCGGGCCGGCAGGGGCCGGGCTCGCGCACGCACCTGATGAGCCCCGCGATGGCGGCGGCCGCGGCGGTGACCGGCCGGCTGACCGACGTGCGCCAGATGATGGGGCGGGGGTGAGCCATGAAAAATTCGACCCGCTCACGCGGCCGCGTTGCCGATCCGCAGGTCAACGTCGACACCGATCAGATCATCCCGGCGCGCTTCCTGCAAAAGATGCGCGACAACGATTTCGGCGAATATCTCTTCCGCGACCTGCGCTCGCGACGAGGGGCTCAACGAGAAGCCGGCTTCCTCGCTCAACAAGCCGGAGTTCGGCGGCTCGCAGATCATCGTGGCGCGAGCAGAATTTCGGCTGCGGCTCCTCGCGCGAGCATGCGGTCTGGGCGCTCTTCGATTACGGCTTCCGCGCCGCCATCGCGCCGTAGCTTCGGCGACATCTTCTTTCCAACTGCTCTGAAGAACGGCATGCTGCCGATCATCCAGCCCGCCGCCATGGTCGCGAAGACTGCTCGAGCGATCTGGCAGAATCCCGGGCGCCAGATCACGATCGATCTCGAGAGCCAGAATCGCCGTGTGCGCCGGACGGCACCAAGCATCCTTCGACGTCGATCCATTCTCCAAGCATTGCCTGCTCAACGGCATCGACGAGCTCGAATACACGCTGTCCCAATCGACAGATCATCGCGCTTTCGAGCGCGGCCTCACAACGTGATGCAGGCGCCGACCGGCTCCATCGCTCCCTGTTTCATTCAGGAGAATAAGGTGAAGATCGCAGTTTTGCCCGGCGACGGCATCGGGATCGAAGTCACCGCGCAGGCCGTGAAGGTGCTGACGCCATGGTCGCACCGACGGCGCCGTCGAGCTCACCGAGGCGCCGATCGGCTGGCGGGCGCGACGAAGCGCGGCGACCCGCTGCCGCCCGCGACGCTTGATCGCGCGCAAGCGCCGACGCGATCCTGTTCGGCGCGGCCGGCGTTCCGGCGAGGAAGCCTCGCGACAGACGCGGCCGGGCGTCGAGCCTGCTGCGGCTGCGCCAGGAGCTCGGGCTGTTCGCGAATTATCGCCCCTGCGTGATGTTCCCGGAGCTGATCGACGCCTCGACGTTGCGGCCGGAAATCGTCGCGGGCTCGACATGATGATCCTGCGCGAGCTGAACGGCGACATCTATTTCGGCGAGCCGCGCGGCATCCGGGACGGCCAGAACGGCTTGCGCGAAGCCATCAACACCATGCATCTACTCCGAGCCCGAGGTGGAGCGGATCGCGCATGTGGCGTTCGAGACGCGCGCAGAAGCGCCGCAAGCAAGGTCTGCTCGGTCGACAAGGCCAACGTGCTGGAGACCTCGCAGCTCTGGCGCGAGACGATGATCAAGGTCGGCAAGGAATATCCGGACGTCGAGCTGACGCATCTGTTCGTCGACGCGGCCGCCATGATGCTGATCCGCGTGCCGCCTGCAGTTCGACGTGGTGGTGGCCGGCAACATGTTCGGCGACATCATCTCGGACGAGGCCGCGATGCTGACCGGCTCGATCGGCATGCTGCCGTCGGCCTCGCTCAACGCCGAAGGCAAGGGGCTCTACGAGCCGGTGCACGGCTCGGCGCCCGACATCGCCGGCAAGAACATCGCCAATCCGCTGGCCGCCATCTTGGCGTTGGCGATGATGTTCCGCTATTCGTTCGACGCCGAGGCGGATCGCGAGATCGAGCCGCGGTGCGCAGTGCTGGCCGACGGCTTCCGCACCGCGGACATCTACGAGCCCGGCACCAACAAGGTCGGGACGAAGGAGATGGGCGACGCGGTGGTTGCCGCCCTTCATCATTCGTAGGCGCAGACTATGACGGGCGGCGAGAAGGCGATGGTCAAAATGATCCGGAACCCAAGGGATTTTTACGCCGGGCTTCTCTTTGTCGCGTTTGGTGCCGTGGCGCTTGTGATTGTGCAGGCCTACGCCATCGGCACGGCCGCGCGCATGGGACCGGGCTATTTCCCGCGGCTGTTCGGCATCATGCTCGCTGGGGGGTGGCGGCATTCCGGCGTTGATCAGGCGTGCGCTCGAAGTCCGGATTCGCGACGAGTGGCATTTGCGGCCGCTGTTCATGCTCCTGGTCGGCGTCGCCCTCTTCATCATGGACGCTGGCTCGGCTTTGTCGGCGCACTCGTGGTGGCGGTCGTGGCATCGGCGGCCTGCCGCGATGTGCGCTGGCCGAGACGCTGCTGGTCGCCGTGATCCTGGTGGTGTGGTCGCGGCCTGTTCGTCTACTGACTTGGCATACCGTTGCCGGTGTGGCCTGGTTCATGGGCGCTGAGCCATGGACATTCTGGCCAATCTTGCGCTCGGGTTCGGTGTCGCAGTCACACTGAAGAACCTGCTCTATTGCTTCATCGGCGTCTTGCTCGGCACGCTTGTCGGCGTGCTGCCGGGCATCGGTCCGGTGGCGACGATGGCGATGCTGCTGCCGCTCACGTTCAGTCTCGACGCCGGTCACGGCGATCATCATGCTGGCCGGAATCTATTACGGCGCCCAATACGGCGGCTCGACCACGGCGATACTGGTCAACCTCCCGGGCGAAGCCTCCTCGGTGGTCACCATGCTCGACGGCTATCCGATGGCGCGGCAGGGCCGCGCCGGCCCCGCGCTCGCGATCGCGGCGATCGGCTCGTTCTTTGCCGGGTGCATCGGCACGCTGGTGATCGCGCTCTTCGCGCCCGCCGCTCGCCGAGATCGCGCTGAAGTTCGGCTCGCCGGAATATTTCTCGCTGATGGTGTTGGCGCTGGTCTGCGCTGTGGTGCTGGCGCACGGGTCGCTGCTCAAGTCGCTCGCGATGGTGGTGCTCGGCCTGCTGCTCGGGATCGTCGGCACCGACGTCAATTCGGGCATGTCGCGTTTCACCTTCGGCGTTCCGGAGCTGACGGACGGCATCGGCTTCGTCGCCGTGGCCATGGGATGTTCGCCGTCGCCGAGATCGTCACCAATCTCGAGCAGCGCGGGCGAGCACGCCATGATCCTCAGGCGATCCGCAATCGGATCAGGCTCTGCCGACGCTGGGAGGACTTCCGCAGTCCTTCGGGCCGATCCTGCGCGGCACTGGCGTCGGCTCGATCTTCGGGCATGCTGCCGGGCGGCGGCGCGACTGCTGCCTCGTTCACCTCCTACACGGTGGAGAAGAAGCTGGCCAAGGACCCCTCGCGCTTCGGCAAGGGCGCGATCGAAGGCGTGGCGGGGCCGGAAGCGCCAACAACGCCGGTGCGCAGACGACGTTCATTCCGATGCTGACGCTGGGCATACCGGCCAACGCGTCGATGGCGCTGATGCTGGGCGCGATGATGATCCACGGCATCGCGCCCGGGCCGCAGGTGATGACCAGCGCCCCGATCTGTTCTGGGGCCTGATCGCGAGCATGTGGATCGGCAACGGCATGCTGCTGTGCTCAACCTGCCGCTGATCGGGATCTGGGTGAAGCTGCTGAGGTGCCCTACCGGCTGCTCTTTCCTCTGATCCTGTTGTTCTGCGCCATCGGCGCGTTCAGCACGAACAACAATATGTTCGACCTGTGGGTCGCCATCGTCTTCGGCTTCCTCGGCTACATCTTTTTGATTTTTAGTACAGACAAATTCCTGGCATAAATTCCATACGCTGGATGGTGCCATATTCGAAGAGGTCTCTTCAACACATTACAACGATGATTCATATTATGAAGATCCGAATGTAGTGAAGATGACGCGTGAGGAGAGGAAGACAAATGTTGATGATTGGAGGTCCTATCTAACATTTAATCATGAGGCATAGGGCATATATATTTGATTTTGATGGAACACTTGTTAAGTCTAACGAAATCAAAAGAGAAGCCTTCTATAGTCTTTCAGACGAGATCATAGCAAATCGTCAGGCTGTTGATGATGTTCTCGCTTCCATCCCCGAAAGATCCCGTTATGAAATCATTGAGGAGATCTACAAACGCATCAGTAAACTAACTGGCAAAAAATTCAACCAGCTAACGGTCCGGGAAGCTATTGACAATTATTCTAAAGCGGTCATGGATGGTGTTTTATCCTGTAGTGAACTGGAAGGTGCGGCTAATTTGTTGGTCGATCTTAAGTCGAGGAGCAATTTCATTTTCATAAGCTCCAATACTCCTGAAGAACCCCTTGGCGAATTAATTGCTGCACGGGGATGGAATGAGTTGATTCAAGGATATTTTGGTTTCCCCAGAGTGAAAGGTGAAACCATCAGGGTCATCATGGAAAAATGGCAGCTACTTTCTTCTGATATTATGGTCGTTGGAGACGGCAAGTCAGATGAAATCTCAGCAAAGGAAAATAACTGCGCATTCTACCGGATCACCAACGATAAAAGCCTCCTTGAACTGCACGCTCTTATTGAAGCTCCTGACATGTATGTATAATCAAAAGAAAATATTGGCCATTGTGCCGGCGAGGGGGGGAAGTAAGGGGATCAAATTAAAGAACCTTCGTGAAGTTGCCGGAAAATCCCTCGTAGGGTGGGTTGGTCACGTACTTCGTGAAACGGACCTGATTGACAGAAAAGTTATCTCAACTGATCATGCGGAGATTGCAGCTGAAGCAAGGAGATCTGATATAGAAGTTCCCTTCATGCGACCCGAAAGCCTGTCTGGTGATTTTGTGTCTGACCTTGATGTACTCACCCATGCGATTCAGGAATCTGAGACCGTTTATGGTGAGGTCTACGATGTGATTGTAATGTTGCAGCCCACTTCCCCAACTAGAACGCACGTTCACATTGAACAAATAATAAAAAAATTGGTAGACGACAACCTTGATGCTGTATGGACGGTTTCACAGACTGATCTCAAATTCCATCCGCTTAAACAATTGTCGTTGGACCAGAATGGTATGATGGATTTTTATCTGGAAGAAGGAAAATCCATTATTGCGCGCCAACAGCTAAGACCTGTGTACCACCGGAACGGTATTGGATATGCATTTACCCGTGAATGCATTTTACATCAGAAAAAAATTATGGGCAGCCGCACAGGGGTTGTTGTTATTGAAGGTAAAATAGCGAACATAGATACTCCGGAAGATCTGGTGTATGCTGAAAAACTCATGGGCGCCGGTCGGGTAACGTCATAGTCAGTCAGTGTGTGAATTCTGTAAATTGAAATTATGATCATTCGACAATCTGAAGCTAATACGCAAATCAACCTCGACGATCCCGAACTGTTCCTGGTTTACAAGAATTGTCCGATATGTAATTCCACGAGCATTGAGCCATCAATAAAGAGTCATGATAATCACTATGGCGTTGGGGGCGAATACCAGCACTACAAATGTAAGAACTGCCTGGCGCTGTTCTTAAACCCAATGCCAACGGAAAAATTTCTATCTGGCGCCTATCCGACTGAGTATTATGCTTACCAGGAATTAAAGGCGGATAGTCCAGGAAAAGCCCTGCTAAGGAAAATCCTTTTACTGGAAAACAAAACAAAAGATCCTGTTTTTGAAAGACCTGGCGTTATGCTTGACATCGGTTGTGGGAGCGGGGATTTCTTAGTTAAGATGTCGAAAAGTGGATGGGAAACATTTGGCGTGGAACCGAGTGAAACTGCTGCGCTCATTGCCAGCAAATATCCGGGTTTGATCATCCATAACGGAACACTAATCAGCGCACATTATCCGGAAAGGAAATTTGACTACGTTCGAACTAACCATTCCCTGGAGCATATTCCCAATCCACACGATAATCTAAAGGAGATTGCAAGGATCATTAAACCTGGCGGAAAACTGTTCATTGGAGTTCCCAACACAGAGAGTTATGCGTTCAACATGTATAGAGAGAACTGGTGGTGTCTTGGAGCGCCACAACATACAATTAATTATAATGAACCAAGCTTGAAAGCACTTGTGCTACCGTATGGTTTTAAAGTAATTTCGGTAAGAACAAACTCTAACTTCACGGGTTTGCTGGGTAGTTACCAGATCAAACTGAATAACCGTAACAATAAGTGGAGTGATATGGGACGGGTTCTTGATTTTATACCCTTCAGAACTATCAGTACAATTCTCTCAAAAATAGCTGATTCGCAACAAAAAGGTGATTGCCTGGAGATGGTCTTTGAAAAGGTATAATTAGAATGGAAAAAAGAAATGTATTTATAAGCGTTAGCCACGGATTCCATATTAGAAATTTCCTGCAGACAAAGTTTATTCATTCTTTGATCGATTTATACAATGTCATTATGATAATCAATGATGCCGATAAGGGGTATCTGAAGGAATTTCTTGTCCGCAATAAGCTGGATATTACGGTTGAAGGAGTCACGATCAAGAAGAGCAAACTTGAAGAGCGTTTTGTTTTTTTCAGAAAAAGCATTTTTGTAAACCCCAAACGCGCGAGCACGAAAAATTTTCTTAATGAGATAGCGGGCAAGGAACTAGGGCGATGGCGAACTATTATTAATTTCCTGAATAGTATTCTTGGCAGATTTGAGGTCTTGCGTTCAGGTTGGCGCAGTATTGAAAACCTTTTTTTTAATGGTAGTGAATTTGACGATCTCATTAGAAAGTATAACCCACAAAAAATAATTACTGCCAACTACGGCACCGAGGCATTTGAAATCCGTTTGCTCCGGTCAGCCAGAAGACTTCGCATACAAACAATCGCTATCGTTCCGAGCTGGGACAACCTGACCTCGAAAGGCGTAATGGGAATTAAGCCTGATTATCTTGTTGTCTGGAATGAGATCATGGCCCAGGAAGCCGAGGAACTTCATTCGTTCTCCAGAAAAAAAATTTTCATAACCGGTCCGCTTCAATTTGATAATTTCTTTGACCCGGACTATCGCTTAAGTAAGGAACAGTTCCACTCCAAATTTAAGATTAGTCCAGGAAGACCAATTATCGTCTTTGGAACGATTACGCCAAGATACTTCAAGTACAATATTGACATCCTTGAAATACTCAAGGAAAACATCGACAATGGCAATATCAAAGGTAATCCTAAGATTTTGGTAAGGATACATCCCCAGGTTGTTAAAGATCCGGTACATGGTGACAATCTGGATCGATATCTTTCAATGGCGAAAGACAGCGATACTTTCTGTTTGTCCATCCCTGAAATTGAATCATGGGCCACCATGCATGTGCCAAAAGAAACAGATTATACCGAACTGATATCTGCGTTGACTTATGCTAACATTTCCATGGCCTCTGCTTCAACACTGATATTTGATTCGTTCGCTTGCAATACATGCTTTATCGGAATTGGTTTTGATGGAAGAGAAACTCAAGTACCATATAATAAGTCAGTCAGGAGAATGTTTGAGTTTGAACATTATAAAAATGTTTCCAAGATCGGTGGGTTCTACGTTGCAGAGTCCATAGCAGAACTGGTCACCGATGTTAATAATTACCTGGACAATCCGGAGATTCACAAAAAGGAGAGAGAAATCACCTTAAATCAACAAATTACCTATCATGATGGTAAAAATTACGAGCGGGTGATCGCGGCTATTAAGGAAGTAAATTGATTTTTCTTTGAGTAGAAGTTAGTCCGGTTACATGTGGCCCAATTGAGATTTGAAGACAGACCCGTTAGAATGCATGGGAATAATTCTCCAGCGGCGTTTTCAGGTTTCGTCTTTCTGGGTGGTCGTTGTAATACAAAACCAGACCAAAAAAAGTTGTAATATTGTGCGATTTTTTGAAATGATTCTATGAATATCCAACGCTTAAAAGAACTTGCGAACAAGTATCCTCTGATCTATGCCGCGCTGTATCCTGCTATGGTGATGAGAGAACCATTTGTAAAATGGAGATGGCGATTACAGGAAGAGGTACTCAAAAACCTAAGTAGCGTGTTGGCGGAGGATCCTGTAATCAGAATAAAGGAGTTTAATGGAATTTTTACCATTGACTCGCACAGTGATTTATTCTCCCGGGTAGTACTCACCCTTGAGTATGAACCAAGACTCGTTGATATTTGCCAGCAATACCTCGACAAAGACAAGGACGTAATTGATGTCGGTGCGAATGTTGGCTTCTACACTGTTATGTTGGCAAAAAGTCTCAACAAAGGCCGTGTTATTTCAATCGAGCCTACTCCAAACGCCTTAAGGCGGCTTAAGAAAAATGTTGTGATGAATCAAGTTTCAAACAAGGTAGAAATTTTTGAAGGTGTGGCCTCAAACGCAATGGGCACGATAGAGATCAACACTATTGAAGGAAAAGAGGAATATTCCAGTATTAGTGCTGTTCAGCATCGTGAGGTTTCTAGCCTGGTTCAGACAAGTGTGAAAGTCAATAGTACTACATTGGACGAATTAGTGAAGCAAAAATCACTTAATCCCGGGTTCATTAAAATAGATGTTGAGGGCGCTGAAAATTTAGTTTTTGAGGGAGCAAAAGAAGTCCTCAGGGAAAAAAGGCCTGTTATTCTTTCGGAATTGACTGATGTATTTCTGAAAGCGAATGGGTCTTCAGCAAAAGACGTATGCGACTTCATTAGGAAATACGACTATGAAGTGTTTGACGTTGGTAATACGACGGCCCAACAGGTCAGAAAAAATGAATTTGACCACATCTTGTGTACGCCGAAGGAATTGGGGATTAAAATGAAATAAAGTAATATCTGTAACGTGTTCGCCAAATCCTTCGCTGGCTTATTGGTGAATTTTGTCGCTTGCTATACTGAGAAAAAGTCGGAATGAAAAAGATCCTAATTACTGGCGGTGCCGGATTTATTGGCTCATCGCTTGGCAAATATTTGATTGACCGTGGTTACGAGGTGACCATATTGGACAATCTTTCGCCACAGATTCACGGAGAGAATCCAGAGATTACCTCACCATTGTTTCGTTCAATTAAAGGAAATGTTAATCTTATTATTGGAAGCGTAACAGACAGAAGTGTTTTAGAGCAGGCAATTGCGGGTCAAGAGGTTATTGTTCATTTCGCTGCTGAGACCGGTACAGGTCAGTCCATGTACCAGATACAGCGATATGTTGATGTTAATATTGGTGGGACGGGTGTTATGCTGGATATCCTGGCAAACAGCAAACACAATGTTGAGAAAGTAATCATTGCGTCGTCCCGTTCCATATACGGTGAAGGAAAATACTACAGTCCGGAATTAAAGGCTTTTTTATTTCCTAAACACAGGTCCTCAAAGGACATGGATAACGGAGATTTTGAGGTTAAGTACGAAGGGGTTAGTTCGCCACTTCATGTGGTAGCTACCGATGAGGAGTCTAAGATACATCCATCATCGGTGTATGGTATAACTAAGCAAAATCAGGAGCAAATGGTCATGACGGTCTGCCCGCCAATAGGTATCGCTCCTGTGGCATTCCGTTACCAGAATGTTTACGGGCCGGGCCAATCTCTGTCTAACCCCTATACAGGTATCCTCTCAATTTTTTCCACATTGATCAGGACTGGCAAACCAATTAATGTTTTTGAGGATGGAAAGGAGAGCCGGGATTTCGTTTATGTTGATGATGCGGTAGAGGCTACATTTTCTGGAATAATCAATGAAGCGGCCAATGGCCAGGTATTTAATGTAGGTACCGGAGTTCCAACCGATGTCATTACCGTGGCGAAAACGCTCATCAATGGATATGGAAAGGAAGTTCCGCTCGTGGTGTCAGGGAACTACAGACTCGGCGATATCCGCCATAATTTCGCAAGTCTGGAGAAGATTGAGACTTCGTTGAATTTTGTACCTAAATACAGTTTCGAGAAGGGCATAAGTAAATTTATCGCCTGGGTTGATAGCCAGGAGATTCGCAATGGCAAATATGACGAGTCAATCGAGGAGATGAGAAAAAAAGGACTTTTAAAATGACTGAAGAATGCCAAAGATAGGTCTGGTAACAGTTCTTTTTAAAAGTGATGATGTTCTGGAGGGCTTTTTCAGAAGCCTGTCGGCTCAGACTTTTATAGACTACCATCTTTATATTATCGACAATTCTCCCAGTCCCAAAACTGACGCCATCTTACAGAAACTGGGACTGATATATCCGATAGGACCTTCAACGCACTTACGGAATGATGAAAATGTAGGCGTAGCAAGGGGTAACAACCAGGGAATTCAAAAATCACTCGAAGCGGGTTGCTCACATATACTTCTTCTTAATAATGATATAGAGTTCGAACAGCAGTCTTTACTGAATGAAATATACAGCCATGCTGTCGCAAACAAGGAGGAGATAATAGTTCCAAAGATCTATTTTTACGATACTGGAAAAATCTGGCTGGCGGGTGGTTGGTTCAGCAGATGGAAAGGAGTTGCTTATCATGTAGGGATCGGTGATGCTGATAGTCCTAAGTATGATGTACAACGTTATTTTGAGTATGCTCCAACGTGCTTCATGCTAATCGATAGAAAAGTATTCATATCAGTTGGCCTGATGGACGAGAAATATTTTGTCTACTATGACGATACCGATTTCATATTCCGGGCGATTGAAAAAGGTTATAAAATTCTTTATCTGCCCAACCTGAACGTACGGCACAAGGTGAGTAGTAGCACAGGAGCTGAATCGCTTTTCTCTTTGTATTACTATACAAGAAACAGGATCTATTTTGTTAACAAGAATTTCAGTGGACTACGAAGAGTGATCCCTCTGGCATTTACGTTGGCTAGCCGATATCTGCGTTATCTGTTTTTTTATAATGGAATACAAAGAGATAAATTAAAACAGGCTATAAGGGACGGATTCAGAATGATCTAGTTCAAAATTGTGAACGGTCAGCAAAGCAACTATGTTATTTAACTCTCTTAATTTTGTTCTTTTCCTCCCTGTAGTCTTTGCTTTGTACTGGCTTTCCGCTCGAAAACTTGTATTTCAAAATATTATCTTGCTTGTCGCCAGCTATTTCTTCTACGCATGTTGGGACTGGCGTTTTCTGTTTCTTCTGGTTTTCTCGACACTACTTGATTTTTACACAGCGATAAAGATTTATGAATCGGGCGAACGCCATGTTAAAAGATTTTGGTTCTGGTTAAGCATCTCTGTGAATATTGGATTCCTGTGTATTTTTAAATACCTGAATTTTTTTACGCAATCTTTTGCTGATGGTCTTGATCTGTTAGGGTTCGAGGTCAATCCAACTACATTGAATATAATTTTGCCAGTGGGAATTTCCTTCTACACTTTCCACGGATTATCTTACGTAATCGATATATACAAGGATCGTATAAAGCCCGAATTTAATTTTGTTAATTATTCACTCTTCGTAAGTTTTTTTCCGCTACTCGTGGCGGGACCCATTGAGCGGGCAACGCATCTCCTTCCTCAGATACAGCGGAAGCGGAATTTCAGCTATAGCGATTCAGTTGACGGACTCAGACAAATACTTTGGGGCTTGTTTAAAAAGGTTGCAATTGCCGACAACTGTGCGCCATTCGTGAATGCGATATTTGATGATGGCTCAAATTACAATGGGAGTACTTATCTGATCGGTGCTTTGCTTTTTACATTCCAGATCTACTGCGATTTTTCCGGTTACTCAGACATAGCCCTGGGTGTCTCGAGATTGTTTGGAATTGAGTTGCTTAGAAATTTTGCTTACCCCTATTTCAGCAGGGATATTGCAGAGTTTTGGAGAAAGTGGCACATATCTTTGTCTTCATGGTTCAGAGACTACGTTTATATTCCTTTGGGCGGCAGCAAGGGTGGCAAACTGTTCAGAATCAGAAACACATTTGTCATCTTTATTTTAAGTGGGTTTTGGCACGGGGCTAACTGGACATTTTTATTCTGGGGATTCTTAAATGCGGTCTATTTCCTTCCGCTGCTACTCTCCGACAGAAACAGGGCAAATACCGATATCGTTGCGGCAGGTCGGCTGGTTCCCCGCATTAAGGACGTAATAAACATTTCTTGCACTTTTTTTCTCACCGTAATTGCATGGGTCTTCTTTCGCTCACCCACGATGGGAAGTGCTATTCAATTTCTTAAGCGAATGTTTTCGTTAACGCTTTGGAAACAACCCGAGATTTTTCCTG
Source organism: uncultured Cytophagales bacterium (assembly GCA_963845845.1). Lineage (GTDB taxonomy): Bacteria > Bacteroidota > Bacteroidia > Cytophagales > Cyclobacteriaceae > Chryseolinea. The sequence continues at coordinate 12,499 of CAWJTP010000029.1, forward strand.
TGACCGTCATTGTGCTTGTTGCAATACTATTGTCGGCGGAATGGATTCAAAGGGAGAAACATCACGCCCTTGATTTTCGATGTATTCCAATGCCAGCGGTATTAAGATGGTGTATTTATATGGTATCGATCGCAATCATCGTATTTTATGGGGGCACTCAGCAAGAATTTATATACTTTCAATTCTAGCTACCGGAAATGAAGAGATTCCTCCAAAGAATAGCGCTTTTTTGTGGCGTCTTATTATTGACTCTATTGGGAGGCATGATCGTCCCGAGGTTTACTCCTCATCAGAATCTTCACTACGCGCTGAAAGACAAACATGAACTCCTGGAGAAAACAACGGGGCCTAGAATAATACTGGTAGGAGGTTCAAACCTTGCCTTTGGAATTGACAGCAGGATGATCAGTAAATCATTTGGTATGCCTGTAGTAAATACTTCCATTCATGCTGGAATGGGGTTGAAATACATTCTTGAAGACATTGTCAGATATATAAGACCAAATGACATAGTAATTCTATCATCTGAGTATGATAATTTTTACGGAGGAGCCGTTTGGGGATATGAGCCAATGATTAGTTCTATATTCGCGATACCGGAGAATCTGAAATTAATGAACCTTGAAAATTGGAGAGAATTAATAACTGGGGTATCTAAAGAAGCAATTCGGAACGTTGCCAGGTTTGTTGTAAATGTCTATCGCAAGATCCTTGATAAGCCTTCAAACGGAATTTACGATAGAGATTCTTATAACAGGTTCGGAGATGTCGAAAAACATTATCACCGGGAACCTGAGACCTTCCCAATAAATGATATTGACCCGGACTTTAACCCCGTATCCATCGATGTGATAAATCAATTCAGAGACGGTATCAACCATATTGGTGCTGATTTATTTGTCACTTACCCATGCCTTAACAGAGGTTCGTTCGATTTGTATCCGAAGAAAATCGCAAAAATTCAATCTGAATTCCAGAAGAATGGGTTTCAGTTATTGGGCACACCCGATAAATATTCGTTTGACGATTCTCTATATTATAATTCAAAGTATCATTTGGAAGTAAATGGGATCAAGCTACGGACAGAATTACTCATTGGCGATCTCAGGAATGCTTTAAAAAAGCAACCATGAAAATTGTCTTGGATAATATCATTTATTTTCTTCAGCGATCAGGTGGCATGTCTGTATACTGGAGCGAGATAATTTCCAGACTGGAGTCGAGAAAAGACCTGGACATACATTACACTGAACCAAAGGGCTCTCATAAGAACATGTACTATGAGGCATTGAGGAAAAAGATCAGCGCCAAGCTCCACACAGAAACCACTTCAGCAAAGTTACTCTCCTTTTTAACTTATGGCGGATGGCCAAACGAACGGTACATCTTCCACTCAAGTTACTATCGCACTTCCCGTTCGCCAGCGGCTTTAAATGTTGTTACAATTCACGATTTTATTCCGGAAATGTATTTTAAAGGAGTGAGGCAGTACTTTCACGCCTATAGGAAGAGGAGAGCAATTACAAGGGCACAGGGGATCGTATGCATTTCTAATAATACATACAATGATCTTTTGAAGTATTATCCCGATGTTGCTTCCAAGCCAATCCGGATCATCTATAATGGCATTTCTGAAGATTATTATCCATTAAAAGCTCCGTTTTCGATCAACATTAAAACTAAGGGAAAGTATATACTTTTTGTCGGTAAGCGCTTTGCCTATAAGAATTTTCAATTTGCCATTGAATTGTTAAAAAGCTTAACAATATATAATTTGTTGATAGTTGGAGATGCCTTGAAGCCTGAGGAGGCACGTAACCTGGCGTCATTGGGAGGAAGGTTTGAATTATGTGAAAATCCAACAAATCAGGAATTGAATGCTTTATACAATGGCGCGCATTGTTTACTTTATCCGTCAAGTTATGAGGGCTTTGGAATACCGATAATTGAGGCAATGAGCGCCGGTTGCCCTGTAGTCGGGCTCCGCTCGGGGGCCGTGGAAGAAGTATCCGGAGATGCTGCTTTACTTGCTTCCAGTTTGAATGTGGAGGAGTTTTCCGCTAGTATTCAGAGCCTGGAGAACCCTGTCATTCGTAAAGAGTCAAGCGATAGGGGTATTTCGCACGCTAAAAAATATAGTTGGGACAATGCCGTCAGTCAACTTGTTTTGTTTTATAAATCGCTTGGAGAAAATGGTCGCCCATTTGATTTCACTTCGAAATAAATTCTGCTTAAAATGCCTAAAGGGGTTGCCGTGAATAATAAACCAAAAAAATGTTAACCCGAGATTTAGCAAATAAAATAGGTTTGTTTTTCATTCTTACAGACAACTTTCTCAAGATCGAATTTCCTTCAATTGATTTTCGCGCGCAGTATATCTTTTACCTCGTATTTATTGTTTACTATATTCTGGTCCGACGAACGATTGCGATCAGGAGCAATTATATCGTTTATTTCCTGCTTATTCTTGTTAGCTTATCCATAGCTCCATTGCTTAATATTGAAGGTCTGCTGCTTTATATCAAACAAGTCACGTTGATAAGCTTCAGCCTGTTTTTTGCCTATCTGCTGCTCAATGCATATGATTTCAATTATGTTGCAATTTTCAAAGACTACATAGACCTTATTTTCTTTGCCGCGATTATAGCGCTTATCCAGGGTGTGTCCCTTTTACTGAATTTCTACCACGGCGCAGATTACTCTTACCTTGGCTTTAGTATGGGGAATTTTGGACTTGGATATACCCGTGTGCAGTCCTGGTTTGAGGAACCATCCGCGATGGCATTGGCATTCCTTCCAGTCGTATTCATATGTGTAGCCCGTTTTTTCAGACTTACTGATATGATCTCTACTAAGAAGGCTATATTCATAGTTGCGATGTTCATACTGACCCAGTCTTCTACGGGTCTCATAGGTTTTCTTTTAACTATTCTCATTGTTGTTATGGCAAAGTTTCCATTTTTTAGGAAACTGCATTTGGTGGTGGTGGGCGTCAGTCTGCTGCTTTCTATTGGACTGGCTCTTTACTCAGTTCCATTGGTGAAACTACGAGTAGATGATACTTTAACTTTGTTTTTGAAGAGCAACGTTTCCGGTGAAGACATTAATAAAACGAATTTTAGTACCTATGCAACATATAGCAACTATAAGGTTGCCATGAAATCTCTAGAGGAGCATCCAATCCTGGGAACAGGGCTCGGCGTACATGAACGAAATTATGATGCTTATATTAACGCGGTCGTACCCACCAATAGATTTGGCACTGTATCGCAGCTTAATAAAAAAGATGCTGCCAGTCTGGGAATTAGAATTGCATCTGAGCTCGGCCTGTCGGGTCTGATTTTCACGGTTTGGTTCTTGTTGTCAAATCGTATTAGACTGAACCTGGAAGGCCAAACCAGAGAACAGATTCAATACTGGGTCATAAGTAATAGCATACTTGTACTTATCTTTTCAAGACTGATGAGGCAGGGACATTATACAATGCTGGGGTTTATGCTATTTATTCTGATTTATTATCTTGTAAAGAAAGAGTTCTACAAGGTTTCTAATTCGACCGATCTGCGATCACCCTAGTTACAGCCATGAATATATTTATCAATATAAGAGCACTTTGGAAGGAGAATCGCTTTGACGTATTTATGCTTATGCTGGCGGCTCTCTTTCCGGTGTATCGTACTTTTACTTCGGTTGTAATGCTTGCACTTTTTGCAATAGCCACTATTGCAATGCATTTCAGATCGAAGACTCCGGGTACACGCATAGCGCCAAGGGTTCAATCCTTATACTTTTTCGTTTCTACGGCTTTTTATTTTTGTATGCTGGTCAGTTTGATCTATTCTTCTGATTTTAAAACTGGATTTGATTTTTTAGTTGCCAATTCATACCTGATATTATATCCACTTCTTGTTTTTTTTTTCGTTAGAGATCTCTCTCCCCGGGATGTAAACCTGATCATGTGCGCATTTATTCTTGGCTGTATCTTGCTGGGGGTTTATATCCATTTTCTTTTTTTCAACGCCGGATTGTACACAGATTTTCGCGGGGCGGAGTACAATGATCTCCCCTTTAGAACAGTCCTATCTGATAACAAATTTCATCCAACCTATGTTTCGATGTGGTTTCTGTTCTGCGCCCTGTATCTGCTTAAAGTCTTATTTGGCACCGGAACCGGGATTCTTCGACGCGTCTTAATTTTGCTGAGTATTTCATTTTTCATAATCTCAGCTGTTTTGTTGTCCGTTAAGATAACTATTATAGCATTTGTCTTCTCCGTCATGATATTGCTTTTTCATTTTGTCAAAAGTAAGCTGGTGTTCATGGCTAGTTGCCTTGTATTAGGACTAGTATTTGTACTCGCCATTTATAATGTGTCCTTTATGAAGGCAAGGTTTATAGACGAATTTAATTCGACAGAACTTAAGCCTCCCGTTGGTCTTCACACCAATTCATTGAACATGAGGGTGGGAATCTATCAATGCGCATGGGAAGTGTTCAAGACAAACTGGTTGGCAGGAACGGGGATCGGCGACGCACAATCAGAACTAAATAATTGCTATGCCTCATTTGACACCAACGCATACAAGGAATCCGTCTACAATACACACAACAACTATTTTGCTTTCGCTGTCGCTATCGGGTCAATTGGCCTCTCGTTTTTTGTATTTATGCTGATCTTTCACCTTCTTCAGTCCATTAAGTATGGCAACCTGCTGTTTCTTTCGTTCCTGGTTTTTATCATGATTTGTCTGCTCGGTGAGAATATCCTCAGCCGAAATCCGGGTGTTGTATTTTATTCATTATTTTGTGCGGTGTTGGCCAGACAAAATTTGCAGAAACACAATCAGTTGTGACCATCCTTCAAGGTAAAAAGATCATGTTGTTCGCTCCTCGTTTCTTCGGGTATGAGGAGGAAATAAGGCGCAAACTTTTGACGTTAGGTGCCCACGTTGACTTCTACGATCAAAGGCCTTCTAACACGTTCCTTACCAAGGCCTTAATAAGGATCAACAAGCGTTTTTTGGCCAACAAGATCAACAATTACTATGCTGACGTCATTGCACGGTCGAGCAAGCATCAGTACGACTATATCCTCTTTATTAGTCCAGAGGCTATTACGAAAGATTCATTTGTTAAATTGAAGAAGGCCCAGCCTCAGTCTCAATTTATCCTGTATATGTGGGACTCGTTGCGCAACAAGCGAAGTAACGTTAACGACATTTTGCCGCTATTTGATTATCGTTTTTCTTTTGACAAAAGGGATTGTGATTCTACCCTGTGGGGCATGACCTACAGGCCACTTTTTTTTCTAAATGAGTACGCCTCAATAAAAGCGAATGTCAAGCGTAAATTTGAGCTGTTATTCATTGGGACTATTCACAGTGACAGACATCGGATTCTCGTCAAGCTGAAGGAATTTTGTAATTCGAACAGGCTTTCCTACTACTATTACATGTTTCTTCCAAGCCGCCTCCTTTTCTACTATCGGTCTATGCGTGATAGCACCATACGGAAGGCCGGCAAGGATGCCTTTAAGTATTTTCCACTTAAAAAAAATGAAGTAGTTGAGCTAATGGAGCAGAGCAGTGTAATTCTGGATATTGAGCACCCGAAGCAATCCGGGCTCACAATGCGAACAATCGAAGTCCTGGGTGCCAGAAGAAAGCTAATCACCACAAATGATGATATTGTGAATTATGACTTTTATCACCCACAGAATATCCTTCTCATTGACCGGAACAATATAAATGTTGATATGTCTTTCTTTGATACACCCGTCGTAACATTGGCTACATCGATATATGAGAAATATTCTATTGATGGATGGATTTCTGATATATTTATGCTGTACCAATCAGAAAAAGGTTAAGACCGTAACTTCCAAAAGGACGACAGTACTTGGTTTTATAGATTTCTGTTTGCAATGACCTGATCCGGCAAGCGCAAAAGCCACGCTCTGTATGTTTGACCTCACCGTTTCGATAGTTCTTTACCAGAATAAGCGTGAGCAACTTAAAGCGGCAATCGAAAGTTCACTCGGTAGCAGGCTGTACCTCAAATTATATCTCATTGACAATTCGCCTACCGACGATCTTAAGGACATATGCCAATCGCCCCGCTGTGAGTACATATTCAATAATGAGAATATAGGTTTTGGTAAGGCACACAACGTGGGTATGCAAAGGGCAGTAACAGAATCTCTATATCACCTCGTGCTGAATCCGGATGTTTACTTCGAAGGAAGCGTCCTGGACGAAATATTCGCTTACATGCAGCAAAATCCTAAGGTGGGACAGGTCATGTCAAAAGTCCTTTATCCGGATGGACGGGTCCAGCATCTTTGTAAATTATTGCCCGCACCAACGGATTTATTTCTGCGAAGGTTCTTCCCTTGGTTCCCCGGTGCAACGGAGCGCAACCGCAGATATGAATTGATCGATTCGGGTTATAACAAGATCATGAACATCCCATACCTGTCCGGTTGCTTTATGTTCTTTCGGTGCTCGGTGCTGAGGGAAATCGGCTACTTCGATGAGCGAATATTCATGTACATCGAAGATGTGGATCTCACCAGAAGGGTTCACAAGCGCTTCCCGACAATCTTCTATCCTGGCACAACGGTATATCATCATTACAATAAAGGATCGTACAAGAACGTGAGGCTCATGCTCTATAACATTCACGCCGCGTGGATATATTTTAACAAATGGGGTTGGATCTTCGATAAGGAGAGGAAAAGGATCAATAACAAAGTGATCCAGGACTACCTATGACGGCCGTACGAGACCTATGCCGGATTTCTCTATTTTCAGGTCGCCTAAAAGGCCGCTGAGGGATAGGATTCTGCGTGCAGGCACCTCAGGTAATATGGAAAGTCATAATTTCCTTTCGAATAAGGATTTTGCGAATCTGGAGGAATATCTATGCCATAAAAGCCCTTGAATCTGCCCTTTTAACTATTTTTACCGACTTCGCACTAATCCATGGCAGTAGAGCTCGCAGCAGCAATCACGTCTTTCGTCATCGCCTTTCTCATCGTCCCGGTGATCATTAAATATTCCCTTCGCAAAAATCTGGTCGATATGCCAGGCAGAAGGAAAATTCACAAGAAAATAACACCCTCCATGGGCGGAATCGCGATATTCATAGGCTTTTTTACATCCTCGCTGATCTGGACAGACATTCAGGATTGGGGATATATAAAATTTATCCTGGTTGCATTGTTTGTGATCTTCTTCATCGGCGTCCGGGACGATTTAGTTCCGCTGCGGGCCATGGTTAAGCTGATCGGCCAGATCATGGCTGCCTCCCTGGTCATCTTCCTGTTTGACCTTCGTATCAAGACATTCTACGGTATATTCGGAATAGATGAATTGCCTCCCATCGTAAGTTATCTAGTCACATACCTGACCATCATCGTGATCACCAATTCCTTTAACCTCATCGATGGGCTGGATGGCCTTGCCGGGACGATCGCCATCGTGGCCCTGCTCGCCTTCGGAATTTGGTTTTTTCTCGTGGGTCAACCCATATTTTCCAAGCTGTGCTTTGCCATGCTCGGTGCCATTTTTGCATTTCTGATCTTTAACTGGGAGCCGTCGGAAGTATTTATGGGGGATACGGGCGCGCTGGTCATCGGCATGATGCTGGCGATACTGACGATATATTTCATAAATGTGAATTATAACCTGCCCGAGATGACACCGTTCAAATTCAATGGATCTGTGGGTACCGCGGCGTGCATTATCATCATCCCCTTAGTCGATACGTTGCGTATAGTAATTTTGAGGCTGTCAAAAGGTCAATCTCCGTTTTTGCCGGACAAGAGTCATGTTCACCATGCCATAATGCGTCTCGGCATGAGCCACACCCAGACCACCCTTATCCTGGCAGGCGTACAAGTCGTGTATATTGGTTTGGCCATGGCATTTCATCATTTGAGTGACATTTATGTCATATCAGGACTTATTATTTTATCGTTTCTGTTGAGTGTTACGTTGGACCGGCTCATTATAAGCAGACTTTCTGACTAAGTTTAGCGGGTTGGCGGATTGGCTCTTTTGCTGGTCATCAGTTAATTTTGAAGGAAACAACATCCATGGAAGAACGCATTCAGACATTGCTTAAGGAGGTGAACGACTACGCTGTGAATGGCAAGCAGGCGTTAGAGGCTTTCCGCATGAAATATGTTAGCAAAAAAGGTGTTGTTGGCGAATTGTTCGAAGAGTTGAAAAAGGTGCCGGCCGAACAAAAGAAGAAATACGGAAAGATACTGAACGAACTTAAGCAGACTGCAGAAGCAAAACTTACGGAATTCACCACTGCGGCGGAAGCAAGCCGCGAAGGACAATCGGATATTGATCTCTCGTTACCACCGCTTACCGGTCAGGTTGGCAATCTTCATCCTTTGAGCCTTACGCGTTACAGGATCATCGAAATATTTGAACGGCTTGGTTTTAATGTTGCTGACGGCCCTGAGATCGAAGATGACTGGCATAATTTCTCCGCCTTGAATTTTCCTGAGAACCATCCTGCGCGCGAAATGCAGGACACATTCTTCATTGAAAAGAAAGGGACGGCTGGCAATACGCAGGATATCGTGCTGCGGACCCATACCTCAAATGTTCAGATACGGATGATGGAAAAACAGAAGCCACCCATCCGGGCGATCATGCCAGGTCGTGTTTACAGGAATGAAGCTATTTCAGCACGGGCGCATTGTTTCTTTCATCAGGTAGAAGGATTGTATATCGATCGGAATGTGGGTTTCGCTGATCTTAAACAGACGCTGTATCACTTTGCCAAGGAAATGTATGGAAAGGACATCCAGATACGTTTCAGGCCGTCCTTCTTTCCGTTCACAGAACCCAGTGCCGAGATCGATATCTCCTGTCTTATCTGTAAAGGAGCAGGTTGTAACGTCTGTAAGCATACTGGCTGGGTGGAAATTGCTGGTTCAGGTATGGTACATCCCAATGTCCTGAAGAATTGTAATATTGACCCGGAAGAGTTTACAGGGTTCGCTTTTGGAATGGGTATAGAACGTGTGACGATGCTAAGGTATCAAATCAACGACTTGCGTTTGTTTTCAGAAAATGATGTCAGATTCCTTCGTCAGTTTCAGCCAGTGATATAGCATGCCTGTAGAATCCATTAAAAATATTGCAGTGATAGGAGCAGGCACGATGGGGCAGGGCATAGCTCAGCTTTGTGCGCTGGCAGGTTATCCTATACTGCTATATGATATTCAACCTGAGCTGACACGTACGGCCATAGCAGCGATACGCAGGAATATGGAGGACGCTGTAGCAAAGAATAAGCTCACATCGGAACAACGGGACGAGGCCATTGGAAGGATCCAGGCAGTGCATGATTTTCGACAGCTTCAGGTAGATCTTGCAATAGAGGCTGTGATAGAAAAACTGGAAGTAAAGCAAAAAATCCTGTCGGAGCTTGAGAAGATCAATGCTATAGATTGTTTGCTTGTCAGCAATACGTCTTCACTTCCTATTGCTCAGCTTGCAATGGTGATAAAGCATAAGGACAGGTTAGCTGGTCTGCATTTTTTCAATCCTGCGCCGGTTATGAAGCTTGTAGAGATTGTCAAAGGCGCAGCAACGAGCGATCTTACTGTAAAAACATTGAGTCTGTTTGCCAATAGTATATCCAAAACCTCCGTTATCACCAATGATTCGCCGGGGTTTATTGTAAATCGGGTGGGAAGGCTATTTTACTCTGAATCACTAAAGATCGTTGAAGACAATGTTGCCGATTTCAAGGTAGTAGATAATTTATTAAGGTCCAGCGGATTCAGAATGGGTCCTTTTCAATTAATGGATCTTGTAGGGGTGGATACAAATTTCGCCGTGACACTTTCGATGTATAACGCCTTCTATCAGGATCCGAAGTTCAGGCCAAGCCGTATTCAGCAACAGAAAGTACATGCAGGACATCATGGAAGAAAAAGTGGGAAAGGTTTTTATGATTATCCGGAAAACCCCTAGGGATAGGGTTACCCGATTCTGGTTTGCGGTTGCCTGCATGGTGGCAGCGGGCTGTTCTTCAGATTTCAGCGATGATCCCATCCCTCCGGCGGCATTTCCTGACATACACATGAATCTGAACCTTTCAGATAATTTGATCCTGAGATCAAAAGGCAACTCACGCCAGATAGAGGGAGGCGTTCGCGGAATTATTGTGTACTGTGCTGATGTGGGTGTCTTTCGTGCCTATGAACGCAACTGCTCTTTTCATCCAAATGATGCATGCGCGACCGTTAATATTGACGTTTCTACGCTGTTCATGACGGACCCCTGTTGTGGATCCACTTTCGATTTTAACACAGGTAATCCAATGGGTGGTGCGGCATGGCGGCCATTGCGCCAGTACCGTACTTCCTTTGACGGTACTGTTCTGTTGATCACGGACGAAGTTGTAGAGTAGTACTGAGTCCTTAGTATTGAGCAACTCAAGACTAACGACTAACTACCAAGACTCAGGACCAACGACTAAGGACTAAGGACTATTTTTTCAGGCTGAGTTCCGTGCTGCATTGATGATACCGAACATGCACCTCAGCACCAGCTTTCGGTAGATCTGTTCGTAAGATTTTTCTGAACTGTCGATATTCCGGAGCTGCTGCAAAGCAAACTGCTGGATCGTTATCAACGGTAACACTATACGTTCCCTCAATTTGACAGAATCTCTGTTGATGGGAGTGTTTTCCATCAGTTCTGAAAGTCCTGATATTTCCAGGATCATTTGGGTCGATAGCTTGTATTCGGAAAACATCTTCTTCCACAACTCGCTGAATTCTTTGTCCTTGGCCAGGTACGCGGTAGCCGGATAGTATGACTTGGTGAGCGACATCATGCTATTGCCAAGCAGGGTGCGGAAAAACAACGACCGTTTGAAAAGGGCCTTCAGCTCAGGCAACTTGCCCTGTTTCTTTAGCTCGTTGATCGCCGAACCAACGCCATAAGATCCCGGAATGTTCTGCTTCATCTGCGCCCATGCCCCCACAAAAGGTATCGCCCTGAGGTCTTCAAACTTGAGACTTCCCTGACTTCGCTTTACAGGTCTCGAACCAATGTTCGAATCGCCAAAGAATGACAATGGCGTTATCTTTTCCAGGTATGGAACAAATTTCGGATGCTGTTTAAGGTTGAGGTATGCCTTGTGTCCCTCTTCCGCAAGAGCATTCATCAGCATAATCTCTGCCTTGTTCATGCCATGCGTGTCATGAAAGACCGCGTTCTGTATGCCGGCAGAGAGCAATTGTTCGAGATTATACTTACAGGATACGGGCTTACCAAAGTTCGAGCTGATCGTCTGGCCCTGGATCGTGATCTGTACCTCTTTATCTTCGATGGTGTCACCCAGAGACGCGTAGAAGTCGTGGGTATTGCCACCGCCGCGCGCAGGTGGGCCGCCCCGCCCGTCAAAGAAGACGGCCGTAAACCCTTGTTCCCTCGTGATCCGTGTGAGGTCTTCTTTGGCCTGGAAGATGGACCAGTTCGCCCGCAAATAACCACCATCCTTGGTGCCATCGGAAAATCCAAGCATGATGGTTTGCTTGTTACCTCGTTGACCAAGATGTTCACGGTACGCGGATATGCTGTAGAGCGAAGACATTATCGCAGGGGCGTGAGCCAGGTCTTCAATTGTTTCGAACAGGGGAACAATGTCAAGCTCCAATGTGCCGTCCTTGCCCAGAATCAAATATGCAAGCTTATACACCTTGATCACATCGAGCGCAGACTGACAGTTGCTGATAACATACCGGTGACAACCCTCAACACCATTCTTTTTCTGGATCTTTCCGATAACACTGATACTCTCTATCAATTCCGACACAAATTCGTCATCGAACTTGAACGTCGTTGGCTTGAAGTTGAGAGCAAGTATTGCATTTATCTTTTCATCATCGGAGAGGCTGTTGAAATTCTTAAGACTCTTCTGCTTTGATTTTAATTTTTCAAGGATAGCTTCCCAGACGTAAGCGTGCTTGCGGCTATCCTGACGTACATCCATGCTTGCGAAATAGAATCCAAAGATCCTGACCTTGAGAATGAATGCATCAAGTAGATTGAGAAATAGGCCTTTGTGATCGCGTATCAGCACTTCACGCGCTTCGAACAGGTCATTGAGCAACGCGTCGGGATGATCATAGACCTCGCCTTGACCTCCTCCGTATGCGATCGGATATACCTTGCGCTCAGCCTCCACGATGATGTGATCGACACCTTTGAAGGTGAGCCGTCTTTTCAGGTATCGGAGATCGCGGTGGTAACACTTCAGCAACGTTTGTTGCAGATGGTTAGCAACCTTCAGGGTGATCTCGTGGGTCACGAACGGGTTGCCGTCCCGATCTCCTCCTGGCCAGAAACCGATCTTGATCAGATCATAGTTCACCCATTCCTCAAGCTTGATGCCGAGTCCGGACATCAGCTTAATGATGATCTCGGGGATGACAGGATAGAAAACGTTTTCAAGGAACCAGGAGAGACTAACCGCCTCGTCAAATGGTGTTGGCTTTTGTTTGTTGATGATCGGAGTCTTACCAAGCTGACGCAATAACAGATTGATGTTCTCCAGTCTGTTTTCACGGATCACCAGCTCCAGATCGTTCAGGATAGCAAGCACGTTACCAGGATAGAACTGCGTAGGGTGTGCAGTAAGTACAATGCGAACACTGAACGTCTCCAGCTTCTCTTTGAGCTCTTGCATCAGATCTTCCGACGTTGCGCGGAGCAACAATTCTGTAACCGTACCTTTTCCTTTTATATCATTGATTTCCGCGAAAGCGGCGTCTTCGATAGAATCAAACAACACAACCTGCCGCTCAATATATTGGACGAATCCAAACAGCAAATCGAATTGCTCCTCGCGCGTCGCCTGTGGCGTATAGTCTTTGAAAAAATTTCGGATGATGGATTTAGGATCCTTCCCTTTTTTATAGTCACTCTCACAGGCCTGCAGAAGAAGTGGCAAAAGAGTGCCGGTCCGGTAAATTCCTGTGTATGGAAGGTTTAGAAAAAGACTATTGTACATGTGATACCGTGTTGAGACAGTATCATCGAATTGGCTTGCCATGGAGCGTTTTTGAATACCACCAAAGGTATCAAAAAAGTCCTGAGTCTTTAGTCCCTGGTCCTTAGTCTTTGTACAAGGACCCAGGACTAAGGACTTCTCAGGACTAAGGACTCTGGACTAGTTCAACACTTCACCTTTGATCACCAGATGAACAACGCCTTCCTCCGTGTTTGCGTTAACCGTGATCGTCTTCGTAAAGACCCCAGGCTTCGCGGCATCAAACGTGGCTTTGACGAAACCCTCCTGACCGGGTGCAACCGGATCTTTGCTGTACTCCGCTACGGTACAACCACAGGACGCTTTGACAGAAGAAATTATTAATGGTTCACTGCCACGGTTGGCGAAACTGAATTGATACGTAACGGGATTATTAAGTTTGATCTTGCCGAAATCATATATGGTTTGTGTCCACTCGAAAGTTGCACCCTTTGTAGATGCATACATTTCATAAGCGGATTTTTCCAGTTCCGGCAACGGCAGGATCGGCGTGATGGCGCCAACCATGAGGATAAAAGCAATTGTTTTCATTTTTGTGTTGTTTTTGGTTTATGGCTGGTCAACAACACAAAGGAGGAGATTTACGGTAGATATCTTTGTTAACGATTTTATAACGTTTGTTAATGAGGAGTTAAATTAGCTGCCAGGTTTCTGGCTATGGCGTTCGAAACCCTCACCGCCAAGACGCGGTGGACGCTAAGGACCGCTAAGTTCTTCGCGGTCCTTAGCGCTCATTGCGACTCTGCGGTGAAGCACCGGAATCTGGAAACGGAGGGGTCTCTTTTTGTTAAAGACTTGTTAATGCCTTCTCAGCTTTCCTGAATTAATGTAAATTTAGTTTGTGAAAAGTTCCACCATCCGTCTTGTTGTCATCCTGGCTGTCCTTTGCATTGTTGGCATAACAATTACCCAGGTGTACTGGGTAAGACGGGCTTTCGATCTGAAGGAAGCGGAATTTGAGCGGACCGTAAATACTGCTTTGTATAACGTTGCCCAGCAGATATTCGATATTAATAAAACAGCCTCACCAGCCAACAACCCGGTCAAGCAGCTATCGACAAACTACTTTGTTGTGATGGTAAATAGCGAGATTGATGCAAGTCTTCTTGAAGTCCTGTTGACGAATGAATTCGAAAGGCGCAGTATTAAAGCTGACTTCGAATATGGGGTCTACGATTGCTCCAGTGAGAGAATGATATACGGCGATTACGTTGCGCTTCAAACGGCAAAAGAAAAAAATGTCAGTCATAAACTTCCGAAGTGGGCGAATTCGGGATATTATTTCGGTGTTCAGTTTCCAAATCGTGAAGGACACATAACCAACCAAATGGGTATATGGTCCTTTTCATCTGTTGTATTATTGCTTGTTATCGTGTTTTTTTCCTATACGCTCTTTGTGATACTGAAACAAAAGCGCCTGTCCGAGATTCAGAAGGACTTTATCAACAACATGACCCATGAATTCAAAACGCCGCTGGCTACTATTGCTGTGTCTGCCGAAGTATTGAAGGATCCGGCAATTATTTCCCAGCCGGAGCGTCTCATGAATTATGCGGTGATCATTGAAAAAGAAAATATCAGGCTGAAGCAACAGGTCGACCGTGTATTGCAGATGGCGCGCATGGACAAGGAGATAGGACTTAAGAAGGAAAAGGTGAACTTACATCAGCTCATCCAGGATTCGGTACGTCACAGTGCGATGGCTTTGCAGGAAAGGAAAGGGGTTATTACCCTTGAGCTAGGCGCCACTATGGACGAAGTAGAGGCGGATAAACTTCATCTTACAAATGTTTTCAATAACTTACTTGACAACGCCATCAAATACTGCCAGGTCGTTCCTGACATCAATATCCGAACGATGCATGTCCATGGAGGGATTGTCGTCGAAGTGGAGGACAACGGGATAGGTATCGGTCACGATAGTCAGAAACATGTCTTTCAGAAATTTTATCGTGTCTCCACTGGAAATGTTCATGATGTTAAAGGATTCGGACTTGGTTTGAGTTACGTGAAGACCATCGTCGAAGCACACAAAGGCAGGGTATCGGTCAAAAGCCAGCTCGGCAAAGGTTCTCTTTTCCGGATAACTCTTGCCGGCCGCTATGAGCATGTAACAATACGCTATGTCTCCAAAAAAGATCTTGCTTGTCGAGGATGATCCAAGCCTGGGTTTTGTCATTAAGGACAACCTGAGTATGAGGGGCTATGAGGTCACCCTTTGTCAGGATGGAGAGGAAGCTGATCGGATCTTCGGAACAGAAACTTTCCACCTTTGCATCTTCGATGTGATGCTGCCCAGGAAGGATGGGTTCACCCTGGCGAAGAGTATACGTGAACGCGATAAAAGCGTACCCATATTGTTTCTGACGGCCAAGTCAATGACTGAGGATAAGCTGGAAGGATTTAAGGTGGGGGCGGATGATTTTATCACAAAACCATTCAGCCTCGAGGAATTACTTTGCCGGATCGAAGTATTCCTGAAACGCGGGGTCATCTATGTTCATTCAGACAATACCACCATGTCGCTGGGACACTATGAATTCGACTTCCCGAATCTGCTCTTAAAAAACGGGGGCACAGAGCGATCCTTGACACAAAAGGAGGCCGATGTGCTGAAGCTGCTTTACCTGAACAGGGAACGTGTTCTGAAACGTGAGGAGATCCTTAAAAAAGTTTGGGGTGATGACGACTATTTCATGGGTCGAAGTATGGATGTATTTATTTCCAAGCTCAGAAAATACCTCAAAGAAGATGCATCCGTTCAGATCGTTAATTATCACGGCATCGGATTCAAGCTTAGCATTGTGTCGCAGGTATAATGGAGAGGTTGTAATTCTTCCATTATCTTATCGAGCCATTCCGTGCGTCAGATTTATGTCACCTCACGGAGGTTCAATGCTGGGTTCATTCTTTCATCTGCTGAACCACTTGATGCATGCCTCGAGCATTAGGTCACACCAATCGGGATTCACCGAATGATTTGATGCATTTCTAGTATATGCCACGTCTCCCGGATGGGTTTATGGTTGTTGCAACCTGATTTTGAATCCTAAAGGTATTCAATCTGAATAGCCGTCGATGAAATCGGCGGTTGGGAGGTAAAATCATCCACAACCCCGGAGGGGTTGAACAGTACCCTCAATGAGTTGCACACATTAATAGCTCAAATAAAACGTCTATGCATCCGGAATTCGACACGAACAAGGCACTATTTCCGTAGAACGCTGTTCGCTTTACTGTATGTAAAATAGATCACCAATCCAATGAGCATCCAGCCGCCTGCTGCAAGGAGTGTGTCAGTGGGCAATGAAAAGATCATCGCGGTACATATTACAATACCCAGGATCGGAACGATGGGAACAAGTGGTGTCTTAAAAGGCCTCACCGCATCAGGATTCTTAACGCGCATCACCCATATGCCTGCACAAACCATAACAAAAGCGAACAGCGTTCCTATACTGGTCAGGTCACCCGCAACATTGCCTGGAATGAAACCAGCGAAGATGCCCACGAAAATAAACAAGATCATGTTTGATTTATAGGGTGTCCTGAACTTGGGATGGATATCTGAAAATACTTTGGGGATCAGCCCGTCTTTTGACATTGTATAAAATACACGTGACTGTCCCATCAGCATAACAAGTATCACCGAAGAGAATCCTGCGAGTATGGCGATCGTTATTAATGTACCGAGCCATTGGTATCCGTGCATATATGTCTGAATGGCGTAAGCAACAGAAGCCTCTTTACCGGCTGTTTTGAATTCCTGCCAGTTGGCGATACCTGTTAGCACGTGCGCAAAAAGCACATAAAGTATGGTGCAGATCACCAGCGAACCGAGGATACCGATAGGCATATCCCGCTTTGGGTTCTTCGCTTCCTGTGCAGCGGTGGATACAGCGTCAAAACCGATGAAAGCAAAGAACACGATCGCCGCACCGCCAAGCACGCCGCCCCAACCATGTCGGTTGGCTGCTTCATGGCCAATGGTTTCTGCCGGGATAATGAATGGCTCGTAGTTTTCCGGTTTGATGAACTGCCATCCAACGATGATGAAGACCAGTACAATGGAAACTTTAACAACCACAATGATCGCGTTGACCGTGGCAGATTCCTTTGTTCCTTTAATAAGAATAAGAGAAAGGATAGCGAGGATGAGCAATGCGGGCAGATTGATTATGCCAGACACCCCATCCAGACTTTTTTCCATTGGAGAGTGACACCATTGATATGGTATCGCCCCTATATCTGCCAGAACGAGCAGGTTATTCAGATATTCACTCCAGGCTATCGATACCGTTGCAGCCGCGAGCGCATATTCCAGTACCAGAGCCCAGCCAATGATCCAGGCAATGAACTCTCCCATAGTAACGTAGGCATATGTATAGGCGCTGCCTGCGACTGGTATCATGGAAGCGAATTCAGCGTAACATAATCCTGCGAACGCGCAACCAATAGCAGCCACCACAAAGGAGATTACTACTGCGGGTCCGGCAGCTTCGCCAGCTGCAGCTGCCGTTCTTACAAATAACCCCGCGCCGATGATGGCGCCAATTCCAAGTGCAACAAGATTACCAGCTCCAAGCGTACGTTTCAATCCCTTATCAGAATCGGTACCCTGTGCCATTAGTTGCGCCAATGGCTTTTTGATGAATAAACTCATTCTTTCTTAGGTTAGAAGGTATGTTACAATCCTAAAAATAAGAAGAATAATGAATCGGCAATGAATTTGTTATGTCGCCTTTTCCGCTCTTTATATTTAGGCGGTCAGGGCTTAATGCCGTCCGGATTCTCCACTACGGGGTCTCTGGTGGGTCCGCTGCCCGGCGTGGTAGTTGATTCTGTTTCTGCAACGTAATCTTCAGGGTGAAGCCTTTCATGAAAAAAACGACGTTGAAACAACAGGATGATAACAACTCCCAGGAAAATCGATGAGTCCGCAATATTGAAGACCGGGCTGAAGAAAAGAAAATATTCTCCCCCGAAGAACGGGAACCATTCAGGCCAAGAGAAATCGAAAAGGGGAAAAAATAACATATCGATGACCTGCCCATGGAACCACGGCGTGGGTGAGTTAGCGGGATGGTTATTAAGAACACCCCATAGAATGTACTATCGATAACGTTGCCTACGGCTCCTCCCAGAATGAGCGCCATACACCACAGAAATCCCCTGCTTGATCCCTTCTTTGCCATTTTAACGAGGTAGTAACCGATGCCGATCATGGCTGCGATACGGAAGACTGTGAGCCCAAGTTTCCCGAATTCATTGTTCCATCTGATGCCGAATGCCATTCCAGGATTCAACAGATAATGCAGTTTGAAACCATACTGTTCATTGCCAACCACCGTGATCTCCTGATGCAGGAACATGAATTCGTGCACGAGCAGCTTTGATGTCTGATCGATGATGATAACAGCGAGGGCAAGAAAAAAGTATTTGTATATTTTCATTTAAGCCATATCGAATTGAAAACGCTTCATCACTTCTTGACATTTATTTTAACCTTCAGGATCACGTCATCCATTTCGACGCTCACCGCTTCCGCCACGGCTGGCCTGATCTCCAGATCCACGGCTTGCGTCTCGGTTTGAATGTAAGACCTGAATTCCATTAATGCGGCATTTACGAGATCTGAATCCCGTTCCACCGCTACCTGAATCTTATCCAGCACTTCCATACCCATTTCTTTCCTCAGATTTTGGATCCTGTTAACAAAGTCCCTTGCAATGCCTTCCTTTTCAGCACTTCAGTGATCGTAATGTCCAGCGCTACCGTTAGTGGGCCATCTGTAGCAACAGACCATCCGGGAATATCCTCCGATGAGATCAATACATCATCCAGTACCAGCTCAAAACCACCCTTACTGATTGCCCCCTGTTTCTCCAGGAGATTGATCTCGTTCTTTGTAAGACCTGAGATAACGGCTGCTACCTCCTTCATTTTCGGCCCATATTGCTTGCCAAGTTTCGGGAAGTTCGGCTTTACTTTTTTGACAACCACATCCGACGTGTCGTCGATATATTGTATTTCCTTCACGTTGACCTCCGCAAGTATGATCTCTTCTACAGACCTGATCCGTGCTGCAAACGAATCATCGAGTGTTGGCAGCAGAATTTTTTGAAGCGGTGTTCTTACCTTGATCTTGCTGTTCTTTCGTATCGAATGCACTAAGGAACAAATCCTTTGCGCAAGATCCATAGACTGTTCAAGAGTTGTGTCAATGCGAAGGCGCTCAGCCTTTACAAAATCAGTAAGATGGACGGAAGAATAACGTAAGGGTGTTTTATTCCTGATAGCCTGGTCACGGATATTGTCTGTGAGATTTTTATAAAGCCATTCGGCATAGAATGGGGCAATTGGGGCCATCAACTGCGCTGTTACCATGAGGCATTCATACAAGGTCTCATATGCTGCTTTTTTATCCACAGACATTTCGCCTTTCCAGAAACGTTTCCTGTTCAGGCGGACGTACCAGTTTGAAAGGTGATCGTTCACAAATTCCTGGATAGGTCGAGCTGCCCGCGTCGGTTCATATTCATCGTAAGCTTTTGTTACTTCAATGATCAGCGACTGAAGTTTCGAAAGTATCCAGCGATCAAGGTGACTGAGTTCCTGCGGATTTACATTATCCATTTCATCCTTCACAAACCCATCGATATTAGCATAAAGTGTAAAGAAGGAATACGTGTTCTGAAGTGTTCCGAAGAAGCGGCGCTGAACTTCAACGATCCCATCCGAATCGAATTTAAGATTATCCCACGGAGGAGAATTCTCGATCATATACCACCTTACGAGATCGGGACCATATTGGGCAAGGGCTTCAAAAGGATTGACAACATTGCCTTTCCGCTTGGACATTTTATTTCCGTTCTTGTCAAGCACCAAACCATTTGAGATAACGTTGCTGAAAAGCGACGTTATCACACAGCATGACAGCAATGGCGTGAAGCGTAAAGAACCAGCCTCGGGTTTGATCAACACCTTCAGCAATAAAATCGGCCGGATAGCTTTTTGAAAAGATATCTTTATTCTCGAAAGGGTAATGCCATTGCGCATAGGGCATAGCACCAGAGTCAAACCACACATCGATCAGGTCCGGTTCACGGAACATTGGTTGGCCCGAAGAACTTACCAGTACAACATCGTCCACATAAGGCCTGTGAAGATCAAAGTCATCTGGCAAGGCAGCTTTCATGAATCCTGCCTTTACCGACTTATTGACTTCGTCCTGAAGCTCCTTAAAGGAACCTATGCAGATTTCATCTTTGCCATCTTTGGATCGCCAGATGGGAAGTGGTGTTCCCCAGTAGCGCGATCGCGATAGATTCCAGTCGACAAGATTTTCAAGCCAGTTGCCGAATCGTCCGGTTCCTGTTGACTCCGGTTTCCAGTTGATGGTCTTGTTAAGCTCCACCATCCGGTCTTTCAATGCCGTTGTTTTTATAAACCATGCATCAAGCGGATAGTAAAGCACAGGCTTATCTGTTCTCCAGCGAATGAGGATATGTGTGCTCATACTTTTCGACCCTGAAAGCCTTATTCTGTTCCTTCAGGATGATCGATATGATCACATCAGTGGTTTTATAATCTGGATTACTTTCGTCTTCGTCCGTATAGTTCTTAACGTAGAAATCGTCGACAGTCAGCGGCTTGTGTGTTTTGATCTTGTATGCAGCCACACCGGCTTTCAGCTCCTCGCCGATAGCGGCGATGAATTTTCCTTTGCGGTCGACGGTAGGGACTTCTGCTCCGGTCTCATCGCGTACAGTAAGGGGCGGAATGCCGTATTGTTTCGAGATCCTGAAGTCGTCAGCCCCAAAAGTCGGGGAAGAATGAACTATGCCGGTACCATCTTCCGTCGTTACAAAGTCACCGGATATCACTTTGAACGCCTTATCAGCATCATACAGCGGTTGCAGATATGGCATGAGTTGTTCATATCTAAGGCTTACAAGTTCTTTTCCGGTGAGCTCACGAAGTATCGTGAACGGTATTGCTTTGTCAGCAGGCTTGTATTCACTCAGCGGAAGATCTTTATTCTTTTCAGGAAAGTATTTTCCTACCAGATCCTTCGCCAGAATTACACTTACAGGCTTGAAGGTGTATGGATTGAACGTTTTGATCAACGCGTACTTTATCTTTTCACCAACAACAAGTGAGGTGTTGGAGGGCAATGTCCATGGCGTGGTTGTCCATGCCAGCAAATAGACTTCAGGTGATTTATCAAAAAGGAATTCTGAAGCACCGTCGCGAACTACTTTAAACTGAGCAACAATCGATGTATCCTTAACATCCTTATAACATCCTGGTTGATTTAATTCATGAGAACTTAATCCCGTGCCGTCGGAAGGAGAGTAGGGCTGGATCGTATAACCCTTGTAGAGTAATCCTTTTTTATAGAACTGCTGGAGTATCCACCACAGGGACTCGATGTATTCTGTTTTGTATGTGATGTAAGGATGGTCCAGATCGACCCAATATCCCATTTTTAATGTGAGGTCATCCCACTGGTCCTTATACATCATTACCGTTTCGCGGCACTTGTTGTTGTATTCTTCGATGGAGATCTTTTTTCCGATGTCGTCTTTGGTTATGCCAAGCTGCTTTTCCACCTGGAGCTCAACAGGAAGGCCATGGGTATCCCATCCTCCTTTTCGTTTGACCTGGAATCCCTGAAGGGTCTTATAACGGCAGAAAATATCCTTGACCGTCCTGGCCATTACGTGATGGATGCCAGGAGCGCCATTTGCACTGGGAGGACCTTCGTAAAATGTGAATGTCGGGGATCCTTCCCTGTTCGTCACGGATGCTTCAAAGATCTTCTCCTTCTTCCAGAATTCGAGTACCTCCGCGCCGATCTGGGCGAAATTCAGATTTTTATATTCTCTATACTTATCAGCCATTACTCAAGAACACATAGAATTTTCAAAAACGCGATTTCAGATAAGGCGCAAAGATATAGATTCATTTGGTGATTTTGTGCCCTGTCTCCTGGCCTATTCCGCGGACGGGTGTCGGTTGTGAATCTTGATTTTAGACAGGTCAATTTCCTCATCCTCGTGCTCGCTGTAAAAACTGACGTCAAGGTCGTCGATGATCAACTTCTCGCCCTTACCCTTTTTTGGCCTGTCAAAAGTCATGATCAATGCGGGGAGCAGAATCAGATTTGTGAACATCGATATCACAAGTGTGATGGAAGTAAGCAAGCCCAGGGCAAATGTTCCCCCGAAAGAGGAAAATGCGAAAATAATGAATCCGGCAAACAGGACCACCGATGTGTAAATTATGCTCTTACCTGTCTCCAGAATACTGTCGCTCACGGCCAGCGGAATAACGAAATTATTTGAAAGTATTTCCTGTCTGTATTTGGCAAGGAACCGGATCGAATTATCCACCGAGATCCCGAAAGTAATACTGAAGATCAAAGCTGTGCTGGCCTTCAGGGGTATATTGAAAAATCCCATTAGCCCGGCCGTTATCATCAGCGCCAGTAAATTTGGGACAAGGGAAATGATGATCATCCGAACATTGGCAAAAAGTATTGCCATTGACAGCGTGATGAGCACAAATGCCAGCAGCAAACTTTCCTGCAGGTTGGCGACGAGGAATTTGTTTCCTTTGATAAATATCTTTGTGGATCCAGTAATGGAAGTCGTTATGGAGTCACGGCCTTCACTGCTAAAAATTGATTTCATTCTCGGCTCAATTGCAAGATTGACCAGTGAGTCAAGGCGATTGGAACCGATATCCGCGATCTGACACGAGATCCTCATTTTGCTGAATGTTGAATCGACAAAAGACTTCACTATACCGCTGCTATCCGCCTGTCCTTTCATGTAACGCAGTAAAAATCCTCTTTCACTATTGGAAGGAAGGGAATATTTGGAAGGATTGCCATTATAAAAGGCCTGCTTGCAAGCCTTGATGTAACTTAGAAGGGACAGAGGCTTGGACATCTCAGGTATGGAGTCAAGAAACTCTTCGAATGATTCAACTTTCTGAAGATTACGAACGTCAAGAATTGGTCTTCTCTTCTTAGTGTTGAACTCCACTACGATCTCCAAAGGCAGGAAGCCACTGAAGTTCGCCTCAAAGAACTTAAGATCTTTTTTTACCTGACTTTGCTCAGGAACGTCGTCGACCATATAGGATACAGAATGTAGCCGTGAAATACCCCAGGCAGATAAAATGGCAAGCGCCGCTGACGAAAGATATATCCAGGTTCTGTGATGATGAATCATGCCATCGACAATTCTCAGGAATGAACCCATCAATGGAAAATTCAAATGACGTAAATGTTTTTCATTTGGAACGGGAAGCCAGTACAATACACTGGGGATCATGACGAGGCAAACAAAGAACAGCGCCATAATGTTAATTCCAGCCACAATGCCGAACTCACGAAGAATTGTAATATCGGTTGCCAGGAGCGTAAGGAAGCCAATAGCGACGGTCAGATTTGTGAGGAACATTGCCAGGCCCATCTTGCGCACCACGACATTGATCGCTAGTTTTTTATCTCTTGTCCTGGCATATTCCAGGTGATACTTGTTAAGGAGATAGATCGCATTGGTAACGCCTATCGTGACAATGACAGGGGGAATAAGCCCACTTAGCAGTGTGATCTTGAATCCAAAAAGTTCAAGCGTCCCCAAGGTCCACACGACCAGGATACCGATTATGATCATTGAAAAGAGGACCGCCTTGAAGGAACGAAAGAACACGAACATGATGAGCCCTGTAACAACAGCTGATGCGATAAGAAAGATGTTCATCTCGCGCTTCAGAGCATTTGCAATAACGGTACGGATGAAAGGCAAGCCCGCATAGTGGAGCTTGATGTTTGTCCTGTCCTCGAACTTTTTGCCCTCGTCCAGCAACGATTGCGTCATGCCAACCCGTTTCGGCGAATTCATGACCTCCTTCTTCACTGACACGAGCATCATTGTGGCGCCGTTGTTTGTGTTGATGAGTTGCTCAGAATATATCTTCTGATCCATGGCGATCTTTAACAAGCTGTCAAGCTGAACCTGCGACGCAATTGAATCGTTGAAAATATCCGCAGGATAAAACCGAACCTGGGCTGTGTCTTTCATGATCCTCTTGAGGACAGGCAGCGAAAGGACCTGAGTCACACCGCCTATTTTGCGGATATCTTTGGTAAGCTGACGAAAGGCGTTAAAATTGTCGAGCT
Source organism: uncultured Cytophagales bacterium (assembly GCA_963845845.1). GTDB lineage: Bacteria > Bacteroidota > Bacteroidia > Cytophagales > Cyclobacteriaceae > Chryseolinea. The sequence goes on from CAWJTP010000029.1 coordinate 36,788, forward strand.
TATAGATGGCTGAGTCTTTTAAACCGACAGCGATCAGGTTGGCATCTTCCCCAAACCGTGCTTTAAATTGCTCATGAGAAATCATGTCAGGGTCGTCTGGCGGCACGGTCCGTGCAAATTCATAGCTCATCTCTACCTTTGAGGCATAATAGCCCATGAAAATGGTAATGACCCCTATCAATAAGCTAAGCGGCATCCTGTATCGGATGATCCCTTCTGCAATTCTATTCCACATCATGCGGCTCGTCTGGTAATTAAAGCCCCTTTCAGGCAGGGGAAATTTGGGTCCAAAGCTAATGATTTTTGAGTACTACTGAGCCCTTATACCGATCGCCGAAACAATTCGCTCAAACGATGGGTCAAAGCCGGTAATTGGGCTCAGATCGTTTAGGTGGGATAGCTTCTCTGCGCTTCGGTCATCGTGTCAGGATGACGACGATTTCTTAAAGTATAGTTTGAAGACCGTTCCCTTGTCAGGTTGACTTTCCAGCTCGACGCGTCCGCCCATAGCTGTCATCTGCGTTTTTACGAGGAACAATCCAAGGCCTTTGCCTTCCACATGCAAATGGAAACGTTTATACAGGTTAAAAACATTTTCACGGTGGCGTGAAAGGTCTATTCCCAGGCCATTGTCGGAGACGATGATAAGATGTGCATCGGGCTCATTAATACCGCGAATATTGATCACCGGTCTCCGCTCCGGATCCCTGTATTTTATAGCATTGCTGATCAGGTTATAGAAGATGCTCTCCAGGTAAGGCGATACAGCATATAGCGTGGGAACTGCCGTCAGGTCTATGGTTATCTCTGCATCGGTATCCTCGCACTCCTTTTTCAATGTTTTCAGCGCGCGCTCCAGAGAAGACGACAAGTCAACCGCCGAAAAATTGCTTGTGTGCTTCTTGATATCAAGAATGGTTGTAAGATCTTTTACTACGGCATCAAGGTCTAGCGTTGACGAGACGATCTTACCCATCGCATCGTTCCGGTCTTTTTCTTCATCGCTGATCTTGATGATATTGGCCAGGCCAAGAATGCGCGCGAGCGGAGCACGCAGGTTATGTGCGGCAATGAATGCAAATTGTTCCAGTTGATTGTTATGGGCAATGAGCTCCTGATTAGAATTGCGTAAATCCTGTGTTTGTTTTACAATTTCACGCTCTAATGATTCGTTCCTGGTGTTGATCTCCTGATTCTGCTTTTCAATAAGTCTATGAGCTTCCTGTACTTTCTTGTTTTGGAGAAATAATGTATCGCGTTGTGTGGCCAGTTCCTCGCTTTGCGAGATGATCTCTTCATTTTGCGCGAGTATTTCCTGGGTTCGCTCTGCGACATTCCGCTCCAGGAGCTGATTCTGTTCCATCAGCATTTTATTTTTGTCTTCCTCGGCTATCCGGAGCAATTCAGAAAGCCTGTTGTTCTTGCCTGCATAATAAGCCATATAAAGCAAGGTTGGAACACAGATAAAGAATAACAGGATCTGTAAAAGTTGGTTTCGCGTCATGGCAGCCTCGATCTCTGTTAGTGCGGCCTGATCGACGGCGTTGAGGGAATCGACGATACTCCCTTCACATGCGATATATTGTCCCCAAAGCAACGCGCCCTTATCTGACTTGAACAGCCTTTTAAATTCGCTTGTGTCGCCCTTATTCAAAAGATCCTTAAGGTGAAAACAATAACCTACATAGGAATTCACTGAATCTTTCAGAATGTTGAACGTCGCCAGGTCGTACGGAAAATTCTTCAAGGGTATTTCGACGTTGGAGAGGATACTGTCTTTCCATGCCAACGCATTGTGCATCGGCTGGGCAAATTCCGGAGTACGGACAAGGGCATATCCCCGCAGCCCAATATCCAGAGAGTGGATAATAACTTTACCAACCTGATCGTAATACAGTTTAATCGAGGTGATCTCCGCCCTGACCAACCGATTATGCTTCATTGTATTGTTGTTGTAGCGCGTTAACAGGATATCGGTAAGAAGCAGGGAACCTATGAGGATGACAACAACGTAGAGGATGTTTTTTCTGAACATGCGGTATTAACCAACAATATGTTAAAATAGCTTATTTTTCTGATACCTCAAACAAACATGGCGACCTAACGGAGCGCCTATTGCTAAACTTGTCATCAGATACTTATTCCTTTTATCTTTCGGTAGAGCGCTAGCGCATGCCGGTCAGTTAGCCCTGAAATAAAATCCAGAATATGCCGGAGCATGCTGTAGACATTATCAGGTTGCTGTAAAATGGCCAGTCTGATATCAGGGGGAATCAACAACTGCAGGTTTTCGTACTTACCTGATCGTTTCTGTTCCATCAGATATCGGCCCGCGGTTACAAATTCCTCCAATAGCCCTGGCAAGACTTCATGACCAGCTGCCTCAATTTCTACAACTTGCCGCGCGCGATATATCTTCTTAACCGATACTTTAATGATCTCTTTAAGCCCTTCCCGCGAAGGACAATGGTCTGCCAAAGCCTGATCGAAGCTACCATCAAGTATGCGATGCTCGCTATCAAGGAACAGCGATGTGCATTCGTACATCAGATCTCCGATAGCCAGCGCACGCAAGTACCCGATCTTTTCCTGCTGGCTGGCTAAATGCCCGAGTTTCCCCAGCTTCGATTTGCTGACAGTTATTACACCTTCAAACAGGTCTTTTGCTTCATCATAGTTCACAAGGTCGAGGTTGCATCCATCCTCCAGATCTATGATGCTATAGCAGATATCATCGGCGGCTTCAACAAGAAAGGCCAGCGGATGCCTGCAGAAGATAAAGTCAGACAGGTTGATCAAACCGGTGTTTTCTGCTACCTCTTTGAAGACATTCCTTTCTGTGTGAAAGAACCCGAATTTTTTTTGACTTCTACGGGATGTGTCGCGTTTTGCATTAAGTGACGGAGCAGGATATTTTGTGAAAGCGCCGACAGTCGCATTGGTCAATTTCAGACCGTATTGATTCTTGTTCAGTATCCGAAAGCCCTGCGCATTTCCTTCAAATCTTGAAAGGTCGGTCCATTCGTTCTCATTCACCAAACTTCTGAAAGATTGTCCCTTCGAATGATGAATAAAGAAATCTGAGATGGCTGTTTCTCCCGCGTGACCAAAAGGTGGATTTCCAAGATCATGCGCCAACGCACCAGCTGCCACAATGGCGCCAAAATCAAAAAAAGAGAAATGTTCTTTTAGCTCAGGCCAGCGCTGCAAAATGACTTCGCCAACGCCCTTACCGAGGGAACGTCCGACGCTTGAAACCTCCAAACTATGAGTCAGCCGTGTGTGGACGAAATCATGCTCGGGCAAGGGATGAACCTGCGTCTTGTCCTGAAGTCTCCGGAAAGGATGAGAAAAGATAATGCGATCGTAGTCCTGCTCGAACGCGCTTCGCGATACGCCACTGCTTATACGGGTCGACTGACCTGCACGATCTGCTGAAAGAAGTTGCTGCCAGTTCACTTGTCTGTCGTTGGGGATGTGGTGCGTCAAATTTTGCGCAGCAGGTTATTGATCGAGCAAGTTTCAACGAGCCAGCCTTTCGCTTCTGCGATCTTAACGCGTTCCTGTTTCATCGTGTCCCGGTCTCGTATAGTGACAGTGTCATCGGTCAGGGTTTGATGATCGACAGTAATACAGTATGGCGTACCAATAGCATCCTGGCGTCTGTAACGCTTCCCTATTGCATCTTTTTCTTCATAAAAGCATCGAAGATCAAACTTAAGGTCATTCATTATCGACATTGCCTTCTCAGGAAGTCCATCTTTCTTCATCAGTGGGAGGATAGCCACCTTATGAGGAGCGAGTGGCGCCGGGATCTGCAGCACCACGCGTTCGGTGCCATCATCGAGTTTTTCCGTCTGTATAACATTTCGAAAGTATGGAAAGGAACATTCGGTCAAGCCCGACAGAGGTCTCCACTACATAAGGAATATAGCTTTTGTTCTCTTCTGAGTCGAAGTATTGAAGTTTCTTACCGGAGTATTTTTCATGGTTTTGAGATCGAAATCCGTTCGAGAATGAATTCCTTCAAGTTCTTTAAAGCCCATCGGAAAATTGAACTGAATATCGCAAGCTGCGTTCGCATAGTGGGCGAGGTTAAGGTGATCGTGAAACCGGTAGTTTTCCTTACCAAGACCGAGACGCCTGATGCCAGCGCATTCGTTTTTCTTTCCAGAACTCGTACCACTTCATTTCTTCTCCTGGTTTAATAAAGAACTGCATCTCCATCTGTTCGAACTCCCGCATCCTGAAAATGAATTGCCGCGCGACAATTTCATTGCGGAATGCTTTTCCGATCTGCGCAATACCAAAGGGTATTTTCATTCTTCCTGTCTTCTGCACATTCAGAAAATTGACGAATATGCCTTGTGCTGTTTCGGGCCGCAGATAGATCTTGTTGGTATCTTCAGCTACGGATCCCATTTCTGTGGAGAACATCAGGTTAAATTGACGGACATCGGTCCAATTCCTGGTGCCTGAGACAGGATCAGTGATTTCCAGATCAAGGATCAGTTGTTTCATGGCTGCCATGTCGGCGCTACCCATGGCCTGTTTCAACCGGGCATTGGTATCGTCGATCTTCTGCTGGTATTCAATTGTCCTCGGATTGGTTGTGATGAATTTGTCCCGGTCGAACGAGTCGCCGAATCGTTTCGATGCTTTCTCAACTTCTTTCTCGATCTTATCTTCCATTTTGGCGATGGCATCTTCTATCAGCACATCGGCGCGATACCTTTTCTTTGAATCTTTGTTATCGAGCATTGGATCATTGAAGGCATCAACATGGCCCGAAGCTTTCCATGTTGTGGGATGCATGAATATGGCCGCATCAATTCCTACGATATTGTCGTGGAGCAGCGTCATGAACTTCCACCAGTACTCTTTGATATTGTTTTTAAGCTCAGCGCCATTCTGACCGTAGTCATACACTGCGCTCAGTCCATCATAGATCTCACTGGAAGGAAAAATAAAGCCATACTCTTTAGCATGGGAGATCACATTCTTGAACAAATTATCTTCTTGGGGTGCCATAGACGGCAAAGATAATATTATTGCGGAAGCCTCACAGTGATCGTGGTTCCGATCCCTGGCGTTGAATCCAGGTGAATAGAGCCTGATAATTTCATCAACGCCTCTTTTACGATGTATAATCCGAGGCCAGAACCTTTGGATTTCTCATTCGCGCGGAAAAACATTTCAAATATCCTGGTATGATATTCCTTGGCTATACCTTGTCCGTTGTCCGCCACCTTAATGCAAAATACATGGTCGCTCTGCTGATACTGGAGCCTGATGTATTGCTTCTGTTTCCGGGAGTCATGATAGCGCACAGCATTCGACATTAAGTTGCCGATGACAACCTGTAGCCTGTTCTTATCTGTTTCAATGCACAACGCTTCCGGTATTTCTATTTCGAAATGAATGTTTTCGGCTTCCGGCGCAAATTTAAGGTTATCCCATACTTCGGTTGCCAGGGCCGATATATATACTTTTTCTTTTTTGATCTCAAGGCGGTTGTTGCGGGAGTAATCCGTAATGTCTTTAATGAACCTGTCGAGGGAATGAACGCGGTCACGCATCATGCCCAGGTACTTCGTTACGTCCTCTGGTTTTTCGCTCCTTTCTGTGATGTTGATCAATCCCATCACAGATGTGAGGGGCGCCCGGAGATCGTGTGAAGTACTATATACAAACCGGTCAAGCTCGGCATTTGCCTTCATGAGCAGGTCTGAATTCTCCACAAGTTTGAGGGCATTGTGATGGTTTAAGTTGATCAGCAGATACACGGCCATTATCGCTGCAGGTAATGCCGCTGTGAAATTCAGTACAACGAAAAAGACCAGGGTCTCTTCGTTGTATGTTCTCTCGGGCAGGAGACTGAAATCAACGAAGTATGCCAATACGAATAAAATGTACGTGAAAACGGCAAAAAGTATGGATAACAATCTTCGCTTATAGCTGAACACCGCGAAAGCTGCGATAGCGTTAACAAGAAAGAAAATGAAAGCTCCTGAATTGGGTGACTCGCTTGAGGCAATCAGATATAATGTAATGTTGATAGTCGGCAACAAAAAATAATTGGCCAGGGAATGGTCCCCGTGGCGATGAATATAAATTGATAGGCCCAGCAGGATTATAGCTAAACCAAGTACTGGCACATTGTGGAGCAATCCAAAGGCTAGATCAAACAGGATATAGAACGAACATAAGACAATCCCGATCAGCGCGAACTGACCAGATAACATGACCCGTTTGTATTCACCGTAACTGTCAATATATTTCTCTTCCCCTACGATCAGGTTCCGAACACACCTCTTCAAACCCATACCAACGTTTTTTGCACCAACGCACTTTAACATGACAAAAGTGTCTCTTTGATCCAGTAGACTTTCGTGTTTTAGGGGTGGCAGCCAATGCATGCAAGGTTTTCATATAAAATTAGCGGAATGACTGTTTACCTTTTTTAATTAAAGGGTTTCCCTGATCCGAATTCAATAGAGAATTCAATAACTTCCCACCTTCCATGATCACAAACATTCGAAAAATCGGATTGGCGATTGCATTTTCTCCACGCCTGGAGGCATTGTTTGCTGAAGCCATCCGACTGAAAAAGTTATTAAATGCTGAATTGATCCTCATACATGTTGGGGAACATCGATCAGAGGGAGAGTCCAGGATAGCGACTTTATTGAATGATTCAGGGTTTGCGGAAAATGATGGGGTCAGGATATGCTGGGAGTCGGGCAAACCGAGTGAAAGTATCCTAGATGCATGTAAAAAAGAAGGCGTAGATCTCCTTATCGCGGGAGCGCTCAAAAAGGAGAATCTTGTTCAATATTATATCGGAACGGTGGCCCGCAAGATCCTCCGGAGAGCCGAATGTTCCGTGCTTTTACTAACTGATCCGTCGCCTTCACCCCGCCCATTCAAAAATATCGTCGTCAACGCAGAGGATAGCCCATATGTAGAGGATGCAATCGTTGCAGCTTGTCAGCTTGGGATAAAAGAACACGCTACCTGGTTGCATGTGGTACGCGAGATCAAGATGTATGGTCTCACAATGACCGTATCAGAACAGTACTCTGAAACAGAGTATGACAGCCTTCGACAGAATCTTATCCAGAGCGAAATCGATAACGTAGAAAAAATATTACAACGTATCCCACATGAAGGCCTGAAGGTAAACATCAAGATGGTGGCCGGAAAATCGGGTTTTGAGCTCTCCAAGTTCGCCCAGCGCAAGCATGCGGAGTTATTGATTGTTGGTGCTCCGCCCAGACGGTTTTCATTGTTTGACAGGTTCTTCACGCACGATCTGGAATACATTTTTGCAGATCTCCCGTGTAATCTGTTAGTCATCAACCCCAGAAAGGAGGCCAACCGTGGGTAAGCTAAGTCATGAGGAAGTAGTTCACCTTCTCCTGCAACTTAGCGTGATGCTGATCATGGGGAGACTATTTGCCGAAGCTGCACGAAGACTCAATCAACCTGCAGTAATAGGAGAGATCGTCGCCGGACTTCTGCTTGGACCAACTGTGCTAGGTATGATCAAACCCGAATGGTTTCAGGCACTCTACCCGGTCGGTACTGCATCAGGAATTGTATTATCAGGATTTGTTCAGGTCGCCGTTGTCATGCTCTTGTTTATCGCCGGCCTTGAAGTAGATCTTCATATTGTCTGGCAGCAAGGGCGACAGGCTATCTCAACAAGTCTCTTTGGGTTGATCATACCGTTTATACTTGGTTTCGTTTTTCCATATTTCTTCCCTGAATTCTTTGGAATGGCAGACGTGCATGGACGCCTGACATTTGCGTTGTTCATGGGTACAGCAATGGCTATCACGGCCCTCCCTGTTATTGTCAGAATACTGATGGACCTCAACCTTTTTAAATCCAAGATGGGCCTGCTGGTGGTAGCTTCCGCCATGGTCGATGATGTGATCGGATGGCTCATTTTTTCTGTCCTTCTCGGTCTGATCGGAAAAGATGGCGGATCATTACCGCTGATAAATACCGTTATACTCACGATAGGCTTTACCGCATTTATGCTGACCGTGGGCCGGGGAATATTGAACAGGCTTCTACCCTGGGTGAATAAGAAATTTGCATGGCCAGGCGGAGTGTTGTCGATATCCCTGGCGTTGTGTTTTCTTGCCGGGGCATTCACAGAATATATTGGCATCCATGCAATCTTCGGTGCATTCATCATGGGAGTTGCGCTGGGCGACTCTGAGCATTTCTCAGAGCGCGCGAAGGAAATCGTCCATCAGTTCATCAATAATATTTTCGCGCCATTATTTTTTGTATCGATCGGCTTGCGCGTGAATTTCATAGCCAACTTCGATTTACTTCTAACGTTAAGCATATTGCTCATAGCCTTCGCAGGCAAGATCATTGGCGCAGGCATGGGCGCAAGACTGGGAGGATTTTCCTGGAAGGAAAGTCTTGCCGCAGGATTTGGTATGAATGCACGGGGTGCGATGGAGATCATCCTAGGATTGATAGCATTGGAGAATGGATTGATCAACGAAAAAGTATTCGTGTCTTTGGTGATCATGGCGCTGATCACGAGCATGACCAGCGGCCCCCTCATGAAGTGGAGCCTCAAATCATTTAAGTGATCTGTTTCGTGAATCTCAAAATTTGCGAGGATTCCCCTCTTGAGCAAGATAGCGAATAGGCGAATACGCAATAGGTGAAATATACAAAACACAAGTTCAAGGGAGTATATCTGGAAGTGCCGTTTATAGGAAGGACAGTCAAGTTTTTTTAGCGTTTGCTTCCTATCCTGTTTTCAAGAATCGGGAACAATTTCATTTGAGATTATTCTTCAATTGACAACCTCGTGAAGGTCTGGTGTTATCAGTGACTCATTTTACATCACCAAAGTAACTTGTGTATTGACTGCTGTGTATTGCGTATTCTCCCATTCTCCATCATTTTTTAATGACCTTCATCAAGTTTAGTTTCAATCATAAAAAATGCGCCAATAGTGACCATGGTCCCCTAAAGAACACGCTTCGCCCTTTCCCAGTACTCATCCATTTCGGCCAGTGTCATTTCTCCCATTTTCTTCCCCGCCAATGATGATTCTCTTTCCAGATATTGAAAGCGTTTGATAAATTTCTTATTCGTACGCTCCAATGCTTCCTCCGGATCGATATTGATAAATCGCGCATAGTTGACGAGCGAGAAAAGCAGGTCACCGAATTCATCCATAGCTTTTTCCGAGTCAATGGCTTCGTTCGATTCTGTGTTGAATTCACGCTTGAATTCCCTCATCTCTTCTTCGACCTTCTCCCAAACCTGTTCTTTTTTTTCCCAGTCAAATCCTATACCTCGCGCTTTATCCTGAATGCGCATCGCTTTAACCAGTGCAGGTAAGGCCTTAGGAACGCCTTCAAGAACTGATTTGTTACCAGACTTTAGCTTGATCTTTTCCCAATTGGCTTTGACTGTTTCTTCGTCATTAGCCACGACATCTCTGTACACATGAGGGTGCCTTTCTATGAGCTTATCGCTGATACCCTGCAGTACATCTGCAATGTCGAACGCTTTTTTTTCTGAGGCGATACGGGCGTAAAACACGAGATGCAGCATCAGGTCGCCGAGCTCTTTTCTTACCTCTGCGATGTCGCCGTCGAGAATGGCGTCAGAGAGTTCATAGGTCTCTTCAATGGTAAGATGTCGCAGCGTTTCGAGCGTTTGCTTTTTATCCCACGGACAATTCTCTCTCAATTCATCCATAATGGTGAGTAAGCGGTCAAATGCCTGAAGTTTCGCTTCGCGGTTAGTATCTGGTGCAGACTGAACTTTTTTCATGCGTATCTGTGAATGAGACTCGTGAAACAAATGTAATAACATCGGCGTTCCGCCTTCAAGCATTTCGTCCCGATAAGTATCGGGGCGAAGGAGAGATGCCTCCACGTCCTGCCGTGAAGGAAACGGTAAATTTTCCCCAAATCAGGTAATAAAATTGATCAGACCCTTCGCTATCACCTTCCATTATTCTTGTTAATTTTGGGGTCATTTTTTGGTTTTAACCCTACAATAGTGGCCTTAATTAAATCTATTTCAGGTATACGCGGAACCATCGGTGGCAAAACCGGTGAAAATCTGACCCCCGTCGACATCGTAAAATTCACGGCTGCTTTTGGCACGTGGATCAGAAAAAAGAATGGACCCATAAAGGTGGTTATTGGAAGAGATGCACGTCCTTCCGGAGAAATGGTAAACAGCCTTGTTTCCTCCACTTTGCAGGGATTGGGCATAGATGTAGTGGACCTTGGGCTTTCAACAACACCGACCGTGGAGATAGCTGTTCCGTTAGAAGAAGCTGCCGGCGGCATCATCATTACGGCAAGTCATAATCCCGTTCAGTGGAATGCCCTGAAACTAGTCAATGAGAAAGGGGAATTCATTTCCGCAAAAGACGGTGAAGAAATGTTGAAAATTGCTGAGAAGGAATCTTTCGAGTTTGTCCCCGTCTCCAAGTTGGGCAAGTATCAGCGCAACGATGGATATCTGCAAAAACATATTGATAGCATACTTGCGCTTCCTCTGGTGGACGTGGAAGCCATCAAGAGCAAAGGCTTTAAGGTTGTTGTCGATGCCGTGAACTCAACAGGTGGCATTGCAGTCCCGAAATTGCTGAAGGCCCTTGGCGTAACTGTAAAAGAACTTTACTGCGAACCAACAGGCCATTTCCCGCACAATCCCGAGCCGCTTCCTGAACATTTGACGGACATCTGCAGAGAAATAACAAAGGGCAAGTATGACCTGGGTATTGTCGTGGATCCCGACGTAGACCGGCTGGCATTCATCACAGAAGATGGAACTCCTTTTGGAGAAGAATATACACTTGTGGCCGTGGCTGACTATGTCCTCAACGCAAGTAAGAAGAAAAAAGGCAATACAGTTTCCAATCTGTCTTCAACACAGGCCCTAAAGGATATTACAGAGAAGGCTGGCGGACAATATTTTGCTTCAGCAGTAGGGGAAGTGAACGTCGTTACGACTATGAAGGAGAACAATGCCATCATTGGTGGTGAAGGAAATGGGGGCGTGATATACCCCGAACTTCACTATGGCCGTGATGCCCTTGTAGGTATTGCGCTATTCCTTGCTCATCTCGCAAAATCCGGATTGCAGACGTCAAGATTAAGGGCTAAATATCCTAGTTATATTATTTCAAAGAACAAGATTGAACTTACGCCAAACATCAACGTTGATAAGGTGCTGGAGCAGGTAAGGAAAAAATATAAGAAGCAACCTATTGATACTACTGATGGAGTAAGGATACAGTTCGACGCAGAGTGGGTTCACCTTCGTAAGTCAAATACTGAGCCGATCATTCGGATTTATGCGGAGGCCGATCTGGAAGTGAAAGCAGAAGCTCTTGCGAAGAAGATAATCACCGATATCAAAGAGATCATAACAGACAAATCTGCCGTCTAGTCCATCGAGACGATAATTGAATTTACGATGCAAGTTTATTTGGACAATGCCGCCACTACACCACTGGACGCCGAAGTGTTCGAGGCAATGAAGCCTTTCATGCTGGAGGACTTTGGGAATCCCTCCTCAACACATTCTCATGGAAGAAAGGTAAGAGCTGCGATCGAATCGTCGAGGAAGCACATCGCAGAGCTACTGCATTGTACTCCCGGAGAGATCATTTTTACGTCAGGGGGAACCGAGGCTGACAATACCATCCTTCACAGCGCTCTTTATACCTACGGCATTCAGACGGTAATATCGTCGCCGCTGGAACATCATGCAGTTGAGCAAACGCTGCATCGCTTAGCGGCAGTGCAAAAGGTTAAGCTCCTCATGGTGAAGACGACGGAAAAAGGTCATATTGATCTGCAGCATCTTGAACGACTGCTCGCTGACAACCCCGGCGCGCTCGTGTCACTCATGCATGCCAACAACGAAATTGGAAATCTGCTTGACATCCAATATGTCGGGGAGTTGTGTGAACGGCATAGAGCATATTTTCATTCGGATACCGTGCAGACCGTAGGACATTACCGTCACGATCTTAGCAAGCTAAAGGTTCACGGGATGGCTGCAGCAGCGCACAAATTTCACGGACCAAAAGGAACAGGATTTATGTTCCTTCGAAAGGACAGGAAGATCCAACCCTTCGTCTACGGCGGCGCCCAGGAACGCAATATGCGCGGCGGAACAGAGAATGTATACGGTATCATTGGCCTGGCTAAAGCACTTGAAATTGCTTACCGCGACATGGTTGAGCATACAACATACATCTCATCCCTGAAAACCTATATGATCGGGCTGCTGAAAGAAAATATTCCCGGTATCGATTTTCACGGTGACTCTGCAAATCTTGAAAATAGCTTGTATACGGTATTGAACGTCAGCCTTCCGGAAACGGAAGAAAATGATATGGTGCTTTTCAATCTTGATCTGAGCGGAATTTCCGTGTCGGGCGGAAGCGCCTGTTCCAGCGGAGCGGCCACCGGCTCGCACGTGCTCGCTTCATTGTATCCGGGCTCGCGTCGCGGCGCTGTGCGGTTCTCTTTCAGCAAATACAACACAAAAGCAGAGATCGATTATGCCGTAGCCAAGCTAAGCGAATATTGCAAAGTCGCCGTGCAATGACGCTTATTCCGCAATAATGCCCATTTTTTTCATTAAGAACGTCGCGTTCATCTTCTGTGCTAAGCCCGGCTTAAGCTTGTAATCAAAGGATAACTGGTCATTCTCGATGTTCGGTTCAAAACAATAGTTGGTCACCCTGCGAGGGTATTCTTTCTCCAGGTCGCCCAGTGCGAGATCATGCGTAGCAACGATTGCCAGACACGGATTTATCAGAAGTTGCTTGACCAATGCTATGGAACCACGTTGCTTATCCCCGGAATTGGTCCCCTTTAAAATTTCATCCAGTAAAATAAAGAGCCGTGTTCCATTCCGCAGGTCATCCATGATGGATTTGAGCCTGTTCAGTTCAGCGTAAAAATAGGACTCGTTATCCTTCAGCGAATCGGCCGTCCGCATTCCCGATCTTATTTGAATGACCGGACAACTGAACACGCGGGCATATACCGGAGCGCCGGCCAACGCGAGCACCAGGTTGACGCCCATAGTTCGCAGGAATGTACTCTTACCAGCCATGTTTGCACCTGTTATTATCAGCACAGAGGCATCCTTGCCAATGTCAAGATCATTTGTCACGCACGTCCCTGAGCCCAGCAAGGGGTGCCCGATCGATTCGGCGTGTATAGCCATATCGTTATGTATGTCGGGGAATATAAAACGCGGGTTATTAAATGCGAATGTTCCCATACTGCACAGGGACTCGGTTTCAGATATCGCATCTAGCCATCCCTGAAGATTCGAAGCGTTTTCATTTTTCCATTTTTCCAGACGATAAACGCATTGAAGATCATACATCAAAAGACTATTGACGACGAACGCCGTCATGAAATTCAAACGCGCATTAAGAGCCGTGACCAAGGAAGCAAGTTGACCCAATTTAACATCAGCATCTTCAGCCTTGCTTTTTAAATGCACAAGCTTTTTCGAGGTAAATTGTTCGCGTTGAAATACTTTGAGTATGTGACCATATTTCTCAAGGATGCTCTTCTTGCGGCTTATGTATTCATGGAAGACCTTGATACGTTCAGCGTATACGCCGAAGAACACCCATTGTGCAAGTATAAGCAGCAATACAATTCCTGTTGGCAGGCCGAACCAGATAGCTCCGGTCAGGGCTAGTACTGTTATAGAGGGAAGGACCCATAATATGATACGGACAACTGGATTGCCGTATACGATCGGAGTAACTTTCAGCCATGCAAGCAATTCCCTGCGATCGTTGACTTGCTCGTCAATCTCCATTCCAGCCGCCTGCATGTCCTGGCGAAAATCAGTCCTGGCTGAAACATCTTTTATAGCATGCTGGGTTTCACGAATATCGTCTGCAGTTCGCAGATGGTTGGAAAGTTGTGATGCCATGGCGGCTTTACCCAGTCTGGTATTGCAGCGATTGATACACTGAAACAATGAGCCTTCGCCGAAAATGTCCAGATCGTGCGTGTAGGGGTGATGCGGATCAATGAACTCGGTTCCTGCGAAGAATCCCGAAATTTTCGACTTTACGGCATCCATCTCCAGACTGTTAATACGCACGAGATTTTCGAGGTGAACTTTATAGACAAAAAGTTTTGTGTGGCGTTTCACGAGCACGACGAACAACGCTATCAATGGTACTATCGCATAAAGAAGGGGTGTATTCCTGAAACCAAAATAGATGAGTATAACAATCGAAATAGCGCAAACAATTCTGATGTTCGAGATCCGGTTTATCTTTTTGGTCTCTGTATCCAGCAGAGCCCAAAAATGCGTTCTTCTTCGTTCATAGAATAAACTGAGTTCCTTTTGATCCATAAAATTACTTTCCCGCGTTAAGCACGATTAAACAACCTTTCAACAAGTCTCATTACTTGCTCGAGTGCATTTTGGTCAATGTCATCAAAATCGTTTAATCGGTCACTGTCAACATCCAATACCAGTATTACTTCCCCATTAATTATTGCTGGTAATACTATTTCAGAGCGGGACGCTGAACTGCATGCAATATGGCCTGGAAATTCATCTACGTTGGGAACGATAATGGTTTTTTTCTCTTTCCAGGCTGTGCCACATACGCCTTTGCCAAAGCCAATCCTGGTACAGGCAACAGGTCCCTGAAAAGGACCTAAAACAAGCTGATCGTTCTTAACGATATAGCAGCCTATCCAAAAGAAATCCATTGTCTGCTTAAGCGCAGCGCAAATGTTGGCGAGGTTCGCTATAAAGTCTGCCTCGTCATGCGTAAGTGCCTCCAATTGGGGAAGCAGTGTGGCATATTTTTCTTTTTTGTCCGTTGTTGCTGCAATAATCAGTTCTTCGGCCATGATACAATCTAAATAGTTTCAAGCGTTTTCCTTGTTCTGTCGTTCTCTACGTTTCCGACTCTTCACCGCCAAGCCGCTAAGATCGCAAAGAAGCCGCGAAGAAATTCTTCGCGGTCACATGGCGGGTCTTTGCGTCATAGCGGTGAAGTACACACTGTAGCAACCCACGGAACGATCAGTATACAGAATTGGTAACAGTTATCAAACGTAATTGGCCTCCAGGAGTTCACTGTCAGCGTCATTATTGCAAATCAGTTGGGTGTACAACAATCAATTTATCATTGAACAATACGGTTTCAATGGATGTTCCACCCAAAGCGGGAGCTGATATACCCTTTCCAAATCGTTCAGAAGATTGAAAAATTCTTGCCTCATCCCAAAGACCCAGCGCAATGAAGCTATTCAATGTGGTTGGACCACCCTCTACAAAGACTGACTGTATTTTTCTGATATAAAGATCATTGAGCAGTTCTGAGAGGAAGCTGGTATCGTTCAGTCTAATGGTGGAGACATTTCCGGATTCTTCATTGCGGAGAATATTGTAGCGAAGTGTTTTGCTTTGTTCGTCGAACACATGCAAAGATCTGTCAAGCATAAGCTTGCGATCAATAACGATCCTGATGGGATTTTTTCCCGTCCAGTAGCGGACTGTCAACTGGGGGTTATCCAAAGCAGCTGTTCTTGTGCCGACCAGTATCGCATCCTCTTCGGTTCTCCATTTATGTGTAAGCTGACGCGAATAGATATTGCTTATCCATTTGGAGTCATAGTTCTCGCGGGCCATAAACCCATCTGACGTTTGAGCCCATTTGAGGACGATATATGGCCTTTTTTTCTCGACCATTGTAAAAAAACGTTTGTTCAATTGCCGCCCCTCTTTTTCTAAGATACCCTGGGTAACATCGATGCCTGCATGAAGCAGCTTCTGAATCCCCCGGCCCGAGACCAGCGGATTGGAGTCAACGTTGGAGATCACGACGCGCTTTACCTGGTTTGCGATCAACATGTCTGCGCATGGTGGTGTTTTGCCATAATGTGAACATGGCTCAAGATTTACATAGACCGTACTTTCACTCAAAAGGCTTTTATTATTTACACTGTTCACCGCGTTTACCTCGGCATGCGCTTCGCCATACCTTCTATGTGCGCCTTCGCCAATGATCATTCCGTCGTGAACAATAACGCTCCCTACCAAGGGATTTGGGGCTACATTTCCAAGTCCATTCACGGCAAGCTCAAATGCGCGGCGCATAAAAGAATTATCCGGATCGTTATCGTGTTTTTGCATTGACTATACTTGCAAAGATTGACAAGCTATGAAGAATTCCAAAGTGCTGTATCTCGAATTGATCAATCGTATCTCGCTCGATGAGAGCCGGGAAGAGATCAGCGCAGTTGCATACCAGATCATGGAAAAGGTATTGTCACTGAATAAAACGGACATCCTTGCCGAAAAAATGATAGACCTGTCGCAGCAGGAGGAGGATGCAATCAGCGCAACCATAAAAAGGGTCAATAATCTCGAACCGGTCCAATATGTCCTTGGAGAAGCTTTTTTTTTCAACCGTAAGTTCTTTGTTGATCGCACAGTACTCATTCCCCGGCCTGAAACAGAGGAGCTTGTTGCCTCTGTTATCCGCAAGGTCGGATCATCCTCTGCCGTGCGGATTGCTGATATCGGCACTGGCAGTGGCTGTATCGCCATTACATTGGCGCTAGAATTGGAAAAAAGTGCCGTATATGCTACAGATATAAATACTTCGGCGCTTACGGTCGCAAAAAATAATACCACAGCGCTACGTGCTGATGTTGAATTTACTATGCATGACATACTTCACAATGCGATTCCATTCAGGAATCTTGATATAGTAGTAAGCAATCCACCTTACATTCCTTATGAAGAAAGAACTACTATGCGGGAGTCTGTCTTTGCGTTTGAACCCAACAGTGCGTTGTTTGTGCCGGATGAGGATCCCTTGCTATTTTACAGGGCGCTGGCCACAAGAGCTTTTCATGCCTTGGTTCCAAAAGGGCTGTTAGCCGTAGAGATCAATGAACGTTTCGGTGCTGAGGTGGTGTCCCTTTTTTCTTCGCATGGATATAAAAAGGTCGAATTGGTAAAAGATATTTTTAGGAAAGACAGGATTGTGTTTGGACATAAACCTTAGATTCATGGCTGGACTCATATTTATGGACTTCTTATGATAAAATCCGCCCCTGTTGCTTTTGTTGGTTCCGGGAACGTCGCCTGGCACCTTGCCGCTGCACTTGACAACACTGAATTCGCTGTTCGCGAGGTTTATAGCAAAAATCCCCTGCACGCTGAAGCACTGGTTGAACGCCTATACGACGCAGAAGTCAAAGCCTCCCTCGATTTTTCTACAAGTCCGTGTAAGATCTTTATCATCGCCGTCTCAGATGACGCTATACAGGACGTCGTTCGGGAAATCGTGCTGCCGGAAGATGCAGTACTTGTTCACACGTCAGGTAGCCAGCCGTTAGATGTTTTGCGTGACGCCGCAGCGGAAAGTATCGGTGTGCTTTACCCGCTACAAACGTTCACTAAAGACAGTAAAGTTCTTTTCCAGGAAATCCCTGTATTCATCGAAACGTTGAATCCAGCAACAGAAAAATTATTGATGGCCATGGCGAAAGGTATAACGGATCACGCCTTCAAGATCACGTCCCCTGAAAGGAAGGCATTACACCTCGCTGCGGTGTTTGCTTCAAATTTTACAAATCATATGTTGTTGCTGGCACAGGAGATCATGAAAGAAAACTCACTTAGTTTCGACTGGCTGAAACCATTGATCGTAACAACGATCACAAAAGGTCTCCAGATCGGTCCCGAAAATTCGCAAACAGGCCCGGCCAGACGTGGCGATTTTGAAACGCTTGACATGCACGTCGAATATCTTCAGGAAGATGAAGCAACGGCTGAACTTTACAAGGTGATCAGCCAAGACATCATTGACCGCTATCAGACGGATGAAGAATAGAATTATACGTCCAGATAACTTATCAGCTTATCGCTGAAGGAGTAAATGTCGCGTGGCGTATTGCAAAGAATAACGATCAATATTTTCTTTTCCGGTATTGAGATGTAGTTGCAGAGAAAGCCTCCCTGACTTCCGGTATGCCCGACAACTTTCAGCCCTTTATTGGTTTTGCCAATGAACCATGACCATCCAATGTTAGGTTGCATCATATTGCCGGAGATTACAGGAGCAAACCATGACCAGCCTGCGGAAAAATTGCGTGTACCTCTCCAGTTGTCAAAGCGCTTGATAGTCCGGGAGTCAGCTATCCGATCAGCGGGAAGAAAACTGGCCATTTGAATAGCTTTCTCATAGCTTGCCAGTTCGTCCACAGAACTCCAAACACCGCCATTTCCCGCCGCGGCAAAAGTGGGTTCTTCATTATAGTCGTCCTCTTTCCACTCACCGTGATCATAAATATAGGCGTGGCTCACGCCATCCTGCGGATGTGCGCCGTCTGTAATAGTGCTTGTCTTCATCATCGAAGGTCCGAATATTTCCTGTGCTACAAACTTCTGCCATTTCATTCCGCTTACTTTTTCAATTATCAGGGCTAGTCCATTAAAGGCAGGGTTGGAATACTCGAACTCAGAGCCCGGATCAAACAGCAATGTGTCAGTCTGGAGGATCGGGTCCCAGTTCTCCTGGTCTTTGGCATGGAGATAGAATACTGTATCGCTGGCGACATTGCGAATGTCGGGTAGCCCTGACGTATGTGTCAGCAGGTGCTTGATCTTGACGCGCTGCGCAATCGCTTTGTTCCGAAACTCTGGAAAGAATTTGAAAAGGCTATCTTCCAGGGATAGCCTACCGCGTTCGTGCAGGAGCAATATGGCATTCGCAACGAATGTTTTTGTGATTGAACCAAGATTGAAAAGTGTATTGGTTGTGACTGGTTCTTTGGTCTGCATGTTAGCCAAACCGTATCCTTTTGAGAAAATAAGTGAATCGCCCCTGACCAGCAGGACGGCCCCACCAGGCTCATCTTTGGGAAAAACACCACGAAAAAACGTATCCAATTCATCGTAAATCCCTGAATTATCGGAGGTCCGGGGGTTACATGTTGCAAGAATCACCATTAAAGCGGCTATAAAATAGCGCTTGAAAATCTGGCCTGCTGCTGACTGTCTGATGATCAAGATCATAAGTAGTTTGAGCCCCGAATTTGATTATTTTTTTGGTTTGCGGGAAGCATTAACTTTCGTCTACTATTAAAATGCCAGCATATGTCTTCTAAACTATCCATGATCCAAAGACCCCGTAGAAACAGAAAAAGTGACGCTGTAAGGGCTATGGTCGAGGAAACTAAAGTTACCACCGACGATCTCATACTACCGCTCTTCCTCATCGAGGGGAAAAATAAAAAGACCGAAGTAGGTTCAATGCCCGGTATTTTCAGGCTATCTGTCGATTTAATGTTGAAAGAAATTGAAGAATGTCTCAAGCTTGGCGTACGGGGTTTTGATGTATTTCCCGCGGTCGAAGATCAGTGGAAGGACAAAACGGCCACAAAAAGTTATGATCCCGATTTCTTTTACCTCAAAGCTCTCCGTGAGATCAAGAAACAGTTTCCCGAAGCTGCTATCATGACTGACGTGGCGATGGATCCATACAGCAGCGATGGCCATGACGGGCTGGTCCGCGATGGAAAGATCGTAAATGATGATACGCTGGAGATACTAGGAAGAATGGCCCTTGCGCAGGCGGACACCGGCATCGATATCCTTGGCCCATCGGATATGATGGATGGTCGTGTTGGCTACATCAGAAAAGTATTGGACGAAAATGGATTCACGGAAGTTTCGATCATGAGTTATACAGCAAAGTATGCCAGCGCATTTTATAATCCATTTCGTGATGCACTTGATTCGGCGCCAAAATTTGGCGACAAAAAAACGTATCAGATGAACCCAGCGAACCGACGTGAAGCGTTGATCGAAGCTGAACTCGATACCGCCGAAGGTGCTGATTTTCTGATGGTAAAACCAGCGCTCGCATATCTGGATGTAATTAAACTGTTGCGCGACAATTCTGTGCTGCCAATAGCGGCATACAATGTCAGTGGGGAGTACTCAATGATTAAAGCCGCGGCCCTCAAAGGCTGGCTTGATGGCGAACGTGTTATGAAAGAAACATTGCTGAGTATCAAACGGGCGGGCGCTGATATTATCCTGACCTATTTTGCAAAAGAGTTTGCGCAGGTTACAAGACGTTAAATTCAATTCATGCTACGGATTTTTACAGTTGGGCTTTTGTTGATCGGCTTTCCAGGATTTGCTCAGACATTGGTGTTGAACGATACCGGCAGGATGGTCGTCAACAATAGCATGAGCTATCTCAGAGACGAAAGCAATAAGCTTACGCTTACCGAAGTAATGAATAAAGACCTTCAACATCTTGAAGGCGACAAATCTCCCAACTTTGGTTTTGACCGCGCTGCATACTGGTTCAGAATGGAGTTGGAGAATCAATCCACGTCTTCTGACTGGCTATTGGAAATAAACTTTTCACCTCTTGACCGGGTAGACTTTTTTGTCCAGAATGATTCCTCTTCATGGACAAAAAAGACAACCGGAGATACGTACCCCATATTCATCAGGGATGTGATGCATCGTCATCCCGTGTTCACCTTTGGAATTCCATCTGGAACAAGTCGCGTTATTTTCCTCAGGATCGAGACCACTTCATCTGTCCAGGTGCCAGCAATATTCTGGCGGAGGGATGTGTTCAACCGCGTATCTTCTCACCTTCAGTTTATCAACGGACTGTTTTATGGCGCCATGGTACTCATGACGCTATATCAGCTATTTCTCTTTTTTTCAACACACGACAAGATCACGCTGTATTATGTATTTACATTGATCGCCATGACCAACATTGTCGCCTTTTTTCAGGGCTACAACTTTCTCTATCTCCATCCGCAGCATCCTGTATTCAATGATTACTTTGCCATGTTCAGTGGCCCTTTCTTTCTGATAAGCTCGGCCATGTTGACTCGAACATTTCTTGATCTCCGGAATTTCAGCCGGTATCTTGACTACGCATTGCTGACGAATACGCTATTGGATATACTGGCGACTATCGCTATGGTTGTGTTTTTCCGTCAGGTCTCTTATAAGTATCATCACTATTTTATTCTCAGTCATTGCATCCTGGCCTTGCTGTGCGCAGGCTATTGCCTGAGCAAGAAGTATAAACCCGCGCGCTATTATCTTATTGCGTGGGTTGCGCCATTTCTTGCCGCCGCCACGTTCACTATTAGCAATCTCGGATTTGTGCCGGGGCTGCTTAGTATGAACTACGCCGGTTTGATGTCAGGAATTGTGCTCCAGACGCTGTTTATATCATTTGCGTTAGGAGACCGTTGGAGGACACTCGAAAAAGAGAACAGGATGGCAAAAGAACTTGAATTGAAGCGCGGCCAGGAAGAGAATGAACGCCTTGAAATGGAAGTACAATTGCGTACAAACAAGATTCAGCAACAGAATCTTCAGCTGGAAGAAGTCAACAATGTGAAGGATAAACTTTTTTCAGTGGTCTCACATGACATTAAGGGGCCACTCAGCTCCCTGCACCTAACCCTGACGTTAGCAAAATCTGGCGCTCTGACTGCAGAAGAGTTTCGGAAAATTTCGGGCGAACTGGATCTCCGTCTTGGGGAAACAACAGAATTCATTGAGAACCTTTTGCAATGGGCTAAGCTTCAGATGAAAGGGGAAACCTTCGAGCCAGAACGACTTGACCTTTGTCAGATTGCTAATGAATCGATCAGATTGCTCGAACATGACTGCAAACAAAAAAAGATCAAACTGATCAACAATCTCAATGGTACACTCGATGCATATGCGGATGTCAATATGATACGTTCTGTCTTCAGGAATTTGCTGACGAATGCGGCCAAGTTCACCCGTGCAGACGGATCAATTACTCTAAGTGCCTACAAAATTGATGACAGGATCATTATTTCGGTAGCCGATACCGGCGTGGGTATACCCAAGAAGAGTATTGACACGCTCTTTACACTGACAAGCATTACAACTCAGGGGACGCATAGTGAAAAAGGGACAGGTCTTGGATTACTGCTGTGCAAGGATTTCGTTGAAAGGAATGGTGGTAAGATCTGGTTTGAAAGCGCTGTCGGCGCAGGCACCACGTTCTTCTTTTCATTGCCCCGCTTCATCGAATTTGCAAGAGCTGCCCATGTAAGGTAGTCGTTGACGTTTCTTCAACAATAATAACTTGGCAATTCCGGAATTGTCCGGATATTGCCTCGGACAACAGGCTCGTCGCAGTGAACAACATTTCTCCCAAGCTTGATTTCTTTGCGATATTTATCTTCCTCGGCGTGGTTCAAGGAGCGTTCCTGCTCGTGTTTTTTCTTACAGGAGAAAACAGAAAAGTTAAAGCCAACCTGTTTCATGGGCTCCTGCTATTGTGTATCGTCGCGTGTCTCTCGGAGATATTCCTGCTCTACAGCGGATATATTATCTATTGCCTTTACCTCGTCGATTTTTCCGAAGCGTTCGGGTTGGCAATTGGCCCGTTCTTTTATCTCCTGGTGATCAGCCTGACCCGGTCGAAGATCTCAAAAAATCAATATCTCCATCTTGCCTTTCCAGTCATTTACCTGCTTCTGCAATTGCCTTTTCTCATACTTCCAGAGGATGCAAAGTATAACGCATGGATCGGTTCGTATCATCCGGGATGGACCTTCCGTGAGTTTGACTATGCCTATGATCCTCGAATGTTTTGGCTCACGGATCATTGTACCGAGCTTTCCATCACAAGCTTATTCCTCTATCTGGTACTCGGCGCCTTCGAGATTGTCCGTGCCTTTAAACAGAAGGGAGAAGCGTTCTTCACAACCTCAAATATTGTATTAATATTTCTGCGTTGGGAACTGATTCAATTCATCGCTGCTACTTCAGGGATCATAGTGGTAAAAATATTCAACAAGTACGATACAGGCGATCACCTCTTTGCTGTGTACCTGGCCGTCACGATATACCTTACAAGCTTCCGGATCATTAAAGATTCTGGATTCTTCAATAGACCGGCATTGACAGAACAGTCAAAATATAAAAGTTCGAACGTTACAGCTGAATCCAGAGAGGCGCTATTGCGTAGTCTTGGCGAACTGATGCGCGTTAAAAAGCCTTATCTGCAACCTGAGTTTTCATTGCCCGGTTTGGCAAAGCAGCTAAGCACTTCGGTCCACATACTTTCCCAGGCCATCAATGAAGGCCTTGGCAAGAGCTTTTTTGAAATGACCGCAGAATACAGGGTGCAGGAAGCGCAGCAGCTGATCAAGGCAAATCCACACATTAAGATCGAAGAGATAGCTGAGCAGGTTGGATACAACTCAAAATCCGCATTCAATACATCCTTTAAGAAGTATACAGGTAAAACACCATCTGAATTCAGAACAAGTTCCTGACAATTAATCGAAAAGACCGGCTGATCTTGAAGCTGGCGGGGCGATTTTCAGATGCTTGTATGCGCGGGGTGCTGCCTCACGCCCCCTTGAAGTCCGCTTGAGATATCCTTCCTGTATCAGAAAGGGCTCATAAACCTCCTCTATGGTTTCAGCCTCTTCGCCAACGGCAGTTGCTATGGTCGACAACCCTACCGGACCACCTTTGAATTTTTCTATTATTGTCAGCAAAATGCGGTTGTCCATGTCATCCAGTCCATCCTGATCGACATCCAATGCTTTTAGTGCGAATTGGGCTATGCTCATGGATATAATGCCGTCACCTTTGATCTGGGCGAAATCACGTGTCCGTCGCAGAAGGTTATTGGCGATCCGTGGTGTTCCGCGGCTCCTTCTGGCAATCTCGAAAGCAGCATCATCTTCGATGGGCGTATTGATTATACCTGCCGATCGCTTCACAATCCTTGTTAGCAATACAGCATCGTAATATTCGAGCCTGGCGTTAATGCCAAAACGTGCGCGTAGAGGAGACGTTAGTAATCCTGCCCGCGTTGTCGCTCCAATAAGCGTAAATGGATTCAGGCCTATCTGGACAGACCTCGCATTTGGTCCGGAGTCAAGCATAATGTCGATCCTGAAATCTTCCATCGCTGAATAAAGGTATTCTTCCACGACAGGATTAAGGCGATGGATCTCGTCAATGAACAAAATGTCGTGAGGCTCGAGATTCGTAAGCAAACCGGCAAGGTCACTTGGTTTATCAAGTACCGGTCCTGATGTGATCTTAATACTGGATTCCAGTTCATTGGCGATAATATGCGATAGCGTTGTTTTGCCGAGTCCCGGAGGGCCATGGAGCAAAACATGGTCAAGTGACTCTCCTCTTTGCTTGGCGGCCTGAACAAAGACCTTAATGTTATCAACCACTTTCTGCTGACCGGCAAAATCATGGAAAGAAAGCGGACGCAATGCTCTCTCAATATCCTTTTCTGCAGCACCCTGCGCTTCATTGTCGCCCTTAAGATAATCTTCCCTCATGACCTGAAAATTAAAACATATTTGCCGGATTCATTCAATAAACAAATAAACAGATCCGCAGCCGCCATTGATGAACAGACAACAGTGTCTGAAAATTTGTAGCGATAATACAGATACAACAACGTTGCATTTAGAGTATTTTCATACATTTGACCGCCCATAACATGGATATAGCGACGTCAGTAAGTATTGCCATACAAATTCTCTCCGCATTCCTGTCTTATAATGACAACGCGGTTCCTGAACCAATACGTATTGCCGGTAAAACCATGGGTACCACCTATCATATCACTTATTTCGATGAAAAGGACAGGCAACTGAAAAATGAGATCGATTCTTTGTTATTAGTGATCAACAGTTCGATCAATACTTACGATGCGCACTCGGAAGTATCCCAATTCAACACGAACCCCGACGGCGTGAAATTTAATCTTCCATATCTCCGGGAGCCGGTCGAAAAAGCGAAGGAGGTATTCTATGCGTCGTCGGGCGCATTCGATATCACGGTAATGCCACTCGTCAATGCCTGGGGGTTTGGACCTGGTAAGGAGATGACACCAACCCGGCAACAGATAGATTCCATCAAGGCATTTGTCGGATTTGAAAAGGTCAACATCCAGGCAGATCGCCTTACGAAGTCTGATCCAAGGACTCAGCTTGATTTCGGCGGAATAGGTCAGGGTTACGGTGCAGATGTAGTGTCCAGATTCCTTCGGGCCAAAGGCATCGACAATTTTCTGGTTGAATTGGGGGGCGAGGGGGTAGCTTCAGGGCACAATCTCAAATCTATGCGGCGGTGGCAGATCGGTATTCTTGACCCCAACTCGACGATTGAAAATCAATTTTTTAAGGCTTATGTGTCTCTTTCAGATAAAGCTTTCACCACGGCAGGCAACTATTTCAAATTTCGCGAGGTGAATGGAAAAAAATATTCCCATACTATTGATCCGGTCACAGGCTATCCTGCGGACCGCAATATTTTGAGCGCTTCGGTTTTCAGCGCGGACTGCACCACGGCCGACGCATGGGATACTGCCTTCATGGTCATGGGTCACGAGAAAGCTATTGAGACATTAAAGCTTCACCCTGAACTGGAAGCTTTGTTACTTTATTCAGGTGAAAATGGCAAAGTACTTTCATACGCAACTCCCGGTATTGCTTCCTTTATAACATTAGAACATTGATCTCCCATGCTATTTAGACTGTTGGTACTTTTCCTTACCCCTTTGGTTTCCGGATTGCTGATCTTTCTTATTCCGAAAAGCAAGGATAGTAACTTCAAATTGCTTTTGGCATTCGCAGGAGCATACCTTTTCGCCATTACCGTCATTCACATTTTACCCGACCTTTACCAAACCAATACCGATGCGGATTTCATTGGCGTTGCTGTTCTCGGAGGTTTTTTTCTTCAACAATTCCTCGAGTATTTCACCTCGGGTATAGAACATGGACACATGCATTTGCATGGCAAAAAGAAGGAACATGGTGAGTCCCATAGAGATCACGATCCTACCTCCCGAGCTTTCTCAGCACTGGTGCTTCTGTTTGCTTTGTGTATCCATGCATTTCTTGAAGGCGCGATGCTTACCAAGCCAAACGCCATTGGATCAATCTACGACGTCAATGCGATCTTATTGGGAATTGTTCTTCATCGCGCGCCCGCGGCTTTTGCTTTGATGACAGTTTTAGCGCATCAGCTTCATTCAAAGATAAAGGCGCTACCCCATCTGATCGGATTTTCCCTGGCTGCACCTTTTGGCCTTTTGCTAAGTACCTACCTGGTTGGAGAGGATATACTGTCGGCTAAAGGTTTGATATATCTCTACGCCATTGTCAGTGGCAACTTTCTCCATATTTCCACAACAATAGTTTTTGAGGGAAGTCCCGATCATCGCTTCAACGCAAAGAGGATGGCTGTTGCAGCAGTAGGGTCGCTTGTTGCAGTAGCTGTCGAATATATACTTTGAACGCCAGGAACCGGACGCAAAGTAAAATGAATATATTATTTTGCCTGCCTGCCCCGATGTGTCGGGGTAAAAATTAGGAAATTGAAGAATGCTGAAAAGACTGCTTACTACTGCGACGCATAGGATCTATACATTGCCCGTCATTGTGCTTATGCCGCACAGCCGGTGTAATTGTCGCTGCGTGATGTGCGACATCTGGAAAGCAAATCAGAATAAGCAGGAGATCTCGCCGGAAGAATTAAAAAAGCACGCGTTAAGTTTCAAAAAATTAGGAGTAAAGGAAATTGTATTCTCTGGTGGTGAAGCATTGATGCACTCAAATCTTTGGTCGTTGTGTTCTATACTTCGTGAGCATGATATCCGCCTGACTTTGCTTTCTACGGGTCTGATGATCGAAAGACATGCCAGCGAGATCTTAGACAATTTCAAGGAGGTAATTGTCTCCATAGATGGGAGCAAGGATGTTCACGATTCAATACGCAATATTCCGAATGGATTTGAGAAAATTTCTGCCGGAATAGCAGCCTTGAAAAAGCTGAACCCCTCATTCAGGATAACTGCGCGGTGCGTGCTTCAGCGTTATAACTTCAGGGACCTGACCAATACCGTGAAGGCTGCCCGCGAAATCGGAATAGACCAGATCTCGTTTCTAGCGGCAGATGTTACAACCACCGCTTTCAACCACACTGAACACCTTACGCGTGAAAGAATAAGCGAAGTTGCACTAAGCGTCGATGAGTGTCTGGAGTTCGACTCAATTGTGGAGAGATCGATATCAGAATTGAGATCCGATTACAATTCAAAGTTCATTGCAGAAAGTCCACAGAAGATGCGGCGACTTGTGCAGTACTATAACGCCTTGAATGGATTGGGTGTGTTTCCAATACCGGTTTGTAATGCGCCTTGGGTGTCGGCAGTAATTGAGTCGGACGGGCGGGTCATGCCCTGCTTCTTTCACAAGCCTTATGGAAATATTTATGAAGGTAAACTGGTGGATATTTTGAATTCACCGGCAGCTGTCAGCTTCCGCAGAACCCTTAATGTTGAACGGGATCCTGTCTGCAGAAAGTGCGTCTGTTCCCTCAAATTACCAGTTATCTGAATGGTCTGCCCGATGGAAAAAAAATCTGGTCATATGATTTTTTCCGTTTAACGGGAAAATGGCTGAAATCTAACGGGCTATGTTGTCTTTGAAGCGGACCGTTTTTAATTTAGTATATGGCTGTAAACTCCTTACATGTGGTTGATATAATCGAGGTGATGGAAAATTTTCTGGAAAAGGTGAGACCTCCGGAGGACATCAGATCCAAGCTTGATATAACATACAAGATAGAAAAGCAAAGTGTTGTGATTTATGAAGTCCGTCAGCGCTGGGACGATCCGAAAATAACCATGGAACATGCTGTAGCAAAAGCTACTTATGTGAAGAGCAGTAATAGCTGGAAAATATTCTGGTTGCGTTCAAATCTCAAGTGGTTTACCTATTTGCCCTTATCGAGTGTCAAAACCCTTAAAGAGTTTGCTGAAGAAGTGGATAAAGATCCCAATGGCTGCTTCTGGGGGTGAAATCTAGTCCTTAGTCCTTAGTCTTGAGTCTTGATCTATTAGTACTAACGACTAAGGACTAAATACTACGGACTATTTTTATTAAGGACTGTTTTTTGATTTTTCAGCATAATTCACGTATTTGCTTAGCAAAATATAAGGATATGGGTAAGGATTACCTTGGCGAATTTGAAGAACTGATATTGACAATGGTCGCCGCACTTAGGGAAGATGCATATGGCGCGGCGATCGCTGACGAGATCGAGACTAAGCTCAAACGCGACATAAATCTCAGCGCCGTTCATGTGACGCTATACCGGCTGGAAGATAAAGGGTACATTAAGTCAAGCATGGGAGGGGGAACGAAGGAGCGTGGCGGTAGGAGAAAGAGGATCTACACGATCACAAGCGCTGGTATGGCGCTGCTTCGCCTTATGAAGGAAACGCGCCTGGAGTTGTGGAAGATGGTGCCTCAATTAAAGATGTCCGGAACCTGAGGCAGTATTAAGTCTTATTGAAGAACGACTTTAATTCATATAGAATGCCATTTATGTTCATGCACAATTTTAGGCTTATCGTCAGGCGTGCAGCAAGGAACAAAGCCTTTTCTATTCTCAATATTGCCGGACTCACCACTGGAATTTCAGTTTGTCTCCTGGTAACCCAGTTTGCCTTATTCGAATACAGCTTTGACAGATCCCCCGAAAGCTTTAGGAATACATATCGCATTAATCTTTCAAACGCACACAATGGTGTCTTCGATAATGTTTCTCCCGAAACGGTGCCGGCACTTGCATATGCAATCCAGGAACAGATACCTGGTATTCAATCAATCGGCAGAATTAGCACAACGCAGGCCATCATTTCCAACAAGAAAAAGAACATTGAAGAAAAGGAAGGTAATATTATAATAGGTGATGCTTCGATGATCGATTTGTTTGCCCTTCAATTACTTGATGGACAAACAAGAAACCGGCTGAGCAGACCAAAGTCGATGGTGATCTCTGAATCAGCCGCCTTTA
Organism: uncultured Cytophagales bacterium; assembly: GCA_963845845.1. GTDB lineage: Bacteria > Bacteroidota > Bacteroidia > Cytophagales > Cyclobacteriaceae > Chryseolinea. The sequence goes on from CAWJTP010000029.1 coordinate 65,756, forward strand.
AATACTTTGGAAGCGTCGAGGTAGCGGGCAAGATGCTTGAGGTCACTTTCGGTGGCGCGCAGTTAACACCTTATTTGATCGATGGTGTTTTTATAGACGTGCCCGTCAATCGCCACAAACGGTTTGATTTTTTATTGTCAATTGACGATCAACAAAGATGGAATGAGAACTGGTCATGGAGTGATGTGACTACCTATGTCCGCCTACAGCCAGGCATCTCGCCTGCAGACCTTGCAAACGGTTTATCGGAGATCGTGAAACGCTATCATCAGGATGGAAAAGGAGACCAGTATCTGCTGGAGCCCATAAGCCAGATCCGGCTATATGCACTCAATGGCGATGGTAGAAGCAATGTGGTTTACTTCTTTGTTTCTTTGGGCATTGTGATCATGCTACTGGGGTGGTTCAATTATGTCAGCCTTTGCACTGCAGCTTTCTTTGAAAGGATGAAGGAGGTGGGGGTCAGAAAAATAATTGGTAGCGGGCGACGGAACCTGATCATACAATTTCTTACCGAAGCTTTTGCATACAACATGATTTCACTGTGTCTGGGTATCGTCGTGTATTCTATATTGTGGCCCACCATCGCCAGTTACATGGGGCAACCCATTCCCACTACTTTCATCGCGCAGCCTGTTACTTTCGGAGGAACGCTTATTTTTATCAGCATCAGCACTTTGTTCACGGGACTTTATCCTGCTTCACACTTATCGGCGATCAAACCGGTCCATTCCTTAAGAGGCAACATTACCGGATTGATCGACCGTGGTGCAGCGCGCAAAATTATTGTTACAATGCAACTGTCGATAACAATAGCTTTGATCACCGCTGTGCTCGTTATACATCGTCAGATAAGATTTATGCGTGATCAGAGCCTTGGTATTTCTATTGCCCAGACAGTGATTGTGGACGCGCCAATGATCACGAACGACACGGCGGTCTCACAGTATGAACCTTTAAGAAATGAACTGCTGCAGCTTCCGGGTGTAAAGGCCGTTACGTATGCCTCCAGCTTTCCTGGCGATGAGATCGATTGGCATCGGACAGATATTACCCTTGAACAAAATGAACAACATCGTTTTGATAGCCGCATCATCGCCATAGGAACGGAATTTATTGAAACGTTTGACCTTCAACTGAAATCAGGAAGGAATTTTGACCCGGCCGTTGAAAGTGACAAGAAAGCTCTACTCATCAATGAAAAAGCCAGCGCTATGTTTGGATTCATTGACCCTGATGACGCATTGGGAAAAGAGATCGCCATAGGTAGTCGCACATTTGAGGTCATTGGCGTTGTAAAGAATTATCATTTCCGTTCGTTGCAACACTTGATCGAGCCCGTCTTGTACATGAAAGGTTATCCTCGCAATCCTTCTTATGCGATTAAGATCGCACCCCAGGACATACCGTCAATTTTATCAGAAATAGAAAATAAATGGAAGGAAATATATACCGGCAATGTATTCAGATATTATTTCCTTGATGAACGGTTCGATCAGCAATATCGGTTTGATCAGCAGACCGGATTGATAACCGTTGCAATGACAGCGATAGCGATATTCATTTCTTGCTGCGGGATATTTGGACTAGCAATGTACGCGGTGACAAGGCGAATGAAGGAGATTGGTATACGAAAGGTTTTAGGTGCGAGCGTATATGCGATAATAAGCATAATCTCAGGTGACTTTGTAAAACTTGCTTGTGCCGGGTCACTGCTTGCTGCCCCGATGATATATTTTGGCACGGAGAAATGGCTTCAGCAATATGCTTTCAAAATGCCCATTGACCCCTGGCTTTTTGCCATACCCTTTGTTGTCGTTTTTTTTCTGGTTTTGATGACAACCTGTTCTCAAAGCATACACGCCGCGAGGCGAAATCCTGTGGATTCGATGAGATATGAATGACGGAGAGATCCAAGGATAATTTAATTTGACAAAGAGCAATATCACGCTCAGGCTAGCGTAGTATTGAGGGAATGAACCGGAGGGATAGACATAAAGCTTATACTCCCTTACATGATCCGAGTTCTATCTGCATCCATCCTCCTTCTCACACTGATATCCTTGAATTGTCACGGGCAGATCAAGAAGAAAATAAGGGAATACGAAAAAGGTTTTCAATTTTCCATCTTTCCAGGCATAAGCACGAATGGTGTTTCCAGTGCCTCTTACTACAACACATTTTCACTGAACTTATTCGGAGGGTTATCCGCTGGCAACAGGATCTTTGAAGTTGGCCTCATTACCAATAGCAATCTGAAGACCACGACCGGCATTCAGCTGGCAGGCCTGGCCAATATTGTCGGTGCAAATGCCTTCGTGAATCTTAGCCAGTCCGAGGAAAGAAGCCTGATCAATACAGAAGATTTTGAGGTGAACAGAAAAGGAATTCAGGTCGCCGGAATGTTAAACTACGTGCTTAACCACGCGTCTGGAATTCAATTGAGCGGTGGCCTTAACGTTGTGGGCAACAACTTCAGGGGATTTCAACTCGCTGGTGTCGGGAACAGTGCAGGCGAAACAATGGTGGGATTTCAGCTCGCAGGACTATATAATGTTGCCAATGAATCCGTGGGAGGTTTCCAGATCGCTGCGCTTTTCAATTTTACGGACGCTCAGCTTTCAGGATTGCAGCTTGGCGCCATCAATAAGGCAAGGTACATCAAGGGAAAAAAATCAACGCCACCTACACGGGCGAGGGGGTTGCAAATCGGACTTTTGAATTTCAGCAAGGCCATGGATTGCTGGCAGTTGGGTTTGATCAACTTTGGCGGTGACGCTCGCGGCAAGCAGGTCGGCATCATAAATTTCTTTAACAAGTATCCATCGAAAGAAAGGGTAAGAATGGGAACACCGATAGGGCTACTCAACTTCGGCTCTAAAAATTCCCTGGTCAACTTCTATTTTAATGAGGTCTTCCCATTGAATATGGAATACACCACAGGCAATTGTCTCAATTGCACATGGATTCTGGGATCAGAAATGCCATATGTAGAAAGAAATCAGATATTCAATCAGAATGTACTCATCGTCGGACACGATCCCCAGCAGGAGACATGGGGGTTCGGTTATGGGTTTCAAAAGGTTCTTTACAATAAATTCAGCCTAAAGCCATCGCCATTTAACAGGCGACGAGTGATCAGCTATGGTGCAAAGGTGATGCACCTTAATAAGACGATGAGCTTTGATAAGGATTTTAATCTCCTTACCAGACTGAATGTTGACTATGGAAAGCGCGTGAAGTTCCTGTACGTTGTTGCCGGTTTTTCTATCAACTATTTCATGTATGAAAAAGTGGAAATCAGGGACCTTTTTAAGATCAGAAGTTTTAAGATATCGACAGGTGATCTTGGGAATCTAAAAACAGAGCTGTGGCCAGGATATTCGATTGGATTTCAGTTTGTGATCTGATAAATGATGACGAGACATGAATAGCGTAAATCCACCAAAACTAGCATTACGTTTTCTCAGGCTGATTTGTCCCGATCAACTTCAGGAGGAAATAGAGGGTGACCTGAGGCAACGGCATGCCAGGGATGTTGAAAGGTATGGTGAACGGGTTGCACTACTTCGGATGATATGGAATACAATACGGTTTTGCAGACCGGGTATAGTTTTTCGAAGACGTTCTCCGCACCGTACTGGATTCATGCCCCTGATGAGAAACTACTTTAGTATTTCGGTCCGGCATCTTATAAAAAATAAAACAACATTTACCTTTAAGCTTGGAGGACTGGTAGTTGCATTATTTAGCCTTCTTGTCATTATCCTTTACGTGCAATTCCAACGTTCATTCGATAAGTTTCACGAAGACTATAATAATATATATCGCGTAAACTCCTCGTGGATTGAAAATGGTAGCCGAGCACAATACGCATTTGTTCCTCCTGGAATAGGTCCCGGATTGAAGGCAACCTTTCCCGAAATACGATCTTTTGCAAGAATAGGCTTTGCTGGCAGTTACCAGATCCGTGCTGGTGGAAAGTCCATCAAGGCGCACGGCTTTGTGAATGCGGACAGTACAATTTTTGACGTGCTTACCCTAAACGTTTTGAGAGGTGACAGACATTGTCTGAAGGATCGCAGTAAGATAATGATCACGGAATCGATGGCCCGTGAGATTTTTGGCGACGAGGACCCGATGTATAAAGAGATCACATTTATAGACCGCTCGGATGCGACGTTTGAGGTTTCAGCTATCATTAGCGACCTTCCCCCGAACACCCACTTGTATCTCAGGGCACTACTGTCCATGAATGGTTTGACAGACAACATTGATGGCGAGGTAGATCCCTGGACGATTGGAATCGATGGATCCGGCCCGTTATATATAAGATTGAAGGAAAGCACCGATCCAGCGGAATTTGAATCCAAGGCACAGGCATTTGTAAGTAAAAATATCAAAAGTGAAACTGGCGGTCTTGACAAGGATTATAAGATTTCGTTGCAGCCGATTCAGGATATTTACCTTGCCCCGGGACTCTATGCCGAATTCTGCAGAAAGGGCAATATACTTTATGTTTATGCCTTCACATTGCTGGGAATTTTTCTGCTGACCATTGCCAGCATCAACTATGTTAATCTCTCCATTGTTGATTTTCACAAACGCATCAGGGAGATTGGTGTTCGTAAGATTCTCGGCGCGAAAAGGACACAAATAGTTTTTCAGGTTGTGTGTGAAACGGTCATCGTGTGCTTTGCAGCGCTCGTTATCAGTATTGCACTGCTGTATTTAATCTTTCCACAAATAAATCAGACCATCGAGAAAGATCTCAGCTTCAGTATGGTGTTTGATAGGTCTGTTATGATTGCCTTATTATTGATCTTCGCAGGGCTCATTTTCCTTTCAACGGCGTATCCCGCCTATAAGCTCTCAGCTACTGAAGGGATCGATGATATCAAAGCACGGCTGCGCATGAATGGTAGTATGTCCGTTGGTAAGGTGTTGTTGGTGATTCAGTTTACTATTGCTGTGATAACGATCGTTGCTACCTATACAGTCAGAGAGCAGTTACAGTTTATTCAGGTACGAAACCCAGGTTACGACAAAGTCAATACTATCGCGCTGTTTATGCCTGACCGTTATCCTGATAAACTTATTCCCGTTATCAAGCAAGAGCTGGCCACCGTGCCCGGTGTTGAGTATGTATCTTATTCTACATTTCTTATTGTTGGCGGTTACTACCGTGACTGGTACCGGGTGGAAACGGAAACCGGAATGAAACAAATGATGTTGAACGAAGTTTTCTTTGACTATGATTTTCTTAAAACGATGGATATACCGTTAGTCGCGGGAAGGGATTTCGATCCTGATAACAATAGCGATCCACACAGTGCATTCATTGTTAATGAAGCTGCCGTTCGCGAATTTCAGTGGGAGGATCCAATAGGCAAGCGGATCGCATATGGATACGATGAAGGATCCGGGGAGAAATGGGAAGGCACAGTGGTCGGAGTAACAAAGGATTTCAATATTTATTCATTGCATCGAAAGATAGAGCCCTTGGTCATGCGGTTACCCTGGTCTTCGTGGCCTGGTCAATCGGTTCACATAAAGATCCGCGGCCCTCTTGAACCGACCATTGCCCAACTAAAGAAGAAATATGAAACCATTATGCCGGGTTTTTTGATGGACTATCATATTATAAGTGAATTGTATGACAATCAATACGCGGCCGAAAGAAAGGTATTTCTATCCCTTAAGCTTTGCACTGGCGTCATTCTTCTCGTTTCGGTATTGGGCATCGTTTCGTTGTCAGCCTATCTTTCTTTGCAAAGAATGAAAGAGTTTGGTATCAGAAAGGTATTGGGAGCAACGGCGTTCGAGATAACCCGCCTCCATATGCGCAGTTTTTTGAAGATAGCCGTACTTTCAAATCTCATTGCTTTGCCATTCGTCTACTATCTGATGCATACATGGCTTCAGAACTTTGCCTACCGGATTACCCTGAGTCAATTCGCTTTTCTCGGATTTTCCGCTTTATCTATCGTGATCGTGCTCTTTTCCACGGTTGGCTCATCATGGCGTGCCGCAACCCTCAATCCTGTTGATGTAATTAAGATGGACTGATCTTGTTATAAGTATTATCTTGTTTTTTTTAACGATTATGCGCTTTACCGTCACAATTGTCCTTGTTTTGGCAGGCATTCAATGTGCTGTGGGGCAGGTCATCCGCGATTCTATTAAGGTTGACAATTACTACAGGACATTTCAGTTCAACAAACCACAACCTTCACAAACAGGGGGAAGCCTGGTCTTTGTGTTGCATGGTTCCGGCGGAAGCGGCAATGCCATGATGGGTGCAACATCCAACCTGCTGCAACGAACAGCGGCAGAACAGGTGATCTTCGTATACGCTGACGGTTATAAACGTTACTGGAATGAGTGCAGAAAAGCAGCGAGTTCGCAGGCTAATAAACTCAACATAGATGAAGCATCATTCTTCGATGGGATGATCAAATATTTCAAATCCAGATACAAAATCAATGACGCCCAGGTTTTTGCTGTCGGAACCTCCGGCGGAGGGCATATGTGCTACAAGCTGGCCATGACAATGCCATTAAAGATAAAAGCAATAGCCGCCATCATCGCCAATCTTCCTGACACCGACAACATGGATTGTGAAGAGGCAAAAAAACCATTGCCCGTCATGATCGTCAACGGAACGGCTGATCCACTTAATAAGTACGAAGGAGGTATGATGAGATCGGGGGATTTCATAATGGGCAATGTCAGATCGACTGAAAAAACCTTCAAATACTGGGCAGACCTGGCAGGCTATCATACGGAGCCGATGAAAACCTTGTTGCCCGATAACGACCCTGCTGATGGAAAAACCGTTGAACGCTATACATTCAAAGAAAAAGGGCAGCCTGAAGTAACGTTATTAAAAGTAGTTGGAGGCAAGCACGACTATCCCAATGACATCGATGTTCATATAGAAGCATGGGAGTTTTTCAAACGGCAATTATGAAGAAGATGGTGAGCGTTACTTCACCGCTAAGACGCAATGAACGCTAAGGTGCGCAGAGATTCTTTGCCGTACTTGGCGGCCTTGGCGTCTCCGCGGTGAAGAATTATTATTCACTTCTTAACGACGTAGCAGGATTTGCCTGCGCGGCACGAAATGCCTGGGTGCTTACAATCGCAAGGGCAAACATCAGCGCGATAAGTCCCGTGACCGGGAACACCCACCATTCAATGCCCGTCCTGATCGTATATCGCTCGAGGTACATCTTTAACAACCACCAGGCTAGGGGAGCAGAGATCACGAAGGAGAGTATGACGAGTCGCGAAAAATCTTTCGACATTAATCCTACAAGACTTGATACGGAAGCTCCCAAAACTTTGCGTATGCCGATCTCTTTTGTACGCTGCTCGGCTGTGTAGGATGCCAGACCAAACAGGCCAAGTCCGGTAATAACGATCGTCAGCCCGGCGAACAAGCTCGCCAGTGTACTTGTAAGGTTGATCGTTGTAAACTTTTTCTGGAACTCAACATCTGCAAACTTATACTCGAACGGATATGCCGGCGCATGTTTCTCGAACACCTTTTGAACCGTAGCCATTGCGCCCTGAATGTCCTTCGTTTTCTTAAGTCGTACGGTCATCGCATCAATCCACTCCCTGTCGAAGATAATGAACATGGGTTTGACCGGCCTAAATGGATCGTCCATCAGTACATCGTCGACTATTCCTATTAGCTTGCGTTTACCACCCCAGAGGTCCAGTTCCGTTCCGATTGGATCCTCAAGGTTCATAAGCGCAAGGGCAGCCTTATTAATAATGATAGCGGAGCTGTCGCTTTTGAAATCCTCCGAGAAATCGCGACCCTCGACGAGCTTGACTCCCATAGTTTTGATATAGTCATACTCAGTCGTGACCGTAGTGAAGATCACCCGCAGCTCTTCCGGCTTGCCGGGCCAACCGAGAAAATTATTGGATGTGACATCGGTGATTGCACTGTTTGATTTGGTCACAGATTCCACAACACCAGTCGCCAAAAGGTCGAGCTTGATGGGTTGATAGTTCTTTCTTACCTCATTTGTATAATTGATTGTCACCAGGTTCTCCTGGTCGTATCCCAGTTCGCGATTTTTTACCAGCTGGATCTGTTGATAGATCACTATCGTCGAAATGATCAGAAGAATGGAAAACCCAAACTGTAAAGTGACGAGAATCTTACGAGGCGTGCTGGCGCCTTTTCCAACGCTCACTTTGCCTTTCAATACCTTGACAGGCTGGAAAGATGAGAGATAAAATGCAGGATAACTTCCGGATACGATTCCTGTCACGAAGATCAATCCAAATGAATATAGCCAGAATTTTCCGGACGTATAATCGATTGTCAGCTGCTTTTCCACGAGTTCGTTATAGTATGGCAATAGCAGCTGTGCAGCCAGAATCGCCACCGCGAATGCCAGGAATGAGATGAACGTGGACTCACCAATAAACTGAAGGATCAATTCCATTCTTCTTGATCCTACACTTTTTCGGATGCCGACTTCCCTGGCGCGTCGCTCGGATCTTGCGGTAGCGAGGTTCATGAAATTAATGCAGGCAATGACAATGATGAAGATGGCAATCACGGTGAACATTTGAACGTAGTCGTTCATGCCACCCGTCTCTATGCCGTCCTCAAAGTTTGAGAACAACCTCCAGCGAAGCAGAGGATAGAGGTAGAACTCATTCTTTGTCTGTTTTTCCTCATGAGCTGCCAACATCCCTTTGATACTTTTTTCAACGGCAGCCTCGCTTGAAGCATTGTCAAGCTCTACAAATACCTGGAATGAATAGTTGCCCCAGTTCGTCGTATTTTTGCGAACCCATGGATTATGCGTTTCACGATATTTCCAGGGAATGAGGATATCAAATTGAAATGACGAGTTCTTAGGAATGTCTTTCAGTACACCGCTTACCTTCACGTCATTTTCATTATCGATACGAATGATTTTGTTGATCGGATCTTCATTGCCGAACAACGCTTTGGCTGTCGACTCGGTGATAACAATAACGGATGGATCATTTAATACCTGTGATGCATTGCCAGCGACCAGTGGAAATTCGAACATCTCAAGGAATTCTTCGCTGGCAAAGTATCCGCGCTTGAGAAGTCTTTTGTCGTCATTAACTGTCAGAAGATGTTCGCCACCCCAGTCCGTCACGACTGATTTTCTAATGTGGCTGTCACCTGTTCTCATGCCCTCACGTGTTGGCAACGGTACGGACATCCATGCATGTTTTTCACCATCAAATACAGCGTTCACCCATACCTGATAAAGGCGATCCGCCTTTGGATGAAACTTGTCGAAGGATAGCTCATCAGCAACCCATAACAGTATCAGAATACTGCAGGTAATCCCGATAGCTAGACCCGAAACGTTGATAAATGAATAAAATCCGTTCCTGAACAGATTCCTGATAGTGATGATGAAATAGTTTCTGAACATGGCACCTATTGTTTATAGAATACTTCGGGTTAATAGAATGGTTTCAAGCGAAATGCGGAAAAATTTGCACTGCAACTTGAAAGACCCTTGCGATAATCAGATTAGACTCCGCTTTTTTGACAAGGTTGCACGCTAGGCAATTATGAAGTGTGAATTATAAATTATGAATGGTTTTCTCTCCTGTGCAGTGCAAGCGTCACGGTTAGTCGTTATCGAAAGGCACAAATGTCTATTTTTGGGCTGCATTTCAATTCATACCTCATAATTCATAATTTATAATTGCTTTATCGTGCAACCTGGATACAGGGAATCTTGTCTTATAACCATCTGTCCGAAAACGTTCAACCTTTGATTAAATTTGAACAACACCTGCACTTATACCCTGAAGTACAAGCAAATTGGGGGTTTCGACGTGTGGCACAGAGATTGAATCCAAATGTCCAATAAACTTAACAGCTGACGCTAACATGAAAAAGATCTTCGTTTTACTTTTCCTCCTTCCTTGCTGCATTGCAGCCTATGCGCAATGGAACGAGGCGACATTATATACCACCAAATCCCTGGCAAAAGAATCGATCAAGGATGTATATGCAAGAACATCCGGTGGAAGTATTGAAGTCTCCGGAGCCACAGATGCCGAGGCCAAACTTGAGGTTTATATTAAACCAAATGGATCGAGCCAACTGTCGAAGGACGAGATCAAGAAACGTCTGGATGAGGACTACGATCTTGAAATATCAGTATCGGGAGGTAAGCTGACAGTGACGGCCGAGCCCAAAACTTTCAACCTGAATTCGAGGAAACAACTTAGTATAGGGTTTAGGATATATGTTCCGAAGAATACGGCTACAGATATTGGAACAAGCGGCGGCAACATTGCCCTCTCCGGTCTCACTGGCGATCAGAGATTTTCAACCAGCGGAGGCAACCTTCACCTTGATAACCTCAGCGGCAAGATCAACGGTAAGACGTCAGGTGGCAACATATCGGTATTGAATGCACGCGACTACGTTGAATTGTCAACAAGCGGCGGCGGTATAGACGCCGAAGGCTGTTCAGGCACGATCATACTATCTACGTCAGGCGGAAATATTGACCTGGACAAGCTGAAAGGAGAGATCAGGGCGAAGACGAGCGGTGGTACAATACGTGGAAATTCGATAAACGGCGAGCTGATCACACATACATCAGGCGGAAGCATCAAGCTTCGAGCCTTTTCCGGAAGCGTTGATGCTTCAACAAGCGGCGGCAACATCGATATGGAGATTGCCGAACTCGGGAAATATGTCACCGCCAACAACTCAGGCGGAAACATCGATGTCAGAATGCCTGGAAATAAAGGCGTGGATCTCAAACTACGTGCCGAGAACATCCACATCAATTCACTCACCAATTTCAGCGGTGACAAGGAAGAACATCGGGTGAATGGTAAGATCAACGGTGGAGGTATACGTGTAGATCTCTCCACAAGCGGATCGATAAACCTCGCATTGCAATAATTGCAATAGGTATATTTCATCAAATTCAAATGCTCGTTTAACAAGCAATGCGACAATAAATTTTAGGTATATCCAATTTCATTGGGGTTTGTGTTCACCCCTCCAGCGTTGGGGTGATTACCTCGCTACCGCCGATTTCATCGGCGGCTATTCAAATTGAATCTTTAGGATTCAAAAGATCAGGTCACAGCCTGCTACCAAATCCCTATAGGATTGAATTTGATTAGCCCCGCATGCAATGCGGGGTAAAGGACGCAACTGCAACGGGAACCCCAACGGGGTTCAACACACCTGATCAATCCCTGGATATTTTCAGGCGAAACAGAAAATCTTTCTTGTCGAACAACACATCGTTCTCGCGGATCAACTCGAAAGTAACTCCATGTGTCAGGCCGATATCCATGATGGTGTCCAGCGCCGTCCCCTTTGTAAGGACCATAATAACAGCTGAGGAATCATGCGTGTAGCCTTTCAGTGATGGAAATATCCGTCTGAAGTAACTGAAATTGTCGCCAGCATACCAGGCGAACTCAGATTCATTCGCGGGTTCACCGTTGTAGTACGGCGGATTGATGATGATCCAGTCGAACGTTTGCATCGGTACATTATCGAACAGGTCTGACTGTATAACTTCAACGTTTACATGGTTATCCGCAGCGTTCCGGATTGTGTTCTCGATTGCTTTGAGGCTGATGTCGGTGGCAACAGCATGAGCTCCCATTTTGGCCGTTATCACAGAGATAAGTCCCGAACCACAACCCAATTCAAGCAAAGTTGTTCCGTTGATCGGTTGCTCAACAAGATAGCCAAGTATGAATTTTGTGCTGTGAAATAATCCCGGATGAAAAACTCCGGGTAAAACGGTAACACGCGTATTCCGGAAGTTGTATTTCCGTTCTTTGCTGATATACCACCGCGTTAATGGGACGAGAAAAAGGGACACAATCCGTTTGACGATCCTTCTCATTCAATCAATCATTAAATCACCCAATCATCAAATGGTTCACTCCATCACAAAACCTTCAATTTCAGGTTGCCGGTATTTCCAAAGCCGCTGCAAAAGTTTCAACTCGTAGGGGAACCTGAATATATTTTTCCGGTAACGGAATCCTGAGATCATGCGCATCACATTCCTCTTGATTGGCGACAACCTGAAATCTGATACCGTTGGATATTGGGCGTTTAGCACCGTTTCAAAACCGAGGATCTTATCGACCATCTCCGGTGTAAGCCAGGGCGTCAGCGGATTTTTTCTAAGGTCAAAGTTCTGCCATGCAGGTGCAAGCCAGTCCTCCAGCTTTTCAGGAAATCGAAAACCCGATGCAGTCACCTGCTTATAAAGCTCGGAACCTTCTGTTGCTACCGGACTATATACATAAATGATGATCTCTGTGTCAGGATTGATCTCTTTGATCTGCTTGATGTAAATAATGTCGCGATCGATCTGGGCCATTACTTTTTCCGGGGTCTCTCCCGGAAAGCCAAGCACGAATGAATATTCCGGAATAATGTTGAACTCCCTCATGCGGGCAGCAAAACGTTTCATCTGCGCTGTAGTTTGCGTTCCACCCTTATCCATTTGTTTGAGAAGCTCATCGTTGCTGGTTTCTGCCCCAAAGAAGATCATCGTGCAACCTGCTTCGCGCATCAGTGCCAGTGACGAGTCACTGTACTTGTCAATTGTGTCGATCCGGCCTTCTCCCCACCACCGTATGTTCTCATTCTTAATAAGCCGCGAGAATTCAACCGTTCGTTTTTCACTTACAAAGAAATTGTTATCGTGGAATTCAACAGCATTTGCACCGTGCTCATCAATGAGGTATTTGATGTCTTTGTAGATCAGCCCTGCAGATTTTCCCTTCCACCGTGCATTGTAGAGCGGAACGACAGCGCAAAATGAGCAGGTAAAAGGACAACCCATGCTGGAATGATAAAGACGCAGTTCGCGATCCCAGGAATGTCTTTCCCAGATAACTGGACAATGGGTAATGTTGATGGAGAAACTCATACGGCAACTGAGGTAAGGCATCCTGATCCTGAAGCGGCGCCATAGGTGTCTTGACGATGGTGTCATTTTTCTTAAAAATGATGTTCTGAATGTCATCTGCCGGCTTACCCTGCTGCAGCGCTTCGAGTAGTTTGGGAAATGCATCGTCGCCGGGACCGTTGATGACGTAGTCAACGTACGGAGAGTTAATAACTGACTTGTATTGGTTGGCTGCAAAATAGCCACCCCAGATAACAACGGTCTGGGGATATTGTTCTTTTTAATGCCTTTCTCAGTATGGGATCGCCTGTCCAGCCGAGGCCCAGGCATTACCGAAAAGCCGACATAGCGGAAATCACCGGTGTCCAGTAATTTTTTGATCTTCAACCATGGATCCCGCTCAAGATTTCGTCCACAAGAACATAGTTTACTTTTCCATGAATTGATGCGCCTACCTGAAGGATAGAATTAGGTATGCGGTGCTTGGCCCTTGCACTTCGCGGATTAAAAAGTATGGCATTGTTCATGACCGATAAAAGTAACAAATGGCACGTGAATCCTTTCGCTTACATCACACTTAGCATTTGCGAAAGTGTAACCTTAACAGTGCCAGCCGGCAATTGATATCTCCCTGTCCACATTTCACAACCGGCTGAAAAAATGCCGTATATTTTACCAAAAAGCAGTTTTGTCCTTTATACACGAGATCAAAAAATCGCTAACCGGTATTACCATCCCGAAGGAGAATCGTTGTGTTGATAGGGAAGACGTGGAAGATGACGTCTCCGTGTTCGTAAATAGTGCTGATTTTAGATTAAATGTCACAATGTCACATCTGTTTTTGGGATATAGGCCGCTGATAGTTGGCCTCAGCTTCAATGTTGATACCGAAGCGTACCAGAGACTTCGTTCGGAAAAGGAAATATCACTAAGCTTTGAAGTCACGGCACCGGGTTAGGAAAAGGCCGGCAGGAATGAGCGAATTGCAGCGTTGCGGCTGGGATACGAATCCGCACAGGTTATTGGCTCTCACGCGCTCATTTTATACAAAGGATTAGAGGGTCGTCATAAATTCTTATCCCCGGTTCACCAATTGGTTTACAGGCAACGTGAGAGATTTAAAAAAAGAGCTGAAGACAACGTAAGCTTGCCTGGTAATCTCCAGGATCAGGTTCAGATAGCAGTGGCTATGCCCCAGAAAGATCTCTGTGCTTACTGTCGGGGATGCCGATTTATTCAATATGTTTCCAACAGATCTCCATGGCCAAGTGAATGAGGACACGTATGCAAGTTCATTGAGGATAGGAGGAAGGGCAACACAGCAGGTTGAATTTTGTAAAAGAGTTGTATTGGCTGATATGAAAGCCTCGGTCTATAAGGAAGTGTATGCCATGGGCAAGAATCATATGGCTGACTTAAGGACTGCGAATTTTTTTAAAACTATTTCTGCCCGCTCCAGGGAATTCGGATCTATTCTCCCGGAAGGAGTAACGCGATACAAGGAGATGTATCTTATTGTTCTCTGGATCTGGGTATCCACAGGATCCATATTTACGAAATCATCAAAGAAACCTTTGTCGAGGAGACATCGGACTCTACCCTTTCGCACATTCACAGGTTATACGCGCAATGGCGTATCGATCACGGGAGGCCCTTGAAGTTATATTTTGGCAATGCGTAACATGAATGTAGTGCACATCTCTTATGCGTATTCTCCTGATCAATTGGATCCCGAAGTCTGGTTAAATAAGCTTTCTTTTTTTACGGGCATACTCGACAGCATGGCTCAAAAATTCTCAGTGCATAGTATACACTGTATTCGATGCAATGCGATAGTCAAACGAAATAATGTGGTCTATCATTTTCTCGATCTTGCTCATTGGCAGACAACCATTCCATTTTCGGCGAATCGATATATCGGGAACCTCAAGCCAGACATTGTAGTGGTTCATGGTTTGATCTTTCCGCTCCAGATATTGCTTCTCCGACAACACCTCGGTCCCGATGTAAAGATCATCGTACAACATCATGCGGAAAGACCACTGCGCAAATTACGCCGGTTCTTTCAGCAGCGTGCGGATCGTTTTATAAGCGCTTACATTTTTTGCTCCAGGGAACTGGGAAAAGATTGGCTAGATAGTCACCTTATCTCTGAAAGCAAAAAGATCCGGGAGATCATGGAGGTGTCTTCTGTATTCAGTCCAATGAACAAAGACAAAGCTAAATCGCTTACAAATGTCGAAGGTGAGATGGTTTATCTCTGGGTAGGAGGGTTACATGCCAGAAAGGATCCTTTGCTGGCTGTCACGGCTTTCGCAAACTTAATAAGGCAGAGTTCATCCGCGAAGCTTTACATGATCTTTCATAGCATCGAGCTTCTTGATGAGGTGAGGCATTTGATCGTGGAACTCAGGGTCGCAGATCATATATTTCTTGTTGGTAGCGTAGAGCACGGAGAAATGCTTTACTGGTATAATAGCGCGGATTTTATCATCTCTACTTCTAATTATGAGGGAAGCGGGGTTGCTGTTTGTGAGGCGATATCTTGTGGATGCATTCCTATTTTAAGTGATATACCGTCATTTAAAATGATGACGGGAAATGGCAGTGTGGGAATACTATACCTGACTGGAAATCAAACATCGCTGTCTCAGGCGCTTTCCGGCAGCATGAAACTGAATCGATCCCTGGAAAGGGAAAAAGTTCTCGTACAATTTCAGAGGGAATTATCATTTGAAGCGATCGCCAGGAAATTTTCCGAAGTAATTGAAGACATATCCAGATGAAGCCGAAGCCTTCTATAGCGATTATTATCCCTGGGGGTATTGGAACTGGTCAATATAATATTGGCGTACCGGTATTAGAACGTCTGGTTCTGTTGCTGGCCGCAGATTTTGAGATCACAGTTTTTTCGATGTTCCCGGCGAATGATGGCTATCTCCCGCATGGGTTCGACCTTGTTAATATCAAAGCCCCCAATAGATTGCTGACGGTGCTTAGGGTGATAAGTACCTTTCATAAACATCATAGAATAAAAAAATTCAGTGTCGCACATGGATTTTGGACAATGCCTTCAGGGCTCATCGCAGTGCTTATAGGCTGGATGTACAATATCAAAAGTATCGTGAGTATAATGGGTGGCGACGCCGTCTCTCTTCCGGAGATCAAATACGGGCAATTTCAAAGGCCAATTCACCGGAAACTCATTCTGTGGACGCTGCGAAATGCTGACCAGGTATTAGCAACGCCTTACATGGTAAAGACCCTCGATATCGCAGGCTTGAATCGGTCGGATGTAAAAACGATACATTTTGGAGTTGACAATTCGTTGTTTACACTTAAAGAAAAGCCATTGTCTGATCCAGTTCAATTCCTGCACATCGGTAACCTCACGCCGGTGAAGGATCAGGAAACACTATTGCGTGCGTTCAGGATCATCAGTGATTCGATATCCGCGGAGCTAACAATAATTGGAGAAGGTCCGCTTTCGACAAGATTGAGAGTTCTCACAAATCAACTGTTGCTCGACGGGAAAGTTACCTTTATATCGACAATGCCCTATGAACAACTGCCGGCCTACTATCATCGCTCAGACATCTTGTTACATACTTCGTTGTCGGAAGCTCATGTAATGGTGGTCGCTGAAGCTATGGCAAGCGGTGTCGTTGTTTGCGGGACCAATGTAGGTCTCTTGTATGATTTACCGGATTGCTGTGTCTCAGTCCCGGTCCGCGAATTCAGATCCCTGGCCAAAGAGACCTTAAGTCTTCTTTCGGATCGGGCCAGGTATTCAATGGTCAGGACGAAGGCGTGGACATGGACACAAGAGCATCCGATTAGCCGAACGGCATGTAAAATCAGTGAATGCTATCGCAATGCCTGAAGTAAAGACTAAGCATCGTATAATTATTTTGGGGATGGGAACACTCGGCGCAGGTAATATTGGTGTCCCGGTTCTGATCGATCTGTTTGAACGCTTATCTGCTCACTATGAGATAGTCTTTTACAGTTTCCTCTCCATTGATGCTTCCCAGATTCCTAAAAGTATTATTGTCAAACAACCGTTAAGGTGGCGTATGCCCGGAAGGCTAAGATATTTTTTTGTTGCTGTCCATTGTTGTATAGATCACTTGTTTCATCCTGCTTCACTGGTTTTTGGAATTTCTATTTATCCCGCCTCTTATTGGGCAACAATAATATCGACGGTTATCAGACGTCCGCTGTTAGTGCAACTGATATCGACAGAAGGTGGAACACTACCTCCGCCAACATCGGTAACATGACGATACCCTGGTTAAGAAAAGTAACGCTTTGGGTATGCAGTCGCGCAGATGCTGTCGTGACCGTTGCTGACTATCAAAAGAAAATTGCCGAGAGGAACCTGAAGACCAAAAAAGCCTTGGCAGTTCTTCCACTAAGGATCAACATCTCAAAATTCCCTTTCTATGGCAAGCAACTCTCCTTTCCAATACAGTTTATTCAAATAGGATTTTATGGAGTAATCAAGGATCAGGAAACAATGTTTAAAGCCTTCGGTAGAATTGCCGAAAAAATTGATTGCCATTTAACCGTTGTGGGTGAAGGATTCAATGTGCCGGAAGTAGTCAATCTCATCGGGGACCTTAACATTTCCGACAAGATCACCTTTACTGGTTACGTTGATAATGATCTTCTTCCAAGGTATTTGAAGAAAGCGCATTTTTTACTGCATACGGCTTTGTTTGAAACCGGTTGTGCCGTTGTCCAGGAAGCAATGGCGAGCGGTGTTGTCGTGGCGGGAACTGAAGTGGGTATATTGTCAGATATTGGTGATACCTATGCTGTGCTAGCACCTCCACGAAATCCTGAGTTGCTCGCTGAAAGAGTATTACAACTTGTAAGCAATCCTGAAGGTTATGTAACCATCAGAGAGAAGGCTTACGGCTATATCACTGCTCAGGATGCCGTATGGTCTTATAGCAATTACCTGGAGTTTATTGAAAAGATGCTCTGAGCGTCATGTTTTAACTGCAACCTCTGTGATCTTTCCTTTCTCCAGGTAGTATACGGAATCGAAAAAATGCGTATCAGGTAATTTGTGCATTACCATTACTATTGTTTTGCCCTCCTCCGATAACCTTTGAAGGATATTCATGATCTCAAATTCTGCTTCCTTGTGAAGATGATTTGTGATTTCATCGAGTAATAGTATGTCGGCGTTTCTATATAAAGCTCGGGCAATTGAGATCCTTTGTCTCTGGCCTCCGGAAAGTCTGATACCGCGTTCACCGATGACGGTATTGATGCCTTCGGGGAGATCGTCAATAGTCGATTTGAGACCCAGCGCAATCATCAGATGTAATATTCTTGCATGGTCGATCTCATCAGCGGGCACTCCGAACGCGATATTTTCAGCGATCGAAGCATCAAGGAATTGAGGATTCTGTGGTATGTAGCCGATGGATTTTCGCCAACTGCGATCATCGTCAATGGCCTTGTTGTCCACAAGAAATTTACCCTCACACTCTTTCAAGAGTCGAAGAAAGATCAGTATCAAAGTAGTTTTTCCTTCACCAGACTTTCCTGTGAATGCCACCTTTGTTCCTTTTCTGATCTCCAACGACACATCATGCAGAATCAGTTTGCCTTCAGGATAAGCATACGTTACATTTTCTAATCTGATACCATCGATGAAATTGTTACCTGAACTATCAGGTTTGGGTTCCTCTTCTTTTACATGATGTTTTATTAGCGATTGAAACTCGGTGAAAATATGCTCATGAATCGTAATTTGTTGAACTGCCTGAACGATCTTGTTTAAAGAGGGGATGAGTCGGAGATTTGCTGCAGCATATACACTTAGCATCAGGAGTGTTTCCTTATAGTCAAGTTTTGTTTTGACAGCATAAGCAACAAGGAAGCAAATTACTGCTGCCAGGATTATTTCTGTGATCCTCATCGTGGAGGATTGGATCAGCTGGTCCTTAACAAAAGTGTCCGTAACTGCTTTGCTTGCTTTTTGAAATCTTTGATAAAAGAATGAGTCTGTCCCAGACACCCTTATTTCTGAAAAATTATCGATGGGTTGGAGCGCATACTTTAGCATGAGTGGATACTTCTCTTTGAGATCGGCGCTAATATTTTTTAGACTTCGTCTCCTAATAGCATACAAGATAAATATCGGGATGATCATGAAGACAGAGATCATAAGGATATCAGGATTATAGGTGACAATTGCTGCAAGAATCAGAAGGCCTACAAATCCCTCAATGACAATGGTTATTATTGCCAGCACTACATTATTGGCAAAGGCCAGAGGATAGTTTATGATAATGTTCAATGCATTCGAAGATTTTCCATTTATAAAACTGTAGTAGTCCATATTAAGGTAATTCTTCAGCGCAATCAGGGAGAAGTGATTTCCCAAAGCATATGCGTATTCTGCCTTGACTTTAAAGATCCAGTAGCTCACAATGTTTTTCAAAATGATAGCTACAAGGACTGTAATGGAAAGCAGGACCACTGAATCCGATGCCGGGGAAAGCTCAAAGCTTTCAGGAAGAAAATCATTAACGCGCGCGACTATCTTAGAGCCCGGATCAATAATAAAAAATATCAGTGGTAGCAATGATGCAAGACTTATAAAGTCAAGAGTGGCGGTGATCACCATCAGAATGACCATCCATAAACTTTTCTTAATACCCGATTCTTTCAGTATCGCAAGCAGGGAAGCGTGAATGGAGTTGTTGGTTCTCAAGAGCTGGTGAAAATCTGGGTGATGTTAAACAAAGTGATGGCGTGAATGAAATAATGTTTGATAGAAATTCATTCAACTGCGGGATCCACCTTTTGAACTCAAAAAGAATCGTTTCAGCCCCTGCGGCTATATTTTCAGAAATGAATTTTCCTACCTTATGTAAGGGCACAGTGAAGGGAGAAATCAAGGGTCCCAACCTTTTAGGCGCAATTTATTTTCTCAACCTCAATTATAAATCGTTATGAAAAAGATTAAACTATCGATCGTTTTGGCGATGCTGGTTAGCTACGCCTATGCTCAAAACACAAATTTTGGCACCTCTTCCGGGACACTGGGTACTAACAACAGTAACTTCGGTTATTTCGCTGGAAACTCCAACAATGGGTCAAGCGCTGACAATGCCTATTTTGGGGCGCATAGCGGAAGGCTGACAACATCTGGAAATAGGAATGTTGCAGTTGGATCCTTAGCGCTGTTCTATAATTCTTCTGGATTTCAAAATACAGCCGTAGGATACCAGGCGCTACATTTAGCTACGACAAATTCTCTTAATTCAGCCTTTGGGTATAGAGCTCTCTATAGTGCCACAACGCATTATAACGCGGCATTTGGATGGTCGGCTTTGGAGCTAAATACAATAGGTTTCAACAATTCGGCATTTGGTTATTCAGCGCTAAAGGCAACCACCACCGGGATATCAAATGCCGGTGTAGGTTACAACGCATTATATGGCAACACTACTGGCAGCCATAACACTGCCGTTGGCGCCAGCTCGGTCGTGTCCAATCAGACCGGAAGTTATAATAGTGGATTCGGAACTGCATCTGGCCCCCAGACTTCAAACCTGGACAATACAACCTGCCTCGGTTACAATGCTTTCGCAACAGCCAGTAATCAAGTTCGATTGGGTAATGCTTCGGTTTTCAGTATAGGGGGACAGGTAGCCTGGTCGGTACTTTCCGATCAACGCTTTAAAAGCAATGTCAAACAAAACATTCCCGGGCTTGAATTTATAAATCAACTCAACCCTGTTAGCTATGACCTCAACAGGAAGGCTTTTAGCAAATTCTTGGGTATAGCCGACAGCACGATTCAAAAAACCAATCATGAGTCAATCCGCCAAGCAGGGTTCATTGCACAGGAAGTAGAAGCTGCTGTCAAAAAAGGAAACTATGAATTCTACGGAGTTGAGGCTCCCCAAAATGAAAGAGACCATTATTCCATCAGGTATTCTGATTTTGTAATGCCTCTGGTAAAAGCCGTTCAGGAGTTATCAGCGAAAGTGAATGACCAACAGCAAATGCTGGAGAACCAGGCAGCGAAAATAGATTCATTGCTGACTACGAAAACCCCAGATGGTCAAAGAGCCAACGAATTTTCAAATAGCAAGACGTCTCTTTTTCAAAACAGCCCTAACCCTTCCTCAACTGATACTGAAATAAAAATGGAACTATCGTCGGAAACAAGGCAAGCTACTTTGATCATATACAATATGGAGGGAACGCAATTGAAGTCTATCGAAGTCGGTGAGCGTGGCGCTTCATCTGTAAAGGTTTCTGCCGGTGAATTGAAACCCGGGCTTTATTTGTATGCACTAATAGCAGATGGGAAGGTCATAGATGTCAAGCGAATGGTATTGACAAACTGAGCCCGCCAATATGATCGAGTGATATTTGAGAGGGGACTAATCAATTAGTTCCCTCTTATGCTTTTTTTAATAAAAGTTTAAGCATGTTTAATAACTATCCAGGGAAATACTCTTCCCTTTCCGGTTACTCGCCTTAATAAACGTGATCGCAAAGATTGAGGGTCAAGCAATAATTCATGGTTGAATCCAATTAAATGATTCTGACAATGATGAAAATAGCAATTCATCATTTCGGGAAAGCCAGCAGAACGGAAGTACTCCATGCTCCTGGCCCGAGCAGCTTTAGCGGAAGCTGGCGAACGATATATCGGGCTATCAATCAAATGGATCTCGCCATGAAGGGTCAGAAGGCTGAGAAGCCTGTGGATAAGTTTTTTAAGATCAGGAAAATATTGAATGCTGCCTGCCAATACAACAATATCCACACAAGGTGTTGGAAGAGTAACTGTAAAGATATCGCCATATACAAAGTTCAGAGTTGGCACATCAAATACACGAGCACCCTGGAGAAGTTCATGTTCATTGACGTCCATTGCCACTACTTCAGCATCAAGGGATACAGCCATGCGATTCGAAAGCCATCCGTTACCAGATCCGATTTCCAGTATTGACGGCGTTTCTTTTTTCTTTTTGAGATAGGATATAAGCCACTCCATTGATGTTTGGCGAACAGCCCACTCGTTTTTTAAGAGATGTGTTTCTGGTACATACGGTAGATCTTTCAAGATACTGTCGGAATATACTCTTCCTTCGTGATCCCGAAGCGCCAGGTAATTTTTTTCAAATACGCTGTTAATACCAATATCCCGTTGATAGAAAACACCATGAGCATGCGTCAACGTGGGTTCTTTTGAAAGCTGGTCGCGAAAGATCATTCAACAAAATAACATTTTACCTCAACGATAAATGATAGTGCGACATTT
Source organism: uncultured Cytophagales bacterium (assembly GCA_963845845.1). GTDB lineage: Bacteria > Bacteroidota > Bacteroidia > Cytophagales > Cyclobacteriaceae > Chryseolinea. The sequence goes on from CAWJTP010000029.1 coordinate 87,998, forward strand.
CGAACTGTAAAGTGTTTGGACACGTCACGACGTCAACGTCACTTTAATGATTACAGGGCCGCAAAAAAAATCCCTTTAGAAATACAAAGCCACACGAAGTAAATACTGGAGGCACACGGAATTTCAAAACAAATATTATCTCCTTGTCCTTGCGTTACTTTGCGCTCTAAAGGCCCTTGCGGTAAATCCCCTTGCGGTAAATCAAAATTTGGTCCTGAACGTAACAATTATATGATCCCCCCACCGGTCAAAGGGAAAAGTATTCCTCATCGCCCCATCAGTTTTCCTCAAAATTCTATAGACGGATGGATGCGCGGCGACAAACCTGAATGAGGCGGGCGGCGGCGAGATGGCGCATAGCCCTTCCGACTGGAGAAACTGGAAATCAGAGTTGAAGGCAGCCTTGATAGCCTTAAGACTGTGATAGTACGTTTTGAAGTGCTCCCCTTCAAGATGGGCCACTGCTCCATCCTTTCCCAGCCTTCTGGAGGCCTTTGCAACTTTCCCCTGAAGCATCCAGGCGAGTTCCCAGAGACATATCCGGGGCATAATCACGAAAGTGATGTGAGATCCCGGCCTTAGATGCCTTTGCAGATTCGTGGTAACGGCAGACAGATCGCTGATGCAGTTCAGGCCACCAAAATTTGAAAAAACATAATCGAATTTTGTGCTACCGATCTCTTCCAAACGCTCATATGACAACCGCTGATAAGTAACACGGTCTTTCAGGTTTCCCCTTCGCACCTTTAGGGCGATCTGTTCGATCATTCCATCGGAAAGGTCTGTCGCGTGAACACGGTGTCCCTGTTGTGCGAAATGAACGGCGTCAATCCCTGTTCCCGCATTGAGTTCCAGGATATGGCTGCCTGGCTTGAGATACTGCCCAACATGGGCATACACCTGCTGACGCATGTCTTTTAGGATGATGTTGGCCTCATCTTCCTGATCATAATGGTGCGATTGCTTGCTAAAAGCGCGATTTACGGCCTGATGAAGGTCGGCTGCCGGGGTTTTGGAATAAATTGATTGATGCACGGATCACTTAAGCTGCAGGTCGATCAAGTAGTGATCCGACATCCTGGAGAGAAAAGAAACCTGATCGAATTTTCTGCCCCACCGTGAGAGCCTGAATAAAAACGCTTTCCTGTCGAGGAAGTATGGTTCAAGGTAAGCTGGAGGTGTGGAAAAGCCGACAGGCAATGTCCGGATCAGCTTTAATCCTTCACCCGACCACTTTCGAATTTGTGACGGATTGTAATACCAGGACTTCAATGTGGCGCCGGGCAGATCAAGTATCACTTCTTTGCTGGTCGCGCGACGGAGTACCTGACTGAAACGAAACTTCATCAGGAGATACGAGCTTTCCCACAAACAGAACTTAGGCATTAAGACCCCGACAAATCTGCCGCCCGGGGCAAGAATTGATGGTATTTTATTGAGAAGACGCTTCAACGAGTCGGGATGAATACAATTCAGACCTCCAAAATTAGAGAATATGAGGTCGAACTTCTTGTCGAATACTGTCTCGTCAAAGCTTTCGGGATCGAGATACTGCGAGCTAATCCGATTTTGCATTGAAAACTGATTAGCGCGTTGCACAGTAACCTTCAACATCTCTTCGGAAATATCGGTGGCAACCAGGTTAACCCCTTTTTCGCTGAATAACATGGCATCCTCATTGGAACCGCAATTCAATTCCAGTATTTCCAAGCCCTTTAGTTGCGGCGTTATCTTCTGAAGGTAGCGCCATACTTGCTTGCGTTGCAATTGTCCAATGATACTCCTGGTAAACAGGGAGTCATAAGTTGCGATATGATCAAAGGGCACCGCCATGGGCAAACCACATAAATTAATTCAAAACTACTTACGATCAATACCAAAGTTTAGGCCAACCCTTTCAAGGATATTGTATCAACATTCCTTTTGACCATACCAACGCATTTGCTCTCTACCTGTCAGGTCAGGACATTTCACACACCTGGGACTATGCTACTACAAGCCAATATAATGTATTTAAATTTTTATCCTCGCGATATGGCCTCAGTTTTTTGATACATGCTCCAGACTTCTCAATCTCAAACGTTTGACCAATGAGTCAGGTACGTAAAATAAAGTTGCCAATCCCGACCGAAGATCTTTTGTGCTTAGACGAAAAGGATCACGAAAGAGTTTCCTCAGTGAGTGATAACCTTTGTGCTTTCTATAGACGGCGTGGACGTAGCGGTGTAATTCTTTGTAGTAAGAACTGCTATAAGTGCTTTGGAACATTGCCGACAGATCATCAGAATCTGTCCAATTTCGTTTATCCTGAAGCTGTCCCTTTACTTTTTCGTAGAAAACTGTTCCAGGAAGGGGATATGAAACAGAGATCCCTACCTCATCTGGCATTAGTTCCAGAACCATTTTCAAAGTCGCGTCTATATCCTGGCGGGTTTCCCCAGGATAACCAAACTGAAGGAAAAAGCCCACCTTCAGCCCCTTAGCTTTCATACTTCTTGTTGCATCATAGATCTGCTCCACTGTCGTACCCTTATCCATTCCATCCAAAATATGCTGCGCACCTGACTCGGCTCCCACCCAAACTGTTTCCGCGCCGGATTCCACCAATCCATTTAAAGTATCCTGCTCCAGCAGCAGGTCAACACGTGACTGGATCTTATATCTGAATTGCAAACCTTGCTGAGTTATCAGATCCCTGAATTCCTTGACCCAGCCGGGCTTGAGTCCAAAGATATCATCACATATCCAGAAGTGATCAGGCTGATATTTATCTTTCAATAGCTTGATCTCTTTAAGAACGTGAGCAGGAGATCGTGAAGTATAACGGTTGCCATAAATTGGTTTAGCGCACCAGTTACACTTAAATGGACAGCCACGTGTGGTTGCAATGTTTATCGAAAAGTATCCCTGATGTGTGAGCCAGATATTTTTGTAGGATTCAATATCAATCAGATCCCACGCGGGCAGTGGAAGCGTATCGAGATCTCGCAGAACGTTCCGCGGAGGGTTGACGCGCAGTTTATCGCTCCGGTACACAATGCCGTGAATATCATTGCTGCTCCCGCCGGATTTCAATGATGTGATCAGTTCTTGCAAGGTGAGCTCACCTTCTCCCTTGATGATAAAATCGACGCCTTGATCGATATATTTTTCACAATTGTCCGTGGCATCGGAGCTTGAGACGATAACAGTGCAGCCGTGCAGCTTACTTAGGCGGGTCATTTCAAATGCCGCATCCCGCATAACAGTGAGGCACATTTTCGTGAGATAGTTGAAGCCATCGTCATAGATCACGACAACTTCAGGTTTCTCTGCCGCAATGAACTTCTCAATCGCCTTAGGGGACTCCTGGAGTCCTGAATCAAAGAGCGAAACCTTATGGCCAAGATTCCGGATGACCGCTGCCGCCAGTATGGTTCCCAGTGGCGGATAGGGCTGTTTGAAACGCCACTGCTTTGCATCAAGCCTGTAAAAGTATGAATGTGTGAAAAGTACTTTCATAAAGTCGTCTTCTCGTCACAATTGACAACAGCGTTGGATGCCTGCGTTGTCAGGCCAAATGACTTAAGTCTTTCTGCATACAAATCAAGGATCTTCCGCTGATAGTTTGACGGATGATTCTTGGAAGCATATTCCCTCGATTTGAAAGCTACGTCAAAGTCATCTTTAGCGTAATCCTTTTTGTAAAGTCGTTCCCACCGATCGTAGGTAATTTTTCTAAAGTAATGCTCAAGCTTCGCTGGAAAGAAAACGTTGAAAATGCCCTCCATAAATTTCTTCACGCCTTTCGATGCGGCCGACGGTACTTTATCGACGGCGCGAGGGCTGAAATTTGGAAAGAAAAGTTTTAACCATTGGTTGGCACGGATCAGATCCCGGTACTGACTGGCGCCGTACAGTGGTATCACCGTTGCCAGTTCCGTTGCTGTAAATAAATTCCGCTCTTCGATCTGCGGATGATTTTCATCCACGAAATAATTCACACAAAAAAACTTATGGGAGTTTAGTAAAAAGATGCGTTTATACATCACAAGTAACGTTCTGGCTATCCACAACCGGTTAGGAGCGGTAATAATAAAGAAGTCCAGATCCGATTCCTCATCCATGTATCCCTTGGAAAGGGACCCGGATGCAAGCACACCTCTGACGAAAGGAAAGGAAGCTATAAAATTTGCCTTGCTGCGCGCAAGTCCCATAAAGCCTTCAGCTGTGATATTTCCTTTGATCCGTCGAACCGCATTTGCCTCAGCAGCACGAATGCAATACAGATCCTGCACCCGTTGAACCTTACCCCTTTCCTCCAGATCATTCAATGCAGCAGCAACGTCACCAGCTGTTATGCTGTTCATACCCAGGAACCGGAATACTTCTTCACATTTCAGCGGATAGTTGAATATATCATAATACAACAACGTCCTGAGGACATATTGCTGAAGGACCGTATGGTGATTGCTAGTTTGCACGGACAGGTGATTTGAAAAGTGTTGAAGATTGTAGCTGCATGGGCGCAAGCATTTGTATTTTCCATGTGGAAGTGCCAATGCTGACAGGCACCAGGATAAGAAATACCTTCTTCGTAAGTTCTGTCCAGATGCTTTCATTATCGGTATGCATTAACCCCGTAAGTTCCAGCAAAAAAAGTCCAATGAACAATTGAATAAAGAGACTCCTCCTGATAATCCCGAGTTTGGCTGGCCAGGACCCCTGGAATAACCAGAAGAGCGTATAAATAAGGATGAAGAGGTTACAAAGCGGTGTTGAAAAAGGTAAAGTGATGATGGCTGCGCAAAGGGCGGCCATAGAAAAATATTTGCACAAAAAATATCTTAAGTCAGCGGTGGAGAGGCTTATCGTTAATGATGTTCTCATACGCTCCGGATCTTCTCACATTTACGAATTAAAACTGACAAGTGGATCCTCCAGGGGGCTTTCAAATGGTCATACACTTGCTGAAAGTTGTTTGCACCTGTTAGCTTTATCATTAAACCCTCGATTCAATGAGGTAGATCGTTCATTCCCAAGGGTAAGAAATTTACAAAATCTTATGATGTGTAAATCACACACATCAAACGTGTTTGAATTTCCAGAAAAAGGGTAGAATTTTAGCGACACCGTATGTAACATAAACAGGGACGTATATTGTATGAGCAGCATTGATTCACTCCAGGATTATCATAAACAGTATAAGGCAAGTATCAGTAATCCGGAAGATTTCTGGAGCAGGATTGCTGAAGACTTTGTGTGGAAGAAAAAGTGGGATAAGGTTCTTGAATGGGATTTCAACAAACCGGAAGTGAAGTGGTTCGCAGGTGGAAAGCTCAACATCACAGAGAATTGCATTGACCGCCACCTCTCGTCAAGAGGTGATCAAACTGCTATCATTTGGGAACCTTCCGATCCGAAAGATCAGGCTCAGCACATTACTTATAAGCAACTGCATGAGCAGGTTTGCAAAGTAGGCAATATGCTTAAGGCGCAGGGGATAAAAAAAGGAGACCGTGTGTGTATTTATATGCCAATGGTGCCTGAGCTTGCGTATGCCGTCCTCGCCTGCGCGAGAATAGGGGCAGTCCATTCTGTCGTCTTTGCCGGTTTCTCATCCGGCTCGCTGGTAGACAGGATCAATGATTCAGGTTGTAAAATAATACTGACGGCGGATGGCTCATTCAGGGGTGGAAAGAGGATCGACCTTAAAAAAATCGTGGATGATGCCCTGTTGAAATGTCCTACAATCGAATCAACGATAGTGCTTGAATGCATTAAGTCCAACCCCGATATGAAGGCCGGGCGGGATCACTGGTGGCATGAAGAGATGAAAAAAGTGGGATCGGCTTGCGAAGCGGAAGCAATGGATTCTGAAGACCTTCTCTTTATATTATATACTTCGGGTTCGACGGGTAAGCCAAAGGGAATGGTTCATACGTGCGCTGGATATATGGTCTTTATCAATTACACCTTCCGGACCTCTTTTCAGTATAGCGACAAACAGGTCTACTGGTGTACAGCGGATGTGGGATGGATCACCGGTCACTCCTATATCCTTTATGGTCCCCTTTCTGCCGGCGCTACCACAGTCATATTTGAAGGAATACCTTCCTGGCCAGATATGGGGCGGTTCTGGCAAGCTATAGAGCGACACAAAGTGAATATTTTCTATACAGCACCGACCGCCATTCGTTCTCTCCAGAAAGCCCCTCTGAGTTTTGTTGAACGCTCCGATCTCTCATCCTTGAAAGTTCTCGGTACGGTAGGAGAACCAATCAATGAGGAAGCGTGGCATTGGTACGATGAACATATAGGCAAAGGCAAGTGCCCTATTATTGACACGTGGTGGCAAACAGAAACCGGTGGATTCATGATAGCCCCTATCGCGAACGTGACGCCGCTGAAGCCTGCTTATGCAACCCTTCCCTTGCCGGGCGTCCAACCGGCAATAATGGATGAAAACGGAAAAGAACTTACCGCTAACGACGTCGAAGGACGACTAACCATGAAATTTCCATGGCCTGCCATGGCCCGGACGATCTATGGCGATCATCAACGATTCAGGGATACTTACTTTTCCACCTTTCCGGGAAAATATTTTACCGGTGATGGATGCCGGCGCGATGAAGATGGATACTATCGTATCACGGGTAGGGTAGACGACATCATCATAGTATCAGGCCATAACATGGGAACAGCTGAGGTTGAAAGCGCAATCGACGAACATCCCGCAGTATGTGAGACAGCAGTGGTTGGATTTCCACACGATATCAAAGGCCAGGGTATCTATGCATTCGTTATCTGTTACGACAAACCCGAAGAAGAAGAGAAACTTCGCGGGGAGATCCGGGAAACTGTTTCCAGGATCATCGGTCCTATTGCCAAACCAGATAAGATCCAGTTTGTAAGCGGATTACCTAAGACCCGTTCAGGCAAGATCATGCGGCGCATCCTGCGAAAGGTCGCCGAAGGTGATACTTCTAATCTTGGTGATACAACAACACTGTTAGATCCGGGCGTTGTAGATGAAATCAAAGGAGGAGCACTTTGAGGTTAAAGATTACCCATCTTAAAATTACCGCAAAGACGCAAAGGCGCAAAGTTGACGCTAAGCCTGTATTTCTTTGCGCCTTTGCGTCTCTGCGGTAAAAAAAAAGAATCTTCATCTCCGTATGGAATTTTCCAAGTACCCGAATCATAAGCATACACCAATTGAAAGTGCTTATGAGAAAGATATTTACTATCGTCATGATCGGGTTTGCCTTAAGTGGTCAAGCCCAGGAGGCTGAACAGATCGTTGTTTCAAAGATCGATCAGGTCACTGTTTTCCTCCAAGGCGCCCAGATAACGAGGCAAGCAGAAACGCCCTTGAAGAATGGGGTGACATCTTTGAAATTTTCTTCCATAGCGCCAGGCATTCAGGATCAAAGTATTCAGGTTGAAGGGCCTCCAGGCGTAAAGATTTTATCCGTATCGTACCACGTGAATTATCTTGACGAGATCAAGAAACCTGAAAAAATAGAATCCCTGAGATCAGAGCAGCTGAAACTTCAGAATTTGCTGGCCCACGAGAAATCCATGATCGAGGTGTACCGGCAGGAGGAAGCTATACTAATGACTAACAAGTCGATCGGAGGCGACACCAAAGGTGTCCTGATAGACGAGTTGAAGATCGCTATGGATTACTTTCGCCAACGCCTTATTGACATCAGGCAGCTATTGCTGAAGGCGGACCAGACTATTCGAGATTACCAGAATTCCCTGACAAAAATTGATAATCAACTGACTGAATTGCAAGCTTCCAAAGCGTTGCCGACGGGAGAGATTATCGTAAAGGTATCTTCTCAAAAAGCGGCGACCTCTGCATTCACGCTCAGGTATGTAGTTAAGCAGGCAGGATGGTTTCCGTCGTATGACATTCGCGCCAAAGATGTTCAGTCGCCTATCAACATCACATATAAAGCAAATATTAATCAGCAGTCAGGCGAAGATTGGAGCAATGTGAAGCTGACAATATCATCTGGAAACCCGTCCGCAGGTGGATCATCACCGGTTCTCAAGGCATGGTACCTGGGCTTCAACAATATTGTGACGAGACAATATGCAGGCCTAAAAGATAAAGAGGCCGCTTTTCCAGGCATAGGATCAAATGGTATGATACGAGGCAGAATTGTTGATTCTGAAAATCACGGTATACCTGGAGCAAACGTTCTGATCAAGGGCACTACTGTTGGCACAGCCACCGACGAACAAGGATATTATTCACTCCCTTTGACTGGCGATGCACAGACAATCGTTATTTCGTTTATTGGATACGCTTCAGAGGAAGTGTCTATAAACAACAACACAGAGATCAATGCCAGGCTGGAAGAAGACGTGACGAAGTTAGATGAAGTTGTTGTAATTGGCTACGGAACAAACGAGGATGCTGTCTCAGGACGGCTAATGGGGGTGTCTTCTCAGCCAAAGGTCAAGAAGTCTATTGTAGCGACACCTGTGATCCGTCAGACGAATATCGAATATACCCTTGATGAATCATTTACTGTTAAGTCAGACGGTGAAATGAGAACAACGGAAATGATGGAATATGAACTTGACGCGATATACCAATACTACTGCGTTCCAAAGATGGATGCCGACGCGTTCCTGACAGCAAAAGTGCTCCATTGGGATGAATACAATTTTCTCGAGGGAGAAGCCAGCTTGTTCTTTGAGGGAAAGTACATTGGCAAATCGGTCCTTGACACACGGATCACGTCGGACACGCTTACGTTGTCTTTGGGAAGGGATGGTAATGTCATGGTGAAACGGGAGAAAAAGAAAGAGTATTCCTCACGCCAGTTTGTCGGAACAAATCAGAAAGCGACACTTGCATATGAAATATCAGTACGAAACAGAAAGCCACAGCCGATCTCTATTATCATTCTGGATCAGGTTCCTGTTTCTAATACCAGGGAGGTAGTAATTGACAAACAGGAAGATTCAAAGGCCGACTATGAGCAAAGCACGGGCTTATTGAAATGGCGCAAGGACATCCTCCCGGGGAAAACAGAGATCGTCAGCTTTAAATATGCTGTCAGGTATCCGAAAGGGAATAGTATGATTCTCGAGTGATAAATTAAACCGCCCACCTACGCGAAACGCTTCGGTGGGTAAACTCCGGCACAAAGGAGCAAAAGGAATACATTACCACAGCCAAGTCGGAGAATGACAGACAAATTTAAAGTCATTAATTATTTAGTAACTCTGGCTTTAAAATCAAAGAAAGTGTTGCTCCCAAAAATAGCAAGTTGTTGCCCTTCGGATTTAGTGACAAATTGTAAATACCGGCATCGCAGAGGATAATATGATCCTCGAGTGAACGATTTCACCGAGAGACGCAAAGAATACAAACGTTGCTTGACAAGCATTTTGGCGTTTACTTTGCCCTTGCGTCTTTGCGGTTAAAAAAGGGGATTTTCCTACTTCCGCTGTCTCACCACTTCATAAATGGCGACACCGGCGGCGACTGAAACATTGAGAGATGCGATCTTACCCTTCAGAGGGATGCGGACGAGGTCATCGGCTTCGCGCAGCAATACATCGCTGATCCCGTCTTCTTCAGACCCGAGTATCAGCGCCATCGGACCTGATAAGTTTAAGGAGTAAATATCGTTTTCAGTTTTCTCAGTGCAGGCAACGAGTCTAATGCCGTTATCGCGCAAGAGCTTGATCGTATTCTTCATGTCCTTTTCGCGGCATATTGGCAAATGATTCAATGCTCCCGCCGATGTTTTCATAGCATCTCCGGTAATGGGAGCGCTACCTTTCTCCGGGACTATGATGGCATCCAGTCCTGCGCATTCAGCAGTCCTCACGATCGCGCCAAAGTTCCTGACGTCGGTAATCCGGTCGAGAATCAAAAAGAAAGGTTCTTTGCCAGATTCATAGGCTTTGAATATAAGATTGTCGACAGAAGCAAAACTCACGACGGAGAGGAGGCATATCACCCCCTGGTGGTTCTTTGCCGACATGCGCTTCAGCTTTTCAGCGGGAACAAACTGGACAGGGACATTACTATTTTTGGCTACAGCAAGCAGTTCTCTGATCAGGTCATTGGAAAGACCGGTCTGCACCATCACCTTATCTATATCTTTTCCAGCCAGGATCGCCTCGATAACAGCCCTGGTACCATAGATCATGTCAGTCTTTACCATATCAGCAGTTGCCGTGAACTATTTTTCGATTTTGTCTATGGCTTCAGCCAGCTTTCTGTCCTTGTCAGTGACGATATTACCTGCATCATGCGTACTTAATTCGAATGACACAGTGTTGTATGTATTTGTCCAGGTTGGATGATGATTCAACTTCTCCGCCGTAATGGCGACCCTGGTCATGAAGCCGAATGCTTCGATGAAATCCTTGAACTTGAAAGTTTTTTTCAGCTTGTTATTCTCGACAGTCCATTCCATAATTATTGGTTTTACTTGATAATATTACGAATAATGAGCTTCCCTTTTCGGGGCAGCATCGGTATCATGCATTACAACGCAACTATGCCTTCGATCTCGGCAGCCTTCCTATACATTTCAATAACAGCGTCGCTGGACTGCATCATAACCTGAATTGTCACACTTGTATAATTGCCTTCTCTCGATAATTTTTCCGTTGCCGGGTGAAATGGGAATAATTTCTTCACAAGATCTTCCTGTCCTGTGGGTACAATGAACTTGTACATATATAATGCCGGCCAGGCATAGTGCTCATCAAGTTTCTTCCGGAATGAGTTGATCCACGTCTCGTCCATGTTTCAAAAATAACAGCGCCTCCCCCGAACTGATCGGAGAGAGGCGCAGCAAAGCGCACCGCTAAATATTTAATAGAACTTGTAGCGCCTGTCTACAATGTTCGAATTCTCTTTGATCGCTTCGGCAATACCAACACTGTTCCTGTTACTATTGCTTTGCTCAAGTTGATTTTTATAAACTGTGTAATCATTGACAGCAGGCGCAACAGTCTTGTTTTGCATTTCAACAATGATCACGCCGTTTTCACCTGCAATAGGAGCAGACCGCTTGCCGTTTTCAAGAAAAAAAGCAGCACCTACAGCCTTTGGGTCAAATCCAACAGTAGGTAACGAGTTGCTACTTAATTTAAGATCGCTACTGGAGTACACATTAGCGTCATTGCCGAATGCATTGGCAACCTCTTCCAATGTTCCTTTAGCGCTGCTCAGCTTTTCAACAATGATCTTTCCTTTTGCCTCGTTGCGCACCACTGGAGTTATTTCCTCTTTAACAGTTTTTAAAGGTTTATAGCCTTTGTCGATCTTTCCAGTCATGATGCCCACAACGTTTTCATCATCGAGATCAAAAACCTGAGAAACATCTCCTACAGATGCATCGCGGAATAACCATTGAACCACCGGCCGGGCATCTCCAAGCGTTCCGATCCTCTGTCGCCAGCCATAATATTCTTCGCTTCCTGAACTGCGTATCCCTGATCCTTTGCCTTTTTTTCAAATTCAGACAGGCCTGAGAGGTCGGCAGCGAAGGTCTCAGCTTTCCTGAATGCTTCGTTTATAGTGGCATCGCTTGGTGTGATCTCCCGTTCCACGACGGCTAGCTGATACGCTGTATTATCCTTAACATTGGTGACGTCGATGATGTGATATCCAAAATCCGTTTCAACGACATTTGGCAACAAACCAGGACGCGCCGCACGCGAATACAGCGGTTTCAAATGGCTTTACCATCTGGCCTGAAACGAACCAACCCAGGTCGCCGCCGCGGGAAGCTGTTCCATCAGTGCCAAACTCACGGGCTTTCGCTCCAAAATCTGCACCACCTCGGATCTCTCTTAAGATACGTTCAGCCTTATCTTTCGCTTCCTTCTTGGAAGCGGCATTAGTATCGGTCCATTTGATCAGAATATGCTTTGCACGTGCCGTTGATACAGTGTCCTTAAAAATGCGGCTGATCTTAACGACTTTGTATACTCCATTGTCAAGATAAGGTCCCAGTACTCTGCCCTGGCGAAGGCTGTCAACCGGAATGAATGTGGGAAGGTTGCCCTTGGTATACTTCGTATAAGGATTCTGTCCGTCGCTGTGTGAACTTGCATACAGGGAATCTTCTTCAGTGGTTCTTAGTTCAGCAACATCTTTGGCGAGATCCTCTTTCACGATCAACGAGTCGGGTGCGGAAGCAACAACTGGAAAGCTCACATACCTCAGATCCCTGCTTTCTTCAGTCTTATAACGTTCAATATTCTTGTTGTAATAGTTTTTGACAAGGTCATCTGTAACAGAAACTGCAGAATCACTTATCGCATAGTAAGGGACATAGACGAATTTGACCTCCCCCACATCTGATTGAAGATGATATTCACGTTCTGCCTCAGCCGCTGTTACATAACCGCTCTTGATAAGAAGATTCTCGTATTTAATACGCTCACGGCTGGGTTTGAGGTCACGCTGAAACAATTCCCATCTCACGCGTGCTTCAGAACCCTCAGGCATGCTTTTCAACTGACCGAGGTAGCTTACAACTTTGTTGGGATCGAATTGACCAGTTTCCTGGCTCGTAAAAGCTTGTCTTACGTTTTCATCAACATTCTTTCCCTGGATCATATCCCAAACCTCGTCATCGGTAACGGTCACACCAACCTTGGCGAACTGGGATTGGATGGCGTGCCTGGCGATGAGAAGATCCCACGCCTGTTGCCTGAGACTTGGCATCTCACGTTCGCCGGCCTCGCGGCCGAACTGAAGATAGTAATTGGATTCACGCTCCCGGATAACGGACTGGAATTCATCAATTGAGACCTCCCTGCCGCCGATCTCACCAACATTCTTCTGCCCCCAATTGAGAATAGAGGAATTGCCACTAAACAGATCTCCAAGGATAAACGCTGCAATCGCCACAAATACGAAAACCACTACCCAGGTTCCCATCTTGTTACGCAATGTTCCAATTAATGCCATAATCTGATTTTTAAAGAGCCGCAAATTTAACCCGTAATCTGTATAAGAAAAATAGGGTTGAAAAAAAGACTGCGGGTTGGGCGGAACGCCGGGCGTGGGTTATCCTGAATTTAGCAACAACCTATTAATCAGCACCTTGCTTGCCCGCTAGGAAGGTGTTAACTATTGATCTTGACCTTGACAGTGTCAATGCGGTTATTTCCAGTTGCCTGGATGGTAAATGTAAAAGGTGGAAGCTTGATGGTCTGCCCTTGTTTTGGAAAATCTTCGGTATAGGCCAGGATCAGGCCCCCCAGCGTTTCATATTCGCCGGTAGGAAGGTCCCAGGAATAGGTTTCGTTCAAATATTCGATTTCCAGCCTCGCACTGAGCAGAAAAGTCGCCTCGTCGATCTGTTGTTCAATGGTTTCATTCTCCTCGTCGCGTTCGTCGTCGATCTCTCCGAATATTTCTTCGATGATATCTTCCATGCTGACTATTCCTGACGTTCCTCCAAACTCATCCATGACCACAGCAAGGCTTTTGCGTTCCCGTAAAAATCTTATCACAAGCTCATTCGCTGATGCCGTTTCAGCCACGATAATGATCGGTGTTAAGATCTCGCGTATCTCCTCCGGTCTTTTGAACATTGACGACGAATGACAGTAGCCGATGATCTCATCAATGCTTTGTTTGTAGATGATAACCTTTGAATGGCCGCTTTCCACAAAAGCTTCACGGAGCTTATCGACCGGGTCGTTCAATTCCACTGCAGTTATTTCAGTCCGTGGTACCATGCATTCACGGATCTTCACGGTCTTGAATTCAAGCGCATTGTGGAAGATCTTTCTGTCGAGAACGATATTTTCCGTTTCCGGCTGAGGCATCAGTTGATACTGCCGGATATCAGGCGTCCCAAAAAACGGCCTCGTTTTGTCATACTTCATTCCCAATACCCTTACGATAAGATATCTCGATAATGCAATGAGCGGAAAAGTAATTACAAAGAGCAATATGAATGAAAAGTAAAAGGGAACTGAAAGCTTGTAAAGAGTGGTATTGGGATCTATCGATGAAAAGAGCTTGGGCAACAGGCTGCATACCAATAGAATGGTTGCCGCGGCGGCAAGTGACTGAATGAGGAAAAGCATAACGCTTCCACCTGTAGTCGGTAAATGAGAGGCTATATATGGCGCCGTGGCTATACAAAACAGCGTTGTGAAAATCACCAGCGTTACCGTTGACCCAACCAGTGTAGTTCCTATAAACCACGCCGGATGATGAGCAAAAAAGGAAAGTATCCGACCCTGAAAACGCCCAAGTCTTCTCTCCAGCTCAAGCTGCAATTTGTTTGCTGCCTGGTACGTCGACTCCATAATGGAGAAGAATAATGCGAACATCAGAGAAAGTATCATTCCTGAAATTAAGAAAGGGCTCATGATTGCTTCTTCTTCCTCAGGATAAACAGAAAATAAAGTGCAACGGAAACCATGATCGCCCAATAGGCTTTACCAACGCCAAGTGTCATTGTTTGGTGGATACCGATGATCAGGAAAAAAACTGCGAACGACAGCAAGAGAACATCAACCAGCTTCATGTTGATAGCAAAAATAACGATAAATTATCGGTTAAGGGTTTGAGAGGAGGGAGGAGGTTCATTCCTTGACTTCCATGTCGCCTGAAGGTTTTTGAATGACATATTCCGTCAGGTCGCTGTTGGCGGTAAGCCCTTCGCCATACAATACGTCGCCTTGCAGCCGTATTGTCACGAATTTATCAGTGTAGATCTTTTTGGTTTGAGGCTTGTAGAACAGCTCTTCGGTGTTTAGCTGTTCCTTTTTTGCCAGGCTTTTCAATTCAACATTTCCGCGTCCCCGCCAGTGACCTTCTTTTTTGAAATAGTAGGCATGATTCGCTTTAAGAGTTGACTCAAGTTGACCGAATTCATCGTAGAACTCCATGTAAATTCCCTTTGGAAATTCCTGGTCTCCATTCTCGAATTCATACAGCAGATCAGCCAGCATCTTTACCTTAACACGGTCATTTTCGCTATAAAAAAGCTCAACTTTTTCTGCTTCCCGGAGCGGACCTTTGTACTCGACAGGCTCTTTGTTATCGCCACCATTGCAGTTGCTCAAAACAAATACCACCGCAGATAACAGGGTGGAAAGAATGAAGGGCCGGCAGGGTATGTAATTCATAATAGTCACAAAATTAGTCTTTCGCCCGGATCGTAGCGGTTTCCTGTATCCAACACCCAACAAACTTTTGCGTACCGCTTTCATAGCCAGCCGAGACCAATTCTTCCCTTGTCGGAAATTTAGAGCGTGCCATGGACACTTTCTGATCATTTCCTGAGCGCTGATAATATTCCGCAGCAAGCAGGTATACCAGCTTAACATTGGTTTTCTTATCATCACAGTCATCCGCACTGTTGTAGTACAGATCGCCTATTCTCTCATAGGCTTGTCTGTTCCCTTTTTCGATTTCGAGCACCTGCATGAATATCTTGCGCGCCTCAGCTTTGTTAGTCCTTGCCTTCACCCTGCCTAGTAATATCAGGATCTCTGCTTTGTCAGTGGCGGTTGGGGCGAGAACCTGCGCATCTTGAAGAAATGGCTCGGCTTTTTTATAGTTTTCGATCGCGAAATATCTCAACCCAAGACTTTTAGACAAGCTGTAATCCTTTTCAGAATTGCTCAGGTAGATCCTTTCACCCGCTTCAAGCCATAACGGATCATCTATGCATTGGTTCTGAAGCATGAAGCTGATGATCTTTCGTGCCATCGTAAGGTCATTGGGATTTTGGCGGAACCTTGGGCCCAGATTTTTTCTTACAAAATTACAATCTATAACCACCATACTGAATAGCAAGGCATCAATGTCATCCTTTAGCAAAAGGTATTTATCTGCGGGCTGACCTTTACGACGGGCAGAACGTTCCTTGAATTCAGCAATGCGCATGGCGCGATTATAATGCATGATGATATCGGTGTCAGTGAGCTTGTTATATTTCTTCAAATTCATCTTAACGGTCTCCATATACGCGATCAATGTTTCATCGGTTACTTCGCTGTTTCTTAATTGAAGAAGGCTGTCGAAAAGATGAAGTGTTTTGGCAGGATCACCGGCCGCATTATACTTATAGAATGTGAGGACTTTAGCATTGAAGATCCCCTGTCTTTGTTCGGCACATCGCTTGGCGTGAAGATCATACAGTTGCAGCAGATAATCGACATATACTTTTTTGCGGCCATTGTCCTTCTCACGGAAGGCAAGTTTGTCGTAAACCTCGATCGCCTGTGTATAAACTTTAGAACCGGAGGCGGAAGCATGCTTTACCAGCCATATGGATGCAGTCGCAGCATGCGGGAAATCCCCTGCCCGATATGTGCTATCATATATTGCTTGGTTGTGTTTTGCTGAATCCCTGAGCGCGGTATTTGATGTCCAGGTTTGATCCTCACATTGTGCTGTTAGCGCATGAGGACAGCAGGTCATGTGTAACATGAGGGCAGCGGTGAGAATAAACGCTCTCATGTCGTTATCCGGCGTTTAATCAAACTTCCGTTTGATAAACCATTGATCGTTGAACGTGATTCCGAAATAGACCTTGAAGTAACTTTCTTCCAGAATATTGTCAGCCTTATTTCCACGCTTTCCTAATTTTAGAGCGAAATCCATACTTGATCTGCCAGCCGGAAGGGAAAAGCCAAAATTTATGCCATAGTCTTTTACCTGGACTGCGTTGGCGTAAAATGGATATTGCTCAAATGTTCCTCCGAGCCTGAAAGTAATACGCTTTAGATAATTTTCAAGGGCCAATGGATCTGGTGTAAACTCTCCACCGATGGAAGTTCGCCATGATTTGCCGAGGCCCTCATCATCAGAATTTATACTTCTGAACGCCGCCCAGTCCTGATAGAAGAATTCACTGCCAACAGACCACTTGCTTCCCTTGCCATAAGATACACCAACGGTATATGATGCCGGCAAGTGTATCTTGCCATTGCTGTCCTGAATGGTATATCCCCCATCGACGGTATCGCCGGCAAGACTTGTGCGGAATATTCGATTGTTTGATTTGGTTGTGAGATCGGAAGTGAAGTTATATACTGCTCCGAAGCTCAGCCGCCGGTCCTTCTTGCTGCCGAGGGAATCTTTGCTGAAGGAAAAGCCAAGACCAAAGTTAACCCCATGAATATTCTTTTTCTCTTCGATGTTCACCAGATACGGCTCACCTTGATTTGCGTTCGTGGTAAGGACATTTGAGTAAACATTGGATATTGGTCCGAAAAGGTAGCTTATCTTGAGGCCGACGCTCATGTCTTTATGGATACGTACGCCATTTGAGAAATACACCTGCGTTAATCCGCCAGACCCTGTCTCTCTCGTCACCAAAGTATCCACTACAGCGCCCAAAGGATCTCGTGCATAGTCCACGTACTGAAAGCTGAAATCCACATTTGTATAAGGCATGAGGCCTGCACTGGTCGTCCACTTGCTAACCTTGATAGGGAACGCCATTACTATATAGTTGAGGTTACCACCGACATTCTTTTCGTTGGTAGTATCACCCTTCACTTTTCTTGATTCACCGACAACACCAACCTGAAATGTGGAAAGTGTATTGAACACAAGAAGCGCCGGATTCTGGTTGTTGATATACCAGTATTGAGGCTGGCTGATGCCAAGACCATTACCCTGATTGTGAATAAGGCCATTACCATATGATTCACCAATGCCATAGGTTGTAAATGGTGACGGCGCCGCCTGACCCCACACTTTTGCTGCGGAAATAACAACAGCAATCAACAAAAACCATTTTTTATGCCCGGACATTATAAATCAGAATGCTGTTTAATCCGCTGAGTACCAATTCAGGGACCGCAAATATGAATCCTTTCAGTTTGTTTTCAAAAAAACGGGTATCACCGCCGCTTAAAATAACCTTCAAACCCTCAAATTTCTGTTGATATTGGGCAATAATTCCATTCAATTCAGCAATCAACCCATTCACGACACCACTTTGGATGCACGTTTCAGTGCTGTCACCGATCAGCGCTACCTGGTCCGCCGGCTCTATCAACGGTAGTTTTACTGTAAACGTATGAACTGCCTTAAATCTCATTCGCAGCCCGGGTGAGATGCCACCACCCAGAAAATTTCCATCACGGTCAATAAAATCATAAGTAATACACGTGCCAGCGTCTATTACAAGGCAGTTCGTGCCAGGAAAGAAGCGCTGCGCTCCACAGACTCCCGCAAGGCGATCTACACCCAACGTCAGCGGAGTTAAATACTTGTTTTGGATGGGCAATGGTAAATTAGAATCCAGTATAAATCGATTTTTTATGTTTGTTGCCCAACCAGCAACGGTCCTTGCATCTTTGCTGACCGTACTGATGATGAAATTATCTGCGAAATAGTTTTGTAAAAAGGTCTTTACTTCCTCTTCGGAGAAGAGAATGGACTGTTTGATCAGCTGATCGTGCTCAAATACGCCGACCTTCGCAGAAGAATTCCCATAATCAACTACAACATTCATTTCGACCGGGTTCGTCATTTATTCAGGCCACGAAAGTATTGATTCTGCCCGGCATTTTAAAAAGATACGGTGACACACGATCGCCGGCAAAAGAAGAAACTGCTACATTGAACTGATGAGCAGATATGTTGCCGCACCGGCAAAATAGCCTACAAGCGCAAAGACGCTGATGTTCTTTATGTACCAGATGAAATCTATTTTTTCCATTCCCATCGCAGCTACCCCAGCAGCAGACCCTATGATCAGAATACTTCCGCCGGTTCCTGCACAATACGCAAGATATTCCCAGATCATATGATCCTGGGGATACAGATCGAGGCTGTACATTCCCATACTGGCTGCGACCAAAGGCACGTTATCGACTACCGCCGACAAGAGCCCGATAAGGGTTATAATAATGCGGTTGTCACCAATTGAATCCTCAAGGAAGGAAGCAAAGTGTTGCAGCGTTAGCTGGGATTCCAATGCGCCAACAGCGAGCAAAATACCAAGAAAGAAGAGGATACTTTGAAAATCGATCCTGGATAATGCGCCGGCTACCGTGTATTTTTTTCTTAGTGCGGCATCGTCAGCGTCAGGATGAATCAATTCAGAGACTACCCAAAGGATGCCAAGTCCTCCCAAAATCCCCATGTAGGGAGGCAGATGTGTAAATGTCTTAAATAGGGGGACCGTTACGAGTGAACCGAGTCCGAGTATCAGCATGAGTTTTCCACCACGAATATCTTCGATATCTTTTGTGCTGTCACTTTTGTATTCGCCGAGATCACCTTTTAGTGTAACGCTTAAAATTATAAGCGGCGCCAGCATGGATATTGCGGAGGGAAGGAACGTTGCCGTCATGATGTGATAACTTGATATTTGACCCCCGATCCACAGCATCGTGGTTGTTACGTCGCCGATAGGACTCCATGCGCCACCAGCATTGGCAGCGATGACGATCATACCCGCAAAGAATAGCCTCATGTCTTTGTCAGGTATAAGCTTTCGCGCAAGGGAAACCATAACAATTGCAGTGGTCAGATTGTCAAGGATCGCCGACAAAAAAAATGTTATCCAACACACAACCCACAGCAGCATTTTCGGATTTCTGGTTTTGATGAGGCTGGTAACGATTCTGAATCCATCGTGCGCATCAATTAGCTCGACAATCGTCATTGCCCCAAGCAGAAAGAAAAGGATCTCTGCGATAGATGCGAGGTGATGTGAAAGTTCTGAGAGTATAAAGGATTGATACTGCTCGTGTTCGTTGAGCAGTGAAAACTTTGTGCCGGAGTTCAGCTTCAGTGTCGAAATAAATTCACTGTAGACATCACTTGAAAGCAACGATGGCGGCGGTGATAATATTGCCAGTAACGACCAGCAGATAACAGCTGTCAGCAGCGCTGTGGCTGACTTGTTAACGCGAAGCGGATGTTCAAGTGCAATGCAGCAATAGCCCGCGATAAATATGATAATAATCAATACTTCCATGTTTCAAAGGGCTATAGCAAATATCTAATACAAGGTGATGGATCACGCTGCACCCCTGCAGTAAAGTTCAGAATTCCCGATGCTCATCCATCAATAATCCATCAGATGGGAGAAATTAACAATTCCTGCCGTTGAAACTCATTAAAGAATATCATAGCCTGCCCCAGGCTAAACTATTATGTTCTACCTGAGATCGAAAAGCCCTTCGTTAAGGAGATTCAGTGCCTTCTCCTTGTATTGCTTGTCAACAAGTACCGAAACATTGTTGGTACTTCCTCCGCAGGACACCATGCGGACCGGGACGTCTGCGAGTGCATCGAATATTTTTTTCAATACAAACTTTTGTTCCGTGATCTTTTGTCCAACAATGCAAATGATCGTCTGATCACTGTCAACACTGATAACGCCAAATTTTCTGAGTTCTGTTTCAATCGAGGGAAGGTGGTTATTGTTATCGATGGTGAGAG
Source organism: uncultured Cytophagales bacterium (assembly GCA_963845845.1). Classification (GTDB taxonomy): domain Bacteria; phylum Bacteroidota; class Bacteroidia; order Cytophagales; family Cyclobacteriaceae; genus Chryseolinea. The sequence goes on from CAWJTP010000029.1 coordinate 108,414, forward strand.
AAACAGCCACCTCAGATGTGGTGATCATATCGATCGATGTCTTATGATTCTCGAACACTTCAAACACCCGTCTCAGGAAACCATATGCCATTAGCATGCGTGACGATCTGATATTGATAGCGGTAATTCCATCCTTCGCTGCGATCGCCTTGAATGTGCCTTCTGTTCCTTTGCTGGTAATAATAGTGCCAGGGGCTTTTTCGTCCAGCGTATTTTTAAGACGGACGGGAATATTGTACTTCTGTGCCGGCACTATGGTTGAAGGGTGAAGTATCTTGGCGCCGAAATATGCAAGCTCGGATGCTTCGTCGAATGTCAGCTCGGAAATAGGTAGTGTCTTTTTAACAATGCGTGGATCGTTGTTGTGCATGCCGTCAATGTCGGTCCAGATCTGAACTTCTTCCGAACGGATCGCTGCTCCAATAAGCGATGCAGTATAATCACTGCCTCCCCTTTTCAGGTTGTCGATCTCGTTTTTATTGTTTCGGCAGATATATCCTTGCGTGATCACAATGTCAACATTGTTGAATGAGGTCAACAACGGCTTTAGCCGCTGAGAGATTTTGTCGAGTTCAGGCTCGTCGTTCTCATCGATTGACATAAAGTACAAGGCGGGCAACAGCCGTACTGTGATTTTCCTTTCAAGCAAATGCTGATAGAATAATTCGGTTGAGATCAGCTCGCCTTGTGCCAGTAGTTCACGATAGCTTTTGTTATCGAACTGTCCTGCCGCCAGCAACCGGATCAATATAAAGAACCTGCTAACGATTTCCTGTCCAATGGCCAGGGAGGAGTCACTTCCATAAAGCTCCTTAACAAATGCCTGATAGTGCTTTTCAAGCTTTGTGATCTCTTCCTCAGCTTTTGCATGCTGATCTGCAAGAAGATGGTCGCCAATAGCGACGAGGGTATTCGTTGTTCCTGAAAGAGCAGAAAGCACAACAATCTTTTTGCCGGGCGTACCTAACACAAGTTCGGCAATCTTCTTCATGCGCTCAGGCTTTCCGACTGAGGTGCCTCCGAATTTCAATACGATCATAGCAGCGTCATTTATAAGCGCGCAAATATAATTGATGAAAACATTAGGTTGATGTTTTTTTTGGCAGGTTTGTGGTCGACCGACAAGCATCTGCGCTCATAGGTACTGATGACCCGTATTGCAAGTTTTCACCCGGCACTTCTTCTCAAGACAAGCCGCAAGGAGCGTTAAAAACATAATCTTGGGGGAAGGCCCTCTCCTATGCACACAAGTTTTCGTTTTGCATTTCGGGCCAGAATGGCCAAAACATCTGAGCCCAGGCTAAGGGACGCTGAAGGCGTTCCGCAGGCCTGGGTAAACAATGATTTAATTCGGGAGGCCTGTATGGCCGAGACCCAATGCACAAGATTTAAAAACCACAACGGATCATCTAGGTGATACACGTTTTTAAATCAACCTATGAGAAATCCAATCAGATATGGAATCATGCATAAAATCGGTTTGTGTATTATTGACAACTCGCAAGGTGTCGGCCCTTCAGGCCTTAAGGTGAGGGTGGTCATATTAACCCAGGCCTGCAGCCCTTTGGGCTTGAGCCTGGGCTCAGTTGTTTTGGCCCGTCAGGCCGGAAAGCAAAAGAGGTTGCGAGATTATTCAAGAACCGTATGCCGACATCAAAATAACTCCTTTAGATGTGTGCATAGAATAGCTCCCTGAGGAGAGGGATTTAGGGTGAGGCGAAATCAAGAGGTGCAGCGTAATAGTGTCGTGAAGTAAGACGCATCTTGTAATCACCTTATCCCCGCCGTGACCGCCCGAGCTTTTGCAAAGGTGTAAAAGCCCGAGAACTAGGACAAACGCCCTGCGTGGGTGACTCTCTACTACGCGCAAAACCCGAGGTCTGATCAAGTTTATCCTATCACTTCTCAGGATTGAGCACAACCTGCACATAGTTCTTCATGTCCAGATATTTTATGGCGGTATCCTTAACGTCTTTTGGCGTCAAGGCAGCAACACGTTTCTCGTAGCTGATCATGTCAGCTGCATTGGTCCCAAGTTCCACGCTGCTGAGTAGCTGTCTTGCCCAGAATGCATTGTCTTTGATGTTTACCTGATATTGTTGCTTCCAGGTTTCCTTTACCTTGTTTAGATCGTCTTGTGTCGGGCCATTCGCTTTGATCTTTTCGATCTCTGCGAGGGTGGCCTTAATAAGCTTGTCTACATTCTCGGGACCACATGGCAACGATACGCCTAGTGAATAATTGTTATAAGGATTCTTATTGAGGTTCCCGAACATACCCCCGCCATATATTCCACTAAGCTCTTCCCTTAACGACTCGATCAGCTTTATATTGATCACTTCTGTCAAGGCCTGTACCTTCAGGAGTTCTGTCTCCGAATAAGGCGCTTCGCCATTCCAGAACATCCTGATAAAGCTTTTTGGCTCCGTCCCTTTTTTAATCTCTTTTTTGACAACACCCTTTACAGGTCTTAGTCCAACATCTTTAAAAGCACTTTTTGCAGGAACGGCAGGAAGGCTTCCAAGATATGTCGCCAACAACGGCTTGATGGTGGCAACGTCAAATTTCCCAACAAGCACGAATGTAAACCCTGTTGCATTACCATAGCGCTCTTTATAGATCGCTAACGCCCTGTCCACATTGACCTGTGCAAAATTCTGAGGTTTGGGAAGCTTCGGTGCCCATGGATGATTCTTGTACAAAATTGAAATAACAGAATCCTGAAAAGTGAACTGAGGATCCGCAGCCATATTCTGATAAAGAGCCTGTTGTTTTGAAATAAAGGATTTGAAGAGATCGTCGTCCTTTCGGGGTTGTGTAAAAAACAAATAGGTGAGCTGAAGCATTGTTTCAATATCTGCGGCGCTGCATTGCCCGTTTAGCGTTTCACTTAGCGCAGTTAATCTGGGCTGGACGCTGGCGGTCTTACCCGCAAGCACTTTCCGGAGATCAAGGGGTGAAAACTCACCGACACCCATTTGTGCGACTACTGTCGAGGAAAATTCGGCGTTGAAACGTTCGCTGGGCTCGTATTGATACTGGCCACCGAACCGGGAAGCATTCATGACCACCTGGTCGTTCTTGAAGTCTGTTGGCTTCAGTATAACCCTGACACCATTGCTCAGCGAAACTTCTGTTGTTCCAAGTTCCTTGTTTTCCTTTTCGGCAGCAATCGTTCCGGCCACTGGAGCTTTATCCATGATTGATGCCGCAACCGCTTTTTCCGAGTAAGCTGAGAGGTCACTCTTGGACGCATTCTCCGTTAGGGCAAGCAACTCCTCATTTGTCGGAATCTTGAAATCCGCTTTCTCAGGTCCGGTCATTATTACCAGCTTGTTATCGGTTGCTGCAGGGATTGTCTTAGCGACGAATTGATTTACTTCATCAAGCGTGATGCCGTCGAGAAATTTCTTGTAGTATTTAAACTCATTCTCGATCCCCGGGATTGGCTCCTTCTCAAGAAAGTTTCTGATATATTCTTCAGCAATGTGCGCTGACTCCGTTTTATCCTTCTCGTTGTAGCTTCGTTCAATGCTTTTCATTAACATTTTTTTAACACGCTCCAGCTCGTTTGGTGTGAAACCGAATTTGCGCGCCCGCTCGTTCTCCTGAACTAACGCCTGAACCGCTGGTTCTACCCCAGACTTTCCCACGTACGCGAAAGATTGATACACCTCATAACCCCTGGCATACCCGCCAATGTTGCTGCCGCCGAAAATGAAAGGAGGCTCTGCTTTTTGAGTAAGCTCCTGCATACGTTGACCAAGCATGGATGTAAATAAAACCCTCACCAGATAATCGCGATAATCACCAACGGTCAATTCTTCTTTCGCCTTCTTATAAGCATAGTCGATCTCGATGACAAAATTCGTTGCTTCCTTATCGGTAACCACAACACCTTCGGAAGTTTTCCTTCCGGGAACGTCCGCCATCGCTCTTGGCCGGGGTGATGGAGGATTCTTGAGATTTTCGAAATGCAGTTTGATGAGTCGTTCAGCTTCTGTTGGTTCAATGTCGCCGATCACAAGTACAGCCATGAGATCGGGCCGGTACCAGTCACGGTAGAATCGCTTTATAACATCGTACTTGAAATTCTTAAGTATGTCATCTTTGCCAATGGGAAGTCGTTCTGCGTATTTGGAGCCTTCAAACATTTTTGGATACACCACGCGAAACATTCTATCCTGTGCGCCTTTGCCTAAACGGGATTCTTCCAGTACAACACCCCGCTCTTTGTCGACCTCCCCGTTATCAAAACCTACAGTACTCGCCCAGTCTTCGAGGATCTGAAAACCTTTTTCTATGTTCTCTTTCTTGTCAGTAGGGATTGGAAGTATGTAAACAGTTTCGTCGAATCCTGTGTAGGCATTCAGATCCGCTCCAAATTCTACACCGATCGTTTGCAGGAATGAGACAAGATCATTCTTCTTGAAATTCTTGGTGCCATTGAAAGCCATGTGCTCCGTGAAGTGCGCCAGTCCTTGCTGATCATCATCTTCAAGAATGGATCCGGCGTTCACGACGAGCCTGAGTTCGACCTTCTTCTCGGGCTTTGTGTTCTTTTGAATATAATACGTCAGGCCGTTGGATAGCTTTCCTATCTTAAGTCTCGAATCTACAGGTAGCTTGTCCGTCACATTTTCCTGCGCAGAGATCAATGTGGAGGCGAACAAACAAGCGAGAATCAAATATGATCTCGAGGCTATTCGAATCAGAGTGGTTTTTTTCATGCCGTTGTTGTCGGTGATTAGGGTGTCAAATTAAATAAAGAATGGAGAAGAAGAAATCCTGAAAATCGGACTATTTCCACTTGCTCTGAACAAGTGCTATCATTTCGGCATGCACAAGGCTATTAGCGGCACACAATTCGCCGCCGAAAAGATAGTCGTCGCCTCCCTTAAAGTCTGTGACCTTGCCGCCTGCCTGCTGCACAATGAGGATCCCTGCTGCAACGTCCCAGGCATTTAGATTGAATTCAAAGTAACCTTCCAGCCGACCGCAGGCAACATAGGCCAGATCGATAGCAGCGCTGCCAAGTCGCCGAATGCCATGCGTTTTTTCCAGAAACTCTTTGATGATATCCAGGTAATTGTCCTTTTTCTTGAAATGATAATAGGGAAAGCCAGTGGCCAGAAGACTTTCCTCTAAAGTAGGTATGCTTGAAACATGAATAATGCGGTCATTGCAATAAGCATTGTCATTTTCAACTGCATAAAAGCATTCCCTGCGAACGACATGATATACGACGCCGAGCACCGGCTTGTTGCCCCGCGCAAGTCCGACACTGATCGCATAAATTGGAAGCCCATGAAGAAAGTTAGTAGTCCCATCCAATGGGTCAATGATCCAATTGTATTCATTGGTTCTGGATTGCTCGACGGTACCTTCTTCCGTAATAAAGCCAGCCTCTGGTAAAAGCTGGTTTAACACTTTGACAAGTCTTCGCTCCGCCTCCTGGTCTACATAAGAAACGAGATTATTGAAGCCATTCTTTTGTTCTATGCGCGCGCGATCAAAATTGGAACCTTCTGCGTAAATGAATTCGCCAACCTGACCACATACGTCAATGACATTCCTAACTATATCTTTTAAATTGATGCTCATGAAAAAAAACTATTCACGCCCGTTATGACATTCTTAAAACGTAAATGTCCACCATCTTCATATTTTAATATTGCTCTTTTCCGCAAAGGGTGAATATACTCAACATTAGGAATACAGAACATTTGTTGTGGAATTCTTTTCTCGTTGTTTAAGCTTATTTTCCGGAGAGAACGATCACGATCTCACCTTTGACTTCCTTTGCCAGAAAATGAGCGAGTACACTTTCAATAGTTCCTGTTTTGGTTTCTTCAAACATTTTACTGAGCTCACGTGAAACTGAGACTATCCTGTCAGCGCCGAATTGCACCTTGAATTGCTCCAATGTTTTAGTTAACCGGTACGGCGACTCATAGAAGATCATAGTCCTTTCTTCCTCAGCTAATTTTTTTAAGATCGTTTGTCTCCCTTTTTTATGAGGAAGAAATCCTTCAAAGACAAACCGGTCGCAAGGCAATCCGGATTTGATCAATGCCGGAACAAATGCTGTTGCACCAGGCAAGCAATCAATCAAAAGTTCAGCCTGAAGGGCTGCCCGGATCAGTAAAAAACCTGGATCCGAAATGCCTGGCGTTCCCGCATCGGACACCAAAGCCATAACTTCACCCCTGGACATCCGTTCGACGAAATTATTAACGACCTTATGCTCGTTAAAATTATGGAAGCTGGAGAGTGGCTTCTGAATATTATAATGTTTAAGCAGAAATCCGGAGGTGCGCGTATCCTCTGCAAGAATAACATCTACCGCCTTTAGCACTTCTAGTGCCCGCAGTGTTATATCCCCAAGGTTGCCGATGGGTGTAGGGACAATGTAAAGAGATGTTTTGCGCTCCATAGCATTGAGGAGCATTAGAAACGGGCGTTTCGCCAAAGATCGACCTTTTCATACCAGGTCTCCTGGAATTTTTTATCGCGGATCAACACAAAATTTTCGGGATCGAACAATGTACTGGACTTGACAAAAGTGAAGGTTATTTTGAAATCGTCGTTCTTATAATTCCAGACCTCACGGTCGCTGAACTTAAACAGTTCATCGGGTAATCCGAAAAGAATGTATATCATACCACGGTCTGTCTTCCAGCCCTCTTTATAAGAGGTGAAGTATCGGTTTGCCCATTCAACACGCTTGAAATAGTTACGCATAAAATTGCGTGCCCGTTCCGAGGTCCCAACGATGCTCAGTATAACGCGGTCGAATGCTTTCTTGTCGCCCTTAGCTTCTTTGACACGGGCGAATTCCTGCTTGGTACAAATGTAGATGAGGGGATCCGCCAGGCTTTCAACCTTTGTAAGCCTAGGATAATCTTCTTCGGCACGGAAAGCAAAACCTTCCTTTGAGCTGGTATCTTTTTGAACAAGATAAAGTCCCTTTTCAGTAAAAGTGACTGGCGTATTTTCGGGTATGATATAGGTCGTGTCAACTTTCATGACTCTGGAAACTCTTCCCATACCTTCCGAAAAAGCGGGGACAGCGGCTGGAAAATCGTCGCTGTAAAAGGAAGCTGCATTGGTCCCGCTTAAACCGGCGATAACGATTGGTGTATTTACCTTTGCATAATTTTGCTTGATAACATAGCCACCGGTCGACATGTAGCCATTGGGGGGCGAATTTGCAGGTAATGTGCTATAGAATAACCAGACCCGTTTCGCGAGATTGTTCAGTACCCTGACAGTCAGATATCGCGTGCTGGTTCCGTTAGCGACTTTAACTGATCCGTTGATCTCATTTTTCGATACAACCTTCTCAATAGATGCAGGATCAACAGTAGTGCCTTGCTGTTCTTCAAGTGTCGTGCGCACCTCCCATTGAAACACGTATTGGTCTGTTCGTTGAGAAGAATCTTCGAGTACGAATGAATAATAGGATGTCCACCCGTTACCGGAATGAACAGACTTCATCTCTAAGGTAAAAGGCTCGGTAGGATCGTATACAAAGCTGTAGTTGATGTCCCGAAGCGCCTGACTGAAAGCAGGAAAAGTAGCAAATAGAAGAAAGTAAAGGGCGTACCGCATATTTACGCTCAAATTAATTAAGGTTTTCAACATTACGAAGTTATGTGACGTAAGGTGTCATTGTAAGATCAAGTAACCTGCCAAATCGTTATTTTTGCCGCCAGATGTCTAAAGTTTATACAACCGAGATCACAAGTGATGAAATTGTATCGGATAATCCCATACATCAACGTCTTTTCAAGGCTTATGTTGTCGCCAGAGATTATGTAAATGGTGATGTTCTTGAAGTCGGCTGCGGAGAAGGTCGTGGCGTGGCAACCTTAATGGAGCAGTCAAACAGCTTCACGGCGGTCGACAAGATTGAAGAAGCCCTGGCGGTGTTACGCAGGAAATTCCCCGGGGCAAAGTTTGTCAGCATGAATATCCCACCTTTAACAGGCCTGGCCGACAATACATACGACACGATCGTCAGCTTTCAGGTGATAGAACATATACAGGATGATAAAACATTTTTAAACGAGATAAAGCGTGTGCTTAAGCCCGGAGGTGTCGCAATGTTAACTACACCAAACAGGCAGATGTCCCTTTCAAGAAACCCGTGGCACATCAGGGAGTATTTGCCCGGGGAGCTCAAAGGCCTGGCACAGCAGATATTCAAGAGCGTTGAATTGAAAGGCATCACGGGCAACGAAAAAGTTATGGCCTATTATGAGAAGAACAAGCGGTCGGTTGAAAGGTTAACAAGGTTTGACATTTTCAACCTTCAATATCGCCTGCCTGCATCCTTGCTGAGAATACCATACGAGATATTGAACCGATGGAATAGAAATAAGCTGCAATCAAAGGATCAATTGCTGGTCGAGAATATTCATTTCGATGACTACATAGTGGTAGACGACCCTGCTACGGCTCTAGACCTGTTGCTGATCGTCAGGAAATAGTCATTGCTACTCCTCGTCCTTATCCGTAGTCTCCTTGGTGGGATCAGTTGGTTTTATACCATCTTTGAATTCGCGGACGCCTTTCCCGAGGCCTTTCATGAATTCAGGTATTTTCTTTGCGCCAAAGAAAACAAGAATCACCAATCCGATAAGAAGGATCTCCTGGAATCCGACCCCACTTAGAAATAATAATGTTGCTGTCATCATGGATGTTTGATAAGACCTATTTCCACAAGGTGAAAGCTCAGGAAAAAGTTCCGCTTAGACAAACTGCCGAGGCCCAGCCGGTCTCCCAAAGAAGGAAAATACGCGGTTTAGGTGCCATACGGGACCCAAAGCGTGGTGATCTTAAAAGAATATGCTCATCCTGAGCTTCACAAATAGCGGTGTTCCTGGAGTGAAGTGTATTTCCGATACAGCCTCAGATTCGTCCTTAAGGCGGGATTCTGTGTCAAACTGCGCTTCATTCCATTTGGCATTGAAGATATTCTCGGCCGATAGACCGATCTCAAAGGCCTTTCGTGTATAATTCAGAATTGCGTCGGAAAGGAAATAGCCCCGGGCTATTACACTTTTGTCTTCGTTGGCAGGCCTGTCTCCCAGGTAACGATACCTTATGCTACCATTGAACCCATTTTTCACACGGAACGACAAACCACCGATGCTGGAAAAGGTTGGTGCCAGGGGAATGTAAGCCTCCGCTGATGGAACCGATTTGGCCTTCGGATTTGTGACGTTGACATCACCGTCAAAATACAACCACGGAAGAAGCTGATAACGAACGGAAAGGTCGATACCTTCCCTTGAGGTTTCTCCAGAGGGCTCGACCACTCCTTCATCGCCGACGTAGACGAATTCCTGCTGAAGATCGAGTTTCCACAGGGCAAAACTGACGAGGAGTTTATCGGTGATCTTTGAATTGAGTCCAACATCGATGCCAAGTGCCTTGGGCAGGATCTCATGACCATCCTGCGCGGTAACGACCCTGGTATCATTGGAATGAAATCCCAGGCCTGTTTTCAGATACAACTGTGTCTTTGCATTTAGTTGGTAGTTTATCATCAGCTTGGGGCTAACGATCCCTTTGCCGACAGCACTGTTCGTACTCGCGAGCTTATCATTATATCTGAAATTGAAATAGTCGACCCGAAGGCCGGCGTGCAGCGACCATTGATTGGTCAGGTTGAGGGTGCTGGCAGCAAATGCGTTGACATTCATTTCATTTACGTCGCCCAGCTTGATATTGCTGATGAACTGACGCTTTTCAGTATGCGACAACCTGATGTTATCAACATCGTCCGCACGGAATCCGGCACCAACCTCCGTTGTCAATGTTTTTCCAAACAAATTACCGGACGATGTATAGCCCGCTTTGTACCCGTAGATCATCCGTGACTCCTGCTGTTGGATCTGATCACCGTGATCAGCATCATTGAGATAGAATGTGAAATTGGAGTATAAGTTAAAATCATAACGGACAGCATAAGCGTGCTGGGTGAAGTAAGACCCGGAAGAGAATTCATGGACGTGTTTAACAGAGAGATTTACGCGCTGCGTTTTGCCGCCCTCAGTGTTGTCGATGGAGCCAAATCGTGTAATCATGCCATTTTCAACGGCGCGTGTGGGAATTTGCCCGGAAGCGTCCCATTCGCTTCTGAAGAATGACGAGTTGAATGTTATCAGATCGTTGTTCCTGAGGCGTGTCGATAGTTTGGACATGATATTGAACCTGTTGAAATCCTGAGGACTTTCGACATAACCATCAGTCCTAAAGAATTCGGACGCAACGTAGCCCGTTACTTTCGAGTGGCTGGGATCACCAACATTCACGCCTGCTACCCCTCGTGCAGTTCCATACTGACCACCTTCCAGCCTGGCAAAATTGCTTTCAAGATAATTTTTGGTCTGGAAGTCGACATAGCCCGCCGTCGTGAAATCGCCTTTGTCTGCATTGTATGGTCCTTTATTAAAATCGACGTAATGTATAACCTCCGGTATGATAAAGTGTAGGTCTGAATAACCCTGGCCATGCGCGTGAGAAACCATGTTAACAGGCAAGCCATCCACCTCGAGATTGATATCTGTTCCGTGATCGATGTCAAAGCCTCGCAGAAATATCTGTTCTGCTTTTCCCCCGCCGGCATGCTGTGCTATGAATAAACCCGGCACCATCCTCAGAATATCCTGAGAAGTGTTGGTGGGACGCAACCTGATGTCCAGTTGAGATAACGTATTAGCGGATTGCAGTTGATTGGCTGTAATGGTGATATCGCTAAGCTGAATATCCCCGGGCTTCATGTTTATCGATAACGTTGTTGTGCTTTGATCAAGGACCTCGACTGAATCAGAATATGATTGATAGCCAACAAAAGTGACGTTAAGCGTATGGTAGCCAGGTTGAATATTTTTGAGCTTAAAATTTCCTTGATCATCAGCGACAGCTGCAATGTCTGAACCTGCGATCCTGATGAATGCACCTGTTAACGCTTCCGTGCTGTTGTCCTCCCGGACGGTACCTGAGATCATCCCCTGTCCATGTATCATGAAGCAGATGACGGAAAGAAAAAGTGTGATCGTAATCCTTTTCATCACAACAAGCCATTGGGTCAGCCTTTGTTTCATTATAGTGTCCGGAGGGCTTTTTCGATCTTTTTAGTAACGGTTGGACCAAGCTCAAATGAGCTGCCTTTTGCATCCTTAAGGTATCTGCGCGCTTCATCATTCTTTCCGGCCGCCCGATAGATCATTCCCGTATGGAAGATGGCCTCAGGTTCGTGCGTCTGATCGACTACATACTTTGTTGATATCTCCAGCGCGCGGACGTATTCCTTCTTTGTGTAATAGCCCCAGGCGAGCAGATCATAAGATTGAGGTGTCGGCCTGTTTTGAATTTCCGCTTTGGCAATCGCAATACATCCCTCAGCATCGTCAAATTCATCAGCCTTAATGTTAGCCAGATATTTGTTATACATCGTCTTATAGCCGTCGGTGCTCGCCATTTCAATAAATCTGCTCAAGCATTCCGTTTTGGATTTAATGTCACCTTTGAGGGATGCGGTTTCGGCCAGCATCAGATAGGCTTCGGGCATGCGTTTTCGTGAAGCGAGTGAGGTTATGATCTCTTCTGCATCCTTGACATTGTGATCATTTGATAGCGCGATCCATGCAATACCCTTCAGCGCATATCCATCACGTGGATCATTTTTCAGTACCGTAAGATAGGCGTCGTAAGCTTCTCTTATTCTTCCTGCGTGGCCATACATATCCGCCAGATTCGAAAGCGTCCATTGCGCAGTGCCTTTGTTTCCTTTGATCCTTTCGTATGCTTTCTCCATCATGATGATGGCGCTGTCAAGATGACCTTCATGGTCTTTTACTTTAGCTGCACGGATAAGATAAGCAAATGAGTTCTTGTTGGTGAACTGCCTGAGGATCTGATTGGCGGCTGCCACATCACCTAGCTCCAGTGAAACATCGGCAAGGATCAGAAGACTTGCAGCCTTCTTATCTTTTAGCGCGAGTGCTTTGTCTGCATAGACAGCAGCCTGTCTGAAGCGATGTTGAGTAATGGCGTTTGCGGCAAGGGTCTGGTATATATTTACGTCGTCGTCACTCATTTCAAGCGCGGTGTGAAACAGACTATCGGATGCCTGAATGTCTCCCACAATGCCCGTTGACTTAAATCGCTCCGAATAAAGCCCTGCCAGCTTGGTAAGGGCCGTTTCATCTCCAGTGTCTTTGTTAAGCCGATCCCTCCAGAACTTCATCTCTTCAGCGTTGCTGTTGTCAGATGTTCTAACAGGCAATGCGATGTACGATTCATAATCCGCACGTGATGCTACGGGATCGCGGTTCACGCATGATTGGAGAAGCATCCAGCACAGTGCGAGTAGGTATAGATTGGTTTTCATGAGGTGAGGAATTAAGAAGTTCTGGCTAATAGCGAACTATGAATTATAAATTATGAAATGGGTTATGGAAAGCCATTTTAAGGCACCAATTCATAATCTATAACTCATAATTCATAATTGCCCAGATCAATGTGGTGTAGCCAGATAAGGGAATGTTGACGAGAATGCTTTGTCGTTTGCGTCGACGTGGTCATCAGTCAACCCTGGATTCGACATGGCATCAGGTCCGCCAAAGAGCAGGATCAACTCAACCGTGATAACGTCATCATCAAGTTTTCTTCCCGTGAGAACATTTGTTCCATCGTAGAATGTTGTGGGCGCGGTTAGGGATACAGTTAGAACATCCGTAGCCAGAACACTTGTAAATGTTGTTGCGTCGAGCGTAAGAAGATTGGTTGTATATCCTGCGTTAAGCGCAAGCAATTTATCCTTGAACTTGGTGGCAAATGCGGCACCCATTGCTGACGGTGTCGTGGTGTTGAACATATCTTTTTCACCAGCGGACACGAATACGGTATTGATCGCTGGTCTTGCCATGTGATCTTCCTGCTCATACATAACGATCGGCGCAGTATCATTGTCATCATCGTCACAAGCGGTCAGGCTCAATGCTAAGGCGGCTATTGCGGCCATAGAGAACGTCTTCAATATATCTTTCATAGTTGGATTCTTTTTTTTCTTAAAGTTTACGGTTTGATGTTGCCCAGGCGTTGATAGAACCTGTTCCCAACATTGACTTCGGCAATTCCACGACGATTGAAAGTACGTTCGTTCCTGCGAAGGTATCGGTACCTGGATTGTCAAATGAAGTTGCAGTGCCGCCAATAATGGCCTTGAATTGGTCGAGGTCAAAAAAGAATGGATCATCGCGCGGACCTGCGAAAACTTTCATTCCGCTGCTTTCGCCGACAACTGCGGTGCTGCCATAAGCTGTGATGTCTGCTTCAACGGTTGTTGAGTTCAACAAGGTGCTCTGAAGACCTTTTTCAATTGGCATTGAAGGACCATGGATGTGAACGCGACCATCTTCAAAAGACGCCTGGATGACCAGATCCTCCATATTGTCTTTCGTTGCAGAGTTGTCAATGTTGATCTCGACCATTACTTCTTCGTCGAATGATGCTGCACCGGTTGCTGCCGGCGCAAGCAGTCCCTGCACGTTAACAACAAATACCATGTTGTTTGCATTGGAAGGACTTTGGAAAGCATAAAAATCAGTGATGTCGGAACCTGTTCCAGTCACTGCTGGTGCGTCGATGTGATCTGCAGCGATCAGGTAGCTGGCAACACCGGCCATAACCACTACCACTGCAACACCGAGCGCTTTGAGTTTGAATTCTAATTTCATAGATACTTGGTTTTTTTGTTTTTCAGACATACGCATGTATGACCGCCGCTGGATTTCATGGACTTATTCTTTTATCGAAAAGAATGCTTGAGGATGAATGAACGCGTGATGGTGAATCCTCTGTTTTTTTTGATATTTTCGCACTGTAACCAGGACTTTCATCCCGACGCAACAGAAACATATCGCTGAAGATTCTTTGGTAGCTGCTCTGAAAGGCAAAGACCGTAGCGCATTGGAGTACTTATATGATCACTATGCCGGTGCGTTGCTGGGTGTGATCTCCAGGATCATAAAAAAAGAAGAATTAGCGGAAGAAGTGCTGCAAGATGTCTTTCTCAAGATCTGGGACCGGATCGACTCCTATGATGTAACAAAAGGAAAGCTCTTTACCTGGATGCTCAATATTGCCCGTAATCAGGCCATTGATAAAACCCGCTCCAAAGAATTTAGTAAGGATAAAAAAACTGGGGATATCGATAACTTCGTAAATAGGATCGACAGGGAAGATTACGTGGAGCAGAAAGTGGAGGCGATAGGCATAAAGGAGCTTATCAAGGATCTTCCCGAAGACCAACGATTTATAATCGACCAACACTACTTAAAAGGGTATACGCAGGCAGAGATATCAGAAGAATTCAACCTCCCCTTGGGAACGGTGAAGACAAGGATGCGTCTGGCTATGAAAGTTCTAAGAAAATTGTTAGTCGAGTGAACGTCGAAGAATACATATCGTCTGGAATTCTTGAGGCCTATGTTCAGGGAGAGCTCTCTGAACAGGAACGGGCTGAGGTTGAAAGGAACCTCGGCTTGTATCCGGAGTTGAGAAAGGAGCTGGCTATCATCGAAGATACCCAGGAAGCCCTCTTAATAAGGGGTGCGATCACTCCACGTGCTTCGGTAAAGAAAGCCCTGTTTGATACGATTGACGGCAGAAAGGCAGAGTCAAAAATAATTCCGCTCGAAACAGAAAGCCGGGGCATTGGCAGGTGGAAATTTGCAGCCGCAGCTTCCCTCACTATTGCTTTGATATCTTCCTATCTCGCGTATGATTATTGGAATAAATGGAAAAAAACGGAAGGGAACCTCACGGAGCTGATAGCACAGAATCAGCGTGTAGCCCAGGACTACAATAATGTCAATCAAAGACTGGAGCGTATTGAGGCTGATCTTAATGTTTTCAATAACCCTGCATTTCAGAGAGTTGTCATGAAAGGCACTCCAAATGCACCCAGTGCATTGGCTTCTGTTTATTGGAACGAATCTACCCGGGAGGTTTATCTTAGCATCCAGGAGATGAAAGAACTCACGGCCGAGAAACAATACCAGTTGTGGGCCATCATTGACGGTAAGCCCGTTGACGCCGGCGTGTTCGACAGCAATACCAGTGGATTGTTGAAAATGAAACAAATTTCATCAGGCGCCACAACATTTGCCATAACGATCGAACCTAAAGGTGGCAACGCCACGCCTTCTTTAGAAACTATGCAGGTCGCAGGCAATGTGGTAAAGAGCTAATAATTTTCCCGAATTCTTCACTCAACCGGCGTTATCATACATCATTGAAATAGCAATGCTTCAGTTCCACCGGCAATGAGAACTTACCAGTAAGGAATCACCCGCGGATTTAATAACTTTGAGGCTTTTATCAATCAACTGTCATGAGCGCACGATACCTTGCATTAGGACTGCTGTTGTTAACATTTTCCACCTTCGCCCAAAAGACCGATTCCTTAATGCGCATTCAATGGGATGCCGGATTAAAAGACCTGTCAGCAAATAACTATAATGGAGCGGTTACTCAATTCACGCAATTGATCAACGCAGGATTCCCCAATAAGGAAGTTTATGTTAAGCGTGCCGTAGCTTATTACCATACCAAGGATTACGAAAAAGCCAAAACCGATCTGGATGAAGCGGTAAAGGCGCGGATAAATACTGCAGAGCTTTTTGAATACCGGGGGAACACAAGATATAATCTCGAAGACATAGAAGGTGCTTCAACTGACCTTGAGAAAGCAGTAAGCATGGGAGCCTCCAATGCTGAAACATTTGCCAACCTCGGAAACTCAAAGTTCAGAATGGATAACTTCCGTGAAGCAATAACATATTACGACAAAGCCATTGCAGCTGGCAAATCCGACGCCGTTGTCTACAATAACAGGGGAAAGGCTAAACTTAATCAGCAGGATTTTAAAGGCGCGTTGCCCGATTTCGACAAGTCCCTGGAGATCAAGGGCGGTAACATCAACGCACATTTGAACAGGGCGGAAACCCGTTATCAGCTTCAGGATTGGAAAGGAAGCATTTCCGACTTTGACAAGGTCATTGCCTCGGGCAGGGCGGACGTGGAATTCTATCAAAAGGTTGGTACAGCTAAATATCAGCTTCAGGATTATAAAGGCACAGCAGAAGCCCTTGACATTGTTGTCCAAAAAAGAGTGCGCGATAAAGAGATCTTCAAAATGTTAGGACTCAGTTATGCGCAACAGGGAAATTGTGAAGAGGCATCAAAAAGTTTATCCGCTGCGGTCTCAATGGGATCGACCGATAAAGAGATCTTCGTTCAACTCGGACAATGCCAGTATAAAAATAAAGACTATAGCGGAGCGATTGAATCTTTGACAAAGGCAGTTAATGCCGGAGCGTCCTCAAAAGAGATCTTTCAGTATAAAGGCTTGGCTGAAGCAGTACAGAAGGACTACGACAACAGTGCAAAGGATCTTGACAAAGCTATCGCGCTGGGCTCAATGGATCAGGAGGTCTATAAGACCAGTGGTGACATCAAATTCATGAAAAATGATTTCGCAGCGGCACTAAAACATTATGACGAAGCGGTAAAAGCGGGCTCCAACGACGCGGTACTTTTCAATAACCGTGGTAAAGCAAAAACGAATCTTAATGATCTTCCCGGCGCTATAGCTGACTTCAACAAGGCCATACAACTGAATCCATCTTACGTCAAGGCTCAGCTCAACAGGGGTATGGCAAAATTTGCAACGAAGGATTTTGGGGGGGCGGTTGAAGATCTCGAGAAAGCTAAAGCCACTGAGGGTGAAACGCCTGAAGTTTTGAAAATGCTGGGAATTGCGAATTATTCACTGGGCAAGAAGGAAGCAGCAAAGAGCTATCTCGACAAGGCATTGAGTGCAGGTGTTAAGGACGGAAAAGTATCGCTTTACGCGGGCTACCTGAGGTACGATGCCAATGACTATACCGGCACGCAGCAGGCGCTGAATGCGGCTGAACAAGCAGGGGAAAAAGAAGATGAACTTTATTTGAAGCGGGGCCAGGCAAATTTCCAGCAGAAAGAGTATAGCGGGGCCGTTGCAGACCTTGAAAAGACTGTTCAGAAAGGCAAAGCGGATCTTAGTGTCTATGAAGCATTAAGCTTATCCTACCTGGCGTCACAAAAAGACAAGGAGGCGTTGCCTGCGCTCGATAAAGCCGCGTCCCTGGGCAGCAAAAACAAGGATATTTACTATCAGCTGGGAAATGTCCGTTTCAAAAGCAACAATTTCAAAGGGGCGATCGAAGCTTATGATAAAGCAATCGCGTTGGGAGCGAATGATGAACTGGTCTTTAACAATAGGGGGAAAGCAAAGCTCAATGAAGGTATGGCCAAAGAGTCTATCGCGGACTTTGACAGAGCACTGGGAATCAAACAGGATTATACTCAGGCCCTGAAGAACAGAGGATTTGCCAGGTACCAGCTGAAGGATTATGCTGGTACTATTGCAGATATGGCTATCGTTGTCTCAAGGGGGGAAGCTACCGCCGATGAATACGCCGCACTTGGGGTTTCCAAATACAACACGAAAGATCATCCCGGCGCTATTGCAGATCTCACTAAAGCGATCGAAGGCGCCAGCAAGGATAACACAATTTACGCCGCCAGGGGTTACGCTCTTTTTGAAGTGAAAGAGTATGAGAAGGCATTGGCTGACCTCAGCAAAGCA
Source organism: uncultured Cytophagales bacterium (assembly GCA_963845845.1). GTDB lineage: Bacteria > Bacteroidota > Bacteroidia > Cytophagales > Cyclobacteriaceae > Chryseolinea. Next base: position 126,124 of record CAWJTP010000029.1, read on the forward strand.
ATTTCCGCGGGACAAGAAGATTCAAACCTGTACTACAAGCGTGGTGCTGCAAAGTATTACATGAAAGATTTCGCCGGGTCGATTTCGGATTTTGACAAGGCTATCAATACAGGAATAAAGGATCCTGCGGCCTTCGACATGCGGGGACATGCAAGATATGAGACTAAAAACTATGAAGGCGCCGTCAAGGATTTTGACGAAGCCATAAGTAAAGATCCAAAAATGGGTATCGCTTACTTTCATCGTGGCGATGCAAAGTTCGTGACCAACAATCTTGCAGGAGCAATTCCGGATTATACGCAAGCCATTTCTCTTGGCATCACGGATCCCCTATTGTTTAACAACAGGGGTAAGGCTTACTTAAATCAGGAAAACTTTCCGCTTGCCATTGCAGACTTCAGCACGGCATTGACAAAGAAGCCGGATTTCATTAAAGCCCTTGAGAACCGCGGACAAGCATACGTCAGAACCAACAAGTTCGAGGAGGCTGTACAAGATCTCCGTGAAGTTGAAAAGCTTACCGAGAAACCCGGCCCTGAACTGCACCTCATCCTGGGTAATGCATATTATAGCATGAAGAAATTTGCTCCTGCAAGGGAATACTATGACAAGCTGATCGACGCAGGAATGAAAGACAAAGATGTGTACTTCAAACGCGGACTCATGCAGATCGAAGCAGAGGAGTATCAGGCCGCGCTCGCCGATCTTGACAACGCCCAAAAGGCAGGAGAGAACAGTGTAGCATTACATCTTAACAAAGGACGGGTTTTCCTGGCACTTGAAGATTATAAACAGGCAGTAGGAGAACTGAACAAAGCCGTAGACATGGACCCTAAAAATACGGACGCCCACTTCAACAGGGGCCTCGTCAAGGAAACGTTGGAAGATTATGAAGGTGCAATGTTGGATTATAATAAAGTGATCCAGATCAATCCCGAGGATGCCCTGGCCTATTACAATCGTGCGACCTGCAAGTCACAACTTGATGATTATGGGGCCGGTGTCTCTGATATGGACGAAGCCCTCCGGATCGAGCCTAAAAACGCCTCGTTTTACAAGCAACGCGGAAATTTCTACTACCGCCTGAATGAGAAGGACAAAGCCTGTTTCGACTGGAGGCGTGCTGTGGAGTTCGGCGATACAAAAGCGAAGTTCCAGATCGACCAATACTGCAAGTAGTCTCATTCTGGTCCGGGATTTATCCCAATTTGAAACCACTTTTCGTGGTATTAGCCCATTTTAATGTGTTTTTAGCTGATTTAGGGGTTTTTGACCTTGGAGGGCTTTTTGCCTTTTAGGGAGAAAAAACACCTATATATGAAGCAATTCCTTATCAGCGCAATCGTTTTCCTGGCCGTTTCCGGCGCAGCGCTGGCCGGTTCCATCAAAGGCAAAGTCATTTCAGTTATTGACGGAAACACCCTTCAGGTACTGGCAAATGATGGCCATACTTACAATGTCATGCTTGCGGGAATTGACTGTCCAGAGATCAGACAAGCTTTTGGCGAGGAAGCCAAAATATGCCTTGAGAAGCTGACCTTGGGCAAGCAGGTAGAAATCAATGTTATTGGCAAGGATCGTCTTGGAAATTCATTGGGCGAAGTTTTCGTAAATGGGAAGAAAGATCCCCGTATCCAGTTGTTGAAAGAAGGTTTAGCCTGGACAACTGAAACAAATCCGCAATCGGCGCTCGAATCGTATCGCGCAGCCTCACAAATGAAGAAAAAAGGCCTGTGGCAGGATGAAAACCCTACACCTCCATGGATTTACCGCAAGGAACAATCCATGACGCAAGCCAAAAGCATCTAAAATATTAGGTTTAGGTTGGTTTTTTTGATCTGCCTTCGGGAAACTGAAGGCAGTTTCATTTTATGCCCAACCTCATTTACATCCGGCCCTCGTTTTGTACAAGTAACCGGACGGCAAACAATTTTTATCCGTCTCAGGAGTTAATATATTTGAAATTCCCCTTATGAAATTTCTGCTCTCGATAGTGCTTGTAGTAATGACGCTAACCTCGTATGCGCAACTAACGCGTAAGGAGAAGAAAGCCGCACGTAAGGGAACTCCAGTTAATCAACCAACTACACTTGATCCGGGCAGCGAAGACTTTGTTGCGCCTAAAGAATCTCACCGTAAAGTAAAGAAGTCACACGGTCCAACTTATAATGCGCAGAAGGAATTCGAACAGCGAATGGCTGCCCGTGCAAAGACTTATCGTAAGAATGAGAAAAACCTGATGAGACCGCAATATGCTAATCCGGCATACTTTGGTCATAAACGTCTCCCGAAGAAAAGGTCAGCCAACAAGATGAAGTTTTGTAAACAGTGCGGTATCAGGCACTGACCTGAATACACTTCGATGTGGTTGGTTTTGGTAACTTGCCACAATGAACATTGCTGCTTTCATCGAGCATACCAATCTCAGCCCGGTACTTACAATCAAAGACATTGACAGAATAGTTGAGGAAGCAAAATCGTCAGGCTTCCATGGAATATGCGTTCCACCTTTTTGGGTCAAGCGAGCGAAACGGGAGATCGGAGCAGCTAACATCAAGCTCATTACCGTTTCCGGATTTCCCCTCGGCTACAACATGACTGAAACGAAGCTGGATGAAATACAACGGGCAGTAGAGAACGGCGCCCACGAAGTTGACATGGTATGGAACATCAGTGCATTCAAGACCGGTATTCCTTGGACCAAAATCGAGATCGCCAAATGTTCTTCGTTAGCCCACAAATATGAAGTACTGTTGAAAGTAATCATCGAGACGGCCTATCTTTCCGATACCGAGATCGTCAAAGCCTGTACGCTCTGCGCTGATGCAGGCGCCGACTTTGTGAAAACATCAACAGGTTTTGCTGGTACAGGGGCTTCAGTGGAAAATATCGCGTTGATGAAAAAAACTTTGCCGGCACATGTTGGTATAAAGGCATCTGGCGGTATTAAAACACGCGAGCAAGCGATTGCAATGATCGATGCTGGTGCAACGCGTATCGGAACTTCTTCGGGACCCGCCATTGTTGAATTAAACAACCCTTAACGCTATACTCATGAGTCAAACGTTTCCACTACACTTTCCTTCCGACACTGACATACCTGAACAATTCAAAATCCACACAAAGATCGAACAACGCGAATACCTCATCGATGGTGAACTACGGATGTGGGAGGGTAATCTCAACCCCGTATTGAGCCCGGTATTTATCAGGACCGGAGACAAACTCACTCAAAAAGAAATTGGAAGCACGCCATTGCTTACCAGCAAAGAATCGCTGCAGGCTCTCGACGCTGCCGTGAAGGCCTATGACCTGGGACATGGATTATGGCCAACCATGAGCGTTGCCGAACGCATTGAGCACGTCGAAAAGTTTCTGGAGCATATGCGCAAGCAACGCGAAGAGGTTGTGAAATTATTGATGTGGGAGATCGGAAAAACATTGAAGGATTCAGAAAAGGAATTTGACAGGACATGCGACTATATTGTCGATACGATAAAATCGTATAAGGAACTGGACCGTAACTCGGCCAAACTTGTAGAAGAGCAGGGATTTATGGCCCAGATCCGACGGGTACCCATAGGCGTAGCGTTATGCATGGGCCCTTACAATTATCCGTTGAATGAAACATTCTCTACATTGATTCCCGCCCTCATCATGGGAAACACCGTAATATTCAAACCAGCCAAGTATGGTGTATTGCTGATCAAACCACTTATAGAGTCGTTCCGCACGAGCTTCCCGCCAGGTGTCATTAACATCATCTATGGCCGTGGACGCGAAACCGTTGGCGCGCTCATGGAAACAGGAAGAATTGATATCTTCGCTTTCATCGGCACCAACAAAGGAGCCAATGAATTGAAGAAGCTTCATCCTAAGTCACACCGGCTGAAGGCTGTATTGGGATTAGATGCTAAAAACCCGGCAATCGTTCTTCCCGATGCCGATCTTGACAACGCCGTAAGCGAATGCATCACCGGCGCGCTTTCCTTCAACGGCCAGCGATGTACGGCATTAAAGATCTTATTCGTGCATAACGATGTCGTTCAGGAATTTCTGAAAAAATTTAATGCTTCCCTTAAAAAGCTGAAGCCTGGAATGCCCTGGGAGGCGGGTGTCTCTCTTACACCATTGCCGGAGCCCGGCAAGGTCGACTACCTGAGAGGTCTTGTTGAGAATGCAAAGGCGAATGGTGCTGCCGTTGTCAACGAGAACGGCGGCGAGTACATAGAATCTTTCTTCTATCCGGCTGTTCTGTATCCTGTCAATGAAAGGATGAAGATATACTGGGAAGAACAATTCGGCCCTGTGGTCCCGGTCGTCTCCTTCCGGGATGATGAAGAAGCCATAAACTATGTCGTCAATTCAAACTTTGGGCAACAGGTCAGTATCTTTGGCAATGATTCGAAAAGAGTAGCAAGTCTGATGGATGCTTTTGTTAATCAGGTTGGCCGAATTAATTTAAATGCACAAAGTCAACGTGGGCCCGATACCTTCCCATTCAACGGAAGGAAGGACTCGGCTGAAGGTACACTTTCAATAGCGGATGCGTTGCGTGTTTTTTCAATACGCACCATAGTTGCAACCAAAGCCACCGATGATAACAAGCAAATCATCAGTCAGATCATCCGCAACCGGGAATCAGCTTTTCTCAGTACAGACTATATCTTCTGAGGCGCATATGATCCAATCATGAGAAGGCATCTTACGCTTATTGTTTCTGGCCAGGTACAAGGCGTATTCTTTCGCGCTTCTGCGAAAGCTAAAGCCGATGCTTTGGGTCTGAAGGGGACGGTGAGGAATCTCCCCGATGGAAACGTTCAAATTGAAGCGGAGGGGCCGCCGGAAGATCTGGCAACTTTCCATGCATGGTGCCTTCAGGGACCACCAAGAGCCATTGTCGAAAAAGTGGAAGTCTTGAGTGGTGAGCTGAAAAACTTTGAGGACTTCAAGGTCCTGCGGTAACGCTGAATGATTATCGATCAAAGCACAGAAAATTCCAATGCTCAGGCGATACGCTTCACTATTCCTTTCTGAGGATCAATTTTTATGTCGAATTGTTTTGTGATGAAAATACTCAGTCGTAATCCTGCCATTCCGGGCGTATAGTCTTCAGGATAAAACACAGTGAGCTCTAGAATAGCACGGATGAAATTCTCCTGCTTGCAAAACTCTTTAACCCAACGTCTGAATGCAGCGCTCCATTCTTTCTGATATTTTTCAAAATCGTTTACACCTTCGAATATCAGTTCCAGCTGATTATCAGCGTAGAATTTGAATCTGAAAATACCGGAAAGGGAAAGATAGAATTCATGGACCTTCTCGAAATCATCGTCCCTGTGAGCTTGTATCTTTAGTGAGGTATCATCAGCAAGTCCAAGGGGATTACAACGCAACAGATATTCTACTTTTACATAGTCAACAAGGTATTGGAGCAATTGATCGCGGAGTGAAAGTTGTGCTTTTTCAAGTATGTAATTCTTGTCGCGTTGAAAGAATTTGCGCAGCACAAATTGGGTTTTTACAAAAATATAAAAGATTTGACTGAAATAGAAAAGTGATAATGACAGGCCGGCTCAGTCTATTGGGACATTGACGTGCCGCTCGGCGTGATAAGATGACCTTACCAGGGGTCCCGACTCCACGTACCGCAGCCCACGCTTGAGCCCTTCCTCCCTGTACATTTCAAATGTCTCGGGATGGATGAACTCTGCAACCTCAAGATGCAGCTTGGTAGGTTGCAGGTATTGACCCAGGGTAAGTATCAACAATCCATGTGCTACGAGGTCATCCATGGCCTTGAATACTTCCTCTTTCGTTTCTCCAACTCCTAACATGATCCCGGATTTGGTTCTCATGCCAGCTTCCCTGATCTTCTTGATCTGTTCGAGGCTCCTTGCGTACCTGGCCTGAGGCCTTACGATACGGTAGAGTCGCTCAACTGTTTCCATATTATGAGAAACTACTTCCTGCCCACCTTCGATCATTCGGTATAAGGCATCCCAGTTGCCCTTTGTATCGGGGATCAATGTTTCAATAGTTGTTTCAGGGCTAACGGCTTTTGTCTCAACCACGGTCTGGTACCATATCTCAGCGCCCCTGTCCTTTAGCTCATCGCGGTTCACTGACGTGATAACGGCGTGCTTAACGCCCATCAGCCTGATCGCTTCAGCGACCCTTTTGGGCTCATCTGTATCGTATTCAGTAGGCCGCCCGGTAGCGACTGCACAGAAAGTACAGCTTCGCGTACAAACATTTCCGAGGATCATAAAGGTCGCCGTTCCCGCCCCCCAGCACTCGCCCATATTCGGGCAATTGCCACTTTCACAGATCGTGTGAAGCTTGTAGTCATCAACAAGGCGGCGTACACGCGCATAGTCAGGACCCACTGGCAGCTTAACCCTAAGCCAGTTGGGCTTGCGTTTACGGGTATCGTCGTTGGATATAACTGGTAATTCTATCATCCTGGGGCTATGCTTCCTTCAGTGTCTTGTCCTAATTAAACAACCAACAGTATCAGCAATGTTCCTTATTTTCCAATTAGTTCTTTGTACTGGCTGGCAGAAAGCAGTCCGTCTCCGGAGCCTTTTACCTCGATCTTGATCATCCAGCCGTCGCCATAGGGGTCTTCATTAACTTTTTCAGGATTTTTATCGAGGATCGGATTTACCTCAAGGACTTTTCCAGCCAGGGGCATATAAAGATCAGAGACGGTTTTCACGGCCTCTACTGTCCCGAAGATCTCGTGCTCTCCAACCTCTTTTCCTACGGTTGAAATATCCACGTAAACGATATCGCCGAGTTCACCTTGTGCAAAATCAGTAATGCCGATCGTTGCATTCTTGCCGTCAATTTTTACCCATTCGTGATCCTTAGTGTATTTCAGAGCGTCAGGAATATTCATGATTTAGTCCGTTTTTAGAGCGGTAAAAATAGCTAAAAAATGGCAGATTGACTGGATAGTTAAATTACGGTTTTATTGGGATTCGCGTTACGATTTTGAGAATCCCTAAAATGTTGTAATTCATATCTCATAATTCATAATTCATAATTGCTTATGCCTATTGCGCCAGGCTGAACCGTATCTGCGTTCCGAACCGCGTTGTCGCGCGACGATAAGAATTTGAAACGAGTGGTTCATTGACTGTCCTTTCGAAGTAGAGCTGTATGTTGAGCTTTTGATTGACTACATAGCTAACGTTGGGTCTCAGCTGAAAATTGATGTTACCATTCGTGACAGTGTTGAGCTCGTTGATCTTCCGTTGAATTGTCTTTGTATCGCTTACGGTAACATTCATCCTGAAAGTAAGATCATTCTTCAACACAATAAGCCGGCCCTGCGATTTGAATGGTAATCTCATATTGTTCTTTGTGAAACCCAGCTCCATCGATACATCCTTGCTATTGAGTTCGGTGATCTGAGCATTTGATATGTTAAGTGACAGATCACGTTTTGTCTTGTATTGAAAATTGGCGGTGACTCGATTCTTGGTTCGGACATTGACCCCAATCAATGGAGCAAACTGTTCTGAGATCAACACCTGACTTATTACATAGACCGGCAATAGCTTATTATCTGTAATGGAACCGAAATAACTTCGGTTGTAATCTTCGATTGGCCTGTCGATCTCCAACACCTCCTTGTCCGTGAATTCAAGCGCATTCGTGTAATTCATCACTGAATAACTGGATTGATATGCATGGGAGAGTGTAATGGATTGAAAAAGATTTTTTATCGCCGGTATTTTATTGAGGCCTGTATAGTCTACGCGCCAGTTTGGAAGTGGTACCTTGGGAAAAGGAGAAAGGCTCATAGACCTGGCATCTTTTCCGGAATACGCTGCGATAAATGCCGGGATCAGTACATCCTGTGAGGCCGAGTCAAATTCATTGTTATTGTTGATGATCCTGAAGCGATCCTGAATGATGGTGAGATTGTTTTCAAAATCGGTGAAAACCTTTGATGATACCTCATCATTGCTCTTATCGAACACGGTTTTGATGCTGAGGAAAGAGATGCGGTAACTTCCGCCACGGCTTGGGCTCAATGATGCAAAGCCTGTTTCCGGATCAGCATTGGGCATGATCGGGATCGTACCGGAAGATCTCCTGGTATGAATTGGTGGTTTCCTTTTTAAGGTCGAGTTGTATCTTCAGATCCTGCGATGGCTCTACATTTGCCCGGAGATTGATCGACTTGTTCCGCGTTTGTGTAAAGGGCATCGTGAGATATGAAGCCTTGTTGCCGGTGCTGCCCCTGCTTAGCCAGCCATTCTTCGCTGCCCTGTTTCGTATGTCTGGATTCTGACTCCCCATGACAAAGTTCCAGCCGGGAGATTCCCAATTTGCATCCATGCCGAGGAATTTTGGATCGTTAATGAAGCCGGGCAGCACAGTTGTTTCAGTCAGGCTGTAAGTACCATTGATTGAACGAAGGGACATCAATACCCTGAAGAAGCCTTTCACCAAAGGCGGAATTGTTTTTTCCTTTACGGTATCGGCTTCCGGGAGGGGCTTTACAGGGGCTTTGGAGTTCGTTGGTGTGCGTGTAGCGGCTGGTTTGGGTGCTGTGTTAAGTTCTTTCAGGAATTTTATCTTGTTGTATAGCTTCACCATATCCGCTCTTCCGGTCAGATTTTGATCACGGCTGTTTTGAATTGTGTTTTTAAAGTCAAGGCTGTCAGGCAGGTCACCAATTATTCCGAGGTCATCGGGTCGGTTCAACGGCCCGGCCCGCCAGTTATAGCTTGCCTGGTAGCGATAGTCAGCACCTAGCCAATCCGTTACAGGAAATTTGTCCAGAGGGATCGCATAATTTACCGTAAAACGTTGATCGAAATTTTTCATCCGTCCAAACTTCTTAAGATTCTTAATGATCTCTGTGTTTACTGAATCGCCCTCACCGCCGGGTTCATCGATAATAGCATTCGCAAGCGCATTGTATTCCACCGACAGGCCTTTTGAAATGTTCCATCGCATATTGTATTGCCTGTTGAATGTGAAATACTTCAGGTAGTTGGGCGCGGATTCAAAACCATCGTTTCTGTAAATATTCTTTCCAAAAGATCTGTCAAGATCAAACCGTACACCAAGGCTGCTGGGAAGAAAACTAATATTAAAATCTTTGATTGGTTTCAGCCATGGCGACGACAGCTTTGTCGAATTTTTGAATGGTTCAATACCCGTTACCTTAGGTGTGAACGTGTAAGCAACGGAGCCTTTATATTGTTTCTGCAGCGCCTCTTTGATCGTGAAATTAGACCGTCGCGATTCGCTGTACGCATAGCTGAAAGCAAAGTTCTCAATGTCCCAGATGTGACTGACAGCATCGGGTTTTGTCTTGACCTTTCTGACATTGATAAAATTCAAACTCTTTCGGGTTTCCTGATCCCGAATGATTGCCAAATAGTTGTTGCGCTCTTCATCCGTATTGAATGATTTCAACGCGGCATCAAGCCTGAGGTCGGGATTTGCCGGGTCGTAATTCGGTTTGATCGTGGTATTCTGATATCCGAGGAACATTGGGATCTTGATCCCGGTGTTTCCCGGAATAAGCTTATCGACGTTCACATTTGCGGATACGTCGTAAGCAGTGGTCTCATCGCGGGTTCGCTCATTGATCTTGGAACTAACACCACCGAAGCCAAATGTAGTATGACGAAAAGCTCCAGTTACAGTAGCAAAGTCAGCAAGCTTTGTGCTCAGGGTCGAACTAACGGCCCAGCCAGGCGTCCTGTCAAAATCTGTGACACGTAGTTCGTTAGCCCAGATGCATACGGATAGCGGACGCTTGTCATCGGTTTTAGGGTTCCTGACGCCGATCATCATTATCTGGACGCTGCTAAGGTCCGGTCTCCCGAAAATCCTGAGCCTGTGCCGGTCCACAATTTTCGGACCTTCACGTGGATATAATTCTGTAAGCGGAAATCCCTCACGGTCGCGTTGGGCCTTGAGTGCATAAAGTTCACTAAGTGCCAGGTCGATCTCATTCTCTTCGGGCCAGATATCACGCTCCCCGGTTGCATTCTTTTCCGTGATCGTCAATGGTATCTCGATCTCATAGTAGTTCTGATCGAAGTCTGTACCCATCCGGAGGAACGCCCTAAGCTCCTCATTTTTTGCTTCGCTGTTAGCATGGAAGAACATCTTGATGGTGCCATAATTGAACAGATCGGCAGCTGCATTCTTATAAATCGCGCGGGCGTCACCATCCTCAAGGTCATCAATACAAACCTGAACGGATTGTTCATTGAGTTGGCGCGGAACAGATGATGTATTATCGCGATCGCGAACGACCCCTGGCGGAATTACGTAAGGGGATTTATCCGTATCACCCGTTGTACTACCTGCAGCATTTTCTTCTAGGTTAACAACGTTCACGGTAAAGTTGTCCGCTCCGGGTTCTGGATCAGGGATCAGTGCGCCATCGCGAAGATTATCTGTATATCTTCTCCAACGGCTGCCCACCATGCGGAAGTTGGCAAACCGGAGCACTACAGGTTCGCCAAATCCAGTTAAGATCATCCGTGCATACTTAATGGATTTGTACCCATCAATATTCCCGAATTGTGAATCCGCCTGCCTTACAGGTATACGGAAAAGATACCATGTTACTTCTTCCGGCGAATTAGTGCCTTTGGTAGTGATCTTGTCAACAATGTATTTCTTACCGATGGCGAGCTCACTGGGTTTGAGCGTGACGCCATATTGATAATACTCTTCCAGTTCACTGAGTGTATTGTCGGCATTGAGATCTTCGTTATCCGGATTCTGGCTTCCTGAGGGGGATACCTGATCACTGGCAGTGATAATAGGGGAGTTGTTATCCTGTCCGTTGATATCTTTGTAACGCTCCAGTATTTTTGCGTTATCCGCATCGAGATCATTCCCGAGAAAATAGTGAAAGTTATCCGCCGAAGGGTCTGCTTCTGCCCGTACCCGTGCACCGCTGGTTAAGCTGTTGAGGAAATCCTGGAAGAACGCGGCTTCCTTACTTGTGGGCAATCCGTCAAAGCCCACATCCTGATTGGGACGTGACGCCGACGAGTTCTCGAATGCCGGTGTCAGGTACTGCTGAGAAGTGACATATCCCCAGTCATTCTTCGTTGCGGAACCCTCAAGATTGCCATCGGGCGGCAAACCATTCTCGAAAGCGTGACGGGTATCACGAATTACGTCTTCGGAAATACTCCCCAGCTGAAAGATAAGCTCACCACCGGTGCTGTTCGGCTTTTTCGGGTTGATACCATCGTCAATATATCCATAAGTGCCACCGATAAATGGATCCATCAGCCAGAACTCCACATATTCAATGTTGGCCTTGTCGAAATCGACTTCTGTGCGTATAGGATACGTTATACCAGCCCAGTTGCGTTGGGGATTGTTAAGAAAGCCATTGTTGTCGAGATCCGGGTTATAGTTATAAGGGCCGCGTTCACGAGGATAGTACGCAACGTCGAAGATCGTTTCATAGAAAACACCCTGGGTGATCTGACGCTTGGGAAAGATCTCCTGCGGATCAACAGGTCTTACATAATGGTTCTTAAGATCCTCATCGGTAAGATTATCGGGCTTGAAATTTCCGACATCACGGTACAGCTGGTTGTCAACAACGTACCATGCCATCTTTGCGCGGTTATATCCTGCCATGACGTCATCATTGCGCTGATTGCTAGGATCAAATCTGTTATCGTTGGTTTTGGGTGTTGACGCAAGCTTCCAGCCGAAGGGAGTCATCAGAGAGTAGGGGGTCGCTGTATTTTCAAAATCATCTATATATGCCGTGCCTTCACCATCGATGACGTTCGATGTACCGGGCAACAACTGGGCAAACTCACCGGTCAGATTGAAAGATGATTGCTCTTTGGTTTGCAGCAGCGGGATCGCGTCCACAAGCTTGGTCAGCAACCGGCTCTTCTTGTTAACGCTGAAGTCCAGGCCGTACTGCAGGTTCCGCGCAGGTTCGGTACCGATCTGGTTGCGGCTGATCAGAGGACGCTCGTTGTAATACATAATGGTCGACCCGAGATTAATATCCTCATTCAAATGGTAGTCGAATCTTGTACCGACAAGGCTACGCGTCTGGAACGCGAAGGGGTCAGAAGTTTCATATTTGACTTCGATATTCTTTCCGGAATTGAGTATCTGATCGTTCATGATCGTTACTTTTCCGAACGTGTAGTCTACAACAAAATCAGTTCCTTCACTAAGTGGGATCCCACCGGAGTATACTTTCACAGAGCCTTGTGAAACACCAAAACCGGGAATGAGAATCTCCTTAGATGAGCCCGCGTTATAAAGCCCTTTGATGTAGAACTTGTTCTTGGTAGCAAACAATTCAGCATCGGCTTTTGTGGTATTGTACAACGTGTCGTAAGAATACTTTTGTATCAGGAAGTTCTGATTGTTGGGATCTTTTGCGAAAGCTGCACGCAACCCATCACTGAATGGTTTGAGGTAGGGAAATATGATAAGTCCTGTGGTAGAGTTGATGGTTAGCCCTTCGATAAAATCGAAATTACCATCCTGCTGAGGATCATTTACCGGATTGAGCTCTGTCTAGTCCAAGGATCTCGATCAGTTGTCGCTGCCTTGTATTTGTACCTTCCTGTAGTTGCGGGTTATCAATACCTGTCCGGTCGTCCCGATAGATGATCCTCAACTGAAAACCATCGCGCGATAGCTGGTTGACGTTCAGGTTATAAATATTCTTCATCATCAGATCCCACGTAGGAATGATCTTCTTGTTGGCATCGCGAATGGATACTTTTCGCGGCCTTAACAATTTCAGGAACACCACCTCATTGTCTTTAAGCGTGCTATAGCTCTCAGACAACTCCCCAACCTTATATGCGAAGCCGTTATAAGTGTACTCATAGGCGACGGCAAGGGCTTCGTCGTTCTGAAGCTTTCGCGTCAGGGTGATGTAACCTAATTGGGGATGAAAAGTAAATTCGGTTGAGGCAAGCCTTCTGGCGCCATTGATCTTTTCATAATCTGTTCCACCTGTAAGTCCTTTAGGCACCAAGTGAAGGTCAATACTGTCACTGCGGTTCAGCCCGGTCACAAAATTGAAGAGATCATTGGCTGCGTTTGCATTAGGTAGGTCGGGCCTACGACCCTGCACGTTAGGATTGTAAATCCTGACGGGTTCTCCCAGATCCATTAATCCAACGACATTGCGTAAGGTTTGTGTATCATTGTTTCGATTCAAAATATAAACCTCAACGCGGGTGATGTTTACACCGGAAATGATCTGTGGGGGATTGGCGATCCAGGCCTGATAGTGATCACGAAAGAACTGACCAAGAAAGAAGTGTCTGTTTTCATCGTAGTTGGATGCGATGATCTCAAAAGGCCTGCCTTGACCGCCGTTTGTTCCTCCAAGATTAATGGATTGGGTTTTACCCCGTTGTGTTGTGGCTACCGCAGTAACGTCAAGTTTACCGAACTGCAGCTTGGCTTTAACGCCAAAGAGATTTTGAGCTCCCTGTATTAAGGTATTATTAAGTGGCAGGCTGACGTTTCCGATCTCTAACTTCTGCAGAATATCTTCCTTGAAACCTGTGTATTCGACCTTCATGTTATTTTGAAAATCGAATGAGTTGTTGTTATCGAAGTTGGCAGTGACGGCAAGTTTCTCGCCGATCTTTCCAACAACGCTCATGTTTATCTGCTGGTCAAACTCAAAACCTCCGTTTCGCTGCTGTCGTATGGGGATAGAGGGATTGTTGATCCTCTGAAAGGCAGCGCCGAAATCGAGGGTAACGAACCCCCGAGGTACCAGCTCGACGTAGCTGCCGCCAAAGATGCGGTCCAATACCGGGCTGATAAAGATCTTGGGAATAAGACTTCTGCCACTGACAGCGCTTTCGCCGTCCTGGGCCTTTGCCCTGCCTTTCCAATATTCTTTGAGTATTTGCCTGTCCTGATACTGCTTGAACTCCTCGAACGTCATACTTGACGCAGGTCGGTAGTTCAGATCTCCTATCTTTTCATAGATCGTATAATTGAGGGCAGTATCGATCTCTACATCTAGCTTTAGCTGGTTCGGATCTTTCAGATAAAGTGGTGATTCTGACGTTGTGTTGGAGAATGGATCGCCATAGCGATCGCTAGCCCGATAAGTGGGACGTCTGCTTGGCTGGTATTGCCTGTTGCCTGTCGTATCAGAGGGTGTTGGGCGTGTAGGGTCCTGACCATACACCTCGTCAGGGATGAACATGCTTAGCCATAAAACGACCATTCGGCCAAGCGTAAGGATAACCTGATGCTTCTGCGTAAAAACAGTCAAACGTGCTATGCGTTTTTGAGGGCCTGCTTAACTAAATCTTCTAATGTAATGGTATTTCCTGATTTTTTCAGGGCGGCATCTACACTTTTCTCCGCTGCAATCTTTGATAGACCCAGCGTGAGCAAAGCAGATAACGCTTCTTTGCGTATGGTATTGTGAGGCCCGATTGAAAATGACGGTTGAGCCTCGTCCCAACTCTCTTTCTTAAGCTTATCCTTTAGTTCGATAATAACACGCAGCGCTGTTTTCCCTCCTATACCTTTAATGGATTGAAGAGTTGCAGCATCTTCGCGTACAATAGCGGACTTCAGTTCATTGCTGCTCATATATGACAACATTACAATAGCTGTGCTTGGACCAACGCCATTGACCGATATCAACTGTTGAAAAAGTTTCTTCTCCGATTCGCTGCTAAAACCAAAGAGCAGATGCGCATCTTCCCGTATGGTAAGGTGCGTATGAAGCAGGATATTTTCCTGGTCTTTGATCTCGGAAAATGTATACAACGATATCGATACCTGATACCCCACACCATTAACATCAATGATAACCTGCGTAGGTTCCTGGTGTACCAGCCTTCCTTTAAGGAATGCAATCATGATAACCTATTAAGTTAAGATCTCAACGGATCGTCTCAGTTCTAAAAAGTACAAGTTATATGAAATACATCACTTTTGGTCAACTGAATATGACTACAAATGATCATCGCGTTCATGCAACTGGGCATCGACGACGGCAATCGCAGCCATGTTGACAATTTCCCGGATCGAGCTTCCGAGCTGAAGCACGTGAACCGGCTTCTTCATCCCCAGCAGTATCGGTCCAATGGATTCAGCGCCGCCGATCTCCATCAGCAGTTTGTAAGCAATATTGCCGGAAGCCAGATTCGGAAATATCAGGGTGTTTGCCTTCTCTTTTGCGAGCGCGCTGAACGGGAAAGTCTCCTGTTGTATCTGCGTATTCAGCGCTACGTTCGCTTGGATATCGCCTTCAACAACAAGCTCGGGATTTTTCTGTTTGGCAAGACGTACCGCTTCGCGGGTTTTATCGGGAATGATACCTTTTGACGAACCAAAGTTCGAATATGAAAGTACGGCGATCCGCGGATCGATATCGAAGAACTTCACACCGCGCGCCGTCAACTCAATGATCCCCGCCAGCTCTTGCGCATCAGGATTTACATTAACAGTTGTGTCAGCAAAAAAGAAAGTACCCCGTTTATTGATAATGATATACATACCCGCAACCCGGTCGACGCCGCTTGCCGTGCCAATTGCCTGAAGAGAAGGTAGAATGGTCTTGGGATAATCCTTGGTCAATCCGCTAACCAGTGCGTCGGCATCACCATGTTCCACCATCATTGCTGCAAAATAATTTCGCTCACGCATGAGCCTCTGGCAATCAGAGTAAGTCAACCCCTTGCGCTGCCGTTTTTTGTAGAATGCTTCCGCGTACCGCGCAACGGTTTCCACTTCTTCACGTGGATAAATGATCGGACAATCCTGAAGATCAAGCTTGTGCTCCTCGATCAGTTGTTGGATCTCGGCTCTATTCCCAAGCAATATCGGATGGGCTATGCCTTCGTCGCGAAGGATTTGCGCAGCCTTAAGTATCTTATGATGGGTAGCTTCAGTAAACACAACACGCTTAGGCTGCTTCTTGGCACGATCGATAACACGTGACATAAGCTTTTGATCGATTCCTATCCGCTTTTGTAATTCGTCATGATAAGAAGCCCAATCCGTGATCTGTTTCTTCGCGACACCTGAGCTCATCGCAGCTTTTGCCACGGCAGGAGAAATCGTTGTGATCAATCGCGTATCCAGCGGCTTCGGTATCAGGTATTCACGCCCAAATCTGATCTTATCGGCGCCATATGCTTTAACCACTATATCCGGTACAGGTTCTTTGGCTAACAAAGCGAGCGCATGTACCGCGGCAAGTTTCATTTCTTCGTTGATCTCTGTAGCACGCACGTCAAGCGCGCCGCGAAAAATATATGGAAAGCCCAACACATTGTTAACTTGGTTCGGATGATCGGAACGGCCGGTAGCCATAACAATATCCTGACGTGTTTTCATTGCGAGATCATAACTTATCTCGGGATCCGGATTAGCGAGGGCAAAAACTATCGGATCTTTAGCCATCGCGTGTAGGTCATCCGGTGTGATAGAATTAGCCACAGAAAGTCCCACAAATACATCGCATCCTTTCATGGCATCTTGTAAAGATGAAATTGCATGGTCTGTTACAAACTGCTGCTTGATCTCATCGAGGCCTGTTCGGCTGTTATTGAGAACGCCTTTACTGTCGCACATGATGATGTTCTCTTTTCTTGCACCCAGCGCGATGTACAGCTTTGTACAACTTACTGCTGCCGCTCCCGCGCCATTGACGACGATCTTTATGGACTCTATCTTCTTTCCAACAATCTCGAGCGCGTTCAATAGTGCTGCGCTGGAAATAATAGCAGTACCGTGCTGATCGTCATGCATGATTGGGATATGCATCAGACGCTTCAGTTCAGTTTCAATCTTGAAACATTCCGGTGCCTTGATGTCCTCCAGATTAACACCTCCAAATGTAGGTTCCAATGACTTAACGATCTTGATGAACGAATCAGGATCTTCTTCATCTATTTCGATGTCGAATACATCGATGCCCGCAAATTTTTTAAATAGAACACCCTTTCCCTCCATCACTGGCTTGGAGGCTTCGGGGCCGATGTTGCCTAATCCCAACACTGCCGTACCGTTTGATATGACGGCAACGAGATTGCCTTTGGACGTATACTTGTAGACATCTTCTTTATTCGCTGCGATCTCCTTACAAGGCTCAGCAACACCAGGAGAATAAGCTAATGCCAGGTCAAGCTGTGAGCTTAGAACCTTAGTAGGCACAACCTCTATTTTACCAGGCTGTCCCTGCATATGATAGTTCAGGGCATCCTGCTTTCTTATTTTGATCGACATGGGTCTGGTTTGGATTAAGGACTAAATATAGGAAAGTAAGAATAGCGCGCCAATTTACCGCAGAGGCGCGGAGAACGCTAAGGACCGCTAAGCGCTTCGCGTTCCTTTGGCGACCCGGTGAAGTGATGACCTACAATCATCTCAATAACATGCGATCTTGAGTTGATCGGGAGGTAGTATCAGATTCCGATGATCAGCTTCTGCCCCGGCTGGAGCTTGCTGTTGTTAAGGTTGTTGAGACTCTTGATTTTTTCTATGGTAAGTCCCTCGAACTTCTTAGATATGTCCCACAACGTATCGCCAGGTTGTACAATGTATGTCTTAGAATTTGGAAGGGGTAAGGGAGACAAACTCGTCTTTGATTTACTGCTTGCGAGTACAGATGATGCATTCGCATTACCCTTCAGGAAAATGTTCAGCCGTTGACCAACACGAATGTTATTGCTCCTTAGATTATTCCATCTTTTCAGATCTGTCACCTTAACACCATGTCTTATCGCGATAGAGCCCAGTACATCACCGTTGCGTACCCGGTAAACGATCCGGTCGCGGCTATAGGTAGTAGTTCCTTCGCTGCTCTTCGCCAGCAACTCAAGCTCCTTCTTACCGGTCTTTGAAGCTGAATCAAGAATTGCCAAACGGTTAACCTGAAGATTGATCTTGGCCTGCTCCGGAACAAACAATGTATATACTTTGCTGGTCTCGGGGATTGCATTGCGCTGAATGCTGGGATTGAGCCGTTGCAGATCCTCAACACAGGCACCCGTCAGCGCGGCAAAGGTCTCAAAGTTCAGGAACTTCGATATTTGCACAGTATCATATTTTGGTAGCATCTCTTCGCCTTCATCAAAGAAATTGTGTTCGTCGAGATAATTCATAGCATATGTGATCGCTACGAACTGAGGGACATACGAACGTGTCTCACGCGGCAGATGCGGATAGATATCCCAAAAAGAAAGTCTTGTGGAGAGATTGCCTTCCGGTCTCTTGTAGCCTGAACGTCTGATAGCCCGCTTTACATTTCCGGGACCCGTATTATAGGCGGCCAGTGCAAGCTCCCAGTCATGGAACATGTTGTAAAGATCTCTCAGGTAGCGACAAGCAGCATCAGTGGATTTATCAGGATCCATCCTGTCATCAACGTACCAATTATTGTTCAGTCCATAGTGTCTTCCTGTGGCCGACATGAATTGCCATAATCCTACAGCCCGTACCCGGGACATAGCTCGGGGGTTGAGCCCCGACTCAATAATTGAAAGATACTTGAGCTCATCGGGCAACCCATACTTGGCCAGATACTTTTCAAAGATTGGAAAGTACAAATTCTTTCTGCGCATCATCATGCGTGTATACTCCCTGTCTTTAACAGTAAAATAATTAATAAACGCGTGAATGCGCTCATTGTAAGTCAATGGCATTGTCCGTTGGATACAGATAAGTCTATCCTCAATAAGGGCAGGATCATCATCACCGGGAATGTATTCCAGTTCGCTGGGTACGACAAAATATACAAAATCAGCGGTATCGCTTTTGTAGAGAAGGTCTTCCTCCGCTTCGGCTACTTCTAATGAATCCACTACAACAGAATCAGGTTGAACCTGACTGAACGCAGGGAACGATAAAACAGTCAGGAGCAATATCGCCCCGGCGAAAATCATTTTGTTAAGCCTAGATCCCGTCCGCGCTATTAAAAAATTCGTTACGGACTTAAAAATCATGACCAACGGAAACTGAAAGGATTTTTCCATGATGGTTCATTTCAACAGTGAATCAGAAAAATGTAAAAGTTTTGACTCTTCAAAGTCACCTGCAATTACCTGCAGCCCTATTGGAAGTCCTTGCTTATCCTCACCGCAGGGTATTGCTATAGCAGGTACGCCTGCTACATTAGCCTGAACAGAAAAAAGATCAGCAAGGTACATCTCCAGGGGGTTATCGGTATGCTCACCCAGCTTAAACGCTGTTGTAGGTGTTATAGGCATAACGATAAAATCATATTGCTTGAGTATCTCTTTCGTTTTGTCACGGATTATCCGGCGGACCTTTTGGGCCTTGGTGTAATACGCGTCGTAGTAGCTCGCGCTCAGCACAAAAGTGCCGAGCAATATTCTCCGTTGAACTTCCTTTCCAAATCCTTCGGAGCGACTCTTTTTGTATAAAGAATGAAGGTCTGTTACATCTTTGCTGCGATATCCGTATCTCACCCCATCATAACGTGAAAGATTGGAGCTGGCTTCCGCTGTCGCGAGAATATAGTACGTGGGTAAAACATATTCATTCAGCGGAAACTCGATTTGTTCAACTGAATGGCCTGCCGTCTTGATCTCCCCGATCTTTTTGAGGATACTTTCACGGATCTCAGGTTGTAAGCCATCCGAATGCTCGATTTCACTTACATAGGCAACTTTATAAACCTTGCCGTTTGATTTTTTAAGCTCTTTTGAATATTCGGGGACCGGTTTCTGAGATACTGTGCTATCCTTATCGTCAGGGCCGGCAATCACTTCCAGCACAAGCGCAACATCTTCTACACACTTGCCGAAAATGCCTATACAGTCGAAGGATGATCCATAGGCAATAAGCCCATAGCGCGATATTCGGGAGTATGTGGGTTTTAGTCCTATGAGCCCGCAAAATGCAGCAGGCTGGCGCACGGATCCGCCGGTATCTGAACCAAGAGAAATGCGGCACATACCGGCCTGAACGGCCACGGCTGATCCTCCGGAAGATCCGCCAGGTACGCGACTGTTATCTGCGTCGTTCAGGACAGGCCCAAAAGCTGAGTTTTCATTGGAAGAACCCATGGCAAACTCATCGCAATTCTGCCTTCCAATGATGATCGCATCTTCATCGATCAAACGTTGCACAGCAGTACCATTGAATTGAGAAATGAAGCCATCAAGGACCTTGCTGCTGGCTTGAAGAGGATGATCTTTATAGGCCAATACGTCCTTCAGGCCTACTACGAGACCTGCAAGTTTTCCAGCCTTGCCTTCTTTGATTTTATTATCTACAGCAGAAGCGCGGGCGAGCGCTTCATCTTCATACACGCTCAAAAAAGCATTGAGGTGCGATTTTGCCTGAACATTCTTAAGATGGTGACGGACCAGATCCAGACAAGAGAGTGTACCATGCTGCAGATCGTTCTGTATCTCGCGAAATGTAGCGTACGTTTTCAACTCTTATTTCCCGTCTTCGATTTTAGCGGCGTTGCTTGCGTCCTCAACTTCCTTCTTCACGTCCTTAACCGAATCTTTAAATTCCCTAACACCTTTGCCCAATCCCTTCATGAATTCAGGAATCTTCTTTGCGCCAAAGAATACCAATACAAAAAGTCCGATGAGAAGTATCTCCTGGAAACCAACTCCACTTAAAAACAAAAATGTAGCTTTCATAGCATTAAATTTTGAACCGTAAAGACAAAAATAGAGTAAAAAAGGATAGGATCAAATCAATTGAAAAGTGATGTTGGAAGTTGATTTCGACGGTTCTAAAGGGTCCTTCCGCGGTTAAAAAGATGGGTCCGGAACCTTAATTTCTTCCTGTTTTATTACATGTTCTTAAGCCAGCCCTGGGGATCCAGGGCGGTAGTATTCTTGAAGATCTGGAAACGAAGCTCCGACACACCCTCAGTGTTGGAAAATACCTTACCGATCTCCTGATTGGTTGTGACTTTCTGGCCACTCCTTACAAACACCTCTTTCAGTCCGGCATATACCGTCAGGTAATCGCCGTGTTTAATGATCACTGTGCTTCCCAGACCCTGTATAAAAGCTACTCTTCGGACCTCTCCCTCAAATATCGTCTTCACCTTTTCATTTTCCTGGGTCTGAATGTTCACACCGTTGTTCTGCTGGACAATTCCTTTGAGGACAGGATGATTCTGACGCCCGAATTTCTGTGACACGAAGCCTGAAGACACCGGCCACATGAACTTGTTGCGATTCTCTTCGAAAGAATTGGACAAGGTCACAACCTCTTCTTTGTTGGCGCGCATCGCCCGCGCAATCTCCTCTTTGATAAGATCCTCGATCAGCTTGTCAAGCCTGGCAACAGCTTTCTTTGTTTCTTCCAGGTCTTTACGAAGTTTCTTCTCCTCTTTCTCGAGTGCCCTGACCATTGAATTTTGTTTCTGCTTCATGCCAGTCAGGTTGTTGGTAGCCGCAACCTGTTCATTAAGCAGATTATTCTTCTCTTCTCTTCTTATCCGGATCTCCTTGACCTGTCCCGAGAGTTCTTCCTGTACTTTGGTGATTTGTTCAGCCTGAAGGACCCGCGTTTCTGAATACTGCTCCATATAACGCAGGCGCATGATAAGCTGATCAAAAGAGGAAGCTGAAAACAGAAATGTTAACCGTGTAGTGCTGTTGTTTGCTTTTTGGGCAGCGAATAGCATTGAAGCATATTCTTTCTTTAGTTTCTTGATATCGCTTTCAAGCGTTCCGATGATGTCATTGTTCTCATAGATCTCCCCATCCAGCAGGCTCACTTCGCCTTTAATGGACTTAACGAGCTTTTCCTGTTCCCTGATCTGTTCGCCCAGGGCCGTCAATTCACCAATAGAGTTTTTCTTTTTCGCTGAAGTCTCGTCGATGATCTTCTCAACCTCTTTGATCTTCTCAAGATTTTGCTGCTTTTCTTTTTGAAGCTGGGATTTGGATTTCTGAGCAGTGACAGAAAAAGCGCACAGTGTTAAGAACAAAAGGCATTGCAGTGTCTTACCTGCGAACATATCGTTTAGGAATGTTGAAAGGAAACTTAAGCTCTTTATCACCAACCTCGGCCTTATTGTATTCAAAGATAACGGTTGTATTCAACAAGCCGCTAAGTGTTTTGTAGAACAGGTTGATTGTGCCGTTATAAGGCAGCAGTTTCGTGCCTAATGGCTGAAAGTTTGAATAATTGACAATAAGGGAGTTGCTGCTATTGGTCTCTCTTAATTCGACCTTTTCTATTTTCATGCTTGCTGCGTTGACAAAGTTGTCGACAGTAATGGAATTCGCTCGTTGTTTCAAAAGGAAAAAACCGGTCTCCTGCACGACCTCGTCTCCGTCCTGGCGAGGCATGACCAGGTTGCCCAACATGGCAGCTTGTATAACGTTGTAATTGATCTCGAAATTATATCGCTTTGATAGTTCAGGATATTCGAATACAAAATACTCCTTATCGACGTTGCTCACGATGGTGATCGAATCGTGATTGATGAGGGCTTTACCGCCCTGAAAACCGATCACTGAAAAGGTCATCCAGATGACGCTGTCTTTGCGGATCCTGATATTGGTTTTGACTTCGCGCTCCTTGCTGGACTCACGGAGGACCATACGTGCCTTACCATGCATGTATTCAAAGTCGATCTCCTCAACGTTCAACGTGGGCTTATTATCGGTCATGTTGAAGGATGGCCCTGTGACTTTTTTACTGCATGCGGAAGCCAGCAGCGATATCCCAATGAGGATTATCCATGTACGCTTATTCATAGATCTTACGGTTCGCGATTTTTTTATTCAGCGTTTCGCTGTTAGCATTCAATCCACGTGCCTTTTCCCATTGCTGTACTGCCCCTGTTACGTCACCAAGCTGAAAGAGGATGTCACCATAATGCTCAAAATGAGTTGCATTGGCATTACCGGTATTGATGGCCCGCTCTATCACTTTGCGTGCTTCCTTGTATTTCTGGCGAGCATATAACACCCATGCATGTGTATCGAGATAAGATGGATTATCAGGATTATTCTTGATAAGCAACGCGGACATCTTTTCCGCTTTTTCAAGATTGGCCTTCCTTAAGGAGAGATAGTAGCTGTAATTATTCAACACATTGTTGTCATTGGGATCCAGCACCAGTGCTTCCTCGTATGCTTTATCTGATTTATCATACAATTTTGTTGCGTTGTAGGCCTCACCCAGCATGTTGTTCACTTCAACGCCAAGCTTTGGATTTCTTGAGGATAATTTTTTAGCCTGCTCAAGAGAAAAAATTGCCTCATCATAGTTCCGCTTTTGAAGGTGTGCGTAGCCATTGAAGTAATGCACCATGCCTTGATTAGGAAACATCTCCAGCGCTCTTTCAGAATGAGCAATGGCATTGTCATAATCGTGTGTTTGCGTCTCCAGGTAAAGCAGATTTTCCCAGACTTCGAAATTCACATCGCCGCTCTCTATTGCCTTCAGGTATTCTGCCTGCGCTTCCCTGTGCTTGCCTGTGGACAGATACAGATCGCCACCAATGATGTGTACATTTACGTCGGCTGGATAATTTTTCTGAAGCTTCTCAAAAAGTGTCAGGGCAAAAGCTTCCTTGTCAGGATCGGTGGTGTTCTTGCTCTTGTTCTGGTTGAGCTCAGTGTTGTAGGCACCCAGAATGATAAGCTTGCTGCCTAGCTCGATCGTTGTGTCGTCGAATAACCTAAGGAGTAGCGGTCTCGCTTTCGCCTCCTGCTTGTTGTCGCGGTATAATCCTGCGAGAAGCATGTTCACAGCCCCTGCTTCCTTATAGGTGTCAACGAATTTTTCCAAGGTAATCAATGACCTCCATTACGCATGCCCTTCTTGAGAGAGGGCTTCGGCGAAACCCATAAATATCTTTCTTCTCCTGGGAATGCCTGGATCAACTTTTCTCCTTCGGCAATTCCTTCCTTGATTTTATTTTGTTCGAGGTATATGCCGTAGTTTCTGTATCGAAGAGATCTCACTCACTCCCAAAAGACTTTCCGCGCGATTATAGGTCTTTATTGCTTCGTCATTCTTATTGGCATATTGATATACTGCCGCAAGCTCATATAAATATTCTTCGGTACCTTTCACTTCCCTGAACATCGTCTCATATGTCGCGGCTGACTTTCTCAAAGGCAGTCATCTGAATTATATATGTTGGCTGCCAGCAGATAAAAGTATTTGTTTTTCGTTTCAGCTTCGATCGCGTTCTCAATACTTAGAGAAGCCTTTAATAGATCATCCTGTTTGTTGCTTTGGGCAAAACTTCTGCTACTTTATAGTGGACCGTGGCGTTGTCAGGGGTGATCTCAAGTGTGCGCTGATAATAAAGAAGCGCTTTCGCGTAGTCTTCCAAAATGAAGAACTTTTCCCCTTCGGTAAAGTAGAATTCGGCTTCCCTGAGCTTTATTCCGGAAGCCTGCGTATCATCTGTGGCCTTTTTTTTCCGTTGAGCAAACGATGTCAGCGACATCAACAGCGCCAGTGTCAACAATAAGCCAATTGCACGATGAGATATCCTTAATTTCACGTTGACGTAATTACGTTGAAGTCCCCCAGACTTAAGTCCTGGCTTGAACCTTCAAAAGTAGCGAAATTCCCTAACATGCTGTTTTCCAACACTGCACTTCGAGATAATCGCATCCTTGCTGTATAATGGAGTTTTTTATCCGGGAATCGGTGATCCGGGTATTTTCCCCAACAGACACGTGAGGGCCCACGACAGAATTCTCAATAATGGCGCCGTCGCCCACAAAGCAAGGGGGGATGACCACCGAGTTGATGACCTTTGCGCTATCTAGATACCAGCTTCTGGTCCCTGATGAATTCCAGATATCGTTGGTTGGTTTGAACTGTGACGTTCTTGTTGCCGCAATCTAAGCCATTCTGCTTACCTGACCTGGAACAAGCCTGGCTCCCTTTTTTGACAAATTCTGCAGTGCAGATGTGAATTGAAACTCACCCTTGTCCTTGATATTATTGTCGATGAGGTATTGCATTTCGCGGGCCAGGGCCTCACCATCTTTAAAGTAGTATATTCCGATAATAGCGAGATCCGAAACAAACGATGTAGGCTTCTCCACCAGCTCAACGATGACTGATTGCTCGTTCAGCTTGACCACCCCAAACTGAGATGGGTCATCGACCTTTTGGACCCAGATAATTCCGTCCTGGTTTGTGTCCAGCTTGAAGTTGGCTTTGAACAACGTATCCGCAAAAGCAACGATCACTTTACCTCTGAAGAGCTCTTTGGCAAACAGCAACGCATGCGATATACCGAAAGCCTGATCCTGATAGTATATTTTCCCCGTTGCCCCAACCTTCGAAGCTATCAATTGCAGGCTCTCTTCTACTTCCTTACCAAAACTTGGATGAATAATGAACCCGATCTTATCAATTTTCTCAGGACATACTTTAGCAATATCTTCTACAAGACGATGGACAATTGGCTTACCAGCGATAGGCAGCAATGGTTTTGGAATAGTAAGCGTGTGCGGGCGCATTCTCTTACCCAGCCCTGCCATCGGTATAATGATGTTCATGCGTTGCAGTTTTTAACAAATTAAACTAAGAAAATTCAACCTGTGGCTCTTTTGAAGTCTTTCTTTTCCACTAAATAAATTATGAAAAGATAAACAGCAATAATTATAGTGTGAACTCCAGTCGCAATCCATTGATTTTCGAACAATAGGAATCCGCATGCATAAACGAGCAAAGTGGTAATGGCCATGTAGGCAAGGCTCTTGCCAACATTGTATGGGATCGGATAAAAACGTTGACCCAGGTAATAACTTGCCGCCGTCATTGAGAAATAGCATAAAAGCATTGCCCAGCTGCTGCCCATATAACCCGCCACCGGAATTAAAAAGTAATTCCCTGCCACCGTAATGATCGCACCGCCAACTGTGATGAGCGTTCCGTAGTAAGTTTTATCGGTAAGCTTAAACCAGACTGAGAGATTATAATAGATACCCAGAAACAGATAGCCAAGCAAAAGTATAGGGACAATGTTAATCCCATCCCGATACGCCGGATTACGGAGGAAATACTTGATCAGGTCCATATTCAGGGATACACCTAGCAGAATAATGCAGCCCACTATGACGAAGTAGTGATTTATCGTAGCAAACAATTTTGGCGATTCTTTGTCGGCCGCGTTGCTGAAAAAAAAGGGCTCTGCCGCGTAACGGAAGGCCTGTACGGTGATATTCATCAGCATCCCGAACTTGTAGCAGGCACCAAAAATACCCAGGGCATACGCCGGCGTTTGTCCGGGATAAAAGTTCTTAGGCAACCACCAGTCAAGCATCTGCCTGGAGAACATTTCGTTTGTCATTCCGGCCAGGCCGGTTAACATGATTGGATATGCATAGGTCGCAATTTTCGGTGTCAGAATGGGATCGTACGCCGGCCTCCAGGCGATCAAGCTCTTAAAGAAGAAGATCAGGTATACCGCATTCGCGATCAGGTTTGCAATGAAGATGTAGTCAACGCCGACAGCAGGGTCATACACTACCTTGAGGAAGTAAAGATTCAGACCGATAAGGATAACGATGTTGAGGACCTTGAACGTTGCAAACAACAACGCTTTCTTCTGAAGCCTCAACCGCGCGAAAGGTATCGACGCAATGGCGTCGATAAACATGATCAGGCAGAGCCACACGACCAGACTACCTTTCCCAGGAATTTGAAGTGCGGTAGCAATTGCGTCAGACTTTACGATGAGCGGAATCGTGAACAGAAGGCTTATGAAGACAACGACAGTTTGTGCGATGTTATAGATCTTCTTTTCATCCGCCCCCGGTTTTGTCGTAAACCTGAAGTAGGCTGTCTCCATTCCGAAAGTGTAGATGACATTAAATACGCTCACGTAAGCAAGGAGCTTAACAGTTACGCCGTATTCATCGGGTTCAAAGACATCGGTTTGAAGAGGGACAAGCAGAAGGTTCAAAAACTTGGGAAGCATGCTTCCGAGTCCGTACAGAACTGTCTCGCCGGCAAGTCGCTTGATTTTGCTCATGAGTGGTCACCGATGTTCCAGGTCGGCGAATATTTGATTGGATTGTGAATGGAACGGGGAGTCAAACTATTTTCCTGTAAAGGTAGGTTTTCTTTTTGCAATAAATGCCGCTGATCCCTCCCTGAAGTCCTCAGATGCCATACATGCCGCGAAATTTTTTGCCTCTTCCTCATATCCTTTATTCTCGAATTCATAACCGGCATTGACACTCTTAATGACCCTGCTGACTGCGAGCCGTCCATTGGATAGTATCTTCTTCATGATAGCATGCGAGAGGTTAAGGCAGCTCTTCGCGGTTTCCTACCACGTGATTGACAAGCCCTATTGATTTTGCTTCCTCCGCAGTGATCAGATCGGCTGTCATCATAAGCTCGAGGGCTTTTCCTCTTCCAACAAGCTGGGGCAACCGTTGGGTTCCGCCGTATCCGGGGATTGTTCCGAGTGTTACCTCCGGCTGGCCGAATCTGGCATTCTGTGTAGCGATCCGGATATGACATGCCATGGCAAGCTCACAGCCACCACCAAGTGCAAATCCGTTTACTGCGGCTATCACTGGCTTAGGGCAGTCTTCTATACGTTTAAATAATTTTTGCCCCCGCGCTGCAAATCGCCCGGCTGTAGTGGGATCAAGGGACGCGAACTCTTTGATGTCTGCCCCTGCTACAAATGATCTGTCGCCCTCACCTGTTATGATCAAGCCGTATGCGTCATTGTCTCCATAAAATTTCTCTACGATCTCATCGAGCCCCTCCAGAACTTCATTGTTCAGAGCATTGAGCGACTGCGGCCTTGAAATGGTAACAGTCATGATGTGATCGTTGTATTGAGTTTGAAAATGGTTCATGATTTGCGATAGTTGTTAGTGATGTGTTTTATGCGATTACAAAAGAATCACTGACGACCTGCTTGCAGGAGCACCGGTAGATTCTTTAGAATATCTGAGGTCATTTCCTCCAATCCAAATGCTGGATTCCATCCCCAATCTATGCGGGCGACGGAATCGTTTATTGATTTGGGCCATGAATCCGCTATCGACTGCCTGAAATCGGGGGCATACGTGATTTCGAAATCAGGGATATATTTTCTGATCTCCGTTGCAACTTCAGACGGACAAAAACTCATACCCGTGACGTTGTAGCTCGACCTTACCTTGATCTTGTCAGCAGGTGCTTCCATTAGCTCCAGCGTTGCCTTGACGGCGTCGTCCATGTACATCATCGGAAGGTATGTATCTGGCTTCAGGAAACACTCGAATTTCTTTTGAGTGAGAGCCTTGAAGAAAATATCGACAGCATAGTCTGTTGTTCCTCCGCCTGGTTTGGTCTTATAACCAATCAATCCAGGGTATCTGAGGCTTCGCACATCCAATCCTTTGTTCCGAAAATACCATTCGCACCAGCGCTCACCAGCCTGCTTGCTGATGCCATACACCGTGGTAGGATCCATGATCGTATCCTGCGGGGTTTTGATCTTTGGCGTGGTAGGTCCAAACGCTGCAATGGAACTCGGCCAGTAAACTTTACGGACTTTGTGCGTGACTGCGGCATCGAGCACGTGAACGAGCCCATCCATATTCAGATGCCACGCCAGCTTGGGATTTTTTTCGCCAGTTGCGGAGAGTACGGCAGCGAGGTGGTAGATCTGGGTGATCTTACTCTT
Source organism: uncultured Cytophagales bacterium (assembly GCA_963845845.1). Classification (GTDB taxonomy): domain Bacteria; phylum Bacteroidota; class Bacteroidia; order Cytophagales; family Cyclobacteriaceae; genus Chryseolinea. The sequence goes on from CAWJTP010000029.1 coordinate 154,781, forward strand.
TGTTATAAGCGTTTCAAGTTGCTCCGGTTTAAGAACATCGAGTAACTCGAAATCACCTTTTCCCAAAACGCCTTCAGGCCCTTTGATATCCGTTGCAATAACATTCCCTTTACCATGCAACTTCCAAAGACCCTGAGTCAGCTCAGATCCGAGTTGACCCCCTGCACCGATAACCAGGATTTTTTCTTTAGCCATTGAATATTTACAGGTCCGGCTCCAAATTACCAAAATTTACCATTTGGCTCACGCTGCGGGCGAGGCTGGCACTTTTAACTAACTTAGCGCCATGGACTTTGAAGCATATCTTATTTCAAAGAGGATCGATAGCGCTTTGTTCCGGAAATCGGAACCTGATGTATGGCAGGCATGGAAAGAGGAATTTGAACAGATTCATCCCACCAGTTTCACGGCTCAAAAGCTCTACATGATCAATCCGGTCAGACGAAAGTATTTGCTGAAAACCCCGGAAAAGGCGAAGCCAGAGAATATCGCACCCGATGGGCAGAATTCGCCATCAGAATCCGTTCAGTCAGCAACGCCCACAAATCCGAAGCCATCGGTTCCCAGGCCAGTATTCAAACCAAAACCTAAATTGAGTTGATGTATGTATAGTAAACTACAGCCCATTCTTCAAAAAGAACTTCAGAACATCGACGCGGCAGGTCTCTACAAACGAGAAAGGGTTATCACAACCCCCCAGGGAGCAATCATAGAAACTACCGATGGCAAGGAGGTGATCAACTTCTGTGCTAATAATTACCTTGGACTTTCCTCGCATCCAAGAGTGATCGAAGCCGCCAAGAAAGCGATTGATACGCATGGATTCGGTATGTCTTCTGTAAGATTTATCTGCGGCACACAGGATATACACAAAGACGCTGGAGCGAAAGATCTCTGAATTTCTGGGAACGGAAGACACTATATTATATGCAGCGGCCTTTGATGCAAACGGCGGTGTATTTGAACCTTTGTTCGGTGCGCAGGATGCTATCATTTCTGATGAGCTCAATCATGCTTCGATCATTGATGGCGTGAGGTTGTGCAAGGCCATGCGTTACCGGTATAAGCACAATGATATGACAGACCTCGAGGTTCAGCTCAAAGAGGCGCGTAACGCAGGCGCGAAGCAGATCATTATTGTCACCGACGGAGCTTTTTCAATGGATGGAACGATCGCCCAGCTTGACGCGATATGCGCCCTGGCAGATACTTATGAAGCATTGGTCATGACAGATGAATGTCATGCTACAGGTTTTATCGGAAAGACAGGCCGGGGTGTACCTGAATACCGGGGTGTCCTGGGAAAAGTCGATATCATTACGGGCACACTTGGAAAAGCGCTCGGCGGCGCATCAGGTGGATTCACTTCAGGAAGAAAAGAGATCATTGAACTGCTGCGGCAGCGCTCGCGTCCTTACTTGTTCTCAAATACATTAGCACCATCTATAACCGGCGCTTCCATTGAGGTATTTGATATGCTGTCTGAGACGACTTCCCTTCGCGACAAACTTGAGAAGAACACCAAATACTTTCGCGAAGCGATGACCAAAGCAGGATTCGATATTAAACCCGGTGAACATCCTATTGTACCCATCATGGTTTATGATGCGTCCCTGGCGCAGCAATTTGCAGATATGCTATTGCAGAAAGGGATCTACGTTATCGGCTTTTTCTTTCCGGTAGTGGCAAAGGGGCAGGCCAGAATTCGCGTTCAGATCTCGGCAGCGCATGACCAGGAACATCTTGATAAAGCGATCGCTGCATTTACGGAAGCAGGAACAGCGTTGGGCATTTTGAAAAACAAATCTGCAAGCGCCAGATCAATTTAGGTTCATGATTTCGGAGGGTGCCTTCCAGATAGCTCTTGCATAGCTCCCGACTGGCTCTATATCGGCTCTACATTGGCTCTCGGATAGTAGCTTGATAGTTCGGGGATAGTTCTTCTATGGTTTCAGTATAGGAGCACAACGAACCTACCCAAGAGGATAATATTGCTTTGTGTGGCTCCTGGCATTTCTCTGCGTGGCTCTATGATCCCGATAGCTATCGGGAAGCCTACTCCGAAACTACTTTGAAAGGTTGAAGCAAAGCTGTGCACAGAGTTACCTTTAGACTTGAATCATCAATAAGATATCCGATCCACTATTATCATAGAGATTTTTCTTTTTTGGTTCTTTTTTCTTTTTGAAGGAATGTGAATTTGTGGATAACGTTAACAACTGACTGAGGCGATTTAGACGGAGCTTAAGGTTTGAGGCCTATTCTGAGATTCAATCCTCAGTCAGTTTTCTAAACAAGCATCAAATAGAAATTTAGGCTAGCGGCCTATTATTAAGGTTTTGATAGTGTTTAGAATCGTTAACGGATACATTATCAATGTAACAGCTAATTTAATGGAAACGGTTTATTTCTTAGGCATCGACATTTCAAAAAAAAATTCCGGTCGGCTTTAACCTTGGATGGTAGAATTACCATCGTGAACCTGAAGTTGAAAACTCTTCTAGATGCAATTGGCATATTTTCAGGAATTGAAGAAAAAATTCAATTATTCCCCTCACAACTCATTGTATGTCTGGAGCACACTGGCATTTATTACCTACCCGTTTTGGAATTTCTAACTAAAAAGGGAATCAAAGTTTGTCTTGAACGGCGTTGCAGATTAAAAATCACAAGGGATGAAACGAGGCAAAAGTGATAAAATGGATGCTCGGAGAATTGCTAGTATGCTTACAAAAATCGCCAAGAGCTTAAATTTTGGAAGCCGCAGCGGATATAGTATCAAAAAATTAAAGCTTTGTTAGTGTTACGGGAGCGACTGGTAAAAGCCAGAATTCAACTGTGGCACACCCATTGAGGAGTGCCAAGAATATATTGATCAATCAATTAGGAAAGAATGATTGGAAACTGATCAGGATACATTGAAGGCACTAACTAAGGATATTGCTAAAGTCGAGCAAGAAGATGATAGCTAACTTATAAAAGAAGACACTCGCCTTCAACAGCAGGTACAATATCGCAACATCGGTTCCTGGAATCGGAAAGATTACAGCGCTAAATGTAATAGTGGCTACAAATGAATTTGAAAAGATATCCGGAGGTTAAAAAGTTTGCATGCTACGCTGGTGTTGCACCTTTTGAGCATACCTCAGGAAGTTCGATAAGAGGAAAGACCAGAGTCTCTAAGATGGCTAACATGACCATTGAAAAAGCTATTGACTTAGCGGCAATGTCAGCTATTCAGTGCAGTCAGGAATTAAAAGCCTACTATCATCGGAAAGTCGCGGAGGGAAAAAACAAAATGAGTGTTATTAATGCTGTGCGTAATAAGTTGATAAGTAGACTATTTGCTTGCGTCAACAGTAGGCGCATGTATAAAAAAGATTATCAACATGCACTTGTTTGAACCATAGAAATCTCAGAGGAAATGCAGGAGTTGCACAGGGCAAATCCTTAACAAACTTCGGATGAAATAAACTTCGAAAAAAGTTACACGACAAGAAAAGTGGAAAAAGTTATTTCAACCTGGTAACAAGTGGAAAAAGTTATTTCAGCGCATTTTTGACCCGTCATAATTTTGACCAAGCAAGAGCACATGCTATGGTAATTCCGGATATCTGACATGGCGACTTTGCGAATTTTAAACATTATCTTTTATGACGAAGGCCAAAATATCCAATCAAACAATGAGTTGTGGTGATACCCGGAATGGCAAAATTTGAGCAAAGGGAACGACCTCTGAACCGAATCCGGTACAGATCAGATGTTGCTGAAATAAAAACAACCGGGCGCGCTACTTCAGACCAAAATCCTCTTACGCTTCTGAACAATGTCACCCATCTTCGAGGTGTCTTTGCTCATTAAACCAAAAGCAGGATCGATGTTTTGCGAAGGAAGAAGTAAATACATCCCTTCTTCCCCTTCAGCTTGAGCTTGTAGAGGTTAAAGAAAGGTACGATCTTCAATGACTTCACTTCAGGCCATCCAAAGCGAACGTTCCGATCACCTTCAATAACGATGATCTTGTTTTTCCCGACAGCAACTCTTCTCATTTTCTCGTCAGGATCAGGAAGAAACGAACTGAATAACCCAAGGTGATGAACACTAGCGCGATAAAAAATGTCTTGGCATTAAAGGGGTGCTAAAAAAGATCGTGCCTGCAACTAACCATTGGAGAAGCAGAAACCAAGGAAAAAATACTTGGCAAAATAAAATTTAACGGGGTTAGCTTCTACCATATTCGATACAGCATAACAAAAAAGTTTAACAAAAATACGCTAAAATCGACTGAGTAAGTTCATTTCATATTAAACTTTTGCAGTCGCCGGACTATTGTGTCACTGTTCAATTACTATCGGAAAGTCCTGACCGCGGGAGAAGGTATACGGATATTGGGGATTGCCTTTCGACTTCCTGCTCATCTCAGGTACCTGGTCGTCGATGAAATGACTTCGACTCATAGATTGTAACCTTCCCATCTTTAGGCGCGCCATCAGCTTCACCTTGTAATGCCCTTATCAGCACGGATGTGAATAAACCATGACCGAGAGATGCAAACTCAGACGCGAACTGTTCGCTGCCTGCCGACGCCATCACATGTATACCGGCGCTTCTCGACAATTGAGCGATCGCTTTCTCCTCGCTGGCTCCTCGTGTCGCAAGTAATTCAACAGAGCCCCCCGATTGACATGCATCCATGATGATCAGTTGCTTCAGCGCACGTATCTTCTTGAACTTGTCCTGAAGTAACCCTGCCTCGACAGCGTCCTTGTTCAAAGATCCTACATCATACAGCCGTGAACTTTCCGTGGGGACGAAGTAGAAATGATTGTCAACCATGCTTCCATGGCCGGCATAATAGAATATGAACACATCCTCCTGATTTATTTGTCAGCCAACGCGTCAAGGGACTGAAGAATATTTTTCCGCGTAGCCTGATCATCATAAAGCGTAGACAAGCTCCATTGTCTTGAACAAAATGGGTGGTTTTACCCTGCATCAGCGAAATGAAAGACTCCGCGTCAGGGCGGGCATAGTTGAGACTTAGCTTATTATTTTTGTATTCATTGATCCCCACAGCTAAAATGTAGCATGTGCTGCTTCTGGTAGCCTCATAGAAAAGAACTCCGCCGACTGTGGATCCGATTCCAGGTTATCTTTGTTCGTTGCAACGGCAGAAAAAACATTATTGCCGCCGATGAGATCCACAACGTGCTTATAGGTCGTCGCCTGGCCCCTTGCTGAGGGAAACTTCAGTGAAGACGTGATCGAGCAACACGCTCTTGCCATTGTGAAAAAGCCTCAGATTTACCGCGCCACTTCCGTTGTCCGTGAGCCGTACATATACTTCCGCCTTTCCAGCCGACGATGGCACTACCGCAATCTTTACCGTTGGGGTGGCAGAACTTTTAAGTTTACCCTGAATACTTTTTGATTCTGTATCGCCACCCCTGTTCTGGAAATATTCTGGGAAGGAGATCGGGACGATAAAATTCATTAAAAAATTGATCGACAGAGAATGTCCGCAACCCGCTAACAAATGAATGTATTTGCGTGCATCGTCAGTCCGCATTGAAATAACCGTCAGGACTTTTAACCATCCAATCCTTTTCGCCGAGGTGAATGTGTTCAAAGAATTCCTTTCCGCTGCTGATGTCCCAGAACTTTGTAACACCATCTACGCTGTGGCTGATAAGCATCTTGCGATCGGGACTGAAAAGTAATGAAGTGATTTCAGCGCGATGCCCCTCGAACGTTTTAACCATAGCGGAAGTAGCGATGTCCCACACGCGAATAACGCGATCTGCTCCTGCGGGAATATACGTACCTGCTGTCGGGGCTGAAACCGCATTGTGTACTGCGCCCTGATGTCCCTTGAATTTCTCTGAGCATTAAGCCAGTCCCTACATCCCACAACCTCACAGATCCATCCCAGCTCGAGCTTAACAGCGTCTTCTCGTCACCTGTTAACTGGATGGAAGAAATGATATCTGTGTGTCCTATGAAATTGCGGACCTCCTTATGTGTGTCCACCTCCCAAAGTTGAAGGGAATTATCGAGTCTGGCTGTATAGATGTACAGGTCGCCTGCGGTAAGCAGCAGGTTGAAGGCAGAGCCATTCTCGAACTCAACGTAGGTAAGCATTTTACCTGTTGACAGATCATGCGACTTTCATTGTCCCATCCCAACTGGAAGAAATGACTTTCGACTCATCGCTGTTGAAGTGGATATCGAAAATGGGTTCACGATAAGATTTGATCACCTGTAATGAGTCTCCCTTCTCTACATCCCATAATATGATCTTGCCGTCTCCGCCACCGGTGAGCATCCGTTTGCCATCAGGGAAAGATCATAAGATAAGACTGCTTTTTTGTGGCCGGTATAATCCATTACTGTTTTTCCGTTTGCGATATCCCATCGCTTGACTTTGGTACCGAACTTGCCCTTAATCAATGTTTTCCCGTCGCGGGATACCAGAAGCTTACTCTTGAAGCGAACGTACTTCGCGATCGCTGATTGCCAGTAGAAGTTAGGATCATAATCGAGACCGCCCAGGTCGCGCTGGTTGAGAAAACCCGTCAGTGGAGGCTGAAAATTGCGTTGCTCCAGATTCCAGCGCATAGCCGTATTGTTGTCCGATCCGATGAGAAGTTCCTTCCCATCAATAGTAAATACAACTTCGTGAAATTCACCTTTTTCCGGTGCCGGTATTGAAACCGAGTCGGCATTGGATTCATTCCATATGGTGACTGTCTTTTCTGTGGATCGCGCAATGAATTTACCATCCTGACTTATTGCAAATCCCGTAAGATCATCTGTTACACGCGAATAGTTTTTTATCTCCTTAAATGTGGTTACATCGTATTTCTGCAACGACCCGTTATTGGAAACCTTGTAGAGGAACCGGCTGTCGGGACTAAATACAATGCGTGTTCCGCAGCCTCCGCAAAATCCCTCGGGATATGAAAAAGTGTTTGCAAGCTTCCGCCGGAGATCTGATAAAGGCTGATAGTACGGTTGTCTTCCCCGAAGGCAAGCCACTTTCCATCCGCGCTTATAGCAACATCAACGCCACTACCCAGACCCTTGTCGGCCGATGCAGGCAGCTTTTTAATAACTTCTCTTGTGTGCAGATCATAGACCGTTGCAGAGTCACCATATCCGGAATTGCCGTATCCCGCAACGACAAAAAATTTTGATTGGGATCAACGGCGATGTCAGTAATGATATCGGTAGTCCTTATAACTGCAATTTCCCTTCCATTGGCTACTTCCCAGAGGCGTATCGACTTGTCGTTGCTGCCGGTTATCAGGTACTTGCCATTGTCCGCAAATACTACGCCGGTAACAGTCGCTTCGTGGCCGAGAAAACTTCTTACCTCGCGTCCGGTAGCGCGCTCCCATAGTCTCGCTGATTTATCCTTACTGCCAGTTGCGATATAGTTGCTGTCCGGACTGACTGCTACTGTAACCACGGCCAGTTCATGACCCTGTTGTATGATTGTCTCTAATGATTGAGCCTGAGCGGAGATCGAGATCAGGACGAGTAGAACGATCCTCATACTAAGCAATTATAAATTATGAGGTATGAATTATGAATGGTTTTCAATTTAGGATTCGGTCACATTCATTTGTTTAGAGTCATGATCGAGAGAGACAATTCATATCTCATAATTTATAATTCATAATTGTTCCGGAACTGTTTCTTCTTCTTTCAGATCTTCCCAACGGCCTGGTTCATCATCACGCAGATATTCGAGTATCTTCTGTTCAACCTGTTTCAACTTCAGTGCCCGTAGATATTTGCCGTTTCGTGCCAGCAGCAGCCTGCCTGTTTCTTCGGATATAGCCATGATCAGGGTATCTGTATTTTCGGACATCCCTATCGCCGCCCTGTGACGCAGACCGTAGTTGGGTGGAATATGGTCATTCTCACTAACAGGTAAAACACAGCGTGCAGCTTTAATGCGTCCCTTGTAAATGATCACTGCGCCATCGTGCAGGGGACTGTTCTTATTGAAAATGGAAAGTAATAAACGTTTGCTGACTTCGGCATCTAAGGCATCGCCGGTCTGTGCATAGAACTTTAACTCCGTATCTCTTGAAAAGACTATAAGTGCTCCGGTCTTTGTGGCCTTCATCGTCTTGGCAGCTTCTAGCACAAGTGTTACATCGAAATCATCATGATACTCATGTTTCCAGTTAGCGATTGTCTTAAAGATGTTTTCTCTGAATTCAGTACCACGCCCGATCACAAGCAAAAATTTTCTGATCTCCGGTTGGAACAAGATGATCATCGCGAGAACGCCAACATTCATGAACTGTCCAAGTATTGTTGTCAGCAGCTCCATTTGCGCGGCCCTGACAATCAAATAGATCAGGTATAAGGCAAGAATACCAAGGAAAATGTTGACGGCGATACTGCCCCGTATCAGTTTGTAAACCTGATATAGCAGGATACTTACAAGGGCAACGTCAATAAAATCAACCCAGCTTACCTCCAGAAAACCTATTTTGAAAAGAAAAACCATCAGTACAAAGGTAAACATACAGGGTATGTTTACGAAGCTTCGGTGGATATTAAATCCTTAGCTCCCGCATCGATGTAAAGAGCTTGACTGCTTCCACGGCCTCTTTCACATCATGCACGCGCAGAATAGTCGCGCCGTTCATGAGGGCTATAGTATTCAAAGTTGTAGTCCCGTTCAAAGCGTCTTGAGGTCCCTGTGATAACGTCTTCCAAATGAGTGACTTCCTGGACAATCCGGCCAGTACAGGTCTTCCCAAAATGCGAAAGTAATCCAGTCCGTTGAGTAGTGTGAAGTTTTGTTCGATGTTTTTGGAAAAACCAAAGCCCGGGTCGATGATGATATCCTTGATCCCCAGCTGACGGAACCTGTTGAGTTTCAAATGGAAATAATCAATTATATCCTTTATTATGTTATCGTATTGGTTCAGTGTGGTCATGGTGCCCGGCGTTCCTCGCATGTGCATAGCAATGTAAGGAACATTCATTGCGGCAACGGCCTCAGGCAATGTTGGGTCAAGTTCGCCGGCAGAGATATCATTGATGATTGCTGCGCCCGCGTCAATCGCTGCGCGTGCGACTGGTGTCCGGAACGTGTCAACGGAGATAACTGCCGATGGAAACTCTCTCTTGATAAGTTTTATGGCGCTGGTTGACCTTTCTAATTCTTCCGGTACGGGTATGTCTGTAGCGCCTGGCCGTGAAGAGTATGCGCCCACATCAATAAAAGCGGCACCATCTTCCAGCATTTTTTTAGTTTGAGAAATGATCTGATCTTCGGTTGTATATCTTCCTCCATCATAGAAGCTGTCAGACGTAACATTCAGAATCCCCATAACCTGTGGTTTACTAATGTCCAGCAAGCGTCCATCTACGTTTAATGTGGCTGACACTGAAAAAAAATTGTTTTCCTGAACAGATTTCATGAAGTGTGGGATGGGAATTAGATTTCAAATTAAGATGTTTGTCACCTAAAGTTTCACCCTTGATAGAAAAAACTGCCTCAGAGTACTCAGAAGTGATCAACTTGTGTAAGGCACTGTTTCTGAAGAAGACCAGGGACTATGGGACGGCGTGGCGGATCCTGAGACTGCCGTCCATAACAGATCAGCTCTATATCAAGGCTCAGCGTATCCGTAGCATTCAGGAGAAAGGCGTGCAGAAAGTAGAGGACCCTATACGCGACGAATTCATTGGGATTATCAATTATTGCATCATGGCCCTGATGCAAATGGACCTCGAAGGATCTGCCGCAATTGAAATCAGTGCGGGTGAAATAGAGCCATTGTACGATTCTGCAGTACGAGAAACGTTTGAACTCCTCCAGAACAAGAATCACGATTATGCGGAAGCGTGGCGCGATATGCGGGTAACATCGATCACTGATATCATCCTGATGAAACTTCTGAGGGTAAAGCAGATCGAAGACAACGCAGGAAAGACACTTGTCAGTGAAGGCGTCAGAGCAAACTATCAGGATATGATCAACTATTCCGTTTTCGCCATGATTTTGTCAAAAGATCAGAAAGTATGATACAAAAGGTGCTTGACCAATTCTCCCGGTTTTTTGTTGGATGTCTTTTTATTTTTTCAGGCCTCATCAAACTGAACGACCCGATCGGGACGGAGATCAAAATGGAGGAATATTTTGAAGTGTTTGCCGAAGACTTCGGAGAATTCTTCCTCAACTTTAAGTCAATAGCGCTTGAGATCGGAATTATTCTGATCATTCTTGAAATAGTCCTGGGCATTGCGGTACTCCTGAAATACCGAATGACGATCACAACCTGGGTGTTGCTTGTGCTCATGATCTTTTTCACATTCCTCACTTTTTACTCCGCTTATTTCAACAAGGTCACGGATTGTGGTTGCTTTGGCGACGCCATCAAGCTTACCCCCTGGGAATCATTCACAAAGGATGTCGTTCTGATGGTCTTTGTGCTTCATTTGTTCTGGCACAGAAAGCGTTATGTGTCGGCATTACAATTCAGGCTAAGCACAATTATACTGGGTGCCTCCACGGTGATCAGTCTTTTCCTCGGTATTTATGCGATCAGGCATTTGCCTTTTATTGATTTCAGAGCATACAGGATCGGCAACAATATTCCCCAGCAGATGCAGCCGCAAGAACAACCGATCTTTGAGTATACGTTTAAGAAATCCGATGGCGAGATCGTAAAGTCTGACAAATACCTTTCGGATACGTTGACTTACAAGTATGTAAGCGTAGAGCAGTTAAACGAGGAGCGAACTAAAGCCAAGATCACTGACTATGCGGTTTACACAACCGAAGGGGACGACATTACCCAGGAAACATTTACAGGGGCCAAGCTGCTGTTCATTGTATATGATGTCTCCAAAGCATCAACTTCTAATATGAACAGCATAAAGAAGCTTATTGCTGGTCTCGATGGCAAAGTCGAGATGATGGTGCTTACCGCTTCATCATCGGATCAGTTCGAAGCTTTCCGCCACGAGTATCAGCTGGCGATCCCCTTTACTTCGCTGACGCGACTGTTCTCAAAACTGTTGTCCGCTCTAATCCGGGATTAACGCTTTGGGTGGATGGTACTGTCCGCGGCATGTGGCATCATAACGATACCCCGGAACCTTCGGAAATTCTATCGTTAATAGCTGAGTAATGAAGATATACCTCATAGGTATGCCTGGTTCCGGAAAAACCACAATTGGCGAGAAAATATCGCGTAAACTCTCAGTGGGTTTTGTTGATCTTGACAAGGAAATCGAATTGAAAGAAGGCAATTCGGTATCGGAGATCTTTGCATCGAAAGGCGAGGATTATTTCCGGCGTGTAGAATCAACGTTACTTGCGGAATGGGCGTCTGATTCAGGGAGCTGGATCATGGCCACAGGTGGTGGAGCGCCCTGCTTTTTCAATGGGATCGACGTGATCAACCAGAGCGGAATAAGTATATTCCTGGATGAAACAACCAGCGTGCTTGTGGCCAGACTCGCAGGTAAAAAAACAGACCCCTGCTTCAATCTGAAGATCGCGATCAGATGAAGGAGAAACTGCAGGCACTGCGGAAGCAGCGTCTGGATTGTTACATGAGAGCTTCGATCGTGGTGAAGTCGCCGAACATCCTGAAAGTAATGAACGCCTTACAGGCTAGAATGTAAATCCGAATGTGATCATTCCGGTCATGGTCTTTGTATCAAGATCAGCAATTGGTCCCGGGCCGTCGAAGAAGCTGTAAGGTTGATAGAAATTCATACCGCTGCTTTGCACCAGCGCAAAATCAGCATAAAACTTCTGCAACTTTACACCCAGTCCTCCTGAGATGCTCTTGATGCTGTTGTCAAGATCAAAGCCGTCGCGGTAGGTGCTTCCCTGTACACCGTAACCTGCGCGTACACGCAGGATATTGTAACGGAATTCTCCACCGACTCTATAGTTGATCACAGATTGAAATGCATCCTTAATGCCGTTGTTCTCCTCCGTAAAGGATACGCCGGCAGTATTCGAGGAATACTTTGCGCGTGCAGGATTAGTGAATTCAACATCACCCGTGAGAAGCCCCCACTTCGATATGAATGCAAGCCCTGCACTCAGTTTCATCGGCGTAGTCAGACTGTAGTCGGATGTGACGATATCGGTACCCGACGACTCATTGTTCAGGATTTCCGATCCATCTCCATAATAATCAAAATTTTTCCAGGACGTGCTCATATCAGCACTGTAAGTTTCCGTGAACTCGAAATACGTTGGCGTCGTGAATGATACACCAACCTGCAGGAAATCTACTGGCCTGACGATCGCTCCAATTGTTGCGTTGATACCATTCCCTTTTATTTCCAGAGATTCATCAAGTTGGAGATCCGACAAGTAAGGATCTCCATCAAAGAATTCTGAATATACTTTTTGACTTCTGTACTTGAGACTTGTAACACCGATACCTCCGCCAATAAACAGGATATCTTTATAGTTAGCACCGTAAGCGAAGTTCCATTGATTTGATGAACCCTTTGTCTGGATGTCCTCCTGCTGGTCCGGCTCACTTGATACGTCGGTGAAGTACTCATCGTCGGGCTGATTCGGATCGACAATGCTCTGAGGGCCGATGAGATAGTTATAATAAGCGAGCCCGGTCGGCGTATTAAACTGAAAACCGTTGTCCTCGTCAAACTGATCGGTCGTAGAACCAAATGCATTATCAATGAAGGAATCAATGATTGATGTTTCTCTATTGTGACCATGATAAACAGTAGATCTGTTGAAGTCGTTTGTGCGGTTCAATGTGATCGCAAATGACCCGGACACAAAACCGGCCTTGTCAATGGGCATGTTAAATACCAGCCCTATCCCCGGAATATTAAATCTTGATTTTGTGGCTTCGTCTTCCTGTCCCAGAAAAGACGCGGTTGTTTTATAAGAAGAAATTCCCGGCGTGAACGAAACTTCAGATCGGTTGAACTTGCCTAATCCAGCAGGGTTTGAAAATGCAGCGCTGTAATCGCCGCCTAAAGCTATCTGGCTTCCGCCCATGGCCTGAATCCGTGCACTGCCGCCTACCCTTGTTCTGCCGAACATCAAGGCAGACTCCACATAGCTCTGTGCAAACGTACCGGTAGCCGTAAGCAATATCATCCCGATGAGGACGATTGCTTTCCTCGCTGTAATCATAAGATTTAATGTTGGTTAATTGATCCCTACCCCTCTAATCCCTACCTCTGGTCCTACCATTCGATCCTGAACTTGCCGGAGCACTGCTCCTCGTTCCTCCGCCACCCACTGACTCACTTCTACCAGAATTGTGTGATGGATTTGAGAACGTGTTCTGGCGGTTAAAAGAATCGTCAGAAGGACGACTCCATCCATTGTTAGATGAGTTCCTCGAAGGAGCGCCCGTACTTCCGGAATTCGGTTGAGCATTCCTCCACGATCTGTTATAATAGTCATCTTGCCTTTGTGAACTTCTTGAAGGCATTGTCGTGGTTGTTGATACTCTACCGCCTGAATTGCCATAGGATGGCCTTACGCCATTATCACTCGGCACATAGGCCGTCCGTGTGCGGGTGCCATTTGACTGCGGACTTCTGGTAATCATTCCACCTTGGGTCGCACGCTTTCCATAAGCTACATTTCCGTCCACCCTCACCGTTTACAATTACAACAGTATTAGGATAGTACCAGTCATTGTATCCCCCGCCATAGCCCATCCCGTAGCCCATCGATGGGCCATACCACGAATTCATATATGGATTACCATATCCGTAGCTAAGGCCCCAGCCACCCCAACCGTAGTTCCACGAATTTCCCATGTAGAAACTGAAGGAGCTTGACCAACTTGACCTGTAGTAAGGATTCATCCATGGATTACCCCAGGGATCGTAATAACTTCCATAGTAAGGGCTGTTCCAAGCATTAATGCTCGGTCCGAAAGTAGTTTGCTGCATACCATGGAACCACCGTTGTTGAAATTGTTGTTCCAATTGATTCAGGTTTGAGTAATTGTTATATCTATAGTCATTTACAAAATAGTCCTCGTTATCCACTTGCGCTGCTGCGAGTTGGATCTGGCAGCAAATTCAGGATTTTCATTGCGCGCTGAATAGCTATCGGTCGGGTTGATAGACTCCTTCCTCCACGATCTCATTTCGTTTGTTCTTTTTAGTACTTGCCTGATAGGCAACTTCTTCAGAGGCTTTTTGTGCCTTCAGTTTTGCGCGATCCTTGGAAGTGAAGTACATATCATCATACTCAACGGTCTGCGCAAATGTCGCTGAAGCCAGAAGAAGCGCAGCGAAGTTTAATATCACAACCTTGTTTTTCATATATCTCCCTTTTTAACCTCTTACCTGATTTTTAAACGCGAAATCGTTTCAAAAGTGTACTCTAAAGCTACAAAATTTACGGAGGATTTGGTCTGCTAAATTATATTTGCCGTTCCATTTTAAATTAAACGCAATAATTATACCAAGCATGGGGAAAGAAATACCAAGCCGTAGGAAGATTATTCTTTGTGGTACAATGAGTTAGTGAAGAGGGCAGACCTGGCGGAGCATTCCGATGTACGCGGTTGCATGGTGATCAAACCGTACGGTTATAGCATATGGGAAAAGATGCAACAGGCCCTTGACAAAATGTTTAAGGATACCGGTCACGTCAATGCTTATTTTCCCTTGTTTGTGCCCAAAAGCATGTTCGAAGCAGAGGAGAAGAATGCAGAAGGCTTTGCCAAGGAATGCGCAATTGTGACACATTACCGGCTCAAATCGGATCCACGCACCAGGCAAGCTCATGGTCGATCCAGAGGCAAAACTCGAAGAGGAGCTTGTGGTTCGTCCTACCAGTGAGGCGATCATCTGGAGTACCTACAAAAAGTGGATCCAATCTTACCGCGACCTGCCCCTCTTATCAATCAGTGGGCAAACGTCGTGCGCTGGGAGATGCGTACCCGCCTTTTCCTGCGCACCGCGGAATTTCTATGGCAGGAAGGCCATACGGCCCATGCCACCTCAGATGAGGCTGTCGAAGAGACGATTCAAATGCTGAACGTATATGCCGATTTTGCGGAGAATTTTATGGCCCTTGCCTGTAATAAAGGGCAGAAAATCTGAAGGCGAAAGATTTCCCGGCGCAGTGGATACGTATTGTATCGAAGCGATGATGCAGGACGGAAAAGCCCTACAGGCAGGAACATCGCATTTCCTTGGCCAAAATTTCGCAAAAGCATTTGACGTAAAATTCGCAAGCAAGGAAGGAAAGCTGGATCATGTGTGGGGAACATCGTGGGGTGTAAGCACCCGCCTGATGGGTGCGCTCATCATGGCCCATTCCGATGATGAGGGCCTGGTACTTCCTCCAAACCTGGCGCCGATCCACGTCGTGATCGTGCCAATCTTCCGAAATGCCGAAGAGCTGGCCAAGGTCAGCGCAGCAACAGACAGTATCCTAAAGTCTCTGCGCCAGCTAGGCTTTAGCGTAAAATTTGATGACCGGGATACATAAAAACCAGGTTTCAAGTTTGCCGAGTGGGAATTGAAAGGCGTGCCTGTCAGACTTGCGATCGGCCCAAGCGATCTTGAAAACGGAACCATTGAGGTCGCCCGTCGTGATACAAAGCGAAAAACAGGTCATCAAAATTGATGAGTATCGACCCATGTTCCCGCGTTACTCGACAACATTCAAGTCAAATATTTTTCAACGGGCGCTCACCTTCCGGGACGGACTGATCACAAAGGCGGATACATATGATGATTTCAAACGCATTCTTGATGAAAAGACAGGATTTGTGCTAGCTCACTGGGACGGCACAGTACAAACAGAGACAGCAATTAAGGATGAAACGAAGGCCACGATAAGGTGCATACCCCTGGATGCTCCCGATGAGGAAGGTAAATGATGTTATTCCGGTAAACCATCTTCTCGGCGCGTGCTTTTCGCCAGGGCGTACTAACACAGTTGGACATTATTCGTATTTTTGAATTTATCCCTACGCTCAATGTTCATGTGGATCATCATAATTAGTTTACTCCTGATTGGCCTCGCGCTGATCATTGTGGAACTGATCTTTATCCCCGGTACAACAGTGGTTGGCTTACTGGGTCTTGTATTTTCCATTGCAGGCATCGTTGTTTGCTACAGACATTTCGGAAACGCAACAGGATTTTACGTGTTGATCGGTATGCTTACAGTCTCGCTTGGAACCTTGTTCATAAGTTTTCGAACCGGAGCCTGGACAAGATTTTCGCTGAAGTCATCCATGGACAGCAAAGTGAATGAAGGTATGCTCGCGATGGTCAGCATTGGCGACGAAGGAATTACGCTTTCAAGCCTGCGTCCCATAGGCAAGGCGGAATTCAATCAAAAAACTTATGAGGTCAAAACCTCCGGAACGTATCTCGATAGCGGCGAAAAGGTCAAGATCACCCAGATAGAATCTCATCAGATTGTTGTTGAACCCCTAAAAAAATAAATCCATGGATGGCGCTGTGTCATTGCTGATACTGGTCTTTGGCGGTATCATTCTCTTCTTTGTATTTCTCTACTTCGTTCCGGTAAATCTCTGGATCACCGCTTTGTTCTCTGGGGTAAAGGTTGGGCTGTTCGAACTGGTCTTTATGCGTATCCGGAAGGTACCTCCGCGCGTCATTGTGAATTCACTGATCACGGCTACTAAAGCTGGATTGCAGATATCTTCCAATGAATTGGAGACTCACTACCTGGCTGGTGGAAACGTTCCGAATGTTATCCGGGCATTGATCTCTGCCGATAAGGCAAACATCAGTCTGAGCTTTAAGCAGGCTACAGCTATTGACCTGGCAGGACGCGATGTATTCCAGGCTGTTCAGATATCTGTTAATCCTAAAGTAATCACGACACCAAAGGTTGCGGCAGTTGCTTCAGACGGAATCCAGCTGATCGCTGTCGCGCGCGTCACAGTCAGGGCAAGCATCGCCCAGTTCGTTGGTGGCGCAGGCGAGGACACTATTCTTGCCCGGGTAGGGGAAGGGATCGTTTCTTCGATAGGAACTGCGAAATCACACAAAGAAGTGCTTGAAAGCCCCGATAAGATCTCCAAATTCGTTTTATCCCGCGGGCTAGACGCAGGAACCGCTTTTGAAATACTTTCGATAGACATCGCTGATGTGGATGTAGGCGCCAACATTGGGGCGAAATTACAGATCGATCAGGCATCTGCCGACCTCAAAGTTGCCGAAGCCCGTGCTGAGGAACGTCGCGCGATGGCTGTGGCATTGGACCAGGAAATGAGAGCCAAAGCACAGGAAGCAAGAGCAAAAGTAATTGAAGCAGAAGCAGAAATTCCCAAGGCAATAGCAGCGGCGTTCTTGAATGGCAATCTGGGCATCATGGACTACTACAAGATGCAGAACGTTCAGGCTGATACAGAAATGCGTCAGGCGATCTCCGGCTCCGGAAAAGGAACGACTGGAACTGAAGAGAAAAAAGAAAAGAAACCCTAGTACTTAGTCGTTAGTCCTGAGTCTTTGGTCCTGAGTCCATAGTATCTAGGCCGAGGCGTTCGCCGTACCGCGAACAAAAGCTGTAAACCGGCCGCGATAGTAGTTATATATTATTAAATTGTGGAGATAGCATCGCTTGACGAAACGATACTGCAAGTCAATCTGACTGGCACTCCCGGGCTCTTTCCGTACACTCCCCGAGCACTCTTTCAGCACTCTCTGAGCACTCCCTGAGCACTCTCCCCGCACTTGAATAGGCTTGTAGCAGGCTTTAACGAAGATACTAGAGCTGGACTTTAGTCATTAGTACATAGTCCTTAATATTAAGGACCTGGATAAAACACCGTCACAATCTACATCCGACATACTTCAAATACTCAGAACTAGCGACTAAGGACTAGATCATCTTGACCCACGCGGCTTTTTTCAAGGCAAGGAAATATCCATTGTATCTATCATACGTGATCAGATCATAGACCAGCGGTACTGTGCTGATTCCCTGAACGGAGATAACGCCGTATTTCCCATCCCTTTCAACGATAACATAGTTATTACTAAGATCTTCGAGGCTGTTATACTTCGGGTTGATCAGCATGCGTCCATCCTTGTCGCATAAGCCGTACAATCCGCCCTGTCTGATCAGTATATTCCCGTGACCGAGCACTGTCACAGATTCAAATTTCGGCGGAATGATCACCCTTCCTGTTTTGTCGATGAGTCCCTGAAATCCTTTTTGCTTCACAAGCGAGAAGCCCTTATGAAATGCTTCAACCACATCGTAGACGGGCTGGATCGCGATCTTGTCTTCGTGGCTGATGAAGCCCCATCGACCACGTATCTTCACCGCGGCGAGACCTTCATTGAATGGCTGGATGCCATCGTAACGGTTGGCTATACGCAAACGTCCCTGCGAATCGATGAATCCGTACTGACCATTCTTCCTGATACCTCTCAATCCCTCAGCTTCGGGAAAAACCCGGTCGATCAGCCCATCCGGCTGAAGCTTCCGGTTGACTATCACACCGTCAAGATCTATTTCCCATATGGATCCTGAGGGAATGTATTCAATGATGTGGTCCTGCGTAACCGATACGGTGTTGTCCGTGAAGTAGATGGTGTTGCCATCATATGTCCTCAGATAAGTTGTCTTCGGTGACACTTCAACGTAACGATCTGGGGTGATCAGCTTTAATCTGTTGTTGCGTGGCGTTATCTTCCATTCTTCCCGCAGGTTGATGATACCGTATTGGCCCTTGAATTTTACGACAATGTGGTCGTCAAGCTGCTGGACAATCGAATCATAAGCGCATGCAATGATCTCTTTCCCCTTAGCGTCGATAGCGCCCCAGTAGTTCCGGTTTGACACAGGAAATATTTTTCCTGTAAATGGATAAATGTGTTCATATGTCTTAGCGCTCAATCTGTTGCCCAGTGAGTCGAGCACTGTCCAGTTGTTCTTGCCGTTCTGCTTCTCATTGGCAAAGAAGTACGGAGGGTTAGAAATGAGATCCTCATATCTTGCCGGTACCATGATCGATCCGTCGCGGCGGGCGATACCGTACTTTCCGTCAATTGAAAATATGGCCTTCCGGCTTACAAAGTTATCTAACGTGGAAAACAATGTAGCGTGGACCGGAGTGAGTTTGTAATCTTCAAGATGAATGTATCCGGCAGAGACAACCTGCAGCATATTTTTATCGATAGGTTTCACAAAGTCTGCTGCTTTTTTTTGCGAGAGTTTATTCTGACCGTCAAGAAACAACCATTCGTCCAGCTGACGGCAAAATATGGAGCCGTCGTCTTCGATCTTTACTTCGCGGTAGATCGGCTGAATCCTGATGACGCCCTCCCGGTCAACCACACCTTGTTGTGTTGATTGATAAATGATGGCAAAGTTCTTTTTGTAGGCGGAAAGGCTGTCAATTGAAAAAGTAGTGACCTGTTTTCCATTTTCCGTAAAGAGCGCGGCTTTCTTGTCGAAATTCTCAACGGCATACCGAAGACTGCCGATAGAATATACATTTTTATACTGTTGTGGTATCAGGGTCTTGTTCTCCAGGTCGACAAGACCATACCTGAATTGGTTGCCGACCTTTGTGTAAACAATAGCCCGAAGGTTGGAAACGGTTATTCCGTCGTATTGGAAGGGCAGGATTTCCTTTCCCGCGGTATTGAGACAGCCCGTCACAAGCCGCAACGACAAACTGGATTTCTTGCGCGCAACGATCAGGGATCCTTCAGTTGGATCCATGTCTTCAAATAATGATTTAGTGATAATGTGGTTGTCCAGGCTAATGAGACCCCAATAACCTCCTTCTTTGTACCCGACCACGTTGTTCAGTACGGTAAATGGGGTGTGGGACCAGCCGAGCGCCTCATAACGGGCAGGAATAAGAACTTTACCCTGGTCGTCCCTGAGGCCAACTTTGCCATTCTCTTCGAATACATCATAACTGCTGGCAGCCGAAAAAAAATTGATCAGCAGAAGCCAAAAAATGCAACTCGCGCGCTTCATGTCGTGCAAAGTTACAAGGCTGCGTGGATTCAGAGGAATTTTCCAGAGATTTGTACCGAAAAGGTCCGGCAAGTTTCCAAATACTCGACCAATCACCTGATCACATCAATTGAAGCCATGTACGTAGAACAACTTTATACGAATTGCCTCGCCGAAGCAGCATATTATATAGAGTCAGCCGGTGAAGCTGCTATTATCGATCCATTGCGTGAGACTGAGCCATATATAGACCTTGCGCAGAAGCGAAACGCAAAGATCAAATACGTCTTCGAAACGCATTTTCATGCTGATTTTGTCTCCGGACACATAGATCTGTCGCGCAAGGTAGGTGCTCCAATCGTCTTCGGGCCGGAAGCTGTCACGGAGTACGATGTTCACAACGCCAAAGACGGGGAAATCTTCCGGTTAGGAAAAATCACTATCCAGGTACTGCACACGCCTGGTCACACGCCCGAATCGACCTGCTACCTGTTGCTGGATGAGGAAGGCCGTAAACACGCGATCTTTACAGGTGATACTTTATTTGTGGGTGACGTTGGAAGGCCTGACCTTCTTGACGGAACAATGAGCAGTGAATCGCTGGCAAGCCTCATGTATGATTCGCTAACGAACAAGATCAAAGTATTACCTGACGACGTAATTGTCTATCCGGCACACGGACCGGGGTCGGCTTGTGGAAAGAACATCGGTCAGGAAACTTTTTCCACCATTGGGGAGCAAAAGAAATTCAACTATGCGCTGCAGCCGATGAGTCGGGACGAGTTCGTTAAAAAGATAACGGATGGCATATTGCCACCACCACAGTATTTCTTCGAGGATGCACGAATCAATAAAACCGGCTACGATCCTATAGAAGATGTTATCAACGCCAACACCAGGCCTTTAAGTCCTGGCGAGGCTAGTGACCTGCTGCGCGATGGAGCAATCATTCTGGACACTCGTACAGCTAATGATTTTGAGAAAGGGTTTATTAAAGGGTCAATCAATATAGGACTCAATGGACAGTTTGCAGTCTGGGTAGGTACCCTTATCGATATCAACAAAAAGCTTATACTGATCACGGATCAGGGCAAAGAGCGTGAGACGGTTCTGAGACTTGCCCGCGTAGGATATGAAAAAGTTGTTGGATATCTCGAAGGAGGTCTGCTGGCGTATGATAAACCATTCGAGCGTGTGAGATCAGTCGACGCAGAAGAGATTGAAAAAGAACTTCAAAAAGGAGCAGAAGTATTAGATGTACGAAAACACGGAGAATGGAATACCAGCCATTTAAAGATTGCCACATTCATGCCCCTCTCTGACTTTCCTTCAAGTCTGCTCGACCTCGACAGGAACAGGCCCTATATTGTTCATTGTGGTGGAGGCTATCGTTCAATGACAGCAATCTCGATCATGAAGAATCACGGGTTCACCAACCTGATAAATGTTCAAGGTGGTTTTTCAACCCTTCAAAAGGCAGGACTGGCTATTGTGACGACTGAAGTTGAGGCCTGATTACAGCAGGTAATTTTCATTCTCTGCCCGTATGCCTGATCTAAGCTGATCTCAATCGATTGAAACTTCCACAAGTAAAGTATTTGGCAGAATGCGCGGACTATGCAAGCATCTCTTTTTAAAATGAAGTACTTTAAAGAGTATTTGATTCATTTCAAACTATGTCCATCAAGGTTGCTATAAGGCATAAGACTTCGTATGCGTACGACCGTCCTGTGAATCTTTCCCCGCATACATTCCGGCTCAGGCCTGCGGCCCATTGCAGAACACCGATACTGTCATATTCTCTTAAGATCAAACCCGAGAACCATTTCATCAATTGGCAACAGGATCCGTTTGGTAATTTCCTCTCTCGTGTGGTGTTTCCGGATAAGACCACCTTGCTTGAGTTCGAGGTTGAGGTTATAGCCGAGATCATCGTAATAAATCCTTTTGATTTCTTTATAGAGGAGTATGCAGAAACATTTCCGTTCACCTATACCACACAACTTAAAAAAGAGCTGCTTCCATATTTCGAGATCGGGGATTCAGGACCGTTGTTAAAAGATGCTCTCGCGGAGCTAAAGCCAAAGGTTACAAACCTGCGAACCATCGATATGCTCGTGGCACTCAACCAGTTCATACAGGGGAAAATCCAATATACAATACGCTTTGAGCCGGGTGTTCAAACCTGCGAAGAAACTTTAGGTTTGCAGAGCGGTTCTTGCCGTGACTCCGGATGGCTGTTAGTGCAGTTATTCCGTCATCTAGGTCTCGCCGCACGGTTCGTATCGGGATATCTTATTCAACTTAAAGCTGATAGTAAGGCGCTGGACGGACCCTCTGGCACTGATCATGATTTTACAGATCTTCACGCGTGGGCTGAAGTCTTCATCCCGGGCGCCGGGTGGATCGGGCTAGATCCAACGTCTGGGCTATTTGCTGGTGAAGGACACATTCCCCTTTGTTGCACACCCGACCCTGTAAGCGCAGCGCCGGTCACAGGCATGACGGACGCTTGTGAAGTCACCTTTGCTTACAAGAATGAAGTGTCCCGGATCCATGAGGATCCCCGCGTCACAAAACCATATAGTGAGGAGCAATGGTCAACCATCCTCGCTCTCGGCAACAAAGTTGACGAAGATCTTCAGGCTGGGGATGTACGCTTGACTATGGGCGGAGAACCAACCTTCGTTTCCATAGACGACATGGAAGGGAAGGAATGGAATACGACCGCAGATGGCCCTCATAAAAGGACGCTTGCCTGGCAGCTTGTCAAACGCCTGAAGGATTCATTTGGTCCAGGTGGTCTTATTCACAAAGGTCAGGGGAAATGGTATCCCGGCGAACCCCTTCCCAGGTGGCAATACACAGCGATATGGAGGAATGATAACTATCCGATCTGGAAAAATGATGCGTTACTGGATCTGGATGAAGCGGATTCGGGCTACACGATTAAGGATGTTCATAACCTGGGACTACTGCTTACAAAATATCTAAATGTTCCGTCGGAACACCTGCATCCTGCGCTCGAAGATGCTTTCTTCTTTGCCTGGGAGGAGGGTAAAGTACCCGCTAACATAGATCCGTATTCAGTTAACCTCAATGATTCGCTTGAAAGGAAAAAACTCGCAGAGCTCCTCAATAACGGTATGGGTACTCCCGCCGGTTATGTTATCCCAATAGAATGGAATCATTGGAATAACCGGTGGCTAACCTGCAAATGGGAATTCAGAAATGACAGGCTGGTACTGATGCCGGGAAACTCACCCCTGGGACATCGACTTCCGCTCAAATCACTTCCTCACACATCGACCAGCAAATTACAGAGATCGGTTGAGCGAAGTCCATTTGAGCCTCTTCCCCCTTTGGACAAACACCACGAAATTGTTCAAAAAAGATATCATCAACCTGTGACATCGCAGGAGGTTCCCCTGGAATTTTATATAGCTCATACCGATTTTGTTGAGCCTGATAAAACGGTGAAGGTCAGGAAGGCAGAAGTGGAGGAGCCAACAGATCCAAAGACCACGTTCGATGTTTACACTATAAAGACAGCCCTATGTCTGGAATTAAGAGAACGCAAGATCTATATTTTCATGCCGCCTGTTCAGTATATCGAGCATTATCTCGATATGCTTGCTTCCATTGAAGCGGCGGCTGAAAAACTAAAGGTAAAGGTTGTTATCGAGGGTTATGAGCCACCACGCGACAACAGACTGGTTAAGTTGGGCGTATCGCCGGACCCGGGCGTGATTGAAGTAAATATCCATCCCGCTAAAGCATGGAAGGATGTCATCAGGAATTATGATGTACTCTTCGAACAGGCAAGGCTCAGCCGTCTGAGCAGCGAAAAATTTATGATCGATGGCAAGCATACTGGAACAGGAGGAGGCAATCATATTACTATAGGAGGGGTGACCCCAGCTGAGAGTCCGTTGTTGAGAAGGCCCGACCTTTTGAGAAGCCTTGTTACTTACTGGCAGCATCATCCAGGTTTGTCATACCTTTTCTCGTCCCAGTTTGTAGGACCCACGAGCCAGGCTCCTCGCGTTGATGAAGGAAGACCCGAAATGCTCTACGAACTTGAAATCGCATTCGATCAGATACCCGATAACAAAGAAGTGCCATTCTGGCTTGTTGACAGGATCTTCCGAAATCTACTGATCGACATCACCGGCAATACGCACCGTGCAGAATTCTGTATCGATAAATTATATTCACCGGATACGTCAACGGGAAGGCTAGGCATTCTCGAATTCAGAGCTTTTGACATGCCCCCTAACAAGCAGATGTGTATTGTACAACTGTTGTTGTTGAGATGCCTGGTCGCCAGGTTCTGGAACAATCCCTACAAAGGCAAGCTCGTCCGGTGGGGCACAGGCCTGTACGATAAATTCATGCTCCCGCATTATGTTTACTATGATCTGAAGGAAGTTTGTGAAGAGCTGCAGGCAGCTGGTTATCCCTTCCACCTTTCCTGGCTCGATACCTTCTTTGAATTTAGGTTTCCACTATACGGAAAGATTGCCATCATGGACATGGAGATGCAACTGCGCATGGGAATTGAACCCTGGCATGTTCTGGGAGAGCAAGTATCGAGCGGGGGTACAGCAAGATTTGTAGACTCTTCTGTAGAACGCGTGGAAGTCAAAATGATAAACTTCAATTCGCAGCGATACATAGTGACATGCCATGGTATACCGGTGCCACTACGTGAAACTACCGTACACGGCGAGTATGTTGCCGGCGTTCGATACAGAGCGTGGGATCCCCCTTCAGCGCTTCATCCAACCTTGGGCAAAGATGTTCCTCTTGTATTTGACATTTTTGATACGTGGAATAACCGTTCCGTTGGTGGTTGCGTCTATCACGTTGCTCACCCTGGTGGCAGAAACTATGACACTGCTCCAGTGAATGCCTTTGAAGCGGAAGGCAGAAGGATCAGTCGCTTCTGGAGCGAAGGTCATACGCAAGGATCATTCACACCCTCTCAGCCTTATTCGGGTATTGAGAGATATTTGGAAAAGAACGAGAATACGAAGAAATTTGATCCGCCATCTTTAAAAGTTAACCCGGAGTATCCGAACACCTTGGACCTACGTCAATTCTGATATCGCTGGATGCAAAGCATGAATCCAAACACTCCATTGGAAACATTGACCAAGGGCTATTTTACCAACCGGTCATTAGTAGACGAATGCTTTGATTTTGAAGGTGAAGTCAAATTCCATTGGAAGAGACTTCTTCAGAATGTTGAAAATTTTGAACCGGATGAATTGAAAAGCCGGCAGCAGGAGTTGTTGAAGCTGTTGAAGGAGAATGGTGTTACTTACAACGTTTATGGCGATACGGACGGGTTGAATCGGCCATGGCTGCTCGACACCATGCCCCTGATCATCTCGCCAGCAGAATGGCGGATAACGGAGCGGGGCATGAAGCAACGCGCATACGTACTTAATAAAGTACTTGAAGATCTGTACGGAGAACGAAGACTGCTGAAAGAACGTATCATCCCCCCTGAACTCATCTATGCGCATTCGGGATTTCTGAGGCCATGCGATAAAATAAAGCAGCCCGGCGCGAATCAATTAATACTTTATGCCGCTGATCTTTCGCGCGGACCTGATGGAAAGGTGTGGGTATTGAAAGACCGTACGCAAGCGCCATCGGGGATGGGATATGCACTTGAAAACCGCAGCGCTCTAAGCCGTGTACTACCCGAAATATTCAGAGAGCACCAGACAGCCAAGCTCGGCGGTTTTTTCAATAGTATGATGCAGGCGTTCCTGGAAATTGCTCCTCAGGGCAAAGAACAACCCCGGATAGTTTTACTTACGCCGGGACCAAGGAATGAAACATATTTTGAACACGCGTTCCTTGCTTCACATATGGGCTTCACCCTCGCGCAGGGAGAAGATCTCGTTGCCCGTGACGGATTTGTTTGGATCAAGACCGTGGAGGGACTTGAGAAGGTCGATATTATCCTACGACGGGTTGACGACAGCTATTGTGATCCGCTGGAATTGCTGGAAGATTCTCACCTTGGTGTTCCCGGCCTGCTTGAAGTGATCAGGAAAGGAAATGTGTCGATAGCCAATCCGTTGGGAAGCAGTATCCTCGAGAATACGGGATTAATGGCTTTCATGCATAACATCTTCAAGTACTTCCTCAACGAAGATCCGATCTTCAAGATGGTAGCGACCTGGTGGTGCGGGCAGAAGAAAGAAATGGATTATGTCATCCAGCATCTCGACGAGCTTGTTATCAAAAAGATAGACCGGATCGGAGGATCAGATACGGTTATAGGCAGCAGACTTTCAAAGGCTGAGAAAGAACTGTTCATTAGAAAGATCAGAACACAACCATACCTCTACGTTGGCCAGGAAGAAGTTAGCTTCTCCACTACACCTGTGTTCACCAAGGATAAACTTGAACCTCGCTATACAGTCCTCAGGACTTTCCTCGTGGCAGCCAGTGGCGGCTATGAGATCATGCCAGGAGGACTCACCCGCTGTTCTCCGGAGAAGGGAAGTTTTCTGGTATCAAACCAGGATGGGGGAATAGCCAAAGACACCTGGGTAGAGACAACCGTTAAGGGTATAAGCACTTCATTAATTCATCATTCAGACCTGAAACGCAAAGCGGTGCTTCCGAGTCGCGCTGCAGAGAATCTCTTCTGGGTGGGCCGTTATTCTCAACGTGTCCTTAGAACTTCGAGGTTTATCAGGATAGTGTTGAGAAATTTAACGCAGGGCAGCAGTGGTCAGGAATCTGAAGCCCAGAAGGCATTGCTACACACCGTTACCCATCTCACAGGCACATATCCTGGATTTCTTGAAGAAAGTGAAGATGACGAAATGGTCGACATAGACGAGAGGCTGCATGAGATACACAAGCTGGTCTGCAGTCCGTCTATGGAGGGAAGCATTCTATTTACAGTAAACAACCTGATCAAAGCCATGTATGCTGTTCGCGACCGTTGGACAGTTGACAACTGGCGGATAATTGATGACATCGAAAATGCGAAACGGAAACTCGGAGCCTTAGAGCCAGATGGGATACGTCACGTATTTACTTCACTTGACCAATTAAACGGCAGCCTGCTGTCATTCCTGGAGATGAACAGGCAAAGTATGTATCGTGGTGAGGGCTGGCTGTTGTACAGGATCGGGCAACTCATCGAAGAGCTTTCTCTGGAACTTATTCAATACCGTGCGCTTCTCACATTCCGGTTTGATGAGAACGTTGAGCTTCAAATTCTGGAAGCACTTCTTGTGAGTAATCAGAACCTGTCAAACTACAGGTCGGTTTACCGGACATATTTCGATATCGCTCCGGCATTGGATCTATTGTTCCTCAACAAACAGAATCCAATCTCTATTCTTTCGCAGCTTGAACAGCTTCTGAAATTCATCGATCAGTTGCCACAAAGGGAAAAGGGAGCGCATGACAGTGACATCTCAAATCTTGTTTTCGAATGCTATAGCAAGGTGCGGTTGCTGAACATCGATGATCTGACCAAGCTCGATGCTGAAGTTGATTTCCGCGCAGGGCTTGATCAGATTTGCGAAGAGTTAAGCGCCAAGATGTCAAAACTTTCCATAAACCTGACTGCCCACTATTTCAGTCACTCGACCTATCAGAATCAGGGTACAAAAGACAATTTTAAATTTGAGATTTGATCACAAATGCGCTATAAGGTCAGCCACATCACTGAATACCGGTATCAGGACCCTGTTGGTCTATGTCACAACAGACTTTGCCTTACGCCGCTGAGCAATTCTCAACAGACATGCAAATCCTCGGAGATCAGGATCGTGCCTGCGCCCGATGAATTCAACTACCGAACTGATTTCTTTGGTAATACGCTGGCATTCTTTTCAACGCATAAGGAACACAATCAACTTCAGATCACATCCGTGAGTGAGGTTGACCTGGGTGGCAGGCCAGAAGCCGACCTGGCATTTCGTTCACCCGTTCTCTGGCAGGATGTAGAACAGCTTCTGGTCGCTCAGGGTAAGGATGCATATGAGATCTTTCAGTATACTTTGCCTTCCCGTTTCATCCCTCAAAGTCCGGTTATCAAAGCATTCGCGGAAAGTTGTTTTACGGAGGATGCTACCCTTTGGTCGGCATGCAATGCCTTGATGCAAAAGATATTTACCGCTATAGAATTCAAACCGGGTTTTACAACGATCAACACGCCTGTTGAACATGTTGTCAAAGAAGGGAAAGGTGTTTGTCAGGACTTCGCTCATCTCATGATCAGTTGCCTTCGAAATATGGGTATGGCTGCGCGGTACGTCAGTGGCTATATCGAAACTATTCCACCGGCAGGCAAAGAGAAGCTTACGGGCACAGATGCATCGCATGCCTGGGTATCGGTCTACTTTCCATCTGTGGGATGGGTGGAGTTCGATCCCACGAATTGTCTGCTTCCATCGTATAAGCATATCACTGTAGCTTTTGGAAGAGATTATCAGGATGTTGC
The DNA here is from genome assembly GCA_963845845.1 of uncultured Cytophagales bacterium. Lineage (GTDB taxonomy): Bacteria > Bacteroidota > Bacteroidia > Cytophagales > Cyclobacteriaceae > Chryseolinea. The sequence goes on from CAWJTP010000029.1 coordinate 183,235, forward strand.
TCCAATAAAGGGAATTGTCTTCAGTTCCGGAAAACAAAATCTAACGGTTAAGGTAGACGTCGTTCGGGTGGATTGATTTTGAGGCGTCTGATCCCTATTGCCACGAAGACACAATGAAATTAAAGAACCGCCGGGAAAACCACAAAGTGCATGCTATTCTTAGTGACTTAGTGACGTCCCGCTATTCGAGCTTCTTGTGAAAATACAATTCATGCTCCGGCAGTAGCGAGGGATGCGCGATCTTGACAAGATCTTTCAAAATAAGGTCCGGCCTTAGATAACCCAGCTCAAGAAATTCACTTCCGCCTTTGGCGCCTTTCCGTGCATCATAAGTATAAATGTTTTTTTTAGTATATGGTTTGAATCGGGTGTACCGGTGATCAGCTGACCTGATATCATTTAGTTTCATGAAGCTGCCAACACCTATCCAGAGATCGGCATCGTGGGCCTTTGCGTAAACCGACTCAAAGCTTACCTCGAGAAATCCATTTGAAGGATCATCTTCCCATAAATACTTGCACCCTGCATCTTTAAGGATCCTCGAGCCATAGTTCTTTCCGCCGGGCAAAAACCACGCGTCACCATATACAATACCGCTTAGCACCGTTGGTTTAATGCGTGTTGTATCCGCCTTGTTTTTTGTTTGCAGGTAGTTCTGTTCGATCATTTGGAACACAGAATCAGCCTCCTTTTCCTTGTTGAAGAATGCAGCCATGAACTTGATCCATTCAGCCCGTCCTAAGGGATGCTTTTCAAGATATTCCGCGTTGATCACGACCGGAACACCCAGTTCTTCGATCTTTCTGAACTGACCATAATCACTGTTCATGGTGTATCCCATAACGATATCCGGTTTCAACATAGCAAGTTTTTCCAGGTTCATTCCTTTGTCAATTCCAAGATCCTGAACGAAGCCTTGGTCAACGCGCTTTCTGATGTTAACCGAACTGATATAGTCCGTTGACGGGAATCCCGTTAGCTTATCGCTTTCATGCAGATAGTCAAGAAGCGGCAGGTGAGAAGTAGACGTGCAAACGATGGACTGCATCGGTATATGGATAATTCGAACGTCGCCCGAGTCAGGGGGCGATTGCTCACCTCTGGGTACGAGCAGATATTTGTAGCCTGCCGCTGCTCCCGGATAGGGAAGTTTAACTTCGACAAGTTTATTCTTTCCCTGATAGGTGATCGAGAATCCTTCGGCGTATAAGAGCTTTGATTGTTTAGGTCCGGATGATTTAGTCTTTGGATCATTGTTGCTCTTCGAGCACGACGTGATTGTAATCACTAAAGCGATAAGGCAAAAGAATTTCATTCCGCAATAATACGTGATTTAGAGAATCGCCTTTTAGATTTGTTCGCCTCGTGTGTCCTGGCATGACATTTTTGTCGGTATGCATATGAAGCCCTTTTTGCAATATCGAATCTGCAATGTATGTTTGTGGCGGATTCGCGGTTCCTTTGCTGTATCGACATCAAAGGATTAAAAGGGAATTCCGGTTATAAATCCGGAGCTGTCCCCGCAACTGTAAATCACTTTTGATTGCTGACAATCTGTTGCCACTGTCCCGCCAACTGGCGGATGGGAAGGCGTTCAGCAATGTGATAAGCCAGGAGACCTGCCGTACAATCCCAATGTGAAATTTGACTTTCGGGTGAAAGGTCAGAGATGTCGGAAGCTCCTTTGTCTCCAGCAAATCTGAATTACATCCGTCGCAAACCAAAGATATGTTCTTGCGATTGGCGTTATGTCTGGGTAGTTTTTGTGTCGTGGCGGATGCGTGCGCGCAACATGATTCGATGTTGCTTGATTCGGTTACAGTGTATGGTCAGCGCGATGCTGATTTCCTGGCTGGCTCACGTATTACCCGGATAGATACTGCGCTGTCGGAACAGCAATCTTCACGTCCCTTAGGGGAATTGCTGGCATTCCAGTTTCCGGTTTACTTCAGAAATTATGGCAACGGAATGTTATCGAGCATCAGTATGCGTGGTACTTCACCTCAGCATGTAGCGGTACGGTGGAATGGAATAAATGTCAACAGCTTCTCACTTGGCCAATCTGATTTTTCAATTCTCCCGGCAGTGGCATTCGAAAACATCGAGGTGCATGAAGGCGCAGGAAGCGCAAGATTTGGAAGCGGTGCATTTGGAGGATCGATACTTTTATCATCCTCAGCCATCACCAAACAGATTATTTCCGTAACGCTGGAAGCGGGAAGCTTTGGTCGCTACTTCAGCTCAATCAAAGGATCTTTTTCTGCGGGCAAACTGAGTGGCGCTTCGGGCTTCTATTACATCCAGGCTGACAACGATTTTCCGGTTAAAGAGACAGGTGAACGGCAGCGGAACGCGTCCTATAAGCAACTCGGATTTTTGCAAAGCTTCTCCTATAAACTAAATAAAGCGAATAATTTATCAGCTCATTATTGGTATCACGACGCAACGCGGAAAATTCAGCCAAGTATCGGAAATAGCAGCGGTAAAGACAAACAGGATGACGCGAGCCATCGCCTTAGCATTTCCTATGATCATCAAAGCAAGATCGGGAAACTGCATGTAGGCGGGGGGTTGGTGGACGACATAATAATTTTTAATGGCGATAAAAGTGAGGTCTTGCGGTGGATCACATCGGCGACCCACCAATATGTTCTAAAGGGCAATTGGATTCTTTCAACAAGTTCAGAGTGGAATCATATCGTGGGAAAGACCCAATCGTACGGGCCCGATGACCGGATTGAAGACCGGGTTGATGTTGCCGCTGCGCTGCTGAAACAGTTCCGGAGGGTTTCTGCATCGTTCAATCTCCGAAAACCATTTATTACCCATGTCAACGCGCCTCTTCTGCCTTACCTGGGTGCAGAGGTTATTGTTTGGGAAAAAGAAAAACGGCAAGTAAAAGTGCTGGCCAATGTGTCGCGGAATTTCCGTGCGCCGACACTGAACGATCGTTATTGGCAGGATGCGGGACGGGAAGACCTTCTGCCCGAGTCAACTTATGCTGGAGAAGCTGGTGTTGAATGGAATAACGAAGGTCATCTCAGTCTTAAAGCAACAGGATTCTATCAGCAAGTAGATGACTGGATACAATGGGTACCAGGCGCCAATGGGATCTTCAGGCCACAGAATATTAAGACTGTTGTTGCCAGCGGCATGGAGGTAAGTGCCGGCGCAACTGGAAGGGTAGGGACTGTTTCCATTTTTGGAAAGCTTTCATATCAGCTTACAAGATCCGTAACTGAGTCCACCCGCGAACTAAGCACATCGTCCCTGGGTAAACAACTTCCTTACACGCCTGTGCATACAGGTGCGGGTTCATTCGGACTAACGTACCGGACGTGGTCAGCGAACATATTTGTTCAGTACTCCGGTAAAAGGTATACCGAGGCATCGAATAGTTCTTTGTACACCCTTGATCCCTTTGTACTTGCCGATGTTACCCTTGCAAAATCATGGAAATTTCAGGCTCATGATCTGGCATTGAATTTCATCATAAAAAATGTCTTTGATATTAATTACAGGTTATATGCGGGACATGCTATGCCTGGAAGCAATCTCAATGTGAGACTCTCGTATCAACTAAATCGCGAATATCCATGAAACTTTTTAACACTTACTCTTTCAAGCGTCAATTCCCCTTTGATCGTATGTTTATGAACCCTGCCTGTCATATAGTGAGACTATTGGTTGTTATTGCAATACTTACAGGATGTGACGATGATGATGTTCCCAAAGGGAAGTATGAGCATGGTACATTCATTTTGAATGAAGGAAATTTTGGTGGAGCCAATGGAACAATTACGTATTTCGATGAAAGCTCCGGCGAACTGGAGCAAAATATTTTCAGGAACAGCGTAGGCGAGTTTGCCGGCGATGTAGTTCAATCCATTTCTTTTGAAGGCGACAATGGATATCTTGTGATCAATGGTGAAAACAAGATAGAGGTCATTGATGCAAACACATTCACTGGAATAAAAACGATCGCTGACGACATGCTGGATAAACCGCGTTATGTGCAGATCATTGACAACAAGGCATACGTCAGTGTCCTTGGTCCGTATGACGAGGGATATAGTCTGGTCGATTCATATGTGCTGGTTATCGATTTGGCTACGAATGCCGTGTTAAAAAAGATTGAAACAGACGAAGGAACGGAAAACCTGCTGTACGCCGGTGCGTACTTGTTCGCTTCAAACTATGACTTCGGCGCATCGAACACCGTCGCTGTTATCGACCCCGCCGATAACACACTTGTTGATCAGATCACTGTCGGTGCCGGTCCTTCCGGTTCAGTTATTGATGCCAATGGAAAGATCTGGGTTATCTGCATAGGCGATTTTGGCGCAATGAATGGTCAGCTGGTTCGTATTAACCCTGAAACATTAGAGATCGAGGAATCAATTGATCTGAATATTAATCCCGATACCGAACTTGCACTGACCCCGGATCAAAGAAATCTGATCTATTCATCAGGTGCTGACATTTATAAACTTCCGATCACAGCTACAGCAGGTCCGGCTGATCTTTTTTTTACGGTCGACGACCTTGTCTTAAACTATTCTCTTGGAGTTGATCCAGACAACGGAGACATTTATGTTGGAGATGCGTTCAATTACATCACCCCAGGAAAAGTGTATGTTTATAGTGAAAGCGGAACGCTGAAGACATCATTTGAAACGGGAATAAGTCCCACCCAATTCGTATTTAAGTGAGTAGCCCAGATGCCGATAAGGATAAAGAAGGAAAATACTACTATGAGGAGAATGGGCTAATTGTCTTCACAGCCGCCTATCTCTTAAAGCGAGGTTATTGCTGCGAGAACGGCTGTCGGCATTGTCCTTACGGGTTTGTCAGGGGTAAGAAAAAAAAGAACAAAGAGAATTAGGATTGATTGTCTGCGGCTATGACTTACCGATCGTGAACCGATCTCAAATATTCTTTAAAGAGTTTTGTCGCCGCCAGACGGGCAGGTACCCTGGAAGAGGCAACTTCCGCTTCGAGTTCTTTTTGTAATGTCTGCAATGCATGATTCGACTTCATGTCGTTCTTTAGCAATTCTGAAAAAAAAGCGTGGAACCACGAGACGTTTTGCAGTTTTCTGTTGCGCTCCAGGCTGCCAGTTGTACCGGCCTCGCTGTAATATTTTTGGATCATTTCCCATACAGCCCCGATTCCCTCCCCGGTATAAGCTGAACTGGTCATTACAACGGGCTGCCAGTGAGTTGTTGTAGGTGACAACAAGGCAAGGGCGTTTGCATAGACCGCCTGGGCCTTCAAAGAGGCTTCACGGTTTGCGCCATCCGATTTCGTAATAACAACGCCGTCCGCGAGCTCTATTATTCCTTTTTTCATTCCCTGCAGTTCATCGCCGGCGCCTGCAAGCAGAAGCAATAAAAAAAAGTCCACCATGTTTTTCACGGCGACCTCCGATTGTCCGACGCCGACCGTTTCAACAACGATCACATCGTAACCTGCCGCTTCACAAAGCAACATGCATTCACGGGTTCTCGTCGCCACACCCCCGGATGACTGGCCCGACGCCGTTGGCCGGATGAACGCCCGGACATCTTTAGAAAGGGTGTCCATCCGGGTTTTGTCACCCAGGATACTTCCTGATGACATTGGACTACTTGGATCGATTGAAAGTACCGCAAGCTTTTTTGACTGGCTTAAAACATGTTTGCCAAGAGCCTCTATAAAGGTGCTCTTCCCGACCCCGGGGATACCTGTAATGCCGATCCTTATGGCTTTACCGGTAAATGGCGTAATTTTTTCCAGCAAAGCCGAAGCGAGTTTCTCATCTGCCGAAAGGGTGCTTTCCATGAGTGTCAGACTTTGACCCAGGATGATCCGGTCTCCATTTACGATACCTTTAAAAAAGGTATCGATGTCATGTCTTGGCTTAAGTGGATGCTTCAAGTGTGATGTTAATGAATCTTAAATTTCTAAATTTACTTGACACCGCCCCGCATTATGAGAAGATTTTGGCTTGATTGTGTTATCGCTACAGCTTTTGTGTTCCTCACCATGTGGGGTTTATACGGGCTGACCCAGCTCAATATTTTCAATGCATTTAATTCTCTCGGTGAAGCGCTGACGGATGTTGAGCTCACGGATTATGTCTTTTGGGGATTGCGCGATGACCCTCCTGTTGAGGAAAATATTGTTCTTGTTAACATCGGTGAGCTCAGCCGCAGAAAGATCGCCGAACAAATAAGAATAATCAGTCAATATAAGCCTAAGGTGATCGGCATTGATGGGTTCTTCGATTGCAGAGGTCGCAACCGTGACTCGACTGATTGCCCTGCATTAAGGGATACACTGGGTAACCTGATGCTCGGTGAGGCGATCAAAGATGCGGGCAATGTTGTTCTGGTCACCAAGGTCTTACAACGAGACACGACGTTGGAAGAACACACGTTCGATTCCCTCCGACGGTCAGATCCACTCTTCCGTGACTATGCATTAAGTGAGGGCTTTGCAAGTTTACCAACCAATGCTGAATTTCAGGATGATGTAAAAACGTGCAGGACGTTTTACCCTAAGCTAAGCGTTGCGGATTCCACTCACTATGCATTCTCGGTAAAGCTCGCGATGGCATACTCGCCTGAGAAAACAAAACGTTTCCTGGAACGTGACAATTTTGAAGAGGTGATCAACTACAGGGGCAATGCGGGTGACATGTTCGCATCGACCAATTACAGTATCATGTTCTTCACACTTGATGTTGACCAGGTGCTCAATGGCGACTTTGTTCCTGAATTGATTAAAGATAGAATTGTCATTTTCGGGTACATGGGTAAAAATCTGCAAGACCCATCGTGGAATGATAAATTCTATACGCCATTGAACAAGAAAATGGCTGGCAAAGCTAACCCTGATATGTTTGGCGCTGTAGTTCACGCAAACATTGTTTCAATGATCCTGAGCGAGAACTATGTTGAGCAGATGGCAGATTGGCAACAGATTGTGATGGCAATCATCATTTGTTTACTCAATGTTGCGCTGTTCTCCCTTATCAATACCCATATGCCGCTTTACTACGATGGAATTACCAAAATACTGCAACTGCTGCAATTGCTGATATATTCAGCCTTAATGGTGTTCATTTTCCATTTGTATTCGTTTAAGCTTAATATCACAATTCTGCTGTTTGCGGTTGGGCTCGTGGGGGACGTTTTTGAGGTCTATATGAGTGTAATAAAAAACTTATTTCTGAAGATTCTTGGGTGGTTTTCGATTACCCCGAAGGCCGTCGGCGTATTTATGCAGGGAACGCCTAAAAAACAATAATTTGACAGTTTCCAAAAAACACATGAAAACGACAAAGTTTACCCTATTTTTTGTACTCGTCGCTTCGTCCGCATTTGCCCAGGAATACGCTTTTAAAGTGCTGGCAAACAAGGGGAGCAATGAGGTGAAATCCGGTACGGATTGGGTGCCCCTTAAAACTGGTGCAAGCCTGAAATCCGGTGACGAATTGAAGCTTAGCGACAACGCTTATCTGGGTCTTGTCCACAAAACCGGAAAACCGCTTGAATTAAAGAAATCAGGCAGCTATACAGTTGCGATGCTGGAATCTCAAGTAAAAACAGGTTCGGGTGTTCTGACTAAGTACACTGACTTCATTCTTAGCAGCAACTCGCCGGAAGCCCAGAAGAACAAACTAAGCGCAACGGGGGCGGTAGACCGTGGAGAAAAACATGCAATAAAAGTTATGCTTCCTGAAAACGCGGTTGTTTACAGCAACATCGCTAATATCAGCTGGGATGGCACAAATATCTCAGGTCCTTACACGGTAACGTTGAGTAACCTGTTTGACGATGAACTAGCGAAATTTGAAACACCGGAAACTTCGGTACAGATCGATTTGAATGATGCCAAGTATGCAAAAGAAAATGCTGTACTTGTTGAAATCAGGTCAAAGGCTGATCCGAAACTGGTATCAAAACGCCACGTGATCAAAAAGGTGTCTTCCGCTGATCAGGCAAAAATAAAGAAATCTTTAAGCGACATTACGACCGATGTTTCTGAAGAAACAGCATTGAACAAATTTATTCTTGCCGGTTTTTATGAGCAGAACAACTTGCTTATCGATGCCATTACCTCGTATGAGCAAGCTATTAAGCTCGCTCCGGATGTCACGGCATACAAAGATGCATACGAAGAATTTTTGCTACGTCACGGAATAAAATAATAGCAAAATCAATACTTGAAAGAAAAGCCGTGACGAACGGCTTTCTTTTTTTCCGGGCTCTCGTATTACACAATTATCCAATTTGAATATTATAACCAATTCACCTAATTTCCGTTCTGATCTCACCAACCGGTGCTTGATCTTACAGCTGAACTAAGAAAATAAACAACCCTATACACATGAAAACGAAGTTGGCTTTAGTGGCTTTTGTACTTGTCGCAATGGGACAGGTTAGTGCTCAGGACTATGCATTCAAAGTACTTGTCAACAAAGGCAAGAATGAACTCAAAACGGGCGAGAGCTGGCAGCAGGTCAAAGTTGGCGGCAGCTTGAAGTCAACGGATGAACTTAAAATCTCCGAGAATTCATACCTGGGACTTGTACACGTGAGTGGTAAGGCCCTGGAGGTAAAAAAGTCCGGTAAGTATAAGGTAATGGACCTGGCTGCTCAGGTAAAGGATGGCGTAAACGTACTCAATAAGTACACTGACTTCATCCTTAGCGCAAATACTGGTCCCAAGAATACATTGGCGGCTACTGGTGCTGTAGACCGTGGCGCTAGCTCTATCAAGGTATTGCTGCCAAGACCTGAGCTTGCTGTAGTATATGGAGATAAAGTAACCATTGTCTGGGAAGAGGATAAAACCCTCAAACCATATGTGGTTATCTTCAAAAGCATGTTCGGAGACGAGCTTAACAAAGTGGAGACGGAAGAAAACTCTGTTGTCGTAGACCTTACAGACAAGAATTTCACCAATGAAGATAATATCATCGTGACGGTCGAATCAAAGGTCAACAGGAACAAGATCTCTGACGAGTATACCTTGAAGAAATTGTCAAAGGCAGACAAGGAACGCATTAAAAACTCTTTCAATGAGATCTCAAAACAAACGTCAGAGCAGAATGCTTTAAATAAACTTGTTATTGCGGGATTCTTCGAGGAGAACAGCCTCCTTATAGATGCAATTCCATATTACCAGGATGCTATTAAACTTGCTCCGGATGTTCCTGAATACAAGGAATGGTATAATGATTTTTTACTTCGTCACGGCATAAAAGCCCCTTCTAAGAAGTAAGCAATTATGAATGGTACAATGCTACTCACGGCGTTGTACCATTTCTCTTTTCATAACAGAGGCTCAATTGAGCCTTTCTTTTTTATATGAATTCTTCAATTGGCACGCTTTAACAGGCAGGTTTGGCCGAAAGCTATATTCTCCTATTTTTGTGCTTCGCCAAGCAAAATTCTCCATGAGTGTCCTCGTTAATAAAAATTCCCGTGTCATAGTTCAAGGCTTTACCGGTTCAGAAGGTTCGTTTCATGCAGGTCAGATGATAGAGTACGGAACGAACCTCGTAGGGGGTGTTACGCCCGGCAAAGGAGGAACTGAACACCTTGGCAGACCGGTATTCAATACAGTTAAAGAGGCCGTAGAGAAGACAGGCGCAGATGTCTCCATCATCTTTGTCCCGCCAGCCTTTGCTGCCGATGCGATCATGGAGGCAGTAGACGCAGGGATTAAAGTGGTGATCACAATCACTGAGGGAATACCCGTGAGAGATATGATGACTGCGAAAAAGTATCTGCAAAACAAAGGTGTTACACTGATTGGCCCCAATTGCCCAGGCGTTATTACGCCAGGGGAAGCAAAGGTTGGTATCATGCCAGGCTTCGTATTTAAGAAGGGGAGAGTGGGAATCGTGTCGAAGTCCGGCACATTGACCTATGAGGCTGCCGATCAAATCGTAAAGGCAGGATTAGGCATTTCTACTGCAATCGGAATAGGAGGCGATCCGATAATCGGTACCCCAACAAAAGATGCAGTGGAGTTACTCATGAACGACCCGGAAACTGATGCGATCGTAATGATTGGCGAAATAGGCGGAAATTATGAGACTATTGCAGCGCGCTGGATCATGGAAAATGGCAACAAAAAACCAGTAGTAGGATTTATTGCCGGGCAGACAGCTCCCCCTGGTCGGAGAATGGGTCATGCCGGCGCTATCATTGGAGGTGCAGACGACACCGCAGCAGCAAAAATGAAAATAATGAAGGAGTGCGGAATCCATGTTGTCGAATCTCCGGCTGAGATCGGCGAAACAATGTCAAAGGTTCTCGGAAAAAAATAGACAGTCAACTATCAGAAGCTGGTCCTGAATTCACTCTCAAGATATTCGTTAAGATTTTTCAATCCTCTCAACATGTTTACCCTTTCAGGGTTATTGTCGGAATTGTCACCCATATACATTACCTCAACAAACAAGTTTCCAAGCATGTAGATGTAGATCTTGCGGCCGTTCTTGGCGCGGGTTCCCAGAGCAACACCCTTTCTTTTAATTTGGCTTACCTGCTTTTCCTTAGAGAGACGTTGAAAGAAGAACTGGAGTATCATACCTGTTTGTTTTATGATACTTTAAATACCATTTCTAAGCCAAAGCCCAGAACCGCTAAATCAGGCTACTTTGAGGGTTGTGAGCCCAAATAATTTCCACTTTTGGGAAGATAGGCTCCATTGCGGTTAAGGGCAATACCCTGGAGTCTTTGGATCAGGTTCCTCGCCAAACCAGACCATTCCGTACTCCTTATAGATTCCGATGCCGATAGCTTTCCATTTGACCTGCGACCATGTGCCTGAATTGATCAAAAGTGGATTGTGACCCGGGCTGACCTTCCATCCATCAAGGCCTTCCTGCGCGTTAGCCCCGCCGGAGCTATAGTATACGATCTCAAAGCCGTTCCCCGGATAGCCTGTCAGTTCTTTTGGTTTTACCCACATGCAGCTTGCCTTTTTATGGTCACTCGTGTAACAGCACGAGGTCCATGTTCCGCTGGATGACCAGCTATGCGGATTGCATTTGTTCTTAAGGTCGAACTTATAGTGGTCAGAAAGATCGTGGGCATGTGCCTGTGCGACATAGGTAAGGTTCTCCGAAAGTGGTATGCTCCCGAGGTGATTCTCCTTTCTGTAGTCCATGATAATATCATAGAGTTTCTTTTCTTCAGCCGAAAGACAGGACACGTTCCGTTGTGGCCCTTTGCGATCGAAGCCGACAATAGCAAGCAGCACTATAATGAAGGAAAACGTTTTCATAAACTGGATTTGTCTAATAACGACTTGACGGGATAAAAATATCTTCATTTATGTCCTTAATTTCATAATTTTCCGCGCTCAAAAACAGAGCACTTTCAATTCACATTAAAAGATAGAAAAATGAGCGATCAGAAAATTAGCATCCGTAACGGTAAGCTGAATGTTCCGGATAATCCTACAATTCCTTTCATTGAAGGCGATGGCACTGGTATTGACATTTGGCCTGCTTCTCAGCTAGTATTTGACAAAGCTGTTGAGAAGGCCTACAATGGAAAACGCAAGATCAATTGGAAGGAAGTGTTGGCTGGAGAGAAAGCATTCAACAAGACCGGCAACTGGATGCCCGAAGAAACGCTCAATATCTTTAAAGAATATCTGGTTGGTATTAAGGGTCCTCTTACCACTCCTGTTGGTGGCGGCATACGCTCTCTGAACGTTGCATTGCGTCAGGAGCTTGATCTGTATTCTTGTGTACGGCCTGTCCGTTGGTTCAAGGGTGTTCCATCACCCGTTAAGGAACCACATAAGACGGACATGGTTATCTTCCGAGAAAACACCGAGGATATCTATGCTGGTATCGAGTTTCAGGAGGGCACTGACGGTAACAGGAAATTCATGCAGTTGTTGAAAGACAACTTTCCAAAGAGTTATCAAAAGATACGTTTCCCCGAAACCTCGGGAATTGGTATCAAGCCCGTCTCGAAAGAAGGGACCGAACGGCTGGTCCGCGCCGCTCTTCTATATGCCCTCGAGCATAAGAAGCCGAATTTGACGTTAGTGCATAAGGGTAATATCATGAAATTCACTGAAGGCGGTTTCCGTGATTGGGGATATGCCCTGGCGAAAAGTGAATTCGGCGCTGTTGATCTGGACGGGGGACCCTGGCAGGTTATCGAAAAAAATGGTCACAAGCTTATTGTCAAGGATGCAATTGCAGATGCATTCCTGCAACAGATATTGCTGCGCCCTGATGAGTATTCAGTAGTGGCTACGTTAAACCTCAACGGTGACTATATATCCGATGCGCTCGCGGCCATAGTAGGGGGTATCGGAATCGCACCTGGCGGTAATATCAACTATGTTAGCGGGCATGCTATTTTTGAGGCAACCCATGGCACAGCGCCAAAATATGCGGGTCAGGATAAAGTTAATCCAGGATCTTTGATCCTGTCCGGGGTGATGATGCTCGAGCATCTGGGTTGGCTTGAGGCTGCTGACCTGATATATAAAGGACTTGAATCGTCGATATCCAAGAAACGTGTGACGTATGATTTCCATCGTCTGATGGAAGGCGCAACCCTGATGAAATGTTCCGAATTCGCTCAGGAAATTGTCAAGAATATGTGACAGGAATTAAACATAAAAAAAGCGGCCACATGAGCCGCTTTTTTTATGTTCAGAAGTTAAGCATCCGGAGCGCCGTCAATGCCGCCTCTTCTCCCTTATTGCCATACTTTCCCCCCGCTCGGTCCAGGGCCTGTTGTTTATTGAGCGTCGTAAGTATCCCAAAGATCACTGGTTTGCCAGTCTTAAGAGCTACTTCGGTAAGTCCATACGTTACGCCCTGGCAGATGTAATCAAAATGAGGAGTTTCTCCCTGAATCACACATCCCAGACAGATAACAGCGTCTATACTTTTCTTTTCTGCCATCCATAGTGCTGCCAGGGATAGTTCAAACGTACCTGGAACATTTTTCCGAACGATATTTTCTTCCGGAACGCCATTGTCCAAAAGGCTTCTTAAGGCCGCAGCATATAGCGAGTCCGTTATTTCTTCATTCCACTCGGCGACAAGAATGCCGAATTTCTTTTTTCTGACAGGGGACTTAGTCTTGACTTTTCCGGATTTTAGCGGACCGGCCATAGCTGTTATTTTTTGTGAAGTAGTTTTTAATAAAAAAGGGATAGATCACATCTATCCCTTCAAGCTTGTGATGCAATGTTTATGAATTACTCTCTAGTCTTGCCTTAAGTTTTCTTGCGTTCTGAAATTCCCCTGAATCCCAGTATTGGGTAATGACCTTTTCATAGGCCTCCTTCGCCTTATCGTTTTGGTTCAGCTTTTCGTAGGCGAGCGCTTCTTTCATAAGGTATGAAGGTGAGAAATATTTATTGGGTTTATAATTGGCTGCCTTGTTATAATACTTTGCTGCATCTTCATACTTCTGTTCCTCCATATAAGCATCTCCGATAAGGCTGTATGCACGGGCCTGAACTAAAAGATCACTTGAGCTAAAGTCCTCAAGATAAAGACGAGCGAGCTCAAACTTTCCTTGTTTCAGATAACAAACGCCGGCATAGTAATTAGAAAGATTAGCTGCATCGGTCACTCCGTAGTCATCAATGATGGCGAGGAAACCCAGATTGTTACCATCTCCATTAAGTGCTTTGTCAAGACTGTCAGCCTCAAAATAGAAGACAGCCTGAAACATTTCTTTCTGCGCCAGCGCGTTCTGAGAGCCTTTGTAATATTGAAAACCAAAATATCCGCCAGCGATCAGCAGGAGAATGACTCCTATTCCAACAACGATCTTGGGATTGCTTTCCATCCATGTTTCAGCCCCAACAAGTCTTTCCTTTAACGCTTCCGGATTCTCCAGGAGTTCGTGCTTATGTTCTTCCTTTTTAGCCATTAGTATTTCAAAATTGCAACCGGACAACCACAATTCAGGTGAGAGGTCAAGTTGGGGCGCAAAACTACAAATAACATGCTACTAAACAAAAACAGCGGTTAGTCCAGGATGAAGGGGTAGTCCGGCTCGACGTAGACATCTGTAAGAGCCTCTGAAGGGTCAGGGAATTTGGACTCTTCGGCAAATTTCACGCTTTCATCGACCCGGGTTACGATCTTTTCGTCAATGGCGTTGAGTTCCTCTTCAGTGGAGAACTTCTTGTCGAGAATGGTCTTGCGTACTACTTCGATGGGATCGCGTTGCTTGTATTGCTCTACTTCATCCTTTGTCCTGTACTTTTGAGGATCGGACATCGAATGGCCTTTGTAGCGGTAAGTTCTGAACTCCAAAAGAGTCGGACCTTCACCTGCCCGCGCACGTTCGGCGGCTTGCGCGACGGCTTTGTGAACAAGCTCAGGTTTCATAGCATCGACTGGCTCGGCCGGCATGTCATAGGCATCAGCCAAAGTATAAAGGTCCGTGACATTGGAAGAGCGCTGTACGGAAGTACCCATGGCGTAACCGTTGTTCTCAATGACAAAGATTACAGGTAGTTTCCACAACATTGCCAGATTCAATGTCTCATGAAAGGAACCCTGCCTGACGGCGCCATCACCCATGTAGCACATGCATACCAGACCTGTCTTATTGTATTTTTCTGCGAAAGCTATTCCTGCACCTAATGGGATTTGCGCACCAACAATGCCATGACCGCCAACAAATCCTACCGCCTTATCGAATATATGCATTGACCCACCCTTTCCTTTGGTGGTCCCTGTTTCCTTACCATAAAGCTCAGCCATGACTGCCTTTGGGTCTGTACCCAGGGCCAGCGGATGTCCGTGGTCACGATAGGCCGTGATATATTTGTCGCCTTTTTTCAAAGCAGATACTGATCCTGCGGCGCACGCCTCCTGGCCAATATAAAGGTGACAGAAGCCCTTGATCTTTTGCATACCATAGAGCTGCCCAGCCTTTTCCTCAAACTTTCGCATGAGTTGCATGCTCTCGTACCAGTATAGGTAAGTTTCTTTAGAGAATTCCGCATCATTACCCTTACTAGCCACCGTGGGTTCTTTCTTCGCTTTGGTTGTCGTAGGCATATCCCTATTTTTGGTCCGAGTTGCGAAATTAATTCCCAAACGAACATTCGCCAAACTTTCCCGGTAATTCCTGATGCGCCTTGAAAACCTTCATCTTCTTAATTTTAAGAACTATGAGGAGGTAAACCTCTCATTTCCTTCCCGAATCAACATTTTGGTGGGAAAGAACGGAAGCGGCAAGACCAATCTTCTTGATGCAATTTTCTATCTCTCGTTTACAAAAAGCGCCTTTTCACAGTCGGATCTACAGCTGGTTAGGCATGAGCAGCCATTTTTTTTGGTGAAAGGAGAATTTCAGCTGGATGGTACCGGCCATACAATTTCCAGCAGCTTACAGGTGGGAGCGAAGAAGATTTTCCGCGAGGATACGGTCGATTACCAGAAAGTCTCGGACCATATCGGAAAATATCCGGTAATTTTTATGGCACCGGATGATGTGGACCTGATCCGCGAAGGCGGTGAGCTTCGAAGAAAATTTTTTGACGCCATCATTTCGCAACTCGATCACACATACCTGGAGGCGTTGATGCGATATAACCATTTCTTAAAGCAGCGAAACAGCCTTTTGAAAATGTTCTTTGACCGAGGTGCTGTAGACTGGCTTGCAATTGAGAGCTATGACCAGGAACTGGCATCATCCGGAATCTATATCTATGAGAAAAGAAGGCAGTTTACCGAGGAGTTCGTTCCTGCTTTTCAGGAGAATTATCAATTTATTGTTCAGCAGAATGAATCCACAGGTCTAAAATATGACAGTGAACTTCATCACAAGAATTTCCTGGAGGGTTTTCAGGAAAGTCGTAATAAGGATCTTGTCCTGCAGCGCACTAGCTTTGGAATTCATCGCGATGATTTTGTGTTCACCATAGCAGGCCGGGATATCAAGAGATTAGGGTCGCAGGGTCAGCAAAAGTCATTCGCGGTATCACTAAAACTGGCGCAATATGAAATCCTGAAAAAGTACAAAGGCTTTGAGCCGGTGTTACTTTTGGATGATATCTTTGACAAACTGGATGATTCGAGGATCTCAAAGCTGCTGGAGATAATCAAGAGTCGTCAGGCACAGTTGTTCATTACTGATGCACGGCCCGACAGAACCCGTAAGCTGTTGGATGAGGTAGCAGCCCAGTCCGCGATGTTTTATATTGAAAATGGAAAAGTAACAGGCCATGGGCGGGTATAAGAAAGATGAGTTTCAATCTGTGGGTCAGGCGATCCGTGACATGCTCAATACTTACCGGCTAACCAATAAGTATGATGAGGCCAGTATCATGGATTCGTGGGAACGATTGGTAGGCAAGCCCATCGCCAGGCGCACTAAGAAGCTTTTCATCAAGGACAAGGTTTTGTTTGTAGAATTCGACTCGCCAACGATGCGACGTGATTTTAGCCTTCATAAGTCTCAGGTCCTTGATCTGTTCAGGAAGGAATTCGGCGAGGCTGTTATTACTGAGATCATAGCGATGTAATAACTGATCTCCTATCAGGCGTCAACGCGCGTTATTAAGTTCAGGTGTGATTCTGAGGTAAAAAGGGTGTTTTGACCAATTCAATTCTCCGTCCCGAAAATCTGCGCATAAGTTTTGAAAAAGGGTAAAAGCGTATAATTTTGCACTCTCTTTTTAAAAAAGCCTCCTGATCTCTGTCGGGAGGCTTTTCATTCGTTCTTTAAAGGGGTAAGATTCGGGGGAATACCAAAGTGGCCAACTGGGACAGACTGTAAATCTGTTGTCTTATGACTTCATAGGTTCGAATCCTATTTCCCCCACAGGATTATTTGGTGAGTTTTTGAAGGGGGGATTTGGTGATTTGTCTTTTTAAGACGTTCGCCGTTCGGATATCTAGGAAACTGACTATAATAACGAGAGAGCAAGACGTGCTTTCTACGATTTGCGAACTTTGATGGCTGACCAATCACCCAATCATCAAGTCATCAAACCAAAAAATATCTCTGCGGGAGTAGCTCAGTTGGTAGAGCGATAGCCTTCCAAGCTATAGGTCGCGGGTTCGAACCTCGTCTCCCGCTCGTTAATTGAGTGATTGAGTAATTTGGCGACCCGCCTGCCGGCGGCAGGTTTGAAGGTCTCCAAGTCAATAATATCACGTTTGACACTGCTGTTGTAGCTCAGTGGTAGAGCACTTCCTTGGTAAGGAAGAGGTCGTGAGTTCAATCCTCATCAACAGCTCTGAACTACTGAGTGAGGGAGCGGATGAGGAGTCAGGAAATTGACTTAGTGGTAGAGCATCCCGCGCGGCGCGGGAAGGTCGTGAGTTCAATCCTCATCAACAGCTCTGAACTACTGAGCGAGGGAGCGGATGAGGAGTCAGGAAATTGACTTAGTGGTAGAGCATCCCGCGCGGCGCGGGAAGGTCGTGAGTTCAATCCTCATCAACAGCTCTGAACTACTGAGTGAGGGAGCGGATGAGGAGTCAGGAAATTGACTTAGTGGTAGAGCATCCCGCGCGGCGCGGGAAGGTCGTGAGTTCAATCCTCATCAACAGCTCTGAACTACTGAGCGGGGGAGCGGATGAGGAGTCAGGAAATTGACTTAGTGGTAGAGCATCCCGCGCGGCGCGGGAAGGTCGTGAGTTCTCCCGATAGTTATCGGGACCTCATCAACAGCGCTGGACTACTGAGCGAAAGAGCATCGTGTTTCCTGGTGTAACACAGGTGGTTGAGGATAGTAGATAATGACAAAGTCTGAGACGTAGCGAATCTTGGCAGTCAACTGAAGGAAAAGAAATTAAGCGTAAGCACCCTTATTCGAAAGGCTTAACATGTTTAAGGTGTAGTTCTTCTCGGACGGAGAAGAGTCTAATAATGAATATTAATTATTGAAACTATACTTTAAATTTTTAACTGGGATTTTCAAATATGGCTAAAGAAACATTTGATCGTTCAAAACCCCACGTAAACGTGGGTACCATCGGTCACGTCGATCATGGTAAAACTACCCTTACTGCTGCTATCACGAAAGTGCTTGCATCCAAGGGCCTTGCATCAATGCGTGACTTCTCTTCTATCGACAACGCTCCTGAAGAAAAAGAAAGAGGTATCACCATTAACACCTCTCACGTGGAATATGCAACTGAGAAACGACACTACGCACACGTAGACTGTCCTGGTCACGCTGACTATGTGAAGAACATGGTTACTGGTGCTGCTCAGATGGATGGTGCTATCCTTGTCGTTGCTGCTACTGATGGCCCGATGCCTCAAACCCGCGAGCACATCCTTCTTGCGCGTCAGGTAGGTGTTCCAGCGCTTGTTGTATTCATGAACAAAGTTGACTTGGTGGATGATGCAGAGTTGTTAGATCTCGTTGAAATGGAAGTACGTGAACTGATGTCTGCCTACAACTTCCCTGGCGATACTATGCCGGTGATCAGAGGCTCTGCACTTAGGCGCACTCAATGGCGAGCCTAAGTGGGTTGAGAAAGTTGAAGAACTGATGAAAGCAGTTGATGACCACATCCATCTGCCTATCCGCCTTATCGATAAGGATTTCCTTATGCCTGTTGAAGACGTATTCTCTATCACTGGCCGTGGTACTGTTGCTACGGGTCGGATCGAACGCGGTATTATTAATACTGGCGACTCGGTAGAGATCCTCGGAATGGGTGCTGAGAACCTCAAGTCCACCATCACGGGTGTTGAAATGTTCCGTAAGATCCTCGACAGAGGTGAAGCTGGTGACAACGTTGGTCTTCTTCTTCGTGGTATTGAAAAAGAGCAGATCCGTCGCGGCATGGTTATCTGCAAGCCAGGTTCTGTAAAGCCTCACGCAAAATTCAAGGCTGAAGTTTACGTATTGTCCAAGGAAGAAGGTGGTCGTCACACCCCATTCTTTAACAAATACCGTCCTCAGTTCTATTTCCGTACTACTGATGTAACGGGGGAATGTAAGCTTCCGGCAGGCGTGGAAATGGTGATGCCTGGAGACAACATTTCAATCGAGGTAGAGCTTATCAACAAGATTGCAATGGAGAAAGGTCTTCGTTTCGCTATCCGCGAAGGTGGTCGTACCGTGGGGTCTGGCCAGGTTACAGAGATCCTGGACTAATTCACTGATATTCAATGCATAAGGCGTTTCTGAAAATTTTCAGGAACGCTTTTGTTTTCTGGTCCATTGTTTTACCTTTGCAGTCCTTTTGGGCTGAGGTACATGGGTGCGGCTCAGGAGAGTGAGTTGTTCCCGGTGAAGCAGGTCAAAAGGAGGGCGTAAAGTATTGACGGGTGTAGCTCTCCCGATAGTTATCGGGGACCGAAGAAATCGGGAGGTAGAGTAGCTGGAAACAGTTCTAAAACCAAAGAGCGAAATCTGAAAACAACGAACGGGTGTAGCTCATCCCGATAGCTATCGGGAGGTAAGAGTAGCTGGAAACAGTTCCAAACCAGAGAGTGAAGTCCGAAAATAACGAACGGGTGTAGCTCAATTGGTAGAGTAGCGGTCTCCAAAACCGTTGGCTGGGAGTTCGAGCCTCTCCACCCGTGCAGAGATTAAGGATCGCTCCGACCTCGGTCGGGGCCGGGGGTAACATAAAATAGGCAGCAATCCATGGAGAAAATTAAAACCTACTTTACAGAATCCTGGGACGAGATCAAGAACAAGGTGACTTGGTCTAAGTACAGCGAATTGCAAGGCAGCGCGATACTTGTCCTGGTAGCTTCTACGATTTTTGCGCTAGTGATCGGAGCAATTGATTGGGTTTTTAAGACAGGTCTTCAATGGTTTTATAGAGAATTCTAATGCAGAAGGTAATGGGCGAACTGAAGTGGTATGTTCTCAGGGTTGTCAGCGGCCAGGAAAAGAAAGTTAAATCTTACCTGGAGACTGAGATCGAGCGCTCTAAGCTTACGGATTTCATTCCGCAAGTTTTGATCCCTTCTGAAAAGGTATATGAAATGAGAAATGGCAAGAAGCGTGTGAGAGAAAGAAATTTCTTTCCGGGCTATGTACTCCTGTCAGCTGATCTTTCAAATGGAGAAGCACATCACGCTGTCAACAGCATTCCGGGCGTGATAGGGTTTCTCGGCAACAACGGAACCGGCGCTTCCAAGGATCCCGTTCCTCTTCGTCAATCGGAGGTTAACAGGATTCTCGGTAAAGTTGATGAGATTGACGAGCTCGAGGAAAAACTCGACACACCATTTATTAAAGGTGAATCTGTAAAAGTAATGGATGGTCCATTTAGCGGATTTACCGGAACAGTTGAGGAGATCTTCGAAGACAAGAAAAAACTCAACGTTATGGTGAAAATTTTCGGCCGGAATACACCGGTTGAATTGAGTTATATGCAGGTAGAAAAGCTAGACTAACGATAACATGGCTAAACAAATTACAGGTTATCTGAAATTACAGGTTAAAGGCGGTCAGGCAAACCCCGCTCCTCCAATAGGACCTGCGTTGGGTAGTAAGGGTCTCAATATCATGGACTTTTGCAAACAGTTCAACGCCCGTACGCAGGACAAACAAGGACAGGTATTGCCGGTTTTGATAAGTATTTACAATGACAAGTCATTTGACTTTGTTATCAAAACACCTCCCGCTGCTGTATTGATTTTAGATGCCGCCAAAAAACAAAAAGGTTCCGCTGAGCCTAACCGTCTAAAGGTTGGTGCTATCACCTGGGATCAGGTAAAGACAATTGCAGAAACAAAAATGCCCGACCTCAATGCCTTCAAGGTTGAATCAGCTATGAAAATGGTTGCGGGAACGGCGAGAAGTTTAGGAATTACAGTATCCGGTACACCCCCTTGGGATAAATAATCTAAAGCGATGGCGAAAATTTCTAAAAAAAGAAAAGCAGTCCTTGCGAAATACAGCCCTGAAAAGGAGTATTCCCTGGAGGACGCTTCCAAGCTTGTAAAGGAAATAACTTTTACGAAGTTTGATGCCTCGGTTGATGTTGACATCCGCCTCGGCGTGGATCCTAAAAAGTCGGATCAAATGGTGCGTGGTGTGGTAGCGTTGCCACACGGTATCGGTAAGGTAGTGCGTGTACTTGTATTGTGTACACCCGATAAAGAACAGGAAGCCAAAGACGCTGGAGCAGAGCACGTCGGTCTCGACGAATTTCTGAAAAAGATCGAAGGCGGATGGACAGACGTTGATGTCATTATCTGTACGCCGACAGTAATGGCCAAAGTTGGTAAACTGGGTAAAATATTGGGCCCTCGCGGCCTCATGCCAAATCCAAAATCAGGAACTGTTACGCTCGAAGTAGGTAAAGCCGTGAAAGAAGTAAAAGCCGGTAAGATCGACTTCAAAATAGATAAACAAGGTATCATCCATGTTAGCGTTGGAAAAGCTTCCTTCTCGGCCGATAAGATCCGGGACAACGTTGCAGAAATGATTAATGTGGTAGCAAAACTGAAACCGGCGTCGGCGAAGGGTACTTACTTCCAAAGGATCACTTTGTCAACAACCATGAGTCCGGGTATCAGTATTGACACTAATTCAGTGGCTGGTGCTTAAGTATTAAAATCATGACCAGAGAAGAAAAAGCAAAAATTATAGACGAGCTTACGGCCAAGTTTGCTGCCAACAACCACTTCTATATTACCGATGCAACAGGATTTACTGTTGACCAGGTAAACAACTTTAGAAGGTTATGTTTCAAGAATGGTGTGGAATACCGTGTGTATAAAAACACACTTATCCGCAAGGCTCTCGAAAGAAACAAGGAAGTTGACTACACCCCGCTGTTCAAAGCATTGAGTGGTTTCTCAGGAGTAATATTCTCCAAGGAAGCCAGTAATGCGCCAGCGAAGGTTATCAGGGAGTTTCGCAAGAAGCTCGAAGGCAAGCCTGTGTTGAAAGCCGCCGCGATCGAGTCTGACCTTTTTATAGGCGACGAAAATCTAAACATGCTCAGTGAGCTGAAGTCGAAGAACGAGCTCATTGGAGACGTTATTTCCCTGCTGCAATCTCCTGCCAAGAACGTTATTTCTGCGCTGCTCAGCGGCAAGAATACCGTTGCTGGTTTGTTGAAAGCACTGGAAGAACGAGGAACTAAATAATTATTGAACGAACAGAATTAATTAAACTTTACAAAAATGGCCGACATTAAAGCACTCGGTGATCAACTTGTTGAACTCACCGTTAAAGAAGTTAACGAATTAGCTTCTTACTTGAAAGAAACCTATGGCATTGAACCTGCAGCTGCTGCTGTTGTAGCAGGTCCTGCTGCCGGTGGTGGTGGTGGTGCTGCCGCTGCTGAAGAAAAGACAAATTTCGACGTAGTATTGAAAGCTGCAGGCGCAAACAAACTCCAGATCGTGAAACTGGTGAAAGAACTCACCGGTCTTGGCCTCAAAGAAGCTAAAGATATGGTTGACGGAGCTCCTAAAACTATCAAAGAAGGCTTACCTAAAGACGAAGCTGAAAATCTCAAGAAGACACTTACAGAGGCAGGAGCTGACGTTGAGTTGAAATAATTTCTTGAGCGCTAAGGGAACCGCCTTAAAAAATTCGGTTAGACCCCGTGTACGGACTCTTGTCTGGACGGGGTCTATTCCCATTTATACCTGAACAACTTTAAATTTTCTATTGTTCTCGTCCAGGATTTCTGACACTTAAACGTTAATTACCTTGACAAAGAAAACTATAAACGGCAGAATCGATTTCTCTTCAAGCGAACGAGTACTCGATTATCCCGATTTTCTGGATCTCCAACTCCAGTCATTCAAAGATTTTCTACAAATCGAAACACCGGCTGAAAAAAGACAGAACGAAGGTCTTTACAAGGTTTTCGCGGAAAACTTTCCAATCAGCGATTCACGCGAAAATTTCGTGCTCGAATTCGTTGACTACACGATCGATCCACCCAAGTACAACGTCGACGAGTGCATCGACAGAGGCTTAACTTTCTCAGTGCCGCTCAAAGCCAAGCTAAGGCTGACCTGTAACGACGAGGACAACGAGGATTTTGAAACCATTGAACAGGAAGTGTTTCTGGGCAACATCCCGTACATGACCGAAAAAGGTTCGTTCGTAATCAATGGAGCCGAACGCGTGATCGTTTCACAACTTCACCGCTCCCCTGGTGTTTTCTTTGCGATGAGCAAGCACACCAATGGAACGAAACTCTATTCAGCGCGGATCATTCCTTTCAAAGGATCGTGGATCGAATTCGCCACAGACGTCAACGCTGTCATGTATGCGTACATTGACCGTAAGAAAAAATTCCCGGTCACAACACTGCTTCGCGCAATAGGATATGGATCGGATAAAGATATTCTTGACCTCTTTGGCCTGTCTGAAGAAGTAGAGGCCACAAAAAGCACTTTGAAAAAAGTTGTTGATAGAAAACTCGCCGCACGTGTTCTGAAAACATGGACGGAGGATTTTGTTGACGAAGATACCGGTGAAGTCGTGTCCATCGACCGCAACGAAGTATTGCTCGAACGCGATCATACGCTCTCTGCTGAAGATGTAGATGTCATCATCGAATCCGGTGTGAAGTCAATCATTCTTCACCGCGATGACATTAACATTGCAGATTATCATATCATTTTCAACACACTCGCGAAGGATACTTCCAATTCGGAAAAAGAAGCGGTTGAGTATATCTATCGCCAGCTAAGAAATACTGAAGCCCCGGACGAGCAAACAGCGCGTGATATTATTCAAAGCCTTTTCTTCAGTGAAAAGCGCTATGACCTGGGTGAAGTAGGACGGTATCGTATCAATAAGAAGCTCGGTCTTGACCTAAGTTTCGATCACAGGGTATTGACAAAGGACGATATCATCCTGATCGTTAAATACCTCATCGGTCTTATCAACTCCAAAGCTGTAGTTGATGATATCGATCACCTGAGCAACCGCCGTGTAAGAACAGTAGGCGAGCAGTTGTATTCGCAGTTTGGTGTCGGTCTTGCCCGTATGGCAAGAACCATCAAGGAGCGTATGAACGTTCGCGACAACGAGGAGTTCAAACCAGTCGATCTGATCAACGCGCGTACATTGTCATCAGTGATCAACTCGTTCTTCGGAACGAACCAGCTGTCACAGTTCATGGATCAAACCAATCCATTGGCTGAGATCACACACAAACGCAGAATGTCGGCACTCGGTCCAGGCGGTCTGAGCCGTGAACGTGCTGGCTTTGAAGTCCGTGACGTTCATTATACTCACTACGGACGTCTTTGTACGATCGAAACACCTGAAGGTCCGAATATCGGATTGATCTCATCACTTTGTGTTCACGCAAAAGTGAATAAGATGGGATTCATCGAAACGCCTTATCGCAAAGTGGAGAATGGAAAGGTTAAGACCAAAGACCCTGTCATATTCCTTACTGCTGAAGAAGAAGATACGCATTACATCGCACAGGCGAAAGTCGCATTGAAACCCAATGGGGAATTCGTAGAAGAAAAGGTCAAAGCAAGATTTGAAGGAGACTTCCCGGTTGTTGAACCGAAGGATCTTCGCTATATGGATATTGCGCCTAACCAAATCGTTTCGGTTGCAGCGTCGATGATTCCTTTCCTTGAACACGATGATGCGAACCGTGCGCTGATGGGATCTAACATGCAGCGCCAGGCGGTACCGCTTATTCGCCCAGAAGCTCCGATCGTAGGAACGGGCCTTGAAGGACGTGTGGCCCTCGACTCGCGTGCCCTTATCCTCTCCGAAGGAAGTGGCGTAGTGGAGTTTGTTGATGCTAAGAAGATCACCATCAAATACGAAGTAACGGAGGAGCAACAGGCTACCAGCTTCGACAATGAATTTAAAACTTACAGTCTGATCAAGTTCAGAAGAACAAATCAGGATACTTGTATCAACCTCACGCCACTCGTTATGAAGGGTGAAAGGGTTGTGAAGGGTCAACCGCTTTGTCAAGGATACGCAACACAGAATGGTGAGCTTGCCCTTGGCCGTAACCTCCTGGTGGCATACATGCCTTGGCAAGGATATAACTTCGAAGATGCGATCGTAATTTCAGAACGCGTCGTACGTGAAGATGTATATACATCAATTCACATCGAAGAGTTTGAACTGGAAGTACGTGATACAAAACGCGGTGAGGAAGAGTTGACATCGGAAATTCCAAACGTCAGCGAAGAAGCTGTGAAGCATCTCGACGAGAATGGTATTATCCGTATTGGCGCTGAAGTGCGTGAAGGAGATATTCTTATCGGAAAGATCACCCCTAAAGGTGAAACTGATCCGACACCGGAAGAAAAACTGCTCCGGGCCATCTTCGGTGATAAAGCTGGCGATGTGAAGGATGCCTCCCTTAAGGCACCCCCATCATTGAAAGGTGTTGTCATTGAAACCAAACTTTTCTCAAGACCTAAGCGTGATAAAGATGTCCGCACCAAGTCGAAGAAAGAACTGGATGCATTGAAAAATAAGTATAGCAAGCAGCTGGCAGATCTCCGTGAAGAGATGATCAAGAAGCTTACTCAACTACTGAATGGAAAGACCAGCAATGGTGTAAAGCATAAATTCGGAGATGAGCTGATCACAAAAGGCGTCAAGATCTCTCAAAAGGTCATTGACAACAACTTGTTCCCTGACAAGAACATTTATCGGGACGAAAGCAACTACAACGTTCCTGAAGAAGTGAACCTGATTGCTGATATCAGCCTGGAGAATTGGACAAGTGACGATCATACGAATGAGCTCGCAGCGCAGACGGTAAAAAACTATTTGTTAAAACGCAACTCATACGCTGGTGAATTCAAACGCGAACGATTTACCCTTGAAGTTGGCGATGAGCTTCCTACAGGTATTGTTCAGCTGGCTAAAGTATATGTTGCCAAAAAGCGCAAGCTGAAAGTCGGTGATAAAATGGCGGGACGTCATGGTAACAAAGGAGTTGTGGCCAGGATCGTCAGGGAAGAGGATATGCCATTCCTGGAAGACGGAACACCGGTTGATATTTGTTTGAATCCACTTGGTGTGCCTTCACGGATGAATCTTGGTCAGATCTACGAGACAGTGCTTGCATGGGCAGGCCACAAGCTGGGCAAGAAGTATGCGACACCTATCTTTGATGGCGCAACCCTGGATCAGGTTCAAAAGGAACTTCAGGACGCGGGCTTACCCGAGTTTGGCAGATCGTACTTGTATGATGGTCTTACAGGAGACAAGTTTGATCAGCCGGTAACGGTTGGTATGGCATACATGCTGAAGCTTGGTCACCTTGTAGACGACAAGATGCACGCACGCTCTATCGGACCTTATTCGCTTATCACGCAGCAACCACTTGGTGGTAAAGCACAATTCGGCGGTCAGCGTTTTGGAGAAATGGAAGTGTGGGCAATTGAAGCCTTCGGTGCTTCACACATCCTCCAGGAGATCCTTACGATCAAGTCGGATGATGTTATCGGTCGCGCGAAAGCCTACGAAGCTATCGTGAAAGGTGAGAACATGCGGAAGCCAAACATTCCTGAGTCATTCAACGTGCTTGTGCACGAGCTCAGAGGTCTTGCGCTCGAAATAACAATGGAATAACTAGTACTTAGTCCTTAGTCCTGAGTCCTGAGTGGGTTGATAGTTTATCAGGTTTTTAGTTGCCTGATTTCTACTTGGAGTGAGTGATTCCTTACTTACTTGATGATTACCCGGGATTGGTGACAAGGGACTAAGTCATGAGTAATAACTATAAGGAATTGATAATTTGGCGGAAGTCTGTTGAGCTTGCCATTAGTGCGTATCAGGAGACTCAGAATTTTCCGAAGTCAGAAGTGTTTGGACTGACGGCGCAAATAAGGAGAAGTGCCGTTTCGATCGGATCCAACATTGCTGAAGGAGCGGGAAGAAATTCCAAGAAAGAGTTTATTAACTTTCTTGGAGTATCAAATGGATCAACTTACGAGTTAGAAACGCAACTGGTAATCGCAAATCGGGTGAATCTATTGAGCGATTCGGTTTTGGCAACTTTGCAACAACATATCAATGAGATTCAAAAAATGAACTGGTCACTAAAGCGGGCACTGCTGAAAACTACACCGTCTAAGGACCAAACTAAGGACTAAGTACTAAGGACTAAATACTATAAAGATGTCTTTCAGAAAGAATAAAAAGATCAACAGCGACTTCTCAAGGATCACCATCAGCCTTGCTTCTCCCGAGTCTATTCTGGAGAGCTCTCACGGCGAGGTGACACAACCAGAGACAATCAACTACAGAACTTACAAGCCTGAAATGGGTGGACTGTTCTGCGAGCGGATATTCGGTCCGGTGAAAGACTGGGAATGTCATTGCGGAAAGTATAAGAGGATTAGATATAAGGGTATCATCTGTGACCGATGTGGTGTTGAAGTTACTGAGAAGAAGGTCAGGCGTGAACGCATGGGCCACATTGAGCTTGTGGTTCCCGTTGCGCACATCTGGTATTTCCGTTCACTTCCCAACAAGATCGGCTACCTGCTTGGGCTGGCAACAAAGAAACTCGATCAGATCATTTACTACGAGCGTTACGTTGTTATTCAACCTGGTACCAAAGAAGAAGATGGTGTGAAGAGACTCGACTTCCTTACTGAAGAAGAATACCTCGACATCATTGATAAGCTTCCTCGCGAGAACCAGCTTCTCGATGACAATGATCCTAAGAAATTCATTGCCAAGATGGGTGCTGATGCACTTGAAATGCTGCTTAGCAGAACGCTACTGGATCAGCTTTCATACGATCTGAGGCACCAGGCAGCAACGGATACATCTCAACAGCGCAAGGCTGAGGCATTAAAACGCCTTAAAGTTGTGGAAGCTTTCCGCGACGCCAGGACCCGCATTGAGAACAAGCCGGAATGGATGGTTATCAAAATGGTTCCTGTTATTCCTCCTGAACTGCGTCCATTAGTACCGTTGGATGGCGGCCGTTTTGCAACCTCCGATCTGAACGACCTTTATCGTCGTGTCATTATCCGGAATAATCGTTTGAAGAGACTTATTGATATCAAGGCTCCTGAAGTGATCCTGCGTAATGAAAAGCGCATGCTTCAGGAAGCGGTAGATTCTTTATTTGATAACTCGAGAAAAGTGAACGCAGTGCGTTCAGATGGAAATCGCGCGTTGAAATCATTGAGCGATATGCTCAAAGGTAAGCAAGGACGTTTCCGTCAAAATTTGTTGGGTAAACGTGTTGACTACTCTGGCCGTTCGGTAATCGTTGTAGGCCCCGAGTTGAAGCTCCATGAATGCGGACTTCCAAAGGATATGGCGGCAGAACTTTTCAAGCCATTCATTATCCGTAAACTCATTGAGAGAGGGATCGTGAAGACTGTGAAGTCTGCGAAAAAGATCGTTGACCGCAAGGATCCTGTGATATGGGATATCCTGGAAAACGTGCTGAAGGGACATCCTGTTCTGCTCAACCGTGCGCCAACGCTTCACCGACTCGGCATACAAGCCTTCCAGCCCAAGCTGATCGAAGGAAAAGCTATCCAGCTTCACCCGCTGGTATGTACTGCCTTCAACGCTGACTTCGACGGTGACCAGATGGCGGTTCACGTACCACTTGGCCAGGAAGCCATTCTTGAAGCATCAATGTTGATGTTGTCATCTCACAACATCCTTAACCCCGCTAACGGCGCTCCTATCACTGTGCCTTCACAGGACATGGTGTTGGGTCTTTACTACCTCACAAAAGGCAGAAAAGGCAGACCTGATCATATAATCAAGGGGGAAGGTAAACGCTACTATTCTGCTGACGAAGTGATCGTAGCTTTCAATGAAGGAAAACTTTCAAAGCATGCTATCATCAAGGTGCGTGCAAAAATAAAAGATAAGAAGACCGGAGAGCTGGCCACAAAGATGATCGAAACTGTTGCCGGACGAGTGATCTTCAATCAATACGTGCCGGAAGAAGTTGGTTTCGTAGATGAGCTTCTCACGAAGAAAAAGCTTCAGACAATTATCGCCGATGTATTCAAGGCGTCAGGTCAATCGAAAGCAGCAAAATTCCTGGATGATATTAAGGAACTCGGTTTTCAGATGGCCTACAAAGGTGGCTTATCGATGGGCTTGAACGATGTGAAAGTTCCCGATGAAAAAGTACAGCTTGTTGCCAACGCGCAGGAAGAAGTAGACGGCGTTTGGAACAATTACATGATGGGTCTTATTACTGATAATGAGCGTTACAACCAGGTGATCGATATCTGGACCCGTACGAATACGCTCCTTACCAATACGCTGATGAAGCAATTGGAAGAGGATCAGCAAGGATTTAACTCGATCTATATGATGATGCACTCTGGTGCACGTGGATCCAGAGAACAGATCCGTCAGCTAGGTGGTATGCGTGGTCTGATGGCGAAGCCTCAGAAAAACCTCGCAGGTTCTGTTGGCTCGATCATCGAGAACCCTATCCTTTCCAATTTCAAAGAAGGACTGGACGTACTTGAGTATTTCATTTCGACTCACGGCGCCCGTAAAGGTCTTGCAGATACAGCATTGAAAACAGCTGATGCCGGTTATCTGACCCGCAGGCTTGTTGATGTTGCGCAGGATCTTGTGATCACCGAAGAAGATTGCGGCACACTCCGCGGGCTGAAAGTAACAGCGCTGAAAGACAACGAAGATATCGTTGAACCATTGTCGGAACGTATCCTTGGTCGTGTAACGGTACACGCTATCTATGATCCTCTGACAGATGAGATGATCTGCGAGGCCAATGAAGAGATCACAGATGAGCTGGCAAAGCACATCGAAGACACAAATATTGAAGAAGTAGAGATCCGCTCGCTGCTGACTTGCGAGTCAAAAATTGGCGGATGTGCGAAATGTTATGGACGTAATCTCGCTAACGGAAAGATGGTGCAGGCAGGTGAAGCTGTAGGTGTTATCGCAGCACAGTCTATCGGCGAACCCGGAACACAGCTTACGCTCCGTACCTTCCACGTTGGGGGTACAGCATCAAACATTGCCGTTGAAGCAAACATCAAGGCAAAATTTGCCGGCGTGCTGGAATTCGAGGGCATACGCGTGATCGATACAACCGATCGCGACGGAAAGAGCGTGCAGGTAGTAATGGGCAGAACCGGTGAGATCAGGATCATGGATAAGGACAAGACCAGGGCACTGATCACAAATCACGTTCCTTACGGAGCTTTCATACAGGTGAAAGATGGTCAGAAAGTAGAAAAAGGCGATGAGCTTTGCTACTGGGATCCTTACAACGCCGTGATCCTTTCCGAATTTGATGGAACGATCGAATATGAAGCGATCATTGAAGGTATCACTTTCAAGGAAGAATCTGATGAGCAGACTGGTCACCGTGAGAAGGTGATCACTGACACAAGAGATAAGACCAAGAACCCGGCGATCATCGTGAAGGGTAAGACTGATACCAAGGGTTATAACATCCCTGTAGGAGCTCACCTTGCAGTTGATGCAGGAGAGAAGATCAAAGCAGGCCAGGTGCTGGCGAAGATCCCTCGTACGATGGGTAAATCAAGAGACATCACCGGAGGTCTTCCACGGGTAACTGAACTTTTCGAAGCCCGGAATCCATCCAATCCCGCTGTAGTAAGTGAGATCGATGGTGTGGTGACCTATGGTGGAATCAAGCGCGGTAATCGTGAGATCTTCATCGAATCAAGGGATGGCGTACAAAAACGTTATCTCGTGCCTTTGTCGAAACACATCCTTGTTCAGGACAATGACTTCGTGCGCGCAGGCCAGCCGTTATCGGATGGTTCTATAACGCCTTCAGACATCCTTTCGATCAAAGGTCCGACCGCTGTGCAGGAATATCTTGTAAATGAGATCCAGGAAGTATACCGTTTGCAGGGTGTGAAGATAAACGACAAGCACATCGAAGCTATCGTAAGCCAGATGATGCAGAAGGTCGAGATCATCGATCCGGGAGACACCAGCTTCCTTACTAACGAATACGTTGATAAGCTCCAGTTCCGCGAGGACAACGATACAATTCTGGACAAGAAAGTAGTGATCGATCCAGGTGACTCTCCAACTTTAAAGGCGGGTCAGATCATTACGCCACGTGAGTTTAGGGATGAGAATTCAACGCTCCGCCGCAAAGATCTGAAGATCGTTGAGGTTCGTGATGCTATGCCCGCTGTTTCGCGTCCTACGCTGCAGGGTATAACACAGGCTTCATTGAAAACTGAAAGCTGGCTGTCCGCGGCATCCTTCCAGGAAACGACGAAGGTATTGAGCGAGGCAGCGATCAGGGGTAAGACCGACTGGTTGATGGGCTTGAAGGAGAACGTTATTGTTGGACACCTGATACCTGCAGGTACGGGTCAACGTCAATACAACGACATGATCGTTACGCATAAGGATGAATACGATGAAAGTACTGCCTCTCCGGAAAGGACACGTGACCGGGAGAAGGAACTTCAGGATTAACAATTAGAACAAACGAAAGGGTTGACCTTAAAACAGGGTCAACCCTTTTTTATACGTCATGGCAGAAGACAAAAACAAACAGCAGGCTCAAAACCAGATCAACATTGAGCTTTCCGAAGAGATCGCTGAAGGTATCTACTCTAATCTGGCGATGATCGCGCATTCCAACAGCGAATTTGTAATCGATTTTATCCGGTTGATGCCTGGGGTACCTAAGGCGAAGGTAAAGTCACGAATTGTCATAACACCAGAGCATGCGAAGCGCTTTCTCACCGCGCTGAAGGACAATATTGACAAGTATGAGAATAGCTTCGGCGCCATCAAGCGCACCGATGACCTTCCGAAGTTTCCTATGAATTTTGGTGGAACGATCGGGGAAGCCTAAAGTGACCGGTTTCGAGCGCAACAGACCATCAGCGGACAATCCACACACTCAAATATCGCCTCTAAAGGCCGGAGTACTTCACTGATCCGGTGGCATAATTTTTACAAGGGCAGCGTATAGTACCAAACCCGGTCGCACATGCTGACGAATTATCTGAAGATCGCTTATCGCAACATCATTGGCGATAGAGTCTTGTCCATCATTAAGATCATTGGACTAATGCTTGGGCTGACCGTGTGTCTGCTTATCCTGTTGTATACCAAGGACGAAATGACCTTTGATCAGTTTCACGCAAATAAATCGGTGCTCTACAGAATTGCTCAGACGTGGCTGATCGGCGATAGCCCGGCGCAGAAGATCGGAGTTACCAATTCGGTCATGGGCGAAACCTTTGCCAAAGAAATTGCAGGCGTCGAAAAGTACTCCCGCATCAACGGCCGGACCGTGACGATCATGCGCGGCAAAGAAGTCTTTACGCAGAATGTGTTGTGCGTCGATGAAAACTTTTTTGAAGTCTTCAGCTTTGACATGCTCTCAGGGAGCCGTTCAGCCGCGTTGTCAGACATGTATTCGGTAGCGGTCTGCGAATCCATGGCCAGAAAGTACTTCGGATCAACGGATGCGCTAGGTAAAAATATTTCAATTAAGCTGGCGGACAATTTCGAAGTCTTCCAGGTTACGGCCGTATTACCCGATCCACCGAAGAACTCCAGTATTCAGCCGGAGATACTCTTATCAATGAAGTTTAACGAAAAGTACAATGACAACAAAGGCTGGCTTGGTGGAAGCATGAACACCTTCCTGTTGCTTTCCAAAAATACCAACGTGAGTACCGCAGAGCGCAGCATGCAGTCGATCTTTGATAAACATTCTTCGGAGATGCTCGCGAAGGCCTCGGAACAAGGCATGAAGATGAATGTAAAAGTCTGGCTGCAGCCTTTTGAAAAGCTGCACCTTAGCAATGATCCCGGCCCCGACAATGGTCTTGCGAATGGAGGCAAACCTGTTTACTCCTATATCCTCACCTGCATCGCTGTTTTCATACTGGTGATCGCTTGTATCAACTTCATCAATCTGACGGTAGCACAATCTTTAAAACGAAGTAAGGAGATCGGTATCAGAAAAGTAATTGGAGGATCGAGAAAACAACTGATGTTCCAGTTTCTCGCTGAATCATTCATCATCTCGATAATATCTTTCATTGGCGCCGTGATAGTCACACAGGCTGCGCTTCCCATTTTCAATGACTTGGCAGAAAAGAAACTTGAGCTCAGCTACCTGGCAGACGTCTACCTGTATGCAGGATTTTTTCTGCTGTTAGTCATAGCTTCAATCCTCGCAGGATTCTATCCGGCTGTGGTGCTTTCCGGATTTCAGCCTGTGAAAGTGTTGTACAGCCGAATGAAGTTCAGTGGCAGAAATTACTTTACACGCGGCCTTGTCGTCTTTCAATTTGCCTTGGCTATCCTGCTCATCATTGGAACGGTAACGATCAACACACAACTCGATTTCCTGATCAACGCTGATCTTGGCTTCAACAAGGACAACCTGGTGCGGCTTGAAATACCGGTGAGCAAAGCCAGTGAGACATTACCATCGATCTTCAAAGCGGAACTGATGGGGCAACCGAACATAGTCGATGTAGGAGCAAGGAACGCGGGGAACAGCTTCAAAACGGTAAAGGTTGATGGTAAACAGATCGCAAGTGACCAACTGAAGATAGATGATAACTTCTTATCCACGATGGATATCGAAATCCTGGCCGGACGAAACTTTTCTCCTTCGGTTTCAGGTGACTCCACAAACGCTGTACTGATCAACGAGAGTTTTCTTAAAGAAGCAGGCTGGACAGTTGACCAGGCCATTGGTAGGATTATTCAGTTGAACAATGAAGAAACCAGGCCAGTCACGGTCATCGGTGTGATCAAGGATTTTCATTTTTTTTCGTTGAGGCGTAAGATCGGTCCCGTTATGTTCGTCATGCAGCCCGATTTCAATTTCGGAGAGGTCTGGGTGCGGATCAGTCCGAACGATGTTCCGACCACTCTACGGCTACTGGAGACGACGTTCAAGAAAGTTGTTCCTTTATTTCCTTACCGCTACACTTTCATGGACGAGATCAATGCGCGGGAGTATGCTGCCGAGCTGAATTGGCAGAAGATCATTGGCCTGGCTTCAGGTTTGTTCCTCTTCATTTCATGCATTGGCCTTCTCGGACTTGTCATGCTATCCATAGAGCAGCGTACTAAGGAGATCGGTATCCGAAGAGTGCTCGGTGCTGCTGTCTCAAGTATTGTCGGTTTGGTCACCAGGGAATTTTTATTGCTAATCATTTTGGCCTTTGTCATAGCCACTCCATTGGGTTATTATGTCCTCGAACAATGGCTGCAATCCTTCGCGTACCGAATCGCTCCGGCCTGGAGAATATACCCTTTGGTGGGGGTGCTGGTATTATTGGTGGCATGGCTGATCATGGCCCTGCAGGCGGTAAGGGCAGGATTCACCGACCCGGTAAAGAACTTACGGTCGGAATAGATCAATCATGGTCTAAGCCTGTATTTCTGCCGGCTTGGCATCTCAGAGGGAAAAGTAGTTTTCCTGGAAATGAACCACACTAATGGCAAGGAAAATGAAGTCATGAGTTTTAGCTGTGGAGGTGGATAGGACTGTTAGCCGGGTGTAGAGATTTCATTTCAATATTCTCGTACTCGCACCAAAAACCGCTTTCTACGCATCCTGAGGGCTAATGCGTACCGCAAAATCTTTCTAAAAACCCTTTGCAAGGTGTTTCCCTTTAGATACCTTTGCAGTCCTAATTTTTGAAAGGTTTATTAATTAAAATATAAATGCCTACCATTCAGCAACTTGTGAGAAAAGGAAGGAAGAAATTGACGTTTAAGTCAAAATCTCCCGCCCTTGATTCCTGCCCTCAACGCAGGGGTGTATGTACCCGCGTGTATACAACAACACCAAAGAAACCTAATTCCGCTATGCGTAAAGTGGCCCGGGTACGCCTCACCAACAGTAAAGAAGTGAACGCTTACATTCCGGGTGAAGGTCATAACCTTCAGGAACACTCTATTGTGCTGATTCGCGGAGGCCGGGTTAAGGACCTTCCGGGAGTTCGTTATCACATTATCAGAGGCGCTTTGGATACAGCAGGCGTAAATGGACGCAAGCAAAGCAGGTCCAAGTACGGAGCTAAAAGACCCAAAGCAGGGGCGGCTGCAGCAGCAGCAGCAAAGAATGCACCAGCTAAGAAAAAATAATTTTTGAGAACAGATGAGAAAGTCAAAACCTAAAAAGAGATACTTACTTCCTGATCCTAAATTTCAGGACACTTTGGTGACGAAATTCGTTAACTATTTGATGGAACAGGGCAAGAAGAGCGTAGCCTACACAATCTTTTACGATGCTGTTGAACAAGTAGAAAAGAAGACCAATGAAAGCGGACTCGATGTATGGAAACGTGCAATGAGTAACCTTACTCCCGCTGTGGAAGTAAAGAGCCGTCGTGTTGGTGGAGCGACTTTTCAGGTACCAGTCGAAATTCGTCCCGAACGCAAAGTAAATCTTAGCATCAAGTGGCTCATCGATTTCGCCAGACTTCGCGGCGAAAAAACAATGATGGATAAGCTTGCAGCTGAGATCGTTGCTGCATCAAAGGGTGAAGGAGCGGCTATCAAAAAGAAAGATGATACGCACCGTATGGCAGAGGCGAACAAAGCGTTTTCACATTTCAGGTTTTAATCGAATTTAATTACGCTCATGGCAAGAGATCTAAGATACACCAGGAACATTGGTATTGCTGCGCACATTGACGCCGGAAAGACGACGACGACAGAGCGCATCTTATACTATTCTGGCGTAAACCATAAAATTGGCGAAGTGCACGATGGAGCGGCTACCATGGACTGGATGGCGCAAGAGCAGGAGCGTGGCATTACCATCACCTCGGCGGCAACAACAGTGTACTGGAAGTACCGTAACGAAGATTATCACGTTAACATTATCGATACACCAGGTCACGTCGACTTCACTGTTGAAGTGAACCGTTCTCTTCGTGTATTAGATGGACTTGTATTCCTTTTTAGCGCCGTTGACGGCGTTGAGCCTCAGTCAGAAACTAACTGGCGTCTTGCCGATAATTATAAAGTTGCCCGTATCGGATTCGTTAACAAAATGGATCGCGCGGGATCTGACTTTCTTGGTGTTTGCAAACAGGTAAGAGAGAAACTCGGCAGTAAGGCCGTGGCTCTGCAGTTACCAATCGGCGAAGAAGAAAATTTCAAGGGCGTTGTAGACCTCGTTAATAACCGTGGGATCATATGGAACGAGGATGATAAGGGTATGACCTTTAAGGAAATTCCTATTCCTGAAGATATGGTTGAAGAAGCCAAGGAATACCGGGAGAAACTTCTCGAATCCGTTGCCGAATACGATGAGAAATTGCTCGTGAAATTCTTCGAGGATCCGAGTTCAATCACCGAAAAAGAAATATTGACGGCACTCCGCCAGGCTACAATTGGAATGGCAATCGTTCCAATGGTCTGCGGTTCGTCTTTCAAAAATAAGGGTGTGCAAACCATGCTGGATTATGTCATGGAGCTTTTGCCATCACCTATGGATAAGGATACCATTACCGGTACTAATCCTGATACGAACGAAGAAGTACCCATCAAACCAGATGAAAAAGGTCCTTTCGTTGGTTTAGCCTTCAAGATTGCAACGGATCCCTTCGTCGGGCGCCTTTGCTTCGTGAGAGCATATTCCGGCGTCCTGGAGTCAGGGTCTTACGTGTACAATACCCGTTCCGATCAAAAAGAACGGATCTCACGTGTGTTCCAAATGCACGCGAACAAACAGAACCAGATCGAACGATTGTCTGCAGGTGATATTGGCGCAGTAGTTGGATTCAAGGATATTAAGACCGGCGATACACTTTGTGAAGAAAAGCACAAGGTCGTTCTGGAATCTATGGTATTCCCTGAACCCGTTATAGGTTATGCGATCGAACCTAAAAAGCAGGTTGACGTTGATAAGCTTGGAATGGCTATTGCCAAACTGGTGGAGGAAGATCCTACACTCCGTGTGAACACGGACCAGGAGACAGGTCAAACTATACTTCGTGGTATGGGGGAACTTCACCTGGAGATCATCATCGACCGGTTGAAACGGGAGTTCAAGGTGGAGATCAACCAGGGGGCGCCTCAGGTGGCTTACAAGGAAGCCCTTACGAAGACCGTCGAGCACAAAGAAGTATATAAGAAGCAGACGGGTGGTCGTGGTAAGTTTGCCGATATCGTATTTGAGATCGGTCCACGTGCTCCACGTGAGGCAGGTGACGAAACTGAGTTTAAAAACGGTCTGGAATTTGAAAATGATATTGTTGGTGGTGTAATTCCGCGTGAATTTATCCCTGCGATCCAAAAAGGTTTCGAGCAGTCCATGTCAAATGGTCCGCTTGCAGGATATCAGATCGATTCGATGAAGGTCAGACTATTCCATGGTTCATTCCATGATGTTGACTCTGATTCATTGTCATTTGAACTGGCGGCCAGAATAGGATTCAGAGAAGCCGCTAAAAAATGTGGTCCTCAGTTACTTGAGCCTATTATGAGCGTTGAAGTTCTTTCACCAGATGAATTTACAGGTTCTGTGACGGGTGACCTTAACAGAAGACGTGGTGTTATGAAAGGTATGGATACACGCAGTGGCGCACAGGTTATTAAAGCAGATGTACCTCTTTCTGAACTGTTTGGTTATGTTACCGATCTCAGAACGATCACGTCAGGACGCGCTTCGGCTTCGCTTACATTCTCACACTATTCGCCGGTTCCTAAGAACCTCGCCGAAAAAGTGATAGAGGAAGTTAAAGGAGCAGCTTTGGCAAAATAATTTTATAAAAAGGATTTAGACGATTTCCTTAAACAGATATGAACCAGAAAATAAGAATAAAACTAAAGTCCTACGATCACAATCTCGTTGACAAGTCTTCAGAAAAGATCGTACGGGCTGTAAAAGCAACAGGCGCTGTAGTAAGTGGACCTATTCCCCTCCCTACCGAAAAAGAAAAGTTTACTGTTCTCCGTTCGCCACACGTTAACAAAAAGGCGCGTGAGCAGTTCCAGCTTTGTACATACAAGCGTCTCGTTGATATTTATTCAAACAGCGCAAAGACCGTGGATGCGTTGATGAAACTCGAACTTCCGAGTGGCGTAGATGTTGAGATCAAAGTATAGCGATCAGCCGCATTGCAGATATACAAAAAAGTCATTGGCTCAACCAGTGACTTTTTTGTTTTGCGCGGTATAGTTCTCATAATCCTCAATGGTGTCAAGATCGACAGCGCCTTCAGGAAAAGGTACCGTCACAACCTGATCCGGAAACTGTTCGATGATCTTCTTTGCACCGTGCTCGTCGCGCAGCATGAGTATATTCGAAAAAAAAGAACGGGCGAACAAGACCGGAACGCCTGAGGTATCGGAATAGTAAGAAGCGACAATCGGCTTTCTCGTCTGAAGGAAGGTGTCTATCAATTGCTTCAGGTGCCCGGCTGTTAGCGCTGGCTGATCACAAACCATGATGATCACACCCTTGGATTCCGGAATTTCCTTTATGAGATAATGCAGCCCTGTTTTGATAGAACTTCCCATTCCGCTTTTCCAAAAGTGATTGGATATTGTACGTATGGGCATCAAAGAGATTGCATCAAGATGATTTTGCTCATTCGCTCCTAACACGACGATAACATCACTTGCTTTGGTATCGAGAGCTGTTTTGATCGCATGAAGCAGCAGCGGCTCTCCATTGATATCAAGTAATTGCTTGGATTTTCCCATTCGGGACGAAGATCCGGCAGCAAGCAAAATGATTGATATATTCAATAAGGCCTGCTCTTCTTCAGCGTCATCTTTTTCAGAAAGGTCATCCTGAGGGGTCATTACACTCAAGATACTAAATTGCCCTGAGCCCTACTCCATTGGCTGGGCGTTGTTGAAATCTTTCTCTCCGATTGTTCCAGCCTTGGAGGAATCTGTGTCCACAGGCTCGCATCCTGGAATAAGACTATTTACCAATAGCTGATTTTGTTGCAGGATTGATATAAACCTGCTTGAATACCTGGTCGCTGGCAGTATCCCTTTGGTGAATGGGGCCTGTGCGATACTTAAGGTATCCGCCGGAGCGGTTTGAAAATTTACTCTGGATCTCAGCGATAATGGACACAGCGATCTCGTCAGGAGCTTCTGCTCCGATATCAAGGCCAATGGGCGAATGGATTCGGCTAATGTCATCAGGTGAAAGCTCCAGGCCTTCCGTTAAGAACTCCGTCAGCATTTTGTCAAAGCGTTTCCTTGGACCAAGGATGCCAATGAAAGGCGAGTCTGTTTTGATCAGTTTCCTGAGTACGTCGCGGTCATATTCATAATTGTGCGACATTAGAACACAGGCTGTGTATGGCGTTATCGCGAAGTCACGATCGATAAAACTGCGCTGACAAAGTGAAAGCTTGTCTGCAGTGGGAAAAAAAAGCGGAGCAATATGCGCAACGCACTCATCCGTGACTGTTACTTCCCATCCAATCGTTTTTGCCAGCTGACTTACGGGTCTTGCATCAAACCCTCCCCCAAAAATTATCAGGGATACACCAGGCTGGATAAGTTCCAGGAAAACTGATATCTGAACACCTTCAACGGAGTAAGTTCTGGCGTGTGAGGTCTTGGTCTCGCCCAAC
The DNA here is from genome assembly GCA_963845845.1 of uncultured Cytophagales bacterium. Classification (GTDB taxonomy): domain Bacteria; phylum Bacteroidota; class Bacteroidia; order Cytophagales; family Cyclobacteriaceae; genus Chryseolinea. The sequence continues at coordinate 222,747 of CAWJTP010000029.1, forward strand.
TTCGAAAGATCTTTTTGGATCAGTTCAATCAAACGTGTATCGGTAACGTTGTTAAACGATATCCCATTATTTCCGCCTAATATCTTTTTACCTATATCCCCGCGCCTCCCCGAGAATATCGTTGCGAGCATTACAGGGGCATTTGTTGCCGTAATAGATTTGAATAGTTCGATGGTTTCATCGCCACCGGTTTGACCGATTGGTTCTATCAGGACATCGATTACGCCGTTGCACCCTAAACCAATTCCCAGGTTTTGATTACTTTCTTCTCTTGTGTCATATGTAACAGTCTGAGGCGCTCCGTCCATCATGACCTGCCTGGCTTGTCTCAGGGCATCGCCCTCCAGGCATCCACCGCTAATAGACCCTACCCATCTGCCATCGTCGGTTATCAGCATCCGAGCCCCGGGGCTTCTGTAGGAAGAACCACGTACCTGAACTACTGTTGCCAGGGCAGCCTTACGCCCCGTAGGGGTGATTCTTTCGTATTCGGCTAATATCGATTTGAATTCTTTCATGCGATAGACTTTTCATGGCGTCAGCCTATTTCTTTTCCGGTGATATGAATATCATTTTCTGGTGGCTTTCACTTCGTCGGGCGTTACAGCAGGACCTTTATTGCCGAATGAATTTCTAATATAGTTCAGCACATCGCTGACTTCGGTATCGGAAAGCGCATCAAAGCCTGTCATCACGCCGTCGTAGGCTACGCCCTTGACCTTTATCTGTCCCGTGAGTCCATGAAGGACCTCGTTGATAGAGCGTTTTTTATCGGCCATCAGGTAATCAGATTTGGCGAGGGGAGGATATACACCTTCAATGCCTTCACCTTGTTCAAGGTGACAGGTGATACAATTGGTCGTATAAACTTCTTTCCCACGCTCAATGCTCGCTTTGAGATCAAATTTTTGTGCGGGTGTGAATGCGAAGAATGATACCGTTGTTATGGCGATCGCTGCGCCGATAATTGTGCTCTTCATCCAATATAATTTTGACATAAATGGTTTTTGCAAAACAGAAGCAATCGACGGGCCGATTGCTTCCATAAAGCTAAAATTATACTTCCTCCATCGCAAACGGCAATTTTCTGATCCTTTTGCCTGTAAGGTTGAAAATTGCGTTCGTCAGGGCAGGGGCAAAAGGAGGCAATGATGGTTCTCCGACGCCACCTGCTTTTTCCTCATTGTCAATGATGTGAACTTCGATCTCGGGGGTATCTGTGATGCGGGGCATCTTGTAGGTGTTGAAATTCTGTTCTACCGCCTTTCCATCTTTGAAATTTGTAGCGTGAAACGTGGCTGCCCCTAGGGCCATGACGATGCTCCCCTCAACCTGGGCTTTGATAATGTCCGGGTTAACGTACCAGCCGCAATCCATTACCGCCCAAACCTTGTCAATTTTGAGTTTACCATCAGGCTTCCGGGAGACTTTAACCACCTCGCCAACGATCGTGGCAAAACACTCTGTGATGGCGATGCCATATCCCTCCTTCACCCCGTTATCTATCGGGGCTACGGCGGGCACGCCCTCCTTCACCCCGTTATCATTTTTATTCCTATCCTTCCAACCGCTGACCTTTTCCAGCTTATTCAATACCTCATGGTAGCGGCCATCCCAAAGATGTTGTCTCCTGAAGTCAATAGGGTCTTTTTTAGCGGTGAGTGCCAGTTCATCCATAAAACTTTCGAAAGCGAAGGCATTTGTCGATGAGTATACTGAACGCCACCACATAACAGGAATAGGAGAATCGAGGGGAACATCTCCAAAGCTATAGTTTGGCAAGCTATTGAGATACGTTTCCAAAAATCCTTCGGTGACACTGTCATTGTAGGAGTCTTTGCTCGCGCCTGAATTTTGATGTCCCATATTCTGACCGGCCATGCGCGTCTCATATGCTGTGATCCTTCCGTCTTCGCTGAGGCTTCCTTTGCATTGATAGATCATGCCAGGGCGAAAAGGACCCTGCGTCATATCATCTTCACGGGTCCAGACAACCTGAACTGGCGCCTTGACCTCCTTTGATATAACTGCTGCCTCATGAGGGTAGTCCAGGAACGCTTTGCGACCAAAGCCTCCGCCAAGAAAGGTCATGTTAACAGTCACGTCTTCAGGTTTGAGGCCGAGCATTGGTGCAACGTCAGCCTGTACCCAATCTGGTCCCTGGATCGGTCCCCATATTTCGCACTTGTTGTCGTGGTAGTGAGCAATACAATTTACAGGCTCCATGCAACTATGCGACTCATATGGAGTTTCGTAAAGTGCTTCAATCTTATTGGAAGCTTTCGCGATAGTGTCCTCGGTATTTCCTTTGGTCTTGAATGATAGTAGTTCTCCACTCTTGACATCTTCCCGCATTTTCGCATACAGCTGCTCTGTGCTGTGATGCTCGAATCCGGAGTCATCCCAGGTTATCTTCAACGCTTTTCTTCCTTGCATCGCTGACCAGAGATTGTCTGCAACAACGGCAACACCTTCCCGTTTGTGCGAAAAAACATTCATTTGTACTTTGATAACGTGTTTCACGCCAGGTACGGCCTTGGCGGCGACGTCATCTACGTCTTTGATCTTTCCCAGAAACCGTGGATTTCGCTCTACCACTGCGTATAGCATGCCCGGTAATTTTTTATCCATTCCGAATATCGCCGTGCCATTCGTTTTCAATGGCGTATCCTGACGCGGCATTGGTTTTCGAATGATCTTATAATCCTTGGGATCTTTCAGTGCGACTTCTTTTGGAGGTTCCATCTTGGACGCTTCCTCGACGAGCACTCCATAGCTCAGTTTGCGTCCCGACGTTTTATGTATCGCCTGGCCCTTTTCTGCATAACATTCCGATCTGTTAACCTTCCAGGTTTTTGCTGCCGTTTCCAGCAGCATTTCGCGCGCAGTCGCGCTGAGATTCAACAAACGCTTGTAGGATCCGCGTATCGTAGAACTTCCACCGGTGACCTGACTACCGTACTTTGTCTGGCTGCCCTGCGCAAAAACAATATTCACATCATTAAGGTCAACCTCAAGCTCTTCGGCGATGATCTGAGGTACAGATTGAAACGAGCCCTGCCCCATCTCCGAACGGTGATTGATGATCGTAACCTTGCCTGATTTATCGATCGATATCCAGGCATTGAGTTCTATACCTTGCTCAGCAGCAATAGCCGCGTTGACCACGGTATGGCCAGACGCACGTGTGTAAAATCCAAGCGTAAGGGCTCCGGCCGTTAATCCCGATATCCGTATAAAATCTCTGCGGGAAAGTCTTGATTGTCGTGTCATTTCAATCGGGTTAATGTTTTATTTCAATGAAGCTTTTTGACTCATGATCTGCGATGCGGTTTTGATCGCCTTGCGTATCCTGGGATAAGTGCCGCACCTGCAAATGTGACCTTGCATGGCCGTGTCAATGTCCTTATCTGTAGGATTTGGAGTCTTCTTCAACAGCGCAGAGGCGGCCATGATCTGCCCTGACTGGCAGTAGCCGCACTGAGGCACCTGTTCCTGAATCCACGC
>CAWJTP010000030.1:0-46566 GCA_963845845.1 uncultured Cytophagales bacterium
TCTTTTTGTGGCCGGCTTCAACTCAGCGTATTGCTATGCACGCCGAGGGCAAGTGCCCAATGCGATCCGAGGAAGCACGCACCGAGTATGTAGGCGAGTCGTCGCAGCCAACAACGAGGCAGGGAAGGCTCGTCGATGACGTTCGGCGAGCGCCAATGCTTGTCGTACCTGACCGTATGCAGAACCTGCGCGAGGCGCTACGCAAGTTGGGCGTTCATCCCAACACGCTGCGGTCGCTGTCGAGGAAGGGCAAGATCAAGAACGGGGCAGCTTGAAGTCCCCGCTAAAGACCTGGGAGGTCACCAACCGATGAAGTACCTGACGACCATCACCATCGACGCAGTGCCGCTGACGCTACCCGACCTGCCGACGATCGACACGATCCTGCGCGAGCTTGGCGAGCCCGCCGAACTGTCAATCGTCTCGTGCTACGACGACGACACCCGCAGCCTGACGATTCCATTTGGAATCACGGCGCACGACCTGTGGGAGGCGAGATCATAGCAGTAAAGCTTAAAAGCTTAACGAAAAATAAACATTTCTCCGAACCCCTTTACGAGCTATTTGAACATTAATATGGAATGGAGCAGGAGAGAAGTAATAAGTGTAAAAGTGATAAATACCCAGGGCAAAGAAGTTATTGCTAAGAGTATTCAAATGAATAAAGGGCTTAATTATATTTCAATTGAGGAGCTTTCCAAACTGGCACAGGGAAACTATTTTATACAATTTGTAGCATTGACAGAAAGGACTACTAAAAAGATTACCAAACAATAATCTCACTTAAAAAAAATGGCTGCCCTTAAAAAGGCAGCCATTTTTGTATTATTAGTACTCACTTTCGAAAGGCAAACGCCTGCATGGTTTCTAAAGCCTTGATATTGGCAAATGTATAACGCTGGTTTTCATTATATTTTGATGGACTTTTTCGTTACCTAAAAGAAAAGTTCCCATAAGGGTATCAATCGAGGGTAACAAAAATTAACAAAGCTTATATCTGACTCATTAGTCGATCTTTTAGATTGAAAAACAGGGTTTAGGTTTTCTTTTGACGTTGCTCAAAAATAATATAGCAGGTCAAAAATAAAAGAGTGACAATTGGATAAAATTGAAGCATGGCCTGGCTATGGCACTCATTGTAACGTTATTTAAAAACTATACTAACATAATTGTGCCACCCGGTATTGATTATTTCAGTTTATAAGAAAGAATGTTGTATCTTTAGCGGGATTTAACCGACCTAGTAAAAATCAACAATTCTTTCCCTTATTTTATATCCACATATTCTTTCAAAAGCAATGCTTTGAAACGTACAGTTATTAATTAATCTGCTGCTTTATTTTTTAATTGTTATATACAGGTTTCCAATCTGAATATCTTCTACTATCCTTCTATAAGCCACTTTTCCTAACAATATGATGTAACTATTATGTTTTATGGTCTTTTATTTTTACCTCAGAAAAAAATTAGTTATCATGTCAACTTTCACACTTAGCCACTTAACACACAAATGCATGAGCCGCTTAATATTAACCGGTATTGCCTGCTCTTTTATTTTTCTTGTTTCGCATGCCCAATCCAGGAGTTATTCACTTATTTATTCTGAAAACTTAAGAGGCGGTTCCACTATATTTGGCAATACGCTTATGCAAATTATCGATCATGATACTGTGAACACAGCTGTAATGAATGATAATAGCGCCGACGGGAATAGTATTTATGGTAATAACAGGCAAAACATGCAATATGCAGATATTGATGGTAACAATGGCAGCGGAAGCGCTACCAGGAATTCATCATCAGCAGCTCTTTTGCTCCCTGCTGGCACAAACACTATTAAACTGTCGTGTAATGTTCACTCTCGAGAAAAACAAGGCAAATGAGTTTCAACTCATGGCGACCGAATTCAAAAGACTCAAGCCAGATGAGCGAACAGCTATTGGAAAAACGTCCCCAAGGAACTTTCTGTTTTCGCCAAATGAGATGATTTCCGAGTTAATGGATTTGAAGAAGAATGAAGAGGAGGCGTCAAGTGCGCATAAATTCAGCGCCGACTTTCAACGTCTTCTGCAGGCTAACTAGTCGAATTTCTCTAAGTAATTGGCATCGCTCAGACATCGGATATATTGGCCCGATAAGGGAGATTTCGCATAGATATTTCGGAGTAGGCGATCGAAGTTTTCGCACAGTCGGAAATTGAGGTCAGATGCGGTTAACCTTCTCAACAAGAATTTGTCAGCGATCAAGACAGAACTCGACGAATAGGTCAAAAAATTTGAGTTTGGTGATAAGATGGAAACTGCAAAAGGTGGGAGAAAGTATTCGATCAATGATCTTTAAGGACAAGAAATTAAGCTTGGACACAAATATCGCAGAACTCCGGATTCGGAGCTTCCCAGATTCTACCTCTTGTCGTTCAGGCCCTTTTATCATCGAATGAAACATTAACTATTGCGGAGCAACCGGAAATCCATCTAAATCCAAAACTACAGTGTGTCCTTGCGGATCTATTCGCATATATGGTTAAAAAAAATCAACGAATAATCGTGGAAACACATAGCGAACATCTACTGCTGCGGCTTAGGTACTTGGTTGCTAACAAGGAGCTTTCGGGTGAAAATGTCGCAATATATTTCATTGAAAAGGATGCCGGAGTTTCGAAAATCGCCCCAATAAAAATAGATGATGATGGACATATACCCTCCGACTGTGGCCGCGTGGATTCTTCGAAGAATCCATGAAAGAATCTCTGGCACTTGCTTCGGCGCAAATCAAAAATGCTGGCAGGCCAACCAAAATAAAAGCGAAAAAATAATGGCACAAGACGTTGTGATTGATACGAACATTTTAGTTCATGCTGAGAACAAGAAAATAAAGGTTCATCAAGAGTGTGTTGACTTTATAGGTTATTTGTCGGACTCCAGTGAGTTACTATGCTTCGACGAGGGTTTCGTATGGCATGAAACTTACAATAAAAGTCACATAGCGCATGAATACATGACTCACCTACGTCATGGCTCAATGGGTTATATCCTTGTGGCTAAACTGGCTCAATCTAAAAGAATTTCGGTGGTTCCTCGCTTGGCTCCCATCAAGGAAAGGAAATTGATCACCCAAACCGTTACAAAGCAAAGAGACAGAATTTTTCTAAATGTCGCCTTCAATTCAGACAATAAGATCTTAATCAGCAATGATTATGAAGATTTCCAACAAACCAAACGGACGTTCTTTGAAGAAACGTCTTGGCTTACAGATCATAGAGGCAGCATCATATGAAAGAATTCCACCAGAGATAGACATTGCAAACATAAACGACGTTTAGTTTACAATGAGCCCTCCGCAAATCATAATAAATCCAACTTCTATAAGTTCGAGTCTCTTTTGATGACGTATTCAGCTTGTCTCATTCAATGTTCCTCTTCCAAAGCTCGAGAGATGAAAGATTGAGTTTTGACGAATCGAATCATCGTAGCTATTATCCATCATCGTAAAACCATGTATCGATGTATTGATATAGCTTACTATTTATTGATAAAACTTTCGATTTCTGCATTTGTAGCGGGCGGTGAGGCTTTACATTTGTAACAACAATACGATAAGCGTCTATTTTTCTTGGCGCAATTAGCTCGATATGATTTTTAGGGCACGGAGACAATGCAAACTCAATTGCGGTGAATCTTTCTTGTGCTCACTCATTCTGATATAGGCAACCGCCGGCCGGGGTATGCTTTACAAATAAGTGTTTTTTATTGTTTCACACAACCACATTTTAAACATGAAAGAAATAAAACTAACGTTTGACGACATGCCCAAGGCGCTTGCCGAGATATTGCAAGAGGTCAAACAACTAAAAATCCTTTTGAACAGAGAGGGTGAACAACATCAACAGGCAGAGGATTTAATGACCGTTGAACAGGCAGCCAAATTCCTCGGTATGACAAAATCCGGCATCTATTCTAAGATATGGAAAAAAGAGATTCCATATATCAAGCTGAAGGGTTCCAACCGGGTACGGCTTTCTCGCCGGCGCCTAACTGTTTGGCTATCCGAAGGAGAACAAGAACTGCGACAAGCCGCATAGTCATTTTTTAACATAACAATTTTTTATCAATGGAAACAAAAACATTTAAAGGATATGGCAAAAGAATCATACTATTTTAGTCACGATCATAATGCCCGAAACGACCAGAAATTAGTTCGCTTGCAAAAGGAAATGGGCCTTGAGGGTATTGGCTTGTATTGGTGTGTAATTGAGATGTTGCATGAAGAAGGTGGTTATCTGCTTATATCCGAAATTAGCAATATCGCCTATGCACTTCGTATAGACGAATCCAAAGTAAGGCACCTCGTTGAGGGCCATGATTTGTTTAAAAAAGACGTTAACCGATTTTGGTCAAAGAGCGCATTGGGGAGAATCAAGAAACGCAATGAAAAGAGTATCAAAGCCTCGAAATCAGCAAAAAAGAGATCGGAAAATCCCGATACGGACGCAATGCGAACGCATAGCGAAGGCAATGCTATAAAGGAAAGAAAAGGAAAGGAAAAAGAAATCAAACAAAAAGAAATTAAGGAAAAAGAAATAATAGTAAATGAAATCAATCAAAGCGATGAGCTTCTCTCTACCACTACGACGGATTTGGATTTAGGTATTGCGGAAATGCAACAATCCACAACAGAAATTAACGATCAATTCGAAAGATGCTATCGTGAATATGGAAAAGACGGAAATAAGGACGACGCATTAGTTATGTGGAATCAGCTAAACTTGGTCGAAAAAAATGAGATTGAGTTTAAGGTTCAATCATACGTTGATAATGAAAATTCCTTCTTCAGGCCACAATTCTTTATTTGGATTGACCCTAATAGCGCTCGAAACTTTAAAGATTGGAATATACCAGATCGGCCGGACCAATTCACGAGGTGCTTCGAGGCCTACGGTGGCTATGGAGATAGAGATAAAGCGTTTCGGGTTTGGCAAAACCTAAGCCCCGACGACCGCAAGGCCATCGAATCAAAAATTCCCCTCTATGTTGCGTCAACTCCGGGAGGCGATTACCGATGTGCGTTTGAAAATTGGCTTAATCGAGAAAATAAGACAAACTGGACGACTCCGGTAAGGGTCAAGAAGCAAAGAAGCGGAGCGTTCATGAAATACTAACGACAGCGTAAAATTGCATTGACCTTTTCAAAATCACGATAGATCAAAGACCAGACGGGTAAATTTACGTCCAAAAAAAAGATGCCTGTTTTGCGACAGGGTCACGCGAAATATTGAATAAATTCAAAGATTGTAAAACCTTACTCTCATGGTCAAAGAAATCGAGCTATTACAAAAACAGATTGATAGGTTGTCTGATGAAAATTTCGACTTGCAGGGTTGGAAAAGCTCAACGGCAATTTTGCTTACGCGTATCTTCGGAAAAGATCACGAGGGGAGTGTCAGGTATCAACGCAATTAAACACACGTCTTGGTCAATTGGCGAATATACAAACGATAATTTCGCCTCATGCCTGTCGCAGGGTAAAGACATTCTTAATGCGTGCATAGGAGAATTAGAGACATTCGGGTTGCCTGAAAGGACCCAGCCACAACACAGGGGCCTAAATATTTCCTTAACACAAAATCAGACGGTAAATCTTAGCATTATTTTGTCGTCGTTAGAGGAGGAACTAACAGGAAGCCAATTAAAAGATGTAAAAGACCTGATGTCCACTAAGATGCCGGCAGATGAAAAGAAAAGAAGACTCTTTGATTTGCTCAAGGGCTTCGGCTCCGATGTGACCTCTAATATTCTATCGAACCTACTAACAAATCCAAGCATTTGGGCTAATGTCTTTTAGCTTCCATGCAAATGACGCTCGTATAGACGCTCGGCCTAAGATGGATAGAAAATGTTTCCGCGGCGTGCCCTGTAACCGAGGCCGTTTAGCTTTTCGGTAATTGCTCTATATCTTATTATGTGGGTCAATAGATAGGCAATTTGAAAATGAAAGGCGCCCGAAAACAGAATTTTATTCTCTTCTCGTGGAGAAATAGGATTATGAAAATTTCAACGAAATTGGGTTTTCATTGAAGGGCAACACAGTTTGATGCGCTGAGAATCATTAGTAATTTACAGGCCTTGAATGCACGCAAATTTCAAAGATGGCTCATTGGTATAGTAACAGTCTTATGTAAGAAAAAACGCGAACGGATTAAGATTTCAACGTTTTTCATTTAACATAATTAAGGATTATACAACGAAAGGCCTCCCCCATGTCAAAACAGAATAATATTCCGTTTACCTAAGATTCGTAAGGGCGCTCAAACTAAAGTCTTGGAAACAATCGTCACGCCCGTCACATGCATCACAGACTCGATAATATAGCAAAAGGCTATAAAAAATAGAATATCCCTATGGCTATACGCAATTTCGGGAATGCTTTTTATTGTTTTGGGAATTTGTATCCTGCCCCGCTAATTGAGCGATCAGACAAAACGGGGAAATTGGCGGGATTTCAAGGCGTGGGCGTTGCGACGCGTTTCACTTTTGCAACGCTTGGGCCATTGGCCAGTGATTTGTAATGAGTCACCCGAACAAAACAAAATCTTATGTCTACAATTACATTCAAAGGCGGCGCCAAAAGCGGTTTCACAACGGAGTCCGAAAACATCATTCAGATCGTCATTATAGACGTCCAGGACCTCCAGAAGCATTACGGCGGGCTTTTAGCGGACGAAATCAGAATCGGAGGGGCTCACGTTTCTGTCTACAGGAAAAAGTTTAATGACTGCAACGATATTATCGGATTACTGGAAGGACTGAAAGAACCAAGCGGGCCGCTTACGCCCGACGCCATAGAATCAATGATAAAGCTACATCATGCCGAATTGGCGATAGAGGCCGGGGAGCTTTCGACGGCGGAGATAGACGCGCACCCCATAACCAAAAAGATTGTTGAATTGGAGGCAATGATTGCCCCGGAGCGAGTCGATAAAATATACGCCGGCTTTCTCATGGCCGCTTAACTCAAAACGGCGCAACACAGACATAAGCATTACAATACGACGCAACGAGGCCTCTACACACGTAGGGGCTTTTTTATTGCATTTTGGGGCGGGCAGGAAAAGGTTACAACAATTTTCAAAGTGTTCATGCCGACCCAAACATTTATACACGCAATTGCGTCCTAATGCTATTCAACAATAAAACAATTAAACCATGTCAGTACTTATTTACCGAGATCAAGCGGCAATCGATTTAAGAATCGCCGACATTCAAGCCAAAGCCCAAAGCCTTCAGGCTATCTATTCCGACCTTAAGACGCTTGGAGTTACAACCCCAACGCTCGCCGACATCAAAAGCCTCCAAGGCAACCAAACCAATCTCGAACAACTCAAAGCGCTTGTCATGAGGGGAAAAACCCTTACCGTGTCGGGCGTAGCAATCGGCGCCGCCGCAATTGTTCTGGATGATTCCCTGGTAAACTCTATCAAATCAAAGGTTGGCCAACTCAAAGAGGTCATCTATCAATTTTACGAGATCGTCGAGAATGAGGAGGAGGAGTTAGAGGTTGCCGTTATTGAGGATGTAGAAGGCGAGATTGAAGAGGGTTATATCACTTACGGATCAGAGCTTGCGGCGGAAATCGTCGAAGATGTAACTGCACTTTGTGTTGACATCAATGCCATTCTTTCTAAAATAAACCCCGACTCGCACTCCCCTATGCGGAGTCCTGAACAGTGGTTGGAGTGGAATCCAGTTACAAAGAGGTTTACAGTTGATCGTTTTGAAATAGCGCGAAGGGTATTGTAATGATAAGTCCAGACCACGAAACAATGTCGTTCAAAGTGAGCGGCAATTTTTACAGGCTAATTCAAGAGAACGAATTGGCTACCATGTGGGAGGGCACTACGCCGGCCGGAGCTAAATTTTACGAGGTGTGGAAGCGTAGGGCAACGAAGAGACTAACCATAGCCCCAAGCGGCACTGTTACTTCAATGGGCGCTTTGCTTAAACCAACAAACGAAGACTTCGGCCGTAGCGCATGGTCATACCTTTCGAAAGAAAGGGCATTCAAAAAATTCAAGGACTTAGAGTCGACCCTAACCGAGATCGTGTCTTTAGCGGCATAGGTCAACACAAACAAGGCTAACAATGGAACAAGAGATAGATCAACCGGATTCAACGCGGCTAATTGATTTGTGCATGACGTCCTTTATTGGATTGAGCAAAAAGGCCGTGCGAGCTATTATTAATCCTCTAATGATCGAATACAACTGCTATTTGCATGAGGATGTTTTCTTAAACGTGGGCGCGCCGACTACCGGCCGGGGCTTTATGGCACTTAAGAGCCTTGAGAATGACGAAGACCTTATAAGGGTAAGTTTTAAAAATGGAGTCGCTATAGACCAAACCTTTTCAATTCTTTCTGACGACTACGACCATTGCAAAGCCAGCCTAAGAGCGCAAGGTTTTGTTTACAATTCCGGTCAACAGCGTTGGAACAAAGCCGGTATCTCTTACACTTGGAGGGTTGAAATAGTCGACGAAAAAATCATGTTGGTTTTATGTCGTCGTCTGCTGAAAAAGAAACTGGCCAAAGTAGAAACTTTGATTAACCCAGACTTAACAGATAATCTGTTTATTCTCAGCGCCTTACGTGCGGCCTAACCTGAAAAACAAAATGAAACGAATAACGTGCAAAATTGAGGTTGGAAACTACGAATTCCCGAACGTTGCCGAGGTCAAAATTAATAGTTCTTACGAGACTTTAACCGATACGGCTACGCTTACCATTCCGCGTAAACTACAATTTGAAGGCAAGGCAATAACAGGCGATAATGGAATATTCAAACCCGGCGATCCGGTTAAAATCTATCTCGGCTACGACTTCAATAACGAGCTACTTTTTTCCGGATATCTGACAGACATTAAGCCGGGCACTCCTCTGGAGTTTCGCTGCGAGGATGAAATGTATCAACTTAAGAAAGGATCATTGCGCAAGTCATTCATGCCCGGAACTAAGCTCCGCGACGCGCTCGAATATGCCTTACCGGGACACAAGATTCAATGTCCTGATATTGTCGTCGGACAAGTTAGGCTCAACAACGTAACGCCCGCACAAATGCTAAACGAGCTAAATAAAACTTACGGTTTTAAATCCTGGATTCGTAACGGTATGCTATACGTTGGGTTGGCCTATTGGCTGGAGCTTCAGCAAAGCCCGGCGCCTAAGTTTACTTTCAATCATGATATTATTGAGCATGATTTAACATACCGGGACGCCGAGAGCGTAAGGCTAAGGGTTACGGCAACGTCAATCAATAAAGACAACACGAAAATGGAAGTTCAAGTAGGTGACCCGGAGGGAGAGCAAAGAACTTTAACGTATTACAATGTCTCTAACAAAGAGCTTGCGGAGTTCGCAACGCGTGAACTGGAAAAATTTAGATATACCGGCTACCGCGGAACATTCAAGAGCTTTGGAACTCCTGTAGTACGTCACGGCGATAGGGTTGAGGTAGTAGACCGCACAATTAAGGATCGTAATGGTCTGTACATCGCTCAATCAGTAGAAACAATATTCGGCCAACAAGGATACAAACAGGTTATTGGGTTAGGACCGAAAATTTAAAATACTTCTTTGTTTTTTGTTTAGGGGGCTTAACGGCCCCCTTTTTCACTATTTGCTATCTTCCCTCAGCTTCAATAATCTATCTAATATCGGTCGATGTTTTTCTTTGTAGATGGCTTGTTCCGTATTAGGATTTACTAAAAGACTAAACACCCCCTTACTGAAAGTGATAATTGCGCTTAACTGCGGATTGTTAGAAAAATCTCCCGCTTGTCGGTCATACCCATTAAAATATTCCACAAAATCCTCATGGCCGAGGCCGCTTCCGAAATCAATGCTGACACACAAAATATATGGGTAGTCGTAAACACTGATAATCGAGTCGTATTTATTTAGCTTCTTAGTAATTTCATTAGGATCGAGTTGTGCGGTTTGCACTATTTTATTAAGCTTTATATCTACGTGTCCACTGGCGTTGCAAAAAAGGCCGCCGAGTCGAGTTTTGTTTTTCACAACCTCGAATTGGAAATTTCCCTGAGATAATAGCCCCTCCCCAATACTTCTTGGCTCGGATAGCCAGATGTCGATCTCGCGCACGATGACGTCGATATCGTACAAGCCGATGTCAAAATATTCGTTAAGATACTTGAGCCTAATCACGTAGTCTCTATCTAAAAGCCTCAAATTTTCAATGATTTGATATTCAAAGTCGTCACGTATTTGATCCTTCGCGCTCTTTCCCAATCGATAGACTTCCGCTATTACTGTCGATCCACTCACTTCTAATAACCAATCCGGAATTTGATTATTGGGAAACTTTTTGTCGTAAACAACCTCAAAACCTAAATTGACAAATAGTTCTCCGAACGTGGCCTCAGCAATGACTGCAAGGAAGTTGCTCCTGCTTGTTTCCCTTTTAAGCTTCTTGAGAATTTTCTTTCGCGTGGGCTCGTCGAATACGTCTAAGGAAAAAAGGAATTGTGGATGCAAACTGTCGTATAGGTCAAATAACGAATTACCCGTAGCATTTTCCAACTCCTTTTGTTTCATTTTACAAGTTACTTATATTCTAACAAGGGTTCAATAACTGCCCACGAGTTAAAGTCAAAGAAAGACGATTTGGTCAATTTTGGGGCAGTCTTCTTTTAACGCATTCACAGCGACCGTGGGGCCCGTTTTCAATATGGCGTATTCGCCTTTAATGGTAGCCATAAAATTTTTCTTTGAAAATAAGAAAGTCAGTTAAATCATTGCTTTAGTGTCTCAAAAGTTTTTCCGATTCTGAACACATGGTAAGTAACACCTTATCAAATGATAATTAATCATCGACTTTTATACCTTAAGATGCCGGACGTCTCATTCTGTTTGTGACGACATAAGGAGGGATATAACGGCCCCTTTTTATTGTTATATTGTAATGTGCTTGATCATTTGGCTGAACGATTTAAAAACCAAGGGCCGATCGCTTATGTGATATTGGTATTTTTGGGATTGCTGCGTGAGACCATTTACTACAACCGATTTGACATATCGATCACGAACTATATTGACTTGTCCGAGACAATATTCTTCTTATTCGATGTTTTGTTGACCGCCATATTCTATTCTTTCTTTGGCGCCCTACTGACAGGCCTAATAAAGGCGCCCGCGGCGCTCGTGCTTTTACTTATTAATTGGATAAGTAAGAAGTGGTATAACATTGATTATCCGATTTGGATCGTGATAGTTGTAGTTGGAGCGGTGTTACTTTTCATATCATCTCGACATTTTGACTATTTGAACTGTGTTAGCGCGTATGCTGGAGCAGTGCTCCTTACCAAGCCAGAAAATGTTAACATGACGTTTACATTCGGTGAATCAATTGGTCTCCTTTTCTTGTTCTGTTTGATTCTTATCGGCTCATCACTTCATCAAGCAAACTTGTCTGTTGAAGAGGGCACGAATGTTGAGCTTAAGTTCAATGATGCATCTGTAGATACCGCGAAGATTGGTAACCGTCTAATTGGGGAAAATAGAAATTATATATTCTTGTATTCAAAAAAGGATAGTTCCGCAACTGTTGTCAATCGCTCCCAGCTTGAATATTTACGAATAATTAAAGGGCGAACAATTAATGAAAAAATTCTTGACATTTTTAATTTTGGTGTCACGTCCAGCCAAACGCCTGGAGACAAAGGGGCTCCTTAAGTAGCGCGCGAAATCGGATAGAGATCGCCTCAACAAATCGAATATTATAAGGCGATGGTAGCTACAAGGATGCGGGTCAGGCTTGTTAATTGTTGCGTAATTATAATGTCATTCTTCTCGGATTTGGTATTACGTATATATACACACTATTTCCCCGAGAGATAGCCCTCTGCTTCAACCACGCCTACCCAACGAAATTATCAATATTATGTAAGTCCCGAAGATCGCTCCTGACTGCCCTGCTCAAATTACCACTTAGCTCACTTAACTTAGCGGAAAGGTCTTGCAAGAAAGAGTATGTCGTTGCTCTTTCTTCATACGTCTTTGATTTTTTTTGACCATTGTCTGGAAATCGAAGCTTATCACTTATTAGCAATAATTCTTCATTAATATGCTTTAGAGCTCTCGTCGTAGCGCCGCTCAACCAAAGGGACTTGTTCATAGCTTCTATGAAAATCCTAAAGCATTCATCATAATTCTCTTTACTCATCAAAATATTGTTAACCTTAAACTTGATGGTCTCTTTGCCAGACTCCTTAAGATCAAAAGTTCCATTTACCATCAAACTTGTAATCACCCGTTCGACCGACTCATACGCAGCTATCCGTTTTGCAAGGAGTTGCTTGTGATATTCATTTCTGAATTGGGTGCGCTGAATTATTGAGTTAGATACAAACGAGACGACTGCTGCCACTACCGAACTCGTAAGAGCAGTGGTTAAAATAGTTGACGTGTTTTGATCCATAATATGAACAACATTATCTCAAATGTGTCAAATTTGTGTCAAACTAAAAAATATTGATCGAATAAAAAATTTACACAACTTATTGATAATCAACGAGCCGAGAATGGGATTTGAACCCACGACCTGCTGTTTACGAAACAGCTGCTCTACCCCTGAGCTACCTCGGCATAAACACATGAACGCAACCCCAAATTGAAGATACCAGCTACCACCAACCCATCTTATAAAACGTGCAGCGGAACAATGTAAATTACTAAATTGTCGCTGTATGCTTTCCAAGAAATGTAAATATGCAATCCATGCCTTGGTGCATATGGCCAAGAATCCCGATGAGAAATTTCTTATCAAAGACATCTCAGAGGCCTGCAATATTCCTAAGAAATTCCTCGAGACCATTCTCCTGGATTTGAAACGCGCAGGTGTTCTGGGAAGCAAGCAGGGAAAGGGCGGTGGATACACCTTGCGAAAGGCGCCGGCAGATGTAAATCTCGCGGAGGTGGTCAGGTTGTTCGATGGTGCTATCGCTGAAGTGCCATGTGCCACATTCAAGTTCTACGAGCCCTGCGAGGAATGCGAGGATGAAGTGACCTGTAGCGTGCGTGCGGCCTTTCTGCAGATCAGGAATGCCACCGTGGAAATGCTGAAATCCGACACGCTGGAGAGCCTCATAAAGACCGAGAACAAGCTTAAAGCCCGCAAGAAACGGTAATAACTATTTGGTCTATAGGAATAAAAGAATTTCGAGCGCGGAAAAACTTACCGAGGCGTTTTGTAGTTTTAGTAATTGTAAAAATGTTCAACCCTAAAATATATAATTATGTCACTTCGATTAGGCGATATCGCACCGGATTTTACAGCCGAAACAACTGAAGGAACTATCAAGTTTCACGAATGGCTCGGCAACAGCTGGGGAGTACTATTTTCGCATCCCGCTGATTTTACACCTGTATGCACAACTGAACTCGGCGCAGTAGCTAAGCTTCGGGGTGAATTTGATAAGCGCAACACAAAAGTTCTCGCGCTAAGCGCCGACCCCGTCGAATCACATAAGAAATGGATCGGCGACATCAATGAAACACAGAACACTACTGTCAACTACCCATTGATCGGAGATCCTGAGTTCAAGATCGCGAACCTTTATGATATGGTTCATCCGGCTGTCGATAAGTTCACAGTGCGCTCAGTATTCATCATTGGGCCTGACAAAAAAGTCAAACTGATGATCACATACCCTGCGTCAACCGGTCGCAATTTTGATGAGATCCTTCGGGTGATCGACAGTCTCCAATTAACGGCCGGCTACAGTGTAGCAACGCCTGCTAATTGGAAGCACGGTGAGGATGTGATCATAACCGCCGCGGTAAAGGACGAGGACGTTGCCGCGAAATTTCCGAAAGGCCATAAACGTATCAAGCCCTACCTCAGAACAACCCCACAGCCGAATATCTAAGGTCATTCTGATTCCACGACTACAAAAAAGCCCTCCTCACCGAGGGCTTTTTGCTGTTATCCCAATCGATTGTTGAGGCGATATATCGGAAAATCACGCATAAAGCCGGAGTTATACACAAAAAGTTAAACCCAATGGCTATGCGTACCGTATAAAACATCATTTGGCGGCCTGTTGGCCATATGGACCCTCAATTTTTAGCCTCCTCCGGCAAAATAAAGAATAGGGGTAAGCGACTAAAAGATTGTCATACGTTAAAATGGATGATCATGGAAAACACCATTAACCTGTCCAACACAAAGAATAGCTACCTGCAACAGTTCTATACTGCACAGCTTAATCTCAGTTCCCTTATAAGGGAAGAACGGCTCATGAAAAAGCTTAGAAAAAGCAGACAGAGACAGAAGTAGTCATGTTCTTTTTGGCGGCTTAGCGTTCTCAGCGGCTGGCAGTAGCCGCCACGTGCCAAGCGTAAGAGGGCAATAGAAATTAATGCCACTTAGCTTTTCAGAGCAAAGCGTTAATTGTCAAATTCAAAGTTCGGATTTTGCCAACCCATTGGAATATCCGCTTCGTAGTTACGGTCAGGCGTCCGTATGCGCATCTCCAGCCTTCCCTCTATCCTGAATCCGAGTGATTGATATAATTCGATCGCCTTCATGTTACCCTCTCTCGCGATCAATTCTACTTTGCCAATATCCACACGGTTGCGTGCAATCTCTTCCAGAAAAATAGTTAGAATGGTTCTTCCGATCTTCCTTCTCTGAAATTCGGGATGAACGAGGATTGTTACATCACCAATTACGTGATCAAAGACCTTTGGGCCTGCCTTATAACCGTGGATCTCCGCGACCAACTCATCAGGATCGTCCGGGTTCTCACCGACGATGATCAATCCGCTGTCAATGCTTTTAACAATAAAATTACTTATATAGTCTTCAGTAACTTCATGTTCAAGCCTGGCAATACCGCCTTCCTGTCTCGCTACGGTCCTATAAAGTTTCATCAATCTTGGCAGGTCGTCAGGCGTGGCGGTTCTAAAACGCATAGCTATTATTTTGATTTAAGTTAATGGAAAAACTTTTATAGTCGATCATTCCGACATTCACCGCGGAGGCGCCAAGCATGCCATGGATCGCTGAGAAGTTAGCGGTCCTTTGCAATCTTAGCGACTTGGCGGTAAAATTATTCGCTCCTTAGTGCACTACGAATTGCCGGTTATCGACTATGTTAACCCATAAATGGATATTGACTTAACAGGGACGATATTAGTATTTCTCAAATCCCTATCTTCAACACGAAACTACAAGTCAGCACATGGATCTCTATAAATTACTAGCTGTAGGAAGCGGTGGCTTGATCGGCAGTGTGACTCGTTACGCAACCGTCAGATTTGTTGACAGTAGCTTCAACTCACTCATGCCATACGGTACGCTTACCGTTAACGTTGTTGGTTCTTTCCTTCTGGGCATGATCTATGCGATATCACTTCGACACACAAACCTGGGTGAAACCTGGAGGTTATTCATGGGTGCAGGGTTTTGTGGCGGGTTTACAACCTTTTCTGCGTTTGCGCTGGAAAATTTCACGCTGCTCGATGAGAAACTTTATGGGACGTCACTCTTATATATCGGTTTGAGTTTGATTGCTGGTTTGAGTGCGTTGGCAGCCGGGGTATGGATTGGTCGATTTATATAAACACTTTGTTAAATCTGCAAACGTTGTTACTTTTGTCGCCCCCATGTTGATCGGGGGTTGAATGTAAAAGCCCAGGTGGTGAAATTGGTAGACACGCTACTTTGAGGGGGTAGTGCCTTAACCGGTGTGCTGGTTCGAGTCCAGTCCTGGGCACCATGTATCAACCGTTGTGTAGAAAGTTAGCTTCGCCGAAGTGGTGAAATTGGTAGACACGCACGTTTCAGGGGCGTGTGGCGCAAGCTATGCGGGTTCGAGTCCCGCCTTCGGCACCAATAACGTATTGGACATATGGTCTTGCGAAGGGCGCAGTATCATAAGTCCTTACGTTATTTCTTTTTCAATCTCCCGATCTCTTCCTGAAGATTTAGAATTGTGTGGGCCATATGATCCGTAGAGACTGCGGTCCCTATCTGAGGATCAGGAAAATGATTGCTGAAGAATGCTTTCGCTACCCAGATCTCCAGGATCTCTTCAGCACTCACGCTATAGGGAGGATACTGTCGGTTGTCAGAAACCAGCAGCAACTTTCCACTCTCCTCAGAGAAATTGAAAATGCGCTTAAAGACGATCCCGTCCTGCTTGGTAACAATAATGTACAATCTGCCATTTTTTACCGAGCCTATATCTTCCAGGTATTCTCCAAAAATGATACTGCCAGGTTGAACAGGTAGCATCGAATCTCCCTGGATCTCAAATGCCCGATACGTTTTGTTCTTCGGCAATACAGGCATGCTGATCTTCGGAAGATCTTTCACAAATTCGACATCCTGGTAACCTGACAAATAACCGGCGGATGCTTTGTGAGTGACCAGTTCGACATTTTCTTTATTATGGCTGTCCACGGTAATGGCCAGAACGTCTTTTCCACGACTAAAGGAGTTGGATTTCCGTTGATTGTCACCTCTGCTCAGGTCCAGTCGAACAAGTTCATCGAGGTTCACATTGAAGATTTTTGTGAGATCCAGCAGTGATGCCAGCGGTGGGGTTGCACGCTCCTCTTCATATGCGCCGATCGCGGCTTGTTTCAGGCCGAGCTTTTCGGCCAGCTGTTTTTGAGTAAGGCCCTGTTGAGCTCTAAGGAATTTCAGGTTTTTATTTATGATTGCCATAGCGTAAAAATAGGTGTCAGAAGTGATAGTCCATAGCTGGATGCAGCAGCTATTGCGTCAAGCCCTTGGGTCAAATTTTTCAGATGCATAAAGTCATTTGATACATGAAGTCTTTTGTATCACATTAATCCTCGTTGCATTCCCCAGTTGCATTCCATATTCCTAATTATTTCGACGTTCGCGGATTTTTCCAGCTCTGATTCTCCAACCCGAACTCAAATCGTGAATACCTCAGCCTCTAAACCTTCCGCCCAAAGCGGAGAGGTTTAGTTCAGACCGGGCCAACTCAATAATTAATACATCAAACGCCGGGCGCTTTGTGACCCGGGAATATATCTCAACCTCGCACCCTACATCGGTACTGAAGGCTAAAAAAAGTTGCTATGGCATCAACAACAAACAAAACTAAAATAATTAGTTGTTAATTGCAAAGTATTTACTAATATTTTTAGTTATTTAGCGTCATGGAACGGAGCATAATTCATCTCGACCTGGATGCTTTTTTTGTTGCGGTGGAGCGGCGCAATAACCCCAAACTGAACGGCACACCCCTTATTATAGGTGGAAGCAGCCGCCGGGGCGTTGTTGCCGCCTGCAGTTATGAGACACGTAAATTCGGCGTTCATTCAGCCATGCCCATGTATCTGGCGCTCCAACTGTGTCCCGACGCAAAAGTGATCTCAGGAGATGTCGAGTCCTACAGCCAATGCTCTCATGAGATCACCGAGATGATTGCGGAAGCTGCACCACTCTTTGAAAAAGCATCGATCGACGAATTTTATGTTGACGCCAGCGGACTGGATCGGTACTTCGGAGCCTTTAAATGGGCTGTTGAGCTGCGAAGAAAAATCATTCGCGAAAGTGGTTTACCGATCTCCCTGGGTATGTCTGTAAATAAGCTGGTTTCGAAAGTCGCCACAGGTGAGTTCAAGCCGAACGCTGAAGAGAACATTCCCGCGGGCGAAGAAAAACAATTCCTCGGACCATTGGCGGTCGATAAGATCCCCATGATCGGAAAACAAACAGCATCGTTCTTATACGACATGGGCGTCAGGACAGTGGAAACCTTACGCCAGATGCCCCTAAATTTTCTGATCAGTGCTTTCGGCAAGAACGGCATCGGTTTGTGGAACAAAGCTCACGGTATTGACGACTCTCCCGTAGTTTCATACAGCGAACAAAAATCCATCTCCACAGAATCTACTTTCGAAGAAGACACGATCGATGTGATAAGGCTGAAGTCAATTCTCATCGCCATGGTGGAGAAGATAGCCTTTCAGTTGCGTGAGCAGAAGAAGCTCACGTCATGTGTGACAGTGAAGATCAGGTATTCCAATTTTGATACCGAGACGAAACAGGTCCACATCCCCTATACGTCTTCAGATCATGTTCTCCTTCATACGGTCTCAGAACTTTTTAAGAAACTGTACAACCGGCGGATGCTCATCCGGCTCGTAGGCGTCAGGCTGAGTGGATTGGTTCACGGTAATCATCAGATCAGCCTTTTCGACGATACAGCGGAAACAATTCACCTGTACGAAGCCATTGATCACATCAAGCATAAGCATGGCGTTGAAAAGCTGATCCGGGCAACAACTCTGGGAGTGAACAAAAGAATAAGAATGGAGATGAATATTTTCAAAGGCACCTTCAGAAAGCTATGACGCACGAATTAAATAATAAACAGATATGTATATGAAACCATCAAAAATCAAAATCGGCAACGACATGGAAGAGCTCTTCTTTATCATTTCACCGCCTGGGCATATTAAAAGTGACGTCTCTGTCCTGAAAGATGATGTCCAATATCTTATTGGACATCAATATGACGACCGCTACTCAAAAGCGCATATCTCGCTTTTCAAGTTCGACCTTAAAGAACACTTCGATGACATCATCCGTTTTGTCGAAAATGCGGCTATGAAACTGTCGCCATTCAATATCTTCATTAAAGATCTGAATGTCTTTCACAATGGACCATACAGGACGATATTCCTGGATGTGGTGAACAAATATCCTGTCCGCGATGTATTTGAAAAGCTCGTGAAGAAAGATGTTCAGTATACGCCACACATCACGATTGCCAAAAAACTTACTGGGGAAGATTTTCTAAAGGCCTGGCCTTATCTCAAAGATCTTCCCTACAGTCAACATTTCCTGTGTGACCGGATTACGCTCCTGGCGCGCGTGGAAAACAAATGGATGACCTATAAAGAGATCATGTTTGGTCAATAAAATCAGCACCACGTAAGTAATACAACCATGTTGATCTCCGCGGCAGGTTCGGAACCTGCATCGTTTACCTTTGATAATTATGCATCATCAAATTTTAAAATCATAAACCGTTGTCAACAATGTCTCCTCTGCAAACACTTCAAACCAGGTTCGGGTACGCTTCCTTCAGACTCGAACAGGAAGCTATCATCAACACTGTCCTTCAAAAGAAAGACACTTTCGTTCTAATGCCTACGGGGGGAGGAAAATCCCTCTGCTACCAGATCCCTGCGCTTATCCTGGATGGATTGACAATTGTCATTTCTCCATTGATCGCGCTGATGAAAGATCAGGTCGATGCACTTCTTGTGAACGGGATTCAGGCGGCTTACCTCAATTCCACTCAAAGCTATCATCAGCAGGAAGGGATAATCAGAAAGGCTACAGCCAACGAGCTCAAGCTTCTTTATCTGGCTCCCGAAAGTACTTATTTGAAGAAATTGTCATCATTCAAGGTGAGCTTAATTGCCATCGACGAAGCTCATTGCATTTCTCACTGGGGTCATGATTTCCGCCCTGAATATTTTATGCTGGCGGAACTCAAAAGGTCAATGCCTCATGTGCCTGTCATTGCGCTCACAGCAACTGCTGATCACATCACACGGAAGGATATCCTTGAAAAGCTTACGCTCCAGGATCCCGTGACGTTCATTTCGAGTTTTAACAGACCCAATATCCGTTACTCCGTCGAGTCAAAAAAAGGAAGCGTTGCAAAACTCATCCAGTTTCTCCACCTGCACAAGGATGAATCAGGCATTATCTATTGCCTCTCCAGAGCTGGAACGGAGTCGATTGCCGAACAATTGAAACTCAAAGGTTTCGACGCATTGCCCTATCATGCGGGCCTTGACAAAAATCAAAGGTCTCGTCATCAGGAAATGTTCCTTAAGGATCAGGTGCGAATCATCGTGGCAACAATAGCTTTTGGAATGGGCATTGACAAATCTAACGTGAGATTTGTCGTTCACATGGATCTTCCAAAGAACATCGAAAGCTTCTATCAGGAAACAGGACGTGCGGGAAGAGACGGACTGGACAGTGAGGCGCTGCTTTTCTATTCCTATGGCGATGTGATGAAGATGAAAAACTTTGTGGAAATTGAGGGCAACGCCGAACAATCATCCATCTATCTCAAAAAACTGGAGCAGATGGGGGCGTATGGAGACCTAAACTCATGCAGACGCAAGTATCTCCTGAATTATTTCGACGAAAAAACTTCTGAGTATTGTGGGAACTGCGACGTCTGCCTCACGCAGTTTGAACGCGTAGACGGAACGTTGCTGGCACAAATGGTCTTATCAGCCGTCTCCCGATTGCTCCAACGTTTTGGTATGAATTATATTATTGACTTTCTGAGAGGAGCAAATACGCAAAAGATCCAGGAAGATCATAAGTTGATCAAGACCTTTGGGATTGGGGCCAATACTTCAAAGGAAACGTGGAACAGCATCATTAAAGACCTTCTGGCACAGGGATACCTGAACAAGTCCGATGGACTGTACCCTGTCCTGAAGCTTACTCCAAAAAGTGACGCAGTGCTGAAAGGTGCTGAAAAGGTTATGATCATCAGCTCACGCGAACGGGTTGCCGTTGAGGAGCATAAAGGGAACTATGAGATACCGCTGCTTCGTCAGCTAAAGGATCTCCGGCGCGAGCTTGCCTCCAACGCTAATGTACCGCCATACATCATTTTATCCGATGCCACGCTTATCGAGCTGGCAACGTATCTTCCGGTTACAGCCGAGTCATTTAGCATGATCAATGGTTTCGGCGATGTAAAGATCCGGAAATTCTTCACGCCGTTCTCCGAAGTTATTGCGGCTTATTGCCGGAGTAAGGGCATCGCATCAAGAGTTCAGAATCTTACCCCGAAAGGTCATCGGGGAGACCGAATGGAACGAAATTCTGACACAAAATTGCATAGTCTCACACTGTTTGAGAAAGGACACAGCACGGATGAGATCAGCGAGATCCGAAAGCTTCACAGATCGACAATAGAAAGCCACCTGGCATACTATATTCAGGAAGGAAGGATCGATGTTCACGCGATCGTAAGTAATGATCGCGTAGCGACGATTGTTGAGGCGTTGGAAAAAGTTGACGGAAATGCACTGTCACCTGTCAGAGAGTTATTGGGCGAAGACTTTAGCTATAGTGAGATCAGGCTCGTAAAAGCTCACGTCATGAAGAAAGCAGGAAACGCCTTAGTGTCCTAGTGTTTCCGGAGGCACTGGGAAACTTCGGCATCGCGAAAAGAACTAACTAACAACCATGTATTTAAACTGCCACACAGCATTCAGTTTCAAATACGGCACAATGCAAGTGAAAGATCTCTTTGCGGAAGCGCAGCGTTGTGGCGTGCACAAGCTCATTCTCACTGAGATAAACAATACGGCGTCCTATATTGAAATGCTCAGGTATTGTCAGGAGCATCGACCAGGTGAAAATGGACTTACAAAATACGGAACGAAAGGATATGCTCTTGATATTGCCGTGGGCATTGAGTTCAGGAAGGACAATGAATTGTTATATATAGCCATTGCAAAAAATAACAATGGGTTCGAACGGATAAATCGTTTCCTCTCACATCACAACCTGCAGAACAAATCCCTGCCCGGCCATGCACCCGAGCTCGAAGATGTTTACATCGTTTATCCGTTCCGTAAAATTGAACCGGAATTTCTCCGTGAAAATGAATTCATAGGCGTGCGCACAATTGATCTCAATCATTTCGCCTTCTACCAGCCATTTAAAGAATTCCCTTCAAAATTTGTGCTTTGGCACCCCGTGACCTTCACCTCAGCGATGGACTTCAACACCCACCGCTTGCTTCGCGCCATCGATAGTAACACACTACTGAGTAAGCTCAAGGAAGAACAACAGGCCCACCCTGATGAGATAATGATCCCTGAGGTGGACTTGAAGAAATCCTTTGAAGGATACCCTTCACTCATCAACAACGCGCTGCTCATGGTTCAGGAGTGCACGATCGCATTTGAACTTGGGGAGGACAAAAACATGAAGCACCTGGGCGGCAGCGAGGAAGCTGACTGGAATACGCTGGTCTCTAAAACCTGGGAGGGATTCCCTGCCAGGTATGGTGATCTCACGCCGGTTCTTGAAGAACGGATCGAGCGCGAACTGAGCATTATTAAAACAAAACGTTTCTGCTCGTATTATCTCATTGCTTATGACCTGATCAAACACGCTAATGAGAATGGTTTCTCTTTCGTAGGAAGAGGAAGCGGGGCTAACAGCGTAGTCGCATACTGCCTGGGTATTACCAATGTGGACCCTATTGAACTTGACCTTTATTTCGAGCGCTTTCTCAACGCTGAAAGGACTACACCGCCGGATTTTGATATCGATTTTTCATGGGACAATCGCGACGCGATCTATGAATACATTTTCAAAAAGTATCCACGCGATCATGTCTGCCTGCTTGCGACCCATGTAACATATCAGAGAAAGTCCGTGGTAAGGGAATTGGGGAAGGTATTCGGTCTGCCCAAAGAAGAGATCGACGCAATCGTCGAAGATCCTCACGTCAACATGAATCGCGATCATATCACGAAAGTGATCTTTCAATATGCAGAACGGATCAAGGACCTTCCGGCCAATATTTCGATCCACGCCGGCGGTGTTCTCATCACCGAGAAGCCAATTTACAGCTATACCGCCCTTGAACTACCACCAAAAGGATATCCTGTTTCTCACTTTGAAATGCACAACGCTGAGGATATGGGTATTTTCAAGTTCGATATCCTAAGTCAGCGAGGATTGGGGCATCTCAAAGAAGCGGTGAAGCATGTGAAGAGAAACAGGGGAATTGATCTGGATATCAACCGGTTTGCTGACTTTAAAAAGGATGAAAAGATCAAAGATCTCATGCGCAACAGTAAGGCCATGGGATGCTTCTATGTCGAATCACCGGCTATGCGCATGCTCCTTGGCAAGTTGCATTGTGAAGATTATCTCACGTTAGTCGCTGCCAGTTCGATAATTCGTCCCGGTGTTGCCAGTTCAGGAATGATGCGCACTTACATTGAACGATTTCACAAGGTAAGACGTCATGAGACCTATGAAGCCATCCACCCGTTGATGGACGAGTTAATGAGGGAGACTTATGGTGTCATGGTGTATCAGGAAGATGTTATCAAGGTAGCTAATAAGTTTGCCGGGCTTACGCTCACAGAAGCCGATGTATTGCGGCGGGGAATGTCTGGAAAATATCGTTCAAGAAAGGAATTTCAGCGTGTCCGGGACCGATTCTTTGAGTCGTGTGACGAGCGGGGATATGAGAAGTCAGTAACGGACAGGGTATGGTTTGAAATTGAAAGTTTCTCTGGATATTCGTTTGCCAAGGGGCATTCTGCCAGCTATGCCGTAGAAAGCTACCAGAGTCTCTTCCTGAAGGCGCACTACCCCCTGGAATTTATGGTTGGTGTGATAAACAATTTCGGGGGATTCTATCGAACGGAATTCTATTTTCATGAGGCCCGGATGAATGGAGGCAATATACAGGCTCCCTGCGTCAACCGCAGCGAGTACCTTACCACTATCTACGGCAACGACATTGTTATTGGCTTCATTCATTTGAAAAGCCTGGAGACAAAGATCGCACAGCAAATCGGTCCCGAAAGAAAACGGAACGGTGAGTACAACAGTCTTGAGAATTTCCTCAGAAGGATACCGGCGGGCCTGGAACAGATCCGGATCCTCATTCGCATGGGATCATTTCGTTTTACAGGAAAAAGCAAACAACGGTTATTGTGGGAGGCGATGTTACATTTTGGAAACGTAAAGTCCCGCACCAGCACCGGATTGGAATTGTTTGATACTTCTCCAAAAGAATACCCCCTTCCAGTTTTGCATCGAAATCCACTGGAAGATGCGTTCGATGAAATTGAGCTGTTAGGGTTTCCGTTATGCGACCCTTTTCAATTGATCGATTCGCCGGAGAGGGGAGATACGATCGCGCATCAGTTGGTTGCCGCCGTGGGAAAATACGTTCACATTGTGGGTTACATAGTAACAACCAAAGACACCAGGACGATGAAAGGTGAGCCTATGCATTTCGGAACCTTCTACGATATGCACGGTGAAGTTTTCGACACCGTACATTTTCCGGATGTGGCCCGCAAATTTCCTTTTCGCGGAAGAGGCTTCTACTCAATGAAAGGAAAGGTCGTCGAAGATTTTGGCGTTGTCATGATCGAAGTCAACTGGATGGATAAGCTTCCCCTCGTAAATAAGCGCGCAGATGAATTTCTCCGTGAAGCTATCTACGAGGAGAAGCAAAGATGACAACTATTTCAGGAGCGGTACACGTCCAATAGCACCATCAAATACTACTTCTTGCGATGTTTGAAGTTTAGTAGTTGTCGCAAGTTTGTTTTCTTCTGTTCTTGGTTGAACAGATACCCTGCTATCCACAAGATCCAGCGCTACGCCATTGAAGGTTGCTGAAAGAAGTTGATTTTGTCCCTCCACTGCCGGGAAGAGATAATTGCTGTCAGGGGTTCTTTTGATGATCCTCAGCTCTAATACATCATCGCTTTCAAATGTATAAGTCAATGCGTAGGTCTCTTCACCTGCGCAACGGAGATTGGCCGTTTTTACGATGTAGATGGTCTTTGTCTCGGCTCGGTACTGATCAACAGAACCCATCGCAAAGCTTGAAGAATTTTCGCTCGAAAAATCAATGCCCCAAAGCGGCGACAACGTGTCCTCCTCCGTGCTACAGGCCCCCAGAACTACTGAAAGCCCGAATAAAAACAGTAGTGTTGTTTTCATACTCGTTCGCGTTATGTGTCATCAAAGGGATGAAATAAACGGTCAAGCGGGAAGGTTGGATCGACATTTACACATTAGGATCGATGACTGATACATGTAAAAAAACAGCCTCAAGTAACCTTTAAACTGCGAAAAATTCATTTGATCGGCAGAACGGAATACTTCATCGTGAGGCTAACAATGCGAGCGAAATATCACTATTGAGATGGTTACCTCGCCACGAAATTTTCTACTGGTTGCGAGCGTTAACCGCAATATTCTCAGAGATCGGAACGCTTCAATTTCAGATAGCTGAACCAGTTAAAAAGGACCATCCAGCCAAGAGCGATAGCTATTGCAAACGGATCTACCCAGTCCTGAATCTCCTGAAACGCATACCTGTAAAATGGAATAGGAACGAGAGCTGTAATAGACTCCATAGGGAAGTAAGGAATAAGCCAAGGCACATAATCATCGACATTCGCTTTAACTATCGCCTCCAGCATATACGAGAGCAACAATAGAATGATAGTTAACCCCGAACGCTGAACGAATATACCCAGCATCAACGCGTAAGAGAGAAATGTAAAGATCTCCAACAGATAAGCTGGATAAAATTCAAGATCTGTAAAGACATAGTTCCAGTTGATCTCCGGTGTGTAGATAAACCCCGTCACCATCGCAATAAGGAAGATGAGCACGACACTAACAAGACTCAACACGAAGTTGGTGATCATCTTGGACATAAGGAACTCCCATCGGCTTAAGCCATCGATGATATTCTGCCGTATAGTCCTGTATGTAAACTCATTGGTAATGGAGATCACTACCATAATTCCCAGTAACACTTTGAAAAAGCCGCTCCACCACACAAGATTCAGCCAGACATCAGGAAAATGATACAGTGGAATTCGCTCTATATTCAGCTTGCTTCCAAACTTGTCGAATGTATCGGCAAGCCATTTAAGGAACTCCATTCCACTTGCTGTTGAGAATCCGATCGTTATAAAATACAATCCACAAACGATCCAGAACGTGCGATAGTTGGATAATTTTTTGAAATCGATCTTGAGAAGGTGCAGCATGCCGTTACGGATTATCTGAGAGGATTTCCAAAAACATTTTCTCAAGGCTTTTCTTTTTCGTGACAAGATGATTTGCCACTATGCCTTTTTCAAAAAGAAACTGGTTGAGATCCTTTCCGTGAAAATTATCGCGAAGCGTAACCTGAAAATGTCCGTTCTCCCTGTTAATAGAGGCAGTTCCATTAAAGCCTAGAATTATTTCGTTGAGATTCGAAGCTTCGGCATTCACTTCAACAGTTTCTGCCCCTGCTCCTACGGAATCTACAGGGCCGGTATACACCAGATTTCCCTTCTTGAGGACCGCAAAATGTGTACACACCTTCTGAACTTCATCCAGGAGGTGGCTGGCGAGAATAATCGTTTTACCACTAGCTGCGATCTTTTTTATAAGCTCCCGGATCTCCGCAATACCCATTGGGTCGAGTCCATTGGTAGGCTCATCAAGGATCAGCACAGTAGGCTGATTAAGCAACGCAGAGGCTATAGCAAGGCGCTGCTTCATACCCAATGAATACGTCTTGTACTTATCATCCTTCCTGGTAGAAAGCTCGACCAGCTCGAGGACTTCAGGAATATGCCTTACCGGACATTCCTTGATCATGGCGTTCAATTCCAGATTCTTCTGCCCGCTGAGGTAAGGATAAAATATCGGGTGTTCGAGTACAGCCCCGATCTTCTTACGGAGCTTATGGTTTGGAGATTCACCGAACCACGTAAATGAGCCGGCAGTAGGATTGATGACGCCCATCAGCATTCCGAGCGTCGTGGTCTTACCACTTCCATTGGGGCCGAGCATGCCAAACACGTGGCCGCTGCCTACTTCAAGATTAAGATTGTTGACAGCACAAAGTCTGCCGAAGTTTTTGGTAAGTCCTTTAATGGAGAGTACGTGTTCCAAGATCTTTTTTTGTAATAATGAGTCGGCAGTTGAGCGCTGTGATTACAAATGTCAATCTTTTTTTGCGAACTGTCTTATCTTTTGCCCGATATCAGTACTCTCGTCAATTGTCTTGAACAAAGTAGTTACCTTATCAAGCGCAATGCTTCCTACAATATCAAGTACATACAAATTTGTAGAGTCATTCACCGTTACGATCATCCCCTCGGTTTTGCCGCC
Source organism: uncultured Cytophagales bacterium (assembly GCA_963845845.1). GTDB lineage: Bacteria > Bacteroidota > Bacteroidia > Cytophagales > Cyclobacteriaceae > Chryseolinea. The sequence continues at coordinate 26,999 of CAWJTP010000030.1, forward strand.
CTTGTCCTTTAGGAATACATCGAAGTTACGTCCTTGATAGCGGCTTGTCATGATCTCTTCGAATGATTCAGACTTATAGCCTGAAACAAGACTTTTATATTGTGCAGCGCCAAAACTTGAACCCTTTTCGATCATTAAGAACTTCATTTTTTGAATATCCTTTATCAATTCGTCAAAAGATTTATCCTCCATCTGGTTCAACATACGCAAGGTGTTATTGTAAAAATAAAGGGCAAGGGCATCACCATGCGTTTTATGAAGGCTCTCGGTTGTTTTTGTTTGAGCTACTGCACTACCGGTTACAACGATTACCAACACGACTACGAGACTTCTGACGGACATATACTAAGTTTTTTGATGTGAATTTGGATAAAAACTCTTTATGTATTCTTTATCGAGATATCCTATTAGCTCAATGAGCGCAATGTCGTCAGCGCCCTCTACCAGCACCATATAACAACCGTCGTCGTCGTGCTGATCCCTTAGATAAATGGTGACATCAGTCTCGCCATCTCTCACTTGCAGGATCTCTTCAAACGAATCCTGCTTCAGCACTTTCTTAAATCCCGAAACAGTTACTTGTTGTGCCTCGAATGCAACTCGCGGAACTGTTACCAACCGCAGCCTGGCGACATGCCTGGCGGCCCGCTTCGCTTCTTCTTCGCCTGCAAGACCAAGGATGGTTCTGACGACCATGCCATTTGTCCTAAAACAATGGACATTTTCCTTTCCCGAGAATTTATTTTTGAACTTCAGGAAACTTTCGGTTTGTGCCTGCAGGATCGTTACCGCGAGAAGAAAGGTAAGGGTGAAGACTATCTTTTTCATAAGGGTTCATATTTCCTATAGAGATGCAAGTTAGTCTTCAGGAGTTGCTCATAAAATCAGGACATCCTAATTTTTCTTATTCATCTTTTCCAGATGCTCCAGACCATCAACATTCATTTTCTTGCCAATCCTGGAGATCTGCTTGAGATCGATCTCGCCAAAGAGGCTCATGACCATGAAATCATCGTTTCCTCCCATTACCATCAGCAGTTCTGATATCTTGCCACCGCTTTCCTTGATGAGAAACTTCATGTCCTTATCCTTGTCCCTTACTGACATCAACTCCTCGTATTCTTTCATGGGTATAAGGGAGAAAGCTTCTTTATAGAGAGTGCGGGCATTGCGATCATCCTGCTTGGCAAGGATCCGAAGGCCTTTCAATTTGCTGATTGCATCCAAAACCTCTTTGTCCTCGGGAGTGTCGGCATCCATGTTCGTAAAAAGACCGAACATCTTGCTTGAAACCGTTACCTGACTGAAAGTCTCATCAGTCTGATATTTGCTGAAGAATTTGGAGATCGCATCCTGGGCAAAGCCACCCGTCATCACGAACATCAGCGCCACTGCGGCAATAATCTTTTTCATATAATTAGTTTTTTTATTCATTTGGAGTATAGTATTCAGGTTATAAGTTATCCTTTCGTTTGCGCTGGATCTCTTCCTGCGCTTCATTAAACATATTTATCTTTTTAGCCTGTTGCTGCGCGGTGCCGAAACTTTTCGAGATCATCATCAATGCTTTTTTTGTTTCCTCGAAGGCAAGCTTAGGATCGTCATATGTATCGACCACTTCCTGAGGTGTTGATTTTCTAACCTCATTGCGGATGAACCACGTTGCAACCATCACCACTGCAACACCTGCGGCAATGCGCATAGCATTATAAACTATCGAGACTACCTTGCCACTTTTTGGAGGACGATCTATCTTCTCAATTACCGTACGGTCGAAGGCGACATCTGTTAGTGATTTTTTTTTCGTTTCATCGAAGTATCTGAATAATGCTGCCGTTTCCCTGAGATGCTCGGGAACGTCGGCGTTCCTGAAGTGGTCACGAAGCTGCTGCTCCTCCTCCAGCGTGGAATCGCCACTCCAGTAGCGTTTCAGTAATTCCTGTAAACTGTTAGAGTCCATAAGCATTGATCTTCGTCATTTTTTCCCGTACCGCGGTTCTCGCCCTAAATAAGTTTACTTTCACCTGGTTCATATCCAGTTCCATGATCTCGCATATCTCGTTGTAGCTATACCCTTCCACATCCCGCAGATGTATGACCTGTCTCTGCTTTTCAGGTAGCGCTGCAATTAATTCACTGATTCTCTTCATGCTCTCCTGCATTTCAGTTGATTCAAGGGGCGTCAGTGCATCTTGCCTTACGCCATATCCTTCTTCTATGGGCTGGGTCTGCTTTCGGGTGATGGCTCGAATCCTGTCAAGAGAGAGGTTTTTTGTAATCCTCATACACCAAGCCTCCCAATTTTGAACCTCATTCATCTGATCCCTGCCGTTCCAAACGCGAACAAATACTTCCTGAACGATATCCTTCGCCTCGTCCTCGTTGCCCAAAAAACGAAGGGCGAAGCGGAAAAGCTTATTTTTTACAGGTAAAACCCGTGTTTGAAAGGATTCAAGATTCATTCCGTCAAATTCAATAACAAGACGACACCCATAGACGATTGTTACAGCGCTTCAAAAAAGAATTTATAGCCAGACCTTAATGTAGCGATTACCTGGCCTTTTTGGACTTAACCTCCCTGATAAGCTGGAGTTCAACGTTCTCCTTGGATATGTACTGATAATTCCCCTTCCCTATCGCAGCGACCCGTTCCAGGGACCTGGACGCCCCGGCACCCTTGCCAAAGTTGAAGATGGTGAGGAAGATGTCTTCAGTTGAAAATTTCTGGATCAGCTGGCGTGTTTCTTCGTTCAGATTGAATTCACCGTCTGTAGCCAGAATGATCCGGTTATTTCCCGCCCGAATATAATTTTCATTAGCAACTTTGTACGCCAGCTTTACGCCGGCATTTCCATCGGTCTTGCCGGATGATTTCAGATCATTGATAGCTTTCCGAATGCGGGATTCATCTTTGAAAGAGGCAGCTGTTAACACAGCTTTGGGCTTATCAGAAAACGCTATAATGGTAACTTTGTCCTCCTGTCGCATCATTGAAAGCAACTCAAGCACAGAAGATTTCAGCAATGGAAGTTTTTCCGGTGAGTTCATTGAGCCCGAAACATCAAGCAACAGCACCATATTATTGGTTGCATAGCCTTCCATCGATCGAAGGTCTTCTCCCGGGTCACCGAGGTAAACAGTGTCTCTCCGTTCGATATAAACGGTATCATGTTTCAACACCGTCTTCTCTCTGACGACAGGGATATTTTCCCTGACGGGAGCCGGTGTTGCCGCGCTGTTATTTTCAGTGACCGGCTCTTGCTGCGGCGTCACAGTAACAGGTTTGGCATTGTCCTGTTGGGTGTTGACTGGCGGCTGGTTTGTCGCGCTTTTTGGTTGAGGATACACCACCGTGAATAGCTCCGGCTGCTTAATGGTTTTCAGGTGTAATATTTGAACAGACAGCTCACAGAATTTATTGTAGTCATCTACGATATCGTTGTAATGATAAACGATCCTGTGATAGGGATGCTCGTACTGTCTCTCCTGAACAGGTTTCAATTTTTTCAACTCCTCGCTCATAGCTTTGGATGTAAGCGGAAGGTCCTCATATGGAGTGTACGGGCAGAGTCCATTATAGCGGCCATATTTTTCAATGCCTTTCATATTGTCGTACTCTTTGGCGATCACATCCCTGAGGGTCTCATCGAGCTTATCGGTTGATACAGTAGCCTGACCGTTTCCACTGTAATGCGCTTTTGCCTCGAACAAGGCCGTGTGATCAATGTCTGTAAGGTTATGCAACGCCTTGCCCGAGACGTACCATGAATTAGCGGGTTGCAATGGCGGATACGAATCGTATACTTTACGGACATCATTGTAGAGCTGCTCTTTGCGTTCGTCCCAGATGTCCATCAGCGCTTTTTGTCTTTCCAGGATCTCATAGACTTTTTTAAGCCTGTCCTTCTCATATCGTCTTTGCTGAGTTTCTATCTCCATTGAGGCGGCGAGGTCATCCATCTCTTTCAGAATATTCAGCAGTACTTCCGCCTGCTCGTTCAATGATCTTGCAACAACAGGTGGCAGGGTCTTGCTGTCTGAGACTGTTTTTTGATATTGCGAGAGCGGAAGCTGAAAATCCTTATAGTCAAATGACATTCCTCCCCGCTTCTCATAAGAATCGAGCGTCTTATAGTAAGAAGCTGAGGAATTAAAACTGACAAGCACCATTTTCATATAGCGTATTTGCCGCCAGGTCTCATTGATGTAATCGATGTAATTCGACAATACTTCGTAGGTAGATTTTGACAGTGCTGTTTTCTGGGGCTGTAGCGCGACGGGAACATGCTGGATGTCCTTGAACGGCTTTACATCGACTTCCGTAGTTTTCTGCTGCGTCCGTATCTCAAATCGTGGTGTATATTTAATGGATTTCAGGCCGTGATAACCATCAGCCTGGGCGTACTGAATGAAAGCGTTCTGATCAGCTACGAGCGTCCCGTTGAAGTAATTGATAAGTCCAAGATATACATCGTTGCTATGTTTGTCCGACTTCTTCGCCTCGAAGTTATATTCATCGAGCCCGTTTCTTTTTGCGCTGAGCACAGAGGCCAGTGATGACTGATAATTGGTCCACATGCTTGAGGCGGGATACTTAAGAGCAGGCTTGAATTTTTGAAAAGCCGCCAGCTGCGCATCGGTTTCGGAAATACTTTGCTCAAGTTTATCGACAGGCCATCCCGTGTGAACATCTTCTTTCAGGTTGAAACTGCAACCGTCAAGAAAAGATCTTTCATGGGCTATCTGGTCGCGCAACATCATGTCAGCTTTATAGTAAGGTGTTTCTGTGGCGCCACTGCTCATCTTTTTATGGGCTGACGCAAGTGCCGCGCGCATCGCATCCTGCTTCTTGTTATAGTCGGATACGAGCAACTGCAACTCTATAATAAGAGATTCAGCTTTGGCAAAGTTGTCCTGCTTATAATCTTCGAGCTTGTGGTACGTATCTAATGCCTTACAGCGGTTGTCAATACTTTCCGCCGCACTCCTTAAATCGTTAAGTTTTGCTATTAGCTCAGTTGAAATGTTTGCATTCAATGACCTGGCTTCAGCCACAGCAGTCTTTAAATAGTAATCCTCGAGCTGAACGGGACAGGTATATCGTGGCGCGCCCCATGAACTTTTCTGATGGATCGTAGGATAGTACGCGATAATACTTTTAACCACTGCGCTAACCTCGTCAGCTGACTGATTTGCATAGTCAACGTAATTATTAAGGGCTTTTTGTTGAGCAGACGTCATCATCTGCGAGAAGCTTGCGGTAGAGATCAGAAGCAGAACGGGAATGAATCGCATTCGATAAACTTAAGAAAAAGAGCAGAGTTTTTAGTAATGCCCTGGGCGGCCTGTTTCAGCGAACGCCTGATGGTCACGAAAATCTTATCACTCAAAAAAAGCCCTTTTTCAGGCCAAAAATTGGCTTAAAGCCTCTTCCAGAAAAAAAAGTAATTACATGTTGAACCAAATAACTCTATATTCGTTGTATATACAACAGTCATTAAAACAATAATTTAAACTAATACTCTTATGACAACCGCAAAAATTGACACCAGTGCCGAAGTAGCAACCTGGAAAATGGACACAAACCACTCCGAAGTGAAATTCAAGGTAAAACACCTTGTCATTTCGACTGTCACTGGAAGCTTTGATAAATTCACTTCAACTGTTGAAAGCAGTAAAGATGATTTCTCTGATGCGAAAATCTCATTCGAAGCAGACGTGAATAGTATTAATACAAAAAATGATCATCGTGACGGGCATTTGAAATCAGCGGATTTCTTTGATGCTGCGAATCATCCCAAGATCACCTTTACTTCCAGGTCACTAAAGCCAAAGTCAGATGACCAATTCGAATTGACCGGCGATCTGACGATCCGGGGGACGACGAAAGGGATAAAGTTGAACGTCACTTACAACGGTACTGTGAAAGGTTTTGGCGGTAGCTTTGATGTGGCTGCCTTCGAGATAACAGGAAAACTCAATCGCCAGGATTTTGGTTTGAAATGGAATGGATTGACTGAGACTGGTGGAGTGGTCGTAAGCGACGAAGTAAAACTGGAAATATTTGCCGAGTTTGTTAAAGCTGAATTATAAGCTGTGCTGGTTGGATGATCATGAGATCATCCAACTACACAACCAAAGAGAAGATGTTATTAACTTTCAGCTACTGTTGATCACAGGAACTTCTCTCCCACTTCTGTCCAGTTGTTCAGTCTGTTGAACTGTTGTACGTGAAGATTGTGAGGTGCGGTGAAGAGAAACTTCTCACCATTAAATCCTTCCAGGTTGTAGTCAAGGTCATCGATCATATAATCGCCATGGACGATCTGTTTGCTTCCGCAGAATACGATCTGCTTCCATGTAAGGAATGGAAAGTGCTCCTTTAGCCACAAAAGCTTTTCTTTAAGGGACTGTGGAAATTCCATAGCGGCAGAAACTATAAAAACATTATACTTCTTGTTGAGCTCCTCGAGTATAAGCTGGCTTCCATCGTTGGGTGTCATGGTAAGAAAAAAGCTTTCGCGATAAGGAAACTCTTTAATGATATCGTAGTTGCCGGGGAATCCCATACCTTCATGATGATGGTTCAGACTGTCGCGCAACACTCGAACTCCAAATTCTTTCTCGTAATAGTTGATGAATTGCCCGGTTGCGTCGGCAATGACATCATCCATATCAATAATCAATCGTTTCATCAGGCGGTTTTACTATATTTCATTAACGCAAAGATGTGACTTTATGTACGGCCGCCAAATTTTTTTGATACTGTTGATTTTTCTGTCGGTGGATTCGTTTTCACAAAGGTCACTCAGCCTTTCTTCTCCATCAAAAAAAATTCGCATTTCGATCCAGACAGCTGATTCGATCTATTATACTGTCGAGGTCAATGGCCGTGTGGTGATCAATCCTTCCGTGATTGCATTGCTGACCGATCATGGGTCACTTGGTGTCGGATCAAGGATGTCGCATCAGCGCACGCGAAGCGTGGCCGACCAGATCATCAACCCGGTCCCCTACAAGCGAAAGATCATTCCTGATGCCTTCAATGAGTTGGCCATACGTTATCGTGAAAATTTTGCAGTCATCTTCAGGGCATACGATGATGGTGTTGCTTACAGATTTCAGACATTTTATAAGGATTCGATCCGTATCAATACAGAGATCGCGTCATTCCGGTTCAAACAATCTTCGGAGGTATATTTTCCCGAGGTGCAAGCCCGGGACAATGCAGACATTTATCACACAAGCTTTGAAGAACCTTATAAGGTCGTTCCGCTAAGTGAGATAAAGAGTAGCCGGATTTGTTTTACACCGGCGCTGGTAGATGATGGGACCATCAAAGCCATTGTCACGGAATCAGACCTCGTGGAATATCCTGGCATGTTCCTGAGAGGAACATCTTCAAATGCATTACAAGGGGTGTTTGCCGGTTATCCTAAAAAGGAAGAAGTTCAGGGCGGAGAGTTCAAGCAATGGGTCGTTCTGGAAAGAGAGAAGTTCATTGCAAAGACTGCTGGCACGAGGAGCTTTCCCTGGCGGGTCATAGGCGTGGCTGAAAAAGACGGCGACCTGTTATCCAATGATATTGTATACCGGCTTGCATCCCCTGCCATATCCAAAGACTGGTCATGGGTGAAGCCAGGCATCAGCACAGAGGAATGGATCATCAGTTCCAACATTTATCATGTTCCATTCAAAGCGGGCTTCAATACAGACACTTATAAATACTATATAGACTTCGCCAGCAAATTCGGGATGCAGTTTGTAATGCTTGATGCAGGGTGGTCCAGCGCCGATGATCTTTTCAAAATAACGGAGGGACTGGATCTTAACGAGCTCGCGCGTTACGCAAAGACCAGGAACATTGATTTGATATTATGGACGCTATCGATGACGCTTGATCGTCAGCTTGACAAAGGGCTGGATATGTTTGCGTCGCTGGGTGTAAAAGCAATACTTACAGACTTTATGGACAGGGATGATCAAAAGACTGTGGGGTTTTATCACCGGATCGCAGCAGCGGCGGCGAAACGCAGGATCATGGTAATGTTTCACGGAGCGTTCAAGAATGCCGGACTGGAGCGGACATATCCCAATGCCATCACCCGAGAAGCGGTGCTGGGTTCCGAATACAACATGTGGAGCGACAAGGCTAACCCTGAGCACGATCTGCTCATTCCTTTCATCAGGATGTTCTCAGGTCCGATGGATTATGAACCTGGCTTTTACAGAAATGCTAACCGGCGAACTTTCCGCGCATTGCCAGACATGATCATGTCACAGGGAACACGCACACATCAGCTTGCCATGTTTGTCGTATACGAAAGTCCTATTCAGATGTTTTCCGGAAATCCCTCAGACGCATACGCCGAAGCTGATTTTACAACCTACCTTGCTTCCCTTCCCTCAACATGGGATGACATCAAAGTACTCGATGCTAAACTTGGGGATTACGTTGTGGTTGCCCGGCGAAAAGGCGATGATTGGTACCTTGCCGCAATGACAGATTGGACACCGCGTGAGTTGAAAGTGGAACTTTCTTTCCTTCCTGCTGGTAATTACAGAGCGTTCACCTGCGCGGATGGGCTGAATGCCGGTAAAGCGGCAAATGACTACCTGATGCGCGACGAACCGGTAGACCCGTCGAAGCGATTGACCATCAATATGGCAGCAGGTGGGGGATACGTTGTAAAATTGATGAAGCTGAATGATGCAAGACCATGATTCGATAGTTGTATTTGGAAGGTTCGACAATGCTATCGACGCGCACATTGTCAAAAGCAAGCTCGATGCTTATGACATTCCATGCTTTCTGACGGAAGAGAACATGACCAATTTATATCCCGGGGCCAGTTCCCTGATGAACCTCAGTGTGAGACTACATCTTTTCAGGGAGGATGCGGAACAAGCTCGTGAGATCCTTTCGGAAGCCAACCTCAAAGTTCAGGATGATACGATCTTACAGTGTCCTGCGTGTCACTCAAATAGCATAGAACGGGATTTTCCCAGGAAATTAACGTCGACCTTCGCCTCTTCCCTTCGGTTTTTATTCTTCGGCATCTTTTCGCCCGAAAAAAAAATTTACCGTTGCACAAATTGCGAATGTGAATTTTGAAGGGTATTACATCGTTAGCGCTTTGTTAGTATTGGCGGCAGGAGTAACTTGCTGGCGCTGATCCCGAACTATGTCGAAAGTGATAATTGGTGTTATGGGGCCTGGCGAGAATGCCACGCCTGAAGATAACGAGCTGGCGTATGACCTTGGCAGAGCTGTTGCCAAAGCTGGATGGATAACCCTCACGGGGGGAAGAAGCTTTGGTGTAATGGACGCTTCATTGAAGGGAGCCGCGGAAGAAGGCGGCCTGACGATAGGCGTCTTGCCCGGCGACAACGATAAAAATTCATCTGAACATGCTCAGATCAAGATCATTACGAGCATGGGAAGCGGCCGGAATTATATCAGTGTCTTATCAAGCCATATGATCGTTGTCCTGGGAATGGCAGCGGGCACTGCTTCAGAAGTTGCGCTGGCACTGAAGTCGCGCAAAAAGGTGATACTTCTCAACCAGGACGAGATCACCATCCGTTTCTTCAAAAATCTTGGAAGCTACAATGTGCTCGTTACCAAAACCGTTGACGAGACCATCAGCGTCATTAAAGATTACCTGTCTGTCAACCAGGTGGTATAGACCCCTCACACATCGACAAGCACCAGCTTTTCACCTGCGTCGCGGATTGTCTTCAACTCTGCATCACTGAGTTTGAAATCCAGAGACCTAACATTGTCCTTTACCTGAGCTTCGTCTCTTGCGCCTACCAGCACACAATCCATAGCGGGTTGCCGTGTGGTCCAGTTGATGATCAGTTGCGCAAGGGTTGCGCCGTGACCATCCGCGATCGGCTTAATTGTCTGAAGCATGGCATTTATTCGTTCCACGTTCTCAGGTTTATAATAGCGGTTATTCTGACGTGTATCTCCCTCGTTGAACTGGTGACCTGGTTTGATCTTTCCTGTCAGCAGTCCACGCTGTAACGGGCTGTACGGAAGGATGCTCATTCCTTTTCGTGTCGCTTGCGGGATGATATCCTTTTCGATCCCTCTATGGACCAGACTGTACGGAACCTGGTTGGAAACAAGATTGACAGTGTTCAGGGCTTCTTCGACCTGAGCAGCCGAGTAATTGCATACACCTGCAGCCCTTACCTTACCTTGTTGAATCAGGGTCGCAACGGCCTCCATCGTTTCAGCGATCGGTGTGGTCGGATCCGGCCAATGGATCTGCAGGAGATCAACATAATCGGTTTTAAGGCGACGAAGACTTTCTTCACACTCCCGGATAACACTATCCTTGGACGAGAATTTGTAAACTTTGGCTGGCTTACCATCATTGTCTATAGTATCGAAGTAAAACTCTCCTTCATCGGTTCGCCAGTTCAATCCATATTTTGTGAGGATCTGATACTTATCACGTGAAATACCTTCCATGGCCTTACCCACGAGTACTTCGCTTTTGCCAAATCCATATGCCGGCGCTGTATCTATTGTAGTAATCCCTGCGTTATAAGACGCCCTTATGGCTTTGATAGCGTCCTGTTCTTCTGCGCCGCCCCACATCCAACCACCGATTGCCCAGGCGCCAAAAGCAATAGGGGTAACGTTAACCGATGATTTCCCAAGTGTCTTATTCATTATTCCTTAGTATTTAGTCATTAGTATTTAGCCGTTAGTATTTAGTCATTAGCATTCATTGATTTACTTATTGTTGACTCGGTACTAAGGACTAATAACTATTTTTCAGAGACCCATCATGACAAATGCGCCCCAATAATATGGTTCCTTATACTTGGCCATCAATTGTATCTGCGCTTGTTTGAATGCTTTTTGTTTATTCCCAAGCTTGATCCAGTTATTGTAAAAATTAGTCATGAGCTGTTGCGTAGCGGCATCATCTACCTTCCACAGACTCATGATAAGCGCGTCGGCACCGGCCACCAGAAATGCGCGCTGCAACCCATACACGCCTTCGCCCGCTTTGACATCACCCAATCCGGTTTCGCATGCGCTTAGCACAATGAGATCGGTACCTTCCAGATTAAGATTCATAGCCTCGTACGCCGTCAGAATTCCATTGTCATTGCTTATAAGGTTGGGCATACGCTTTCCACTCACGGTCGATGCCGCATCGGCCAACATAATACCGGATCGCAGCAAAGGATTGTCATTCGCGTTCTCAATATTGATCCCGAACGCCGATCCTGCCTTCTCCACATCCTGAAGAAAATATCCATGCGTGGCTATGTGCATCAATACCGGGCCTTTCACGGATTTCAGGTTTGCTTCAGTGGCTGTCTTTTGAGAGAACATTGTTACCTGGTAACCTGAACTCTTCAGTATCTTCGATACGGCATCGATCTCTATCCGGGTTCCCGGAAGAGCTTCAATATCACCCTTGCCATAATCCGGGTAGCCAAGTAACGTAGCATTCTTATGCGCAGCCTTTGGCTTCTTGCTCTTGATTGCAATAAGGTCTTTTGAATTTCCCAGTATGACAATGTCGTATTTACTGATTACGTAATCCGCTCCCGGCTTACGAAGTGTGTTGATATTAAGTTGATTATAAACACCATCCGGCGAAAGATAGATCATCTTTTTACCGGCAAGTTGAGGGTCCACCCTTGACCAGTATTGTTCATAGGAATGCTCGTCATCGATCCGCTGCTGAATTGCATTGCGATAAAACTTCGAATAGCGCGTGTCAAGTTGCTGGCCATTTTCCATGACCACCAGCTTCGGTGTTTCCGTTGTTCGTGTCAGGATCAAAGCGACGTATCGGGATTCGTTTGTAAAGGTATGCGCGTAGTTCCTTACCCTGACGATTTCCACAACGGCCTCGGTATCGGTCAGCAGGCCTTTTATCTGTCTAAAGCTGAGTTTGCTCGACGCATACCCGCTTGAGAAATCTGAAGATCGCTCCGATAGCCTTCTCTCCATTGTATTGGCAGCCCTCTCCATCGAATCCAGGTTGATGTTTTGTATCTTAAGATCTTCCTGTGAATAAGCATATAACCTCGCCAGGGTTTCTTTCTGATCGAGCCAGGTCAGATAGTCATGTATCAACTGTTTATCACCGCTTCCCAATATTGCCTGCTTGACCTTATTTGTCGAGTTAAGGAGCAATGCCTTTGTGGCGATCTGATAGTCAAATAAATCCTGTATCACTATCGGATTCACTTTGCTTGCTTCCAAAGCAAAATTATTAAAGCGCTGAAAGCGTGGTGACAGTACATCCCAGTACTTCGATTTCTCCGCCTCACTCATCGGTGAGAAATAGCTTTTAACAAACCCGAGCGATTTGTCCATCACCGACTTATAGAGTGTATATGCTTTGTCCAGGATTTTTTCTTCCACTCAAATATGGCGAGGTCTTCCTGCGACTGAACATATAGTGGGTGATTCGTACCTAGTGTGGATTCGCGTATCGTCAATGCTGACGTTAACAGCGGCTCTGCTTCAGTATATCTTTCCCTGTATCGGTAAAAATTCCCAAGATCACTGGTGGATTTAGCATACGCAGGGTTGTGTTCTCCGAAACTCGCCTTATAAATAGCAGCAGATCTTTTCAGCAGATCCTCGACCTTATCCTCCTTTCCCATATTCATATACAGCGCTGCCTGGTTGTTCAGCATACTGGCATAGTCAGGATTGGATTTGCCTAAACGTTTTTCCATGCCTATATAGATGGCCTCAGCTTCGGTGTACTTCTTCATAGCACCATATAGCAATGCAAGATTGGAAAGGAATTTGAGATGATTCCTTGACTTGCTGCTTTGAAGTTTCTCACCGATAGCGATGGCTTCCTTTAAAGTTCGTTCGGCGTCGTCAAGCCTTCCAATGGATTGAAACAGCATGGCTTGATTGTTTAACAGGATTGCATACGGCATTTCATGCTGAAGTCCTTTCCCTTTCATGATTGCCAATGAATTCTCAAAGTCCTTTTCCGCCTCATTGTATTGCGCGAGATTATAGCGCAACACGCCATAGTTATTCAGCGATGCGGCTACTCCGGTATTATGGTCGCCGAACTTTTCCTTTCGCATCGCCAATGCCTGTGCAGTATATTCTTCAGCCTGGGTGAATCTGCCCATGGTTGAATACAGCAAACCCTGATTGGAAATTGTCTTCAGATAACCGATGTCGTTTTGAAGACCGGCTTTCTCATAAGCATTTTTAGCAAGAGAGAATTGGCGTTCCGCAGAGGCGAACTTTTGACTGGCATATAAGACCTCACCCGTCTCAAGATTAAAGCGGGCACGTTCCGCATCCGTGAGTGTCGAGTTCTTATAATACGATGAGCCCAGGGTGATCATCGATGTCAGACGGGCGCTTCCTTCTCCCTTTTCCTTGATGTCGAATAGTCCGGAATTATCGCTTAACAAGATGGCGTAGTCAAAATCCGTCGTATCAAATTCAGCGCGTGCGCGCTCCATATCATTCAGCACGGCATTGACAAGCTTGTCGCGATTCTCTTTTGTATTAAGACTCTTGGCTTTATTCAGCGCGGCCTTTTCGAGGTCTTTCAGGATCTGAGAATGGGCGGGGCCAGCCCATATCATTCCAAAAAAGGTGATCAAACCAATGCCAATACCCTTCAAGTCATTCATCGATTTAGAGATTAGTGATTTAAATGATTTAGCGATTTAGCGATACCTTACCCTGGCGGGAAAATCACCAAATCAACAAATCATCAAATCGATACGACGTCGCTTTCCCGATACGCTTTAATCAGCGCAAGCTCACCTTCTTTGCCAGGTTTGGCATTTCCGTGTTCCATGCCCCAAACTCCGGTGTAGCCCTTTCCGTGAACGTGTTTAAAAATATTTTTATAGTTGATCTCTCCGGACGTCGGTTCCTTTCTTCCTGGATTATCTCCAATCTGGAAGTAAGCCATTTCGTCCCAGCAATCGGTCAATGTTATTGATCAGATTACCTTCATTGCGCTGCATGTGATAAATATCAAATAATATCTTGCACGCAGGGCTGTCTACCGCTTTACACAGCTCATAGGTCTGATCTGAAAACCGCATGAACAGTTCCGGCGTATCGCTCAGAGGTTCAAGAACCATGATCATACCATGAGGTTCGAATATCTCAGCGCCCTTTCTCAGCGCATCAATTACGTTTGAAGTTTGGATCCCCATCGGCAGGTTTCGTTCAAAGAAACCGGGTACAACAGTCATCCATTTCGCGTTGACACGTTTTGCCAGCTCGACGCAGTCCTTACAAGTTTTAACAAAAACATCCTTGAATTCCTGTTTGCCGGTTGTCAACGAGACCTTCCAGTTCTCGCCACCGTCGACTACAAACACACCCATCGTCATCCCAAGTTTGGACAACGTAGCCCCTATGTTATTTTGCTCTTCCTTTGAACGTTTCAACAAGCCATTATCCTCTATTGCTCTAAAGCCCTGATCATGCATGAACCTGATCTGCTCGACGAAATCCTTTCCGGCGTGATTCCCAAACATGCCATCATGGGGAGCAAATTTTAAGGTGAAAGCTTTTTCAGCGCTACCAGTTTTTTCATTTATTCCAATTGCCTGCGGACAGCAACCACGTTTTGTATCGCAACAGATGCTGCTGCCGCTGTTAGTGATTGCCGGATAAAATTTCTTCTTTTCATTTTTTGGTGCGTTTTGTGACGATAGTAGTGAAATTGAGGACACCAATTTAGAATATTCTGTAAAAAAATAGTAAATCAGGCACGAGGATTAGCGGATACTTCGTTTTTGAGCCTGTTTCTGTATAATGTGTCGGGCGCTTTGCTATGCATCTACTTAGTATTCAACTATGAAATTGTATGTGAACATAAGCAGGGCGGTAATACAGGCCCTTGAAATGATATTCAATGAGGGCAAGTATGCTGATAAAGTGATCGAAAAGGTCCTAAAACAAAATCCAAAATGGGGAGCCCGCGACAGACGGTTCATTGCAGAGACAACCTATGACATCGTTCGCTGGTATCGGTTTATAGAAAATATTACTGAAGCAGAACAGGGTGATTACTGGAAATTGCTGGGCGGATGGTGTGTTCTTCAGAATATTCCGTTGCCGCCGTGGCAGGAGTTCAGGATCTGACTGAGAAAAGAATATCTTCGAGCGAAATGAAAAAATGAATCACATTCGTCGTTTCCGGGAATCTATTCCGGATTGGCTGGATACGATTGGTGAAGAAGAGCTGGAGAAAAGTGGGAAAACGAACTGCATGCCCTAAATGAAGAAGCGCACGTGGTTCTCCGCGCAAATACATTGAAGACATCGAGAGATCAACTCCGCGGTCACCTCGAAGAGAGTGGCGTTGAAACATCCGTCATATCGAATATCGACGATGCGCTTGAATTAAAGCAGCGACAGAAGTTTTCAGACACCCTTCCTTCAAAGATGGACTCTTTGAAGTGCAGGATGCCGCATCGCAACTTGTCGCCCCGTTTCTCCGTATAACGCCCGGCATGCGCGTAGTCGATGCTTGTGCGGGTGCAGGCGGAAAGACACTTCACCTTGCTGCATTAATGAAGAATAAGGGACGCATCATCGCCATGGACATAGAATCCTGGAAACTAGAGGAACTGCAAAAACGTGCTCGAAGGGCAGGCGTCAGCAACCTGGAAATCAGGACGATTGAATCTTCAAAAACGATAAAACGACTTGAAAATTCTGCTGACCGCTTGCTGCTGGATGTACCGTGCTCCGGTCTTGGTGTACTGAAAAGAAATCCTGATGCCAAATGGAAATTGTCACCCGAATTCATAGACAACGTAAAGAACTTCAGCAACATATCCTTACGGACTACGCTGATATATTGAAACCGGGGGACTGATGGTATACACCACCTGCAGCGTCTTCCTTCCGAAAATGAACAGCAGGTGCGAAAATTTCTTGCCAAAAACGGGGAAAATTTGAATTTGTGGAGGAAAAATACAGCTGGCCCTCAGAAGGATTTGACGGATTTTATATGGCCCTGCTTAAGAAGTTATAAAGATCATCCTTCAATATTACCTGTCATGATGAATGAATCGCCTACCCCGGCACACCCCGTTGCAGGCCTAACCTGATTTACTTACCTTGATCATCCATTTTAAATTTAGTTGGATTGAGATCTTATTTGCATCCTTACTCGTTCTGTTTTCCCTTTCATGCTTTCGGCCCAGGAATTCAAGCCTTACGAGCAGGAATTCCCGACAGTCAGGTAAAATTCAAAATGATCCCCGTTCCGGCCGGAACATTTACCATCGGCAGCCCAAATCAGAAACCGGACGAGACGAGGATGAAGGCCCTCAAAAAAAAGTATAGCATTGAGGCATTTTGGATGGGTGAACATGAAGTGACATTTGCCGAATGGGATGCATTCTTTAAGAATATGGATGTACCTCAGACAAAAGCCATTGCGTTGATGCCGTGTCGCGTCCTACCGCGCAGTACATTGACCTGACATGGGGCATGGGTCGTGATGACAAACAACCTACAAACAGCATGAGTCAGGCAGCGGCCATCATGTATTGCAAGTGGCTATACAACAAAACCGGCGTTTTTTACCGATTGCCGACAGAAGCGGAATGGGAATATGCATGCCGGGCAGGCACAACGACGGCTTATCCTTTCAGCAATGACCCAAGTGCTTTAAAAGAATATGGATATTTCAAAGAGAACAGTGGCGGTAAATTTCAAAAAGTGGCGCAGCTTAAAACCCAATCGCATGGGGATTGTACGATATGCTTGGCAATTTAAGTGAATGGACATTGGATCAATATGATCCGGAAAGCGTACCAAAAGCTCACGGAAAAAGTGCAGCAAGATCCTCTTGTTCCACCTGGCTACCACGATATCCACGCGTAGTGCGCGGAGGTTCGTATCTTTCTGAGGCAAAGAGTCACGGTGTGCCAACCGGATTTCCTCGTTGACAGATTGGAACAAGCGGGACCCACAGATTCCAAAAAGCAGGTGGTGGCTAACGGATGGAATGACGTTGGATTTCAGGATTGGTGAGACCTGCGACAGCAACCATCGAAAGAAGAAATTGAAAAATTCTTTGCACAATATTTAAAATAGAGTTGGATTACATGGATACATCGCCTTCTCTTAAATATATTAAATACAAGCTGAATATTAAAACAAATGCCCTATGAAATCAACAAATAATCAAGCAAGACTTCACGGAGAGAATTTGTAAAACAATCCATCTCTGCTGGCAGGAGGTCTTGATGGCTGCTCCGCTTATTTCGAATGCAGGCTATTTTAATTCCGTAGACGATACCATTAAAGTGGCAGTAATTGGTTGTGGGGCCGCGGTACAGGTGCTGCTATGCAAGCCTTATTAACAAAACAAAATGTAAAACTGGTGGCGATGGCTGATGCATTCCGCGACAGGCTGGATGAATGCTATAAATCATTAACAGTATGAGAATAATGAAGAAGGAAATGTGAAAGCAAAAGTTGCTGTAACCAGAAGCAACCAAATTTGTTGGCTTTGATGCATATAAAAAAGCGATTCCGCTGGCTGATGTTGTAATTCTCACTACTCCTCCTGGATTCCGGCCAATTCATTTTGCAGAAGCTATCAAACAAGGCAAACATGTATTTATGGAGAAACCTGTGGCAACAGATCCTGCAGGAATTAAAAAAGTTATTGGAAACTGCGGAGATCGCAAAACAGAAAAAACTAAATGTCGTAGTAGGACTTCAACGTCACTATCAGAATTCATATCGTGAATTATATAAGCGCGTTAAGGATGGCATGATTGGCGAAATCACTTCGGCCAGGTGTGGTGGAACAACGATGGAGTATGGGTAAGAAACCGCGCAGAACCGGGACAAACGGAAATGGAATATCAGATGAGCAACTGGTATTATTTCAATTGGCTATGCGGAGATCACATCAACGAACAGCATATTCACAATATCGATGTGATGAACTGGTTCAAAGGAGCTATCCTGTGAAAGCCCAGGGTATGGGTGGCCGACAAGTTCGCACAGGAAAAGAGTTCGGTGAAATCTATGATCATCATTATGTAGAATTCCATTATGCAGATGGTACAATCCTGAACAGCCAGTGCCGTCATATAAAAGGAACCTATGCGATCGTTGATGAAATGATGGTCGGCACAAAAGGAGTTGTGAAATGCGGCGCCATGCAAAATCGGAGCAAAGGAAAAACGCTTTATCAATATGACTAAAGAAATGGAAAACAATCCTTACCAAACAGAACACGATGAACTGTTTGAAGCCATTGCAAAAGGCGAATATAAATTTGCTGATGCGGAAAATGGTGCAAAGGCGACCATGACTGCAATAATGGGAAGAATGGCAACGTATTCAGGAGAGGTTATGGAATGGGATAAAGCATTTAAATTCCGGCATCAGCATTATGCCGGCGAAATATGCATGGGATGCTAATCCTCCCGTCCTTCCTGATGCAAATGGTTTTTATCCTATAGCTACACCGGGGTTAACAAAATATTTTTTATAAGTCTAATACACTGGGCCGGTTTTCTTTAACGGTCCAGTTATATCCGCAAATTTTGGTCAACCCATATAGGCGTGATTTTTTTTCTTGTATGTTGCAAACTTTCAGAACTCTCCAAAACATTTCTAAAGTCTTGAAATTGATCAACGAGATCTTGCTTAAATTCTACGCCTTTTGGGTGTTTCTGGTCTTTACTGTATTTATGTTCTTCTTCTGCCAGGAATCATAATCCCTTTTTTACTGGGCAAAAAGTTGAGATGGATGGGCAGCCGTTTTTAAGCTTTGGTCGTGGATTTTTAGCATGCTCACTTTTATTCGATATACTTTTATGGACGAGAAAATTTCCGCAAAGGACAGTCATACATTTATATCAGCAATCATACTTCATTTTTGGATATTCCCGGGCTTATGGATAATGATTCCAGGCGAGTTCAACCCCTTGGCGAAAAAAGAATTATTAAAAATTCCGGTCTTTGGATGGATTGCCAAGTCAGCTTCTATCATTGTTGATCGTTCAAGCGGAGAAAGCCGAAAAAAAAGTATGGATAAGCTCAAAAAGTTATTAACAGGGGTATCCATTTTATTTTTGCTGAAGGAACACAAAATCGAACAAGGAACCCTTGCAACCATTTAAAGAAGGAGCTTTCGTATCGCGCATTGATACACAGCAACCAATTTTGCCTATGGTAGTGGTTGGGGCCGGGCCGTTGATGCCGCCCGGAACAATCAGACTCAAACCCGGTAAGGTAAAAGTTATTGTTGCTCCCGAAATACCAACTGGAGGGCTAAGCGTCGCAGATATTCCGGCATTAAAACAAAAAACATATCAGGTGATGCAGGAAATGATCATCATGCACAGGAAAGGCAATCAAAAAGTTTAATTAGCATAACCTTCCATTGGCTGAAGCCAGACAAAAAAAGGGGCAGAGCCCCCGGTAACTTAAACCCATTCTTAACTATAACTCCTAAATTCATAATTCACTAAAGCGTGAAGCCCACGGTCGCTACGAACGACTCTCCATCTCGACTGACCATACTCCCGGACCTGGA
>CAWJTP010000031.1:0-63702 GCA_963845845.1 uncultured Cytophagales bacterium
TGTAATTTTCCTCTGAATGAGTAGCGACTGTTTGAACCTACGCCCAGGTAAAATTAAGTCGCGGTCCAAAGACGCGGCCTCACGGCCGGGGAGCCAGGGAGCCCGGATAACAGGTGAACCCTACTACAAGTACAGCATGAATTTTTGGACGAAAGACCTCGGATCGTTGAGTATGCAGGGGCTTTTTACATAGTTATTAACTCCATAACATAAAACCTTATTGGGATACTTTGCCGTGAAGAAAACTTTAATTCAATTTGCTGATCATTCATCAAACTATACGTTATGACTACAAACACCCTTATCTCTGCCATGCTAAAGGAGTTAGTTGCGGAAGAAGCCGCGACCAAAAAATGTATTGAGCGCATTCCTGAAAAGGTATACGATTTCAAGCCACATTCTAAATCGACGACAATGGGTTATCTGACTCTGCTTGTAGCGGAGATCCCGCTTTGGATCACACATATGATCGAAGCAGGAGAAATCGATTTTGCAACGTTCAAGCATGCGCAACCGAAAAATACGGACGAAATGGTTACTCATTTCGAAGCTAATATGCGCGGCGCCAAAAAGTCATTGCAAAGCATTTCTGATGCAGACCTTCAGCGGCCATTCCATTTGAAAGCTAATGGCCAATTGATCATGACTGCGCCATTGGAGGTCAACATCACTTCATCGCTCAATCATTGGGTACATCATCGTGGCCAGCTAACTGTTTACATGAGGTTGAATGACATTGCTGTTCCTTCTATCTACGGTCCGTCAGCCGATGATAATCCTTTCAGATAGGCTCCTATATTGTAAGCTAATTGATTTATCTATTGCCAGGAGAGATGCCAGAGTGGTTGAATGGGACGGTCTCGAAAACCGTTTGGCGCTTTATGTGCCACGAGGGTTCGAATCCCTCTCTCTCCGCCTTGCCCCCCCATAGATTTTAGCGAAGGCGGGCCTGCCCTCAGCAATGGGATAACAAACTTCAAAACGCTTATGATATTCAATTAACTGTAAAAAAGATGTGATAATGGTTTGGCCTTATCTGTTATCAAAAATGCCTAGTTTGTTGGTAAACCATTTCAAATGAAAAAAATAATTTACCCGTTGTTTCTTCTATCTCTTATTGCTTGTAAGAATAATCCCGGAAAAAATAAACCGGAGAAAATCGATTACTTGGTACAAGAGGCTTTTAAGGACAAAGAATTTATAGGAAATGTATTAGTGGCGGACCAGGAAAAAGTTATTTATAAAAAATCCTTCGGACAAGCTGATCAATTGAATGGCTTTCAAAATAATGACACCACCAGGTTTCTGATTGGCTCTATCTCCAAACCGATTACCGCCATTCTCATACTAAAGCTGGTTGATAAGGGTATCCTTAAACTGGACGATGCAATCAACAAATATTTCACTAAGGTAGATTTACAGATTGGTAACATTACTATTCATCAATTGTTAACCCACACTTCCGGCATTAAGGAGATCATAGGCGAAGAGAAAAATATGAACGTTCCTTCGCTAATTGAAAAAGGTAAAACTAAAATTCGATCCTGGCGCTGACTTTGAGTATTCAAACTCTGGATATGTATGTTCTTAAAGAGATTGCGGAAGTAGCTACGAAAAAAGGCTATGCCGAATTACTGATGGACGGAAATTTTCGATCCGAGGGGCATGACTTCATCCGGTGTAGCTAGAAATGAAAATCTAACCAGTCTTGCCAGAGGATACAAAGATGCCGGTCAAACTGATATTGTGAATATTGATTTTCCAATAGAAAATGTTGATGGTGCAGGATCAGTTTATTCAACTGGCGAAGACCTATATAAATTGGATAGAGCCCTTTATACGGAAGACCTCCTGTCTAAGGCGATGAGAGAGCAGATGTTAAAGCAGCATGTCCCCGAGAAATACAGCTACGGATGGTTTGTCAGAGAAAGAGGTGGTGTATGGGATGTCTATTGGCATCAAGGGTAACCTGCCCGGATTTACGAGTTTCATAAGCAGACGCGTACAAAAGAATCAAGTCATTATAATATTGTCCAATGCTGAAAATTTAGAATTATCGGACATCGAAAATGGAATTAGCAGGATCATGAAGGCTCAGGATTAGACCCTTATGGAGAATACGTTAATTCTTTTTTTTGACTAAATTACTTTGGTACTGCATTCACCTTAAGAAGTTATTTGATTTTTTATGGCAAGGTTAGTCATACTACTTGGGACTTTATTTTTGACCATTTCGACATTTGGACAAAATCGAAAGGATTGGACACAACTTGACTTTTTGAACAAAGCCAGTGAAGATCCATTCATGACTGAAAACGATATTTCAGGACAGTGTTTCATCCGTCTCTCCGACAACTTCGACTATTATAAAACCCCAATAATCATTAGGTCAACGGACAAAATGGAAATTCTCCGAATAGAATTCTCGGATTCGCTGGGAACGACGACAACAGTTACGACAACATTTAAAGGTCAATCATACAAACAATTTGATAATCAGAACCCATTTAATCCATGGTTGTTCTCGGACAATTCAGACTACTTTCGACTTGCATTTGAGTGCGTTGACTCCACTGGTACTCAATACAAAGTTAAAATCAATGACGAGGAGGTGGTATCAATCAGTAAAGACAACACTGACTTCAAAAAACAAGAGATAACAGATTTTGTAATAGACTGGACTTCTCTTGGTTTTGATTTTGACAGGTCAGCAAATCCATTAAGAGAAAGTCCAAATGGTAAAATTATTATCCACGCAGACCAGAAAGAATATAAAATTTGGACTGGAGAATCATTGGAAGTCAAAGGTGACTGGATTAAGGTCAAGACGTTGAAAAATGAAGTAGGTTGGGTTAAATGGAGAAGTGGAAATAAAGTGCTGATAAGAATGTATTTTGCCTGCTAAACAACTTGAGTACAAAAAAACATCGGTGCTCATTACCGGGCGGTCGCCATCTTTCGCTTTCAACATTCCTAAGATATCCAATGCCTGTTCAATGGGCAGATAGCAGCAAATATGCCACCGCGTGGGGGCCACTACTCTATCCGCGCTGCATTTTGCCTAACGGTCGCCATTCGTTTCAACACTCCTAAGACCTCCAATGCCTGGTCAAAATGTCGCTTCTCCTGGGCGACGATGATGTCGAACGCCGTTGAGAGCCTATAAACGAGCAGCCTGTTGGCTGGAGAGGAGATGACTGCATCCTTATCCAGCAGGTCATACGAATCTAAAACGAGTTGTATCAAACTTCTCTGGTGCTGTTTTAATTTGTCAAAGATATTCTCATCGGCCGCACTTTCATTCGGTTGCCAGATGGGAAAGGTTTTCATCCTCTCTATGCGATCACATTGAACAGCGTCCAGAATATATTGACCGGAGCGTTCTACGAGGAACTTAAACTTTGCTATAAAGGGTGGCTTATACTGACCGACTCGCAAGGCATGAACGAGGGGAAAGAACGTCTTGTTGATGACAGTGAGGTGATCGATGGTTTGCGCTATGCTCCAGACATCGGCCCTGGGCTTCCAATTAAGCTCAAATGTTGTTAAAGAACCGAATTCGCGCAGAAAATCGGATGTAACCTTGTCGATGTGTAGTGTCCAGCGATCGTACACCATGGGGCTCAATAGTTGTAGTCGTATCCCAATTGATGTCCAGCAGCCGCTTATTGAAAATCGTTGCCAGGTTAAGGGCACCGATGGGCGGATCAATGGCTTTCAATCGATTGTTCTGCTCGTAACAACCAGTTCAAGCACTCAGCATTTGATGGAAGAGCAACACTGGGGTGTATGCACTCGTATCACATAGTTAAAGAATTTATTTTTCTTTTACATTGAATTACTGAAAATCATTTCAAAGTTATCCACTTCGACTTCCAGATGTTGTGGGTATTTGAAAATTGGAAGCTAGAAATTTAGAAAGTGGAAACTGGAAATTGGAAACTTGACTCGATCTTAATACGAGTTTCGATTTAATTTTCAATTTCAACTTACTCGAATCTTAGGGACTCAATGGGATCAAGCAACGAAGCCTTGCGCGCGGGATAATATCCTGAAATAATACCAACAAAAACGCAAACGCAAAGGCCAATAATTATCCATGTCCACGGCATCACAAACAATGTAATACTCATTGCCCTGGCCAGCAGGTTGCCAATAGCAATACCCATAATTACGCCGGCAATGCCACCCAGCATGCAGACTACTATACCTTCGATGAGGAATTGCTGCCGGATCCTCTTAGGTGTTGCGCCCAACGCCTTTCGTATGCCGACTTCACGCGTGCGCTCAGTAACAGAGACAAGCATGATATTCATCAGCGCTATTGACGCACCGAGCAGCGTAATGAATCCAATGCCAAAGCCACCGAAACGCAAGCCGTTGGTTATAACTTCAAGTTCCTGCGCAAGCGTTTCACTTTTCTCGAGCTCAAATGAGTTAGGTTGACCTGCCCTGTCCCTGCGTATTGAACGCATTACCCCAGTGGCCTCTCCCATTGCGTAATCCATTTGAGTTGCATCTGAAATCCCAACATTAATTTGATATTCGAGTCCCCGGCCCTTTGCCATTTGATTTCCTTTAATAATGGGTACAAACACCATGTTATCAAAATTGTCATCCGATAACTGTCCCTTCTCCTTGAGCACACCTACTACCCTGAATTGAACGCCGGAGAATGTTACTTCAGTGCCGATGGGGTTATCTTTTGCATTGTACAGTGTCGTAAATACTTTATGGCCGATAATGGCAACCTGCGAACCGTATTGTATCTCGAGCTTTGAGAAATTCCTCCCAAACTCCGTCTCCAATCCCTTGATGGCCATGTAATCTTCATTGATACCCTCGACAAATACATTTGGGTTCGTCTTCTTGGAAAGGTGCTTAACCTCAGCGATCTGTGTGATCATCGCCGAAAGGCTTATAGTGGATGGAAGCTTATACTGATCAATGAACCTGAAAGCCTCGTTCATCTTTATATCCGGATACGACTTTTCAGTAACACCCTGGCGGTTTGACCTGCGGTTCGTCTTTGACCTGATATCGAAGGTATTGACACCGAGAGAAGCGAGGCTTTCGTTGACAGACGCCTCGATGCCATCAATGGCAGTGAGGATTCCCACAAGAGATGTTATCCCTATGGCGACGATCAGTGCTGTGAGAACTGATCTGAGCAGGTTGGCCTTTACAGAGCGAAGTCCCTCTTTAATATTTTCGATAAGATTCATGCGCGCGGAAACAATTTGTCGCCTACTATACGTTGATCAAATACCCCGGAATGTTACAGTAACCTGCGAAAATATTCCAAACATGCCTTTTTTCAGCAAGATTCCGGGAAAATAGTCGCGATTGTAACTTGGGTCCAGTAAATTTATAGTTGATAACGGGGAAAGCTTATGAAGCGTCACGCCTTTTTCTTTCATTTTTTTGGCCGGGTTTACCCTGGCGCGCGCTAACTCCATTTTTATTCCAATGGACGAAAAGCAGGCAAACCACCTTAAGGCATATGGCATTGCATACTGGATCCTGCGCAGTGAGATGGAAGTCGATTGGCTCCTGAATTACCGCGGTGGAAGTTTCATGTGTGATTATCATCCTGCCATTCAAAATGAGCTAGTCATCAGAGGGGTGTCATTTGAGATCATCTCTTCGGCGCAGGCTAACCAGATCATCGCAGAAATATCCAGCCCTTCCGCTAACTACGATATCATGAAGCTGGAAAAATATCCGAAAATCGCTGTCTATTCACCAAAGTCAAAGCTCCCATGGGATGATGCCGTAACGTTGGTCCTCACTTATGCGGAGATCCCTTACGACATTATCTTCGACGACGAGGTAATGAACGGAGTGCTCCCGAAATATGATTGGCTTCACCTTCATCATGAGGATTTTACGGGTCAATACGGGAAGTTCTACATTCAGTACAACAACATGCCCTGGTATATCGAGCAGCAAAAAGAAGCTGAAGATCTTGCCCGTAAACATGGGTTTCATAAGGTTTCTCAACTGAAGCTGACAGTAGCCAAGAAAATCAAGGAATTCGTAACTGGGGGCGGATTTATGTTCGCGATGTGCTCCGCAACCGATAGCTATGATATCGCGCTCGCCGCGGAGGGTCTCGATATCTGCGAAAGAATGTACGATGGAGACCCTTCCGATCCTGGCGCCCAGGAAAAATTGAATTACAATAACACGCTTGCCTTTACTGACTTTAAGCTCGTACAGGACCCGCTTCAATATGAATTCTCCGATATAGACAATCAGCCCAATGAACGGGGACTGCGCCAGGATAATGACTATTTTTCACTCTTCGAATTTTCTGCCAAATGGGACCCCATCCCAACGATGCTCACGCAAAATCATACCCGTGTTGTCAAGGGATTTTTCGGTCAGACCACAGGATTCAAAAGCCACCTGATAAAACCAGACGTGCTGGTTATGGGCGAGAACAAACAGATCAAGGAAACTAAATATGTACACGGTGTCTTGGGTAAAGGATTCTGGACCTACTATGGAGGCCATGATCCTGAAGATTATCAGCATCAGGTTGGAGAGGAGCCAACGGATCTCAACCAGCATCCCAATTCTCCAGGCTACCGATTGATCCTGAATAACGTCCTTTTCCCGGCTGCCAAAAAGAAGAAGCAAAAGACCTGAGCTAGTGCATCCGGTCTCCCCTTACCTCAAGTTTGCTCATGATGTCGGCTTCGGCGGCAAGCCATTCTCTCCACCGCTGCATAACTATATCAGCAGGCATATACTCTTTTGCGAGCTGTATAAAGTTCTTATAGTGTCCGGCTTCTGAGACCATCAGCTCGTAGTAAAAATCTGCAAGCGTCCGGTCCGAGATGTTTTTCCAGAGGATCTTAAAGCGTTCACAGCTTCGGGCTTCTACCATTGCATTCATCAGCAATTTCTCAACCAGGAACTGGTCACGGCTCCCTCCTTTTTTGACAACTTTTGCAAGAGCCTCGATGTATTCATCCTTTCGCTGAGGGCCCAGGCCGAACCCGCGCTTTCGCAACTCTGCCACTACACGTTCAAAGTGGCTCCATTCCTCGGCAACAACAGCAGTGAGCATTTCCACCAGCTTTTCACGCTCAGGATACTGTACGATCAGTGAGATACACGAAGAAGCCGCCTTTTGCTCGCAATATGCATGGTCGATCAGGATATCCCGGATGTTATGAAGTGCAATGTTCACCCATCTTGGATCGCTGGCCAACTCTAATCCCAATGTAAACTTGTCTTTTGCTTCCATAGCTGCTAATCATAAAATGACCAGTCGAATCCGAAGTCCAGGATGTTGCGTTGTCCCGGATAATCAGGTGCCGTCAGGTAGCCTTCCTTAGTGAACGCCTGCAGGATGTTGTTGTACTTAAAAAAAATACGGCCACGCTTGATGCGCGCGTCAAAAAACACATCCACGATGGGAAACGCTTGTATCGGTGTAGTTTGCTGAACGTAAAACTGCTGGATAGGAACATCGTAAGCCAACGCAAAATAGTCAGACTGGTAGTGTAGGTCGACTCCTGCATGCATGTCAAGATTCCCGTTGAAAAAAATATTCTCATATGCCAGTTGACCATTGACGAATAGCTCCGGGATCTGAATTGCATCGGCGCTATTACTCAGCATTCTCGTATAAATAATATTTGTATTGAAGTTGATATGACCCAGTACCGTGAGCGACAATTTCAATTCCGGGGAGAATATCACCTGCTGTCCTGAGCTCTGAACTGGCAATACTTTCTGATCCGTGTTTTCATAATCGTCATATTTGAAGAATACATAGTTACCCAGGCGGGTAAAGGTAACGCCTGGTGATACACTCAGTACCTTTGAGTTGTAGTGCAGATAACCGTCGAACTGCGTGACGTTAATATTACTCCAATCGTTGGTCCATTCATCGTGTTGTCCACGATATGTTTGATAGATCAGTGGCGTTGTATACTGCAGCTGCTTTAATGACGCTTCAAACCACTTGCTTTTGATCTTTCCATCGAGTCTGTAGTTGCCGTTCTGCTGAAGCTCTCCCCATCCTGTCACTTCCACCAGCGAATCCAACCTGAGGGACATCCGCCCTCCGAGGTAGCTCTCCACTTCAAGAAGCTGTTCCCCTAGCAGATCAATATGATTCGTCAGTGTGTAACGCCGGTTCGCGTAGTATCCGTTGTAGAAAAGTTTCAGAAGGTTACCCTTAATGCCAACTTCATGTCTTACATACTTGAACTTGGTGCGGTCTTCGGTTGCCGTACTGTCAAACTCGTTGTGATCGTAGAAACCTTCGGGTGCATTTCCAGGTGCGTCTGTAAACCTTGTTCCCTGGCGATAACGATCAAAAACATGATAAACCTGTAGGGCTCTGGCCACCTCATACTGATGGAACACATGAACATTCATTCTGAGGTCCTTGCTGGCGGCATCCAGGAGGTTTGGCTGCGCATTATTAAAAAAATAGTCAGCATATTCGAAGTCTTCGTTCTTTTTGATTCCCCCATATTCATCTGCTTCAAGCCCATTCCTTCTGGCGTTCGCAAAAATGGTGTAGCTGCTGTCCTTTGATTGATACGACGTAAAGAAATCGAAATAAGTGCTTCGAACGTTCCGGTCGCCTTTGCTTTGGCGCTGGACCTGCTTATCGACAAGGATCGCTCGGTAGTTGAATCCAAAATTCCATTGGGGTGTTATATTTCTGCTGAAGGTCGCTCTTGTTATTGACCTGCCCTTACCGCCAAGCATTACATACATATGAGCATAAGGCGACTTCGTATCGTAATATCTGACCGGGTCGGAATCCCAGTAAACATCATATGCTGTAAACCCCGAAGTTGCTCCCAGGACGTCGGGTGCCTGGTAAAATATCGGACGTATGGCCGTACCGATATTGCCAAGATCCTGATAACGATAATTATATCGCTGAACGAACGTGAACCGGTGAAAATTCCGGATCGCCGTATCGATCGTGTGATAAGTCTGACGATTCAGAAATACATCCTGTTCAAAATAATAGCGGGAAGATTTTGGACCATAGACCTGTTTGGTGGTATCGTCGAGGATTCTCGACCCTTTGCGCCTGCCGGAAGGTTGTTCCTGAGCAGCCGCGTAAATTACAGTGAATACGATCAACAACAGCATCAGTATCACCTTCCGGACCCGATTTACGGGGAGAACTGAAGTAATCGCCATGCCCTCATGAATTGTCACTGTTGTTTCTTTATCCGGCACGCCTGATACTGTTTAGCACGATCTCATCAAAATCCCGACCATTTTTATTGAACCTGACCTCGATGGGTATATAGAACATGGATAGCCCATTGGTATATTCTGCGAATTCAGGCGCCGCAAGCTTCACTTTGTCTTTTTCCGTGGTAAGAATGCTTGCATCCGGGTGGCTCTTTATGTAGCGCTGAAATTTTTCAAGGTCGCCCAATGTGAAATCATGATGATCGCTGAATGTTAACTGCTTAATGACGGAAAAATTGTGACGGGCGTAGTTAACGAACGGCTTTGGATTTGAAATGCCGCTCACCACGATCACTTTTTCCATCATCACCTTATGCTGCCTTGAATATCCCACAGGGTGTCCGTAGCGGATGTGTGTAAAGAATACGGGCTTCATCACATACTTTCGGATGCTTTTTTCGATCTCGATCATTTCTTCATCAGAAAGTTCCTCCGGACATTTTGTAACAATCACGACATCCGCTCTGTCAGCCCCGGTCTTGGACTCACGCAAACGGCCAGCCGGCAGCAAATAATCACTGTAGAACGGTCTGTAGTACTCCGTCAGCAGAACATTTAGCGAAGGTCTGACGCTTCTGTGCTGATAAGCGTCATCAAGCAATATGATTTCTGTTTTGGGTAGGCTTTGAAGTATGTTGGGAATAGCTGCGGCACGCTCCTCACCTACCGCCACGGTGATTCTGTCACCATACTTCATGTAGAATTGAAACGGTTCATCACCTATAGTCCTCGCGCTATCCGATGGATTGGCAATATGAAAACCCTTTGTCTTTCTTCCGTAACCACGGCTTAAAGTGGCAACTTCATGATCTTTAGAAAGCAGCCGTATCAGATATTCAGTCAATGGAGTCTTTCCTGTCCCGCCGGCTGTCAGATTCCCTACGGATATCACCGGCAACTCAAATGCCACCGAAGGTTTGGTTCCCTGATCATAGAGTCTGTTGCGGACAGAAGTAATAACATGATAAAGTATGGCAAAGGGGAATAACAGGATGCGCAGTACAATCATGCTTTAACAGGTGGGTTAAATGAATCGGAATTTCCGGATCATGCGCTTCAGGTTATCGCAAATGTAGAGATTATGCCCTATAAGCGCAGTTTTTGAATTAAAATATTGGGTTTACCTCGGAGAACGGACATTTTTCAGAATGCCTTATCTTGATCCCGCATATCAAATGTTCAACATGAAGATCAAAGATGTAACAGCATTTCTCGAATCAATCGCGCCGAGACAATACCAGGAGTCATACGACAACTCCGGTCTGCTAACAGGCGATCCAGCGGGTGAGGTGAAAAAGATACTTGTCACACTGGATTGCACGGAGGAGGTGGTGAGGGAAGGGATAGACTCAGGTTGTAATTTAATCGTAGCGCATCATCCCATTGTTTTCAAGGGACTTAGAAAGCTTACGGGGAGCAACTACGTAGAGCGCACCGTGATATCCGCGATCAAAAATGATATCGCTATTTATGCAATACACACTAATCTTGACAATGTTCACAATGGCGTAAACCATAAGATATGCGAGCGTATCGGTCTTAAAAAGGTGAAGATCCTGTCCCCTAAAAAAGATTCGCTGAGCAAGCTGGTGACCTTCGTTCCAAAGGAAAATTCAGAAGCCGTGCTTAACGCGCTTTATGATGCCGGAGCGGGCCAGATCGGCAACTATAAGAACTGCGGATTCACTATGGAGGGGAAAGGTACTTTTACTCCGGGTGAAGGGTCGGATCCCTTCATAGGAACCGTTGGTAAACGTGAATATGTCAAAGAGATTCGTGCTGAGGTGATCTTTCCCACTCACATTCAAACCAACGTTCTCGCAGCTTTGCGTAATGCTCACCCTTATCAGGAAGTAGCTTATTATATTACCGCCTTATCCAATGATAATCAGGAAGTTGGCTCTGGTATGATCGGTGAGCTGGATAAGCCGGCGGAACCTTTAGCGTTTCTGCAGGGTTTAAAACACAGCATGGATGTTCAAATTATCCGGCACACGAAAATTCTAAACAAGCCGATCAGAAAAGTAGCTGTTTGTGGAGGCTCCGGAAGCTTCCTCCTCAGCAAAGCAATAGAAGCAGAAGCCGAGGTTTTTATCACTGCTGACTTCAAATACCATGATTTTTTTGATGCCGACGGAAAAATAATTATTGCTGATGTCGGTCATTATGAGAGTGAAGCGTTCACCAAAGATCTTTTAGTGGATGTTTTAACGAAAAAATTCCCTACTTTTGCGATCATTTTTTCAAAAACCGTAACGAATCCAATAAGCTACATATAACGAATGGAAAATCAATCAGTTGCGCAGAAGCTCGAGGCTCTAGTAAAACTCCAGTTTATTGACACAAAACTAGACGAGCTAAAAAAACTAAGGGGAGACCTTCCCGATGAAGTGCAGGATCTTGAAGACGAGATTGAAGGTTACAGAACCCGTCAGAGCAAATACGAAGCAGGACAAAAAGAGATAGAAGAGGGCATAAAGAAACATAAGGAAGCGATCAAGGAGGCGGAAAAACTTATTAAGAAATACACGGAACAACAGAAAAACGTACGCAACAACCGTGAGTTTGACGCTATCACAAAAGAGATCGAACTTCAGGAGCTTGAGATCCAGATCTGCGAAAAGAAAATAAAGGAAGGCAAGGAAAGTATCATCGAGAAACGAGAAGAGATAGAAAAAACAGATGTCTTCGTAAAGGAACGGGCGGATCATTTGGAAACAAAGAAGAAAGAGCTTGATGGTATACTTGCCGAAAGTCATGAAGAAGAAAAGCGACTTCTGACTGAACGTGAAAAAGCCGCCAAAAAAATTGAAGAGAAACTATTGAAGTATTACGAACGTCTCCGTGGCAGCTTGAGCAACGGACTGGCTGTGGTAAGAGTAGTGCGCGGCGCAGCCGAAGGTTGTAACATTGTAATTCCTCCACAGAAGATCGCCGAAATACGGGAGAAAAAGAAAATTGTGATCGATGAGCATTCGGGCCGTATCTTAGCAGATGTTGACATGGATTCCCTCGATGAAGGTGACAAGCCAAAAACCGCTAAGATCGTCACTCCCGCCCCCAGCAGACGGAAGAAAGCAGAATAATTCAAATGAGTAAAAGATATCGAGAGGCAGCCTTTATAGTCTGCCTTTTTTTATGCGGCCAGAGTTCTGCAAGGGTTGCCGACCCTCAATGGAAATTTGACCCGGCATCACAACGAGCCTATGACCTGGCACTGGACCTTCAGTTTGAAAAGGTCCATGAGCTGCTCCAGCAACCTCAAACAGTTCAAGAAAACTATGTTTTATCGCTCGCCGAAACCCTTGAATTACTACTTGAAGAAGATGGTGAAAAGTATACTGATTATCAATCCAATTTCGAGCAGCGTAAGGAGCGGAAGACTAAGCTAAACTCCCCTGACGACCTGTTTCTCCAGGCAGAGATGGCCGTTCAATGGGCTTTTGTTTATTTCAAGTTCGGCCATGAGTTTGATGCAGCACTCAATCTTCGCGAAGCATATTTTATCACGACCGAACTCAGAAAAAGGTTTCCAGCCTATCAGGCTATTAACAAGACCGCGGCACTGCTGGAAGTCATTATTGGCGCTGTTCCTGAAAAGTATAACTGGGTTCTTAGCCTGTTGAATATTGAAGGATCCGTCCAGGAAGGCCTGGCAATTTTCGCTAAAATGAGTACATCCGACAGTCCGCTCAAACTTGAATCCGATCTGATGAACGCTGTGGTACAATGCTATGTCTTACAGAAACCTGATTCTGCCATAGCTGCGTTTGATCGAATACTTGCAAAGTATCCTGACCGGCGGCTGGTACTGTTTCTTGGAGCCTCTCTGGCAATGAAAAGTTCAAAAAGCGAGAAAGCGCTTTCGCTACTGGATAAACTTCAGCAGCAACCTGGTAATCTCATTGACTATACCGACTATTTAAAGGGAGAAATATTCTTACACAAAGCAGAATATTTAAACTCCATTACTGCGTTCAGATCTTTCACCAACCACTATAAAGGCCAGAACAATATCAAAGATGCTTATTATAAGATAGGACTGTGTTATTGGCTTAACGGAAACAACAGCGACGCGCTGGCTGTATTCAAACAGGCAAAGAATATTGGCAGGGAAGCAACTGAAAGCGACAAATATGCTGCACGAAGCATGGCGGAGTCAGAGCTGCCCCACCTTCAATTGACAAAAGCCAGGTATTTCACAGATGGGGGGTATTACAATGAAGCCAGGGCAATTCTCGATTCCGTTACCACGTTCCGACCTCTCTTCCCTGCGCGATAAGGTTGAATTTCATTACCGGAAAGCCAGGCTTGAGCACAATACCGGTAAGCTTGATGCCGCTAAAAAGTACTACCAACAGGTAATTGAGATCAACGGACCTTCACCATGGTACTTTGCTCCCAACGCCTGCCTGCAAACCGGCTATATTTTGATGCAGGAGAACAACAAGGCGGCGGCAGAGGAATACTTCAAAATGGCGCTCTCCTACAAGAAACACGAATACAAGAATAGTATTGATACAAAAGCAAGATCGGCGCTGAGTCAGCTCAGGCGCAAATGAGAGGTGTCATTATAAAGATCAACTGTAAAAAATGATCCGTTGTAGCTCACAAGATAGAGTCCAAGGTTTTCGTGTTCAAAAGCATCCATGGATTTCAGAGGGTAGTTCAATAACATACACATAATAATGCGGATAGCTCTGCCGTGCATACAAACGAGTACATTCTTTTCATGTTCCTGCGATAGTATATGATCGATTGCGGGCTGCATTCTCCTGACCACATCGTCGGGGCTTTCGCCGCCCTCTATTCTTAGCGTAGTATTCCCCTGCTGCCATTGAGCGAGCATATAATGATAGTAAGTGTCCTCCTCAGGGGTGATCTTGAAACCTTCTTTCGTTCCCCAACTGATCTCATTCAGCCCGGAAAGAGACTCCGTGGGTATGCCAAGATCGAGGAAGGACTGCATTGACTCCTTTGTCCGCCTCAAGGCTGAGGTGTAAACTTTATCGAAAGGAACCGTTTTATATGCCTCAAAGAATGCTTTTGCCTGTGCCCTCCCGCGGTCATTTAAGCTGCTGTCTACACCGCTGCCCTGAACAATGTTTTGCATGTTGAAATCGGTCTGTCCATGACGTACGATGTAAATTTTTTTGCTGGTCAATTTTGAGTTATTTTGGCCGCAAAAATAGGAAAATACTATTCAGCAAAGGCGCCAGTCAAAGTTTAATGAGCATATTTAAAACAACCAAAACAGTTGATGAGTTAAACCAATGGTGCGTTAAAACCATGGCAGGACAACTTGGGATCACGTTCACCGCAATTGGCGATGACTTTCTTGAAGCTACCATGCCGGTAGATCACAGGACCCACCAGCCTTTGGGATTGCTTCATGGGGGCGCATCCGTGGCCCTGGCAGAAACCCTCGGCAGTGTTGCCGCTACGTTATGCCTGGACGGTACATCACAGTATTGCGTGGGACTTGAAATTAATGCCAATCATATCCGCGGTGTTCGCAGCGGGACTGTGCGTGGTGTCACAAAAGCCATTCATGTCGGAAAGAAAACGCAGGTGTGGGAGATCAGGATATCAAGTGAGGATGGAAACCTAGTTTGTATCAGCAGAATTACAATGGCAGTTTTAGACAAAAAAACCTGAGGTGGACCAGCGCGTCGGATTCGAATCATCAGCCCTTAAACAAAGTATTTCAGAAACTGAATATCTGTCATTTCTGATCAATCATGCGGTCGACAACCAGTACGCAGTTGCCGTATGGCGTTTACCCAATGACGAAACCCGTCACCTCATAATTTCGCGCCATCATATTCATTTGAATACCGAAGCCACGCTGGAGGACCTCCCCTCCGGATTTATATTCGCTCCCTTTGAGCCGGTTTCTGACAGGATATTTCTCAAAGCCGACCTATCGTTCTCGTTTGCAGATAAGAGGCTCATGACGCCAGCCACACTTTTAGAATCATCGTCACAGGAGTGGCTGCAAACTGAGTTGATGAATGGTGTCAAGGAAGCTACCAGATTTTATACACTCGACAATCCTGTCTCATCTGAACCCTTATCTTTTTTTACAACTATTAAGACTGCGCTCGCAGAAATTCAAAAGGGAACCTTTGAGAAGATCGTGCCGTCGCGCAGTATCGAACTCGATCTTTCTCCGCGATTTGATGTCGTACAGGCTTTCCAGGAGCTGTGTGACGCGAATCCCAATGCATTGATCTCATTTGTCAGTACAGCTGAGTCAGGCAGCTGGATCGGCGCTTCGCCGGAGTTGCTTGTGTGTGTTAAAGACAAAAGCATATTCAAGACAATTGCGTTGGCCGGAACACAACCTTATCAGGGACAGGATCTCAGAGCCGTGGCGTGGACGCAAAAAGATATTGAAGAACAGGCCCTGGTGGAACGATATATCATCAGCTGCTTTAAGATGATCCGCCTTAGAGAATATGAAGAGCACGGACCAAAGACAGTAGTAGCTGGAAACCTGCTTCATCTTAAATCAGAGTTCCAGGTCGATATGAAGGCAACTAATTTTCCACAGCTTGGGTCAGTCATGCTAAAGCTTCTTCATCCAACGGCAGCGGTATGCGGGGCTCCATTACAAACCTCTCTCGAATTCCTGGCGCGTCATGAAGGCTACAACAGGCAATATTATACAGGGTATCTTGGCCCTGTTAATTTCAATGGCGACATTGAGATCTTTGTAAATCTGCGTTGTGCCCAGCTGGTTAACAATAAGGCAATTATTTATGCCGGAGCTGGCGTCACCGCAGATTCAATTCCTGAACAGGAATGGATTGAAACTGACATGAAAATGAATACCCTGCGAGACGTGTTATCAAAAAGATAGCAGTAGCAAGCACCCATTACGAAAGTAAATGACGAACCGCCTTCAACCTATCTATGATATTGCCGCCCTGTGCGCAAAACGGGATTTAACGAATGCCATACTTTGTCCCGGGTCGCGGAACGCACCGATCGTGCTGGCTTTTACAAGACATCCGCAGATCAGGTGTCAGACAATAAGCGACGAACGCAGTGCGGCCTTCATAGCACTGGGCATCGCTCAGCAGACCCGTCGCCCTGCCGTGCTGATCAGTACATCTGGAACAGCAGCGCTCAATTTCGCTCCTGCTGTTGCTGAAGCATACTTCAGTCGTACGCCATTGATAATAATCACTGCGGACAGACCTTCCGAGTGGATCGCCCAGCAGGATGGACAAACAATTTATCAGCACCAAATTTTTGGAAACCATGTCAAAGGTTTCTTTCAGCTGGCCCAGGAGTATGATCATGCAGATATCAGGTGGGGGATCAACAGGATGGTCAATGACGCAATAAATTCAAGTATGGCAGATCTGCAGGGCCCGGTCCATATCAATATACCGCTACGGGAACCGCTCTATCCGCATCACGATACGGCAATTACTTACAGTGATCAGATCCGTGTGATCGATGCCATCCCGGGATCTTTGATGCTATCAGACGAACAGAAATCGGCTATCCTGGATCAATGGGCATCGTTTCAACATGTGCTGGTAGTGGCAGGTCAGCAACATCCCGATGAAGCCTTGTTACAATCCGTCAGCAACTCACTCTCCCACCACAATATTCCTCTGGTTGGCGACATCATATCAAATTTCCATTCCATACCGGGAACAGTAGCTCATTCTGATGTTTTTCTTCAGGCCGCATCACCAGACCTAAAGAAGACCTTACAGCCGGATCTATTGATCACCTTTGGAAATAGTAGCATATCGAAAAACCTCAAGATATTCCTGAGGGCATATCCCGCAAAGGCGCATTGGCACATTCAGCCTTCGGGAGATGTTCCCGATACCTATCAAAGCCTTGCGAAGGTCTTTCATGTAAGGGCTGATGAATTTTTCAACTTTATCAATGTCATTCCAAGGGATGATAATTTCGAAAGTCAGAAACAAAACAACTACACCAGGCTATGGGAAGTTGAAGAAAGAAGGGCGCAACGATGCCTGAACGAATTCTTCCCTCAGAAGGAGCTTGGCGAGTTTGAAGTTGTGAGTGAATTATTGGCAAGCCTTCCTCCTGCCTGCAATCTGCATCTTTCAAATAGCATGAGCGTGAGGTATGCGAATTATATCGGATTACGTCCTGAGCACAAACAAGTTCACGTGTATGCCAACCGTGGTACGAGCGGGATTGACGGGTGCACAAGCACGGCTGTTGGCCACACGATGACGAGTGGGATCCCCAATATTCTGATTACCGGCGACATGGCTTTCTTTTATGACAGAAACGCATTCTGGCACAACTATGTGCTGCCCAATCTTTTTGTGGTGCTCCTTAACAATCATGGTGGAATAATATTCAAAATGATCGATGGTCCCGATAACCTGGCGGAAGCAGACGAATTCTTTATCACAAACCAGAAATTGAATGCCAAAAAGCTCTGCGAGGAATTCGGCTTTGAATATCTGAAACTGGACACGAGAAGGAAGCTTAAAAATCTGATGAAGGACCTTATAGAGCCGGGTGAAACCGTCAAGGTTATGGAGATCCAATCTTCCATTGACCTGAACAAGACAATATTTGAAGACGTGAAAATGAAAATCAAGAAAAGCTATGAGTTTTAAATTTCCATGGGAACAGATCAAAGAATATAAGGATATACTTTTTCACAAGGGCGAAGGCATAGCCCGCATCAGCATTAACCGGCCGCATGTTCACAATGCGTTTACGCCGTTAACTGTCACCGAAATGATCGATGCGATGAATTATTGTCGTGAAGATGCCGATGTAAGGGTGATCATTCTTACAGGCGAAGGCGGCAAAGCCTTTTGCAGCGGTGGTGATCAAAGTGTACGTGGACATGGCGGATATGTCGGCGCTGATGCTACGCCGCGACTAAACGTTCTCGATCTGCAAAAGATCATTCGTTCAATACCAAAACCTGTTATCGCGGCCGTTGCAGGATGGGCCATTGGCGGAGGACACGTACTCCATGTAGTATGCGATCTGACCATAGCAGCCGAGAACGCAAGGTTCGGCCAGACCGGCCCTAAAGTTGGAAGCTTCGATGGTGGATTTGGAGCTTCCTACCTCGCCCGTATCGTAGGACAAAAAAAGGCCCGCGAAATATGGTTCCTGTGTGACCAGTACGATGCCAAAGAAGCACTGGACATGGGCCTCGTAAACAAAGTTGTTCCGCTGGAAATGCTCGAACCGACAGCAATTGAGTGGGCTAAGAAAATCATCTCGAAAAGCCCCCTCGCAATACGCATGTTAAAAAGCTCATTCAATGCAGAGTTAGATGGACAGGCCGGAATTCAGGAGCTGGCCGGTAATGCAACCCTACTATACTACCTGAGCGAAGAAGCTAAGGAGGGAAAAAATGCGTTCCTGGAAAAGCGGGATCCGGATTGGTCAAAATATCCCCGGTTTCCTTAAAAAAAACCAGGAAGCAGTTATCTTTAAAACATGGACGTTGAGAGAAGGGAAATATACAGGGCGATCGGAGAATTGGCATATGTAGTTGCAAGATCTGACAAGGGCCTGAGCTCCGAAGAGAGACTGGCGTTCTATAAAATAGCGGAAGAGGAACTGGACTACGAAGCGTGGGCGGCGGAAAGCAGGTTCGAGATACTCGACGAGGTTATTCAACCTTCGATCGGTGAAGCTTATAATGACGCACTTCACGAGCTGCGCAAATATAAAGACAGTTTCACCGACGATCTCAAGGAAAAAGCATTGCGGGTTTTACAAAAGGTGGCGGCATGCTGTCACGGATTGAGCGCAAATGAAGCATTTGTCATCGACCGGTTTCGCAAAGATCTTTATAACTTATAGCGACTGAACCCTTTCGCAACATCCGGCACATCTATACTTACTCAATGACCCTGGATGGACCCTTATCCACATGACATAATTCACATCAGCGGAAGGCCTGTATCTATCACGTCAATTGTTGAAAAGTCCGTTATCCCCGAATCCGAGTACGACGTGGCTTTATTTTCTTTTATCCAGGCGTGGTTCCATGGATCCAAAGCATTCAACTTGACAACCAGCGGCAGTACAGGCGAACCCAAACCTATCACAATCAAGAGAGATCAAATGATCGCAAGTGCCAGGCTTACAGAAAGAGCCTTGAACCTGAAGCCTTCATTCCATTCGCTGCTATGCCTCCATCCGAAATACATTGCAGGTCAGATGATGCTCGTACGGTCTTTTGTTACAGGCATGCGACTGAATGTTGTTCCTCCTGTATCAAATCCGCTGGCTCTTCTCGAAGGACAAAAAGTTGATTTCACAGCCATGGTCCCGGCGCAAGTCTTCGACGTAATAAGATCACCATTTGCCGCCTCCCTGAATGATATCGATACACTGCTGATTGGCGGCGGTTCATTGGATGAGGAGAGCCTGGCGCTGCTGCAAAACACCTCATGCAAATGTTATGCAACCTATGGCATGACGGAGACGGTATCTCACGTTGCGCTACGTACTTTGAACGGGAATAATGTTTCCCGGGAGTTCATTGCCCTACCGGGAATAGGGATCGATCAGGACGAAAGAAAATGTCTTGTCGTCAGATGGGATATTTTGAACAAGGAGATAATAACCAATGATATTATTGAACTAACCGGTAGCAACAAGTTCATTTGGGTTGGCCGGTGGGACAACGTGATCAATACTGGCGGAAAAAAAGTGATACCTGAAAAGCTGGAGGCCACCATCAAAGGCTTCTTCATGAAGGAGCATGTGCAAATGAGGTTCATTGTGGGGAGTATCCCCGATCCTAAATTTGAGAACAAGGTTATTGTTATAGCGGAAGGAAAGCTTTCAGACGAAGATATACGCCGAATCCAAAAAAATATTGGGGACGCCGTTGAGAAACATGAAATACCCAGAGCGATCTATTGTGTCGATCACTTTAAAGAAACTCCGACTGGTAAGGTCGATCGCAAGGCTACTATCGATAATGCTGTAAGCAAAGGCAATTTAACGGTATGAAATGTTATTCTGTCGAGGATATAATCATTAACAAGTGGCTTAATCCGGGTTCAATTTTGCTTTTAACGTATATTTCAATGCCGATTTATTGAATATTTAAAGATTTAAGGGTTACATCAGTACATTTTTTTGATTAAATTTGGAATGTCTATAGTAAATTGGTTTTAAAGATCCCGCCCGTAACAGTTACAGAATCTTTAAGGCAGCAAGTCGGTAGTAAATTTTTTACCATGAGGAGAGTATTGCTTATAGAAGATGATGCGTTGTTGAGTTGGCTTTTGGAGAAGATCCTGAAAGGCAAATATGACGTTACAGTCATGAGCGATGGTTTGGAAGCATGGTCCTGGCTTAGCAATTGTGAGGTCGTTCCGGATCTTATTGTATCTGATCTGAAGATGCCATCCCTTAGTGGTCTCGAATTACTTGAGAACATCAGCAATGATGAAACACTGCGCAATGTCCCGGTAATTATCCACTCTGGATACGAGGATTCCAGCAAGCGTAAGCAATGTATGGATCTCGGCGCATACAGTTATCTTGTTAAACCCTTCGAGCCTGAGTACCTTGTTTCAGAAGTTGGCAGAGCGATCGAATCGCGTGAGATAGTGAGATAATTTCGAATTGCGACACTCGACGTTCAAATTTCGACATTCAATCCCCGCTATTTAAGCGAACTCATTACCGTTCCCACATTTCCTAATCAGGTCTCCCCTACCGCGCTTGCGCTTCCGTCGTCAATCTATCTATAAATTGAACGTATCCTTCCACATCCTTCAACTCAACCCCGATCATAGCCTCAAGCTCAATCCTTTGTTGATTAAATAAAGACCTCGCCTGAATGATCTCTTCTTCCTTTTGGTAGTATGCCTGTGACGTCTGGCGATATGACTCGAGTGTGACCTCTCCTGCCTTGAACTTCTTTTCTGTGCTTTGGAACATGAGGAAGTAATCTTCCTGGATACGCTCCCTGAGCTTAACGATCTTGAATCTTTCTTTCAGTCTTTCCACGGCCAGCATAACGCCTTCCCGTACTTCAAGCTTTTTAGAATTTACGTTGAATTCCGACATCACCACCTGATCATTAGCTGCCTGTGCGCTTAAAGGGGTCTGCACAAAAGTTCCAAGCGGAAGTCTTACGCCAATGTTGTATCGGGGATAGAAGGACCTTGCAAGCGCATCGATCTCATCTTTGCCAGTAAATTCATTGTAGTTTCCCTCGACGTAAATATTGTCCAGCCATGACCACCTTGCCTTGGACCGGAGAGTCTGTGCCTGCTCCACCTTCTGCATAGCAACCTTGTTCGACGGATTATTTCTCCACGCCATTTGTACCAGCCTTTCTTCGAAGGAAATAGCAGATACTTGTTCTGTTACAATGATCTTGTTATAATCGATACTCTGTGCTGATGCCAGTGTAGATAAGAAGACCAGAAGAATTAAAGGTAATCGTTTCATACAGTTTATAATTGTTGTCCTTTACACTCAGATTTAGACCTTTTGAAAGCTATTTGGGGCGTGACCATTTCAATGCCTTTCAAACCCAGGCAAAAAATAACAAATTCCCTTCAAATATGAACCTGCATTTCTTTTTGTATTGTAAAATTGCTGGAAACAGGGATCATACACTCCAAAACTCACAATCGAGCTCTTTATGGTACGCATCAGGGACGCAAGCGCTGAAGACGTTGATACAATCCGGCAAATTGCCGAGAAGACCTGGTGGCCCGCCTATGGAAAAATATTGACTGCGCAACAGATCCGGTATATGCTTGATGCAATCTATGCAAAGGATCTGCTGAATGTGATCATAACAACCGGTAAACAGCGATTTATTCTTTTGGAAGAGTCTGGTGTCACACAGGGCTTTGCCGCCTATTCTCCGCGGGATGAAGATCCACAGATCTTTAAACTTCATAAATTATATGTGCTTGCTGAAAACCATGGTAAGGGTTATGGAGGTTCTTTGCTTAAGGAAGTCATCATGCGCCTGATTACCGAAGGAATTCACACACTTGACCTCAATGTTAATCGTCATAATAAGGCCAGACTCTTTTATGAGAAGTTTGGCTTCAGCATAATTAGAGAAGAAGATGTCCCCATTGGCCCATACTGGATGAATGATTATGTGATGCGGAGATCTATTTAAGTCCGGCGTGTGGAATTTCTTCACCGCGGAGGCGCTAAGATCGCAAAGGACCGCGGAGCTCTTCGCGGTCCATGGCGCCCCTAGCGTCCTTGCGGTGAAGTCACCTGCTGGCCAGACTTTTACAGGGGGTATTGCATAAGCAGAATGCTAGTTGCAAATTGCCTGTTGAAAAACTCACAACGTGCTCTGGTATCGAGGTTTTGGACTAACAGAAATCATTTTTATCGCGGGATTCCTTCTCCTGTACACACTGTACCTCGTACGCGTAATAA
Source organism: uncultured Cytophagales bacterium (assembly GCA_963845845.1). Lineage (GTDB taxonomy): Bacteria > Bacteroidota > Bacteroidia > Cytophagales > Cyclobacteriaceae > Chryseolinea. The sequence continues at coordinate 22,663 of CAWJTP010000031.1, forward strand.
AGATCGCCAGAAGACTTAAGACCCCATTCACCAACGTCTTTATCAAATTACTCTTCAGAACAGCCTATTTCACCCTCTTCATTATTGCCGTTCTGGGTCCTTCTTTTGGAGGTTCCAAAAAGGAAGTGAAATCCGTTGGCAAGGACATTATGATCTGTGTGGACCTCTCTAAGTCAATGGACGCTTTTGATATTCAGCCTTCGCGCCTCGAAAAAGTAAAATTCGAGCTTAAGCGAGTGGTCCAGGCGTTTAATTCCGACAGGATTGGCATAATCATATTTTCTTCTGAAGCATTCATGCAATGTCCCCTGACGTATGATCAGAATGCACTCAATCTTTTTATTGAGACCATGAACTCAGGACTTGTCCCCTCTTCCGGAACGGACTTCGGTCCTCCACTCCGGATGGCATTGCAGAAGCTAGAGGAGGACGACAATAAAGCTCAGGACGGACGGTCTAAATCCAAGGTCATTGTGCTCATCAGCGATGGCGAAGACTTCGGAGAAGAGACTGAGGATGTAAGCCGTGAAATAGAGAAGCAGAACATCAAGTTATTTACCCTCGGCGTAGGAACGGAAAAGGGTGGTAATATTTATAACGGCAATTCGTTGAAGACCAACAGGCAAGGATTGATCGTGCTTACGAAGCTAAAACCCGACCAATTGATCTCCCTTGCGAAAAACACCGGAGGACAGTATTTTGAGATCAATGAAACTAAAAATGATGTTTCACGCTTGATCAATACGATAGGCAAGATCGAAGGTGAATTGCGGGATGCCCGCTATGTGGATGTAACAGCGAATAAATACTTTTATTTCCTTGCGGTCGCTTCCCTTCTGTTCTTGATTGATATCATGGTCAACATACCTACTGTTAAAATATGAAACTTGCGATATGCTTTATTTTCACTTTCGTCGCTATCGTTGATCCTGTTAAGATCGGCAAAGTTAACAGCGCGAAATCTGAAGCGCGCAAAGCGTATACGTCTGGTAATTATAAGGAGGCCGTTTCGCGATACCGTTACCTTGCGGATTCGCTGAACGTCACCGAAGATGAAGTGATGCTTAATCTGGCAAACTCGTACTTCCAAACAAACGACACGACCAACGCTGCCGCTACTTATCAGTCCCTTATTGGCAGCCCCAAACCTGAGATCCGCTCCAAGTCGCAGCAACAGTTGGGAGTAATGAATCACAGGCAGGGAAAACTGGAAGAAGCACTGAACAACTTTAAACAAGCTATAAAGGCTGATGCCAACAATATAGATGCCCGCTACAACTATGAGATGCTGAAGAAAAAACTGGACGAGGAGAAAAAGAAACAGCAGCAGCAGGATAAGCAAAACAGAGATAAGGAGAACAAGGAACAACAGAAGGATCAGCAGCAGAACAAAGACCAAAAGAAGGATCAGGAGCAGAAGGATCAGCAGAAAAAAGACCAGGAGAAAAAAGATAAGCAGGAGAAAGAACAGCAACAGAAAGACCAGCAGCAAAAGGATCAAAAGGATCAGCAAAGCAAAGAGCAGAAAGAAAAGAGCGAATCCGAGAAACAAAAGGAAAACAAGGATCAGCAAAAAACATCTCCTCAACTTGCGAAAAAGCTGCAGGAGATAAACATGAGTCCCGAAAAGGCCAAGATGGTCCTTGATGCCATGAAAAATCAGGAAATACAGTACCTGCAACAAAATAAGCGCAAGGCGACGAAGCCAAGAGAAAAGAATAAACCTGACTGGTAATCACGCAGGGTGCTAACAGTATCGCCGCTTTGCAGCCTGTTTCGTCGTTTTTATAGCTGACACCAGGCCGGTATGAATTCACCACACGCTATCGATAAATGAAACAAGTTGTTATAGTCTCCGCTGTCCGTACACCGATAGGAAGCTTTGGAGGAACGCTATCGGGTATGTCTGCAACGCAGCTTGGTAGTATTGCCTATAAAGCTGCAATTGAAAAAGCAGGAATATCCGGCAAGCTTATTCAGGAAGTGTATGTGGGTAATGTCATCTCTTCCGGACTAGGTCAGGCACCGGCTACGCAGGTGGCCGCCGGCGCAGGTTTAGGATTTGAAATTCCCTGTACCCTGGTAAATAAAGTCTGCGCATCAGGTATGAAGGCCGTAATGCTGGCGGCTCAATCCATTATGCTGGGCAATCAGGAAGTTGTTATCGCAGGGGGTATGGAAAGCATGAGCAACATCCCGTATTATCTGATGAAGGCGCGCACGGGATATAAATATGGGAATGGAGAACTGATCGACGGCCTGCAGCTTGACGGACTTACCGATGTATACAACCACTGCGCTATGGGTGTATGTGCCGACAACACTGCGCGTGAGATGAAGATCACCCGGCAGGATCAGGATGCATACGCTATCGGGTCGTACCAACGTGCGGCTTCGGCATGGTCTTCCGGGAAATTCAAGGATGAAGTGATCCCGGTGGAGATCATAGACCGTAAGGGAAATGTGACAATCTTCAAGGAGGACGAAGAATATAAGAGTGTCAACTTTGATAAAATCCCCGGATTGAAGCCTGTCTTTACAAAAGATGGGACTGTGACGGCGGCCAATGCATCAACGCTGAACGACGGCGCTTCGGCAATTGTCCTCATGAGTATGGAGAAGGCGGTTGAACTGGGCATCAAACCGCTTGCAAGGATCCTAGGTTTCGCAGATGCCGCCCAGGATCCGATGTGGTTTACTACCACACCTTCCATTGCAATCCCAAAAGCGATCAAACAAGCTGGTTTGGCATCCAATGATGTCGAATACTATGAGATCAATGAAGCCTTCTCCGCAGTGGCGATAGCCAACAATATAAAGTTAGGTTTGAACCCTGACAAAGTAAATGTCAACGGTGGTGCTGTCGCCCTGGGTCATCCGCTCGGTTCATCAGGCTCAAGGATCATCGGGACCTTATTGCAGGTTCTTAAGCAGAACAACGGCACCATTGGAGTAGCCGGCATTTGTAACGGCGGCGGCGGTGCTTCAGCAATTGTTATTGAGAACGTTTAGTGTTGACCCAATACACAGAAGCTCTTATGTGACGTTATTATTAAAATATTGTCTTTTGCGATCTGATTATTCAAAAATATCCGTCTTCTCGATACTGTCCTTACTTTCTTCCCTGTTATGCCATGCGCAGAAGGAAGTACGCACTTACTACGACGATGGGAAGGAACACCTTCAGGAAGTTTATCATACGGCTACTGAAGATGATCAGCGGTACGTCGGCCAGTATAAAAGATTCTATGAGAACGGCCGGGTAATGCTTGAGGGAACTTTCGATGACGGAAAGAAATCAGGATTGTTCATTGAGTATCATGATAACGGTAAGGTTGCACGCAAAATAAATTTCGTCAATGGCCTCCGTCACGGATTAGTTCAGGTATTCAATGAGGATGGGATTCCCTTTCAGAACGCATACTATCAAAATGACATCTTAACCGATAGCATTCAACTGTTTTTCGACAATGGCAGTGTAAAAAGGAAAAGTTTTTTTGTAGAAGGCAAACCCGAAGGGCTGGTTAAAGAGTATTTCCCAAGCGGTAAACTCAAAAAGGAGATCACTTATAAAGACGGAAAGCCAAACGGCATCACTCGAAGCTTTTTTGACAACGGCAAAGTAGAGACCGAAGCGAACTATGAGAATGGTATCCTTACCGGATTTTATAAAACTTACTTTGATAATGGTCAGCTCGAAATTGTATCTACCATGGAAAAGGGTTCAAAGAACGGCCAATTCAAAACATATGACCGCAATGGCCACCTCCTACTGGAGGGTAATTTTCTAAATGCTCAGTTGCACGGAATCAACACGGGTTATTTCGCTGACGGGTCAGTTCAGCATAAATACCAGTATAAGGAGGGAAAAAAGACGGGTACTAACCTGGATTATTTCCCTTCCGGAAAGACAAAGATCAAAGAGGAAATTTCATCTAACGGTATTGATGCAACCATATTGGAATACGCTGAATCGGGAACTGTAATTTCAGAAAAGCACCAGCGCAATGGAAAGCCACACGGTTTGTCGATTATCTACGATGTCTCCGGCAAGACAATGCTCACAAAAGAGACCTACCTGAACGGCAAGTTGGAAGGTATCCGCTATAGTTATAACCGTGCCGGCAAAATTCTGAAAGAAGAAACATATAAAGCCAATCTGCTGAGCGGACCCGTTACGACCTACCAGGGTAACGGGCAGCCCGAATCAGTCACAACATATCGATCCGGTCGGAGGCATGGGCCCTTTGTCTTTTACTTTTCAAATGGCAAAATCAAAGAACAGGGCCAGTATCACGCGGACAAGCAACATGGTGAATGGAAACGTTATGATGAGCAGGGTGGCCTGGAAGGGACCACAACATACAATGCCGGCGTGGAGATGAAGAAATAACGTGCGTCGGCCAGCTGAATGCGCTGTTTAAGGGGGCGTTTTGTGGCCATGATTTCCGGGAGAAAATTGTTTTGCCTTTTCTTCATTAACCATATCTTACGCGCTTAATCAGAAATTCAATGGAGGCAATCAAGGAGACCCGGTACAAATTTCCTGGTCAGACCGGTTTCTACAGCGGAAAGGTTAGGGATGTTTACTACTTCGGCGATTTAATGGCGATGGTGGCTACAGACCGGATATCTGCATTTGACGTTATCCTCCCAAGGGCAATTCCTGACAAAGGGAGGGTTTTGAACCAGATCGCAGCCTTTAACCTTGACGCCACAAAAGATCTGGTCCCCAACTGGGTAATATCCACACCAGATCAAAATGTAACCATTGGGTTTAAATGCGAACCCTTCAGGGTGGAAATGGTGATCCGTGGGTACCTCGCTGGCCATGCCTGGCGGGAATATAGAGCTGGTAAGCGCCTTCTTTGCGGAGTACCTCTCCCCGATGGCCTGAAGGAAAATGATAAGCTTCCAACTCCTATTATTACGCCTACGACGAAAGCGCATGTCGGGCATGACGAAGATATTTCAAAAGCGGAGATTTTAGCGCGTGGAATAGTATCGGCGGATGATTACAAGGTGCTCGAATCGTATACGCACAAACTTTTCAATAAAGGCACAGAACTGGCAGCGGAACGCGGTCTTATCCTTGTAGATACCAAATATGAATTCGGTAAGCACAATGGCAAGATCTATCTTATCGATGAAGTCCACACGCCAGACTCATCCAGATATTTCTACACGGATGGCTATGAGGGGAGACAAAATGCCAACGAACCACAAAAGCAGCTGAGCAAGGAATTTGTAAGGCAATGGCTTATTGAAAATGGGTTTCAGGGGAAAGATGGGCAACGCGTTCCTGAGATGACCGACGAGATCGTATCAACTATTTCCAACCGTTATAAGGAATTATATCGTCAGGTTCGAGGTGAATCTTTGACGCCGATCGACTATGGCCACATTACCCAAAGAATTGAACAAATCATCTTGAATTCCATAAATTCCGCTAACTTAGAAACCAAGAAAAACTGAGGATATGAAGTATACCATTGACAAGCAGGAGAAATACAGCCTATTGCGTCTTCACGAAGAGAAGCTGGATTCAAGCGTGGCTCCTGGTCTGAAATCGGAACTGATAACGCTCCATGCTGAGGGCGTAAGAAATATAGTGCTAGATCTTGCTGAAGTAAAGTATACCGACTCCTCAGGTCTGAGCGCCTTGCTGGTTGGCAACAGGATCGTTCAGGAAGAAGGCGGGATCTTTATACTTACTACCCTTTCCGATCATACCATGAAGTTGATCAAGATCTCCCAGCTTGACAGTGTGCTGAATATACTTCCTAAAGTTGAGGAGGCCATTGACGCAGTATTTATGCATGAAATTGAAAAAGATCTCAAGGATTCTGACGGAAACTAACGATGACATATCCATAGTTTAAGACCAAAGCCCAATAGCTTTGGTTTTTTGTTAACCGCTTCAAATACTTTTTTCATTTGAGTTTCAAAATAACAATTTTGGGTTCGAGTGGTGCCCTGCCTGCCTATGGACGTCATCCTTCTTCACAGCTCGTGGAGATCCAGAATCGATCCTTTCTTGTTGACTGTGGTGAAGCAACTCAAATCCAACTCATGCGGATGCAGTTAAATTTCCACAGAATAAATCACATCTTCATAAGTCACCTTCATGGTGATCATTACCTCGGACTGATGGGGTTGATCTTTACCCTCCACCTTCAGAAACGTACCAATGAGCTGCACGTATATAGCCACCGTGGCCTGGATGAGATAATTACTACCCAGCTTAGATATTCACGTTCAACCCCATCGTTCAGGATCATTTTCCATAGACTTGAAAAAGGACTGAGGGAAACCATTTTCGAAGACGAAGCACTGACAGTGGAGACCATTCCGCTCTCTCACAAGATCAGGTGCTCAGGATTCCTCTTTAGGGAGAAAGCCAAGCCACGGCGCATCGATAAAACAAAGCTTCCTGAAGGTCTGCTCTTGCAGCAGATCGCCGCCCTGAAGAAAGGTGAGTCTATCCTGGATGAGGAGGGCAATATCCTTTACAGAAATGAGGACCTGACCTTTGACCCAAGGAAGTCACGAAGCTACGCCTATTGCTCCGACACAGCTTTTGACCAGAGCTTTGTGGAGCAAATAAGAAACATTGATATTCTCTATCATGAAGCGACCTTTGGAGACAGCGATGAGCCCAAAGCACAAGAGACAAAGCACAGCACTGCACGACAGGCGGCAATGGTTGCCCGGATGGCTGCGGTAGATCTTTTGCTAATCGGTCATTTCTCTGCCCGTTATAGAGATCTCACGCCGCTGTTGGATGAAGCCCGGTCAGTATTCCCCAACTGCAGGCTTGCTGAAGAAGGTCAGGAATTCACGATCGACGATTAACAATAATTATGGAACATACACTCGACCAGAAACGGAACCGGCTGTTCATCATCCTTGCGGGAATTATTATAACCAATGCCCTGCTCGCCGAAATGATTGGAGTCAAAATATTTTCTGCCGAAAACACATTGGGGCTGGCGCCAGCCCACCTGAACATTTTGGGGTATGTAATGGATTTCAACCTTACGGCCGGCGTTGTGATCTGGCCAGTAGTATTTATTACGACAGACCTTGTCAACGAATATTTCGGTAAACCTGGCGTAAAGCGGATCAGTTACTTCACGGCGGCGCTGATAGCATATGCCTTTGCGATCATATTCATTTGTATGAGACTTGCGCCGGCCGATTTTTGGATCGAAACTAATAACCGGGACGCGGCGGGCAATGTATTTAACATTGATTTCGCCTTTAACAAGATCTTCGGTCAAGGTCAAAGGATCATCGTAGGATCGCTTACGGCGTTCCTGGTTGGCCAACTTGTTGACGTGTTCATTTTTCAGAAGCTGCGAAAGTTCACTGGCAGCAAACTGCTTTGGTTACGCGCCACGGGCTCAACACTGATTTCGCAAGGCGTTGATAGTTTTGTGGTATTGTACATAGCCTTTGCCGGCGTCTTCACCAACGATCAGATACTGGCGATCGGCATCACTAACTATATCTATAAGTTTATAGTAGCCATAGCGTTAACTCCCCTGATCTATATTGGACATGCGCTGATCGACCGGTATCTGGGAAAGGATAACGCTAAAAAAATATCCGAAAAAGCGGCAGAAGGCAGCAAAGGATTTTTCTAAATACGCCTCCGGCGCAGGTTATCACAGAGAACGGCCGTCGCTATCGCTGCATTCAGCGATTCTGCATGGCCATACCGTGGAATAGTGATCCGGTCCGTTACGTATGCGTCTAGTCCGGCAGATATGCCCCTTGCTTCATTTCCGAGGAGAATGAATCCACTATCGCCAAAATTTATTTCATGGGCGCTGTTTCCTTCCATATAGGCCCCAAATATCCTTTTATCCTGTTTAGGCAGAAAAGACTCTAAAGTCGTGTAAAACACCCTGACGCGAGTAAATGACCCCATGGTTGCCGCGATCACCTTTCCATTATACATGTCCGCGGTTTCCTCAGATGCAATGATCTTATTAATACCATACCAGTCAGCCGTGCGGATGATCGTTCCAAGGTTGCCAGGATCTCTGATATCATCGAGTATCAGACCGAATTCTCCTTCATCCAGCATCAATGACGTGTTGGGTATCATCCGGGCGACCGCGACAGCGGCCTCATTCGATTGAAACTCGCCTATCATCTCGAGTTCTGTTGAAACTGCTTCATGGACTTCAATACCGGGGCGAGGCGTATGTGTATTCAGAAAGTCCGCTGTGGCGATGATCATTGTTATTTCATAATCCGAGTCCAGTAATTCCCTGACACTCTTGGCGCCCTGCACCACAAACAATTGTTCCTGTTTGCGGTATTTTTTTAATTGCAACGATTTGACAAACTTGATTTTTGCTTTTGATAGCATTCTTTAACACTTGAGGACCTCGAAAAGTAAATATTTTATTTCGATTCTGTGGCTGGCGCTGTCCCTGTCAGGATGTATTGGTACAAAACACCTGGAGGATGATGAGAAACTTCTTTACCGGCAAAGTATTGAGGCACCAGGATATATCAACGAGGAAGAGCTCAGGAATCTGTACGCGCAAAGGCCTAACAGAAAGATCCTTGGACTACCTATTGCGCCACTGGTAAGTATCTATTACTTCGGATATAAAAAGTATGACCAGGAAGAGTTCATTCGTCGAAAGGAAGCATACGAAAAGAAATATGATCAAAAGATCGTCGATGCGACGTCACAAAAGAAGATCGACAGATACCTCTTCAAAAAACAAAAGAAGGTTGCCAAAATGAACTCATTCATCGAAAATGGAAACCTCTGGATGCAGTGGGGTGAGCCGCTTTCGGTCTTTGACAGTAGCCAGGTGACCCTGACCCGCGAAAGATTTCAGGGATATCTGTTTTCTAAGGGCTACTTCAAAAATACTGTTTCATCCAAGATCACACCTTCCGATAAGCGTGTCAGAGTTAGATATACGATCCATCCCGGTAAGCCTTACTTCGTTGATTCGATATTCTACGACGTGCCTGATACGGCAATTTTCCGGATCATTAACGACAACGTCGATGACAGCCACATCAAGAAGGGAAAGAAATACGATCAGGAGGATCTCACAAATGAACGCGAGAGAATTGACTTTCTGATGAAAGATTTTGGCTACTACGAGTTCAGCCGCCAGTACATCGATTATGAAGTAGACACGACCTTTGAATCACCGGACCGGCGGATTGCTATCATCATTTCTATCAAAGAGCCCGCCAAGCGCGGTTATCATAAGAAGTTCCAGATCGATACCATTACTTTCACGACTGACGTAGGTAAAACTATTCAGGGTGTTGAACGCACGACGAGATCTTACCGCGACATCCGATACAAATACTATGAAGACAACTATAATCTCAGAGTGCTGAGTCAACGTGTTTTCATCAGACCCGAAGAATTATACAGCCGGAAAAAAACGCTTAATACGCAACGTCAACTCGGGAACGTGGATGCTTTTAAATTCGTCAACATTAACTACGACACCTCCGGCGGTAAGTTCATAGCCGACATCTTTGCAAGCCCTTTGCCACGTTATGAATGGACTAATGAAGCCGGCATGAATGTCACGCAGGGATTCCCCGGTCCATTCTATTCCATCTCGTTCAAGAAGCGGAATGTATTCAGAGGTATGGAGACATTTGATCTCACCGGCCGGTTTGGCTTTGAAGGCGTAGCTTCGGCAACCGAGAGTCAGAATATTTACAAAAGTACTTCGGCAGGTATCAACGCATCGCTGACCTTCCCACAATTCATTTGGTTCTTTAAGGAGAGACGACGTATTAAATTCGCCGAGTATAATCCCAAAACAAGGTTCACGGCGAGTTATACCTACAATGACCGGCCCGAGTACAGACGGGCGCTATACTCCATTAATGGGCTCTACACCTGGCAGAACAACAAGAAGACTGCATACTCTCTGACCCCTGTTAGCCTTAGCGTTATCGATACAGCGAATCTCTCAGACGATTTTAAAATACTGCTGAAGAAACAGGATTCACTTGGGAACAATGCCCTTATCAACTCATTCAGGCCATCCTTTGTCAACAGCATCATCCTCGGCATTACGTGGAACCTGAATAATTATGGCAATGCAGAACACAACTCCAGTTTTATCCGGATGCAATTGGAAAGCGGAGGAACTCTTTGGAATTTCATCGATCCAAAGTTTATCAACGATATTGGATTACAATACTTCAAATACATTAGGGTAAGCTTCGATTTCAGAAGTGTACGGCCAATCGACAAGAACACTGTGTTGGCATATCGCTTCAATTCCGGATTTGCATACTCTTACTCGGACAATAAGAGTTTACCGTATGAAAAATTCTTTTTTGCTGGCGGGAGTAATAGCATCAGGGCCTGGCGACCACGAAGATTGGGCCCAGGCTCAGCCGCGCCAAACAAAAGTGTCAACCCTCGCGGAAACGGATTGTATGATTATAGTATCGAAAAACCGTCTGATATATTGCTTGAAGCAAGCATTGAGCTACGACAGAAGTTGTTCGGATTTGTGGGCGGCGCGATCTTCGTTGACGCTGGCAACGTTTGGAATTTCCGGCCTCAGAATGTTGAAGGAGACGATGGAACGATCATTCAGGACGAAAGCTCGCAGTTCAATGTCAATCGATTCTACAAAGAGATAGGGATCGGAACGGGGTTCGGTTTGCGCTTTGATTTCAGCTTCCTAATCCTTCGATTGGACGTAGGGATGAAGGTCTATGACCCGGCGCGCGACAAAGGAGACAAATTCGTTCTGGACAAAGCGAGATTCTGGAGGCCCTATGCGACGCAAGCGGGTGACGGCACTTTCTATAATTTCAGAGAACCTGTGATCTATAACGTCGGTATTGGATTTCCCTTTTGATCCCCGTGTGCCGTTTTGAATTCCATTGTCCAGTCAATATGTTCGTCTTCCCACCGGACTTATTTCATCTTTTGCGTTTGATCATCTTGATACTATTTTAGCCCTAAAATTATATGCGGACCCTACTCATTTACCTGGTCGCAATGACCGTTAGCCAGTCACTATTTGCTCAGTCTGAGTACTTCTATCCTGGCGACAGATCATTCAATAAAGAGATTCCTGCACCAGAGCAATTTCTAGGCTATGCCATTGGAACACATCATACCCGTCATGATAAGGTTATAGAATATCTCAAAACGCTGGATCGCCTCTCCGAACGGATGAGTATTGAAGAAATTGGGGAAACTTTCGAGCATCGTCTGCAGATTGTCGTGAAGATAACCTCGCCAGAGAATCATTCAAGGTTGGAAGACATCCGCCAGAAACATCTTGCCCAGGGCACGTCTGCGGTTTCAGAAAACATTCCACTTGTTATCCAGCTGGGTTACAATATCCATGGGAATGAGCCATCCAGCACCGAGGCCGCTATGCTTACAGCTTACTATCTCACGGCCTGTGAAGATGCCGAAACAACGCAGTGGCTAAATGAAATGGTCATCCTTATTGATCCCGTGTACAACCCTGATGGCCGTGATCGCCACACCAATTGGGCAAATATGCATAAAGCGTCACCTCCAGTCGCTGATACATACGACCGCGAACACAATGAAATCTGGCCTGGGGGAAGAACCAATCATTACTGGTTTGACCTTAACAGGGACTGGTTCCTTGGGATTCATCCAGAGAGCAGGAACAGGCTTGCATTCTTTCATCGGTGGCGACCATATGTTATGACCGATCACCACGAAATGGGAAGCAACTCGACGTTTTATTTTGATCCGGGGAAATACAGCAGCAACAATCCGATCGTCCCCGCTTATCTGTATGATACAGTCTATCCAAAGTTTGGGGCTCACTTCTCTCAAGCTATGAATGGAATAGGGTCCCTTTATTTTACCAAGGAGGCGTTTGATAAACTTTATCCCGGATATGGGTCTAGCTACGTAAACTTCTATGGTGGCGTGGGCTTCCTGTTTGAGCAGGCCAGCTCACGCGGTCACCTGCAGAACACAACGACTATTCCAATCACATTTGCCTTTACGATCCGGAATCATTTTACCGCTTCGCTGGCTACCATCCGTGCTTCCAGGGCGGAAAAATCTACTTTGCTCAAACTGCGCCGTGACTTTTACACCAACTCAAAAAGTCAATCGAAGGCAAATCCAGTGAAGGGATATGTATTCGGAGATGCTAAGGATATTTCCAGGACACTGGCTTTTGCAAATCTGCTTCGCCTTCATAAGATCGAGGTCTACAACCTTGCCAAGGATGCATCCATTGGTGGCAAGTCATTTGTAACGGGTAAAGCTTTTGTCGTTCCCGTTGAACAGGAGAACTACCTGATGGTGCGCTCCTCGTTTGAAAAGGATATCACTTATACAGACAGCCTGTTTTATGATGCTTCTACCTGGTCACTTGTTCACGCGTTTAACCTACCCGTTGCTGAAGTCAGAGGTGTCGTCACGAAAGGCGCGCTTGTTTCTGAAGATCTTAGTTACAAACCACTTCCGGTTCAAAGAAGCAATTATGCTTACATCATTCCACTGACCGACTATAATGCCCACAAGGCAATAAATCAGCTGCTAACTAAAAAGGTCATAACACAGACAGCGTTTAAACCCTTCACGCTGGATACTTCCTCAGGGCCGAAGCAGCTCGGCTATGGTACTATCGTCATACCCGTTCAGCAACAAGCTGTGGTGAACCCTGACGACCTGCACAAGATCTTACAACAGGTATCTGAATCGTGTGGTCTCGACATATATGCGGCAACAACTGGATTCAGTCAATCCGGAATTGACCTGGGTTCTGGTTTTGTTCAAACCATTAAAAAGCCGGAAGCGCTTATGCTGGTAGGAACCGGTTTGTCAGCCTATGAAGCTGGCGAAGTATGGCATCTGCTCGATCAACGCATTAATATGCCGATAACTAAAGTGGACATTCAGAACTTCCCACAAGTGAATCTATCCGCTTACAATACCATGATCATGGTATCTGGCACCTATACTTTGGATAAAGCATCCGTGGATAAGATCAAAGCATGGCTTCAGGTCGGAGGTACCTTGATTACGTTCAAGACAGCCAGTGAATGGGTTATGAAACAGGGACTAACAAAAGAAAAGCTTCAGCCAATTGATACCCTTAAAAACAGGCCGCGTACTAACTTCGAAGATGCATTCAGTCTGGAGGGTGCCCGGGAAATGGGTGGATCCATCTTTCAGGTGGATCTGGATATAACACATCCAATCGGTTTCGGTTTCACTGAACGCGCAGTGCCTGTATACAGAAATGGAAAGACATTTATCAAGCCGGGAAAAAATCCGTACGCCACTGTTGCGCAATACGCAGCAAATCCGCTTATCGGTGGTTATCTGCACAAATCCAATATCAAACGGGTTGCTAACACCGCAGCCATTCTTGTCAGCGGAGAAGGTCAGGGACGGATCATCCTGTTCTCTGACAATCCCAACTTTCGTGGATTCTGGTATGGTACTAATAAGCTATTTTTGAATGCCTTGTTCTTCGGATCGTTAACAACAGTACCTAAGATCGAAGTCGAAGAGCGGGCCACTGAAGAATGATCACAAAAGAAGATATCAGCGCGTGGCTTAAAGACCTTCAGAGCGACATCTGCCGCCAACTTGAAGATGCTGATGGTGGCGGAAAATTCGTTATTGATGCTTGGGACAGACCTGGCGGCGGCGGTGGCATTACGCGCGTCCTGACCGACGGAAATGCAATTGAAAAAGGTGGCGTCAATTTCTCAGCGGTCTGGGGGAAAACTCCTGCTCCTGTGCTTCAGTCCCTACAAATACCTGCTGACAACGAACCTGACTTCTTTGCAACTGGAGTCTCTATTGTAATTCATCCTGTCAATCCGCACGTACCCATTATTCACATGAATGTGCGATACTTTGAGATGAGCAATGGCGTGTGGTGGTTTGGAGGAGGGATCGATCTCACTCCGCATTACGTGGTACCCGCAGATGCCAGGTATTTCCATCAGCGGCTTAAGGCTGTTTGCGACCTGCACGATCCTCAATTCTACCCTCACTTCAAGAAGTGGGCGGACGATTACTTTTTTATTAAGCATCGAAATGAAACCCGTGGGATTGGCGGTATTTTCTTCGATTACCTAAAGGATGAAAACGGCGAGACAAGAGACACGCGATTTGCATTTATGAAAAATGTAGGGCTGGCGTTCTGTCCCTTGTACACGTACTTGTTGAAAAAGAATGCTCAAGTTGAATTTGGTTCGAAGGAGAAAGGATGGCAATCCCTGAGACGTGGGCGCTACGTTGAGTTTAATCTCGTTTGGGACCGAGGCACAAAATTCGGGTTGGATACGGATGGCCGGTCAGAGTCGATCCTGATGAGCCTGCCTCCTCAGGCTGCATGGGAATATAGACATGAGCCTATTCCTTCATCAGCAGAAGGCGCAAACTATTGCATTCTTAAGAAAAGGGATAGACTGGGTCAATTATGAATTATGAATGGTTTCTTTTAGTTAGAGAGTTCATCAATTGTTTCTTCACCCCCGATGATATCGGGGCTAAGACGCCCGCCTGCGCGAGACGCTTCGGCCGGCAGGCAAAGTTAACGCTAAGCACTTCGCGGTCCATAGCGTTCATCGCGACTTAGCGGTGAGGTACACGCGCTCTATTCAACAGCGTACGCAATTCGGTTACATCCATCGTAGAGAAACCCGTAATCGTGGCAATTCATATCTCATCATTTATAATTCATAATTGTTTGAGTGACGCTATAAACGATGTTATGTCATCTTCCATGCTCTTCGAAGTCTTCAGGACATTGATGAACGCGCTGCCGACTATAGCGCCGGCGCTGTAGGCACTGGCCGTGTTGAACGTCTCATGATTCGATATTCCAAATCCTATCAAGTAAGGGTTTTTGAGTTTAAGCGATTGAAGTTTTTTGAAATATTCCAGTTGTTCCGTCGCAAAGGTGCCCCTGGCTCCGGTGATACTTGATGCCGAAACCGCATAGATGAATCCGTCCGTTTCAGCGTCTATCTTCCTGATCCTGGCCTCGGATGTCGTCGGCGATATGAGGAAGGCATTGCTAAGATTAACGCTATCAAACAGTGGCTTATATTCATCCAGGTATGCATCCATCGGAAGGTCTGGCAGGATCACCCCATCAACGCCTGCGCTGGACGCGTCTCTGGCAAACTTCTCTATGCCATATTGCATAACAGGATTAACATAACCCATAAGTATCACGGGCAGATTTACTTTCTTGCGCATCTCGCTGACCTGCTCAAGTATCAGGGATAATCTTATTCCGTTGTCCAACGCGACCTTATTGCTTTCCTGGATCGTTGGCCCGTCAGCGATCGGATCTGAATAGGGAATACCGATCTCGATGATATCAGCACCAGCCTTCTCAAGCGTTTCGCCGATAATACCTGTGCTATTGAGTTTTGGATACCCTGCTGTATAGAACACTGAGAGAATGTTCTTTTTTTTCTGCTGAAAAGATCTTTGATTCTATTTTTCATGAGATAAAGTATGCTGTTAATAATAGGACTTTGTCTTAGTACTTACCCCAACGGATATACGTTTCCAGATCCTTATCTCCCCTACCCGACAGATTGATGACGACGACATCATCTTTCTCAAACTCAAACTGATTGAGCACGGCAATCGCATGAGCGGATTCAATAGCCGGAATGATGCCCTCCATCCTGCTCAGCTCAATACCCGCCTGCATCGCTTCATCATCTGTTGCGCTTACAAATTTCACGCGGCCTGTATCGAACAGGTGGGCATGGATTGGTCCTATCCCGGGATAATCAAGTCCGGCTGAAATTGAATAGGGTTCCACTACCTGACCATCGTCTGTTTGCATCAGCAATGTTTTGCTACCATGCAGGACGCCTGGTTTTCCGAGGGCTGTTGTCGCTGCTGATTCTCCGGAATTGATGCCATGGCCGGCTGCCTCAATGCCAACAAGGGTAACATGCTCATCATCAAGGTAATGATAGAATGCTCCTGCTGCGTTACTTCCACCTCCTACACAAGCAAAAACATAGTCCGGAAAAGGATTTCCTGTGACCTCCGTCAGCTGGATTCTCATCTCCTGACTAATGACAGACTGGAACCTTGTCACCATGTCGGGATATGGATGCGGACCTACGACCGATCCGATGATATAATGGGTATCCGTCGGGTGATTTATCCAGTGACGCAGGGCTTCATTGGTCGCGTCTTTAAGGGTCATGCTTCCACTTATCGCTGGAACAACAGTCGTTCCTAGAATACGCATACGCTCAACGTTAGGCCGTTGCCTTTCCATGTCCACTTTCCCCATGTACACCACGCATTCCATTCCCATCAACGCGCACACTGTAGCGGTAGCCACACCGTGCTGGCCTGCACCTGTCTCAGCTATGATCTTCTGCTTACCCAATCGCTTAGCCAGCAATATCTGTCCGATGGTGTTATTGATCTTATGCGCACCGGTATGACAAAGGTCTTCACGTTTCAAAAAGATCTGCGCGCCGTACTTGGATGAAAGCCGGTTTGCGAGATACAATGGGGTTGGCCTGCCCACGTAATCGCGCAGCAGCTTATTGAACTCCTGCTGGAACCCTGCTTCATGAATAATATCCAGATAACGTGTTCTAAGCTCTTCTACGTTAGGATACAACATTTCAGGGATATAAGCGCCGCCAAATTTGCCGTAATACCCTTTGTCATTAACTGAATATTTCATGTGAGAAAGTTTATTGTTCATTTGTTGATTGTATTGAATACAGATCTGATCATTTCCGGATCTTTCAGACCTGGTGATAATTCCACCCCGCTATTGAGATCAAGTCCATAAAGGCTCCTGTGCTGGAGCGCATTCGCGTTCAAGATATTACGGGTGGAAAGTCCTCCGCTGAGTAAAAAAGGAACGTCATCGTCGTACGCATTCAGGATATTCCAGTCGAAGACTTTGCTATTGCCACCATAGAGTTTGCCTTTGGTATCGAAAAGAAAGAGATCGACTTCAGGAACATAGGGCTTGGTGATCCTGAAATTGAATCCTTCACCAATAGCAAACACCTTGATGACCTTTAGGCCGGCCGCCTTCAATCTGGTGCACAACGCGGCTGATTCATCGCCGTGAAGCTGAACGTATTCATAGCCGCGGGATCTGCTTCTCTTGATGATCATTTCATAGGATGCATTCACAAATACGCCGACTTTCCGGATACCTGATGGCAAACCTGCCGGAAGTCTGAAATCATCGCCCACAAATCTGGGTGATGAAGAGTATTCTATGAAGCCCATAAAATCAGGTTCCATACCTGCGACATCCAGTATATTCTCCGGATCACGCATCCCGCATATCTTGATCTTTAACCTGTCCCGCATTTGTATGGCCCTGTTTTATCGGGGCTTTTTTAGTGCCTCTTTTAACTCGTTAATGAATGTTTTGCAAGCGTCTTCAGGATGCAAATGCTGCATGAAATTCTGTCCCATCAGAAAGCCTTGATACCCATATCGCTTTAGCTCAAGGATCGTGTCTACTGACTCAATACCACTTTCCGAAACCCTGACAACACCTTCCGGTATCAGGCTTGCGAGACTTCTGGAGATTTCGATGCTGAGCTCGAACGTTTTGAGATTCCGGTTATTCACACCAATCAGGTCTGCCCCGGCGTTCAGATTTTCCTCCAGTTCCACCTCGTTGTGTACTTCCAGCAGGACCTGCAAGCCAAACGAATGCGCAAAGGCAGCGAAATCCTTTACAAGTACAGGGTTCAATGCTGCAGCGATCAGAAGTATCGCGTCAGCTCCGATAGCCTTCGCTTCCAGGATCTGATATTCATCAATTGTAAAATCCTTTCTGAGGATAGGACAGGAATTCAACCTCCGCGCCGCCATCAGATCCTCACTCGATCCACCAAAGAATTCCGCGTCCGTCAGGATTGAAAGTGCTGAAGCCCCTGCGATGGCATATCCCCTTGATATCTTTTCGACTGATGCATTTCCATTAATCAAACCTTTCGACGGTGATTTTCTCTTGATCTCTGCAATAATGCCTGACTTATCTTCATGCGTGATATAATGAGTTAACGATACGGGCTGAGAGGCAAAGAATTCACCTTGTTCCAAAACCTTTACAGGAGATTGTTCCTTTCGACTGGCTACTTCCCGCCTTTTGTGAGCGATGATCGTATCGAGAATATTCATGATCTTCCTGTAATTACTTTACCTCCATCAATTTCCTGAACGCTGTAAGAGCTTTTCCTGATTTAAGCGACTCCTTCGCTTTTTCTACGCCCGCCCGTATGCCACCTTGCTGATCGCCCGTATACAACGCCATGCCAGCATTGGCAACTACGGCAGCATTTTGTGCGGCCGTTCCTTTTCCCTCCAGTACATCCATGAATACTTTCGCCGATCCTTCTACGGAGTTTCCGCCGCGAATGTCCTCATAGGTTAGCTTGGGTAGTCCCATATCCGCTGGCTCAATGATCTTTTCACCGTCATTGAAGAAACACTTGAATGGTCCGGTGAGCGAGATCTCATCATAGCCATCCAACGAATGAATTATTGAAAAATGCTTGTCAGTGTTCTGATAAAGGTAGCCATATTGCCGCGCGAGTTCCAGATTAAATACGCCGACGAGCTGCCTTGTCGGAAACGAAGGATTGACCATGGGGCCAAGCATGTTAAAGAATGTCTTAACTCCTAATTCTTTTCTGATTGGGGCAACGTTTCGCATGGCCGGGTGGAATAGCGGTGCATGCATAAAACAAATGTTAGCTGCGTCAAGACTACGCCGGAGAACATCCAGGTCATTCGTAAATTTGTAACCGAAGAATTCCAGGAGATTGGATGATCCGCAGGCCGAAGACACACCATAGTTACCATGCTTTGCTACTGGTTGACCAGCTGCTGCCACAACAAATGAAGAAAGCGTGGACATATTGAAGGTGTTCTTGCCGTCGCCACCTGTGCCACATACGTCCATCACAGGCAGATCGAATCTTGCCGGCACACATAGTTCCAGCATCGCATCGCGGAAACCTTGTAGCTCATCCACAGTAATGCTGCGCATCATGTAGACGGTCATGAATGCCGCCATCTGGCTGGGATTGTATTTTCCAGAGGCAAGCTCAACGAGAACATTCCTGGCAGACTCCTTCGTAAGTGACCTGTGATCTATAAGTTCATTGAATATCTCTTTCATATCCATGCAGTTTCATTATTAATGTTTCAACCAGTTTTCGATCATCTTAGGACCTTCAGGTGTCATCACTGATTCAGGATGAAATTGGAGTCCTTTTACATCATATTTTATATGGCTTAACCCCATGATCAGTCCATCTGTATTGACGGCTGTTACTTTGAGATCAGGCGTAATGCTGTCTGGTACAATTGCCCAGGAATGATAATGTGTTCCCTGAAATGTGGCTGAGACATTTTTAAACAGGTAATCTGTCTCATCCTTTATCACACCCGTTGACGTTACCCCATGAAGCACTTTTGGAATATTGAATAGCTTCGCACCGTATACTTCTGCGATGCCTTGGTGACCCAGGCAAATACCCAGAATGCTTTTAGACGGCCCGTACACTCTGATCGTTTCCTTCATGATCCCGGCTTCATCGGGAATTCCGGGGCCTGGGGACAACAGTATTTTATCGTAAGCCTTGATCTCCTCAACCCTGATCTTGTCATTTCTGAAGATGTCCATGCTATGACCCAATGCCCTGATAATATGGACCAGGTTATAGGTAAATGAATCGTAATTATCGATCACCAGTATTTTCATTTTCTTGATATTAAGTTCGAGATCACGTCTAGAAACTAAATGGATTCAGCCATTAGTACCGCCTTACGCAATGCCATTAATTTATTGTTCACTTCCTGCAGTTCGCTATGAGCATCAGATTTTGAGACCACTCCTGCTCCTGCCTGGTATACAAGTTTGTTCTCATGGCTCAGGAATGTTCTGATCATGATTGCATGATTGAAAGAGCTGTCAAAGCCCATAAAGCCAATAGCCCCCCCGTAAAATCCCCTGTTAATGTTTTCATATTTGTTAATGAGCGTCATGGCCATATGCTTCGGTGCGCCCGAAAGTGTACCGGCAGGGAACGTATCAGCAGCCATTCCGACGACCGACGTATTGTCTTTCAGCGTGCCAGTCACCTTTGAAACAAGGTGGATAACGTGCGAGTAGAATTGTATTTCCTTGAATACTTCCACGGTAACACGTTCGGCATTCCGGCTCATATCATTACGCGCAAGGTCAACAAGCATGACGTGCTCCGCATTCTCCTTTTCGTCGGCTGCCAGCCGGGCAGCTATGTTTGCATCTTCCTGATCGTTGCCCGATCGTCTGAATGTTCCCGCGATAGGATAAATGTGTGCCTTGCCATGGCTGACCTGAAGTTGAGCTTCCGGCGACGAGCCGAAGAGTTTGAAACTTCCATAATCGAAATAGAATAAATATGGTGAAGGATTTATGGAGCGAAGCGAACGATAAACATTGAACTCATCGCCCTTGAAAGCGGTAGTGAATCTTCGGGACAGGACGATCTGGAACACGTCACCGCGATAGCAATGCTCCTTGCCTTTTTCGATTACACGAAGGAATTCGTCATCATCGACATTGGACGTCTCCGTTTGTGTGAGTTTGAATTTGTAGGTGGCAAACCGGTTGCTCATAATGATCTGTTCAACACGGTCAAGGCTGCTGCTGCAGTCCGGCTTTCCATCCCAGCAGTGCTCAAACAGCACAAGCTCATTTGAAAAGTGATCAACGATGATGACGTAGCGATAGAGTTTGTAAAGAATGTCGGGAATGATCGTTTCCTGTTGATCAATAGAGACATCCTCAAAAAACCGGATGGCGTCGTAAGCGATGTATCCGAATAGACCGCAATTGCTATACTTGGTAAGATTCTCGTCAGGTTGAAAGCTATTCCTGAAGGCCTCCAGCATTTTAGTAACGCTTCCTGTTTCATTCACTTTTTCGGTGGCGATCTCTCCATCCGGATATCTGTATTCCACATCGGCGCCTTTTACCTGAAATGAAGCAATGGGGTCACAGCATATAAACGACAGGCTATTTTCGTGTCCATGATAATCCGAGCTTTCGAGCAAAATGCTTCCTGCAAACACATCCCGGAGCTTGAGATATATATTTACAGGTGTAAGCGTGTCAGCTAAAAGCTTCCTGGTAAAGGTTTTTAACTTGTATTTCATCTGGTGTTCTTGATGTTCTATAATGTTATAAAAAACGAAGGCCTGCTGTGAACAGCAGGCCTTCGGCTTATACTAAAGTCATAACAAGGCTGTTCACAAATCAAGTTCCGATCTGTGCCACCACCATGCATGATTTGACATTCTCATATTCTTCCCTTTATTCTTCACTATACGTCAGACTTTTTCCTGGTCTGTGTTCTTTTAGGTTTCGCAGCAGCTTCTTCAACGGGAGTAGCGCCGGTTGTTTTTTTAGTCGCTGATCTTCTCAATTTTGCCTTGATCAGCTTCTTCCGCCTCGAGTTTCCGTAAGAATCTTTCCAGATCTTCCCTTTTTTCGACTTTTTATCCCCTTTTCCCATGGTATACCGTGCGTTTGCGAGGGCAATTATAACAAAGTCTTCAGGCATTACAAAAACCTTCCAAAAAAATAACGGTTCGTGTACGCAAAGTAGCCTACCAGATCTTCACCCTTTCGCCCTCCGGCCTGAACATCTTGTCGCCCTCCTTTACGTTGAATGCCTGGTAGAATGGATCAAAGTTCGTCAACGGCGCATTAGCTCTGTACATGGCAGGTGCATGCGGGTCTGTTAATATCTGCGTTCTCAACGTCTCGTCTCGATACTTGGTTCTCCATATCGTTGCATATGACATGAAAAACCTTTGCTCTGGCGTAAGTCCGTCAATCAATCCTGGCTTCTCGTGTTCCTTGTAGAAACGCTGAAGTCCTTCGAATGACACGGCAATGCCCCCGAGGTCTCCGATGTTTTCTCCCAGCGTAAACTGACCCTGCACAAAAACACCAGGTAACGGTTCATACTTATTGAATTGGTCCACGTATGCCTTACCCTTTTCGCGGAACTTAGTCAGATCTTCCTCGGCCCACCAGTTCTTAAGATTGCCTTGTCCATCAAACTGACTTCCCTGATCGTCAAAACCATGAGATAGCTCGTGACCTATGACAGCACCAATACCCCCATAGTTGACAGCTTCATCGGCGCGATAATCATAAAGCGGCGACTGTAATATGCCGGCAGGAAAAACGATTTCATTGAACAGCGGGTTGTAATAAGCGTTGACCGTCTGAGGGGTCATCTCCCATTCGGACTTGTCAACAGGTTTGCCGAGTTTCTCCAACTGCTGCTCTACACTAAATCTTGCGGCATTAACAGCATTTGTGAAGTACGACCCTTTCTCAGGAGATTTGTCGACCACCAAGCCCGAATAATCTTTCCATTTGTCCGGATACCCAATTTTTACGGTGAATGATGACAGTTTTGTGAGTGCCATCTTTTTTGTGGAATCCGACATCCAATCCAACGTCTTGATCCTTTCGGCAAATGCTGCCTTGATATTGTCCACCATCTTAAGCGCGTTTTCTTTTGCTTCAGGAGGAAAATGTTCGTCCACATACAATTTACCGATTGCCTCGCCGAGATACGTATTAGTTGTATTAAGTACCCGCTTCCATCTTGGCAGCATTTTTTCTATTCCCCGGAGATACCTGGTATTAAAATTATGTGACTCCTGAACAAAAGCGTTGTTAAGCAATGGCGCTGCTCCGCGGAGCAATGCTGCCATCAGATAAGTTTTGATTTCATCGAGAGAATATGTTTTGATGACCTTTTCGTATTCCTTCAGGTAGGCCGGTTGAACTACGACTATAGTATCTTCGTTCACCTTAAGCGCCCCGAAGTATTTTTTCCAATCAACGGATGGGGCCAGCGCATCTAACTCAGCTAGCGTCTTTGGATTATACAATTTGACAGGATCCCTCATGTCCTCCTTCTTGAGCATAGACTTTGCCAGCTGTGTCTCAAGCTTCATCACCGTTGCCGCAGAAGATTTAGCCTTGTCTTCAGCATCACCTGCGAGCTTGAAAAGGTTGACCAGATATCCTTCATACTTCTCCCGTGTCTCTTTGGATTTCGGATCGTTATTGATATAATAATCCCGCTCCGGCAACCCAAGACCACCACCATCAAGATAGAGAGAGGTCTTCTTGCTATTCTTCATGTCGGGAAACGCACTGATTCCAAAAAACGCCCCGCCGCCAGTCATAACATCATCAGCAAGATATTGTGGAACACCCTGTTTATCGGTAATGCTATTGATCTTCTCGATGTAGATCCGTATGGGGTCTATGCCGGCTTTTTCAGCAAGGAGTGAGTCCATCCCAATAGAATAAAAATCTGCGGCTTTCCGCTGATCGGTACCCTCAGGATAAAGCGTAGTATCCTGCGCGGCCTTAGTGAGCACTTTCAGCACTGCATCATTGTTGAACTCCCTGAGTTCATTGCCCGCTCCCCACCTACCCTGGTCGTCAGGAATTTTTGTCTTATTGATCCAGATTCCGTTGGCATACAAGAAGAAATCATCCTGAGGTCTGATGGTTGAATCAATGCCTGACAAATTTAGTTGATAGGGTACCTCCTCCTTTTCCTTTTCCGCTTTAGGGCCACAGGATACAACAAGCGCGGTAGCGCCAATGCATAGCGCCCAAAATACATTCTTCATGAGTTGATGTTTGATCGTGAAGATAAGAAAAAAGTTTAGAGGGAGAATATCGAATGGCGAACATCGAATGGAATGTCGAATGTCGCATGTCGCACTCCGAATGTCGAGAGGAATGTCGAATATCCAATGTCGAATGGAACGCTGAATGTCGGATGTCGAGAGGAATATCGAATTTCGAAAGCCTAGTCAGCGGTTCAAGAGTCCACGCTTATTTGAAAGCCTTCGACATGCGTCATTCGGCGTGCGACATTCGACATTCCACTCAACATTCGGCGTTCAACAATTCAATATTCTACTCGTCTTTGAGGACGGTGGCTGGATTAAGCATGGCTGCGCGAAGGGCCAGATAGCCAACGCAGAAAAGTGCAAGGACGAGTTCCAGCCCTCCGGCGACGAAGAAAATAAAAGGATTGATCGTAACACGATAAGGAAAAGAGTTCAGCCACTGCTGCATCAGCCACCATGTCAAGGGTGTCGCGACCAAAAGCGAGATGGCCAGGAGTATAACATACTGGGTGTTGATCATTATATAGATCTTACCCAAAGATGCTCCGAAAACCTTTCTTATTCCGATCTCCTTTTTACGCTGCTCAGCTGAATAAGCTACAAGTCCTACAAGTCCGATCACTGCAATGGTGATGGACAGACCTGTGAAGATCGAAAACAGTCCAGCCATTCGTTGCTCTTGTTGGTACTGCATCTTCACCTGCTCGTCATATAAATAGTAAGAAAACGGAAGTGACACCATCTGATTCCACCTCGCTTCAAATTTCTTTGCAAGGTCTCCCAGTTCGGCAGCGTTATATCTTATCAACACAATCCGGTTACTACCCCAGGAGCGGGATCTTATATTGAAAAACATAATTGGCACAATGTTCTGATGCAATGACTGGAAATGAAAGTCCTTCGCCACGCCGATAACTTCCTGTGGCCCTATTTGATCCCCCAGATAGCTTATCTTTTTACCGAGGGCGCTTTCCGGTGTCCAGTCAAATGAACGGGCGGTATTCTCGTTGATGATCACAGCCTCACTATCGCTGGGCCTGTTTATATCGAATGGTCTTCCTGAGGCGAGTTGGATCTTAGTCGCATCAAAGAAATATTCATCGACCTTATAGGCAGAGATCGATAATTTTTTGTCATCTCCTTGCCGCATATAAAGGTCCTCGAAACTGGAACGAATATCCGTCGAGACGGAAGCAGCACTCACTCCCGGATACCGGGAGATCTCTTGTCTGAATGACTCCAGTTGATTTCCAAGTTTGTCCGCGTTATTGATCACCAGCAAATTTTCCTTCTCCAATCCGATGTTCATCGATTGAAAGAAGTTCAATTGCTGAAACACAATGAGGGTTGCTGCCATCAAGGCGATGGAAATACTAAATTGAAAGATCACAAGAACATTTCGGAGTCGCGAGGAACGGAACCCGGTCATCAATCTGCCCTTCAGTACGTGAGCAGGACGAAAGGATGTCAGGTAGAACGATGGATAAAGGCCGCCTAGAAAACCGATGAATACAGGCAAGCCGATGATGATCACAGCAAAAGTAGAGGCGCTCCACGAATTCAACGGTATCTCTATGCCTATATAAGGTTGTATCAGCAAACGCAGTATTTCCATGACGCCGAGGCCAAGTAGCATAGACACTGCTGTCAGCAGGATATGCTCAACCTGGAATTGGGCTATCAAGGTTCCTCGTGTAACACCCAAAGTTTTTTTCACACCCACCTCCTTGGCACGATGTGAACCGCGTGCCGTGGAGAGGTTAACAAAATTTACAATGGCGATCAGGAGAATAAATCCAGCAATGATGCCAAGAATAACTACATAGTCTATGTCGCCCACAGGCCCAAGCCGGTTTCCGATCTTTGAAGAATGCAGGTGAATATCCCTCATGGGTTGAATGTAGAGCAGCCACGCACCTTTTTGCTGAAGGAACTCCTTATAATCAATTCCGAGAATATTGAATGTATTAACGGCATGCCTGTCTGCGAACGTCTTTAACTTAGCATCCAGTGCCTTCGGATCCGTGCCAACGCGAAGTTTAACATACGTCACGACCTGCGTCCAGATCCAGCTCCATTCGAATTGCCTGATGTTGGGATTTGTATACATCGAAAGTAAATAGTCGAAATGAAAATGAATATTCGATGGCTGTTCTTCAGTTACACCGGTCACCTCAAGGGCTGTCAGACTATCACCGATCTGAATGATTTTACCGAGTGGCGATACATCTCCAAAAAGCCGTTTCGCAGCCTTATCGGATATGATCACCTTGTTCTTTCCCAAAAGTGCCGTACGTGCGTCGCCTTCCTTCAGTTTGAAGTTGAAAAACGAAAAAAAATTAGAATCCGCTGCAATTATTTTGTCTTCATTGAAGACAATGGCACGGCCGTCGGGTGAATCGTATCGTACAACGTGTGCGCCAGGCGTATTGATGCGTGTAATATCTTCTATTTCAGGAAACTCACTTTTGAGCGCGAATGTCACTGCCGGTCCTGTAGAATGAAATACGCCACCCTCGGGACTCCAGATGTTTGTCTGATTTACCCGGTAAGTGCGTTCAACGTCAGGGTGCATGATATCATAGCTAAGCTGACTGCTGATGTAAAGCAACAGCATCATGCTCGTTCCCAATCCTAGTGCAAGGCCAATGATCTTTATGACTGAATAGTGTTTCTCTCTGAGAATATTCCGGATCGCAGTTTTTAGAAAATTTGTAAGCATTGGGGCTGACTTTTTTTGACCATCTGTACCAAAGCTGATGCCATTGCTGTATCTAACTGAAAGCCTGATGCTTAGTAAACTATTTCAGGATAACGCCAACGCCTTTTGTATCGAAAATGATACAGCATCCTGTTTGGTTACGATACAGAAGATTGCCAAGTTTGTACAATGAGTCCGGCAAAAGTATTAATAATTGATGACGACCGCGACGTTCTGGAAAGTGCCAGAATGTTCCTTAAGCAGGAGTTCACCGCAGTTCAGATCGAGCAGAACCCCGCAAACATTCCAGCCCTGCTCCGCGCGAATGATTTCGATGTGATCCTGCTGGACATGAACTTTAAAAAAGGTGTCAACGATGGTGAGGAGGGATTTTTCTGGTTGGACCAGATCCTTAAGGCCGATCCTCATTCGGTCGTTATCCTTATAACCGCTTATGGCGAAGTTGATCTTGCAGTTAAAGCCATGAAGAACGGCGCAGTGGATTTCATTCTCAAACCCTGGAAGAATCAAAAACTCCTGGCAACAATTCTCGCTGCACAACAATTGAGACATTCAAGAAAAGAGGTCCAGAAGCTGACCGTAGCAAGAGAGAAATTAAGCGACGACATCGATCAGCCATACGCAGATTTTATCGGAGAATCTGCCGCTATCACTCGTGTTCATGAAATGATCGACAGAGTTGCTGCAACGGATGCTGATGTACTCATCCTTGGAGAGAATGGTACAGGCAAAGAGCTTGTGGCCCGGGCGATCCACCGTAAGTCGCCACGACGGAACAATGTTTTTATCAGTGTCGATCTGGGTGCAATAACAGAGACCCTTTTTGAAAGCGAACTGTTTGGTCATGTTAAGGGTGCATTCACGGATGCCAGACAGGACAAGCCCGGCAGGTTCGAGATTGCGTCCGAAGGAACAATATTCCTCGATGAGATCGGGAACCTGTCGCTGCCGCTCCAATCCAAACTCCTCACTGTTCTGCAGAATCGCAAGGTTCAACGTGTAGGGTCCAATAAAGAGATACCCGTTAACTTCAGATTGATCTGCGCCACTAATATGTCGTTGCATGAAATGGTATTTGAAAAGAAGTTCAGGCAGGATCTCCTGTACCGCATCAATACTGTTGAGATACGGATGCCCTCCCTTCGTGAAAGGACAGAAGATATTCCCTTGCTTATCGGATACTTTCTGCAGCGATACGGGCAAAAGTATAAGCGTCAGGATATAAGGGTCGATAAAAGTGTAGTTGCCAGATTGAAGAAATACTCATGGCCCGGGAATATCCGCGAGCTTCAGCATGCCGTTGAAAGGGCCGTTATTCTGAATGAAGGAAAGATCATTCAAAGTGCTGAAATGCTCATTCATAATTTCGCTGCCGGAAATAAAAAGGAAGGTCAACCACTGACCCTGGAGGAAATGGAAAAGCAGTTTATTCAGCAGTCGCTGGACAACCATCAGGGAAATGTCAGCAACACGGCAAAGACACTGAAGATGACAAGAACAGCGCTGTACAGGCGAATGAAAAAGCATGGCCTTTGAAAATAATATTCCGCTAAGAATGCCAATACGGTCTCAACGGTTTACCATCCTCACCTCCGTGAGAGTTATCTTCATGACGATAACCATTGGAATACTTTCCTGGATCTGGGGCGATAACCGACTATTTTTTACGCAGGTGATCCTTGGTCTCATGGTCATTATCGAGGTTGTTGAATTAATCCGTTTCGTTAACAACAGCAACCGCGAGATCGCGCGCTTTTTATTGTCAATCCGTCACGGCGATTTTTCAGCTACCTTCCGAAAGTCGGAGCTTCAAGGTTCATTTAGAGATCTTCAGGACAGCATGCGCGGTATCATTGATACATACAAAGAAGTGAAGATCGAAAAGGAAGCTCAGTATCAATTGTTGCAACTGATCATACAACGGATCTCCGTAGGCATAATTTTTCTTGTCAACGATGAGTGTGAACTGATCAATGAAACTGCACAAAGACTCCTTCAAACCGAAGGGGTTAAGAATTGGAAGCTAATCTCAAACAGAAATCCGCGATTTGCAACTGAGGTCGTTCAACTCGGTGATAACGGCAGGAAACTTATTGAGATCAGCGACAAACAACAATCAAAGATCCTGACAGTAGACGTAAGCACTCAGCTCATTCTGGACAGACCAAGCAAGCTCATCACGCTTCAGGACATAAACTCGGAAATTGAACAAAAGGAGATCGAGGCATGGCATAAGTTGATCAGGATCCTTACGCACGAGATCATGAATTCAATAACACCGATCTCCTCGCTGACGGAAACAATGCACACAATGCTGACTACGAGGAACGGTGAACAAAAAATGATTGGCGAACTCAATGAAGAAACGATCTCAGACATATTGTTTTCCATTAAAACCATCCATTCTCGGAGTGAGGGTCTGCTCACATTTGTTGAAAACTATCGCAAGCTCTCACGCGTCCCCAAACCCTTCAAGCAACTTGTCGGGATTGACGCTTTCGTCGCCGGCATTGAGAAACTGATGCGTGATTCCCTCGAACGGCATCAGATCAACTTCTCTGTCGCTCACGACAAAGGCCTTACAGCAACATTCGACCCTTCGCTCATACAGCAGGTGATCATCAACCTCATCACAAACAGCATGCACGCGTTAACTGAATCACCTGATAAAAAGATCTTCTTCAACGCTTTCGGATCCGGCGAGAAGCTAACCTTCGAGATAACCGACACCGGTAAGGGTATTGCGGAAAATGAATTGAAAGAGATCTTTATTCCTTTCTTCTCTACCAAGAAAGATGGTTCGGGAATTGGATTAAGCCTGTCCAAGCAGATCATAAGCAATCACAGCGGTTCGATCACAGTGAGTTCAGTTGTAGGCGAGGGTACAACAGTCCGCGTCGTGATTAGTATGATAAAATAATTTGTTTTTGGTAATCATTCAATCCTGGAGGGATTGAATGCGAATAGCCCCGTGTGAAATGCGGGGTAAAAAGCAATACTCCACCACAGAACCCTAACGGGGTTCAACAGAAACCTGACCGGATGAACGTCATTGTTGTTTTGATGTCATCAGATTTTTGGGTGTGTGTAGTTCAATGGAGTTTCCGTTCAACCCTTCCAGGGTTGTGAGATCTTTATGCATTCTAACCACCGATTTCATCGGCGGCTATTCAAATTGAATCCCTTTGGGATTCTATAGGCTGAATTGAAGGATTCTTCTTGATAAGTACATTCAACCTCGACAGATTATCGCGTTCCTGGAATGTGAACAGATTTCAGCGGTGGTATTCAGATTGAATCGGAATAGATTTCATCTCAACATTATTGGTAATCATTCAATCCTGGAGGGATTGAATTCGAATAGCCCCGTATGAAATGCGGGGTAAAAAGCAATACCCCGCCACAGAACCCTAACGGGGTTCAACAGAAACCTGACCGGATGAACGTCATTGTTGTTTTGATGTCATCAGATTTTTGAGTGTGTAGTTCAATGGAGTTTCCGTTCAACCCTTCCAGGGTTGTGAGACTTTTATGCATTCTAACCACCGATTTCATCGGTGGCTATTCACATTGAATCCTTTGGGATTCCAAAGTCAGCATTACCCGTTCTCCGAAGAGTCTCCCGTCCCGGGGACTCTGACGGAAGGCATGTGTCCGCCTCGGCAGCGTCTCCCGTCTCGGGGACGCTGGCGGCACGCAGATGTATTACGATCTTGAAGGTGTATCGTAACCGAAATTGTTACTACAATGAAATGACTACACTGGTTATTTTTTAACTTCACAATATGAACAGACGGATTTGTCTACAGAATATAGCGGCCCTGGGATTGATCCCTTTAATGTCACGCGGAATGCCGTTAGAAAATGAATTGATAAAACGAATTATTCCTTCATCAGGAGAAAAGATAACGCCGGTCGGGCTTGGAACATGGCGAACATTTGATGCCGGAAACGCAACGGAAGAACTTGACCCATTAAGAAAAGTATTAAAGACATTGCTCGACCAGAGTGGAAGTGTGGTAGACAGTTCACCCATGTACGGCAGGTCTGAGCAGGTTGTCGGGTCACTCTCAACGGAGATGAAGAATAATGACAAATTGTTCATTGCAACCAAAGTTTGGACGTCTGGAGAGAAAGCGGGGATCGAGCAGATGAACAGATCATTCGCCCTGTTACAGCGCAAGAAGATCGATTTGATGCAGGTACACAACCTGGTCGACTGGCAGACGCACCTTGCGACACTCAGAAAGTGGAAGGAAGAAGGAAAGATCAGATATTTAGGGATAACGCATTACACCGAAAGTGCATATGACACAGTAGAGCAGATCCTGAAAAGTCAGCAGCTGGACTTCATGCAAATAAATTATTCAGTTGCCAGCCGTAAAGCCGAAGACCGACTTCTTCCCCTTGCAAAAGAGAGAAATGTCGCAGTGATCATCAATCAGCCATTTCAGGAAGGCGCATTGTTCAGGTCTGTAAAGGACAAGACCCTTCCCGCTTGGGCCAAAGAATTCGATTGTTCCAGCTGGGCACAATTCTTTCTCAAATTTATTCTTTCCAACACTAACGTAACTTGCGTTATTCCAGGCACATCGAAGCCTCATCATATGCTTGATAATATCGGGGCTGCCTATGGCAAACTTCCTGATGACAGTCACCGGAGAGAAATGATAAAATTGATAAATACCTGAATTATTTATTTTAAATTTCGAATGAGTGATCGTGATCTCAAGAATTTGAAGTTCTTTGGAACAGCTGTACTGGTGTAGTAAGGGTCTTAGCGTTGACGTGATGACAGTCTGAATCTGATCTCAATTTCTGTAGCACATCCCCGGAGCCCAATCCCTTTCACAGGGACTACAATTATGCTGATTACATATAGCACTTCATCAGATGAATTGCTGACGCAAAATATCAAGGGCATCAAGATCCACATGAGGTAAGTGCAATATTCAAAGTGCAAAAGACGTTTGAAAAAATGAAGGCGTTTAAACACAGGGGTTTTGGAATAGCCGAAGTCCATTGAATTTGCCTTGATAAAATTAACTTAATGACGAGCCAGTCTCTGAATTTGATGGTTTGCGCGAAGAAAAGGTTCCTTCTGTCCCATTTAGTGCGACTGATCGTTGTGGTTTATGGTTTAATCTTTAATTTTAGAAGTATAGTCTAAACGCTATCTATGATAAGACCTCTACTCGTTGTTCTGTCTTTCTTTTTCATTGCATTTACAGCCAGCGCTCAAATGGTGTCTGGAAGGGTCACGTCGGCGGCTGAGCCAAGTGGTCTCCCAGGTGTAAATGTGGTGATTGAGGGTACCTCTCAAGGTGCTATAACAGATATTGAAGGGAAATTCACGCTTGAAATTCCTCAGGGATCAGTTCTGGTCTTTACTTTTGTGGGCTACCGCACGCAACAGATCATCTATAATGGACAGCCCACGCTTGAGGTACTTCTGCAGGAAGAAGCAACTGAGTTAAGTGAGATCGTTGTTACCGGATACTCTTCGATTCAGCGGCGGGATATTACCGGTTCTATCGCTTCAATCAAGGCATCAGCTTTTAAAGACATTTCTTTGAATGGTCTTGATCAGGCTCTGCAGGGACAAGTAGCCGGGGTACAGGTCACGCAATCCTCAGGGACGCCGGGTGGCGGTATTGCCGTTAGGATACGAGGCGTCACTTCCATTAGCGCCAGCAACAGACCATTGTTTATCGTGGACGGCATTCCCGTTCAGGTTGGAGACATTTCCGGAAGAGACTTTGGAGGTCAATCTGACAATTCCCTTGCCCTGATCAATCCAAATGATATAGAATCTATGGAGGTCCTTAAGGATGCTTCCGCGAAAGCTATGTATGGCTCGCGGGCATCGAACGGCGTTGTCATCATCCGAACAAAGCGCGGCACGAACGCCAAGCCGAAGATAACCTTCGACGTCCAACGTGGTATTATTGACCCCGTCCGCAAACTTGACTTGCTCAATGCAACTCAACTGGTTGCGCTGCAACGTGACGCTATTACGAACGCCGGCGATAATCCTGACGGCTTTGGGCTGATCCCTGGTGTAACCGATGCCGTAAGCACTGACTGGCAGGATGAGGTAACAAGGACGGGGATTCTTCAACAGTATCAGGTTTCCGTAACGGGCGGAGACGAAAACACTTCTTACTATATCAGCGCAGGATATCGCGATGAGGAGGGAGTCCAGCTAAACAATCGTTTTACGAGATTAAGCGGTGTGATCAATCTTGATCAACGGCTTTCAGACAAGCTTGCGCTCTCAACCAATCTTACAATATCCAGGACATTGAATATGCGTGTGAAGGGTGACAATTTTCTCGATGGCGTTTATTCGGGAGCGGTAAAAAGCTTGCCGTATGATGTGCCGTACGACGAAAACGGAGTTCTTGTTGGACCCGGTTCTCCGTTGTATGCAGAATTTCCAAATTTTAATCCTGTAGGACAGGCTGTTTTGCCGCGATTCAATGTTCTCACTGCGAAGCTCTTAGGGGGTATCAACGCAACTTATTCTTTTACTAAGGATCTAAAGCTCAAGGCACAGGTGAGTCTTGACTATAATAATTCGAGTGAAGACGACTACGAATCTTCCCAAACGGCTATCGGTGGATACCTGCCAAGTGTTGGTGGACAAGGTTATGGCGTATTCGTTGCGAGCACTGCAGCAACTTTGAATTCCTTTATAACGCTCTCCTATGCTAAGACAATAGCCGACAAACACAATTTTAGTGGATTGATCGGCGGCGAGGTATATCAAACTTACCAGACTACAGCGAACGTACAAGGAAGGCTTTTTCCAAGCGACGATTTCACATACATCAAATCCGCTGGGATTGTAGATAATGGTTCTTCTGAGAAAGTGCCACCACACGGGATCATGTCTGTTATGGGTGAAGTAAATTATGATTTCGATGACAGGATACTCGCCAAGATCAGCATGCGGGCTGACGGCTCGTCGAACTTCGGACCCAATTATAAGTTTGGTTACTTCCCCGCGATGTCCGCAGGCTGGCGCATTTCACAAGAGAAATTCTTCAGTTCCGATTTAATCTCAGACCTAAAGGTTCGTGGTAGCTTTGGCTTCACAGGCAATGAGAGGATTGGCGCATTTCAGTATCTCGCTACATGGCAAAATGCAACATACAACGGTACATCTGGGGTCATCCCAATCAACGTGAATAACCCTGACATCAAATGGGAAAGCACACGCGAAATAGATATTGGTGTAGATGTCGCACTATGGAATGGGAAAATTCAGGCGACTGCAGATGTCTACTACAATAAAACCTCCGACCTCTTACTTAGGCGGCCCTATCCAACGACGACAGGCTTTGCAGGGGTTTTCGATAACATCGGTGATATGGAAAACAAGGGAATTGAATTCAGTATCACATCGGTCAATTTCAATGGCCCGTTACGATGGACTACGAATTTTAATGTTAGCAAGAATCTGAATAAGGTAATCTTCCTGGCGGATTCAATTCCTATTTATAATGGGTATACAGGTGAAGGTGTGGATGGAACGAACATAATCAAAGAAGGTAATCCGATGGGCTCCTTCTGGGGCATCAACTATCTTGGCGTGGACCCTGCAACCGGCGAGGCCATGTACGAAGATAGAAACGGGGATGGATTGATCAATAATTCAGATGCCATGATAATCGGCAATGCGCAACCTGACCTCACAGGTGGCATGACAAATACTATTGCCTACAAAGGATTTGATATTTCCTTTCTTTTCCAGTTCTCTCTCGGTAATAAGGTGCTGAATTTCACAAAGGCTACGCTGGTAAACATGGGTGCGGAAATTCAAAGCAACCAGTCTGTTGATGCGCTCAGACGGTGGCAAAAGCCAGGAGATGTCACAGACATTCCGCGTTACGAATTTAATAACACTACGAACAATCTCCATAGCAACCGGCTTCTCGAGGATGGGTCTTACCTGCGATTGAAGAATGTAAGCATAGGCTACAGTGTCCCGGCGAAATTTACAAACAGGTTGATGCTCGAACAATTGCGTATCTACTGTTCCGCGACCAACTTCTGGACCTATACCAAATACACCGGATCTGATCCCGAAGTAAGCACACTGGATGGCTCCACTGCCGCGCAAGGAATTGATTTCTTTACGCTGCCTCAAATAAAAACAGTCTCGGTAGGAATAAGCGCGACACTACGATGAAGAAAACACCAAACATATTGAGGTTCATGTGTATGATAATTGTCATATGCTGCTCATGTGATAATGTGCTGGAGCCGGACCCAATTGATCTGCTCACAAATGACATTGTATTGAACGAACCCAGGGATGTTGGAAATGTAGAGATTGGATTGTACAGCGCTTTCAGGAGCATTGCACCGGGCACGGTCATCGCGGGAGATTTTACAGCGGACATGCTCTCTCACAACGGCACCTTTTCGCAATACAGGGAACTCGGGACTAAGGAGATAAGTTCTGCAAACGCCTCTGTTGCCGCACTTTGGGAAGTCATATACAATACCGTCTACATAGCAAACTTTATCCTCGAACGTTTGCCGGAAGTTGAGGGCGTGCCTACATCACGGCGCAATCAAGTCATGGGTACAGCACACTTTTTGAGAGGTTACGCGTATTTTGTTGCATTATCTACTTTCGGCGGCGTTCCGGAGGTTCTTACTACAGATATCGAGGCCAACAGAAATATCCCACGGGCTACACGCGAGGAAATACTTGAGCTCATTGTCAGCGACTATAATACGGCGATCGATCTTGTCCCTGAGGATGCCGTCAACGCAGGATATGTAAGTGTATATGCTGTGCGGGCTGCGATGGCACGGCTGCAACTCTACCTGGGGAACTGGAGTGAGGCCGAAGCCTTTGCCACAAGTATTATCAATTCCGATAAATATGAATTGGAGGTTAATTTCCAGTCAGTTGTAAACGAAGATTTCACCGCGGAGGCGATCCTGGAAGTAGGGTACACACTGGCGGATGACCCTGGTACTGATGGAGACTTTGGCTTGAACAACCTTTTTGTTGGAAGACGGGAGATCATTCCTTCCAATCAGGCAGTACTCGCCCTCTCATCCGCCGAGTCAGGTGACCGGTTCTCCTCTATTACATTCACGCTTAGTGACCTCAACGGCGATGATAACGGCTGGTCAGTTGCAAAGTATGGTACAGCTGACGCCGACAACAATAACGTTGTGGTCTTTCGACTTGCTGAGATGTATCTTATCCGCGCAGAGGCCCGAACGCAGCAAGACAAAGTAACTGGAGATAACAGTGCACAAACCGATATCAACATACTCCGTGACCGCGCCAACGCCGTAACCGTAGGGTCAGTCAGCAAGTCCCAAATGCTCCGGCTTATCGAGGAGGAACGGCGTTACGAACTTGCTTTTGAAGGACACCGGTGGTATGATCTTGTTCGAACAGGAAGGGCCTCGGAGGTAATGTCTGCATTCTCCGTAAACTGGAGAAGTGACTTTGAGCTTTGGCCCGTGCCTCAACGTGAAATTCAGAACAACCCAGCCCTGGTGGGAAATCAAAACCCGGGATATTGAAAGGCATGATGAAGATCGAAAGGATATTGAAAGCATGTACCTTGTTAACCCTGATAACTGTTATCGGGTGTGAAACTGAACGGATTATTTTCACCGGCCCTTATCACGTAAGGTTTACAGAGGAAGCCGGGTTTGCGAAAGAAAGTTCAAGTGGCGTTGTCGAGATCGAAGTTCATAATGTTGGACCTGCACTTGAAGAGGATGTCAATCTCGGTTACACTATAGGCGGCAGCGCCAGAGAAAATGTTGATTATATGATCCTTGATGAGAGAAAGAAAGTAAAGATCCCCGCAGGCGAATATTTCGGAAACATACGGGTGCAATTGATCAACAATGCCAATAATATCCTCAGGTCCCAAACAATAATATTTACGTTGCAGACTACAAACAGGGATGGCCTTGAAGTTGGTCAAGGCGCTAGCGCACTGGGTAGAAAATTTACATTTACAATTTTCGACGATTGTATTCTTGGCGGTACGTACAGCGGGGAACGCAACGGATCCATACAGATACGACAGTATCGTCACGAGTTCAGACTGCGAGACCTATACGTTGTCCAACTGGAATATTGATATTTTCAATACAAGCGCTGAAATGAACCTCAACTTCATTGACAACGGCGACAACACATTGACAATCCCTCGGCAGGAAGAAGAGGAGATCGATGACGAACTGGCAACGATCGAAGGTACAGGTGTGGTGGATCCCGTTACCCGGGAGATCATCATGAATGTTACCCTCGTCGACTTCGAGGATCAACCGCAGGTCACCTTCACGCTCAAACCCAGGTAATGTATGTGGCAGAAATTTAAATTTTGGACGTTTGGCTTATGTATGATGCTGGCTGCGTCATGTTCGGAAGAGCTGAAGCCGACCCCCTGATACTTTTACCGATCAGCTAACAGGTGAGAACAACAAAACCTGGCGTATCAGGCTTATTGAACAAACCTTAAACGAGGAAATAGTTGCGAAGAGTTTGCCATCCTGCCTTACTGATGATCGCTTCAAATTTTATGCGAATACCGAGCACCTGTACGAAACAACGCCCGGCCGCCAGCAGTGTTTTGAGGACGAACCCGCCCTTACTTCCAGCGCGTGGTCTTTCAAGAACTCGAATGCAACACTGTTAATGATCATTCCCTACTTCTCGGATGACACACTTCCTTTTTTTGTAAAGGAAATAGATGAAGACGACATGGAAATTGAGATCTTTTTGGATGAAACGAACACGGAGAGTTTGCGATTACATTTTGAAGCGGTTGATGAAGAGTAAGGTATTACACATGCGCGCACAGGTATTTCTTTTTCTGATCTGTTTCACAGCAACACTAGAATCCGTGGCACAACAGCTCCCTTCCGGCAAGAAGGAGGAACCATGCAGTACTATGGAACGTGATAGTATCAGCCGCTTGTTACACCCCGAGCGGGGAACATTGGAAGAATTCGAGAATGCATTACTAAGAAAAATGGAAGTGAAGCGCCTGGAAAGGAAGGCGGGCAGAACCATGGCTGTCGTTTCCATCCCTATCATTGTCCACGTCGTGCATAACGGTGAGGCTATTGGCACAGGGACCAACCTCAGCCTTGCGCAGGTTCAGTCGCAGATAGATGTTTTAAATGAGGATTTCCGCAAGCAGGCCGGCACACCCGGATTCAACAATAGCCCTGTTGGCGCTGATATTGAAATTGAATTCTGCCTCTCCCCTGTTGATGAAAATGGAAATTCAATGCAGGAAGCTGGCATCAATCGCATTAATGGAAACCGGGCCGATTGGACTCAGGATCAAATCGAGAATCAACTAAAGCCAACTTCGATCTGGAATCCAAATCTTTTTTACAATGTATGGACAGTGAAATTCGCAGCAACCGAAGTAGGTCTTCTCGGATATGCCCAATTCCCGGATCAGACGGGGTTACAAGGCATACCGGCAAACAGTCCCGCTTCCACCGATGGCGTCGTCTGTGCGTATCAGACTTTTGGTTCAAGCGATAAAGGTAATTTTCCCGTATTGCAAGCACCGTTCAACAAAGGCAGAACAATGACGCACGAGACAGGCCACTGGTTCGGGCTACGACATATCTGGGGCGATGGTGTATGTGCCGATGATTTCGTGGGCGATACACCAATACAGCGAAATGCGAGCTCGGGATGTCCGAATTCCCTTAGCTGTGACAATATAAATCCGGCCATGGTCCAGAATTATATGGATTATAGCAATCATGCCTGCATGAACATCTTTACGGAGGGCCAGAAAGACCGGATGCTCGCAGCATTGGATCTAAGTCCCAGACGAAAAAGTCTTATTCAGGCTAATCTCTGTGCCCCCGCGGTTGCCGATGCACCTGTGGCGAACTTCGTTGCTCCACAGCAAGCATGCGTATTGCTTGGCAGCGTCGTTGAGTTCACCGACCTCTCCTCCAATTTTCCCACGTCATGGACATGGGAATTCGAAGGAGGAGATCCAAACATCTCAAACGATAGAAATCCTAGGGTGACCTACAACATCCCTGGAACTTTCAGTGTAAAGCTTACCGCAACGAATGCCATCGGACATCTAACCCGCTTGTCATTGAAGATTATATCACAGTGTCGGAAGAAGGACTTTGCAATGAGCTTTCAAACTTCGAGGAAACCTATACGCCCTCTGTGTTGAAGCTTTCTGAATTCGGAAACTACAGTGGCGACCTGACAGGCCATAACAGCGCAGGAAGCAAAGGGTTTTCTGAATTTTTTGAAAACAGCTGTGGCTATGGCTATATCAGCGGGGCTTCCATACGATTTGGAAAAATTACAGTTGCACACGAAGACGCCAAGATCAATGTCGTCGTGTGGTCAGCGCGAGGCGCCCAGGGTGGACCAAACCCAGTGATCGAAAGAAAGGAAGTATTACTCAGACAGATCGAGGATGACGTCGCCAATGACAGAGCAACAACAGTAACCTTTGACCGCCTTACCCCTATCTTCAGCCGTCCTTTCCATATTGGACTGGAGATCACTTATGCCCAGGGTGATACCGTTGCTGTTACCTCATCGGCCAATGGCGAGGCGACAAATGCCACATCGTGGGTGCAGAATGCATCCGGCCAGTGGCAGCTGTTTACGATCGCGTTCGGCGCCAATGTTGCCATGGATATTCAGCCCCTTGTGGGGGCTAACCCATCTGTGCAATTGTCAGCCTCCAAGCTTATTGTTTATCCTGGCGAAGAGGTTGTACTGAATGGACAGGGCGCCAGTATCTTTGTTTGGGACGCTGACGATGGTTCTGTACAGGACTTTACCGGACCGCAGCTGGTCGTGAATCCAACTGAACAAACCACCTATACTATTGTGGGCTCCGGATTGGATTTGTGCAATGCCACAGCTTCAACCACCATATACATCCGGGAATCCGTGGTCGGAATAGAGGAAACTTCAATATCCGGTGAGGTGAGCCTTTACCCTAACCCCGGGCATCGTCCCCTACGATCGACATCGAAAATGACTATCGCGGTGAAGTTTCGGTCACGCTGCACAACTCCCTGGGCACAAACGTGATCGATCCATTATCACTTCAAAAGAGCACGCGATCCCTGCAGGTGACACTACCCTATGAAGCGGGTAACGCACGGCCGGGACTGTACTATGTTACTGTTGTGCTCGGAAAAACGCGTATCACAAAAAAATGGGTAAAACCTTAGCGGCAATTGAATTTCCGGCTATGCAATCATAAGCTTTGAATGTTGATGAGAGATGGCGGATGAATTACAAGAATTAATTAAATTTAGATAGTCTAACTGTACTAACATGCGAAAATACTCAGTGTTGCTGTCAGCCTTTGTGCTGTTTACTTTGGGAATGATAATCTCATCGTGTAAGGATGATGACCCTCCTGCAAAACCTCAATTATCCTTTGAATTATCCGAATTGACCGTAAACGAAGCTGATGGCGAAATTGAAGTCAAGGTAGTGCTGGACAAGCCTGCCTCTGAAGACATAACTATTGATTTCTCCCTCGCAGGTACTGCCGTTGATGACGTAAGCGCTGGGACAACCCGCCCCGCCGACTACGAGATTGTTGGCGACCCCGGTGAGCTCGAGATCGCCGAAGGTGAAACTACTGGAATAATAACCGTAAGTCTTTATACAGACACCGACTTTGAGAGTGACCCCGAAATTATAGAGATCTCAATTGATGAAGTCGACAGTGAAGACATTGAGATAACAAGGAACGATGAGATCACCATAACAGTCGAGCAAGAAGATGGTTTGTTAATTGTATTAACATGAGATACTAAGCTGATCCATACACAGATGTTGACATGGATCTGCTTGTGTGGTTTCCAAATAATGCCGGAGAGCTTCAGCCAACTAATCTCAGGGGATATGCCGAAACAAGCCCAACCAATTTAATAGGAGGAGTTAGTCCTACAATTCGATACTTCTTTCTTCCAGGAGTCATTGACGATGGAAGTTAGGGATATCTGCTATTTACTATGCGGGGACTGAGGATCCTATGAAAGTTGAAGTGCAATACGTTCAAATTGTCGATGGCGACGATGCAGCAACCGAAACTAAAGCGGCAACATATACACAGCTCAATATTAATGTCTGGGATGTAGAGGATGCGCCATCGCCCGTCCTAATATTACATTCGATAAAGCTGGTGCCGATTTCACGAATTTCACGGAGATAGAGTTCTACGGAATCAGCAGGGGGGTATACCTGCAGATGTGCTTTCGAATTATAAGAGAGTTAAGGCCTCACCTGAACTTTCAACCAGAATAAAGCAATACCTCAAGAAATCTAAGTAGATCGATATTGGAAAATTGAGATTGGAAATTTTGAACGTGAGAACCTTCGAATTAAATTTCCAGTTTCCAATTTCCAAATGTCACACGTCCTTATGCGATCCAGATTGGTGGTTTGAATACGCTTTCAGATCAATAAGTAGCCATGGAAGGATCGATGTGGCGTGCCCATGCCAGGATGCCACCCTTGAGATTCGCGGCCGTTGTTGGTGTCCAAT
This sequence comes from uncultured Cytophagales bacterium, assembly GCA_963845845.1. Classification (GTDB taxonomy): domain Bacteria; phylum Bacteroidota; class Bacteroidia; order Cytophagales; family Cyclobacteriaceae; genus Chryseolinea. The sequence continues at coordinate 63,689 of CAWJTP010000031.1, forward strand.
AAGAATTACTCACC
>CAWJTP010000032.1:0-76260 GCA_963845845.1 uncultured Cytophagales bacterium
CAAAGTGAACAAGGAAGAGATCATTGGCATGTATGCCGCCCTTGACCGGTACGTCAAGCTGGATCACAAAAAAGAATGGAAGGAATGGGAACAAAAGATCGCCCTCATCGACACCGCTGTAAAGAAAGTGAAAGGAGTAAAAACAGAAGTGATCGTGCCCCCGGTTGCTAACCACACGCCATCGCTGAAGATCACATGGGATTCCAATGTCACAAAGCTCACCAGTGAAGAGTTGGGCAAACGACTGCGCACCGGATCACCGTCTATAGAAGTTGTCTCCTGGGAAGAAAAGGACAGCATTAAGGTGACTGTGTTTATGTTGAAAACGGGAGAGGATGAAATCGTTGCGAAAAGGCTTAGAGAAGAACTCGAAAAAGCGAGTAAAGCATAACGATACGTTTTATCATAATATTAAACTCAAGAACATTCAGAACTGTATATGAAGAGATTATTATTTTCAAGCATCCGGCGTATAGCATGCGTTGGTGTAGGCATGGCTATGCTGTCTCTGCAGCCAGTGTACACAAAATGAAACCGAAAGCGTACTCTTCCTAAAGGCGATGCTGACAATGGAAAGCTTGCACTGCCAGACGGCTTCGAGGCTGTCGTCGTAGTTGACAGCGTTGGGCAGGGCAAGACACATTGCTGTTAACGAGAATGGTGATATCTACATGAAACTTCGAGGTGTGACGAGCCAGGGCGGCTCGGTGGCGCTTCGCGACACCACAGGCGATGGCAAAGCGGATATCATAAAATATTTTGGTACGTACAAGGATCCAGGATATTACGGTACCGCTATGCGCATTTACAACGGATATATATATTTCACCACCACTGGAGTGTGTCTACAGGAACAAGCTCATTCCGGGACAACTGTTGCCCGATACCACTACGGAGGCAGTCGTGATCGATGACTATCGAAGCCGCCCCTATGGAACGGAGCATATCGCCAAGCCGATCGCGTTTGATGATAAGGGACATCTATACGTGCCCTTCGGTGCCCCGGCGACATGTGCCAGGTCGAAAACAGAGTTCCCGGATCTCCCGGAAAGTTTCCATGTCCGGAACTGGCTATTCATGGCGGCGTCTGGCAGTTCGATGCCAATAAGATCGGCCAGATGCAGGCGGATGGCAAACGATACGCTACGGGTATACGCAGCCTTGTGGCGATGGACTGGAATTTCGAAGATGGTAATCTGTTCGCGATTCAACATGGACGCGATGACTTTTTCCGCACGTGGCCTGACCTTTATTCGGCCTGGCAAAGTGCGTTGCTTCCTTCTGAGGAATTTTTCCGGGTTACAGAAGGCACAAATGGAGGCTGGCCTTATTACTACTTTGATCAGATGCAGAACAAGAAAGTGCTGAATCCGGAATATGGCGGCGATGGTAAAAAGAACGATGGTGCCGATACGGTAGCTATGCCACTCATTGGCTTTCCGGGACACTTTGCACCAAATGATCTTCTTTTTTATAAAGGCGATCAGTTTCCTGCCCGATACAAAAATGGCGCATTCGTTGCATTTCACGGATCGACCATACGTGCGCCCTATCCGCAAGCTGGATATATTCGTGGCCTTTGTTCCATTCAGCAATGGAAAACCTTCCGGGCCCTGGGAAGTATTTGCCGACGGATTCGCACAACTGGATACGATCGTAAATACCTTCGACGCGAAGGCACGTCCCATGGGACTTGCAATGGGACCGGATGGTTCATTGTATATCACCGAAAGTGTAAAGGGAAAGATATGGAGAGTCATGTTCAAGGGTAACAAGACGGAGTTCGGCGAGAAACAACTTGCCGGAATGGAACAGCGGAAGATGCGTACCAACGTCAAGACGCCCGACGAAATTAAAGACAACTTGCTAAAGGGTAAAGAATCGCCTGGTGCCGTCGCATACACCCGCTATTGTGCCTCGTGCCACCTTCCCGGCGGACAGGGAGATGGAAACCGGTTTCCACCGTTGTTCGGCTCTGAATGGGTAAGTGGTCCAAAGAAGCAGATTGATCGAAGTGGTGCTGAAGGGGATGTCGGGCCCAATCACGGTAAGGCGCAAACCATACGAAGGCGTTATGCCAGCGCATTCTTTCCTGAGCGATGAGCAGGTAGCGGAAATCCTCACTCATATAAGGACAAGAATGAATCACGGGGGAACGCCTATTTCCGCGGAAGAAGTGCAGACTGTACGGTCACAACAATAGCTGACGCGTATTATCTTGTTAATATCAGCCGTTTCGTATCCACAATTTTTCCATCTACGATCAAAGTATATAGATACATTCCCGCGCTAAGATCGTTGGCGGAAATTTTTACGGCTGCATTACCCCGCTCACTTACGACGATTTGTTTTAATTCTTTACCCTCCAGGTTGTAAACGATCACGCTGGCCTGTCTGGTAGTTTCAGGTAATTCCATTTTAATTTCCGTATCTACGGAAAATGGATTTGGCGTGTTTTGATAGAGTGCAACTCCCGTGGTAGAATTAAAGTCGCCGTTAGTGCGATTTTCAGAAAGACCCAGTTTTTGTTCCAATGCAGCGATTTTCGATTGTTGTTCATTTAATTTGGTGGTGAGTTCCTGAACAGCTTTTACCAGGGGAACAACAAATGCCGCATACCGGATGCTATAGTGATCATGTTCGTTCTGAGGTGCCTCTATGCCATTAAATACATAGCCTGTTTTTTTAACGATAGCTTCAACTTCCTGGGCGACAAATCCGGTTTCGCGTACCGGCGCTTTTTTAGCTGCACCTTCCAGTTGCTGTGTTACACTATCCGGAATATTCAAAAACCTGTTGATCGCTAGTTTATCAACTTCGTAACTTACCGGTCTGAGCTGATTCACAAAATCCAACCCAGATACATCTTCTTTGATGTTTCTCTTGAAACGACCATCAGAGAAGGTTGTCCACATGACCTGGCCACCGATGCTTATTACGCTCGAGTTTCCTATTCTAACAGAGTTTGAAGCCATCGCCGATGCAGCGTAACCTAATGATGTGGTGTTTTCGTAACCCTCACCATTAAAACCTGCCATCGCACCAAAGGCTGAGTTATACTTTCCTGTTTTATTATTATAAAGCGCGCGCCAACCGTTCGCCGTATTTTCATGACCCGTTTCGTTGTGGTACAATGCACTAAGACCCGAGGCACTGTTTTGATTACCTGATTTATTGGAGGCAAGCGCCCAACCACCAATCGCGGTGTTCCAAAAACCCCCGAGATTGGCTTCGAGTGCAGAAACGCCGGTGGCGGTGTTATGGAATCCCGCGTCATTTGAAAACAATGCTTTAGTTCCGGTCGCCGTATTTAATTCTCCGCCCACATTAGATCGGAGTGCGTGATATCCAATAGCTGTATTTTCTTTACCACCGACATTAGCGTATAGCGAATAAGCTCCGACAGCCGTGTTACTTTCACCCGTCCTGTTAGCCCATAACGAGGAATATCCATTTGCTGTATTGAATTTTGCCGACGTATTGGAGTAGAGTGAGTGATAACCTGTTGCTGTATTACCAGATCCTGTCGAATTGGAAGTCAAGGCGTAAGTTCCAAACCCACAATTATACATGGATACTGTAGACAGTCCGGCATTGTAACCGAAAAAAGAATTTTCAGCACTGGCGGCTGTTGCAAGTTTCGCAGCATTATAGCCGAAATAGCTGCTTTTAGTACCTTGGGTACCGGAGAAGGGACCGAAGTTTACAGTCTGCGCATGCAGTGTAACACAGATGGCCTGAGCCATCAAAAAAAGTACAAGTCTTGTTTTCATAACAACTGAATTTTATGGTGAGAGATTTTTTTTATTAATTCGAGATGCGTCTCGCTTAACACAGCACGTATTTCCTTCATCTAACTTCGGTCGTCACGGGGAGACTTTCCAGCTAGAATGTGCAACGCGTGGATTTAGGTTAACACTTAACGTAGCTGAGTTATTAAATACCGGCGATGTAGCTGAATTCAGGTACACGTTAATTGTCGCCGTCGGAATACCTGGATATTGCTAGCTGAAATTGTTGAAACGGGTCACGCGATTTATGATAGAAGCCTCTCATACACAGGTCGCACCAAACTCCAAGAAGTAGAGATACAATTATCATCATAGTGTCAAAAAATACCTTTTAGATTTTTTCACACTCACAAATACGATTGGCATATGAATGCAGGCTCAGCTGCCTTGTATCAGGAACAAAGTGAAGCGGTTCTTGAAAAAAGAAATTGCTAGTGGCTGCTATCCTTGGCTTCTTTACTGTTTAACAACGACGAGATTGGTTTATTGGGATAGTCATAAATAAACAATCTAACTTCAACAAGTTTCCCTTCGTCATTGAACGTAAAATGCTCACAGAGCAGGATATATTCATTAATCGAAGCAATGCCAGCTTTTATGATTGCAAAAACGACATTTTCGTCTCCGTATACGTTGAGTAATTCAAATTTTGAAAAATCATAAAACTCTCTAACCGCGGGATAAAATTGTTCATAAGCATTGTATCCCTTATAGACACCTCCAAAAGGTAAAGAAGATGGTTCGTACACAACCATTGAATCGCTGATCCTCTCCGGATAATCCGCGAGCTTCTTTTTGCTGCTTATCATTTCATGAACAAACTCTTTATTTGATACTGCGTTTCCCATTGTATTATTTTCTTTATATGAACAACTGCCTGCTAATCCAGCCAAAAAGACGAAAATGACACTTTTCTTAAACATCATGACGTTATTGGTTTTACTACTGAGATCCATAAAAATAATACATCTGATGGGAATTAAGCCAGGAGCATCAACCCAGGGCAACGAATAAGATGCCAGTCATACTGAGGCTAATACCCAGCCAGTTAATAAGTGATAATTTCTCTTTAAAAAGCCAAACAGCTATCAATGTGGTGAGAATCACAATAGCCATATTATGAATGGGGATAACCACACCACTTTGTTGTTCGTACTCTTTTAAAAATGTTATCATGCACCAAAATGAAAAATAAGCTGGGTTGCCAATTACAATACCGGCGACAATGCTTTTTTTATTAAACTGTTCTTTATGGGTGCAGTGACCACCATATACAGCAGACTGAAGATGGCAGCCGACGCAAAAGAAAATCCCAGAAAATGCGAACTGATTTCTCTCTACAAGATATTGCTGCTGCACGTACTTAATAAAAGTATCCCGCAGCCCACTGCCTACAAATATTAAAGCTGGTAAAATAATTTGCAACGGATCAACATTCTTAAAGGTGAAAGCCTGGCGGTTGGCAGGCCAGCATATCATCACAACTGCTATCAATATAATACCAATACCTATTATTTTCCCGGCAGCTGCTTTTTCGTCATAATAGAAAATGGAAAAAAGAAATGGAATAATTAATGATAAGCGGTTGGATGCAGCTGCAATAGCCACACCGATTTTTTTGCGTGGCAACGGCAATCAGCATATACAATACAATAAAAAGGAAGCCAATCACAACTGACCAGCCGAGCCATCCCTTCCCGACTCCCTGCGCCGGCAATACAAAGGAACCATTGCTAATAAGGCAAGTGAGCGCGCTGAAAATGGAAACGAAAAACAAAACCTGAATATCAGGAAGATTGTGTTGCTGCGTAACTTTAAAAGATAACGTGAGATATGAAGTAAGAATAACACTTCCGATAAGGTAAAGCAACTGCCTTAAAGGTTTATAGGATCATAAAATTTTATCCAGCATATTAAAGGCTTTTGCTGTTATAATAGGATTAGAATATTCATGATATTCTTTAACCTGACCCTTCTCGTTAAACCGGAATACTGCAAAATATTCATTGTTGTAATTACCCTGATTATCTTTCAGCTTCGCAAAACCACGGAACTTTACTGCAACAAGACCAGGATCGAGCATCGGAAAAATAGTATCAATTGTAAAATGCATTTCTGAAAACTTATCTGGAACCGGCATCCAAAATTCTTTTAACGCTGCCTTTCCCCGGATCTCGGGAGGCAACATACCTTGTTGAAAATAGTTAAATTGTATACCATCCTCTGCAAACAGATCTACCAAAGCAGGAATGTCCTTCCTTTCCGGAAGATTGATGAACTGTTTCACTGTTTCTATATTTCTTTCTCTTGGCTTTTCCATACCGAAGTTTGATTGATGTGTAGCACAAATGAAAAGAATAGCTAGCTCGTCACCTCCCAGGCATCACGCTGGCTTTTCTTTACATCATTTTCCAATGACCGGGGCCAGACATTGCGGAACTTATGCTCTTCTGATTCTACGATTTCCATGATGATATCCAGTATATCATTTGGGTCAAGCTGTTTTGCCAATGCAGCTTCCAGGTCTTTAATAGCTTGATGAGGAGTAAAGTTTTGTTCGGGATCGTACCATTGATAAATGGAATCTATACCGCTTTCATTAAAACCGGTTTTGAATGCTCCAGGATTGATTGTAGCTACTTTGATACCAAAGGGCTCAAGTTCCTGTTTCAATGCTTCAGCTATGGCTTCCAGGGCGTGCTTGGTGGCGCAATACGCACCTGCCAACGGAAAACCAACGAGCCCGCTCATAGAAGACATAAAAACAATCTTTCCTTTTCTTTTTTCTACCATCTGGCGGATAAAACCCTGCGTAAGTTCCAGGTTGTAAAAGACATTAACGTCAAACATGGTACGAATAAAATCCAACGGTTGTTCTGCCAAGGGTCCCGCTTCACAAATGCCTGCACAGTTCAATAAAATATCTACATCATGCTCAAGTGCCTTTTTTTTGTCGAAGGCTATTCAACAAATCAAGCTTTTGCACTTCCAGCTTAATATCTTTTTCTTCCGCTTCCTGCCGGAGCGCCTGTACTTGTGGGCCTATATGAGCACCAGCCGTTACGTAGTGACCTCGTTGCGCCAATGTGAGCGCGGCAAGTTTTCCAAAACCGCTGCCTGCGCCTGTAATAAATATTTTTTTTGCCATTACACTATTTTCAATTGTTATGTAATGCTTCAATTATTTCAATGACAAAATTATAGCGTGATAAGAACGAAAAATGAGAGATTCCAAACAAAAACCCGGACAATTCAAACAATTATTGTTTAAATCCCTTAGGGGAAATACCAGTTCGATTTTTAAAAAACCGGGCAAAATAGGAAGGGTCTTCAAATCCAAGGCTATACGATATTTCGGAAATGTTCCAGCCTGAATGTTCCAGCAACGTCTTTGCTTCAGCGACGATCCTGTCTGCTATATGTTCTGAAGTGGTTTTGCCGGTTATCTTTTTTACAGAACGGTTCAAGTGGTTGACGTGAATGGAGAGTCGGTTTGCATAATCCTGAGCTGTCTTTAGCATCAATGGCCTCTTATGTTGATCAACGGGGAACTGACGTTCCAGCAGCTCAGTAAAAAACATTGCAATACGCGAATTGGCATCTGCCGGCGTGAAAAAACTGTCAGCAGGTATTTTCTTTAAGGCCTCGTGAATCAAAAGGTTTACATAATTTAAAAGAAGTTCATTTTTGTATTGATAGGCGGAATTAAATTCCCCAATCATTTTTTGAAAAATGTCACTTACAAATTCCACGCCCGTGGAATCCAGAAAAAAAACATAATGGCCCCCAAGGCGGACCGGTGAAGCGGGTATAGCTTTGCTGGCCGTACTGAATGTGAAAAACTCTTCGTTAAAAAGACAATAATAACCCGATTGCTCTGTAGAAAGAGATTCCCACGAATAAGGAAGATGCGGATGAGAAAACATGAGCGCGGGCCGGTCTATCTTCATTCCTTTATCAGCATAATAAACCAGCCCTTCCCCGATGATCAACGCAATTTTATAGAAATTCCGGATCATGGACGGGGTATAATTTTTTGTAATAGCATAGTCGCGATACCCTACACTAAAATAAGCTTTTCCTGTACTGTCTTTCGGCAATTCGATACTGCATTGCCGACTGTAAAATTCTTCGAGATTTTCTTTTTCCAGCATATGGATTTGATTTTAAGTCAATGAATGATACAATGGATAAACGTTTTCTGGCAATATTGTTCAATTTAATACCTCATCGAACATCCTGTATAACTAATCCCTATGATTTTTAATTTCCTCCAGTCATTCAATGCTGGTACCACGCAACGCTTTTAAATGGTTTATCAAAATCATAAACCTCGCCAATCCGTGGGGTAACTACCTGAACAGAGTCGGCCTGGGCGGCAGCAAGTGTTCGGAGGATAGGTTCTTCCCAGTCATGATACGACAAATTAAAGGTGGCCCAATGTACTGGCAATAACGTTGTTCCCGCCAAGATCAAGATGTGCCTGTATGGAATGCTCCGGATCCATATGAATATCGAGCCATGTCTCTCCATAAGCACCCACCTTGATCGCCGTAAGGTCGATGTCGCCAAAACGATCGTGTATCGCCTTAAAATGTCCGGCATAACCTGTATCGCCGCTGACATAAAAGGAATGTTGTGGTCCCTTGATCACCCAGGATGCCCAGAGTGTCGAGTTATCCATACGCTTCCGGCCCGAATAATGTCTGGCTGGAGTACAGTTAATTTTCACACCTTTAATTTCCAGCGACTCCCACCAATCCAGCTCATGTATCTGATCCGTTGGTACCTCCCACCGCTCTAAATGCGCTCCTATGCCCAAACCAACATAAAAATGTGTGCCACTTTTTGATAACTGCCGAATGGTTTTCATATCGAGGTGATCGTAATGGTCATGTGTGATGACAACGGCATCGATATGCGCCAAGTTCTCCAATGTTATGGGCGCCGCGTGAAATCGCTCGGGACCAGCGAAAGAGATCGGTGATACCCGCTCGGACAACACAGGATCGGTCATGATGCGAAGGCCATCTATCTCGACCAAAACCGTTGCATGACCAAACCATATGGCTCTTAATCCTGCGGGCGGAGGAGCCACTTAATATCCGAGGATCAAGTGGGATGACCGGAATATCGATCTGAGGTTCGCGGATCTGACCTTTTGAATAAAGCTTCAGATTTTCGATGAGGGCCATATCCATGTTGGCCGGTGGATCATTTTCGAAATGTCCGTCCTTATACTCGGGAGATCTTTCCATCCGGGAAAGCCGTTCACCTTCTGCGCTTCCACCGAATTGTGGAAGGCGGAAGACAAAAAAGGCCGCAACCGCTACTATTAGTGCAACGAAGACGAGTATTTTCAGTATTTTTTTGAATAGTCTCATTGCTGCCGGAAGATAACACGCTATTTTGTTTGCACACCAGTTATTATGTTGACAACCACGAGCCTCATCTTTTCCATATTCGCGCTTTCTCTTTCCTTCTCTGCATGCGTGGAAACTAAACCTGTTCTCACAGAAAAGATAGTCCGTTTCAACAGCGCGGGAGATTCGCTGGAAGGCGTACTCCACCTTCCGGGAAATTCAGGTAGCTATCCCCTTGCAGTTTTTGTTCACGGTTCGGGAATGGCAACGCGAAATGATTATCAGGAATTCGTCGTGCCCATGACTAGCGCGGGCATCGCGGTATTCCGGTATGACAAGCGTGGAGTCGGCGCCTCCGGCGGAGTATACACCGACGTCAGCACCGCCAATAGTGAAAAGATGTTCTCGATTCTCGCCTCCGATGCGGCAGCAGCAATTCAGTATTTTAAAAATGACAAGCAGATCGACAGCAACAAAATCATTCTGATCGGCGGAAGCCAGGCCGGCTGGATAATTCCCGAAGTAAATACTATGGTGAGTCCATGGCTGTCAATTTGTATCTCCGGCCCTTCTGTCACCGTGGGTGAAGAGATCTACTACAGTGATCTCGCAGAATCCGGTGATATGGCGCAGGAACAAGCCGATCAGATGCTGAATCATTTCAAAGGCCTTCAAGGATATGATCCCAGGCAGCGGATCGGAAAAATGAAAAGACCTTCGTTGTGGGTATTCGGAGGAAAAGATGTAAGTATTCCAGTGAAACGAAGTATTCATCTCATTGACTCGATCCGAATATTGCATCAACTCCCGTTGGATATGAAGCTATATCCTGAAGCCGATCACGGTCTGTATAATAAAACGCAGCAGAGGCGGGAAGATCATGTGAAGTTCATTATTGAGTGGATTAAAAAGTTTACATGACGATTGTCTTTTGTTTACTGGTACAGCGCCTCATTTTGATTTCTTGCGAGATAAAGTTTACCGGCAAGCCACGCAACCGGTAAAGAAATAACAACCAGGCTCCATGCATACCAGGCAGGGCCTAAATTCATGTCTGCCGTTACAATCGCTCCTACGGCGCTCAATATAGTCCCGATTCCGCCAAGGATAAGCGAATGCTTCATTGGATTCTTCGGGGCAAGCTTTGCCGTGAGATAACATCCTGCGACGCTGAAGATCGCGCGATATAAGATCACAAAAAGGATAAGTCCCGCACCTACATGGAGATGACCTTTAGGTAACACGCCCGCGGCTTCGAGAATCGCATCAGTAGCCGAGTGTGTTACACCAATGAAAACTAGCCCGGCGAGCACCGCGCCAATACTTTTCAAAATGTTCTTGTTCATGATTTCCTGTTGTTAATGGTACATTAAAAATAGTGTGAATCCGCTCCCGACACCGGGTATTGAAACGACAAAAAAGAGGCTTGTTTGCGACATTTATGCCTCTTTCTCCGGGTTGAGTTCACTCCGACGGTATTGGAACTGAATTGCTCACGATCGGGTATAGATTATCAGAAGTAATCAGGTTTTCTGTCTTCTCCTCTCAAATCGGTTGCCTAACTTCACCCTCTAAATCAACCCAATGAATCTTCCTCAGCAAAGCGATTCTCAGCACACAGGAATGATGAACGTTGCGCTGAAGTTCATCAACAGCACTGGACGCCATATTTTTCTTACTGGAAAAGCCGGGACTGGAAAGACAACTTTTCTTAAAAGTCTCTCCTTACACACACACAAACAAGCCGCCATTGTTGCGCCTACAGGGATTGCAGCACTAAACGCAGGAGGCACTACAATCCATTCACAGTTTTTGCTTCCTTTTGGAATGTTTATCCCCGACCGCTCATATGCCGAGCCTCCTGCGGATGGCGCTAACTGGTATACTGAAACCGTGCTTGCCAAAAGACATCCATTGAACAGTGTTCGAAAGCAAGTGCTGCGCGCAATCGACTTGCTGATCATCGATGAAGTGAGTATGCTCCGGGCAGATCTTCTCGATGCAATAGACTATCGTCTTCGTTCGATCAGAGGAAATTTCCGCCAGGGATTTGGCGGTGTTCAACTCTTGCTCATCGGAGACCTATACCAGCTACCACCAGTAGTAAAACGCGAGGAAGAGAGCAGACTGAATAAATATTATAAGAGTCCATGGTTCTTTGAATCAAAGGGCCTTCAACGCGATGGCTTCACCTATATCGAACTTGACAAGATCTTTCGTCAACGAGATGATGCCTTCATCCGCATACTCAATAATCTGCGGGTAAACACTCCAATGAAAGAAGATCTTATAGCACTGAATAAATATTATCTCCCTCCGGAAGAAATACAGAATACGGATGAGGTGATAACCCTGACCACTCACAACTACATGGCGGACAAGATGAATCTGAAAGCTCTCCAGGAACTTCAATCGCCTTCGCTTTTTTTTAATGCAACAATCGAAAATGATTTTCCGGAAAGCATGTACCCTGTGTTGGCCAGCCTGGAGTTAAAAGAAGGAGCACAGCTCATGTTCACGCGAAATGATAGTGAAGAAGGGGCATATTACAATGGTAAGCTTGCTACGGTCACGTCCATTTCCGGCGACAACATCATTGTATCGATGTCAGGCTCCTCTAAGCCTTATACTCTTAAAAGATCGCTTTGGGAAAACAAGAAATACCGTCTAAATGACACGACAAAAGAGCTTGAAGATGATGTTGTAGGAACCTTCTCACAATTTCCGGTCAGGCTCGCGTGGGCTATAACCGTGCATAAGAGCCAGGGGTTAACGTTTGATAAAGCAATCATCGATGTTGGACAAGCCTTTGCCGACGGGCAGGTCTATGTGGCGCTGTCAAGACTGAGGTCCATTGACGGCCTGATCCTTAGAACAAAAGTAGATTCACGGATAGTTAGCACAGATAAGCAAATCGTTTCCTTTGATCAGGCGAACAATCATCCTGACATATTGGACACTGAAATTAAAACCCAACAAAGGGAGTTTATACTACGTCAAGGGAATAAAACCTTTGATTTTGATCCATTGGTGAAAGAGATCGCATATGTCGTGAAAAATGACGAAGCCAAGCCGCGTTTTGAAGAAAAAACCATGAAGCCGATCCTTAAACAGATCGGCGATGCCCTTTCTGCTGAAAACGGTAATACCATAAAATTCAGGGCGCAGTTAAAAGAACTACTTGAAGCAGGTAAGCACGAAGAACTCCTGTTGCGCATCGGAAAGGGTACAGACTACTACAAAAAGTTATTGTGGGAACAAGTAAAAACTCTTCTTCAGCACCTGGAAGAGATGAGGTCCGAAAAGCGTGTTAAGGGATATCTCAATAATCTGCGAGATATTGATCAGCTACTGTCCAAAAAATTAGAGGAGGTAGACAAAATGTTTTACATCGCTGAAGGAATTACAAGAGATAATCACCATTTCGATTTTGGTACTTTGACGGCTGAACGGACTAAACTTCGTTTATCGCTTTTACAAGAGATCGGCAAACACATTAAACATGTACCATCGCGTAAAAAAGGCAAGAAGAAAAAAGGAACTAACGAACCCAATACAATTGACATTTCGATTGAAATGGCCGAGCGTGGGATTGCCGTCGAAGATATCGCGAAGGAACGAAATCTGGTGAGGGGTACTATAGAAGGTCACCTTGCAAAAGGAATAGAAAGTGGTCGCATTAGTATTTTCAAATTCATGAGTCGGGACGATGTTGAAACGATCACCGCGTCGCTTGAGGAGATGTCTGAAGCATTTACGTCTGGTGAATTATTTAACAAACTTAACGGCAGGTTCAGCCATGGACAGCTAAGGGCTGTGATGTTCCATACGGGGATCAGATCTTTCAGCATGAAGGATCTGAATTCAATTAAGTCGGAATAAAAGCCACAGCCATCCGATTTGCCAGCCCGCCAACGTTGATGATGGAAGACCCTTTGGTCCTGGTAATATTCCCCCAGCCAGTGATAATGTAGTTTTTTAGCACGGTGTTTGTCAGATAAATACCACTGATATCCGTAGAATGAAGGCCAGTTCAGAAAAGTTGTATTTCGAATTGGACAGGCACGCCGTAGTACTGAAGGATTAATAAAAAGGCCTTATGTCATCCCTAAAGAAATGGATACTCGGTGTTGCGATCACCGCGATGGTATTGCTGCTTATATATCGTCTTTTCACACAGCATGTCGACGGTGTCAAAACGGAAAAGGCATGGTTTCTAAGTGAATTGAACTATGAGTTCTCCGGGGAGGTGGATACCGTCAATCGCGCTAATCACATATTGTTTCATATTACTCATGGCCATCTCGACACGAACAGAGAAAATGAATTGCGTGAGCAGCTCAAGTATTGGGGACAACTTGTACTATTCCTTTATAAAGATGATAAGATTGAGATGTTGAACGGCTCGGCCAAGTATCAGCCGGGTGATAGCCTTTATCTCAATTCCGACTTGAATGTTGTAAGAATATTCAGGAAGGGTCAGTTAATCAAAGAATCTGAACTAGTGGGCTCCTTAAGGGGCAGACCTTTTTAGAAAGCAATTTTTCTGTTCCTGATTTTTGTCATTTAATGGTTAACAAAGTAGTGTGAATTGCTCACGAGAACGCTATGAAAGCGACAAGGAGCAAGTAAGCTTTTTGATAAAGTATATGAATCAATAACTTCCGGTTTTAAAGACCTAAAACTCCAAAAACGATGCCCCAGGAATATATTGAAATACGCAGTGCCCGCGAGAACAACCTTAAGAATGTATCGTTGAGTATTCCCAAGCGTAAGATCACCATCTTTACAGGTATCTCCGGCTCGGGCAAATCATCTATTGTATTTGATACAATCGCCACGGAAGCGCAGCGTCTGTTGAATGAGAATTTCAGCATGTTCGTTCGCAATTTTCTTCCCCGTTTTCCACAGCCGGATGCTGACGCGATTGAAAATCTGAGTATGGCTGTTGTCGTAGATCAAAAACGGCTAGGTGGAGGATCTCATTCCACCGTGGGTACGATCACAGATATTTTTACGGTACTTCGGTTGCTGTTTTCGCGTGCAGGCAAACCGCATATTGGCAACTATAATCTCTTTTCGTTCAACGATCCTCAGGGTATGTGTCCCGAATGCAATGGCATCGGCCGCAAAGTAGGACTCGACCTGGAGAAAGCGTTGGACAAATCCAAGTCCCTCAACGAGGGGGCTATTCTTCTTCCGGACTATGCCGTTGACACCTGGTACTGGAACATCTGCACGCAGTCGGGTTTATTTGATAACAAGAAAAAGATTTCGAAGTATACAAAAGATGAAATGGAACTGCTCCTATATAGCGAACCTTATAAGGTCAAATCCAAAGTTGCAGGGAAGATCATCAATTTTACTTTTGAGGGAATCGTTACAAAATTCAATAACAAGTATGTCGTACGGGACGTCAAGACAATGTCGGAGCGCACTCAAAAGGCAGTGGAGCCTTTTATTGCCGAAGGACCTTGCCACCTTTGCAAAGGTGCGCGTCTCAGCCAGTCCGCGCTGAAGTGCAAGATCAACGGACGGAATATTGCCGAGCTTGCCGCCATGGAAGTGGGTGAACTGATCGAGGTAATCAAGGTCATAAAGGATCCCATCGCCTTACCGATAGCCACCACATTAATTCAGCGTCTCCAATATCTTATTGACATCGGGCTCGAATACCTAAGCCTCAACCGCGAGACCAGTACGTTATCAGGCGGTGAATCTCAGCGCATCAAAATGGTAAAGCACCTCAGCGGAAGCCTCGTGGATGTGATGTATATATTTGATGAACCAAGTGTAGGGCTGCATCCGCGCGATGTGCATCGGCTAAACGAGCTTCTGCTAAAACTCAGGGACAAAGGCAATACGGTTCTGGTGGTAGAGCATGATCCAGACGTTATCAATGTGGCTGACCACATCGTGGACGTCGGTCCACTTGCTGGCCGCGGTGGCGGAACCATTGTTTATCAGGGTGACTTTGCTGGTCTGCTCAAAGCAGGCACTCTCACCGGAAAATTTATGAAGCAGTCCATGCCGCATGAAGGAAAGCTTTCGAAAGGCTAAGGGCCAGCTAACTATTTCCAAAGCCAACCTGAACAACCTGCAAAATGTAACCGTAAAAATTCCTGCGGGTGTGCTTACCGTTGTGACGGGGGTTGCAGGCTCGGGTAAGAGTTCTCTAATTAACCATGTATTTCTTCAACAACATCCCGATGCAATTGCCATTGACCAGTCTGCAGTAGGAACTTCCTCGCGGTCAAATCCGGCTACCTATACCGGCATCATGGACGACGTTCGGAAAGTTTTTGCCGCAGCCAATGGCGTGAGCCCCTCGTTGTTTAGCTTCAACTCCAAAGGCGCATGCGAAAACTGCCAGGGCCTGGGTGTTATCTATACCAATCTCGCATTCCTCGATGAAGTGAAGACTCCTTGCGAAGTCTGCGGCGGTAAACGTTTCAAAGATGAAGTGCTGGCATATAAATTTAACGGAAAGTCCATTAGCGATGTCCTCGAAATGTCGGTTCAGCAGGCACTGGAATACTTTGATGTTAAAGAGATCGTCCATAAATTGAAGGCCATGAGCGATGTGGGCCTGCATTACCTCACGCTGGGACAGCCACTCAGCACGCTATCAGGCGGTGAATGCCAGCGTATTAAGCTCGCCAGTGAACTGCACAAAAAGGGAAGCATTTACGTGATGGATGAACCAACAACCGGATTGCATATGTCGGATATCGGTCATCTGTTGGAAATCATGAATCGACTGGTCGATACGGGCAATACCGTGATCGTTATCGAGCACAACCTGGATGTCATCAAGAATGCGGACTGGATCATTGACATGGGTCCGGAAGGTGGCAACAAAGGAGGCAAAGTGATTTTCGAGGGTACACCTAAGGAGCTTATCAGTGCGAAACATTCTCTTACCGGCACCTATTTGCGGAATCGTGCCCATCAGGTAAGCAAAAACTAGTTAGCGTTAAAAGTCATAATATGAAAAACTACTATACCTGTCTGCTGGCCGTTTTTTTTCTGACTGCGTTTCAACTGGCGAGACATGATGCGCAAACCACAGTCCATCCTGCAAAACCAGCGGCTTCAAAAAATGTTAATGAGGGACCCTTACAAAAGGAATCAAGCACAAAAGTCGTTTTAATTGGTACGGGGACGCCGGGAATAGATCCGGATCGCTCCGGTCCATGTACTGCCATCATCGTGAATGACACCGCATATATAATTGACATGGGTCCTGGTTTAGTGCGAAGAGCCAAATCTGCGCAACTTTCCCGTGGGCTTCCAGCGCTCGATCCGACAAAATTTCGCGTGGTGTTTGTAACGCATCTGCATTCGGATCATACGGTTGGTTACCCGGACCTGATCTTTTCACCATGGACAATGGGACGAAGATTTCCCCTGGAAGTGTATGGACCCAAGGGAATTAAGTCCATGACGGACCATTTACTTGAAGCCTATCGAACGGACATAGAAACAAGGACCAATCCGCATGGAAATCAACGTGAATTTTCAGGTGGACACAAAGTAAATGCGCACGAAGTCACATCCGGAGTAGTCTATAAGGATAGGAATGTAACCGTAACCGCTTTTGCCACAAAACATGCCATGGAAAGTTATGGATACAGGTTCGATACCAGGGACCGGAGTATTGTTATTTCAGGCGACACAAATCCAACCGAGGCTACCATTGCCGCTTGTAATAATTGCGATGTACTGATTCACGAAGCCCATACTCCCGGTTGGCTTGCAACACGTCCCGCAATGTTCCAGGAATTTGCGTCCAAATACCACACAACAACGCCTGAGCTGGCTGAACTTGCAAAACGCGCTAAGCCCAAACTTCTTATACTCTATCATTATAACGGGCTCTCTTTGGATGAAATATTTAAGAACATGAGCTCAAGCTATCCCGGACATTTTGTTGTAGGACGTGATCTTGATGTCTACTAGAAATCAGAATTTATCTCCATTCGATCTTGATCGGAGTAGTAAGTGGAACTCGAGACCCTCCCAGCCTCCGACGCTGGGCGTATCAATGGATCTCAACATTCATTTTTGTGCAATTGCCTTCCTGAAGTCCTCATTGTCCGCGAAGAAATGTTCTATGAGTGTGCTTCCCTCTGTGGCCAGGCAAGTCTCAGCCCACTTGATTTGTTTTTTAGCATCTGAATGGTGCCGGTCGATTCCTGTCCAGTCACTGAACTTGAATTCCAATCTTCCCCTCAATTCGTCCAAACCTATACTTAACGTTTTATTATGGCTGACTCTGTTCTCAATAGGAATGGAAATCAACAAAGAATACATCGATGTCCCTGGAAGCAGCGCCTTGTTGTAGCCTTTTTGAATTATGTGCCGGACAATTAATCTGAGGGGTCTGAGCTTATAGCCATTGTCAATAAACGTATCAAATATGGAAAGGACGTGTTTCCATTCTGTTCTTAAATTCTCAGATGTGACGACGTCTCCCTCTTTCATCGCTGTAGTTGTTTAAGGGTACTGGAGGCAGCAGAGGCATACAGTTGGTGCTTGCAGACTAATTTAATAATTAATCAACAAACTCTGTGGTGAGATGGCTATTTTTGCATTACCAAAAATTACTTCAATGACAGAAAGAGAACTGGTGAAATTGGAAGCCGCGATCCGAAATAAAATGGAAGATATTAAGAAACAGCGCGTGAGCCTGAAAGACTCCGGCATCGGTGGTTTACTCAATTCATTAAAGAAAGTAGACGAAGCGCTTTACGATAAGATACTTCCGGAATATAAAAAAATGGTCGCGCAGTACAACATCTTCAAATAGACCTACAATCACGATTTAACATCCAAAATCGCTTGCTTAAGGATTTACCGGAGAAGCCGTAATTGAAATAAGCAGCAACTCCTTTTCTTTGCCCTTCAATTTGATAAAGCCGAGGGATTGCTTGACATAATTATCCAGCGCATGAATTTTCGACGCCAGATCCGCGGATACCACTAATTCTTCATTCAATTCATTGCACATCGATAAAATCCGTGCCGTCGTGTTCAGTACATCTCCCGAACAGGTTATGTCTCTTTTAATGATCCCTATTTCTCCAACGGTTACTTTTCCGTAGTGAATTCCCGCTTTAAAAGATGGAACCAGGCCATAGTTGGAAAGATATTTTTTTTGGTGCTTTTCGATATGAAGCTTGATTGCAAAAAAACATTCAATGCATTTCCGGTAGGGCACCTGATCATCAGGAGCCCAGGTCAGGACGATTTCATCTCCCACGTACTGGTAGATCTCACCTTTATTTTCAACAATAGGATATGTTATGTCCGCAAAGAATTCTTTAAGAAGGCTGTGATACTTCGCATTCCCCAGTCGCTCGGCAATAGTGGTTGAGGAATTCAGATCCAGGAACATAAAAATCCTTTCTTCCTCTTTGGCGGTATTATACTTTCCAAAAACGATGTTCCAAAAAGCTCCCTGCCCAAACTTACTGTTGACTTGCAGCAGCAATTGTGTAGCGGCAACTGTCAGTGACCATCCTATTGCCGATTTCACATGTGAGGTGTTCTTTAGAAATTCGATCAAAGCTTGCTGCGTATCGGGGTTTGTTAGCGGTTCCCCGGTTTGATACAATACGATGACCGCGCCCATCAATACGGTAATGATTGTGAAGATAATAACGAAAGCAATGCTTACGGCAATGATGGTATATGCATAAGGTTTGTCCTGATATTTCACATTTACAAAAAACACCAGGAAGCTCCCGCCTAAGATCGCGCCAAACAAACCTCCAGTCATATTTCTCACCGCTTCCGAAAAAAAGGAATAATCCTGTTTAGTTCCCTGAGAAACGTCGGCGTGCAGGACCAGGTCATTGTAAACGGTCATAATAAATCCGATAACCAGGTACGAGACTATGATTAGCGCCAGTTGCTTAAATTTTAAGTGCGTGCTTCGGTTCATCTATTCACCGCTGTTAGATCTTAATTGTAAACGGATTTGGAGTACAACTGTTCTGCCGTTCTTTGAAATAGAGCTGGTGTCGTTATTATAGCAAAAAAGTATGGATAAGTAGATTGAGAGGGGCAATAAATAAAAAAAGACCTGCAGGTCCGGAGTCCTGCAGGTCTTCGTTGAATGCTTCTGATTTTATCTCTTCCTTACCAATTTTCCGGAGTCTACTTTCTTCGACGATGTGTATCTGAAATAATATACCCAATCCTTGCAGCCCGTTGCAGACCAGTCGACTGAATAATTTGTGCCGGCTGTAACCATCCCGTCGTAAACTACACTCACACGGTTACCATGCGCATCAAATATTTCAAGGCGAACTCTATCATTCGCTGTCGCTTTCCACTCCAACTTCACTTTGTCTTTGAAGGGATTTGGATAAGTGCGTACAATATGAACCTTGCAGCCGTGGCCCGGGTCTTCCTCGCCTGGATCTTCAGGGTGAGTAGGTTCTTCGACTACAGGAGGTGTTGTCGGTGGGGTAGTACAAGGATCATTCGAAGTAGGGTCACCGCCGCCGGTATTGTCGCGCGCAATACATCCATTCGCTACGGTATAAGAACAGGTTTGTGTACAGCCATTCTTTGTCACTGAAAGCGTGAAGGTAGCTGAGCTTCCAACGTTACCTGCAGTATAAACGACAGATGCATCGCTATTTCCAGAGGTTATAACCCAGTTATTGTCCGTGCTGGTAACAGACCATTCGTATGTTGTGGCATCGGCTATCGCCGTTGACAGCAAATTACCGACCGAGCCGCAAACAACAGGAGTTGTTAATGGGTCGATTAAACAAGACCAGTTAATGGAAACAGGGTCTATGATAAATTCCTTTTTCACTACGCAACTGGAACCATCCTTAATATCAACAGAATATGTACCTGCGGAAAGTCCCGAAATATCCTCGGAGGTCGACCCCGTAGACCAAAGATATGTGTAGGGAAATTGGCCGCCCGTTACAGTAATGTCAATACCAAACGTACCTTCAATTCCACATTGTGAATTGTTTATGACACCGGTAACATCGATAACAGTAGGAGGCACAATGAAAAATGATTGCGTTTCACTGCATCCCGTGGCATCGGTAATGATGACAATATAATTTCCTTCTGCAAGACCATCAATAACATTACCCGTCTCACCATTCGACCAGAGATAGGTATAGGGTGGCACGCCATCCGTTGGGGTGACTGAGATAGAGCCAAGGCCCTGAGCGCATGTGGGTTGTTTAACGATACTGCTCACCTGTAGTGGCTTCTTGTTTACGCCAATTGTCGATTGTGTAGAACATCCTGCCGCGTCGGTGACAGTGACCTGATAGAAACCAACCGTTAATCCTGAGCGATCCTCTGTCGTTGGTCCATCCTGCCATTGAATCGTATAAGGAGGAGTGCCACCGGAAATCGTTAAGTCAATGGCTCCTGAATTATCGCCCGCACAAGTTGTTGGCGTCATCGAATGCTGAATCAACAATGTATTGTTGATTCCAAGTGTATATATTTTCCTCGTCAGACAGCCCACAGCATCGGTTATGGTTATGAGATAACTTCCTGCTGCAACATTTTGTAAATCCTGTGTCGTTGCTCCTGTACTCCACAAATATGTGTAAGGAGTTATTCCACCAATCGGCGTTACATCAATGGCACCATTAGTTTGTGCACAGGAAGGATTACTGAGGGAGGCCTCGGCCGAGATCAGTGATCCGTTGGTTAGTACAATTGCTTTCACTGACGAACACCCAATTGAATCGGTGACCGTTACGGTGTAGAATCCGCTGGGAAGATTACTTTGATCCTGTTCAATTGAACCATAGCTCCATAAATAGGTATATGCGCCAGTTCCGCCCGTCACGTTAAGCGCGATCGATCCGTTGTTTAGTCCGCTACACGAGGGATTAACCGCAGACTCATTGATGATAATGGGCGGAGGAGCGGTAATTTCTCCTTTTAAGGTTAAGATATTCCCCTTTGCATCTTTTATAGTAACGGCATAATTCCCAGTGGCCAGATTTTGAATACTGGATGAAGTTGCACCATTAGACCAGGTGTAAACGAAAGGTTCCTGCCCATCCTGAATGATAACTTTCAGTTCACCGTCACTATCAGCCGAACAAGTTGCGTTTTTCTTTTGCAAGGAAGCTAATAAGGTTGAACAAGTTTGTGTTGTATCCGGATCATCGCTATGCGATAACGTGTCGTAATCGACACACCTTCCGGCCTTGTACGCGACAACACCCAATTCCTTAGTACAGGAACTGCTGGAGCACCAGGTGAAATTTATCGTGAAGCTGTCTGCGCCACGTTCACCAAATCCGCTTATGTCATCGACCTTCAAACCGTAAACTCCGGTTGTCCGGTCCTTCCCGAACACCATCTTCCAGTTCTCTGAATTGCTGACGTTCTTTACTTCTCCGCAGGGAATGGCAATCGAATAGTGGGAAAGTCCATAACTCCTTGTGCCATCGTACGACACTTTTATTTCATACCTGATGCAGGTTTCTGAAATCTGCTCTTCTTTCAAAATCTCGGAGGAATAGCTGTCGCTATTACACGAGGGTTTTTTTGTCGCCGCCGCTTGAAAGGCCAGCAGCAATCCAATTAAAAGAGTAAAGTAGTGTTTCATAGTGCTCTATTTTTGCTGTTGATACAGCGCAATAGGGTACTTTTGTGGTATTGACAGGGAGTTGAGTTATTACGCCGTCGAAGAGGGTAAATGACGGTTGAGTTGAGCTTACAACCGATGGTCAATTTCCTTTTGAAAAGTTGCGACGCTGTAACTTAATCACCGCAATTAGTGTGAAATTTGTTGCGATTGATTGTGTATATAGCCAAACCGTTGCACAGCGCATGTTGCCGTCATCTCATCCAGCGAAAAGGGCTGTTCAGACGACTGTGGTGGTGTCAAGATTGCATTCACTAATCCGTCAGGGGTGAAAGAAAAGTTTCTGGTTTATGACTGAAAAATAACTGTGTTTTCAGTGTCACTTACGTCCGGTGCGCAAAAAAGACGAAAGAACAGCCACTCCAATTGACATCATGGTAAGTGCGAGAAAAGAGCCTCTTAAGCTCGAAGCTTCTGCAACAAATCCCATTGCCGGCGGACCGATCAAAAAACCCATGAATCCCAGGGACGAAACTGCAGTGAGGGCCGTTCCTGCAGCCATGGTTTTTGATTCTCCGGCCGCACTATACACCATGGGCACAACAATCGATACACCCATTCCTATCAACAGGAATCCGAGCAAAGCTGGTATCAGTTGTGGCTGCGCCACAGCCAGGAGTAACCCTGTAGTAGTGAGGATTCCGCTGGCCTGGAGAATTCGTTTTAGTCCAAAGCGTCCCGCCATGCCATCAGCAAGAAAACGCATTCCTGCCATGGCAATCATAAATGTTGTATAGCCTATTCCGGTTAATTCACTGTCTACGCGTACAACCTTCATAAAGTATATTCCGCTCCAATCGAACATCGCGCCTTCAACCATCATTGAACAAAATGCGATCAATCCAAGACCCAACAACGATTTATCGGGCATTGCAAGCAGCGGACGTTTTTCACCTGTTCTTTTTTCTGTTTCAACGAGGTAAAACGCACAGATCCCTATTGTAATAAGAAATGCAGAACAAACGAGAATAAAATGCTGGAGTGGAGGCACGGCCTTTCCAATCATCCACGTACCAATAGCTGCACCTGCAAAACCGGCAAGACTCCAAAGACCATGAAAAGTCGCCATCAGTCGTTTTTTGTACAATCCCTCAACTGCAACGGCCTGGGTATTGATCGAAATGTTCAATAGGTTGGCAAAGAAGCCGAACAGAAGTAAACTCAAGGCAACTTGTTCTCTTGTGGCCGAAAGTCCGATACATACGAGGGATAGACTATAAAGTATCGATGACAGAATAACTGCTTTTTTACTTCCGGCTTTGGCAATGAGCCATCCGGCAAATGGTAGTGAAATAAAAAATCCCAAAGGAAGTGCAAACAGGATTGTTCCAAGAGCAGAAGCACTGAGGTCCAGGCTTGACTGTATCGTGGGGATGCGGGAAGCCCAGCTTGCAAAGCAGAGACCATGCATCACAAAGAATATGCTTACGCTTCTTCGGTTTGCTTTAGGGGAGATAGCATGTTTTTCCAAGATCTTTCTCCGGGTAAGAAGACCGGTCACACGATTTATTAAAAGCAACACCAGGCTGGTACGTGACCCTAAGCCGTTGCTTATTTTTTTGTCAATAACTGTTGTCATATTGCAATATTATGCCATAAAAGTATATCATTTAGCAATACATTGCAAGTATTGGCAATAAATTGCCTCAAAATCAATAAATCTGGGTTAATGTGACATAAAAATGCATGATATTGCACCATGCTTAAAGAAGAGCGATTTCAGTACATCCTGAATAAATTGTCGGAGGATCAGAAAGTGACGCTTAAGACCTTGAGTAAAGAACTCAGGGTTTCAGAATATACCGTGAGAAGGGATTTAAAAGAGCTTACCGACAAAGGCCTTTTACAGGCCGTTAGAGGAGGTGCAATTCCACATTCACCGACCCCCCATCATTTTCACGACAGGTTAAATTACAAAAGCGATGAGAAAAAGGTCATAGCGGAAAAAGCAGTGCGATTATTACGCAACGGTCAGGTTGTGGTTTTAGATGGCGGAACCACGGCCCTGGCTATCGCCGGCATTCTTCCTTCTGATCTCGAAATCACGGTTGTGACCAATAGCTTTCCAGTTGTAAGTGTCTTAGAATCACATCCGAATATTGAAGTACTGTTTGCCGGAGGACGTTTATATAAAAGTGCGTTCACAGCCATTGGCCATGATACGATCCGGTTCTTCCGGAATGTAAGGGCAGACATTTATTTCATGGGAATATGTAGCATCCACGCTTCCATCGGTGTAACTACTATCAACTATGAAGAGAGTGAGGTGAAGAAAGCCATCGTGGAAGTTTCAAAGCAGGTAATTGCACTCACGCCTCATGAACGGATAAATACGGCCGAAGCATTCTTTATTTGTCCCCTGTCTTCAGTCAATACGATCATTACAGATGAAGAAGGAATAGCCACAACGGGAGAGTCGTTTAAAGACACTGGCATCACGGTGATTTAGTTACTCGAAGTCACGATAAAGATTTCCCGACAATCCAGAGCGCTAGCTTGTTGTCATAATATTATACTCCTGAAAACAAACCAATAAACGTTCATGAATTGGATAACAATCAGGATACGCAATAGTAAAATTCAAATAATCTCAATGATAAGATAGCGACATACGAAGGTGGCAGTTTTGCGATGACAACAAAGTCGAAAAACCTAAACCACTATGCACCAATTTTTACATCAAAAAACCAACGTCTATTTAAAAGTAATTTTAGCATTTTCAATCTGGGTCTTAGTAGTATCAACGGCCCGTGGTCAATTCACAGTTTCAGGAAAAGTAGTTACCTCAGAAGATCTAAGTTCTTTACCGGGTGTCAATATTCTGGTAAAGGGAACATCAAATGGCACCATAACCGATGCCAACGGCGATTATAGTATCACGGCAGGTTCTCCAAATGACATCCTCGTATTTTCTTTTGTCGGTTATAACTTTCAAGAGGTCTCAATTGAGGGTAGAAGTGTGCTAAACGTCACTCTTACCACAGATGCACGACAACTATCCGAAGTTGTAGTAACGGCTCTCGGAATCAGAAGAGAGGAAAAATCACTTGGATTTGCTGCTCAATCTGTCAATGAAAACGCTGTTAAAGACGCGAAGTCAAACAATTGGGTAAACACGCTTTCGGGAAAAGTTGCCGGTTTAAATATTCAAGGTACCGGAGCAGGGCCAATGGGTTCATCGCGTATAACTATTCGGGGCGAATCATCCCTTAATTTGGATAATAATCAGGCACTGATCGTGGTTGATGGTGTGCCTGTAAGCAGTAAAATCACAGGAACAGGATACTCCTCTCACTTGTCAGCTGACAGTCCAATCGATTATGGATCTACGCTCTCTGATATTAATCCCGACGATATTGAAAAAATAACAGTTTTAAAGGGTCCTGGTGCAACGGCTCTTTATGGAAGCAGAGCAGCCGGTGGTGCAATCATTATAACTACAAAATCAGGATCAAAAAAAGACAACAGCATCGGCATCACTATAAATTCGAACGTTAGTGTTGAGGAAGTAAACCGTTGGCCCGATTATCAGTTTGAATATGGAGAAGGCCGTACGGATCAGTATTACTCTTATTTAGACGGTCCTGATGGACCAAATACCAGCACAACGGTTGCTGCGGGCAGAGCCTGGGGGCCAAAATTCAACGGGCAATCTTATTATCAATACAACCCGGACGCACCAGACGGAAAGCCTACCGAAGCAACGCCATGGGTACCCTATAAAGATTATATTTCCGGATTTTTTCAAACAGGAGTTACATACTCCAACAGTTTGTCGCTCGAAGGCGGGGGAGACAACGGATCCGCCAGGCTGTCTGTCACTCATCTCAAAAATAAATGGATCATCCCAAACACAGGATTTGAGCGCATCAACGCCGCACTTTCGGTAAGCCAGAAGATTTCAGACAAACTCAAAATTACTGGCAAAGCAAATTACACTAATAAAAAAAGCGACAACCTTCCGGCTGCAGGATACAACAATCAATCCTTAATGTATTTTTTGATCATCGGTACAGCACCCAATATAAATCATGAGTGGTTCAAGCCCTATTGGCAACCTGGATTAGAGGAGGTGCAACAAAAAAATCCTTTTAATCCAGGGCCGGACAATCCATACCTGGATATGTACGCCATGCTGAATAAAATGAATAAGCATGGAATCATCGGTACAGTGTCGGCAACTTACGAAATTTCCAAAAAATTGAGTTTAATGGTGCGTACCGGATTGGATATGTCATTTGAGTATCGTTCACAGCAACGCCCTTATAGTATGACCAAATATCCGAGAGGAATGTTCCGTGAACAAAATGTGATCAGCTACGAATCGAACTCGGATTTCCTGCTTACCTACACAGATCAATTCAGCGATCGTATAGGCTTTACCGTATCCGCTGGTGCCAATGCTATGCGGCAAACGTATGACTTTGCCGGTATGTATGCAGACCAGCTGGCACAACCCGGCATTTACCAGATTTCGAACAGCCTGGACCAGGCAGTTGCGGATCCCCTTAAAAACAAAAAGGCAATCAACAGCGTTTACGTAACATCACAATTTTCATTGGATGAAATGATATTCCTGGACATCACTGGCCGCAACGATTGGTCTAGTACATTACCGTTTAAAAACAACTCATTTTTTTATCCATCAGTCAGTACAAGTTTTTTAATGGATGAACTGTTCTCTCTTCCACGCTTTGTTTCATTTGCCAAGATGCGATTGTCGTGGGCACAGGTAGGCAACGATACACGACCTTATCAAACAGCCAGGTACTACGATAAAATATACAGCAACAATTTTACTAACTCTTCAACGCTCTATAATGCCGATCTCAAACCGGAGATCACGACAAGCTATGAAGCTGGCATTGACTTGCGTTTGTTTCAAAACCGCATCGGGCTCGATGTAGCCGTCTACGATAATAAAAGTCGTAACCAGATCTTAGCAATTCCTCTCGACCCGGTTTCAGGATATTCAAATGCGCTTATAAACGCAGGGTTGATAAACAGCAGAGGCGTAGAGATAAAGTTAACCGGCAAACCAGTTGACAGAGAAAACTTTAAATGGAACACAACCTTGATCTGGTCACGAAACCGGAGTTATGTCCGGGAGCTGGCAGAGGGAATTACCAACCAGGTAATATATTCCCATGGCGGAAATGTTACCATCGAAGCCAGGGTCGGTGGTCGTATGGGCGACATGTATGGGAGAGGATTTCAGCGTTCTCCGGACGGTCAAATAATTTATTCGTCGGTGGGGCTTCCTGCACCTTTGGATCCAGTAACCAGAAAATTCGGAAACGCATTTCCGGATTGGAAAGCGAGTATCATGAATGAGTTTTCTGTTTACAAATTTAAGGTCAGTGTGCTATTGGATGGTCAGATGGGTGGAAGCATGTACTCACAAACCAATCACAAGAGTAACACACTTGGAAAAACAACGGTAACGCTGCCTGGTCGTGAAGGTGGTATTGTTGGGGAAGGGGTCGTAATGCAGGGTGATGGAACCTTTGCACCAAATACGGTAAACGTGCCGGCAAGTTCTTACTACGATAACTATTATGCGATCAGCAATGCTGAGACCAATATCTTTAGCGCTTCGTTTCTGAAAATCAGAGAGGTCCGTGTGGAATATAACATACCACCTGTTTTTGTAAACAAGATTGGCCTGCAACAGGCAACGATTGCCCTCTTTGGCCGCGACCTTTTCAACTTTACAGACTTTCCCGGATTTGATCCCGAAGGAGGAAACCTGAATAGCGGAACGCTAACGCCCGGCGTAGAACTTATGCAATTTCCATCGACGCGAACGATCGGAGCAAACCTTACTTTAAAATTTTAACAAACTATTACGACATGAGCATGTTTAAAAAAATATATCTCTTAGTATTGGTGATATCCTGTCTGTTACCAGCTTGCAGTGATAACTTTGAAGAGCTGAATACCGATCCCAATCGTCCGAAGGAAATTACGCCTGGCGTGATGTTGGGCCAATTGCAATATCGCATTGTGAATACGTCAGTATCGGCGGCACGCAACTTCACCCATGAGTTGATGCAGGTAGATGCACCGCGTTCAAGCGCAGGGGGAGGTGGACTACACCGCTATGAGGTTAGCCCAGGTGCTGGAATTTGGTCTAGCTTCTATGGATACTTAACGGATATTGAAGATATCTATAACATTGCCGACAAGCTGAACGAACCTAACTATAAGGCCATTGCGCTGATCTATAAAAGCTGGTCATATTCCATCCTCACCGATCTATACGGTGACGTTCCTTACTCGCAGGCAACTAAAGCAACCGACGGTGTTCTGCAGGCTGCGTTTGATGAGCAGAAAAATATCTACCCTGCTATTTTGAAAGATCTGGAAACAGCCAATAGTTTGTTTGATGATACAAAAGCGTTGACGTACGGCGGTGATATGGTGTATAACGCTAATGCGTTATCAGGCGGGAAAAATTCCGGGATCCTGAAATGGAAAAAATTTGCAAATTCGTTACGGCTAAGGCTCTTGTTACGAATTTATAAACGCGATGGCGAGGTTAATGTCAGGGAGCAACTCAGCGCTATTTTAGCTGATCCTGTTACGTATCCGGTTTTCACAGGTAATGCTGACAATGCTATTTTCCGGTACCCAGGTACATTCCCGTATTTCAATCCTTATTACAATGCACGCACGTTAGATTGGCGGGACGGCACCTACTTTACCAAGTTCTTCCTGGATAAGATGAACGCGGTACAAGATCCAAGGCGATCTATCTGGGCAATACCCGTAACAGTAGATGGACAAAGTGTATTTCAAGGTATTGAAAGTGGCTACCCTACCACGGTTGAATATGTCGTTGGAAAAAATTCAAGTTACACAGACGCCCTTAAAACGTTACCCCAACTTGGGATCATGATGACTTTCGCCGAGGTGGAATTCATCAAAGCTGAATTGTCATTAAAAGGTTATGCTACAGACAAAACTCCAAAAGGCCACTATGAATCAGGAGTTGCAGCATCCATAGCACAATGGGGCGCCACTATGCCACTTGATTTCCTGCAGCAACCGGAAATAGCCTATGATGAAACAGTAAATACGGAAATGCAACTGGAACAAATCATCCTACAAAAATATTATGCCTACTTTTTTGTCGATTATCAGTCCTGGTTCGAAAAACGCCGGACAGGATATCCGATCTTACCGAGAGGAACGGGCATTCCCGTTGAAAATAATTTCCCTTATCGAATTCCTTATCCAACTTATCTCCAGTCCCTCAATGCCGAAAATCTCAACGCGGCTGTACGCACAATGGGCGGCGACAATAGTGATCTAAAAGTCTGGTGGGATCGATAACATGATTAATATTTTTCCTTAATTTTTATATTCTAAATTTCATGAACATGACTCAATTCATAAAAAAAATAGCTTTCGTTCTGCTCGTTCTTTTTAATACGATAGTATTTGCACAAACAAAAAATGAAAAGGATCTCAGAACACTAATTGTATTTTTTGATGGCCTGCGGCCGGATTATATTACGGCTGAGACGATGCCTAACTTGTATGCATTCTCCAACGCAGGATGTTATGGAAAACAACATCATAGCGTTTTTCCCACTGTCACGCGAGTAAATGCATCTTCTTACTCCTCCGGAAGCTACCCCGCCACCCACGGCTTACTTGGCAATACTGTCTACTTTCCTGTCGTTGACAGAAAAAAAGGACTAAACACAGGTGACTATACGGATCTAAACAGGATCAGTGCAGCTACAAATGGCCACCTGCTTACAGCGATCACGTTAGGCGAAGTGTTACAACAAGCAGGGCAAAAAATGATGGTGTTCAGTTCAGGGTCTACAGGACAAGCGCTGATGCAAAATCACACAGTCAGTGGCGGCGCTGTCGTCAATCCGGGAATGATTTTACCAGAGTCGTTCAAAGGAACGCTCGTTAATGAAATAGGAGCCGTTCCACCAAAATCAAAACCCAACTCGGCACAGCACAAATGGATCACCGACGCATTGATAAAATATGGAATTACTCTAGATGGACCGTTGGTAAGCGCCATCTGGTTCTCGGATCCCGATGGCACTGCTCACAGCGATGGAATAGGCGCGGCAACTTCGATGGAGTCCATTAAAATAGTCGATGCGGAATTTGGAAGGATCCTGAATACACTAAAAACTAAAAACCTTGAACAATATTTTAATATCGTCATTTCCGCAGACCATGGCTTCATAACAAATGTGGGCAAAGTAGGTCTGACAGAATTTCTGATAAACAATGGGCTTAAAAAAGATGCGGAAAGTGAAGACGTTATCGTATCCGAGGGGGCCATCTATGTGAAAGATCACGATGTAACGGTCATCAAAAAGATCGTGGCTGTACTTCAGGCTCAGGATTGGGTAGGCGGTCTTTTTACAGGAGGAAAAAATCCCGGCGATACGAAGGGTGCTGTGGAAGGAACCCTGTCCTTTGAGTCCATACATTGGAATCACGCTGAACGCTCGGCCGATATCCTTGTGGATGAGAATTGGGACGATCGCAAAAATGATAAAGGTTATGCAGGAACCAGCTTCTCAAGAGGAGTGGCAGGTCATGGTGGACTGAGTCCTTATGAAGTGCACATCGCCTTATTAGCCAAAGGACCTAGCTTTAAGAAAAGTTTTTCAAGTGAGCTGCCTACTTCTAACGTGGACATCGCGCCAACAATTCTCGCAATTCACAACATTCCTATTCCAGCTACAATGACTGGACGGGTTATGGAAGAACTGTTAACGGGAACGGGTGCAACCAGTAAGATGGAAACAAAAAAGGAGATCATCAAAACCTCATCTGAATTTAACGGTGGAAAATATACCCTTACGCTGCAGCGCTCCATTTTAGGAAACCATAAATATGTAGATTTTGCCCAGGTGGTAAGAGTATTGAATAATTGATCACTCGCTACGTCTGTCTTTGC
Source organism: uncultured Cytophagales bacterium (assembly GCA_963845845.1). GTDB lineage: Bacteria > Bacteroidota > Bacteroidia > Cytophagales > Cyclobacteriaceae > Chryseolinea. The sequence continues at coordinate 30,754 of CAWJTP010000032.1, forward strand.
GTCAAAAATGCCTCATCTGGAATTAGATACCTGATGAGAATAAGGTATTCAGTTTTGTTTCAATCTGGTAAGGTCATTCCGACCTTAATCCATTGACTGGCCTGCTAAGGCCAGCCCGTATCGACTGATAACTGATCGTGACAAGCGCGATGAAGATGGCCATGATGGCGGCGATCGCAAATATGTCCCACGTTACCGGCGTCTTGTAGTTAAAGTCCTGTAACCATAATTGCATCATGTAATAAGCAATGGGTGTTGCAATCACGATCGATATCAGCACTAGTTTGACAAAGTTCAACGTGAGCATATTAAAGATGCTTTGAAGTGATGCGCCGAGAACAAGTCTGATGCTGATCTCCTTACTGCGTTGCTCTACCATGAATGCAGATAATGCGAAAAGTCCCAGGCAGGCGACGATTATCGCAAATATGGCAAACGTTGTAAAGATCCGGCCCATCCGTTGGACGTCGTCATACATGCGGGCAAAGCTATCGTCGAGAAATGAATAGCGGATTTTTTGATTGGGAGAAAACTTATCCCAGACCTTGCCGATCTGCGCGAGAGTTCCAGGCATATCGGCGGTATTCACTTTTACGGACACAATACCAGGACTGATGCCGGCTACCAGTACCAGCGGTTCTACCTCACTTCGCAATGATTCGAAATTGAAGTCCTCCACTACTCCAATAACATTCCAGACCCTCCAATTTTGAATTCGCTTTCCAATCGGATCCTTTAGACCAAGTTTTCGTGCCATGGTCTGATTAATAATGATCGATAGCGTATCGGAAACCCTGTCCCTCGCAAAATCCCGCCCGTCAATGATCTTCATACCCATAGTCTTGACATAGTCTTCATCGACCACCCATACCTGCGTGCCGACAGATTCATCGATCTTCCTCCTTCCCTCATTCCAAAACCCATTCCCGTTGCGCTTGGTGCCCCGTATGGGTAGATAGTCGCTTATGCTGGCGCTTTTCACGGTGGATATAGCCAGCAATTCATCTTTCAATGATTTCAGCTTGTCCGACAAATTCCCTGTTCCCTGCAACAGGATGACCTGTTCCTTATCGAAACCCACTTTCTTATTGAGAATAAATTCCATTTGGCGATATATGATCACTGTGGCAATGATCAACGCTACGGATGTCGTGAATTGAAACACAACGAGTGCGCTACGCGTAACCGAATTTTTGCTTCCCAGGCTCAGGTTCCCTTTCAAAACCTGCGCTGGTCTGAATGACGAGAGATAGAATGCCGGATAAATGCCAGCCAGCGTTCCGACGATAAGGGATGATACGATCATCAGCGGCACAAACCACCATTCTGTGACCGGGATGGTCAACGACTTACCGGCGAGGTCATTGAAAAACGGCATCAGGAGCCAGGCGATGACCATACCAATCCCAAAAGAGAAAACGCTGAACAGCAGCGACTCAGTCAGGAATTGAGTGATGATATTGCTTCTGAACGATCCCACCGTTTTTCTCAGGCCAACTTCTTTTGCCCTGTTCGCCGATTTCGCTGTAGAAAGATTGATAAAATTGATGCAGGCAATGATCAGGATAAAAACAGCGACTGCACCGAATATCCAGACGAATCCGCGATCGCCGTGATTCAATGGATCAGATATTTCTGTATTCAGGTGAATATCTTTTACCGGTTGCATCCCAAAACCCGTTTCGGCGGCAGCGGTTTTTGCATTTGCCCGGCCGTCCTGTAGCCACAGCGGTAACATGTACTTGTCAACCACCTTATGCATCTTTTTCTCCAATGCTTTCACATCCGCGCCTTTCCGTAACAGCACGTAGGTAGGATAATTGGTTGCTCCCCAATAGTTCTGCTCACCTGGCCAGAATTCGCGGCCTTTCATGGTCATAAAGAAATCAAACTGGATGTGAGAGTGCGGCGAAAAGTTCTCTATTACGCCTCCGATCTTGAAAGGCTTGGACACGTCGTCATTGACAACCATTAATTTTCCAATAGGATTCTCGTTGGGAAAATATTTCTCAGCCTTTCTTCGGGTGATGACAATCGATTGAGGTTCGTTCAATGAATGTGAGATCTCACCATACACCATTGGCACTTCCAGTATCTCCAGCAACTCCTGGTCAGCATAGACGAAACTCTCTTCATAAGTGTTCTCTATCTGATCATCACGTCTGATCTGATTGGGCCCGGCGCCAAACAATTCCGATGAATTGTAACGTCCTACTTTTTCGATCTCAGGATAGTCTTCCTTTATCGCACTGGCAAACGGAGCCTGAAACCAGACTGATCTGCCAGTTTCTCCCTCATCTTTCCATATTTCATAAACCCGGTAAATGCGGTCACCGTTTTTATAGAACTGGTCGTAGCTCAACTCGTCCTGTATATATAGAGAGATCAGCAGACACGCGGCAATGCCCAGGGCAAAACCGCCGATCTTGATAAAGGAATACATTTTCTGGCGGACCAAATTGCGCCATCCGATTTTTAAATAGCTTTGAATCATTGCGTAGTGATTTATAGGATATGATTTTGACTTCCGAAATGCAAATGGACGGAGGTAATGCACCACCTCATTCCAGTAGCCCAGTTTTGACCGGATGACACTCTTGCTATGTAAATTCGTGTAGAACCGCTCTTCAAGATCGCCACATACATCTTCCGCCAGTTCGTCCCTCAGAAAAGATAGTAACAGCCGTTTGGCCAGTCGCGGGGGTTTATGTTTGTCAGTTTTCGACATGTTCTTACTTCCGATAATTGAATAGTGACCTCTTCTCAATGGTCGAAGCTGCGTCGTGACACCACTTTATTTTACTTACGGACCTGCTATCCGAACCGCAGCCTTGTTTCCAGCGACGGATACTGCTTCCACAGGGAAATTCTGAAATCCATCAACTCGGTCAGCACTCGCTTTCCCAATGCAGTGACTTTGAAGATTCGCTTCCTCCGGCCTCCTCGGATAGCCGTAGCGTTACCCATTTCTGAAGTGAGAAATCCTTTGCCCTCGAGCCGCTCCAGCGTAGAATGCACCGCTCCGACTGAGACATATCTTCCGGTCTGAGATTCAAATTCCTCCGCGACTTTTAGGGCATAGGCGTCCTTTTCCAGTATTCCGGTAAGTAGCAAGATTACTTCTTCAAACTCCCCAAGTTTGGTTTCAATCATTGTTTTGTTGTTTAGGGCAGCTAAATAGCAATACTGACCATTGGTCAATTAGTTACTAAATCACAGAACAAATAACGAAAAAAACCAGTGATATGTTCTATTATTTAGTATGAAATGACCAAAAAAATTCAGGCTTTACTACTGAGATCAAAGGCAATCAGCAATCCACTATAAGAAAGTTTCAACGTGTGGATACAAAGTCATTGCGATAGATTATGTTTCCGGATGAATCAGACAATTGAACGTAGTCAACCTCACAGAGGCCATTCGAACCGAATCCCATACCATGGATTAATCCACCAGGGCGTTCATAGGTAGTATTAAACACTTCCTTACCTTCCACTGAGATCCTTGCCATCCTGTTCCTGACAAATATCTGAACTTGTTTCCAGTTCATTACGTCAAAGCCAAAAGCAGAAAGGTCGTTTGTTTTTCCGTTAAGATGCTTTTCACTGAAAACAGCCTCACTTTCGCTTGTACATCCGGCGATAGTGCCTGTAAAATAGAAAAATGAATTCTCGCTGTACACCTCCGAAATGATCCATGGGCATAAAGTATTTTTCACAGGCCTCATCCGTATCCTGGCGGTCAGGCTAAAGTTATCACTGTCTATTTGGAGAGAATCGGGAAAACAAGCATAGTAGTAGACCCTATCTTTCCCGGTTTCAATATTGGTGGCTTTAAGACCATTGAGACTAATACCCAATACACTATCGCGAATAATAGTCCCGGCCTTAAAGTATTCCGGGTAAGGGTCATAAAAGTTGATCTTGCTATATCCTACCCAGTCATTAGTTGGTATGTGAACCAGGGCTTTCTGCAAAATCCGATTGTCACAAATCAGTTTTGCGGTATGATATCCGGGTTCATAATAAGTTTCAGTTTGGGTATAGTTATGTTTATTGATCTTGATCCGTTTCTTTGGATTCCAGGAAGGCTGAATATAAAAGCTGTCTCCATCTACGTTGTCTATGTTGTACTTAAATATGACATTTTTTGGCACTCCCTCTGCAACCATTTTTTGTACTGAAAAGGCAACGTCCTGCTTGGCACTCCCTGTGATGATCTTAAAAATCACAAAAAAAATCAGGATCGCGCTCAATACTATCACCGGATACCTATAGTTTTCAGGCCATCTTTTTTTTCTCCCCTCGGCACTGGAATTGGCTTTAGACCGGATGGCGCCTTCGGTACCCGACTGACTTTTTCTTGCTTTGAAGTCCTGCCATCCCGAATACCCAATAAATATTGTCAATGCATCCAGGGTTGACACTTGGGGCAGTCTCTCGAATTTCCCGTTAACAACTCGTTTAATAGTCGAGAGACTTATTACAACTTTGGTCTTTTCTTCAATTAAATAACTCAAATGCTCAAGGTCGCTCTGCAATAATTTGGATCTGTCAACGAACCCCATTTTCTCACACAATTCGTCGACGCAAAGCCCGACCAATTGTTTATCATCCATTTTTTCCATTTTGAGCGCATTTTGATTTCAATTTACACGTATTCTGAACTGGTGAGGACCTGAATAATGAGAAATTTTGTGGCAACCGGGATCGGTTTTAAATGACCATCATCTCATTCATTCACCCGTAAAACAATTTGTGATGTTAAAAAACAGGTATTACGCATGTACTTTGATGGTTGCCAGCTGGATTATCTTTGTCTCTTTTGCGAAGGCCCCAAAGCCTGATGACAGTGTTCCCTATCCGGAGGGTTATAGAGAGTGGACTCACGTCAAGACCTACATCGTAGGACCCAAAAACCCGGTATTCAAATTCATCGGTGGTTTCAACCATGTGTATGCCAATGAGAAGGCCATGATCGGCTACAGGACAGGTGACTTTCCAAATGGCTCAATGATCGTCTCTGATGTTATTGAAGCAAAGGAAGACACGATGGACATTCGTGAGGGCAAACGCCACCATATTGATGTTATGATTCGCGATAGCACGAAGTATCCTGATGCCGGTGGCTGGAGATTTGAACAGTTTTTTGAGGATAGTAACACAACAAGATTACTTACTCCGGAAATCAGAGTCGTTTGTTCTAACTGCCACGCTAAGCAAAAGGATCATGTCTTCAGCGAGTATAGAAAATGATCCTGTTCCCTCCGTCGAAAGCTTATGCAACTCAATGCTCCGGGCAAGATCAAAGCTTGGAAAAGTTGCACTTTGAAATTTCAAACTCCAGGCATAATTTGATGTACAAATTCTAGCAAATGTTACTACTCAAAACCTGTAATCGTTAACAAAATGGCAACTCACAATCAAACCATTATTCCAATGCTGTCCTATGAAAATGGAGTAGGAGCCATGGAATGGTTATGCCACGTGTTTCAGTTCAAGGAAAAAACCCGATGGCTCGATGACGCGGGAAAATTGTCTCATGGAGAGATCGTCATGGGAGAAAGTATGGTGATGTTGTCATCGCCTACTGATCAGTATCAGAGTCCTCGTCATCACAGGGAGGTTTGTAAGTTCGCGGCAAAATGGAACGAGGTTCCCTACGTAATAGACGGAGTACTTGTTGTTGTTGATGATGTAGAGGAGCATTTCCGCCACGCGAAAGCAAACGGAGCGACTATCCTTTCTCCAATTGAAACCGGAGGACCAGGCACCAGATACCGGGCAGAAGACATAGAAGGCCATCGCTGGATGTTTATTCAATAAAAAAGCCGCCCCGATACATCGGGGCGGCTTTTTTTATTCAATGTTAGCAACTGTTGTGCATTGACAAATCAATAACCCTGATTCTGCGGGTAGCCACCTACAGTCCGGTCGATCTGTGCCTGAGGGATTGGCCTGTGCATATGATGGGGCTTAATATAAGGCTCGCCGGCCAACGTCTGCCCTACGTGTGCCTGGGGATTGTAAAGTGTCACATATTCGATCAACTTTCCAGTCCTGCTCAGATCAAACCAACGAATTTGTTCCCCATCCAGCTCAAGCGCGCGCTCCAGAAGGATGCGATCAATGGTTACATCTGCGGCGACAATTTGCATTTCACCAACCTTTCCTGGCTTGGCTGCCCGTGTCCTGACTACATTAATGTCGTCCGCGGCCAACTGCAGGTTACCGATGTTGAATCGCGCTTCAGCGCGAAGAAGGAAAGCATCAGCTAACCGCATTACAAACCAATCGCGTGAACCGCGTTCCCATTGAATAGTGGGTCTTCGTGGATCAAAGAATTTAGAAATCGTTGGGAATAGCCTCTCGTTATAGAAGTATGGATCGGAAGGATAGTAATTGGCGTCCGATGATGGAAGACTGCTCGCTGCATACGAAGCCTTAGTCCTTGTGATCACTGTGTATCTCACCTTGAGTTTTTCATCACCCAACCATTTGGCATCCTGACCCGGGCCTGGAATAAAAAGTGCCGTATCGCCGAGCGCAAACCTGGGTGTTCCTATGTCGGCTGTAGTAACAACCTGGCCATCTGCTTTCTTCGCACCCTTTTCGACGTGGATTTGCTTCCATTTTGGAATGCCGTTCCCTGAAGTACGACTGTCATTACAATAAAAGACATGCTTATACGTGTCTTCATACCTTTGATCGTTTTCACGTGCGGCACCCCAAAGATCTATGAGGCGATTAGTAGGCCTGAATCTTTTGAAGGGGCGACCGTTGGCAATATCACGTATCATTCCCGGTTGTACGTCATATTCCATTCCGAAATACAAATGACCACGGTTTCCTATTCCAGTATCTCCACCGTTCAGGATAACATCGGTAGTAAATTGAATAGCCCATATTATTTCGCTGTTCAATTGATTATCCTGATCCCACAGTTCTTTATGAGAGGCAACCAACGCGAAGGTGTAATCTTCTATCACGTTCGTAAACAGCACTTCTGCCTCGGAAAAATCAGAGGCTTGTCCAAAATCTTTATAACCTCTCGTTAGTAAAACTTTCCCTAAAAGAAATTGCGCTGCAGCTTTTGTTGCGCGGCCATAATCGCTTTGGGTTTTTGGTAAATTTTCGATGGCATATTCGAGGTCCGGAATGATTCCCTCCTCGTAAATTGTAGCCTCGCTCGTCTTGTTAGCGGTCACCTGTGGCTCTGTAGTTTCTTCCAAAGCAAAGTGCACGTCACCCCACGTTTGAACCAAATAGAAATAGTAAAAGGCACGGAGGAACCGTACTTCAGCCAATCGCCTTAATTTTAACTCTTCGGAGAGATCAGGAACGGATCCAGCGCGCGCCACGACCGCGTTAGCCTGATTGACACCCTGATATAAAAACGTCCATTGTTCGAGCAATATGGCAGCCGAAGCATTAAGCCCATTGTCGTAATAATTAAAAGACTTCCATCCACCATCAGCTCCATTCGTATGCGTGTCGGTACCGAAGACGGAAAGCATATAAGAGCGCTCTTCGCTATAGATCATTCTCAGGAATGAATAAGTAGCATCTACAGCATCTTCGAGTCCTGCCACATTGTTGTAATAGATCGCTGAGGAAACTCCTGAAATCATATTTTCATCGAGATAGTCTTTACAGGATTGTGCACTAAATGCTACCAACGCAAGGGCTATCAATATTGATTTTGTTATTTTCATTTTCATGATCATTTCTTGTTATATGTAAGACTTAAAATGATATTTCGATACCACCCAATAACAATCGGGAAGAAGGCATCTCACCCGAGGTAACGTTGCCCGCCCGCTCTGGGTCAAATAACTTGTACTTCGACCAGACAAGTGGATTTTGTGCAGCGACAAACACTCGTAATTTTGTCATATAGAGCTTCGATGCCAAACCTTCCGGAAGGGTATACCCAAGTGTTACGTTGCGCAGTTTCACAAAGCCACCATCCATATAATTCAATGCAGATCCATAGGTGATATTTTCCTGGTTCTTGTTAGGCCTTGGATAGCTGTTAGTGGGATTATCAATAGTCCAATAGTCGACATCAACGTTGTTATACCTTCCCTGCATGGTAGCCTGAGCGTTGCTGAACTCGCTGTTTATAGTGAAGCCCAGTCTATAGTAGAAGAAAAAGGAAAAATCTATACCTTTAAATGTAATCTTATTTGTCAGGCCACCATAAGCTTTAGGAACATCGTTGCCTATTACTTTCCTGTCATTGCTGCCATCAATTTTGTTGTCACCGTTGATATCTTCTACTTTAATTTCACCGGGAAACTGACCGTATACAGCGGCCTGATCTTTTTCGTCCGCCTGCCATATTCCAATCTTGTTGTAATCATAGAAGACACGGATAGGTTGCCCGATAAACCAACCGTTTCCCACATCATTAACCTTCTCGCCGTTGGGTCCCCTTTGAGCGAGGTCCACGATTTTTTCTTTCAAACTGCCAAGATTAAATTCGGCGGTCCATTTAAGGCCGTTGGGCAGATCAACGATAGTCGACATCAGTGTAACCTCAAACCCTCTGGTTTCGGTACCTCCGATATTTTGCAGAATAGAAGCATATCCTGACGTCGGCGGAAGCGCGCGATTCAGCAAAAGTGAAGCTACCTGTTGAAGTGTGATAGTAATCAACAAAGCCAGTTAACCTGCCGTTGAAGAAACCAAAATCAAGTCCGACATCAAAAGATTCTGAATACTCCCAGCTTAAGATCAGGACTTGGGAGTTGATCAAGTCTAAAGCCTTTGGCATCTATATCATTCCAGTCATACAAAGTGTTGGCCAGCGTGCCCTTGTGTTTGATAAGGTTGTACAGCCGTGTTACCCACTTTACCATATGATGCTCTGAGTTTGAGTTCACTAATTAGCCTGACGCCTGACATAAAGGTTCGTCTTTAATTCTCCAACCCACAGAAACGCCGGGGAAACTTGCCCATTTATGTCCCTCTGCAAGTCGGGATGAGCCATCCCATCTCATGCTGGCCTGAAACAAGTATTTACCTTTATAGGAATAGTTAACGCGGGCCATATACGAGAGCAACTGGTTATACTGCAAATGTTCGTAGCGTATGATGTGACTGTTCCCAAATCCCAAGTTATTCCAAAGCGTAGTTTCATAAGGAAGATTTGAGCAGCCTGTCAGATTTGACCTGATAGTTTTGTTCAGCGGCACTTTGTAATAATGTTGCACCAATGGCATGCTCGCCAACAGACTTGTTGTACGTGAGCAAATTCTCCAACGTATATCCAAACTGCTGGTCAAACTTTTGCAGGGAGGCGGCCGGCGTACCATTTTTTCTGGTATTGGTAAATTGTCCTTCAAAAATTCCCCGCTGAAAATTCAGAAGATCCTGACCCAACAGGAATTTATAGGTAAGACCCTTAACGATCTTAGCATCAAAATAGACAGAAGAAAAGACCCGATCTATTTTTCTTTCGTCCACACGTTTACCCGGAACTAATTCACTTAATGGGTTGGACCGGATGCCATCCGAAATCGGCAAAAAGATAATGTTGCCATTTGCATCATATGGCAATCCAAGCGGAGATTGATTTACTGCCTCTGAAATTACAGATCCGGAACCCCAATTTGTATCTATTCATTCGAATAATCGAAGACACCCCAACCTTAAATCTCTTGCCAATTTCATGATCAACATTGATGCGTCCCGTGTATCTGCTTATAATCGGTTCCTTCAATAAGTCCATCCTCGTCAAAATTGTTAAAGGCTACATATAGCCGTCTTTTCGTGACCCTCCTGAGATACTTAATTGGTTGATTTAGCTGGGATCCATTTTGATAGATCAGATCCTGCCAATCGGTTGACAAGCCATTTTGCACGGAATTTAATTCGACCGGATCATTAAAAACCACGGCATCGTCAGGAATCGTGGACCCTACGTCACCCCAGGCGCTTCTGCCCGATTGTCCATTTGCATCAAGCCTGTTGGCCTCACGTTTTAAGTCTGCAAATTGCGCCCCATTCATCATAGGGATCATTTAAAAGCTTCAGATACCCCATACGTTGTCGTGAAATTAACATAGTTACTCCGGGCTGCACCTCTTTTGGTGGTGATCAGAATTACACCATTGGAACCTCTTGATCCATAAACCGCCTGTGATGCAGCATCCTTCAGCACTTCCACAGAAGCGATGTCGGCTGTGTTAAAATCGAAATTGTCGATGAAGTACCCGCGGTCATCGGAATACCGTCGATAACAAACAGCGGATCATTGGATGCTGTGAGCGATCTTCTTCCACGAATAGTAATGGTGGTGCTTCTCCTGGGCGTCCACCGTTTTGTAAAACATCTACTCCTGCGATTTGTCCTTTCATGGCATCCATCGCGTTACCGGTCGAAATTTTTGTAATAGCCTCTCCCTGATGGAGGAAATCGAGGAAGTGACATCACGTTTTTCCTGCGTGCCATAGCCCACTACGACAACTTCTGAAAGTCGCTGGAGATCGGTGGCCAGCGTGACATTGATAGTAGTTCGTCCATCGATAGCTAGTTCCTGCGGCAGGTAGCCGATAAATGAAAATACCAGAATTCCGGAAGTTTGATCTGATGTAAGTCTCAACGTGTAAGCACCGTTCGAGTCGGTCGCCGTTCCGTTGGAGGTTCCTTTCACGATAACGTTTACACCTGGCATGCCCACACCTGATTCATCTATCACTTTGCCAGTGACGGTTGATGCTTGAAGATAAATCGGACTGATGTTTACGTGGAAAGGTTTAGAAAAGGTCAAATCTCGCGAATAGCCATACAGTGATACACTGCACGCTGCTATCCACAATAGTAGGTAAAGTAGTCTTCTCATATGTTATGGTTTTAGTTTGGTAAGATTCTGTTTGACGTGGAGGAAGGATAGCATAAGAATACTGTTGGAACGATGGTTCCATGGATGCTATCAGGGCAAACATCCTACTGTGATCGAATTCCTCTCATGGAATAGCAGGTTAACAGGTCTAGGAAATCATACAAATCACAATGTCCGCAATCGATTGCGGCGACGTAAAACAATATAAGCATTTCCGCTACTAAATACCTACCTGCTCTGTCCCGAATGTGTAGATTCTGCCATAGCCCTCACCGAATAAGCCCAAAATTCAATTTTAGTATTAGCCAAGATGTTCTTCCGTTAGATGAGAACAACGGATACCGAATTTGAGCGCCGAAAATTTTTAAGGGACAAAAAAATGATAATACAGCGGCCAGACCAACCAATACCGTCACTCATACTTTATTGTATCAACAGGATTAGAATTAGTTGCCTTAGCAATTTGAACACTTGAAACCAGGATCACCAACACAACTATTAAAAGAATGGGTAAAGTGAAAAACAAAGGATTCAACCCTATCCGAACGGGATAACTTCCCAGCCACCCCGAAGCCCCATAGTAAATTAATGGAACACAAATAAGTGAAGAGATTATTAATAACCTGAGATAGTCCTTCGACAGCAATGCAATCAGACTCGAAAGCGTTGCACCAAAAATTTTACGGATACTGATCTCTTTTACCCTCGAGTTAACTTCAAATAAGGTCAGACCGAGAATTCCAAGGCAAGCAATAAAAATGGCCACTCCCGAAAATAAGGTAAAGATCCTTTGAAAGTGTAGTTCTGATTTAAACTGCTTGTCATAATAATCATCCTGAAAATAATACTCGAATGGTTTATTTGGAAAGACATTCCTCCAGGTATTCTCTATGCAGGAAAGACCCTCCTGAGGACTAACACCCGCATTGAGCTTTACGGAATAAAAAACTTGCTGAAATCTGCTGTGATTTAATGATAATACAATCGGATCTACTTCCTTTTTTATCGCTTCCTGATGATAGTCTTCAACAATACCGACAATTCTATATTTCGCAAAGTCACTTCCCCAAAGATGAAAGTTAACTTCCTCATTGATGGCTTCGCTTGCGGAATTGAATCCCAAACTATGCATTGCCTTTTCATTCAAAATAAGATTTTGCCAGTTCTCTTCGTCTCCCATTTTCACGGAATAGTTCCTTCCGGCTTTAAGTTTCACACCATAGAATGGAATAAAATCATAATCAACAAATAGTATTCTATAACGGGTAGGATCATTCGGATCACCAAGATTTCGCTTCAACCGATTCGTAAAATACTCGTCAATCTCGACACCTGGAATAACCGATGAACTGGTGACGTTTTTAATCAAATGGTTATAAAGCAATTTTTGTTTGAAGGTGCTGAATTCAGAGTAGTTGATACTATCATCATCATTTGCATATACGGTTGGATTTCTGATTGATACTATTCTTTCTAAATCAATTTTTTTATTTGTCAATCGCATAAATTCCAACTGCTCGCTGATCACAAGAAGAAATCCAACCAGGCCCATGGAAGCAGTGAATTGAACAACCATTAAGGATTTGCGAATCAACCGACCATGCTTCGTTCCCGTGACCTTTCCTTTTAATGTGGCAATGGGATTGATCCTCAACAGAAAAAGGGCCGGATAGATGCCAGCGATAATTGTTCCCATAAAAAACAACGAAATACCAACTATCCACACTTTCGGCGAGGACAATTGAAAACCATCAATCGGAACACCCGTCAAGTAACTAAAATGAGAAAGTACCAATCCAAATAGAAAGACCGCAATAACGGAAGCTAACATCGTGATGCAGAAGTATTCCACCATGAATTGTAAGGCCAGGTCGCTTTTGGCAGAGCCCACTACCCGTCTCACTCCAACTTCCTTGGTTCTCTTGGTAAACCGGGCCGTCTCCATGTTCACATAATTGATCCAGGCCAGCAATAGCACGACTATCCCGGTGAGCGTCAAAATATAAATCCAAATTTCGCTTCCGTTCGGCTCCAATTCATCGTGAAGATTGGAGCGAAGGTGAATATCAGAAATTGGTTGAAGGAGAACCCTGGCACCTATCGTCTTCAAATTATGACTACCCAGTTTTCTTAACAACTTATTAATCCGCTCAGCAATTTTTCTTGGGTCCGTGCGGGGCTCTAGTGTCAGGTATGTGTATACCCGGGGGCCGATCCAATAAGTGGTAATGTCCCCCTCATCTCCGAGTGAACTTAACGCAATGAAATTCGGATGAAAGTGCGAGTTCTCAGGTAGATCCTTCAAGACTCCTGTTATTACAAATTCAGAAACACTACTATAAGAGGGCGATTTATTTTCGATCTTTCTTCCAATTGGGTCAGCATCACCGAAGAGTTTCTTTGCCATTTTCCCGGACAACACAAGGTTATGCGGATCACTTAAAACTGAGGACGGATCACCTTTTAACAAGAGCGATGGAAACACCCTGAAGAAATTTGAATCCATCTGGTAAAATGACTCCTGTTCGTAATATCTTTTGCCCAGGTAACTAAAAATAAAATACGCCTGAGGAGCCGTTCTGTCAAATCCGGTACACGCTTTAACCTCAGAAAAGTTCTCCTTTATGAGGCTCCGTATACCCGCAAAATTTCTCGCTGAATTATTTTTTTGCTCATCATTTTCATACTGTTCATAGGCAACACGATAAATCTCATCCCTGTTTTTGTGAAAGTCATCAAAGTTCAATTCAAAGCTTACGTACTGCATGATCAAAAGGAATGCAGTTATTCCGACCGAAAGTCCCAATACATTAATGAGTGCAAAGGACTTTCCTTTTACGAAGTGGCGATTCGCAATCTTGAAATAGCTAAGGAGCATATCCACCTTAGCGAGCTGAAATGAAAACGTATTTCTCAGTATTATTCCAGGTCTGAAAAATCGAATTACATTCCAAAGCAATCTTCGCTTTGCTGTGTTCTCGCCCAGGCTCTTTGTGTCACGTTCAAATCTTTGAAGAAGATCGCCTTCAATTTCTTCGCGTAAATGAGCGGGGCAAAACCATCCTAAAAAATGAATGGCCCAACGGGGTTGGAGATGGTTTTTCTTATTATTCATCAGGAAGATTTACCGGCAATTTTTTACAAATCAATTCTGCTTCAACCTTAACGATATCCTTATATTTTGTTAAGTAAATAAACGATGAAAATGAGTTAGTTGCAACAAGTTAATATTTTGCAACAATGTTGCAAGTACGGTTTTAACTGTTTAACATTGTGCCGAACTCAACAATTATTCAGGAAATGGCTTTGGACTTTGACGTAATTATTATCGGAGGGAGTTATTCGGGACTCTCCGCGGCTATGGCTCTTGGCAGAGCTTCAAGAAAGGTGCTGGTTATTGATAGCGGGAAGCCCTGCAATCAACAGACACCACACTCACACAATTTCATTACGCACGATGGAGAAACCCCGGCGAAAATATCAGAAAAGGCAAAGGAACAAGTTCTCAACTATCCAACAATCAGATTCCTCAACGGAAAAGCAATAACTGGTAAAAAGAATGAACTGTTTCAAATCAATACAGAGACAGGTGATAGCTATTATTCCAAAAAGCTATTGTTCGCCTCCGGACTTAAGGATATCATGCCCGCCATCCCTGGATTTTCTGAATGTTGGGGAATCTCCATTCTGCATTGCCCCTATTGCCATGGATATGAAATAAAGAATGAAAAGACAGGGCTTATCGGAAATGGTGATTTGGGTTTTGAATTCGTTAAGATGATCAGCCACTGGACAAATGACCTAACGTTGCTTACGAACGGAGTATCTACGTTAACGAAAGAACAAAGAGAAAAGATTGAAGGCCACAACATCAAGATTGTTGAAACTGAAATTGATCGGATTGAACATAGCCTTGGATATATTAAAGAGGTTATTCTTAAAGATGGTTCGAAAATTTCGCTGAGGGCTATATACGCCAAACCTGCCTTTTCCCAACACTGCACCATACCTTCTGAGCTAGGCTGTGAGTTGACCGAACAGGGATTGATCAAAGTAGATGCGTTTCAGAAAACAAACATATATGGCATATACGCTGCGGGAGATAACACCGTGTCAGGTCGCGCCGTTTCATTCTCTGTGGCAAGTGGGACAATGGCCGGCGTGTTTATGAATAAAGAACTGATCGAAGAGGATTTTTGAACGTCCCAAATGTCGCAATCAACTCCTGTTTTGTCGTCAGCCCACCATTTAAGTACGCGTTTGAGACACGACATTTGAAAAAAGAAAACTTAAGCATGGCAACACTAAAAAGAAAATTGGATGATAAATGTACCTGTAAAGGATAATGAAACGGCATCCCGCAGAAGGTATTGAATAAGATATTTCAGCCTTTCTTCACCACTAAACCAGCCGGACAGGGAACAGGATTGGGACTGTCATTAAACTATGATATCATTAAAGCACACGGCGGAGAGTTGAAGGTGAAAACAGAGGAGTGAAAGGGGTCTGAGTTTAGTATCCAGCTTCCACTTAATGCATAGTTTCACTTGCTGATCCCGCTCACCCGACGTTTTAATCAGACACCCCGGCAGAAGACTTCTTTCTGAGTTTGACTGTTGTTCTTGTATTTCCGTACTTGTGGCCCCTAACTGAAACGGAAAATATGCGGAGGCAGCTGGCTTTATTGGTGGTATCGATGTGTTTCGCGTGGACTACAAGTGCCCAAAAAGCGTCCTTCCGACTCTCTCAAGCCGACTCGCTCTACGAAAAAAAACAGTACACCCAATCCCTTGAACACTATAAAGAGATACTCAAGGGAAACGAGTACACGCCAGCCATGCTTCTCAAAATGGCATATATCGAAGAAGGTCTCAATCGTCCGGGTCAGGCACTCTATTACTTAAACCTCTACTACCTGGCCACAAGTGATAAAGGTGTGCTCGATAAAATGGAGGAGTTAGCAGCAAAATTCAACATCGACGGATATACATCTTCGGACGCGGATATGGCCCTGACGTATTATCACGATTACCATATTTATGTGTCGATCGTGTTATGTTCGCTGGCCATGCTGTCCATGAGCCTCATCTTGTTCTGGAAGCGAAAGGGGAAACGTTCCGTTGCAACCGGCACATTCCTGGTGATCATACTCGTTATTCTTCTTGTCCATGTTAACGTCGGCGGCCAGATCGCGACAGGCATCGTCGGCGAACCAAATACTTACTTAATGGACGGACCGTCAGCAGGTGCGTCCGTCGTCAGTGTCATTGCGGAAGGACACAGACTGGAGATCGTTGGAAAGGTGGATGTGTGGTATAAGGTCAAGTGGAACGAAAATACCGTGTTCATCAAGGATCACAACTTACTGCCCGTGAGACTGTAGTTTCAGAAGAATAGTAATGATGATTTAGTGGCAGATCTTTGCGGTGGCGATGCTGAGGGTGTGGGTATTAATTTAACGATTTACTTGCGCTTCGTAAAACGCAACGCTGATCACACCCTTATAATCCTTATCGGAATACTTTAGCATATAGTAATACACGCCCGCAGCCTCTCCATCGGCGTACCAGCGAAAATCCCTGTTAACGCTTTCGTATACCTGTCTTCCCCAACGATTGAAAATGGATATTCCCTCAAAGTGACCTTTGCAGTTGTCACGAGGAAGTATGCTCACCAATGCGTGGGTGGCAGGGTCTTCTTTCACCATGGCGAAAAAATCGTTCAGATTGTCTCCATTCGGTGTGATGACGTTAGGGGGAATAAAATCTTCGTCATTGCGGTCGACATCTTTAACAGTAATGTCAACGGAGAGGGTATCGCCCTTCTCGCTAAAGCACCGGTCATCAAGGACGTTGAACGTGAAGATAAAGCTATTTTCATCGACACCGCTTTGAAGCAATGAGCAATCCGGTTTCCAGGTAAAAGTAGTCTCAACAGAACGTTCTCCTTCAGCCGGAGCAAAAATGTAACCCTCAGGCACAGCGCTGCCTTTGACATCAATAAGATCCAGTCTAAGCCTGTCAGGCTGTGGGCTCAGGTCAGGATCAGTGCCAGATAGCCCTAACGTTATCTGCTGCCCAAGCTCAATTGTCATCGCATTGTTGACCATCGAGATACTCTGTTCAAGGTTGGCTACGAACAAGGTAGGACCGTCATTGTCGGGTGGATAAAGCTTAACGGTAACATCAAGGGTGTCTGCCTGATAGATCCGGCAGGTGTTGGCATCATCCACGACAACGAACTCAAACGTGAACTCATCTTTTTCATCAAGATCAACATTATCGCAGAAGATATTCCAGCTGAAAGGCGACACCACGCTGCCGTTGCCGCTGTCGCCCGGGAACACGATGTTATAGTCCGCCATATCAAAGCCGACGCCCCTTGCGCTGAGCACGATAAAATCGTTGTCGACGTCCTGACCCGTGACGTGAAACACCAAGGACTCATTAATTTTCCGTTTGATGTCCGTGACGTGCCGTTCACGAGGATCACCTGTAAGATCAGAGTCAATGAGCGGGTCTGTATTATCCGGGAGATCGACCTTGAGTGTCAAGGTCATCAGGTCGGGTTGTGTAAGATTGCATACATCCATATCCTCGAGCATGAGGGTGACATGGAACTCAGACTTATGTGAAAAGTTTGCAACGTTACAATGGGTATCCCATTGTAATTGGGCCTCGTAAAATCCATTCTCGAGCCTGGTCTGAACGAGCTTCATGCCAACATCTTCCATCCTGAAGTTGTCGAGAATGACACCCACGACGAGCTGGTCGCCATTGGGGTCAATACCGGCAATGGGCCATGATTTGACAGTCCCTTCGGGAACGGCCTCTTCAACATCGGATGTAGTAAAGTGGGGAAGCTCATTATCCGGTGGCGTAATGTTGACCGTGATTTTGAGGGTATCGCTTAATGGCAGGCTGCAGGCGTCGTCATATGCGACAATACCCACTTCAAAAGGCCCATTGAGATAGGGACATTTCTCGAAACACACCTGGAACGTCTTGGTGCTTCCGTTCAATAGCGTTGCCGTTGTAATAGAGGGGAGGATACGGCTGATATCTTTCTTGAATCCGAGCGGAATTGCGCGGATCTTGACCTTCTCTGTAAAATTATCGTCAACCTTCGACGCGTCCGGGTCAGAAACTGTTACCTCGATGCAGCGTTGTTCGTCTGTAACGGTCGATCCGAATGTGACGCTCATGTTTTCGTCATAGATAACTGCAGGGTCATCCAGCTTTTTGCCAGTGATCTGCGGAGGATCGGCTTGCGGACAAATATCCACCACCAGCATTTGAAAGTCCCTCCTCACCTCTCCGATCTTTTCACCATCGCGGTATTCTTCACACATCACCGCAAAAACGAATAGTCCCTGATGGGTTGGCGTAGCTGTGAGGAATCCATCGGTGCTTATCCTCAGGTCAGGCACACCCCCCAGGATATTATTAAGTCCGAAAGGTGGTTTCCACTGTACTTCGGGATAAGGTGCCGGCAACAACGGAGGGAATGCATCGATAGTGTGCGTACTCAGAGGCGTTACAAGAGAATATGCTAAAGAGTCACCATCGTCATCAGTGCCAGCGAAGTCCACATAATAAGGTTTCCTGGGACAAGCATAGTCACTAAGTGGTGGAAACAAATGTGGTGTTGAGTTGATAAATGGCTGGCCATTTCTTACTACCGCCGGGAATTCGAGGTAGAAGGTTTGTCCTGCAGCCTGGGAACTGAACGCGGGATCACTACTGTAGATGTTTGTAATGGTATAATTCCTGCAACAACGTTCCCATATAATATAATAGCCTTCCGGGTCGCTATAGCGCGCATCGGATAGGGTAATCGTGGTCGTATAAACAAGCTTTGTGGTGACGATCTCCCCGTTAGAACAACTCGGCTGAGTATAGTTTACGGGTGTTTCAGTGGGGTTTGAGAAGTACACATTTTGCATGAGCGCGTTGTCGCGCTTCCTGAATATGGATGTAGTGAATGCAGCATCCCGTGCACCTTCATTTCCATTAAGGACATCGAAGTATAATATCAGGTTGACGCGGTAAGTATTGCCATTAAGGTGAACGATCTCGAACTCTCCACCAACGATGTGGGAGGCAAAGGCAGGTAAAGAAAAAGCAATGAAAATGACCGGTAAAATCCTCTTCATATCAACCCCATAAGGAACTCAAGATAGGTAATTAAGCGACGGCGTAAAACCCCCGCCTTTGTGTAATTTGGCGACCCATGAAAAAAGGAGATATAATAGAAGATATTGTCGTCGAAACCATGGCATCCGAGGGCAAATGCCTTTCCCGAATAGATGGAATTGTTGTCTTTTTACAGGGATGTGCACCGGGAGACACTGTAGATATAGAGCTAACGAAGATAAAAAGCTCATTTCTTGAGGGTCGCGTAATAGCAATTAAAAAGCTTTCTCCTCATAGAAGTATCCCCTTCTGTCAACACTTTGGCACCTGCGGTGGATGTTCGTGGCAACATATTCAATATGAGACCCAGCTTTTATACAAGCAACGACAGGTCATCGATAACCTGGAGCGCATCGGAGGCCTTGATCTTCCTCCTATTGCGCCGATACTCAGCGCACCTAAAACGCGGTTTTATCGCAATAAGCTCGACTTTACTTTCTCAGCCCAACGATGGCTGAGCTTTGAAGAAATGTCACAACGCAAAGCACAGACAGGTAATCCCTGGGGTGAGGCCGAACCCGCACTGGGTTATCATATACCGCGCAAATACGATCTCGTATTTGACGTCAGGGAATGTCACCTTCAGCCCGACCCTTCAAATGCTATCAGACTAGCTGTTAAAGATGAGGCGGTCCGAAACAACATTCTATTCTTTGAGTTAAGGAAGCAGACAGGTTTTCTGCGCACTATCACTATCCGCACCGCGAATACGGGTGAAGTTATGGTCATTCTCCAGGTCACTTATGATCAGATGGAATGGACCGAGAAAATACTTCAACGACTTGAAAAAGAATTCCCCCAGATCACATCATTTCAGTACGTGATCAACGGCAAAAAGAATGACACGTTCAGCGACCTGAACATCTTAACCTGGAAAGGCAACGCCTTCATTAACGAACGAATGCCAAAGCCAGATGGCAGCGGTGAACTGACATTCCAGGTTGGACCGAAATCATTTTATCAGACAAATTCAGAACAGGCATATGCGTTGTATATGCGGGCATTTCACATGGCATCATTAAAGGGGAATGAACAGGTATACGATCTTTATACCGGTACAGGCACCATTGCAAATTTTGTAGCTGGGAATGCAAGAAAAGTTATCGGACTTGAATATGTCGCTGCGTCAATAGAAGATGCTAAAGTCAATTCACAGATAAACAACATTACCAATACTGACTTTTTTGCCGGAGATATCAAGGATCTCTTGAATGATGATTTTTTATCAAGGCATGGCCGGCCGGACGTTATCATAACCGATCCACCGCGCGCTGGCATGCATGAAGATGTGACGCGAATGTTGTTGAAAGCGGCGCCAGAAAAGATCGTCTATATCAGTTGCAATCCCGCGACACAAGCCAGGGATCTGAAGATCTTAAATGAAGCGTATGCGATCACGGCCGTACAGCCTGTTGACATGTTCCCGCATACGATACATGTGGAGAATATTGTGAGTATGATCAAAAAAACGTAACCCTCCTCCTTCGCCGTAGCGTCTCGCAAAGGATAACGCCAACTTTGCGTCTCCCGATAGCTATTGGGATCGGGAGTGCCTACTATATAACTCTTTGTGTTTTGGTTGAGAAACTGCGTAGTCCAATCAGGGTGCTAAAATCCACTTGAACACGGAGATGTCGGAGGTCAGGAGGGCACGGAGGCATTCAAACTCAGTGTTCTCCTTTACTTAGGTGGCTTCGTGTTCAAATGGATTTAAGGGCTTTTTACAAAGTTATTAACCCCATAACATAAGACCTTATTGGGATACTTTGCAGTAAACCCTCTCCACACTATATTGTAGATATCATAAAACTGGCTTCCTATTGCCCTAATCGGCACGGCTGCAGCATTTATTGCTGGATGGTGAAGAACCATCCCCACGGGGTAAACTCAGGCACGAGGTGACCGCTAAGAATTTTTAGTTGACAATTAATATGAATCAAGGAATACTCAAAATCGTAAGGAAACATTATCCTAAAGCATTAACGACATCGGAAACTGTAAACAGGATGCTGGATATACTTAAAGATCGATTCGGTCTTTCACCTGAGCAGATCATACTTGCAGACAGCATTTGCAGCGACGACGTAAATACAATGGAGTATCCGCAGCGTGCATATCAGATGCGTGGACCATTCAAGATGGGAGGTCTGAATGGATTTCCCTTTACAGGTCTTACGGGAATGAATGCGTTTGCACATCACGTACCGGAAGACGGCGCCGTCTTCGTTTACTATGCACCCCATATCGGCATCACAAAAGAAGGTAATACCGGTGAGATCTATCGTGTCGGTCAACACACCGCATCTGCATGCTGTGGCGCCGCGAAAGCTGCTCTGGGAAAATTAATGGCTGGCAAGATCAAGGCAGGAGAAGTCACAGAATTGGATTATCAGCAAAATCAGATAGAGCAGATCTTCTACAGAAATAAAGAACGCATCACAAGCGCGAAAAACCAACTCATGGAAGCAACCAAAGTGATGTATGAAGCAATCGAGGAACGTGTCAATATTCTTGCCGAGAAAACGGAATATCCGTGCCGGTATCTCATTCTCATGGGGGGCATTCTGATCAACGGTGACCATGACATGGGCTCTTTCAATGACCTCCAACGATTTGATGCTATAGACCTTATCTCAAAAGAGGTACATCAGCTGAAAGACATCTTGCTCCACGGGTGATGAAGTGACGGTGCGACGATTTCTTCACCGCTATGGCGCCAAGAACGCCACGGACCGCCAAGAGCTTTGCGTTCCTTTGCGGTCTTTGCGTCTTTGCGGTAAAGTATTGATCAACTATCTCCTTATTTTGAAATATTTTTCCCATTCCCCTTGAATCCTTCATCCAAAAAACTCAACATCGCCCCTTGAAAAAGATTGCATGCGACAGAAATTATTGACCGAAGGAGCCAATGAGCTCAGCTACGAGATCCGGGAGATCGTCAAAAAAGCTGAACAGCTGAAGAAGCTCGGCATTCGCATCTCGTGGGAAAACATTGGTGACCCCATTCAAAAAAACCATAAACTCCCGCAGTGGATCAAAGATGTGATCGCCGAGCTTGTAAAGGCTGACGACGTTTACAGCTACTGTCCTTCTAAGGGGATGCTGGAAACGCGTGAGTTCCTTGCCGCTCAGACAAATGCTTATGGCGGTGTACAGATCAGTCCGGAAGACATATGCTTTTTCAACGGACTCGGCGATGCCATCTCGAAGGCATATCAGTTCCTGACGCATACCTCTCGCGTTATTGGACCATCGCCCGCATATTCAACACACTCGAGCGCCGAGGCGGCGCACGCCAATCATGAACCTTTAACTTATAAGCTTGATCCCACAAATCGCTGGTATCCGGATCTGGATGATCTTTATAACAAGATCAAGTACAATCCCAATGTAGTCGGCATTCTCATCATCAACCCAGACAATCCAACTGGCATGGTTTATCCGTTGGAGACACTGAAAAGGATCGTTGCCATAGCAAAGGAGTTTAATCTTTTTCTCATTGCAGATGAGATCTATATCAACATCACTTACAATGGTGCACGTGCTTATTCTTTGGCTGAGATCATTGAAGATGTCCCCGGCATTTCCATGAAGGGGATATCCAAGGAGTTGCCATGGCCCGGCGCGAGATGTGGCTGGATGGAATATTATAACCGGGATAAGGATAGCGACTTCAATAATTTTTGCAACGTGCTTGACAACGCAAAAATGATCGAGGTGTGCTCTACAAAGCTTCCTCAGTTGGCCATTCCAAAGATCTTTGGGGATCCAAGATTCAAAGTGTATCGCGAAGAAACCAATCAGAATATAGGACGAAGGGCGATGATCATTGCCGATATCCTGCATACAGTGCCACAGTTGACTTTCAACGAGACATATGGGGCGTTCTACAATACCATCATCTTCAGTGAAGGAACATTAAAACCACATCAGAAGATGACGATTGGCAATGAGGTGGCGCGAAAGATGGTCGAATCTTGGACCAGTCAGCCAATTCCTCTGGACAAGCGCTTCGTGTACTATCTGCTAGGCGCAAAAGGTGTTTGTGTAGTACCCATCTCTTCGTTCTGCTCCGAGCTTCAGGGCTTTCGCGTTACATTGCTTGAAGAGAACGAAGAAGTGCTTACGCAAACCTTTACGGCGATACGTGACGGAATTGTAGAATATCTCAACAGCTAACAGTTGTTCTTCTACCTAACATTTGTTTCAGGCCTTTTTACAAATATTTTCCCCGAATTCCTTGAATCCTAGTGGATAATTCTTGAAGATTGTAGTCAGACAAAATTAAATGTTGAACATTCTCAAAATAGCAGAACGCAACCTGATCGCCACCCGGCAGATCATGTCATTGTTTGTGCTACTACTAGTCGTCATTATTCGCAAACCGAAGGGGGCGATGGTATAACCATATTATCAAGAAAATAGTCGAACCGCCCCGACTACCATCGGGGCGGTTTTATTTTATACAGACAAAACAAACTAACAATTGTTATAATTTATGTACTACACCAAAGACACGATCCTTTTTTTGAATGGTAAGTTCATCAAGGCGGTCGATGCTCACACGGATCTTTATAGCCAGACATTGCATTATGGCTTTGGAGCTTTCGAAGGCATTCGCGCTTACCAGTCTCTGAATGGCGTGAAGATCTTCAAAGCGCGCGAACACTTTGAGCGCCTGAAGACGAGTTGTGCGTTAGTTGGCATCCCTTTTCAGTATGAAACAGAAGACCTTATTCAGATCGCATATCAACTCCTGGAGAAGAACAACCTCTCGGATTCTTATATCCGGCCGCTGGTGTATTGTGGGCCTAATATGTCACTGGATCGCGCGCAGGATGTATTCCTTATGATGTGCGCTTGGGAATGGGACAAATATCACGGACATAATCTGCTGAAGCTTTGCGTCTCATCCTATCAGCGTCCGAATCCAAATTCATTGAAGATGGAAGCGAAAGTGACTGGCCACTACGTTAACTCTGTGCTTGCCACCAGCGAAGCAAAAGTCAGAGGATACGACGATGCGTTAATGCTGGACATGAATGGATTTGTCGCAGAAGCTCCAGGCGCAAACATCTTTGTGGAGAAGAACGGAACACTTTATACACCAGCACCTGGTCATATACTGCCAGGCATTACAAGACAAACTGTGCTGAATATCTGCCGTGAACTGGAGATCCCGGTGGTGGAAAGAAATATTAAAAGTGAAGAGCTCGAAAGCGCTGACGGTGCATTCCTTTGCGGAACGGCAGCTGAGATAGCAGGAATCGAATCAGTCGATGCCAAGCCATTTAAGATGCCCTGGGCCGACAGTCTCGGTGCCACTATTCAGGAAGCCTACAAGTGTCAGGTACTGGAAAAGTCCTTCAGCTATGTTATCATCTGACAACCAGATGCAGAGGGCATGAAGCAATTGAAAAATTGCTTCATCGCTCTTAAACTGCCTAAGCAGGCAGTCCAACGTTTTAAAAGGAACAAATGGAATTAAATAAGTATAGCAAGACCGTTACGCAAGATCCAACGCTGCCTGCAGCCCAGGCAATGTTGTATGGAATTGGATTGACTGAAACCGATCTGAAAAAAGCTCAGGTTGGAATTGTGAGCACTGGATATGACGGCAATACCTGCAACATGCACCTGAATGACCTCGCGAAAGAAGTCAAGACCGCAGTATGGAGCAATGATCTCGTTGGACTGATATTCCATACCATCGGGGTGAGCGACGGAATAAGCAACGGTACGGAAGGCATGCGGTATTCTCTCGTTAGCCGCGAGATCATTGCTGATTCTATCGAAGCGGTATGCGGCGCCCAATATTACGACGCGGTGATTGCAGTGGTAGGCTGTGATAAGAATATGCCTGGCTCGGTAATGGCGATGGCACGATTGAACCGCCCTTCCATTATGCTGTATGGCGGAACGATCGCAGGAGGTCACTGGAAAGGACAGGAACTCAACATCATTTCAGCGTTCGAGGCATTAGGTCAAAAGCTCGCAGGAAATATCACGCCGGAAGATTACAAAGGCATTATTCAAAACTCCTGTCCTGGCGCTGGTGCTTGTGGCGGAATGTATACAGCTAATACGATGGCATCTGCCATCGAGGCGATGGGCATGTCGTTGCCCTATTCATCTTCCAATCCTGCATTGAGTAAGGAGAAGTCGGACGAATGTATAGAAGCAGCGAAAGCCATCAGGATATTACTGGAACGAGACCTTCGTCCACGCGATATCATGACAAAGAAAGCATTCGAAAATGCCATCACTGTTATCATGGTGCTTGGCGGATCCACTAATGCGGTGCTTCATCTGATCGCGATGGCCAAATGCGCGGGAATTGAAGTTACACAGGATGACTTCCAACGCATTTCTGATAAAACTCCGCTGATCGCAGACCTGAAACCCAGCGGCAAGTACCTGATGGAGGCGTTACACAAGATCGGCGGCGTACCCATCGTTATGAAGTATTTGCTGGAAAAAGGATATCTGCATGGTAATTGTATCACTGTTACCGGGAAGACAGTAAGTGAAAATCTGAAGGACGTACGTTCTCTTGATTTCGAAACACAGGATGTGATCTTTCCTCTGGAACGTCCTATAAAGGCCACCGGTCATCTGCAGATCCTCTATGGTAATCTGGCCGAGAAAGGATCTGTAGCAAAGATCACGGGAAAAGAAGGTGAAAAGTTCAGCGGACCTGCGCGGGTATTCAATAGCGAATTCGAGCTGAATGATGGAATTATGAAGGGTCGCGTGAAGGCTGGCGATGTTGTGGTGATACGTAACGTGGGTCCTAAGGGCGCACCAGGTATGCCTGAAATGCTGAAGCCAACATCGGCGATCATGGGAGCAGGGCTAGGCAAAAGTGTAGCACTGATAACGGATGGGCGATTCTCGGGAGGTTCACATGGTTTTGTGATAGGCCATATTACTCCCGAAGCGTTTGAGGGAGGTTTGATCGGCCTCGTGGAGGATAACGATCCGATCGAAATAGATGTGGTGGGACATGCTATCAACCTGCTGGTAGATAGTGCAACCCTCGCCAAACGTAAGGCAGCGTGGGTACAACCTGCGCTGAGAGCGAAAAATGGAATTCTTAAGAAGTATGCGAAACAAGTAAAAACAGCTGCTGATGGATGCGTTACTGACGAAGACTAAAGTTGCTGAGCCGGGCAACAGCCCGGAGCAACCAAAGATAAAGGTTACTGGATCTGAAATTCTCCTGCAAAGTCTGGTTGAAGAAGGCGTAGATCTGATCTTCGGCTATCCAGGTGGAGCTATCATGCCTGTATACGATGCTCTGTATCATTATGCGGACAGGCTTACTCATATTCTTGTACGGCACGAACAAGGGGCTATTCATGCAGCGCAGGGCTTTGCCCGCGTAACAGGTCAGGCCGGCGTGGTATTTGCCACGTCAGGGCCAGGCGCAACAAACCTCGTGACCGGCCTCGCAGATGCATTGATCGATTCAACACCATTGGTGTGTATCACAGGACAGGTATTCGCCCATTTGCTGGGCACCGATGCATTCCAGGAAACAGACGTGGTGAACACAACGATCCCTGTAACAAAGTGGAATGTCCAGGTGACCGAAGCAAAAGATATCGCTGGCGCCGTTGCAAAAGCATTTTACATCGCGAACAGCGGCCGCCCGGGACCGGTATTGGTCGACATTACCAAGAATGCCCAGAACGAGATGATAGATCCCGTCAAATACGAACGGTGTCAAAATATTAGGACGTATCGTCCAAAGCCAACAATGCAACAGAACCAGGTGGATGCTGCCGCCGCATTGATCAACGGTGCAAAGAAGCCTTACATTCTGGCTGGTCAGGGCGTGTTGTTATCGGGTGCAACGGAGGAACTGAAAGCGTTTTCCGAGCAGACGGGAATACCTGTAGCCTGTACGTTGCTTGGCCTTGGCTGTTTTCCCACAGACCATCCCAACTATGTTGGCTTTCTTGGAATGCATGGCAACTACGGACCTAACCTGAACACCAACCAATGCGATGTGCTCATTGCCGTTGGTATGCGTTTTGACGACCGCGTAACGGGTAACGTCAGCAAATATGCGAAGCAGGCTAAAGTCGTCCATATAGAAATAGACAAAGCAGAGATCAACAAGATCATCAAGGCAGATGTAGCGGTACACGCGGATGCGAAAGAAGCGCTCACGGCCCTTTTGAAGAAATGTAAAAGCGCCAATTGCGCTGACTGGATCGATAGCTTCAGAAATCTGAATCAGATCGAATACGAGAAGGTCATTGTCAAAGAGTTCAATCCATCAGGTATACTCACAATGGCAGAGGTGATCCACCATCTCTCTAATTTCACAAACGGTGAAGCCGTGGTTGTTACGGATGTGGGCCAGCACCAAATGACGACATCGCGCTACTATAAGTATAAGCATCCAAGAACAAATGTTACTTCAGGTGGTGCAGGAACAATGGGATTTGCGTTGCCTGCGGCTATGGGCGCCAAGCTTGGTCTGCCTGGAAAAGAAGTTGTGGCCGTGATCGGTGACGGTGGTTATCAAATGACTGTACAAGAATTAGGTACCATAATGCAGTATAAGATCCCGGTGAAGATCATAGTCCTTAATAACAACTTCCTTGGTATGGTTCGTCAATGGCAGCAGTTGTTCCATGACAAAAGATATTCATTTACGGAAATGCAAAATCCGGACTTCGTCAAACTCGCGGAAGCTTATGGTATCCCTGCGAAAAAGATCGAAGATAGACAACATCTCCAGGATGGCATCAGGGAAATGCTGGCAGCCACTACACCGTACTTCCTCGAAGTAGTCGTCGGTAAAGAAGACAATGTATTCCCGATGGTACCGGCAGGATCTGGTGTCGGCGACGTATTGCTGGAAGCACCCACAAACTGAGACCAACGTTCACACACACACACGATGTTAATTGAAAAAATGAAAATTATGAAACAGGATTTCACACTGGAGATTCACTCCGATAATAACTTTTCTGTCCTGAACCGGATCGTGAATATACTTAACCGCCGCCGCGTGAGGATCAAGAAGCTTATCGCACACGAGGATGAAAGCGATTTCAAGCGGGGTGTGGCTGTGGTATTGCTCTTCACAACAGCCGACATGATCGAAAAGGTAAAACATCAGCTCGAGAAACTCATTGAAGTAGAGCATGCCGTATATTATGAAGGCAGCAGCGAATATTGCGAACTCAGCTCCAAGCATACTGCACAAAGCATCGCAGCTTCATGAGCTGATCAGATAATCAACGTAAACAATCAAATCAAATCAAATAACATGGCAAAGATCAATTTTGGAGGAACGATCGAAGAGGTGGTGACCCGCGAAGAGTTTCCAATGGAAAAAGCACTCGAGGTATTAAAGAATGAGACTATCGCTATCATTGGTTATGGTGTTCAGGGACCTGCACAGGCATTGAACCTTCGCGATAATGGCTTCCGGGTCATTGTCGGCCAACGTAAGGGCTCCAAGACATGGAATAAGGCCGTTGAGCACGGATGGGTTCCAGGCGAAACTCTTTTTGAGATCGAGGAAGCTGCCAAGAAAGGTACAATAATTCAGTTCCTTCTTTCTGACGCTGGTCAGATTGAATTGTGGCCTGCGATCAAGCCTCACGTTACCAAAGGCAAGACTCTTTATTTCTCCCATGGTTTCGGTATTACTTTCAAAGAACAGACGGGTATAATTCCCCCTGCCGATATTGATGTCATTCTCGCAGCTCCAAAGGGCTCCGGAACATCGGTTCGCAGGCTATTCCTTCAAGGGAAAGGTATCAATGCGAGCTTTGCAGTATTTCAGGATGCAACAGGTAAGGCTAAGACAAAAGCTATTGCACTCGGTATTGGCGTTGGCGCCGGATATCTGTTCGAAACGGATTTCAAGAAAGAAGTATTCTCCGACCTCACCGGAGAACGTGGAACACTCATGGGCGCAATCGCTGGTATCTTTGAAGCACAATATGAAGTGCTTCGTGCCAATGGCCATTCTCCTTCTGAAGCTTTCAATGAAACTGTCGAAGAGTTGACGCAAAGCCTTATGCCGCTCGTAGCAGAAAATGGTATGGACTGGATGTATGCCAACTGTTCGACTACAGCACAACGTGGCGCATTAGACTGGAAAAAGAAATTCAAAGCAGCAACACTTCCTGTGTTTCAGGAACTATACAAGAGTGTAGCATCGGGTCAGGAAGCAAAAAGAACCATTGAAACCTGTAGTAAGCCCGATTACCGCGAGAAACTCGCGGAAGAACTAAAAGAAGTTCGCGAAAGCGAACTCTGGCAGGCAGGCGCAGCAGTGCGTGCATTGAGACCTGAAAAGAATACCGTAGAAGCCAGTATGATCAACTAGAATTACAAGCAATCGCCCCGACAGATATCGGGGCCGATGTGCAAGCTCTGTTAAACTATGATGTCAACTTCCAAAACGTACAACCTGGACGTAAATGCGGCTGCAGAGGCGCTGAAGGCGGTCGTGTTAAAAACGCCGCTCCAATTTCACCGTAAGCTCTCGGAAAAATTTCAGGCGGAAATTTACCTGAAGCGCGAAGATCTCCAGGTAGTACGTTCCTACAAGATCCGCGGTGCATTCAACCTGATACAAAGTCTCAATGAAGATCAGCGCAGGCGTGGAGTCGTATGCGCAAGTGCGGGAAATCATGCTCAGGGAGTAGCCTTTGCATGCAAGCATCTTGATATCAAAGGTATTATTTACATGCCGGCCATCACGCCGAAACAAAAGATCACTCAGGTCAAAATGTTCGGCGGTGCCAATACCGAGATCGTATTGATCGGCGATACTTTTGATGAGTGTCAGTCGCACGCTTTGGAATTCACCAACAAGAATAACATGGTCTTCATCCCTCCCTTTGATCATCTCAAGGTCATTGAAGGTCAGGGAACGGTAGGCAAAGAGATCCTTGACGAGCTGTCAGGTATTGACTATATGTTTGTACCCATCGGCGGTGGCGGATTGGTATCTGGTGTAGGGCAATACTTCAAAACATTTTCTCCTCAGACGCGGATCGTCGGAGTTGAACCCCTTGGTGCTCCGTCAATGAAGAAGGCGCTGGAGGCAGGAAGACCAGTAGTGCTGGACGAGATCCAACGCTTCGTTGATGGTGCCGCCGTCAAGAAGGTCGGTGACCTTACGTTTGAGCTATCTAAAGATATCCTCACGGATATGCTCCTTGTACCTGAGGGCAAAGTGAGCTCAACGATACTTCAATTGTACAACGAAGATGCAATAGTTGCCGAACCGGCAGGTGCGTTGTCAATAGCGGCGCTGGATCAGTATACCGCGCAGATAAAAGGTAAAAAAGTCGTTTGCATTCTCAGCGGTGGCAACAATGATATTGACAGGATGCAGGAGATCAAAGAGCGCTCTTTGCTATATGAAGGATTGAAACATTATTTCATTGTCCGTTTTGCACAGCGTCCTGGTGCTTTGAAGGAATTTGTAAATGATATACTGGGACCTAACGATGACATTGTAAGGTTTGAATTTATCCAGAAGAACAATAAAGAAAGTGGGCCTGCATTGATCGGTATTGAGGTCAAATCAAAAGATGACTTCAATGCATTGATCGCACGCATGGATGGATTCAAACTAAATTATACCCTCGTCAATCAGAACGAGAATTTATTCGAATACCTGATCTAAATTTGCTATGATCAATATCACACAAAAGCTGATCGCATCTACCGAATCAAACGAAATGTTATATAGTTGAATTGCGACATCAGGGTCGGAACATTGGAACGAATCAACGCTGGTTGAGTGTTGTGCCTTTGAATTACGCTTTAAAAACAGTTCCTGGAGGTGGATTGCCATTGAACCTCGCAAAATAGACCTCATATCGATTAATTTACTTATCTTCGCACTTCTTATCCTTAATAATTGTGCCCCATTCGGGCAGACAACCAAGTCATTTTTTAATAACGCACTTACAAACAATACATGTCATTTGAAAATTTAGGGCTTATTGAGCCTTTTTTGAAAACTTTAAAGGCAGAAGGCTACACGACGCCCACGCCTATTCAAGAGCAGGCTATTCCGGTACTTTTACAACGCAAAGACCTGTTGGGATGCGCGCAAACGGGTACGGGAAAGACCGCGGCCTTCGCATTGCCAACCTTACAGCTACTACACCAGGATGAACTCTATAAAAAGGGTCCCGATGGAATAAAAGCATTAGTCCTCACGCCTACACGCGAGCTTGCCATACAGATTGGCGAAAGCTTTACCGCGTATGGCAAACTTCTCAGGCTGAAACACACTGTCGTTTTCGGCGGTGTTTCACAGCACTCGCAGACCAAAGCTTTGCGTGCTGGCGTCGATATACTGATTGCCACACCAGGCAGGTTGCTGGACCTCATGAATCAAAGGTTCGTTAACCTGCAGCATATCAAGATCTTTATCCTGGATGAAGCTGATAGAATGCTGGACATGGGTTTTATTCACGACGTAAGAAAAGTTGTCGCTAAACTTCCGGCTAAAAGACAAACCTTATTTTTCTCGGCAACCATGCCGCCGGAAATCAAGTTGCTGGCTGGAAACATATTGTCGAATCCCGTTGAGATCAAAGTAACACCCGTTTCTTCAACCGCTGAGACCATCAAACAAATGGTTTATTTCGTCCAGAAAAATGATAAGCGAAAGCTTTTGCTTCATATCCTTAAAACAGAGGACATTCCTTCTGTACTGGTTTTTTCGCGCACCAAGCATGGAGCGGACCGGGTTGCCCGGTACCTCAATGAATCAGGTGTCCATGCGCAGGCGATCCACGGAGATAAATCGCAGAACGCAAGACAGCTTGCGTTAGGTAATTTCAAGTCAGGCAAGACAAAAGTGTTAATAGCAACCGACATCGCAGCACGTGGAATTGATGTTGATAAATTGTCACACGTGATCAACTTCGAGCTTCCAAACGTTCCGGAGACCTATGTGCATCGGATCGGCCGTACTGGCCGCGCAGGTGAGCTGGGTATAGCATTATCATTTTGTGATGCCGAGGAAAAATCTCTTTTACAGGATATACAAAAGCTGATCAAAAAGCAGATCCCTACCGGCACTCACCCTTATCCGATGGATTCAACGGCAGTTGCCCACAAACCTGCAGTGCAGAAACAAAACGGACAACAACGTCCGAGGAGCAACGACAGAAGGTTCTCGGGTCATAAGCGAATAGGTTCAACACGGTAGGTGTATGCGCTGTTTTTCGCCGGGATTCGGTCAATGTTGTTTTATTGCTGTTTATAGCAGAATTGTAACATTCATTGCATACCGATGACCGAACAAAATTACAGTAACCACATTCGTTATTATACGCCGCATCACTTTGTATATTATCCGGTAGTATTTACGTCCGCTCTTATAAGCGGGACCTTCATCTTCACCCGCCCTGGTGAATGGCTGCTTTGGTTAACCATTACCGGGGTATTCCTTCTACTCGCCTGGCTCTCATTTATGATGCGGCAGCACTATGCGCTGATAAATCAAAATCGAACTGTACGGCTGGAATTGCGTCTCCGTTATTATATCCTTACACAAGAACGACTCGAAGTTTATGAAAAGAAGCTATCACTCGGGCAGTTATTTGCGTTGCGATTTGCTTCAGACGAAGAGTTGGTACCGCTTCTGAAACGGACAAAAGATGAGAATCTGACTCCCAAGCAGATAAAGAGATTAATTAAGAACTGGCTGCCCGATCATCTGCGCGTGTAGCCTCACTAATCCTTATTTTGATGTAACAAATTCATGAATTGGGGGGATTAATGCCCCGTTTTTTGCAGCTTGTTACGTTTACTGTAGCTTTGGTATATAAGATTGTCCCTATCATGAATCACTATTTCATAGCTTCTGAGCATGAGAATCCATCTTAATCGGTCGGTCTTATTTATTGTCCTGTGTGCCACGGGATGCCTGGAGCCCTACTCTTCTCCCGATATTCAGGGGGTTGAAGACATGCTAGTGGTCGATGGATTTATCAACACCAGTGCAAGGTCGGCGACAGTGAACCTGACATACTCCATTCCTCTCGATTCGTCCGCCGCGGCATCGCCTGTTTCTAATGCAATAGTTACAATTGAAAAAGACGACGGTACTCAATATCCGCTTTCACAATCGGACAACGGAGCTTACGAGATCACAAATACGAGCTTTGAGCAAGATGCAACTTACAGACTGCATATTAATGCAAGCGGCGACGAGTACGTATCTGATAATATTGAGCTCACTCAAACTCCGGATATCGACAGCGTTACCTGGAAGGCAGACGACGATGGCCTCATCATGATGGTCAACACCCATGATCCAACTTCAAACGCACGGTATTACAGATGGGACTATCAGGAGACCTGGCAGTACGTGGCATCATTCTTTTCAAACTACATGTTGGTGAATGGAGAAGCGCTTGACAGACGCGTTGAAGACAGGATCTATATGTGCTGGAGCAATGACTTCTCGAAGAATGTCCTTGTTGGTAATTCAGATCGTCTAGTCGATGACGTGATCCGCGACTTCCCGCTAACACATGTAATGGGAAACTCAGTAAAGCTTTCAAGCCGGTACAGTATTCTCGTTCGGCAACGTGCGCTGACAAAAGAGGCATATGAATTCTGGTCTGAGCTTCAGCGCACGAGTGAAGGCGTTGGAGGGTTATTCGACCCACAGCCTTACGAGGTGTTGGGTAACATCCATAGTGTCAATGGTGACAAGATCGCTTTGGGTTACTTTGGAGGAGGCGAGGTAAAGGAGAAAAGGTTGTTCATAGAATTGCGGGACATGCCCTTTAGGATCGCTAACATGCGGGAGCCGGCTCCGTGTGGGGAAGAATTTATCAACTCAGCTTTAATTGCAGACCTCCCTTTTCTTCCAAGTAATATAATATTGATAGAGGCCATTTATGTGAGGGGTATTGGTATAGTTGGTTATACATATGCGGACAGGTTTTGTGTCGATTGCCAGAGGCAGGGCGGTAGTTTACAGCAGCCGGAATTTTGGTAGAGAATATTCAGTAAGATTCCTGTTCAATCAATCCATCATATAATCAACAAATCCCCAAACTAACCTTACAAAGGTTGGCAGACAAATCGATTACAGCAACGAGAAGATACCCTCTGGTAACCAGCTGACGACACTAACTTTTGTTCTATTGAACTGATGCCCTTCATCCGCCACCTTTGTGGTATCATCCTTTTCAAAGAACAAAAATGTGTTAACCATGAAGCGCGTCGTAAGCCTTATCTTACTTCTTCCCTTTGTATTTTCGTGCAACAGTGAAGAAGAATCACAAAATCCAATCGACGACGGCGAGCCTGCCATTACCGAGGTAGGAATACCTATGGGACCGGTCGTGACAAAAGAAATCGGTCCGGATGGAGGTTCCATTTCCTCCTCAGACGGAAAGCTGGATGTTACGGTCCCCAGCGGCGCCGTTGCGGTCAACACAATATTCAGCATTCAGCCCATTATCAGTTTTTGTCCGGGAGGAATTGATGCCTATGATCTGCTGCCAGAGGGGGTAACTTTTAGCAATCCCGTAACGCTCACCTTTCACTACGCAGAAGGTGAACTGGAAGAGGGTTCGAAAGATTTTTCAGGTATTGCTTTTCAAGGGCCCGATCGGATATGGTACCGCATGCCTTCGACGATTGACGAAGGTGCAAAGACCATCGTAACAAAGGCTACACATTTCACGAATTGGACAAGACTTTCACAATTGAGGATCGCCCCAGTGTCTCCTGCGATCCCCGAAATTGACGTCAATGAATCAATAAACCTCGTATTGACCGGTGCAGGAGATATCAATCCAGTACCACGGGGAGTTGAGAGTCCGAATCCGTCCGGAGATGACCTTCCCCGCCTTCCCCAATTGGTCCCCTTTGTAGCGACATGGTATGTGAATGGCGTGGAAAACGGAAATGCCAATGTGGGAACGATCTCCGTGAGCGCCGACCGCGTCAATGTCGCTTATCATGCGCCGGCGAGCCCTCCTGCGAACAATCCTGTGGCCATCACCGCAGAGCTCAATGAGTTCAGAGCGTGGGATTTTATCAATCGAAGGAGAACGTCATTTAATAGAGTCATTCTGGTCAAACGTGTTAGAATAACCGGACCGTATGATTTTCATCTAAAGGTGGAACTCGATAACAACGATCTTGCATGCGACCCTGAGCAGCGTTACCAGGATGCTGCCGAAATGGATCTGCATGTCGAAGACGGTGTTGTTACCTTTTCAAATTTCGTCAACCAGGATGCGTTGATCACGCCGAGAATTTTTCAGACTTCGAACAACTGCACTTTAACGTGCAACGGTGCGGGTAATGGTCATTTGAATGTTAAATCCGCTGAAGGTAGTGTGGTCGATGCCCCGTCATTGCGTTATTTGTACATTACGGTTAGCAATAGAGATTTGAACGGCCCTGGCGTAAAACTTGAATGCGGTGGCGGAGTGACTTCAACAGATCCAAAGGACCTCCCGGATCAATCCATTCCGATAGCTTTTATTTTAAAAGATTCCACGCAGATCAGAACCGATGTTTTGAAATGGACACTGACACCGCAGTAGAGTCATTCATTGGCACCTTTCAATGCAACGAATGCCGTTGAGATTTATCCAGACTACTGTTCACTTCTAGTCTCGTGCAAATTTGATTCACCATACTTGCTGATGAGGAATAATAACCAAATGAAAATCTCACCACCCAAAAAAATTGCATACACATTCACAGAGTATTGCGTATGGCACACAAACTTGAAGTTGACCTCAACAAGAAGAAGAGATATTATCAAAAGCCCTGCTGATAAAGCCTGAATGCGTTTTACGCCGATATATTTAAGAATGAGCCTGATCCTACTCATCATGAATAAGTACGTTGATAAAAATGTCAAGCTCATCACAATGGAAATAGCAAACGAATATTGAAGGTGAAATCTCGCTGCGAATAAGAAATTATAGCCGTCAAATGAACCTGCCATGTGTACGATGATCTGCCCCGTTGAACGGCAGAAGGACGTCTACGCTCACAAATCACCCAGTCAACAAACCGCAAATCGACCTGAGCCGAGAATGGGATTTGAACCCACGACCTGCTGTTTACGAAACAGCTGCTCTACCGCTGAGCTATCTCGGCATAAACACAAAGCAACCCTGAAATACCACTACCACCCAATCATATAAACGTGCAGCGGAACAATGTAAATTACTAAATTGTCGCTGTATGCTTTCCAAGAAATGTAAATATGCAATCCATGCCTTGGTGCATATGGCCAAGAATCCCGATGAGAAATTTCTTATCAAAGACATCTCAGAGGCCTGCAATATTCCTAAGAAATTCCTCGAGACCATTCTCCTGGATTTGAAACGCGCAGGTGTTCTGGGAAGCAAGCAGGGAAAGGGCGGTGGTTACACCTTGCGAAAGGCGCCGGCAGATGTAAATCTCGCGGAGGTGGTCAGGTTGTTCGATGGTGCTATCGCTGAAGTGCCATGTGCCACATTCAAGTTCTACGAGCCCTGCGAGGAATACGAGGATGAAGTGACCTGTAGCGTGCGTGCGGCCTTTCTGCAGATCAGGAATGCCACCGTGGAAATGCTGAAATCCGACACGCTGGAGAGCCTCATAGTTGGCGCGGGCTGGTGCGGTGGCGGGTGTATCGACGTCGGGGAGTTGACGACGAAGGTCGTGGCGGGGATGTCGCCGTGGTGACCGTCATGACGTCGGTGAAGCCGGTGCCGGTGATCGTGACGCGGTTGCTGCCTGCAAGGGGTCCACGCGGGGGTTGACGGATCGCACTGTGGGGCCTGCGAGGTAGGTGTAGTCGTCGGCGGGCGTGTTGGTCGACGTGCCGGCGGGGGTGCCGATGGTTATGTCGACGGTGCCGACGCTGGCGCTGGGAGCGGTGGCGTTGAGTTCGGTGGGGGAGTTGACGACGACGTTGGTCGCGCTCGCACGGCCGAACTGGACCGTGCTGCCGGTGGTGAAGCCTGTACCCGTGATCGTGACCGTGTTGCCGCCGGCACTGAGCCCCGATGCGGGCGACACACTCCCGATGGACGGGACATCGGCGTAGAGGTAGTTGTCTCGGGAGGTGTTGGGGGATGTGCCGGTCGGTGTCGTGACGGCGATGTCGATCTGGTCGGCTTCGCGGGCTGGTGCGGTGGCGGTGATCGACGTCGGGGAGTTGACGACGAAGGTCGTGGCCGCGACGTCGCCCTGAAGGTGACCGTCATGACGTCGGTGAAGCCGGTGCCGGTGATCGTGACGCGGTTGCCGCCGGCAAGGGGTCCTCGACGTGGGTTGACGGATCGCACTGTGGGCCCGGCGAGGTAGGTGTAGTCGTCGGCGGGCGTGTTGGTCGACGTGCCGGCGGGGGTGCCGATGGTTATGTCGACGGTGCCGACGCTGGCGCTGGGGAGCGGTGGCGTTGAGTTCGGTGGGGGAGTTGACGACGACGTTGGTCGCGTCTACGGCCGAACTGGACCGTGCTGCCGGTGCGGAAGCCTGTACCCGTGATGGTGACCGTGTTGCCGCCGGCACTGAGCCCCGATGCCGGCGATACACCCGCGAACGAGGGGGGCTCAGGCGCGAGCGCAGGCAGCGTCCATGTCCGCGGCTCCAGTGAGCAGCCGCTCGGGATCGCTCCGCACGAGCGTCGTGAGATCGGTCACGACGACGGCGAGCGCGCGCCCCGACGCTGAGCGTGTCGAAGTCGAGCTCGAGCGTTTGCGTTGTCGCGACCCGCTCTCCGTCTACGAACCACGCCACGCTGAGCTCGTGCGATGCGGGCCGCGGCGTCTGCAGGCTGAACGCCTGCGACCCACCTGGCTGTGAGCCAGCAGCCCGCTCGTGGGTGTCACCGAGTCGATGGGCGAGACGTAGTTGTAGATCCGCCGGACCAGTTGCTCGCTATTGACTTCTTCGAAAGGCCGATAGAGCGCGGACCTTGGAGGAGACCGTCGGCCGGTACATGCCGAGGTCGCACACCTCCCGCCCTCGTACAGTCCGGGAACGTAGAGCTCGTCGAGCGTCGGAAGCGGTGTGCTCGTGTTGATCCACGTGCCCCACTTGATCGAGGCGCGGCGTCGTTACGGTGGTGACGTTGACCTCCCACGGTTCGGTCGCGAAGCAGTCGGGGCCGCCGCCTCCGCCGTATTCGTCGGCAAGCAAGCCCAGCGTGTGGCCGAGTTCGTGCAACAACGTCTCGCCCATCTCCGGACCGGTCGACGAGACGCTGACCCCCCCACCCGAGCCGCCGTACTCCTCATCATTCACGAGGACGATCACGGTGTCGTGCTGATCGGGTGCGAGGTGCGCGTTCACGACGGCATCGACCGCAAGGTGTCGACGCAGATCAGCCGCTGGATTTCCGCGGAGTTGTACGTCGCCGAGAGGGCGGTGTCGCGGAACACGGGCGGGTTCCGATCGGGATGGTCCGCTCCCGACTCGGGGCTCACGACGTCGATGGCGTGGATGTTGAAGTACGCCTGGTACTCGTTGAACGGGCCTGTTGCGAAGAGCGCGTTGACGAGCGTCGCTACGTCGGTGTTGAACTTCCCGACCTCGTGCTGCGTGTACCCGTCGCCGAGCACGGCGATGTCCACGCGATTCCTCGAGTCGCCGTTGACGATGTCGGGTGCCGCCGCGGCAGGCGCCGCACCCGCGATCGACGCGAGCTGCGACGCGGTCCGCAATGGTCATCGCGGCGGCGATGCGCCGCAGGGTCCGTCCGCCATTAAGAAACATCGATCGATCCGATCTGTACGAGGGGATGCCCAGGGGCATCCCGATCCACTTGGAAGATGACGAGCGTCCTGTAGTCGCACCCGCCCGCCAGGCGGACAGCCAGAGGTGCGGCGGGGCGCTGAAGTACCTGCCCGTCGAGCGCTCCGTCGCCGCTGCCGAATTCGGCGCGGATCAGGCGAGGGTCCTCGACGACGGCAAATCCGCATGATCTGCCTGCATCGTTCAGCCCGACCACGACGAGTTGGTTGGGTGATAGCTGCGAGGAGCGGCGCACCGGCACCGCGCCCGCACGAGGCGAACGCGATGAGAGCGTGACTGTGGCCGGCGCCGCTCCTTGAGCGGTAGTCGACGATCCGCCGCCCGCGCCGAGCACCAGGTGGAACTCCGTCACCCGCCCGCCCGGCGGCAACAGGGCCGGGGCAGGCTCCGTAGCGATCCCGGACGCCGCAAGCGCGGTCGAGGCCCGCCGGGCGCGCCGGCGCAGTCGGGAAGGAGGTCGCCGCCCGGCTTGTGGTGGACGACGTCGCGTCGCGTGTCGGCGGAACGGCTTCACGTCGGGCGGAGCACCCGAACCGCGACGCCGAGCGTCCCGACCGCCAACGCGTGTGGAGTGTTCGCAGCTGCCGCCGCATGTCGTTCATGCCGGCATGGCAACACGAGCACCCGCGCAAAGAAGGGGGAGCTCTCCCCACCTCCCCTTCGTCAACGACGCCCAGCATCGAGGGCGCGAGCCTCGCGTCACGAGATGCGGAGAGGCGGACCGAGCCCGACGCTTGGTCTTGATGTCCCCTTGGACCGGCTCGGTGGTCCCGGTCATCTCCATCCGCGGCAGGCGAGCCGGTTCTTACGTGCTCCTGTGCGTGTAGGGCGCCGTGGATGGCACGCCGCAGTTGGCGACTGCGGACTGAGCGCCTACGCTCGGCGCAAAAGGCGGGGTGGGTGATGATGCGCGGGCGGGCTGGTCGCCCCTCGGCTCGGCGGGGAGCGATGGCGAAACCGACGCCCCTCGAAGGTTGCGTAAGACCGCGAGGTGGCGATATGGGTGTTTCGGCGATCCACGATCCGTTCTGCCTGCCTGTGCCGGCGAGGCGGCGCCGCCGGCTCGTGGCGTTGCTCCTATGCGGTCTTGTGGGTACGGCGCTTGCACCCGGAATGATCCCGCAGGTCCGTGCGGACCAGATGTTGCGCCGACCGGGTCCCGGGCAACCCGACGTGCGGGAGCCTGGGCGACTTCGAGCGCGAACTGAAGGTGGACCCTGTCACCGAGGGCACCCACACCGACGGCACCTTGACGGTCACGATCGACGTGCGTGATACGGCGCTGGGCCCAGTGGTCGACTTCACGGCGGACATACCCGTCCAGGCTGTCGTCGTCAAGGGCGGCCCCAACGGCAACTTCTATGAGTACGACCCGCCGGTGACTGCTGACACCGGCATCCACTCGCCGATCAACCTGCGCAACGCCAAGTACTACGGACTGAGCCACATCAGCTTCTGCTACCAGGGCGACACGCCACCGGCGTCGACGGCAGTCGGCGTCACCGCGAACCCGCCTTCCATCTCGCCAGGCGACTCCGTCTCGTTCACGATCACTGAGATGAACGACGGGGCTGTCCCGCTCACCGACGTGTTCGTGGACACGAGCGCGGACGAGTGTGACGACAATCTTTCGGGTCCGACGGGCGACGACGGCGACGGCGTGCTCGAGCCGAACGAGACGTGGACTTGGACGTGCACGTTCGCGCCGCCCGGGCAACGCGGCACAGAGTTCGAGTTGGTCGTGACCGGTCACGGCCGCACGCCAACGGGTGACGACGTCACCTACTGCGAGCCCGGCCAGCCGACGGTCGGTCTCCGATGCGACGACGGCGAACGAGCCAGCGCCCGTGTCTTCGATCCGCGACGACATCAACGAGCACTACTGCCGGTCGACGCGGTGCGGGTCGACCTGCTCGGCGGCGCGCTCTTCCCTCGAGCCCGTCGTCGCCGACGCCCCTCGACCCCTGCGCCCGCGAGTCCGACAGGCTGCTGACGATCCCGCCGAACCGCTGGCGTCCGCCACGGTGCTCCGGACGAACACCGTGGTCAACGAGGCGACCGCGTTCGTCGCCTCGCACGGCGGTGCCGGCGGTCGGTCTCGCCGTCAGCGCCGTGGCCTCGCGGCCGCGCTCGAGCTGTCCGTCCGGTGAGCCCGACGAGGCCGTGGCCAACGGCGACTCCACGATCGCTCTCGTGACGTCGGCGGGCAGACCCTGCTGAACGTGAGCCAGCCGGTGATCATCCCACTGGGTCCGCTCGGCACGGTGTTCCTTAACCAGCAGATCGTGGAGACCGGGCCCGGGAACCGAAAGTTCCTCACCCAACGCGCCGTGCACGTCGAGACCCCGCTCGGGTCGGTGACACTTGCCGAGTCGATCTCGGGAGTGAACTGCGCGCCGGACTGACAGCCATTACGCGGGAGGTCACCGTCGCGACTCCGCGGTCGAACGACCCCGGGCATGGGTAGGCGTGTGCCGACGTCTGCGGCCGCTCCTTGGTTCCCGCGATGCGAGGGACGCCTCCCCGTAGGAGGTGGTGCATTCCGTCGTCTACTGCGACGAGCGGATCCGACGGGGAGCCGCACGACCCAGACGGGGTGTCCACGATGTTCGGTTTCCTGACCCGCAAGTTCGTCCTCTCGGCGGCAACCGCCGCCTCGATGCTCGCCGCACCAGCTGGCCACGCTGCGATCCGTCATAGCGATCCGGTCCGCACGTTGCGCGTGGCCATGTGAAAGTCCCCACTGGTGGCCAGCGAAAGTCCCCGCCTCGTTGATGTGATCCGCGGTGGGTGTCCCCTGGGCGGCGACGGTGTCGGTGCCAACCAGCCGGACCGACCGGGGGACACGCCATTGAAGTCAGCGAGGGAGAAGATGGACATCGTCGCCGCCTATGAGCAGGTGGGGACCTATCCGGGGAGCGGCCGCGTTGTGCGGCACGACCCACAAGACCGTGAAGCGGGCGTGATCGAGCACGAACCGCGCGGCGAACCACCGGAGCGCCGCGCCGACCGGCGGCGCGCAAGAACACCGACGTGGTGCGCGATGTGATCGTCGAGAAGGTCCGGGCGACCGACGGCCGGATCTCGGCGAAGCGGTTGCTGCCGATCGCGCGGGCGGCCGGCTACGCGGGTTCGGCGCGGAACTTCCGGCGGGCCGTCGCGGAGGCGAAGGCGACATGGCGGCGCCAGCGGCGGGTGTTCCGGCCGTGGGTGCCGCTGCCGGGTGAGCACCTGGTGATCGATTGGGCGACCGAGGGCGGCTGGCAGGTGTTCTGCGCGGTGCTGGCCTGGAGCCGGTGGCGGTTCGTGCGCGTCGCCCGCGACCAGAAGGCCGCGACGACGATGGGCTGTTGGCCGAGTGCTTCGAGGAGCTGGGCGGGACCCCGAAGGTCGTGCTCGCCGATCGGATGGGCTGTCTCAAGGGCGGGGTCGTCGCCAACGTGATGGTCCCGACCCCGGACTACGTGCGCTTCGCCACGCACTACGGGTTCCGGCCCGACTTCTGCGAGGCCGCCGACCCCGAATCGAAGGGCGTGGTCGAGGCGCTGTGCCGCTACGCGCAAGAGGACCTGGTCGTCCCGGCCGGGCACTGGTCGACCGAGACCGAAGCGAACGACGCGTGCCGGGCGTGGTGCGTCGAGGTCAACAGCCGCCGTCCACTCGACGACCGCCGCGGTCCCCGCCGAGCGGCTGGTCGAGGAGCGGAGGCTGCTGCGGCCGTTGCCGTCGTTGCGGCCACCGCTGCGCCGCGGTGAGCGCCGCAGGGTCGACAAGCTCGTCGACGGTGCGGATCGGTTCGGCCCGCTACTCGGTGCCCCGCGAACTCGTCGGCCGCGACGTCGAAGTGATCGCCGCCGACGGCGAGGTCGCTCATCGAGCACGCCGGCGAGGTCGTCGCCCGCCACCGGCTCGTCGCTCCCGGCGAAGTGTCGTCATCGATGAGCACTACGGCGGACCGCGGCGCGGGCCCGCCCGAGCGGTCCGGGCCCGCTCGGGCCGGAGCGGGCGTTCCTCGCGCTGGGCCCGGTCGCCGAGGGTTCCTCCGCGACGCCGCGGCGGCCGGGCACGACCAAGCTCGGCACCGAACTCGGTCGTCATCGTCGGCCTCGAAGCGGCCTGGGGACGCGACGCTCTGGTCGCTGCGCTCGAGCGGGCGTCGCGTTCCGACGGTTCAAGGCCGCCGACGTCCGCTCGATCCTCGAAGCCGGCGCCGGCGTCGCCGACCGTCGTCGACCGAGGGCGAGCACCTCGACCTCGATCTGCCCGAGGTGCCGACCCGGTCGCTCGACGCCTACCGACTCGAGGCCCTCGGATGACCGCCAAGCAGCCCCGGCCCTGTCGACGCCGACCTGGTCGCCGGGCTGAAGCGGCTTGAAGCTCGCCACGGTCCGGCGCCATCGCGCCCGAGGTGCTCCACACCGCCAAGACGCAGCGCTGGGCGCCCGAAGAGGTGCTGCGCACCCTCGTCGAAGCCGAGATCGCCGCCCGCGACGACTCCAACGCCCGCACCCGGCTCCGCGCCGCCGGGTTCCCCGTCGCCAAGACCCTCGACGAGTTCAACCTCGGCCTGTCATCGATCCCGCAAGCGACCTTCGACTACCTCGGCGTCGCTCGAGTGGATCCGCGCCGCCGAGAACCTGTGCCTGGTCGGCCCCGCCGGCACCGGCAAGAGCCACCTGCTCCTCGCCCTCGGCCACGCCGCCGTCACCCAGGGCATGCGGGTCCGCTACTTCGCCGCCGCCGACCTCGTCGAGAACGCTCTACCGCGGCCTCGCCGACAACAGCGTCGCCAAGATCATCGACGCGCTGCTCCGCGCCGACCTGGTCATCGTCGACGAGCTCGGCTTCGCGCCCCTCGACCTCGCCGGCACCCAGCTGCTGTTCCGGTTCGTCGCCGCCGCCTACGAACGACGCTCCCTCGGCATCGCCAGCCACTGGCCCTTCGACGCCTGGGGCCGGTTCCTGCCCGAGCACACCACCGCCGCCTCCATGCTCGACCGGCTCCTGCACCACGCCGTCGTCATCGTCACCGAAGGCGAGAGCTACCGCATGCGCGAAGCCAAGACCAAAGGAGGACGCCGCTCGAAACGGCCTCATCACCACGAACCAGGTGGGGACTTTCGCTGGCCACCAGCGGACTTCACGATGGCCGTTGACACGCCGGTCGTCGTCGAGGCCCAGGCGCTCAACGAGACGGTGTGTGGCACGTCGACAACGTACTTCATCGACTCGCTTGAGCACTTCTCGTTCTGCGTTGTCCGTTCGCCAGCCGGAGCCGTCCGCGTTCCCGACGGCTTCGTCGACAGCGACCACGGCTTCGTCTATTACACGCGGACCTGGTGCAACGAGTTCGAGTGCGTCGTGTACGACTGGAACTACCACACGCTGCTTCCCGGCGAGTTGCGGTTCGACCCGATCAGCGGCACCGCGACATTCACCGGCATGGTCCACAGTTGCTGGCTCGAC
This sequence comes from uncultured Cytophagales bacterium, assembly GCA_963845845.1. Classification (GTDB taxonomy): domain Bacteria; phylum Bacteroidota; class Bacteroidia; order Cytophagales; family Cyclobacteriaceae; genus Chryseolinea. The sequence goes on from CAWJTP010000032.1 coordinate 75,057, forward strand.
CTGCAGGTGACCGGTGGCAAGGATCTCCACAGCACCACGGCCGCCTCGATCAGCTTTCACACGCCCGACTCCACGAACTTCACTGTGGGCTTCTCGGGTGGGCTCGGCTCGCACGTGACGTCGTCGCCTTCACCGGTCAGGCCTGCGGCGCCGCTATCGGCCAGAACGCCTACGCCTCAGGTGTCATCGTCCGCTCAGTCGGAACGGTGAACGCCTTCGCACATCTCGCCTAGACGCACTCGCGCACGACAGGTGGGGTGGCCGTGGCGCCGGCCCCACCGTCGCGTCCCCGCCCAGTGCGACGGAACCCTCCCCCTCGTGTGCGGTGAAGGGAGCGTGGCCAGTTCGGTCGTGCTCGCCTTCATGCGACGGTTGACGACGCAGTTCAACTCGGCGAGCGTCTGCCGCACTTCTTCGTCGAGATAGCGGACAGCCGGATCGTCGTCGAGGACCCGATCTACTCGCCCGACGACGCGCATTGCTGTCCGAGCAACTTCGACCGGACGACATTTGCCTACCGTGCCGGCCGATGGGTGGCGGACCGAACTGAGCGCGTGCCCGCCTCGTAACGGCGCGGCGAGAGCGGCGACCAAGTCTCGGGGAGACCTCCCCGTTTCGCTCCGGGTCACGCGTGGCGTCTACTGATCTTCGACCGTGCTCGTGACGGGACTCGTCACGCACCTACGTGACCCCTCGACGAGTGGTCAGCGGGCTCGTCACGGGCGCGGTCACGGCTAGTACGGCAGTGCGACAGCGGGGAGCGGCGGGAACGTGAGTGTGGAGCAGTATCGCGTCGGACCGGAGGACGATCGGGACCGGTACGTCGTGGGACCGCGTCGCGGGGGCCGGCGCCGAGGGCATCCTCTACCGGGGCTCGACCTCAGCGAAGGGCGGACCGGACCTCGCGGTGAAGATGCTGCAACCGCTGCGCAGCCCGGAATCTTCGGCGGTGGTCCGAGCGCTGGCTCCAACAGGTCGAAGCCCTTCGAGCAGTTCGTTCTCCCGGACTGGTCGAGATGCACGAGGCGTTCGTCGGGCCGTTGCCTCATCGGTCCGGCGAGGCGCGCGCTGACACCGTGGCGCTGTACGTCGTCATGGGTTGGGTCGCTGGACAGCCGATCGATGAGTGGGATCGCCAAGCGGCCACGCCTCGATCCCGCGGGCATTCTCCGATCGCTCTTGCCGGTCGCGGCAGGACTTGACC
>CAWJTP010000033.1:0-18224 GCA_963845845.1 uncultured Cytophagales bacterium
CATCAGATCAGTCCCTCGTCCGCAAAGCTAAAATATTTCTGTCCCGCAAGAATAATATGATCCAGAACTTGTATCTCAAGCAACCTGGCTCCTGCCGCTAATTTTTTTGTAAGGTCAATATCTGCCTGACTTGGGGTGAGATTTCCTGAAGGATGGTTATGTGCAAGTATTATTCCCGAGGCAAGCTCATTGAGCGCTATCTTGAATATGATCTTCGGATCGGCGACCGTACCAGCGACGCCACCCTGACTGACCTGATATTTTCTCATCAGCCGGTTTGCGCGATTCAATAACAGGATCCAGAATTCTTCATGAGGTATATCAATAAGATTAGCCTTTAACATTTCATAGGCATCCATCGACTTGCTGACCTTTGGCCTATCTTCCGAAAGAAGGTCCCGGCGTCTGCGACCAAGCTCAAGGGCAGCGACAATGGTCATCGCTTTTGTTTGTCCTATTCCATTGATCTTCATCAAATCCTTGATTGTCATCCGTGCCAATTGATGGAGGTTATTATTAGCATGAAGCAATATGGTTTTACCCAGTTCCACGGTACTGATACTTTTAGTGCCCGAACCCAATAGCAAAGAGATCAACTCTGCGTCGGTAAGTGCCGAAGTGCCCTTAAGCGTAAGTTTTTCTCGTGGCCTGTCTTCCGGTGGCCAGTTCCTGATGCTGTGAATATCGGGAGGCTGCATAACAACAACGGTTAATGAGCGTCCAAATTACATCTTCGGATTAAGGAATGGGAGCCTTTGATGGCGCATCATAAAAAGGAAAACCCCACAAAAATGCGGGGTTGGAAATGTGTATGATCGTTAGGCGATCTTGTTGACCAGCCTGGTCAGTTTTGATTTCTGGTTGGCAGCTTTCTTCCAGTGAATGATATTCTTTTTTGCTAGCTTATCGATCATGGATGAGACTTCCTTTAACAAGGCTTCCGCTTCACTCTTCACCGTACTGGTTCTGAGCTTTTTAACGTAACTACGGGTAGTCTTGTGTTCATAACGGTTTCTTACCCGCTTTGCCTCATTGGCGCGAATTCTCTTTTCAGCTGACTTATGGTTTGCCATATGCTTTTCAAAAATAAGGAGTGCAAAGGTAAAGGGATTTGGCGGATTTGCAAAAGCTGGTAAGGCTTTTCTGCCAGCGATATCAAAATACCAAATTGCCGATTATGATGCAGATTTTAAGGATTTCCGAATGCTGTAACCTATCTAATTTTAGTCGTGGGCTGCTATTTTTGATCCACATGTTAGGCTTCAAAAGTTATGAATCACCCGGTCCTTACATTAATCTTTACCGCATTTAGCTGCTCCTGGGGCTTTTTTGCACATCAGCGGATCAACAGGCTGGCGGTTTTTAGCCTTCCCCCCGAAATGGTTGGTTTCTACAAGGCAAACATTGAATACATCAGGGAAGTAGCCGTGAATCCAGACCGGCGAAGGTTCTCCATGCCTGAGGAGGCCCCACGGCACTATATCGACCTGGACCACTACAGCGACAGCGCCATGGTGCAGATGCCGCGATCGTGGAACGAAGCGGCTGCCAGGTACTCTCCGGATACATTGGAGGCATATGGCATCGTGCCGTGGCATATCAACAGAATGTACTATCACCTTCGAGAAGCCTTTCTGCAAGGTGATCCTGAAAAAATATTGAAAATTTCAGCCGAGATGGGTCACTATGTCGGTGATGCCCATGTCCCGCTTCATACCACTGAAAACTATAATGGCCAGTTATCCGGGCAGGAAGGTATTCACGGATTTTGGGAATCAAGACTACCTGAATTATTCGCTGACGACTTCAATCTGCTGGTGGGGAAGGCAGCATATATCACCAATCCGCAAGAGGCGGCCTGGAATGCTGTGTATGCATCGCACTACGCGGTAGACTCTGTACTGTTATCAGAAAAGCATCTTTCACAAAGGACCGGTGACAAGAAATACGCATTTGAGACTAAAGGAAGACAAACAGTAAAGGTTTACTCCAGATCCTATTCTGAAGCATATGCTAATTTGCTCGATGGCATGGTGGAAAGAAGGATGCGTGCTGCAATAAAAATGACCGCAAGTCTATGGTATACAGCGTGGATCGATGCCGGCCAACCGGATATAAGAAGGTTTATCAACCACAGACCGACGGAAGCAGCGTTGGCGCAAAGACAAAAAGAAATAGCAGAATGGAAGGTTGGCAAGGTGAAACCCCGGCCACATGAAACCGAAGAGTGAACCTAATCAGTTATTGTGGGTTGGCAGGGAGAAAGTAAACTATCAAATGTTGAATCTAATTTACCCCGATGCATTTTATATATGACAAATTCGTTGTCTCTACCTTCTGGATCCTCATCATCCTTTAAATGCAAAAGACCATATGACCCTGGCGCCTTCCTCGTTATTAATTCCAATAATTCAAACACTTCATGAACGTCTTCACTCCTATGGTTTGTCATTCCAGCAAGGTGTAAGATGAATGATCCATTAATGGTTTCAGTACCAAGAGTCTGTTAGTCGAACTCATTTTGTTAATAGAGTTACCTATTTCCGATACAATGGAAATCATATTATCTTCCTCTTCACCATCAGTACTCTGGTGAATTGAGAACCAGCCGTGATATTCAACCATAAATCAATTTACAATTTCAATCGTTGCGCTAACACGATGTCTTTGTGAATACTCATACAATTTATTAATCACATCTTCATAGGGAACCCTCCTGTGAATTAACTCAACCCCGGAAGTGGTGACCCCGAGGTATGCATTGGCTATTAATTCAACCCAACGCCCAATGCGTAACGTAATACCAGCCTAGCGCAACAACGCCTTAGTAATGTCTTCCCATTCCTCATCAAGACTTTTTTTACATACCGGCTTGTCAGCACGTTGATACCAGTAGGATGCATTGCCAAAGTCACCTTCTTTTCGGTGAAGATATGCATGCAGCCATGAGCCATCTTTTGAATGCACGTCCTGGGCGAGATTATGCGCAGCTTCCCAGTTACCCTTGGCATCATGCCATAGCGCTGTTAACAATGGACTCAAAGTTTCAGGAGGATTGATATCCTCAATTGTCTCGTTGAATTCAGAAAATGTCATATAACAATTTGGGATCTGTCGGGAAAACTAATGAAGTACGTAGCAATAGGGTAAAATATCACCGCTGGATTCATTGTTAGAGCGGCTTCGTTCTAAACAGGCCATGTCGGTAAACAGCGGATCATTGAACCGGAGATGTCATTGGTAAGCTGCGGTTTGAGCTGCTCAAAATCTCTCACTTTACTGAACTGGCCTGCTTTCAACTCTTTTCTTTAGCGTTCTGAGACCTTCATCGTATTGGCCACCAAGCATAGGTCCTATAATAACCCACATGGCTTTACCGGAAAGACCTGCATTTGGTCCATCGTAGGTCCATGTTACACGTGTGAAATCTCCCTGAGGCTCAAGCAGGAACTCGCTTTGGAATTTTCCATCGAACCCACTAAAGGTCATTCCAAATTTAACACGCTTGTTCTCGTCAATCTCTTCTATCCATTGAGAACCGCTGCTGATCTCGGGGCCTTCCCAGTCCATTCTTGATCCAACAGTACCTTCTGTACCTTTGAAGGTATGTTTAACCTCAGGATCCATTTTGGACCACGGATCCCATTCGATGAAGTTTTTGAAATTGCTGACCTGTGGAAAGATCGCAGAAGGCGGTGCATTTATTATAATTGATTTCTCCAGATGTGCTTCGGAAGGCTGCATCGTGATGACAATCGCAAGAATGATGACAATAACGCCAACAATTATTCCGATGATTTTCACAGCTTTCATGAACGGGGGATTATTAGTCTAAAGTTACTAAAATATTTAGGTCGGAAAACGTTGCAGGTGCCATTAAAAATGTAAATTCGACTGTATCATTTTAACGTCGCCATGAAGTTATTTTCTGATCCGAATCGCATCCCTGAAAACTACGGAGTCCGCATCGCGGCAGGACTTATTTTGTACTTTGTAATAATGAGTATTCTTGGGTTGGGCCATCACGTTGAGCTTCGGCTGGTTAACCTGCTGATCCTTACGGTTGGAATTTATTTAGCCCTGAAGAAATTCAAGAGTACCCACACCGATCGCCTGAATTATTTCCGAGGCCTGATCATGGGTGTCGCAACGGGTGGCATAGGGTCCCTGATCTTTGGCATCTTTCTTTTCATCTATATGCAGGCGGATGAAAGCATGATGCAGTCCATCAGAGATAATGAACCGATGGGACGCTATCTCAATGCCTATATGTCCGCCTTTATTGTAGTCCTCGAAGGATTCTTCTCTGGATTGCTCGTAACTTTCGTCCTGCTGAACTGGGTAACTACCGACGAAGTAAATACGCCTCTCGACCGCGAAGTCCCTGACCAGTCACCATCAAAAATATCCTAGACCTAACTTATCTTCTCTTAATAAGAGAATTGCAGGCAATATTTTAGAACGGAACTCTCTCGTTGTGCCGCCTTGTGTTACCCAACTATCTCACCACACGGTCGTGCGCGGTTCCTTATAATCAAATCATTTCATTTCCAACGCTACAACTGTATCCACTTCGTCCATCTTTCCTTTCGGAATCCTGAGCGTGATCCCATAATCGTTTTCCAGGAATTTCACGGGAGTTTTGTCGCCATAAAGCGTTGCCGACTTTATCTTCTTACCCCAGGCCGGAATTGTCAGTGACTCATCGAACCAGTTGAGAATGTGTACGTATACTGTGTTGCCTTTTTGAGTGGTCACTCCCCAGTCGCGTGCCGTTAACGGACCACCCCGTGTCCCATATATGGTTTCTCCGTAAACCTTAAGCCAGTCTCCCATATCTTTCAATGATGCGATATGTTCCGGCTGGATCTTTCCGTTTGGCATAGGCCCCACGTTAAGCAAGAAGTTTGCCCCGTAGCCGGCGGCCTTTACAAGATATTGTACAAGGACCTTCTTGCCTTTGTGTTGATCATCCTTCAGGTTGAAGCCCCAGGAGTTGTTGATCGTTTCACATGTTTCCTTAGGAAGGGCACCGACGACCTGCTCACCGGAGAAGCCTGTTGTGTTATGTCCTGGAAGATCCTTCTCGAACATTTGAAAGTCCTCGCCCTCATAAGGAGCGCGATGGTGGTTGCTGCCGACGAGCGCCGCCGGCTGCAATTGGTGAATGAGTTTATAGGTTTTCTCAAGTCTCCAGTCAGCGTCCTTTTTATCCCACATTCCATCGAACCAGATGCCACCGATCTCACCGTAGTTTGTCAGCAACTCTGAGAGCTGGGCATCCATATAGTCCAGGTATTTATTAAAGTCGCCGCTTTCCGGCCGCCCTGTCCAACTTGCGCCTGTGTTTCCTCTTGGAAAATAATCAGGATGATGCCAGTCAAGCTGGGAATGATAAAAGAATAGTTTGATCCCTTCCTTGCGGCATTCATCAGCGAGCATCTTTAGCACATCTTTTCCATAAGGTGTTCGTTTCACTATCGAATAATCAGAAACTTTACTGTCCCACATAGCGAACCCATCATGATGCTTGCTGGTGATGGTAATGTATTTCATCCCAGCTGCCTTTGCCATCTGCACCCATGCCTTGGCATCAAATTCTGTAGGGTTAAAGAAGCTCGGTAATTTTTCATAGGTCTTTACTGCTATCTGCTGCTGATTCATTACCCATTCACCATCGCCGAGCACGCTGTAAACACCCCAATGTATGAATAGTCCGAACTTTGCATCCTGAAACCACTCTCTGGTCTTCATATTTTCAGGCGTTGGCTGATACTTCCATTGCGCACTGCACAAGTTAAGAGAGACCAATATGACAATAACTGACTTTAACAGATAGGCGATTGGCTTCATGTGGTTTTAAATTTAAATTGCATTACTGAAAATTAGGGATTCATCATGAGATACAAAAACATAAGCAAGGAACTCTTCATTACGAACAGAAGGAGACTTGTCAAAAGTCTGAAGTCAAATGCAATAGTCGTGGTGAATTCCAATGACATCATGCCTACTAACGCCGATGGTTCAATGCGTTTCCGTCAGAATAGTGATCTGTTTTACTTAAGTGGCGTTGATCAGGAGGAAACGATTCTGTTATTATGCCCCCGGTTCCCAGACAAGAAATACAGGGAAGTGTTGTTTCTGCGCGAAACTAACGAGCATATCGCAACATGGGAAGGTCATAAGCTGACCAAGGAGGAAGCACGCGCGGCAACCGGCATTGAGACTGTATTGTGGTCATCCGAGTTTCACTCCCTTTTCAAAACTATGATGGTAATGGGTGATGTTGAACACGTTTACCTCAATACAAATGATCACTATCGTGCAGATGTCGGCGTAGAGACGAGGGAAATGAGGTTTGTAAAGTCATGCATGCAGAAGTTTCCATTGCATCGTTACGAAAGACTTGCTCCGATACTTCATGAGCTACGGTCTGTGAAGTCACAAATCGAGATAGACCTTATACAACGTGCGTGCGACATAACAGCCTCGGGGTTCAAGAGGCTTCTGAATTTTGTAAAGCCAGGTGTGAAGGAGTATGAGATCGAAGCTGAACTGGCACACGAATTTATAAGGAACGGCTCACGGGGTTTTGCATATGAACCCATCATCGCTTCTGGTGCGGACTCTTGTGTCCTTCACTACATCGAAAACAGCAAAACATGTAACGAGGGCGATGTGGTACTGCTCGATGTAGGTGCAGAGTACGCCAATTACAACGCCGATCTTACCCGCACCATTCCTGTCAATGGCAAATTCACAAAGCGTCAAAGGGCAGTCTACAATGCTGTTCTGCGTGTGCAAAGGGAGGCGATTAAACTCCTACGCCCCGGTGAGAAGTATTATGAGTATCACCGAGAAGTGCAGAGGATCATGGAATCTGAACTCATTGGGTTAAAGCTTATCGATAAAAAAGATATCAAGAAACAGGATAGTGGCAAGCCCCTTTTCCAGAAATACTTTATGCACGGCACGGGCCATCAACTTGGTCTTGACGTTCATGACGTTGGCAATATGTATCACGAAATGCAGGCCGGACAGGTCTGGACCGTTGAACCCGGTATATACATCAGGGAGGAAGGCCTGGGTGTGCGAATTGAAAATAATGTGATTATATTAAAGAATGGTGTATTTGACCTTATGAAAGACATACCTGTTGAGGTTGAAGAGATAGAACAACTGATGAACCCATGACTGTTTACATGAGGAAAGGGATTGCAACATTTTTCATATTGGCATGCATGATGTTGGCCGCACAGGCACATGAATTCTGGCTGCAGGCGAAACAATATTTCTTACGGCCGGGTGACAATCTTCTTGTACAGTTTATGGTCGGCGAGAATTTCATGGGAGAGCCATGGAATCTTAAAAGGCATACGATCGAGATACTGGACTTATATGAAGCGGGCACAAAGCGAAGTATCGTGGACAGTGTTCAGAAGGAGCAGGGGTTTCTTCAAGTAAAAATGAAAACTCCCGGGACGAAGATGCTTGTACTACAAAGCAATAATGCTTTCGTGGAACTTACAGGTGATAAGTTCAACGCATATCTGAAGGAAGGCGGCCTCGATGAAGTATTTACGCAACGTGAAAAAACGCAAGCCCTCCAAAAGGCCGCGCGAGAACTGTATTCGCGTCACACCAAACTGCTGGTGCAGGTGGGAGATAAATTAGATGATGTCTATAAAAGAGAGATCGGGCTGCCAATAGAGATCATTCCTGAAAAGAATCCATATTCATTGAAACAGGGCGACACCCAAAAATTCCTGATCCTGTTTGAAGGCAAGCCACTATTTGGCGCGAAGGTAAAGTTGTGGAATAGATTCAATAACCGGACAACCATTCAGAACATTTACACCGAGCAGAATGGCATGATTGAAATGCGAGTCAGCAATCCAGGGCCGTGGATGGTCAGCATCGTGAAAATGGTGGCATCGAAAGATCCCAAAGCAGACTGGCAAAGTTACTGGGGGACACTGGTGTTCGGCGTTAAATAGATGAGCAACATTTATTCCGATAAGGCACCAGACCCAGTAGGACCCTATCCGCATGCGCGGAAAGTCGGTAACCTGATATTCCTTTCAGGCGTGGGTCCACGGCAGAAGGGTTCAAAGGAGATACCGGGCGTGAAACTCGATGCAAACGGTAACATCATTGCCTACGACATAGAAGCGCAGTGTCACTCAGTATTCGAAAATGTAAAAATGATCCTGGAGGCATCAGGTTCCCGCTGGGAAAATCTTGTCGATATCACAGTATTCCTCACGAACATGAAGGGGGACTTCGCCAGATTCAATAAAGTATATGAGAACTATTTCCGGGAGAATCAGCCATGCCGGACCACGGTAGAGGTAACGGCCCTTCCAACGCCAATAGCCATAGAGCTGAAATGTATTGCAACTATCTGATCACTAGTTGCCAAGTCAAAATTTTTAAGATGTGAATCTTCCTAAAGGCTATACAGCGAAGCTTTCGCCACATCCACAGGTACGTGTAGCGTTAGGGTTGATGAACTGAAATCCTTTTCCGTTAAGGCCATCGGAAAAATCGAGCACGGTCCCCAGGAGGTACAATAGACTCTTTTTATCAACAAGGATCTTGATGCCCTTGTCTTCAAAGATCTGATCTGCTGGCTTGATCTCGTCGTCAAAATTGAGGTCGTACATAAGCCCTGAGCATCCGCCCCCTTTAACCATCACACGCACGTTATTCTCACCCACTTTGCCATCATCTTTGCGAAGCTCAATGATCTTATCTTTTGCCTTATCAGTTACCGTTATCATATTCAAATATTAAGAGATCGGATTAAGTACAACACTGAAAACTGTAATAGTGTTCATATCACGTCCATAATACAATTTCTGCAGCGCGTTGAGTATGTTACTGGCCTTGAAGTACGACGTATGCAGCTCTGTATCTCCTTTTGCTACCCACTGTATAGTATAGGAATTTTCTTTCTCCTTATACTTCTGAACGTAGACCAGCATCTTTCTCAAAGCGTCAACTTTATCTGATCCGTTCTCGCTGTGAAATAAAAATGCCTGGTTATGCCTTGGATTTATAGTGATCAGGTCCAGTTTGACCTTTCCATCCTGGGAACTGTATTCAAACACGAGATCTGAGGTCCTTAATCCAAGGTAATCTTTGATCTCCTGCTGGATTCGAGCGGCCTCAACATGCATCTCGCTGAGTGTTTCGGTCATGGTGTTAAAGATTCAATGTCCAAACTTTCGATTTAGCCAAAAAGTTTCGTCTTTGGACTACAAAGTTAACAATTATGGAAAAACTCGAGCATATCGGGATAGCAGTCAAAGATCTGGCCCTTGCAAACGAAACTTTTGCCCTTTTGCTGGGCAAGGAACACTATAAAATTGAGGATGTGGAATCTGAAGGTGTTCGCACCTCTTTTTTCGAAGTCGGAGGCGTCAAGATCGAGCTTTTGGAAGCGAGAACAGAGAATTCCCCCATCCGGCGATTTATAGATAAGCGTGGTGAGGGCATTCATCACCTTGCATTTCAGGTAAATGATATGAACGAGAGTGTAAAATCACTGCAGCTTAAAGGCTTTGAGATGATCAACGAAGAACCAAGGAAAGGTGCTGACAATAAGATAGTATGTTTCCTTCATCCAAGGTCTGCGGGGGGCGTTTTGGTGGAGTTATGCCAGGACCTCAATTCTTCTTCATCTCGCTAGCACTTTTGCCACCAAACTGGATGTCGTTATAGTATTTCTGCTTCTTTTTTCCCTTCGCAGTTTTATAATAGGGCTTCGGTCCGCAGGCGGCAAGTACTACGAGAATCAGGATTATGATTTGTGAAATTTTTTTCATGATCACCTGTATTGCAATGCATAGTTACCTCAAAAATTTGAGGCAAATCATTCATATTCATCTATAATCTTACTTTTGCAGGTGAGTAACGCCTTCCGGCGAAATCTTAAGCAACCATGAAGGAAAAAAGATCGGAGATCAACGAGCTCGGCGAATTCGGATTGATCGACAGGATCAGCAAAAACTTTTCGCTCGTAAATAAAACCTCACGGATGGGTATCGGCGACGACTCTGCCGTCATCGGTGCGGGTGAGGATCTGCTATTGGTTTCAACCGACATGCTGGTAGAAGGCATACATTTTGACCTGTCATACGTGCCTATTCAGCACCTGGGATACAAAGCTGTTGCCGTAAATGTTTCTGATATCGCAGCTATGAACGGTATCGCTGAGCAGATCACAGTGAGTATTGCTATAAGCAATCGTTTCTCTATCGAAGCGATAGACGCGTTGTATGCGGGAATAAGATTGGCATGCGACAACTATCGCGTTGATCTTGTTGGGGGTGACACAACCTCGTCGGCCTCGGGACTTGTGATTTCAATCACGGTATTAGGAAGGGTAAAAGAAACACAGGTGGCTTACCGTCGGGGTGCCAACGTGACCGATATACTTTGCGTCACAGGCGATCTTGGTGCTGCATTCCTGGGTCTTCAGGTGCTAGAGCGGGAGAAGCAGGTTTTCTTGGCAGATCCGGAAATGAGTCCGGGCCTTGAAAAATATGAATATCTGGTCGGAAGGCAACTCAAACCTGAGGCACGAACCGACATCGTTTACGATCTGAGAGAAGCTGGAATACAACCGACTTCCATGATCGATGTGTCAGATGGACTTGCCTCCGATTTACTTCACATTTCGCGTAGCAGTAACGTTGGATTCCGTATCTATGACGACAGAATTCCGATAGATGCCCTTGCTTACGAGACTGCTATAGAGTTTAACCTCGATCCACTTACCTGTGCATTTAATGGTGGCGAGGATTATGAGCTTATGTTTACGATCAGCCAGGCCGATCAGGACAAAATCAAGAATCATCCCGATATCCACTTCATTGGCTATGCTCACGATCGGAAGGACCAGAATGTACTGGTGACCAAGGAAGGCAATTTAATTCCTATACGTGCGCAGGGCTGGGACCACTTTAAAAGTAGTCCTTAGTTAGTCTGTGTCTGGACATGTGTCTCAGGACTCAGGACCAAGGACTAACTACTAAGAATATTAGTCTTCCGGATAAGGAATAAAAACGAACTTCGTAAACGCCGGATCGATCACAAAGAGACAGCAGAATTCATCCGCATCTTTATATGCGTTCTTAAAATCTTCTTCCTTGTCTGGCGTGATCAGGCCACGTTGCCGGAACTCATCAAGAAAAGTGACATAGTAGTTCCAGGACGTGCCGTGGATGTGAGGCCGAAGCAATACCTGACCAATGGGTTGTTCCTCCTTACAGATGGGAAATACTGGAAAATCAAAGCCCCCCTTTCTGATCTGATAGGATGCCTCTTTCAGTGTGTCAGCTACTTTCACGAAGTCTTCAGAGATGGTTCCCAGAAATTTTCCGCTGAGCTCAGGATCGTTATGCATATGTATACCGCTTAGTGCGCCAAGGTTTTTCCTGCCAAAGCTATTACGGAACGGGCATGATCGATCAGGTCAGGGAAAAATTGTTCAAACTCCGCTCTAAAAATATCATAGTGTGCTACCAGTTCTACCATAGATTCATTCATTCTCGAATCGTAGCGGCTTCGCCGCGTCATCCCGGTAAGGGTTTGTTCAATGCCATGCAACGTTCCGTAGTTCAGCAACCAGTTGTCATTGATCATATAGGGCAGCAATTGCCTTACACCTTCTGGCAGGATGCTCCTGTAAGATGTCAGCGTTTGATATGTCTTTAGAGAAAACGTCGAAAGTGGTTCAGGATGATAGTTCATCCAATATTTCGACAGATAATGGTCGTAGAAGACATCTACGATCACCGGCGCGTAATGTCTGTATTTCGGTCTCAGTTTTTGTTTACTTTCCTTGACAACCGGATGATGGTCAGTAAACTCGTCAATAGAACGATGGAGTTGTATCCCTAATGCGATCTCGGCTTCGAATTGGTCAACAAGATTACGTCCTTTAACGAAATCACCAATGAAGTTTCCTACCATGATCTTGGAATTATTACCGGATAAATAAATATGCGCCAGGAAATTCATCGAATGTAAAGTTATTGGTTATTTGTCATTTACTTATTAGGTTAGACAATATGGATCGTCGGAGGTCCAAAGGATCAAAGGAATATGGTTGCATTAAATCAAATGAAACTCCTCATCAGCCTCGCTCAGATCGATGGAGTCGTGGCGCCACGCGAGAAAAACTTCATTATCAATATTGGCAGGGCGAATAATGTGTATCCGGATCAGATCGAAGCGATGTTTGAAAAAAGTCACTCGCTGATAGTTCCAAAGGATATCAACGATGATGAAAAATTCAGCTATCTGTTCAACATGGTGCAATTGATGAAGATTGACGAACGTATGTACAAAGAAGAACTTTTGTTCTGCCGGAAAGTGGCGGAGAACCTGGGTTACGAGCCGCAGGCTATGGTGGAGCTATTGCTTCATGTCACTCCTGGCGGTATGTCAGAAGAAGAGCAGGCTGAGCTCAAACTGCTTGTGCAGAAGTTTCTCAAACCATAGCATCACCTTTAAACCATTAACCTGAACTATATGTCGAAACTCTATTACCTATTCAGCTTGTTGCTGATGGCTCAACTCACGTGCGCGCAAAAAACCGTTATTCATTGTGGCACCCTGATCGACGGCAAGACCAATGACGTGCAGACCCAGATGACCATAATTGTCGATGGCAACAAGATAACAGCCGTTGAGAAAGGATTCAGTAAAGTATCTCAAACGGACAAGCTGATCGATCTTAGCAAGAAGACCGTGATGCCCGGATTTATCGACATGCACGTTCACCTGGAAGGTGAGACCAGCAAAGATCAGGCGTTACAACGATTTACATTGAATGAGGCTGATATAGCGTTTCGTTCGACAGTTTATGCTAAGAAAACGCTGATGGCAGGCTTCACGACAGTTCGCGACCTGGGCGGGTCTGGTGTCAATAATGCTTTGCGCAATGCGATCAACCAGGGATCTGTTACCGGTCCCAGGATCTTTTCCGCTGGTAAGTCGATCGCTACAACAGGAGGTCACGCCGATCCGACGAATGGCTACAGGAAAGACCTGATGGGAGATCCCGGGCCGAACGAAGGAGTCATCAATTCACCCGCAGATGCGAGGCAAGCGGTCCGTCAGCGTTATAAGGATGGGTCTGATCTGATCAAGATCACTGCGACGGGCGGCGTGTTAAGCATCGCGAAAGATGGTTCGGGTCCACAGTTCACAATGGAAGAACTCAGCGAGATCATTAAGACGGCACGCGACTATGGTATGCATACGGCCGCCCATGCACACGGCGCTGAGGGCATGAAGCGTGCAGTGGAGGCTGGCATTACGACGATTGAGCATGGCACCAAGATGACTGAAGAGGTCATGGACCTGATGATCCAGAAAGGGACATTTTTTGTTCCGACCATTTCAGCAGGCAAGTTTGTAGCAGAACAGGCTAAGGTGCCTGGATATTACCATCCATTGGTCGTTCCGAAAGCTTTGGAAATTGGGCCTCAGATACAGGATACTTTTGGCAAGGCATACAAACGGGGCGTGAAGATCGCATTCGGCACCGATGCCGGTGTATTTCCACACGGCGACAACGGCAAAGAGTTTACCTATATGGTAGAAGCGGGGATGCCGGCCATGGAGGCAATCAAATCGGCAACGGTTGTACCCGCCGGAATCCTGGGTATGTCCGATAAGATCGGCGCGATTTCAACCGGAATGCTGGCAGATATTGTTGCCAGTGATGAGAATCCCACAAAGAATATCAAGACGCTGGAGAAGGTAAGTTTTGTGATGAAAGACGGCGTTGTCCATAAGCAGTAGGCGCCCAAAGAGGCCAAATTTTAGTTCTTAGTCATGAGGCATGAGTCCCTAGTACTAAAGACTCAGCACTAAAGACTAATTTTCAGGTTGTCAAAAAACCTGAATAATCCTCGTAATATTCATACTTTTGCAGTCTTAAAATGAGGCCCCAAAGGTTTCATTTGGCCGTCAAATGACGATCGCGGAAAACGTTTTGATTAGAGGAGCGCTCAATGAAGAACATTCGGAATTTTTGCATCATAGCCCATATTGACCACGGAAAAAGTACGCTCGCTGATCGCCTGCTGGAATTCACTGGTACCTTGAACGAACGCCAGATGGAGGCTCAGGTCCTTGATAATATGGATCTTGAGAAGGAGAAAGGGATCACGATCAAGTCGCACGCGATCCAGATGAACTATAAGCTCGATGGCCAGGATTATGTCCTTAATCTGATCGACACCCCTGGCCATGTCGATTTCTCGTACGAGGTATCGAGATCCATTGCTGCGTGCGAGGGAGCATTGCTTATCGTGGACGCAAGTCAAGGCATTGAAGCTCAGACCATCTCAAATCTTTATCTGGCTCTTGAACATGACCTGGAAATCATTCCTGTTTTGAACAAGATCGATCTCCCACACGCCATGCCGGAAGAAGTTACCGATGAGATCGTTGATCTGGTTGGATGCCGAAGGGAGGATGTGATCAGGGCCAGCGCAAAAGAAGGCAAAGGCATAGCTGAAATACTGCATGCTGTGGTTCACAGGATCAAACCTCCTAAAGGAGATCCTAAAGCGCCCCTGCAAGCCATGATCTTTGATTCTGTATTTAATTCATTCCGCGGGATTGAAATCTATTTCCGCGTTTTCAACGGAACCATCAAAACTGGCGAAAAGATAAAGTTCCTCGGAACAGACCGAGAATACGGTGTTGACGAGATAGGAGTCCTTAAGCTGGACAAGTTTCCACGCCAGGAGATCAGCGCCGGTAATGTTGGTTATCTGATCTCCGGGATCAAAGTCGCGCGCGAAGTGCATGTGGGAGATACCATTACCAATGCGATCAATCCCGGAGTACCCTTAAAGGGATATGAACAGGTTAAGCCAATGGTGTTTGCAGGTATTTATCCCGTTGATACAACCGAGTTCGAAGAGCTTCGCGCCTCCATGGAAAAGTTGCAGCTAAACGATGCTTCACTGGTATGGGAGTTGGAAACATCCGCGGCGCTGGGATTCGGTTTCAGATGCGGCTTCCTCGGCATGCTTCACATGGAAATTATTCAGGAAAGGCTGGAGCGCGAGTTCAATATGACCGTCATCACAACCGTCCCTTCGGTTCAGTTCCAGGCTTTTCTCACGGACCATTCGCAGCTGTTTATCAATGCTCCTTCTGAAATGCCCGATCCCACAAAGATGACTCATATTGAAGAGCCTTATATCAAAGCTCAGATCATCAGTAAATCAGAATACATCGGACCCATCATTGGTCTATGCATGGATAAGCGCGGTATCATCAAGAATCAGCATTATCTTACAACGGATCGGGTAGAGCTTTCATTCGAAATGCCACTATCCGAGATCGTCTTCGATTTCTTCGACAAGCTCAAATCAATTTCACGTGGCTATGCATCCCTCGACTACCAACTCATCGGTTTCAGGGAATCAGATATGGTCAAACTGGACATCATGCTCAATGGGGAAAAGGTAGATGCTTTGAGCGCTATCGTGCACCGCAGCAAGGCTCAGGACTGGGGAAGAAAGCTGTGTGAGAAACTCAAGGAGCTAATACCCCGCCAGATGTTTGAGATCGCTATTCAGGCGGCGATCGGTCAGAAGATAATTTCGCGCGAGAACATCAGCGCTATTCGCAAGAACGTGTTGGCAAAGTGTTATGGAGGAGATATTTCGCGTAAAAGAAAGCTGCTGGAGAAACAAAAGAAAGGTAAAAAACGCATGAGGCAGGTAGGAAACGTGGAGATCCCTCAGGAAGCTTTTATGGCGGTGCTAAAAATTGATTGATACTTTGCAAGCCTTATGGTAGAAGCAACAACATATACCCTCATCGACGGACGTAAGGTCTCCACCGATATCAAGACAGAGATCGCACAGCGTGTCGCTGACCGCAAACAGCAAGGTAAAAAGATCCCGCATCTGGCTATCATTCTCATTGGCGATGATGGCGCAAGCCAGACCTACGTGGACAACAAAGTAAAAGCTTGCAAGAGTGTTGGATTCCACTACACAATGATGCGCTTCGCAGATACGATAAGCGAGGAGCGTCTCATGAAGCATATCGATCACGTTAACAACGACGACGACGTAGATGGTTTCATCGTGCAGCTGCCTTTGCCTAATCACATTTCCGTGGAGCATATCACGGAGAATATCCGGTCAGACAAGGATGTAGACGGATTCACAAACCATAATTTCGGAAGCATCATCTCCAAGAGTCCTTTGCTGTTGCCTGCGACACCTTTTGGTGTGATGGAGCTGCTTCGGCGCTACGAAATACAAACAGAAGGAAAGCATGCCGTCGTAGTCGGCGCAAGCCGTATAGCAGGAGCACCGCTTAGCATGATGTTGACGGAACAAGGTAGAGCAACGGTTACGATATGTCATAAATACACTCAGGACCTCGCATCCTTTACCAGGTCAGCAGACATCCTGTTTGTAGCCGTCGGAAAGCCTGGCCTTGTAACAGCAGACATGGTCAAGGATGGTGCCGTCGTTATTGACATCGGGACAACCCGTGTTGAAGGTCCTGAATATCCCAAAGGATGGGCTATTAAGGGCGACGTTGACTTTAAGAACGTGGCACCTAAGGCTTCTTATATTACTCCGGTACCGGGAGGTGTTGGTCCCATGACCATCGCCTCGCTCTTGTTGAACACTTTGCGCGCAACAGAACTTCGCCATCCATAGTGGACTGAAGTCTTACAAAATTTCAAGATCATGCTGCAGACCAAAGAGATGGTTTCCTCGTATTTGCTTCCACTCATGGAGGATTTTTATACGATCCAGGGTGAGGGGCATTTCCAGGGTTCTGCTGCTTACTTCATAAGGCTGGGCGGGTGTGATGTAGGATGCGTCTGGTGTGATGTCAAAGAATCCTGGGATGCGTCAGCACATCCCTTGGTGAACGTGGAAGAAATGGCTGCACGTGCACATGCGAGTAATAGTCAGATTGTTGTGATAACGGGGGGTGAACCATTGACCTACGACCTGACCGAGCTCACAGGCCAGATCAAGAAACTTGGTATGCGTACACACATTGAAACCTCGGGAGTTTATCCTGTAACTGGAACCTGGGACTGGATCTGTTTCTCGCCAAAAAAATTCAAAGCGCCACACCCTGCGATCCTAAGGGAAGCCGATGAGCTAAAAATCATTGTGTATAATAAGAGTGATATCGATTGGGCTAACGAATTCATTCCCAAGGTCAGGCCCGATTGCCAGCTATTCCTTCAGCCGGAGTGGTCGCGACAGCAAGAAGTCTTGCCTATGATAATAGACCATGTGAAAGAGAATCCGAAATGGCAGGTTTCTCTTCAGACCCACAAGTATATGAACATTCCTTAACGTACGGGATCTCCACATGAATCTTCCCGAATTCACGACCGAGATGAACAGATTGGGACAGGCCAAAGTCCCCTTTTTATTTGTGGTGGATTTCGAACTGGAAAAACCCATGTTGCTCACGTTAAGCGACCTTGACCCTGCCAACATACTCTATGATCTTAATGGTTTTACCAATGCCGGCGATTTCACAGCTGATGGAACCGAGATGATCCTGCTCAATAAATTTCCATCGCCTTTGGAAACTTATCAGCATAAATTTGATGGCGTATTCCGCAGACTCGAGTATGGTGATTCTTTCCTCACCAATCTGACGGTAAAAACCGAAGTCAGATTGAACAAATCCCTGCGTGAGATTTTTTATCAAAGCCATGCCAGGTATAAACTCTTTGTGAAGGACAAGTTTCTGGTATTCTCCCCCGAGATCTTCATTCAGATCATCGAGGGAAAAATCCGCAGTTTTCCGATGAAAGGAACGATTGATGCTGCAATACCCGGCGCGCGGGAGAAGATCCTGAAAGATCGGAAGGAACTGTCGGAACATGTCACAATAGTTGATCTTATAAGGAACGATCTCGGCCAGGTAGCCAGGCAGGTACAGGTCGAAAAATTCCGTTACATTGAGGAGATCAGGACCGAACAGAAAGTATTGTTGCAGGTCAGTTCTATGATCGAGGGAACGCTGGAGCAAGACTACAGCGCGCGGCTAGGGGATATTCTTATCAAACTTCTACCGGCAGGCTCCGTAAGTGGCGCACCAAAACAAAAGACAATGGAGATCATCAAAAATGTTGAAGGTGAAAAACGAGGATATTACACGGGCGTTTTCGGTGTTTTCAATGGGAGTCA
>CAWJTP010000034.1:0-100466 GCA_963845845.1 uncultured Cytophagales bacterium
TAATCGTATTTGCCACCAGCTCCGCTCCAGACAACGTTCATAAAATCGTCAATGCCTATAACTTTTGGGGCCAAGATGGATTGAGAGAAATCAGTAAAAACATACTGGAAAAGATACTCGATTATAATCACCTGCCAACACCAGTTGGCACTGATCGTATTTTCGAAGTTCGCTCATATCCACCAATTTCAAGAACTCTTCAGTAGGTTTTTGAACAATGCGTTGCCCAACTACAATCCGGTGACCTTGATTTGTATTGTTGAGGAAATTGGAATTGCTAAGAAAAATGGTGTAGAGGGTCAGTTGTGGCGAGACTACGTTACGCTTGTTTTCATGATATATTCATTAATTCATGAATTTGGCGATTCTGGCGATTTTGAGACAAAAACCGAGCCGCTCAGTCTCGGGATTCTTTACATGCCGAAGATTCATTTCTTCTATCCATTGAGCGAGGATTTTTCAAGGAAGGTAGATGGCAAAACACCCGGGGTGGATCCTATTCAGGTCGCTGACTTAATGTCGTTACAACCTTATTTGTCAAACTCGGAAAAATAATTATAACTCATTTGTACACAGCATTTTCCCCATACAAAAGTAGATACAGACACGTTCCTTGTATCCGCTATAATAGTCACAGTTTGTATATTTGTATCCGTTTCGTAACTTTAAGCATCACTAATTCATGTGAAGCTAAAATGGAAACGGACAAAAATACTCAACTTGTAATCGCAGACCCCGCCTTTCTCGCTCGCTTAGATTCAAGGCTCGAGCGGATTGAATCCAATCTTAAAAATCTTAGAGTTATTCCAGAGGATGAGTTTCTTTCTCCTGATGAATTCATGGAGAAAGTGAAGATACGGAAAACAAAGTTTTTCCTTTTGATCTCCAGTGGTCTATTGGAACATAAAAAGGTTGGCCGAAAAATATATATACCAACCACTCAGGTTAGAAAGTACTTCGCTGGCGAAATGAATTTGGCTGCTACAAAATAAAAAACCTGCAATCCCAGGTCTTCAATTCAATAATCTGGAACAACCATTAAATCAAAAACTTATGACAAAGGTATCTATTGCTAAGCACATCATCAGGGAAGCACTCACTGGGACCCAAACCCAACCTCCAAGTGAAATGGAATTAAGTCCAAACGGCGATGCAAGCATCCGATTGGAAAAGGCGTTCGCCGGCATAAAAGGTCAGGAACTTACTACAACTTCAATTACCTGCTTGACCAGTCACTATACGCTGTTATTTACAAGTGGTTACGGCTCTCGGACCTGGAGCGCGATGTGGTTGTTCTCGTTCATATGGAATTTAAACATTGCCTAAAGAAGATTTTCGTAAGCGAAACGATGCTAGATAGATTCGATCTGGGTGATATTGGGGAAGTCGATGGACTAGAAACGTATACAGGTACCTTGAGACTTTTACAAGACTATTATTCCATGTCAGAGTTATCAGACGGAGACGATCGTGATGCACGAGTA
Source organism: uncultured Cytophagales bacterium (assembly GCA_963845845.1). Lineage (GTDB taxonomy): Bacteria > Bacteroidota > Bacteroidia > Cytophagales > Cyclobacteriaceae > Chryseolinea. Next base: position 1,485 of record CAWJTP010000034.1, read on the forward strand.
AGAGTCCACAATCAATTCAAATGTTTGAGAGATTTAGCATATGCACTGAATGACGGAAAAAAAGCACTAACAAATTGCCTATGAAAGCTGAAATTGAACCGATCGTTTTGACCATTGATAAAAGGTTAATGAGACATCACCACTTAACCCTACCATATTTTCTTTGATAACAAAATTTTTTTATCTCCTTACCTTATTTTGGTTGCGGAAATTACCAATCGTGAAAGACCTTGTCGCGAAGCTCTCGACCTTTACTATTGGACGCTTAAACTCAAGAAAGAGGCGTTTTTGCCAGGGCATTCTTTAATTGACCGGAAATACAGGTTGTCCAAGATCAAACGATGCGTAAGCCGAATGCCGGCACTGTCTCAACAAGCGCTCATCTGTCTTGATACCCTTGAGGATGATTTTAAGTCAGGTTCCTTCTCACACTCCGACTTCGCTTTTCTCAGCATCAAAAGAAACAATCTAAACTCATTGTTTTCTTTCCTGGTCGATATTAATACTGACAGGCACATTGAAACTCTGAAGGGACTGCTATTGGAAACCGAGCAATTCGATCGAAATGCTTTTAAACTCAAAAAGAACAGGAAACGAAATGAACATTGACGAGGCGATTGATATCTCAACAACTTACCTCGAGCAGCGGTTAAGCGATTTAGGCGTGTCACCCGATCAGAACACTTTTGAGCGCGTTTGGCAGCAGGACTCTGATAGGCTCGATGAAGGAAGAATTATCACTGGATGTCACAAACATCGGCGAATGTATAAATTCTTCGATGCCGACCCTGAGGGGAATATAGTTATCCGATATTTTAACTTATCAGGGCAGCCGTATCGGTGGAGAAAGGAGGATGCAAAACAAACTCGCGATTATATAAGAAAGCGCCTGCGTGAACCTAGAGATGACTTCAAATACTGGCAAGAAAAAGGTATCCGCAATACCCGTTTTTACCACCGAACATTATTGCAAGATATCAAAAGTGCAAGGAGGCTGAGAATATTGACGGGTCTGCCGTCGATCCTATTGAAACTTTATTTGTGGTAGAGGGCGAATTCAAATACTTCAAGGGATCCTTGGTGGGGTTGGATATTATTGGACTGCCGTCAATTCATGGCTTTTATAACGGGGATGTAAAAGGAAAACTTCATGAGGATATCCAAGAACTGATCATTACCTGCCAAGTTAAAAAAGTGGTGTTACTGGTTGATGCAGATCTCCTTACCGTCACCTGGAAGGAAGATAAAGACTTGTCCCTCCGACCCTCGAGTTTTTACGCTGCTGTTAAGTCTTTCCCGGGAAAGCATCCAATTACTGTTGGAAGATTCCAAAGTGAAGCTCGAGTCAGCGTATTTCATGCACATCAATACGAAATTTCGTATTGATGCTAAAGGTTTAGACGACCTGTTAGTTAAGTATAGTGCTTGCACGAGTGAAATCATCCAAGACCTACACGAGCTAGCCTATGCAAAAAAATATTTTGCAGGGTTACCCGCTGTTGGATCAAAGCAAAGATGTCCAGGGGAAGATCTTTCGATACTTAGGCCTTTCTGACGAACAGGAATTTTACAAAACATATCAGGACTTTATGGACCTGAAAAATCATCATATTAAAGTCACGGCGATACGTTTATGACAACGAAAAGAAGGAAGTTGTTTTCGTTCGTCATGAAGATGCTGACAAGTTTATGCGCATTGGGCCCGATTGGGTTAAAGTAGTGACGCGGCTTAATAAATTCGGAGAGGAAGAGCAGGACATCAGGCGTTGGTCGATTTCGGAAATTCAACGTGACTACAAAAGATTTCCTGAATTCCTTGAGCAAATTATGAAGTATGATGACTATTGCAATGAACCAAACTGGACCGACCAATATCAGCGGATAGTGAAGGGGTGTTATAATCTCTGTGAGCCGTTACGGTGGGAGGCAAAACCAGGTCCAATTACAAACACAATTAAATTCCTTAAACACATCTTTCAGGGCGAAGGCCAGGTCTTGCTCAACAGCGAAGGGATTCTTATGCGTGAATCATGCATCATTGGTGATCCTTTTACGGTAGCCTTAGACTATCTCAGCATTTTATTAACAAATCCCAAGCATATGCTGCCCGTCCCAATTCTTGTTAGTCAAGAGAATGGCACTGGCAAATCTACATTTCTGAAATGGCTGCAGCTGCTCTTTGGATCCAACATGTGCATTCTTGGAAATGAGCAGTTCAAAATGAAATTCAATAGCCACTACATAAGCAAATTCATCATTGCAGTTGATGAAGGATTTCTTGAGGTTGACAAGAAAGCTGAAAAAGAACGACTGAAACAATTGGTAACACCAGATAGCGCTTATCTGGAAAGTAAGGGGATGTGACGTAAGGAAAATAAATTACTACGGGAAACTAATTATTTGTAGTAATGATGCGGATCGTGTCACGATGATCGATGAAGGAGAAAGTCGATGGTCATTATCAAGGTGCCTGTTATTCCGAAAATAAAGCTGACGGAGGAGAATAATACGGGGATACAAACGTACAGAAGTGAAGTGATTCAGGACAAACGATCTATGAGGTTCCGGATGCGATCCGGATCTCGAAGCCAAATTGAAAACTGAGATGCCCGCCTTGATTTATTTTCTTAAAAATCGGGCAATTCATCATCCTCGTGTTAACAACTTTGGTTCGATCCTGAATGGTTTATTACCAAGCAATTCAAGTTAATTGTGGAAACCACAAAAAGCCGAGTTGACAGGATCTTTGAGGATTGGATAAGAGATCAGTTTCTTACCTATGACCATTCAACTCTTGAGTACACCTTGAAATATTTGACTGAACAGTTGAACGACACGCGTATCAAAATACGGATCGATTCTGTCGATCTTAAAAATTACCTGAAGGACAAAGGGCTCTTACCTGCCACTGGTCCAAAGTGGTACAAGGTTCCTGTGGGATCTCTGGAAAGGGTTTTGTTTATGATCATAGTGTTCTAATTGATCCGACACGAAGCGTTGATCGATTCCCGCGAGAAGTGGTGTACAAGGGTGTTTCTGGCAGGCCATATTTGTTCAAAAGAGAAGACTGGATTGCTTCTGAAGAAATTGTAGGAAATTTTGTAAGGAATTTTCCAAAGGGTATCGGAACAGATAGTGAAGTCGAAACTTTGAAATCAGCTCAAAATGAGCAATTTCCCTTTTAACAATAATCCCATCACCCTTGTCCGTTGAATATTATAATTAAGTAGAAATGTAGAAATGTTAGGAGAATTCTTAAATGCTGTTAAAAACGAGGTTTTTTTTTATTTCAGTCCTTACAATTCTTACATTCCTTCGTTCCTAACATTCCTAACTACAAAATGACAAACAAAGAATTATCGAACAGAGCAAAGCCGGGCACAAGCAAAATCAAGAAATGAACAAGGTCTTCAGCGTACCAAGTCCGACCCATTTGGTGAAGTTCGCAGCAAAGGAATTTTGGGAAGGCAAGAACCCCTTTCGTCGTAAGTGAGGGATGCATTTTAAGGAAAGTTCAAATACTCTTTGTTGATCAATAAGCGGAGAAGAAATGATTACGCATACGATCCGAATCCATATTAGACATTCAGCTTTCTGACACGCGGCCAAGCGATCGCCCACCCTCTCGAAATTGTTAAGGGTGAACCTATTCCTGCAGGAGCATTTTGACTCTTCGCTTATGCTGTGGGTCAAAGCTCAGATGCAAATAGGAAGTAACCGGTACCAGGCAGTCCGAGTGTTTTACGTTATTCGATCTGGACACACCGAAAATCGTTCAGAGATATTATCGGTTCGTGAAACGGAATCAAAATTTGCCATATCGTCTTTGACAGATTGAGAGGAATGAATTTGAAAAAAGAAATTTTAGGATATTCTGGGCACCGTTGGTGATCGCCCGGGTAACCCCTAACCTTTATAAGGTCAACAGAGAACCAATGTCGATCAGCAGCTTTAAATCATCGATAAGGCTTCTCTCATTTGCGATTAAAACTTTAAGGCAACATGAAACAAGCAAAACTTGAAAACTCCAATATGATGTCGGACATGCTAAATGCGTTCAGCTCAGAGGTCCGAAAATCTCTGCCATGATTTCGGAATTAGGAGGCAGTAATATTATTCTAGGATATGACTACATCCTATTTCCAAGTAAGAAGCAGCTCGTAGAGCAAAATATACTTCACTTGAATGAGATGTTAAACTTATACACAAAGTTCCTGAAGGGCAAGATACCGAACTCGGATACCTGGTCAGAAGTATTATCACTTCCACTTCGAAAGGTCATTTTATCAATGAGCTTAAAAAGCGATACATTTGATTGGAACAAGGTAGCGATTACAAATTTCCCTCTAAGATGTCCAAACTGATAGAGCTTTTTGAATTTTCCACTGAAGAAGAAGGTATGCTATCAGACTTTTTGAGGCTGGCCAACAGGTTTGATAATGCGATTCTTTAAAAGAATACATCAAATACTTTGACACAGAGACAGGAAATCTTCGGTTCAACGAGATCCACGAGGCTGAGCTTTTCAAAAAGTTGCACAAAGTACATAAATGAAAAAATGCTTTATGATATTCTTTCAACACAACTGTTTTGTGTTTCTTTAACAACCTCAAAACACAAGATTATAGTTTCAACAAATTGCCAGAAGTCGACATAATGAATAATAAGCATGATTAGCCAAGATGATTTTTGGCAGTTCGATTCGCGTCAATCTTAAGAATATTTCTGGAGAAGGGTTTTCCGAAATTCGCCCCGAAACGGAGTTTGAAACTTGGGCGAAAGTCGTCAACAGGACTACCAATATTCGAAGTAAACGGCGTGGAATACGAATACACTTCTCGAGCCTTCAGTTCTCCATTTAAAGAATACAGTGAGGGAACTTGGAGAGTTTCAATTAATATCCTTGAGCTAAAGTCAGTAGCAAAGCGTGAGGCTTTAATCAAGTATTCGCTTAAACTTTTAGACAAGGGATCAGGAATCATTGCTAAACGCGTTAGTCAAACAATCCTTGACGAAAAGAATTAAAATAATTTTCTTATGAATCACATTGAAGCAAGCTACTACCCTCAAATGACAAGCTTATCAGTTAAAGATTTCAAGTGGAATTTTGAATGGACCCTGATAGAATTGCTACAGGGGAAGTAAGACTTACTGAGAAGATAAACTAACTCAAGCAGGAGAAGGACTCTGTCGAGAAAAAACTTAATGAATCCCGAATAAGTACAAGCTCGATGACATTGAGGCGGACCAGATTCTAAACTATCAAAGAAGCAGTAAAAATATCTTAAGAAATTGAGCGTGTTGCTTTAATCCTTTTTTGGTGTTTGTGGCTGCAGGATCAGAAGGGGCTTTCATTTTTTGGTGACCGCCAATTTCTTTTTGTTCGTTAACCGTCTGGGGTGATATCCCCGATTTCCAAAGAGGTCTATGGAAACCAAAGTTTGTAGTAAGTGCGGTGTGACTAAAATGCTAGATGCTTTCTGTAAGCATCCAAAGGGATATTTAAAAAGGGCAAGTCAATGTAAAGCATGTGATAAAGTATATAGGGCACAAGCGCATGTGGCTGAACGAATTGTTGCGCATGGAAAGCAAAAGGCAAAGGAAGGAAAAAACTTCGCCTTCGCCACCATAGCCGAGAATGTCCAGAAAATACATGGCAGCTGCTCGCCAGCAGCTGAAGGATGGCTAGTACTGCAGTTGATAGGAGCACGCCATGGTATCAGTCGTGAAGCGATCCGGGCACATCCCCGTTGACAATCTTATACAAGAAGGAGTTGGAGTTGAAAAGAATGTCCCGTGCATTTCATGTGTATCCAGTACTGTCAGAGGACAAAAAAGCGAAGAGGACCATCGTTGACTTGAAGTGCAAACTTAAACGTCGGCTGGCTCGCTGTCCTAATCATAAGCTGGCGCCTATATGGAGAGAACGACTGGAGATCCTACAATCACGTCCTTGGCCTTCCTTCACTCAACATTCAATTATCAGTGAGCTGAAGACAAAACCAACAAGCAACAGTCACCCGGTGGGCTAAATAACAACCGTTGAAGGCACAGACAGAGACGCTGTGTCGCCAATCACCCATTCATATATCACTCCCGATTTGAAATTGGCGGTCGCCAAATTCCTAAGGCCTCCGGGAGTGGGCGTCGTGGTAAGGTAGCTGATTTTCGGACCTGGAGAAGTTATTTGGCTAGGGTTCAATGACTTAGATGATTTCTGGCCGGAATTGACGGTATAATATCTGGTATGTTTTTACCTTTTCATATGATGTTAGTGCATGAACTCTTCGGTATTTTGATCAATAAGCGTCATTTCAGCAATGGCCACCTGGAGCTCGGCACATACATAGATGCAAACACCAATGATCTCGAGATGCTTATCGCGCGCCTGGGCGGTCGATGGCACATCCGGCGCCGGGATACTCCGGCGAGATAGTGTGGCGTGAATGAAGAGTTTGCCTGAAAGCACAACCATTAAACAGGCCTGGAGCACCATTGCTATTTACCTCCGGGGAGTCTAAATCTAATTAAGTTTGATAGCACCATAGTCGAGGTTTTGAATGTAACGGGCCTGAGGGGGCATTTTCTCTTGGCTTTTATAAAATCTTCGGTCAGCGATCGGAGCGATCGATCGGATCCGCCAAGCGATCGCGCAATGCATCGGACATTTTTGGGAAGATTTTGGGACGCTTTCGAGCAATTCTTTTTAGCTGGTCCTTTTTTGCGCTACGGTATCTCAGCCAGGCCTTGTGCGCGGCATCGTATGTGTATTCATTTTCATCAATGCCAGGAAGAAAAGAAAGCTCTTACAACTGTTGTGAGGATTAACGCCCGCGTAACTCTGAGCGAAGATCCGAAGTATGAGTCCCTCCTTGAACATCTCATCAAGAAGGCTATTGATGTATAGCAACTGCCTGATACCAGGGCTCATCCTGGTCGCCCTAGAGGAAAGCTCTATTGCCAGGGTTTCGGTTTGGCTTTCACTCAGATTGGGAAACTCCTGGCGATCGCGAAGTGCTCTCAATAGGTTCTTCCCTAGTGAAGTATGCTCGTCAAGCATAAACGGTTCTTGAAGGTCGGCGGTTTTAAGAAGAAATTTTTTCAGATGTGGCTTAATGGGGAAGTTCAACACTCTTGATCACTAGTCATGCAACAAAATGTTTTTACTTATATAAAGTTCAACTCAAAGGGTGCTTCTAAACGTTACCTTGTAAGGTTTTTGTCGATTGTGAACTATTTTTATGAATCCCTAAAACGCTCGAACCGAATGATTAATCTATATATCGACACCTGTAGCTTCATCAAGCTGCTAAAAGAAAGCCAAGGTGAATTCTTAATTAGCAATCTGGAATTTTGGATCAAAAAAGGTTCCGTTAAGCTATTTACACATGAACATATCCTTAATGAGTGGACCCACCACAAAGAGGACCAAAGACGTCGTTTGATAGAATTACAGGAGACAAGGTATAACCAAAGAAACAGTTTATTCACGAAGCAAATCTAGACGTCCCGATTGCCCTTAAACCAACGACCAAAATTTTCGATAACCTAATTCAAAAAATAGACGGACTACTTGACAAAGCTCAACGGATTGAAACGTCCATGGCTGTGCAAGCAAAAAGTAGCCAACGCACTATTAAACCACGTAAGGCACCGTTCCATAACAAACTCGACAGCACCAAAGACGCCTACATTATTTTCTCAGCTCTAGAATACTTTAATGCTCAATCGCAGAAGTTCACGTTCATTTCGGAAAACAAGCATGAATTTGGATCACCCGAAAATCTCGATCATATAATTCATCCAGAAATAATAGAAGGATTCGATTCAGCTATGATTGTCTACTATAGAGATATAATCAAGGCAATCTATGATTTTAGGATGCAGCTTGACATTTCTCTTCCTCAGGAGGACAATGCAAGTGCGAATAAAAAAGTGGCAACGCAAATGGTTATTTCAATTGATAAAAACAAACATTTGCTCGAGCAACTATTTGACTATCTAGAAGCAATGTATGATGACATTTCGCAAATTCCAGCCAAGCTTCTAATCAACCATTATCCATTTAATTTAAGCGTTAAGAACGATTCGCACTCTAAAGTATTCAACGTCTATACTGATAACAAAGAGCTTATTGTGCTGTTAAATCAATTTCAGGTATCAGACTTACGGTATTTTGTCTACGAGTTTCGAAAGCATATTTACTGACCTTCCAGACATCAATAAAAAATGCAAATCTGTCTCTACGGTATCTGACACGGAGTTTAATATTCACTGTGTCCAATAGGCTTCGTAATGAAACAGCCAATACGAAGTATAATGAAGAACAGCGTTGTAATTGTACAAAATGTGAATTTCGCAACGATTCGAATTTCGCGAATTCCTTTAGACAGCTTGATAGTGGTGAGAAGACTTCTCAAATATTAAAGGCGACGGGTTATACTCATTATCTTATAGGCAATTATAAATTGTCAGCAATTTGCATGCAAGCAGCCGCAGAACTTGCTGAACAAAACAAATTGTGCACGACCTCATATATTCTCAAGTTCAACCTGTCGAAGCTAGCTATCTTTTTATCAAATCATTACTATAAGGATCATGAAGGGTTAAAAATGTCTCGCGAGTTCCCAAAATAATTCCAGAAGATCTTATTGATAAATATGCAAACCCGGAAACAGAGCTATTCTCGAATTTATAAGTGAAAATAACTTCATGAATGAGGCAAGTAAAGCAATTACGGATTTGCACTACAAAATTATAGATAGTTACTATGAAGGTCTTAGGGGTAGATACAGTTCCAACTCGTATATCTGGTCTCTTAAGAACCACCTCGCAGAAGTTGAAAGCTTTCTCAATTATAACCAAATCGTTTATAACCGTTTCTCAGAGTTTCAAATTATTTGTGATCGTAGTTTCGAGGCTATGTTTGCTTCATACGCAATAAATGAATCAAGTGGAAGCAGACTCGAAAGCTTCGATTCCTGGACTTTCGAGCTAATGATGCTTTATGGCGATAGCGTCAAGCTTAATAAGTTTTGCCTTCGGTATAATTTAAGCAAGATCAAATATTTAGATAGCGACGGTGAAGCAGGAGCGTTCTACGAATTATTGGATAATTTCTTTTCGAACTATCTCGATTTAAATGAAACGTTCCTCCGGCACTATAAAAAAGAAAACCATAATTTTTGGGACTATTATAACAAGGTATTCTGCAATGCGTTGACATTGTTATCAATAGCGGACTTGGACGAAGTAAAAAGAGCAGGTATGGTGAACAAAATTGTTGACTTTTTATCCAATGAAACTTATATAGAGAACGACAATTTGCGACATGTTAGGCACATGATTGCTAGAATCGGTAAAACGATTGACAATGAAACATTGATAACCCTTCTTTGGGTTTCAAATAAGAAGGGAGAAATACCATGATCAACAGTGTTTGGAAGCCATTCATGAGGTCCTAGAGTCCAGGAATGTTAAATTAGCCCTTTCAGATGATGATAAGAAAATTATCAAAGAGAAGTTTATCGAGTACGGCCCAGAGGGCAAGCCTACAAAAATCAATAAGCGTATTGTCCTTTTACACAGTCTTATTGATGATGAGCCTTTCAGTCGGAAGTCAGCTTAATCATTAGTGATTTTCTTGCGGAACATTTTGAATTTGATTTCTATTACCGCGCTACCATTTTTGATGTTTTAAAATACGATCCGTTAGATTTTGAGAAGTTATTGCTAACAGTTATGCCGTCTCAGACTAGAAGGTCAATGAATGTTAGTTACTTAGGAAGACCGAGTGATAGATATGAGAGTGTCGATGATTTTCATTAATCTTTGTTTCAAGCTTGGTCTGATACAAGACGGAACAATTTAGAGGAGTGAGGGATCTGAGTCTTTACTATGCATGGCTCTTGACATGGATAAGTTTGACTCCTCCACTTAAAACTCGAATGGATGGGGATTATATGACACGACATTATCTTAGAAGAATTGCAAGCTCGCATAAGGTTCGTGGGCACGTTGAATCTATTAAAAGAGACGCGCAACACGGAGCTTGAAAAACTTTACTACAGTGTCTTTGTACGCAAGGTTTGGGATGTCTGATGGGATTAGTTTCAGGCCGTCGCTACATAGCAAATCGTCAATTGGATGTTATCCTTTGTTCCCACGGAGCAGCGGATTTCCTTATAAGTCGCTCTTCAGAAATTCGCCTCCGCGCCGGGGAGCGAGAGACCGCCCGTCCGACTTTAGCTAAGTCTCCTCTTGCTACGCTAGAGACTCCCCAACGGGTATAACGATCCCCTTGACCCCAAACCATCCCGTTGAGACCTATACTTTTCAGATAAATTCTCAAAAAATGCCGTGCCACGCACGTAACAATTGTTGCTGAGCTAAAAAATGTGTATATATTTGAACAACAAGAGCCCATCTTACGTTTTAGAACCAAGGCCTGAAGTTACGCCATAGCGAGGGCCAGCGAAGGTTAAATGATAGTTAAGGAACAATAAATAGGATGCAAATGCGTCTTATACTTATAAACATTTTAGCCTCGAAAGGAGTCTTGATTTGATCAGAGTTCCAAAGAAAATTCGCGACATCCACATCGTAGATTCTGTGGTTGAAATTCGCTTTGCTGCAAAAAACAAAGAGACAGTTGTATTGGACATCCTCGCCAGCGTTGCTGGGCAAACTGCAAAATACCGATTCCATCCCACCGATATTCCGAAGCAATTTCGTCTGGCAGATCCTCAATTGCTGTATAGTGTTGATTTGACCCTAATTGGAGACATGTTTTCAATTGGACTTGGCGCCAACACAATAATTTTTAACTGCAAAAATGGGTACAAATCTTGGAGTGAATTTAGTCCATTCATTGTCTCGATTTTGAAAGTAATTGAACAACATATCGAAAGGGTGGTACGCGTTGGCGTGCGTTTTACGAATTTCTTCGAAGGTCTAAACGATCTCAAGAATTTCAACATTTCATTTTCCGCCGGGACGGATCAGGGACTTATAAAGAAATCAGGCAGCGTGGCACAAGCAGTGATCAAATTTTCCACGGCCGCCACTCGTGAGGAAAATGTTGGTTACAATGTGACAGTCGCTAACGAAGCACGCGTCCAGAACAAGGCTTTGACGGGAATTCTGGTGGACGTTGACGCATTTATCGATCAGCCTTCATTGAAGAATTATGAACAGCTTTATGAGTGCATAGAGTATGCTCATATGAGTGAGAAAACAATGTTTTTCTCTTTGCTTGAAAAATCATTTCTTGAAAGTCTTGAACCTCAATACTAAACGCTTTTTACAATGCCAGAAGAATTGACCGCAATCACAGGCCATGAAATTACTGCAGGCGGGGGATGGCCTTTCCCTATGCACGTGTTAGTGGGCAGCAGGAAGGATACTTATCTTGTTCATCATCAAGGATCTTTCGCTACGGATCCTTTAAACTCGATAGCAGAATAACAGGTGAACCGGATTCATGTGATCTGGACTTGACTTCTCTAATAAAGCATTACATGAGCGAGTCTGACAATATCGTTAAAATACATAGCGGTATTAGTGGATGGGTGGCAATTAGAACGCCGTCACCCAGAGTTGATCAAAGCAAGGCAAAATTGATCATCGATGGCCTGGCGGCACTGAATAAAGACTTAACGATAAAGAGAGTAAAACTCAATCAAAAATACTTAGCCGAAAAGCTAAAATACTTCCATTACTTCAAGGGAACCGTTAGTGAAGAGTTTATTGATAAGCTTTTCAAGAATGTTTCAGAGCTGATAACACAGCTTCCATATGATGCTAATGACATTGCCGTAGAAATAACTCCGGACAAGTCAATATTCTTCGAAATCAGATTTCAAGAAATCATTTTACATTTCAAGCTTATTATTTCTAACCCGTTGGCGCCAATGGCTTTTTTTGCCATGCATAAAAATTCAGCTTGCCTAGACAACGGTGTAGGATCAGTCAATGACATATTGAATCATTTATCGGCAATAACGCATGACGGATTATCCTCAAGAATTGCTACCGAAGAGGCTGTTTAGGTTAAGTATTGAGTTAACAGAGCACGACGCTCAGACGCTTTATGTGATTCGCAGATCTTTAGTAAGTAAAGAAGAGACAATTAATGACCTTGGGTCCGTCCGTAGTCATGCTTTTATAGAGCCTGACAAGATGCATTTATTTTATAGCTTGTCTTGCAATCTATTCGGTATCTATCGCCAAGAACATTTGCAGTATATCCTGGATAAGCAAGAAGGAAGACTGTATTATACCAACAAGGATCAGATTGATCCTTCTCGACAAGTTTTATATTCAGTTGTGGCCAATCCGGTTAGTATCTACCTTAAAATAGCCCACATATACCAACGCCCATATAATTTTTCCAAGAAAAAGCCTGATGGAAAGATTCAAACCTTTGTAGGTAAATGCACAGTGGTGCATAAACCACTACAAGCAAACTATTGGCATTTTGAAGTCGAGGTGGTGGATGAGAATAACGAAAAAATTTTGCCGAACGACAAGACGTGGAAGCAGGACGCCGCTTCACACTTTTTGAATCCTATCTGAAAGTTCACCTAAATTGCACCGAAATCGAAGGTCACGTTCCTGAGGCTTTGTACATTGAGACTGAGTAAAGTTTTCACGAAAGTTTTATCAATCAAAATCAACGTTTTGATTATCAAATGGTTACAGTTTCCTGTCCCCGCTACTAGCCGACCGTCAGACGGCCCTTCCGTGGGCTCTTGTGGCGGTTTTTGTTTCCAGCCATTTTAGCTCGGAAAAGCGGCATACCGCGACACTCGGAGGAGCAATAATGTAATTACTTATAGCACTCCTCTCAAAGTTATCATCTATTGATGCTGTTCGCCCAGATTTGTGGTCTGAGTCGAAGCACTAGCCTTCGCATGTATTCACTTTGTTGTATAGAAAACATGCGCCTGCAGCCGGAGTAATCCATGAAGTTGTTGGTATTCGCGTCACGGAATTTATTGCGTTGCTGCGATATAACAACTACACCAGGCTTTGTACATTTCACGCAATCTATGTCCGTCAAGGTATTTTGAACAGGAATATCCGTAATACCGCTGGTAATCTGATCCTTATTATCAACATGCCAAAGCCCCAACCAATGTCCAACTTCATGAGTCAAAAGTCGGTAATGAAGACCGACCCAGCTATAATTTAGGTTGACTCCATCGTTCACTAAATCAACTTCCATGCTTGGCGTAATGGTCATCCCCTCAGAACCTCCACCCTTAACTCTCAAAGCGCTGACATAAACATTTAGGCAACTTTCTGGATCTACCATTGGGTCTAGTTGACGAAATTTGCTGCTGTTATTTCTCTGATGGATTTCTGCACTGGTCGTTTGCACGTATCGTATATCCCTTAGTACGAAGTGAATCTTAGGATCTCCAACAACTTCTCTATATTCCGGGATTACTTCAGCTAAGTCCAGATTCAGATGCTGAAAATCTTGATCCAAGTCCTTCAATTCCGCGATTATTTTTTCTCTGGGAACTCTGGTTGTACTATTGCCAGAAAGACTATTGCGAACGGAATCGCTCATGCCATTGTCTAACAGCGTATCAATATAGATTACATGAAAAATAACTGGAATCGTAATCAGTCTGGCATCATCACTTTGAGCTAGTGATGTTCCATATATGTTAAATACGACAGCAAACAATGTGAAAGTTCTTTTCATGAAATAGTGGTAGTTTTCATTTGCAATATTGGTATGCATTGAACAACAGATCTCAGAATGATGGTGGTATTGAGTAAGTCATACCTCTCTCACAGTTTGTCTTACTTGAATAAATCATAGCCCAGTCCCACACCCCACCAAGTTGTGTTTTGGTAGACCCATTTCTTATCCTCGGGCTTACCAAACATTCGATCCCGTCCAAAGAAGACGCCGATATTGAATTTATCAAATTCGTAAGCAACTCCGCTGGACCAATAAGTGACTGCAATATCTGAAGTCTTTGTGCTCAATGCTTCATCCCCTTTTTGGGTGTTGTCTTTTATATAGAAATATTCTTGTTGGCTTACTCCAGCTCCGTATAGAATCAATGATACGTAGTGAGGTTGATATGGATTATTTCCTAGTTTAATTTTCCAGCCGAATGAGTATCCAATAGCCAATGTGCCTTGCGCAATTCTATTATTATTGTTCCATTTTTCTTTTCGAAATCTGATGGGAATCGTTGTTAATTTCCCAATCAACGCTGAACTAGCTAAGTAATGTGTGTTTGGAACGAGGTCCTTCTTGGATGCGCGGAAAATATAGTCCTCTTGATCACATTTCCTTGCGGGGCAATTAAAAAAAATAATTGTATTATTTGATCCAAAGGTCCAGCCTGGCAGAAGCTTAAGATACTTGTAGTCCCCCTCATCTGCAACGACCTTATACTTGATAAAATGATTATCGCTCAACGGACTAGAGGGAAGGTATCGTGTCGACTTTAGCTCAGTAACCGTGTTTGGAATTCCGGCAGAGTTATATTCATGGGTAGTGGTGATCGCAGGTGGAACTGTTGTCAGTATTTGTTTTGTTACTACTCCCGTGTTGCCCGGCACACCAGTCGTCGTGCTGACTTCCTCCTTCACGATGAGCGGAAATTGGTTCGGAACGATTGTGTAGTCCGTCAAATCAGTCGTTGGGCGATCGATTAAATAAACTTTATTAACCAGCAAGTTTGACTTTGTCTTATAAACGTTTCTATTACTTAACGTTGCCACAATAAATGGTGATGTGCAAGCACTCGAGATTGAAAAGATGATCAGTCCAAAGATTATTTGTCTCATGATGGGAGTGGTTAACAACATCGGCAACTAAGAGAAAGTTAAACAATGTGTATGAAAGACGGATATTTTGCTACTAGTATAATGTACTAGTAGTCTCGCCGAGAAACCCGGCTTTTTTGTCGGTGGATGGGAAAAAATATTAAGCGAGAAATATTAGCCTGGCCCAGGATTTCTTAAACCAGTTGCAGATTTTTGCTCCAGAAAGCAATGGAACCATATTCCGCTCCGCGATTACCTCAATAATATCATCTCATCTGTCTTAGACTACCTCGGGTGTTATGCTCGCTTCAATTTTATGTATTGCATCATGCAATGCGGTATTAAGTGCCTCAGGATTTTCTATCATCGGAAAATGGCATGTCCCAGGGATATTGACGACCTCGTATCCATGAGTAGCATATTTTTTCAAAAGCTCTTCGTTCGTTGGAAAATAATCAACGTTGATCAGGTATAGCCTGACTTTCAATTGAGGAAGTAATACCTGCTCCACTGCATACATGTCGAACATCTCAGGCATAGTGGCCATCCCCATCGGCTTGTATGCCTTGCGATAATCCTTTACAACGCGATCGACAATTTTCTTAGGCGTCCGATCCGTAAGCAGCCCTGTCCTGGCATAAGTTTCATTCGTACCTTCAAAGTCATTTTTCAAACCCTCGAGTGTATTCTTCACGACTTCCTCCGGCATAGCGGTGCCGGCGTTTTTAAAATAGTCTACGCTGATGAATCCAATAACCCTATCTATTTTCGACGCCACGATTAAACTTACATCTGCACCCATCGAATGGCCGATGAGCACGACCTGTTGCAGGTTAAGTTGCTCTATCAGGGTAATGACGTCGTCAGCAAATCCTGTTATGGACCAGTGCTTACGTTCTCGTCCGGACTTTCCGTGGCCCGCCAAATCAAATGTTATGACCTTAAAAGAATTCTTGAAGTATTCTATCTGTTTTCTCCAATAGGTTTGATCGATATAGGATCCGTGTACAAAAAGTAAGGTGATCTCACCTGAACCAGTTGCTGTGTAAGCAATAGTTGTATTGTCGCTTTTTATTGATTTCATGATCTCCAAATGTTTGTCCCTTTTGGAAATCCCTCAAATTCTGTGCTATATGGAAATGACGAATTGGACTGCAAAATTTAATAAAGATGTATGGTGTCATCGTCACTGTGAGGCGTTTCGGCCGCACTGCAGACATGAGAGAAATGTCTCCTCAGTCGGATCCGGATACGGACCAGCGCATTCTGAGGCACACCGTAAATCAATAGAAGATGAGTTATTTTATTGAAAGGATATCATCTTTGTCCTGGCGACCTACTGCTGGACAGCCATTGGAATTATTACTTGAATTCTAACATTTTATCATATGAAAGGCATTGGGAACACACCGCTGATCAAGCTTCGAAGAATCACGTCGCCAGAGTGGGCGGCAGTCTACGTGAAATGCGAGGGCGCGAATCTGACGGGAAGTATGAAAGATCGCATGGCTCTGTCGATGATTGAAGGAGCCGAGCGAACAGGTCAGCTGAAAGCAGGTAGCAGAGTTATCGAGTTCACAGGGGGAAGCACTGGAAGTTCTCTGGCGATGGTTTGCGCTGCAAAAGGTTATCAGGCACACTTTGTTTCTTCAGATGCGTTTGCAGAAGAAAAACTTCAAACGATGAGAGCCTTCGGAGCAAGTGTTGAACTGGTACCCAGCGACGGGGGCCGGATTACAAAACTGGTATTTGATCGATGTGCTGAACGGATCCATAAACTCAAATCAGAGCCAGATACTTTTTGGACCGATCAATTCAACAACGTCGAGAATCGTAACGGATATCACGCGATGGCTCACGAGATCATTTCAGAGCTAGGCAACAGCATAGACGAATACCTATGCTGCGTCGGAACGGGCGGATCGTTTTCAGGCGCTGCTGAAGTGTTGAAGGAGAAGTGCGTGGGTATTCGATGTATTTCAACTGAGCCTGACAAACTCAGAGCGTTGTCTCGGGGAGATCAAAGTGGGAGTCATGTTCTTGAAGGCATGGGCACCGGGTCGGTACCATCAATCTACCGCGCTGACCTGGCGGATGAAATTATGCCCATCAAGGACGAAGATGCAATTCAAACTGCGAGGTTGCTAGCAACAAAAGAAGGCATATTAGGTGGCACAACGTCGGGCGCTAATGTATGGGCTGCCCTTCAGCGTGCAAAAGCACTTGGCGCGGGCAAAACGATCGTAACTGTAATTTGTGATACAGGTCTAAAATACTTGAAGGGACCGTTGTATCGACCCTGAGTCCATGTCAGGGAATTGTGATCTGTTTTCCGAAGCGGAGAATGACCTTCTCAGACTGTTAACTGCCTGCATTCCATGCGCGGTTATTCAAATTTAATCCCTTTGGGATTGTACGATCTCTACAGGAGGTGACTTCAATACATTGCCAACCAATGATCTTCCAACAATCCTGACTTTCGAATCCAGAGGATTCAATTTGAATAGCCGCCGATGAAATCGGCGGTAGAAAGACCGTAGAATTGTTGCAACCCGGGAAGGGTTGAATGGAAGCTCCATTTGAATTGCATTCAGGACGAAAACATCGCATTGTTAAAAGATCACAGAATTGAATTCGATGAAAATACCTATTGCAGTGAGATATGTTGAACCCCGTTGGGGTTCCCTATATTTGAGTCTATAACTTCTGAACAAATGAAAAGGGTCATTTTTAACCTTATTTTATTACTCTTGTCCGACCATTTGATTGCTCAAACGCGCGTGATACCGGCTGATGATGAATCAATAGAGTACGTAGGTAGATTTGATTTCACCGAACCATTGAAGCCTGTGTTCATGTACTCCGGTTCTGCGATAAGAACAGGATTTACCGGGACGTCCATCTCAATCAAACTGACGGATGACAGTCTGAGAAACTGGTACACAGTGAAACTCGATGACAGTATTTTTATTTTCAAAACGAGTAATGCGAATGGGCTTTATCAATTGGCGAAAGATCTTCCTGATAAAAAGCACAGCCTTGAAATCGTCAGGCGAACAGAATGGCATGGAGGAAATACAACGTTTGAGAGTTTTGTAATTGATGCGGGTAAGAAACTGTTCGCATTACCCAAGCTGAAGAGAACCATTGAGTTCATTGGAAACTCGGTTACCTGCGGTTATGGAAATGAAGGAAAAAGCAGGGAGGAGCATTTTGCGTATGAGACCGAAGATGGTTATCGTGCTTATGGAGCACTCGTTGCAAAAGCACTTCATGCAAACTATGTGGCTGTCTGCAGATCGGGCATTGGTATGTATCAGTCATACGGAGGCGAACGTGATTTTGTGCAACCAAGGTTATACGACGAGATTGTGGTAGGGAGTAAGGCAGTTTGGAGCTATGAAAATAACCAGCCGGATGTTGTCGTCATCGAACTTGGTGCAAACGATCTTGCCAAGCCTCTAGACAGCGCAGCATTCGCTGACGCGTATACTCAGTTCATTAAAAAAATAAGAAGTCAGTATCGGCGCGCAAAGATTGTTTGTGCCGCTGGCCCTGATGATGTAGCGGACAGCAAATCAAAATTTCAGTCTTACGTCAAAGCGGTTACCGATCAATTCGCTGCAACCGACAAACAAGTGTACTATTTCTACTTTGGAATAATTGGTTTTCATGGCAGCGACTGGCATCCAAATCTGGAGGAACACAGGCAGATGGCCGCTGTATTGTTGCCATTTGTAAAGAAGGTTGCGGGGTGGTAATATCAGTTTTGGAAATCAATCATGATGCAATGCATCCACCGGATTCGCGCGTGCTGCCTCCAGGATCAAGGAAGAAATAGTTGCAAGCAGTAGTCCGAGAAATATGCTGATGGGGAGAAATTTCGTGTGTGCCTCAATTAACAGTCTTGTAAAAGAATTTTTTCTGTGATTTTTTTTGCCGCGTTGCCCGTTTTGTAGGTAGTAGTGGCAACGGTTGGATAACCCTCAGCATTGTACTCGTATTCGAATGACTCGGGTATCAAACTCGGAAAAGCGCAGTTCACATAATTCACGTTTTCCGTCAACTTATTATTGAACGACAAATTGAAAAGTATATATGACGAAGCTATTTCGGAAATGGTTGCCATAACTTTCACAAAAAACCAGTTGCACAGAGTGCCAAGACAAGTCAAACGAGTTCCATTGACCGAAACTTAACTTTACATGCAGACAATATCTGACGTCCAACGACGTAAATACTATGCATTACAGTCCTATTGCTTAAACTCACACCATGTTTTTAACATAAAAATTCCATCACATGAAAAAGTCGATCATGACTACTTTGGTTCTTGCAATATTTCTTGTTGTAAGCTCCTCGTTCTCCCCGGTACAATATGGGACCTACGTTCAACTAGCCCCTGGGAATAATAAGAAGATCGTATTTCAGGTCATCCCTGATAAAACTTATGCTAACGTCGTGGCACATATTAATTTCTACTCCGCCGACAACAAACGCGTCGGACAAAAAGCATTCAGCATAACAGAAGGAAAAGACAAATACATTAGAAAGAACGAATGCACAAATAAAGTATTCAAATTCTCGTTCGATAAGGCTGTGGCCCGTGTAACGATCGATCACGTTAATGAGGGCGAAATTTTAGACCCGGCTGACAAAGCGTCGGCTGGCACCCCGATCAATCTGCCTGTCTCCAAGGACCCATTAGGACCGATCGAAAAATAGGACTGCTGAGGTGTCTGTCCCTAGATAACACTATCTTTAGTGTTATCTATGTTGAAGTTATCCGCTATCATTTTTGTTTCAATCTCCGCACTTGCCTTTCAGGATCACTTTCTTGAGATAGGTGAGCGCCCTGAGAGCCTGACATTTTCTGTCCCATATATCCCGCAGGCCGTCATCGTCGACGGAGTAGTCCAGCTGGTGTATGAAATTCATATAACCAATGTATCATTTGATTCGTTGTGCATTAAGCAAATTACTATTCTTGATGTGCATGTTAGTCGCGTGCTCACTACCCTGAAGGGCGATAATCTTCGCGCTAGAATTTCGCAACATTCATCGTCCGGAGTTTTAGCAGAGGGGAAATCTGCGATCGTTTATATTGAAGTCGATATTCACGGCAACGAACTTCCCAGGAGGTTGGTGAATCGTATCTATTTTGTCCGTTGTAAGAACGGTAGCGCCACCGTTGAATCTATGGACATACCTTGTGACGTTTCAGGATCAGAAGCGACTGCGTTGAGTGCGCCGCTGAAAGGAGGTCCCTGGGCTGCTGTCTACGATCCAACGTGGGAAAGAGGACACCGTCGCGTCATTTATTCCGTTGACAATATCAAAAGAATACCGGGCCGATTTGCTATTGACTTTATAAAGCTCGATGACAGCGGCCGATACGCGGATGGAAATGAGGATCTTATTGCTAATTGGTATGGATATGGCAGCGAGGTCCTGGCTGTGGCAGACGGTGAAGTAAGTTCGGTCCGTGACGACTTTCCTGAAAGTCCATCGGTGTCACGACATCCGCGCTATGATTCTGCAAGGGCTGCCGGCAATTTCATAAGCCTGAAAATAGAAGATGGGAAGTATGTTTTTTACGAACACCTGAAGCCTAAGAGCATTATCGTTAAAAAAGGTGACAGGGTTACCAGAGGAATGGTAATAGCCAAACTTGGATTCACGGGACAAACAACCGGTCCGCATCTTCACCTCCACGTCGCAGATTCAGATTCGCCTCTTGGCGCTGAAGGTCTTCCATTCAAATTCAGCAACTACAACCTACTGGGACGGTACACTGATTTCAGCAAATTCGGTAAAGAACAATGGGAGGTGAATCCACCGAAGCTGATCACCACCGAGCGCCCTGCATCCAATAGCGTGATCCGATTTCAATAGTTGCAGGGTCAGGAAACCGATCATTGACAGACGAGGGGGTGGTCATCGGAGCCGCGTTGCAATGAACACATTGACGCAAACCACGGTATTTCTTAGCGTCTTTGTGCCTTTGCGGTTAAACAAGGTCTACTCGGATCTGAGACTATTGATCGGGTTCGCGAGCGCAGCCTTCATGCTTTGATACCCAATAGTGATACCGGCAATTGTAACGGTCAGTACAATTGAAACGAAGAATATCGTCACATCAATTTCGATGTGGTAGGCAAATTCCTGCAACCAGTTATTCATAACATACCATGCGGCAGGTGCCGCGAGCAGGAAGGCGATCAAAATTAGCCACATGAACTGTCTGAAGAACAATCCAACAATACCTGACACGCTGGCTCCCATCACTTTTCTGACCCCGATCTCTTTGGTGCGTTGAAGGGCTATCCAGGACACCAAAGCATACAGGCCGAGGCAACCGATCACAATTGCTATCCCGGAAAATATCCTGATGGCATTGTACATCTTCTCCTCGCGTTGATACATTTTTGCAATGCGATCCTCCAGGAATTCGTAAGAAAATAACCACTCGGGATTCAGTGCCGACCATGCCTGGCTTATCGCATCAATTGTACCGCGCATATTCTTTACATCGAGCTTTACGCTCACCTGGTAAAACTGCTCTGGGTCATACAACATGATAAGCGCCCTTATTTTTTTGTGCCTTGATTCACTTTGAAAGTCACGGACAACACCTTGTACAATGGTAGGCGTATTTCCTATCATTACGCGTTTTCCAAGTGCAAGCTGCGGATCCGGAACGCCCATCCGCTTAATCAAGGTTTCGTTTACGATACTATGGATAATCGTATCGCCTTCACTCTTTCTAAGCACGGGCTGACCCGCGAGAAGCCCCATCTTAAACATCGGCATGTAGTGTTCATCTATCGCCTTGATCTCAACCACATCCACTTCAGTCATGCCGCATTCGGGACAGGAAAACGGTGCAAAATTCTGATTATGTGTTGGTCCTGCAGAAGCCAGCGTCATATCTATTACTCCAGGAAGCTGTTTCAACTTCTGAATGAGCACATCCTTATTGTTGCCGAGATAAAAGCTAATTACAGCCTCCTTGTCAAAACCTATTCCTTGATTGATGAAGAAATCCATCTGACTTCCCGCGACTATAGTGGCAATGATGAGCAATTGTGAGATAGCAAACTGGACGACGATCAAACCTTTACTCATCCGCGCGTGTGATCCGCCCGGTGAAGTACTTTTGTTCAATGCGTTGATTGGCTTGAACGCGGATTGTATAAGGGCCGGATAAAGACCGGCGACAAGCACTATGCCTGTGGCAATCATTGCAAGTATGGATAGGAAATCAAATCTGAAAAGCTGTTCAAAATTGACCTGAACATCTAACAACGAGGAGGTTGATGGTATGAATGTCCATATTCCAATGTACGCGAGGATCACAGATACAGATACAAGTATTGCAATCTCCATCAACACCTGGAATATTAACTGTTTTCGATATGCCCCAAGGGCTTTTCGGATTCCTACTTCCTTCATGCGGCGTATCGACTGCACAGTAGCGAGGTTCACAAAATTGATCGATGCACTAATAAGAATAAATATCGCGATGCCCAGCAGACCGTAGACGCTTTCTTTGGACCGTGGCATGCTCACTTCCTGGATATAACGCTGATCGAAGTGAATCTCAGTCAGCGGCTGAAGAATGAACTTTGCACCTTTCGCTGTTTCATCACCCCAGTTCTTTCGAATAAATGCATCCATGCGACTTGCGACACGTTCTTTGATATGAGCGTCAGGAAGCGTGATATAAAGATAACCACCATTTATTGACCAAAAGGAATTTCCAATCAGGTCTTTCTCAATGGTTTTCCATGAAACAAGAAATCCGAAGATGAGATGCGTATTAGAAGGAAGATCTTTGATAACACCGGTTACCTGCAGATCCAAACTGTTGTCCATGCGAATGACACGGCCCAATACATCGGTACTGTTGAAGTACTTTCGTGCGAGGGATTCCGTCAGCACTAAGCTGTTGGGATCTTTCAATGCAGATGATGGATCACCGGCAAGCCAGTCGAAATTAAAGATGCGTGTAAACTGCTCATCAGCATACGCGTAATGCTCTTCATTGAACAGTTTATTTTCAACTTTCATCAATGCACCAGAGCGATACCAGTATTGAGATACTTCTTCAGCTTCACCAAAATCATTTCGAAAGGCCGGAGCCACGGCAAATGATACACTGGGATTGTAATCTATTGCATTGAGCGTAACTCTGTAAGTCCTGTCAGCTTTCTTATGGTATCGGTCGTAAGTAAGCTCGTTTTTTGACACTAAGAACAAGATCATTGCTGATCCAATTCCCAACGCCAGTCCCATAATATTAATGAAGGCGTACCGCTTGCTTTGCAGCAGTGTACGGTAGGCCATTTTCAAATAATTTTTATACATGCCATTAGTGGTTGAGTAATCTTGTCTGAGCTGCCTGATAATGCCAGGCCGGAAAAGGAATAACACGTCAATAAAAAATCTGATATCAGCATGGACCTTTCCCCGGGCTATTAATCTTTCGCCATAGAGTTCCATCAGGTCCCCCTCAATGAATTTTTGCAGTTGAGGATCACAAAACCACCGAAAGAAGCCCAGCGCAGCAGCAGGAGGTAATTTCTTCAGATCCATGAAAGTCTCTTCGGCAATCTCATGTGATGAATTTTATATTCAAAGCAACCTTTGGAATGGCATTCCACAATTCCTCTCGCGTAGTTCTTATATGTTCGACAGCGCGTTTACCAAGTGCAGTGATGTAATAATATTTCTTTGGCCGTCCTGCACGCTCGGAAGTCGCCTCTCCTTCCATTGATTTCAGATAGCCTTTGTCCTCCAGCCGCTTTAGCGCGGTCTGAAGTGCACCGACACTCACACCTCTCTTGAGACGGGTTTCGATTTCCTTTTTGATCGATATGCCGTAAGCATTTTCGTAGAGGACGCCCACTGTGAGCATGACAACCTCTTCAAATTCACCGAGCTGATATTTTTTCATCTATACAAAACTAATAGATTCCTATTTGTAGTAATAATAATTATGCCAGATTAAAATGGTCTTTTTAAATGTAAATACAGGGATGGAACAAATAATAATGTTCACAATCGAACACGCTTAAACGAAAACGGATAGGATCAATATTAGTAGTATGCTCAGGTAAAATTCAGGCGCGTTCCAACCACACCCCGACCTGTTGGGGTGGAGCCAGCACATTGTGAAGTATCGGGTAATCTACAAGGCGCGTCACAGCACAGAAGCCGTTGTTCAAGTTATAGCACTTTGATCATCTCCACGATAAAGAGATACTCTTTTATAACACCCGTAGCTTCAACTTGTTTTCCAACCAACGCATGCAGGGTATTATTCTCAAAGGGATTGTCCTCAGATCTTTTAAGCACATATTCACCTTGACCCGTTTGAAAATAAACGGCATCATGAGCGCTTTTTGAGCCTTTACCAAAAGGCTTCACTGTAACTTTTCCCCTCAGCGTCACAGGTTGAGCCGATAACTTATTTTTTTGATGATCTGGTCTTTTCATACGAAATCCGAAATTGGTCAAATCGTCAGCGGCTCACGTAAACCTTATATCCCAGCACCTGTTCATCATTCTCTTTCACCACAAGGACTTTAATGTTGCGACTGCCAAGCGGACTGGCAGATGATTTCTCGAACGTGCGGTAAGTTGTTTTACCACCTGGCATGCTTTTCTCAGTGCTGAAGTGTTCCCCGTTTTGAATTTCGCAACGTAGACTTTTTCTTTCGGTTTCTTTTTGAACCCAGTAGTCGATAGTATCTTGTTGAGAGATGTTTTGTGCCGTGATGTCGGTGCGCGTTTTATCTTGACGGCCGGTGCGAGAGTTTGCCTCAGGCCTACACCCTTGGTGAACAAATTCAATCGCCGGTTTTCAACGGAGATGCCGGCCACTTTTTTTGTCTCCGTTGTTTTTACGGGTGTCAGAGATGGACCCCCGAGTATGTAAAACTGTGCGAGCGTTTTTAACTCATATGGATCTAGATTAGGACCGCTGACATTGAGAAATTTTTGGCGCGCTTCAAGCAACGCCCTTCCGGATGAAGCTCCTTCGTGAACGTTGATTATAAAATACTGACAAATGAGATCGGCTAGTCCCTGGCCTGTAGCCGGGCCGTATGCGATGGTGCTGCTTCCCATGAATGAAATAGAACCGTTAAGCATATAATTACTTGCAACACTTGATGGTGCCACATCAGGTTCGATCAGCTGCACACCATAACAACATTCAGCAGCCACCACGGCGCCAAATGTGATCTTCCCATTCACGTCTTTCGATTTCAATGCGACAGGATAAGAGGATCCCTCCTGACCATAATAGTTGGGATCCAGTAGTGCTCCATGACAGTTATAGAAATGTGACAGTGCTTTGAGCTTACTTTTAGGATATCCTCCCTTTGCAGGGGGTGAATAAAGCAGATCTTCAGTATTGCCAAAAATATTATTAATGCTCTCTCTGGTGGAGTCTTTCCAGACTTCCGCACTAACTGCAAAATACTTCTGATAATATTTTTTGTCTATGGGTTTCTGTTTGATCACATTTTGTAATAAAGCACTGACAAATTCCAGATCGGCTTTTCCGGGCATATCCGGAATTCTTCCCACCACTCTTACGGGATCGATAAATGTGTTTACTTTTTTGCTGTATCCTGAATTGCAGGCATAGGGGAGATCGGACGGAATCGCCTGATCATCATCGTCGCCCGGTTGATAAAGATCATTCTTCAACTCCTGAAATGGAAAAATATCCTGTGCACCGAAAAGGACGATATATGCAGGAGTATGCTTTTTATACAGCACGTCGACGAAATCCTTGCACGGTTTTTCCTTCATGGCGGTAACCGGCTTCATGCCGAGCGCCTTACATGATGCAGCATCATCTATGTAAACTATCTTCGTTGTTATCAGCTGCTTTTTGTCGGATGCGACTAATGCAGCCAGAACCTTTTTCAATGCAGCGAACTTGCTTCCATATTTTAATGAAAGGTTCGATTTGCTTGTTAGTACTACTTTGAGGATTGACATGGCTAATGGGTTAAGCTTAGTATGAAATATGCCTCGATAAGCACATATAAAGGTAGCATCAGCCGGGAGAAACCAATTTTTTCTCCGGTCAGACTTAGACCGTTGAATAGAATTTACCTGAAAAAAGTGTTTAGGGATGACCGGCGGCGGTATCGGCGGGCCTGGTGACGATCTGTCGTGCTACTCTACAGTAACGGACTTCGCCAAATTCCGGGGTTGATCAACATTGCATCCACGCAATACCGCAATGTGGTAAGAGAGGAGTTGTAGTGGAATAACCGATATGAGTGGCATGAATGCGTCGTGCACCATAGGCACCTCAATAACGAATTCAGACATAGCAGGGATGATCTTGTCCCCTTCGGTTACGACTGCGATAACACGTCCCTTGCGGGCCTTTACTTCCTGGATATTAGATACGATCTTCTCGTATGAACTATCACGCGTTGCAATGAACACAACGGGCATTTCCTCATCGATGAGTGCAATAGGCCCATGCTTCATTTCTGCTGCAGGATAACCCTCAGCGTGAATGTAAGAGATCTCTTTAAGTTTCAGCGCGCCTTCAAGTGCGACGGGGAAATTGAAGCCGCGACCGAGATATATGAAATTGCGTGCGTCTTTGAAGGTCTCAGCAATCTTTTTGATACTGTCATTCAGCTTCAAGGCCTTTTCAACATGCGCCGGAATACTTTCCATTTCAACGAGCATCTCGTGCAGCTTTTGCTCCGTGATCGTACCCTTGCGTTGAGCCACCGATAGTGCAATCATCGTAAGAACGGTGAGCTGGGCGGTAAATGCCTTTGTGCTGGCGACACCTATCTCGGGTCCTGCGTGCGTATAGGCCCCCGCATGTGTTGCCCTTGCGATCGAAGAACCGACGACATTGCACACTCCGAAGATGATCGCCCCTTTTGACTTAGCAAGCTCAATGGCAGCCAAAGTATCTGCCGTTTCACCGGATTGTGATATCGCTATTACAACATCACCCTCCCGCACAACCGGGTTACGATAGCGGAACTCGGAAGCATATTCAACCTCTACAGGAATACGGCAGAACTCTTCGAAGAAATATTCGGCCACGAGCCCTGCATGCCAGGAGGTGCCGCACGCTACGATCAGGATACGGTCGGTATTGACAAGCCTGGTCATGTATTCACGCAGTCCGCCAAGCACCAGCCGTCCTGCCTGTGAATCAAGACGCCCACGCATGCAATCATTTATGGAACGGGGCTGCTCGAAAATTTCCTTGAGCATAAAATGATCGAAGCCTCCTTTTTCGATGGCTTCGAGCTCCAGGTCTATAGTTTGAATATATGGACTGAGCGGGAGATTAGCGGTATTCTTGACACTAAGCTTCCCGTCTTTTATGATTGCGATCTCCTGGTCATTAAGATAAACAACTTCATTTGTATACTCAACAATAGGTGTGGCGTCGGAGGCCATAAAAAATTCATCCTGGCCTATGCCGATAACGAGTGGGCTACCCTTTCTGGCGGCAACCAATGATGCGGGATCATCCTCAGACATCACAACTATGGCGTAGGCGCCGACCACTTTTGTAAGAGCAAGTCTTACGGCTTCGTCCAGGGAACAATCGTTTTTAGATTTGATATCCTCGATGAAGTGTATGAGCACTTCGGTATCTGTATCACTGGAGAAAGTGTGGCCCTTGTTGATCAGCTCTTGTTTAAGGGTGTTGTAATTCTCGATAATGCCATTGTGAATGATTGCCAGCTTTTGGTCGCCGGAGTAGTGTGGATGCGCATTACGGTCGTTAGGCTCTCCATGGGTTGCCCAACGTGTATGGCCCATCCCAATCGTGCTCTTCAGCGATTTGTCCTTGATAAATGCCTCGAGATCTGAGACTTTTCCTTTTTTCTTAAAGACGCTGAGTCCGCCATTCATCAACGCAATTCCAGCACTGTCGTAGCCCCGATATTCAAGACGCTTGAGACCTTTAATAACAATAGCTTCCGCCTGGCGGTGGCCAACATACGCGACTATTCCACACATAACGGTAAAAGTTTATTGAGTTGAAAGTGGTTTAGTATAGTATATCCTGAGCTTGATGCCGCTTTTCGGAAAGACCACTCTGTTAACGGATTTAGATGCGCTTGTAAAGGCGGGCGTTGAGGCTGCCTCGGAACCAGGATATAAAACAAAATTTTTGAACTTGGACCTGTTGTCCGTCCTTATCGACATCTGCTGGACGAGAAGCGTCATTATCCCTGAGTATGAATTGCTGCTTGAGGAGTAACCAATCAGCGGTGACCTGTCCCCGAAGGCGTAGAATACATTGTCATTGTCTATGAGTGGTGGCACCGTCGCACTCGCGATATCGAATCGAATATGTCCGCGATAAGCCGTATAGTCAATACTGTCCTGCGCATCGTTAATGACAAATTTATTGAACCAGTTATTATTCTCATTAAGGGCTCTTAATACTAGCGATGGAGGCGGGGCATGTGTTGACGCTTCCAGCGATCCGACAACAAGCTCTGCGGAATTGATGAAGATGTTAGGTATCGTATCGAGGAAAGTATAAAAGTTGCTGAAGTCGACTTTTGTGAGGAGCCCCATCCCCGACTCGATGTAGCGGTTTTCACTCTCCTGCAAATACTCCTCCAGGTATTGATTTACACCGGCAAGCTCCGTACCTGTGCGGTCGGCAGTGATCTGATTGAAGCCAACGACGCCTGTCAATGCCATTTGCATAGAAAGCTTGACAGTATCTGTGTGATAATGTACAAGTATCCTTGTTCCACCCGCTATCGGATTGAAACCGAAGATCTTATCGGCGTTGTCCGGCTTGATCACAATTCCTTTGAACTGTTCAATGAACTGGCTGTAGGTAACAAAAGCGGTATCGTTTGGAGAGTCGCGGTAGGCGATGGCGCTGCTAAATATCCTTGCTCCAAAGTTGACATCCAATGGGATGCTGATCTTGACAATAGAATCCACATCGTCCGCGCTGGTCGCCAGGTCATCGAGGCCGTTAGGATTCATCGTAAATGACTTTGAGCCGAGGAGCTGTTTAGTTGGCTGGGAAGACCTGTTGAAATATTTAGTCAGACTGTCAAACTTCAGTTGCCTGTCAAGCTCATAAACAGAATAGGACTGCGACGTATTAGCTGTCGCGCCATAGTGATAGAAATCGAATTGAAGTTCGAGTGAAACAGAGTCGTATGAAGCGCCGGCAGGTAGCTTGGCCGGGGAGGCAGTAAAGTATTGCGACGCCGCACTTGCGGTGATCTTGCCGAATTTATCGTCATCGTAAGTCCCGACCATGAGCCTGTTGGCCTCACCGCTGAACGAAAAATTAGAGGTACGGAAAGAGTCGCGCAGTATGACGCTGCTCGTTACCGGTATCTCAACGTAAGAAACTTTGAATTTGGAATTCGGATTTTTGTAACCTAAGACGCTAACTTCTTCCTGGCAAGACAAAAAAAATAGGGCAGCTGCGAGGGTAAGCAGCTGCCCTATACGATTAACCCATAAGTTCATTATAAAGGTTGAAATACGATTCTGTTGAGTTTTCGTCATTGTCAAAAGTTTCTACTTTCTTCTCCTTGTTCTTCTTGAACAAGCCTTCCAGCTTTTTGTTTTCGCCTGCAACGATCACGGCATCGGAAAATTCCATACCGAGTTTAATGAAGCCTTCGAAATCGGCTGATTTAAGATTGCCAAGCATATTATCTTCAATGTCAATCATTTTGACCTTGTCCATAATATCTCCTTTAAACTTGTGGGAGAAAGAATTATTGTAAATGGTGAAAACTGTCTTTGCGTTCTTGAACAACGGATCATTTTTGTAAGTAGTCTTCAGATACAACGGAATAAAGCTCGTGATCCAGTCATTGCAATGCACGACGTCCGGAGCCCATCCTAATTTTCTTACTGTCTCGATTACCCCTTTACAAAAGAAGATCGCACGCTCATCATTGTCTTCGTAGAAATTGTTCTCCTTGTCGTGAAATACGGACTTGCGGTGAAAATAATCTTCATTGTCAATGAAATAAACCTGAAGCTTAGCATTAGGAATAGATGCAACCTTTATGATCAAGGGCTTTTCCTCATCACCAACAGCTATGTTAATCCCCGAAAGCCTCACTACTTCATGTAACCTGTTCTTACGCTCATTAATAATACCAAATCGTGGCACCAGAATCCTGATCTCCATTCCCTTTTCTTGCATTGCCTGAGGAAGTTTGCGCACAAAGTCCGCTACTTCAGAGGTTTGCAGAAACGGGTTGATCTCGCTGGCTACATAAAGAACTCGAAGTTTTGACATATTGATTGATTTTAGGTAAGAATGGAAAATTGAGCCACAAAAATACAAAAATTTAGGCCGTAGATCAACTTATTTTCAGTTTTCCCTATATCTTTGCGACCCCTTGCCAAAATGGCGTAAAATGAAGATTTTCAAGGAGATAGCCGAATTAAAATCCTTTTTGGGGCAAATTAAAAGTGACGGAAGGACAATCGGCCTTGTTCCTACAATGGGTGCCCTTCACAAAGGACATATTTCCTTAATCGAAGCCTCAAAAAAGGAAAACTCAGTCACCGTTACCACCATTTACGTCAACCCCACCCAGTTCAATAACCCCTCTGACCTTCAGAAATATCCACGTACCCTTGAACGTGACCTTGAAATGCTTGAGAAAGCCGGCTGCGATGTCGTTTTTTGCCCCGGCGACGCCGAAATGTATGAGGAAAAACCTACGCTTAAATTTGACTTCGGAAATCTGGATAAAGTGATGGAAGGCAAATTTCGCCCGGGACATTTCAGCGGCGTAGCCCTCGTGGTAGGCAAACTTTTCAATATTGCAGAGGCCGACAGAGCCTATTTCGGACAAAAAGACTGGCAGCAAGTAAGCATTATTAGCCGCATGGTTGCTGAACTCAAGTTTAATTTGGTCGTTTGTAGCGTCCCCATCGTTCGTGATTCTGACGGCCTCGCAATGTCGTCCCGTAACCTGAGGCTTTCTCCCAAAGAGCGGCTGCAGGCTTCGGTCCTATACCAATCGCTCCTAATGGCGAAAAAAGGCCTAAATGACGGCCTGCCACTCGAAACTGTTAAAAAGGCAGTAAAATCACTGGTCGAAGAACAACAAGACGTCAAACTGGAGTATTTCGAACTGGCAGATAGAAAAAACTTAATGCCCGTCAATACTGTTGACAGTGGAACTCAGGCCATTATATGCATTGCAGCCTACGCAGGCGAAGTCAGGCTAATAGACAATATGTTTCTGGATTGAAGTTTGATAACCTGAGTGAGGAAAAATTGAAGCATTTAACCCTGCTGATAAAATAACAGTTAAGCTTTGAGAATAGAAGTCTTAAAATCAAAAATTCACCGCGCCAAAATAACACAGGCAGAACTGCACTACGTCGGCAGTATCACAATTGATGAAGACCTGATGGACGCAGCTGGTATGATCGAAGGAGAGAAAGTCTCTGTCGTGAATGTGAATAACGGTGAGCGTTTGGAAACATACATCATCACAGGGGAGCGGGGGTCAGGAATGGTTTGCCTGAACGGACCGGCTGCACGCAAAGCACAGGTGGGTGATATTGTCATTATTATTTCCTATGCTTCAATGAAGCTCAAGAAGGCCAAAGCCATTCAAACCTACGATCATATTCCCTACTCCGGATAATAAGTTACCTTAGGCACAAAATTTTAAAACAGTATTTGTGCCCTCAGGTTTAAAAGCCTTCCTTCAATATGCACTGATCATCCTGGCGACAGGTGCGCTCGTATGGTTTTCCCTGCGCGGAATAAAAGTAGCTGAAGGAGGAAACAAGTGGGATTACCTGCTTCAAACGTGGAACAATGCCAATAAAGAATGGCTATTGATCATGGCGTTCATTACCCTGGTCAGCCATCTTATCCGCGCCGTACGATGGCAGATGCTATTAAGCCCTGTTGGATACAGGCCGAAATTAAGCGATAGCTTTATATCCCTGATGGTCGGATACCTGGTCAACCTTGTTATACCACGGGGGGGTGAGGTATCACGCTGCTATAACTTATACAAGCTTGACAAAACACCCGTAGAAATATCTTTCGGTACCGTTGTCGTAGAGCGGATCGTGGATATAATCTGTTTGTTGATCCTTATCGTACTTTCATTCCTGTTCGAATCGAAGAAACTATTCGCCTTCATTAAGACATTACCTTTGAGTTCAGGTTCCAATGGCTCACGATGGACCAATGCCCTTTACGTTGTGGCAATCATTGCTGGCGTTGTACTCATCTTGTATTTGGTGATCAAAAGAAATCAAAGGATGAGGAGCTTCCTGAAGAAAACATGGAGCGGCTTTAAAGGTGGGTTGCTTTCCATCTTCATGCTGAAGAGCAAATGGCCCTTCATATTATATTCCATACTTATTTGGGCGCTTTACTTCGTCATGAGCTACTGTGTGATGCGTGCGTTCCCATCTACCAGCGAATTGGGGTTTGGGGCTGTCCTCAGCCTGTTTGCGATCGGTTCAATCGCTATGGCCGCACCGCTTCCTGGCGGTGCAGGATCATATCATGTACTCGTTCCTCAGGGACTTGTTTTTTTATATGCGATCCCGCGCACTGACGCGGTCGCTTTTACATTTATTTTCCACGGCTGGCAAACGGCCATTTTGATCGTGGCGGGCGCGATTTCACTAATTCTTACCTCCTTTCTCGTCAAGAAAAATTCCAGGACCTCTTAAACCTTCCCGGACTACCGCTATCTAAGGGTCGTCTTTCACAATAAGGGAAGGCTATGAATTCAACCTGGCCAAGTTTTGAGTTCTCCAAGAAACTGATCGAACAAGGACTTAAACATTGAAACACAATGAAAACCAAATTTTTGAAATCTGTCTATGGAATGCTTGTCGTAGCCCTTATCGCAGTCGCCTGCGACCGGGATGAAAGATTGTCCCAGGGCTCTGAGGAAGAAGAAGAGCAGGCGGTGGAATCAACCTCGGTGGGTGAAGATGCGTCAGACGACGCACTCGAGATCACAGCGCTGGCTGAAGCACAGCTGACAGTCGATGGTGGGCGAGTGACGACGCTATGCGCTACGATCACCAAGGATGTTGAGAATAAGAAAATTATCATCGATTTCGGCGACGGCTGTGTCGGCCCCTATGGCAGAGAAAGAAGTGGTAAGATCATCATAGCATACAGCAGCGAGATCGGAGACAATATTGCAAACAGGATCATCACATTTGAAAATTATGTTGTCAACAACAAGGGTGTGAGTGGAACGATCGAGCTGCGCGATATATCCATCAATGCAGCGGGAAACTGGCAATCGGTCAAGAGACTAATAGACCTTGTCATCACATTTCCAAATGGTGAAAGCGTGACCTTCAATGGTGAAAGAGTACGTGAGCTAATATCGGGATTTGGCGACGAAGACGTCTTCAACAATGTGTACAGGATCACCGGTGCTGTCAACGGTGAGTCTACAACAGGACGATCATTTACACAGGAAATTGTTGAGCCGATCATCGCCGACTGGAGCTGTGCAGCAGCGGGTAATTTTGCAAGGGTCTCTGGTAAAGTGGAACTGACCAAGCTTGGCGGATACGTGAGCCGGAAGCGGACTGTGGATTATGGTACAGGTGATTGTGATAACATCATTACAATAACAACTTTCCGCAAAACATACGTTGTTTCTGTGAATTGATAAAGGAATTTTTGTAGTTGGTTCTAATAGTCTGTACGCCCTGCCGTACAGACTATTTTCTTTTTCACCCTTGAAGAAAAATAACGACCAGGTCCTTGCCTCTTTCTTTTATTTTTGCGTTTTACCAAAATGACAGAACCGGTATCCGCGGCAGGAGGCTTTATAGAATCACTTCTGAAACTCACACGTTTCGGAAACCTTATCATGATCGGATTTGCGCAGTATTTCACTGCAGCATTTCTGGTCGGTAAGCAGACGATCTATGATTTCAGGATGTTGCTTTTGACCCTGTCAACGATGCTCATAGCGGCCGCGGGATACATTATTAACGACTATTATGATGTAAAGATCGATTACATCAACAAGCCTGAGCGTGTGGTCATTGGAAAAGGCATAAAACGCCGGTACGCCATCCTGTTTCACGTTGTGTTGTCGATCCTGGGAATCATGATCGGCGTATACCTGTCATGGAGTATAACTGCCCTAAACGTGCTCTCCGTATTTCTGTTATGGCTTTATTCCAACAGCCTGAAACGCCTTCCCCTTGTTGGAAACATTACCGTGGCACTTCTGACGGGAGCATCCATTTATTGCGTAGAGATACTGTACAGAACTGGTAACTCAATGATCATGATCTTCTCCATCTTTGCCCTGTTCATGACGCTTGTCAGGGAGATCATCAAAGACATTGAAGATCTCAAAGGCGACAACACTTTCGGATGCCGCACGTTGCCAATTCAGTGGGGAATAAGAAGAACCAAGGTTGTGATCTATTTCATCATCGCTGCCTTTGCTGCTACCGTTGTTGCTGTCAATTATTTCTATGAAGCCTTGCCCTTCCGGTACTACGTTATCTTTTTATTCGTTCCGTTGATGCTTTTGCTTTATCGCCTGATCCGTGCTGATACCAAAAATGATTTCTCCCTGCTCAGCACGTTCTGTAAAGTCATCATGTTGCTTGGCATTTTAGGTATGGCATTTGTATAACAGAACTTTCTTTTGCTTTCTTTACATCTAATGACAAAATCACGAATAGCGATATTCGCCTCGGGAAACGGAACAAATGCCGAAGCGTTATTCAAGTATTTTCAACATCACGAAGCCATTGACGTTGTTGTGCTGATGTCCAACAACCCCCAGGCCTATGCTTTGACACGCGCGGAACATTTTGGCATCCCCACAAAAGTATTTGATCGCAATACGCTCAAGGATGCAGAAACGATCCTGACATGGCTTGAAGAATACAATGTAACGCACATCGTCCTTGCAGGATTTCTGTGGCTGATTCCTGAATATCTGATCAAAAATTTCCCCCGGCGAATCATTAACATTCACCCGGCATTGCTACCCAAATACGGGGGGAAAGGCATGTATGGTATGCGTGTCCATGAGGCTGTAAGAAATTCAGGTGATATGGAAACAGGGATAACCATTCACCTTATCGACGAAAAGTATGATGAGGGGGAAGTGCTTTTGCAGGCCAGGTGTCCGATCGAACAATCAGATACACCTGTAGACATCGCAAATAAGGTCCATGCGCTGGAGCATAAGTTCTTTCCTTACGTCATCGAAAAAACGATAAACGATAACTTATAAGATCTATAACTTATAAGATCCTTGTTTGGATAGGAATTCATTCGCATAGTATCTACTTGCACCACCTGCCAAATTTTTCATGTACCTGGTGCGGGTTCCGCACGGCTCTTAGCATTTCGCTAGTGTGACTTTTTTTCGATTTGCCATCTCAATAGGACTTGCAGCGTTTTCGTAGCGGTATTGAACTGCCAAAAACTATGAAATACAAGGACAGGTAAAAGGGTAAGGCTTGTTTCATCTGACAAGTTCCGTCAAGAAAAAAATCCACCCCCTTCAACTTTAAACACGCTCAAGATGACAGCGAAATACATAAAAAGTTTCGATGGGCTCAGGGCCCTCGCGATTTTGCTGGTCATGGTTTTCCATGGAAGCTATGGCCTTTTTCCTGGGGGATTTATCGGAGTGGATCTTTTTTTTGTATTAAGTGGCTACCTCATTACCTCATTACTTTATGAGGAATACAAAACTTCTGGCACCATATCGTTTTCAAAATTTTACATACGACGAGCGCTTAGACTTTTTCCTGTGCTCATCGTCTGCGTCGTACTCGCCAACGCACTATGGCCGTACACTCCGCTTGATCCGGGACATAACCGGAGGATCGCCACACTTGCGTCCCTTTTTTATTTCAATAATCTGGTCATCGACTATATATGCGGGAACATGAATCACTTGTGGTCCCTTTCTGTGGAGGAACATTTCTATTTCATCTGGCCTGTCACGGTTTTTTTCTTCTTATTCAGAATTTCGGAACGTAAGCGAATAGCTGTTTTGATCGCTTTGATTCTCACGCTAACCATATTCAGAATAGTTACGCTTGGATTTCGGCAAGAACTGATATTCGATGTGTTCTGGATTGATCCGTATGGATTTACGCTCTGCCGGATCGATAGTATTATCATGGGTGCATTATTGTTCTTCCTCGTTTCAGATGAAAAAATCCCGTCTGAAGCAATCACGGCGAAGGGTATTGATATGATGCCGGTTGCAATTTTATTAGTTCTTTTTATTGCATTTGGATTTGGTGTTGGGTACAACAATCCTTATTGGCTCAACGGCGGATTTGTTGTCACGAATATCATTTGCACGGTTGCCGTCTTTTTCGCGATCGGAAATCCCGATCACCCCCTTCTGACGAACAACATCATTCGTTGGATTGGCAAAAGATCATATGGGATCTATGCTTATCACTTTCCGGTCTTTTATTTTTTGGAGGGTTTCAGGCTACATCATAGCGCGGCCAACTTCGCGGTCATAACATTGTTACGCTTTACTATTTCGTTTGGCATCGCCGCCTTTTCTTATGACTTTATAGAACAGCCGATCCTTAAATATAAAAATAGATACACCGTTACCGTTGCCGAAGCGATCCGGTCATAATTTTTGACGGTCAAGTTCTGCAGGGATACGGTCAAAGAGCTTTAATGCTTGCTGGAACACTTCGTTCGTTTCATTGATCACAGGGAAGAAACCGTCGTTGTTCCAAAGCTTTCGGGCTACCTGCGCCTTGATATGTACCTGAAATAGTTTCTTTTTCTTTGCCAGCTCTTTACGATCAGGCTTGACTTTGTTTCGCTCCCCGACAATTACAAGATCTGAAAGCATTGCGTCGGTGACGACAAAACTCTTCAGGAATTTATCGAACCCCTTCGCCAGCAACTCATCTTTGTGGTTCTCGGCGTATCCGAAGGTGTATTCCTGAATGGAAGTGGAAGTATACAGCTCATTCAGATAATGACTGTTGAGGGTAGTATCCAGGGGAACGAAATAATCCGGCATAATGCCACCACCGCCATAGACGGACCGGCCATTGGCAGTCGCATACTTTAACGAATCATTGAAGTGTATACTGTCTGCGTGAAAGAATTCTCCATGATTGTAGCGGCTGATAATATCACGTGAATATTCATCACCGTCTTCATATGGTTTTTGTATGGATCTTCCGGTGGGTGTGTAGTATCTGGAGATGGTGAGTCGGAGCTCAGAGCCGTCACTAAGTTCAAAGGGTGACTGGACAAGACCTTTACCGAAACTTCGGCGTCCCACGATCAATGCGCGATCGTTGTCCTGGAGGGCGCCAGCGAGGATCTCGGACGCCGATGCGCTTCCTTCATTCATAAGCACTATCAGATCACCTTGTTCAAATTCTCCGCGTGCAGTTGACGCTGCATCGGAATTATACTTCTTCTCTTTTCCGTTCGTGAACACGATCTTTTTACCAGCGCTGAGGAAATCGTCGGCCATGTCGATCGCCATGTTCATGTATCCACCAGGGTTACCCTGCAGATCGAGCACAAGCTTCTTCATTCCCTGGTCTCTGAGCTTCTTCAGGGCAGCATGAAACTCTTCGAAAGTCGTTGCGGCAAAACGGTTGACTTTGATGTATCCGATCTCTGAATCGACCATGTATGACACATCTACCGAATATTGTGGGATCTTATCACGAATGATCTTGTATTCGATCTCTTTTTCACGTCTCAGGATCGTGACTTTCACCTCAGTGCCTTTTGGCCCTTTCAACGCTTTCATTACATCGGGGGACGTAACGCCGATACCGGCCAGCAATTTGTCGTTCACTTTAAGGATCTTATCTCCCGACTGGATACCAAGCGCTTCGGAAGGCCCGCCACTAAGCGCGGAAACAATCACTATTGTGTCCTGAAAAATATTGAATTCCACTCCGATACCGTCAAAATTTCCCCTAAGATCTTCATTAGCGGAAACGCGGTCGGCTGCGGGAATGAAAGCTGAATGGGGGTCGAGCTTATTAAGCATATGCTGTATCGCATCGTCTACCAGAAGGCTCATATCAACCGTGTCGACGTATTCATTTTGTATCTGAGTCAATACATCCCTGAATTTTTGAACATCCTTACCCACATCACCCGTTCCTTTTTTAGGATTCAGGCTGGCTCCCACAAAAACTCCTGCGGCGAGGCCAAGGCACAACACTAATGGAAGCCTTATCTGATACTTTGAATTCTGATTTACACTCATCGATGTCCCATTTTGATCTCTAACGAACCGCTAAAATAAATGTTGGGAGGCAAAGTCAATAACACAGATCGCCCTGCGATTGGTTTCTTCAGCCCAAATTATCCCTTTACACGGCAAGACGAGGGATTTATCCAGTATTCGGCGTCTTACCTTTGTTCCCGGCAGAAAACCCCACTCTAGCCGAAATTTCGTCTATATTTACATACCATGAGCAAAGTTACCCTGAAAGACACACGCATATCAGAGCTGGTCGACCAGAACTACGTTCATGCCTATGTTCTATTCTATTTCGGCATAAAATTCTATGAATATTCTGCCCTTACCCTTGACCAGGTATGCAAGCAGAGAGGTTTAAAAGTCGAACAGGTAGTAAGAGAGATGGAGTCGCCAACATATTTGCGTGAAGCCGACCTGCCACTCGTATCGTATCCGATTGATCTTATTATAGAATATCTCAAGCACTCACATTTCCTCTTCATCAAGCATAAGCTCCCTTATATCGCAAGGCTTGTGGAGAGCTTTAGGGCAAACCATCCCGACTATAATGCTGTGGAGCGCGATCTGAAGATCGTATTTCCACTTTTTGTAGAGGATTTCATAGAGCATATATACGAAGAAGAGGACACGCTATTTAGCTTTATCCAGGCTATGGAGCGGACGACAAAGGACAACTACATTTCCACGAAGCTTTACTATCTGCTGGAACGGAATTCTGTGCATAAATTCGCGATGGAGCATGAAGCGCACGATGATGAAATGGAGGGGATAAGAAACATTACCAAAGATTACGTCCTTGGTCCAACGGCTCCGCTACATGTTAAAGTCCTTTACAATGAATTAAAGGACCTTGAGCAAAGCCTCATCACACACGCGAGAATAGAAAATGAAATTCTCTTTCCCAAAGCCATGGCGCTGGAAAACAAGATCAAGCTCGCCTTCTCTGAAAAAATTAAATTCAACTGAAGTCCTTCTTCCACTTCAACCCCGCTGTCTGATCTGTTATGCGAAAAGTAATGCTCAATGTGGCCGTAAGTCTCGATGGGCTGATTGAAGGCCCTAATGGTGACTACAGCTGGTGTTTCACCGATGCAGATTACGGTATGAATGAATTCCTTGACTCGGTGGACACTGTCATCTTAGGAAGGAAATCTTATGATGTCCTGCTCGATTTTGGTCCTCCATACCCGGATAAGAAGATCTACGTATTTACGAGGACAGAGAAACACACGACTTATCAAAATGTTAAATTTGTTGAAGGAGACATTCCTGCGTTCGTTTCCAGCCTGATCAAAGAACCCGGTAAGGATATATTCCTTTTTGGTGGAGCGGAAATCATAAGAGTGCTGCTGGAGAAAGATCTCGTTGATGGCATGTTGCTGTCTGTTCATCCGATAATTCTTGGTTCAGGACTTCCACTATTTTCTAAGCTAAGCGGGTACAAGAAGCTTAAGCTCTCAAACTCGATCAAATATCCTTCCGGATTAATGCAATTGCACTACCTGAAAGAATAGGCTATCATGAACGCATACTTCTAATTTCTATTTTCCATTTTCCAAACACACCACATGGGCAGAGTAATCGCCATTGACTATGGAAGAAAACGAACAGGCATTGCCGTCACTGATCCCTTGCGCATCATCGCCACCGCATTGGACACAGTTCCCACCGCTGAGCTTCTCGTTTATTTGAAGAACTACATGGCACGGGAAGCCGTGGACGAGTTTGTAGTCGGAATGCCGAAGACCTTGATGAATGAAGATTCCGAAACTGCCCCCTTTGTTAGAAAGTTTGTGGAGGAGCTGAAAAAGATCTACCCAGACAAACCCATCCATCTTGCCGACGAACGTTTCACAAGCAGCATTGCCCGCCGGGCGATGATTGAAGGCGGAATGAAGAAAAAAGACCGGCAGGTCAAGGGTAATGTGGACAAGATCAGCGCTGTGATCATCCTCCAATCATTTCTATCTGCTGTTAAGCCGCTATAAGAGTTTCGAATATTTTCAGGGATCACGGATAACTTTTACATTTGTCCGATGATCCATCCTATCATAATGTACGGCGACCCGGTGTTGCGTCAAAAGGCGAGCGATATTGTGCCTGGAACAGATATTTCCCAATTGTTAGCGGATATGTTTGAGACCATGCACAACGCTAACGGCATTGGGCTTGCTGCCCCTCAGATTGGAAAATCCCTTCGTGTGTTCGTCGTTGATGGCACCATTATCGAGGATGAAGTCTCAATGGCAGATTTCAGGAAAGTATTTATTAATCCCGTCGTGATCGAGGAATTGGGAGAGCCCTGGGAGTATGAGGAGGGGTGCCTCAGTATTCCAAACATCCGCGAGAAAATCCTCCGAAAAGAGAAGGTGCGGATCAAGTATTACGATGAGACCTGGACCCTCAAAGAAGAAAGTTATGATGGGTTGAAAGCCCGTATCATTCAGCACGAATACGATCATATTGAAGGTAAAATGTTCGTTGATTATCTTACGCCACTGAAAAAAAGATTACTAAAAGGTAAACTTGCCGATATTTCCAAAGGAAAAGTAGAAACGGAATACAGGATCACTGCACCACTAAAGAAGTGATGTGATTCAGCAATGACACATCCTGAAACCCACCTGGCTTCATTATGAAGATTCGATCAAAGATCCCTGACGTGGGCACTTCGATATTTACGATCATGTCGAAAATGTCTCTCGACTATGGAGCTATAAATCTTTCTCAAGGCTTCCCGGATTTCATGATCGACGAAAAGATCATCGAGCTCGTCCACCGGTATATGCTGGAGGGAAACAATCAGTACGCTCCGATGCCTGGCACACCAGCGCTGAGAAGCGCCATCGCACAGGTGGTTTCCAGTTCCTTCGGAAGGGTCGCAGATCCCGACACGGAGATCACCATCTCATCGGGCGCCACGGAATCAATTTTCTCAATTATTTCGGCACTCGTTTCCGCAGGAGATGAAGTGATCATTTTTGATCCGGCCTATGATTCTTATAACCCATCGGTCCGGCTGAACGGAGGGATCCCGGTTCACATAAACATGAACGACGGAGATTTCAGTATCGACTGGGATGAGGTCCGCAAAAAGACCTCGAAGGCGACAAAAATGATCATTATTAATACGCCCCATAATCCGAGTGGCGCAATTCTCAGGGATTCGGACATGAGGGAACTCGAGAAGATCGCTATCGAATTCGATTTGCTGGTGCTGAGTGACGAAGTATATGAACGC
Source organism: uncultured Cytophagales bacterium (assembly GCA_963845845.1). GTDB lineage: Bacteria > Bacteroidota > Bacteroidia > Cytophagales > Cyclobacteriaceae > Chryseolinea. The sequence continues at coordinate 42,813 of CAWJTP010000034.1, forward strand.
CTCATCTTTGATGGCGCCGTCCATCAAAGCGTGCTCCGCTATCCCGAACTTGCCGATAGGAGCCTGGCGGTATTCTCATTTGGTAAAACATTTCATGCCACGGGATGGAAGATCGGATATGTAGTTGCGCCGGCATGGCTCACTGCAGAAGTGCGAAGGGCGCATCAGTTTGTGGTCTTCAGTGTCAATACCCCGATTCAACTGGCCCTGGCTGATTACCTGAGAAACCCATCAACCTATACAAATCTGGGACAGTTCTACCAGCAAAAAAGAGACTTCTTCTTGTCGCAGATAAAGGGATCGTCCTTCGAACCCATTCCGAGCTATGGATCATACTTTCAGCTACTTTCCTATAGGAATATCTCAGACAAAGGAGACATTGAAATGGCAGAAGAGATGACGCAGAAACTAAAAGTAGCGTCCATCCCGGTCTCTGTATTCTATCAGGATAAGAAAGACAATCACATTCTCCGGTTTTGCTTTGCCAAGAAGGAGGAAACACTTGTAAAAGCCTGTACAATCCTACGTGGATTGTAAACTCTACTTCATTCGCAATTTTTAGTTGGAGAAATTGCCGTTCATTCTGTTTCTTTGCGCCCTGTCCGGCAGTAAAGGGAATTTATAGTCGCCCGGACTCAATTAGACTGCGGTTATGCAAGACTTGAAACTTACGTTGATCCAATCGGAACTACATTGGGAAGACCCGGAGGCCAATCTATCCATGTTCGAGGAGAAGATCTGGCAGATCAGCGGCTCGACTGATGTGATCGTGCTGCCTGAAATGTTCACAACCGGCTTTACCATGTCTGCGTCTAAAATGGCGGAGCACATGAATATGCGGACATTTAAGTGGATGAAGCATATGGCTGACCAGACAGGAGCGCTGGTCGTTGGAAGTTATATCGTCTCTGTTCATGACCGTTACTATAACCGCCTGTTGTGGATGGAACCTGGGGGAAACTATAAAACCTATGACAAGCGTCACCTTTTCCGCATGGCCAACGAACATAAGACTTACGCTGCAGGCGAAAGCCTTTTGATTGCTACCTGGAAAAGTTGGAGGATCTGTCCCCTTATTTGTTATGATCTCAGGTTTCCCGTATGGAGCCGCAACCGCTGGGATGCTGCCACCAAAAGGCCATACTACGATGTCGCGATTTATGTAGCCAATTGGCCAACGGCACGGGTGGATGCATGGGACACATTGCTCAAGGCGCGGGCCATTGAAAATCTCAGCTATGTTGTGGGAGTCAATCGTGTCGGACTGGATGGAAATGGCATCGAGTATAATGGCCACTCCTCGGTGATCAGTCCGAAGGGCGAAGCTATTTTCACTCATGAAGGCGTTGAAATGATACGTACCCTGGAACTCAGCGCCAATTCACTTAGCGCATTCCGTGATCGTTTCCCCGCGTATCTGGATGCAGATGATTTCACAATAGAATTCGAAGAATACGAGGAATCGGATTTTGTGCCAGGCCTGAGCTAATAGTTCCTTCAGATCATTTAAAAATTCTCATCAGAGAGGTATTTATTACCTGAACCAAACATGTCAAATCGGAAAATTGCCAGGGCTCTCATCTCGGTTTTTTATAAGGATAATCTCGAACCTATCGTGCATATCCTGGCAAAGAAGGGCGTTGAATTTGTGTCAACCGGCGGAACACAGGAGTTCATTGAAAAACTGGGCTATCCTGTAATTGCTGTGGAAAAACTTACTGGTTATCCCTCTATCTTCGGTGGTCGGGTAAAGACACTTCATCCTTCGATCTTTGGAGGCATTCTTTATCGACGCAATGACAGCGTAGATGTTGGGCAGGCGAAGGAATATGGTATAGGTCCAATCGATCTTGTGATAGTTGATCTTTATCCGTTTGAGGAAACGGTGAACAAAGGAGGCAGCGAAGACGACATTGTTGAAAAAATAGATATTGGCGGAATATCCCTGATCCGTGGAGCGGCCAAGAATTTTAATGACGTGCTGATCGTTTCCTCGCGGGATCAGTACGGATCACTTCAAACCCTGCTTGAAACCAAGTCGTGTACCACTGACCTGGGCGACAGAAAGATGTTTGCCGCCATGGCATTTGATGTTACGTCACACTACGATACGGCTATCTTCAATTATTTCAACCGCGAGTTTGGTCAACCTAGCTTCAAGAAAAGCATCTATCAGGGCAAGAAGCTGCGATATGGTGAGAATCCCCATCAGCAGGCGACATTCTTCGGTGACCTCAATGCACTCTTCGAACAACTTAATGGCAAAGAGCTTTCTTATAACAACCTGGTCGATGTTGATGCGGCGGTTAATCTTGTTGCTGAGTTTGGAAATGAGACGGCCTTTGTCATAATAAAGCACACAAATGCGTGTGGAGCTGCAACAGGTTCTTCGGTAAAGGAAACTTATCTTAAAGCATTTCAGGCTGACACAGTTTCAGCTTTCGGAGGCGTGCTGGCTACGAACAAGAAGGTTGATGCCGATGCTGCGGCTGAACTAAACAAACTTTTCTTTGAGATCCTGATAGCGCCAGCATACGACGACGCAGCGCTGACTTTACTCAAGTCAAAGAAGAACAGAATGATACTTCGTCAGAAGCTGGCGCTAAATGAGACAAAACACTTTAAAAGCATACTCAATGGTGTTATTGAGCAGGACCTGGATCTGAAGACGGATTCGGTGGAAGACCTCAAAGTGATGACAAAGCTTAAACCTACGCAGGAACAAACAGACGCGTTGATCTTTGCAAGCAAAATATGCAAGCATACGAAGTCAAACACAATTGTGCTTGCAGTGAATGGTCAGCTGCTCGCTAGTGGTGTTGGTCAGACTTCCAGGGTAGATGCCCTGAGGCAAGCGATAGATAAAGCGAAGACTTTTGCATTTACATTACAGGATGCGGTGATGGCCTCAGATGCGTTTTTTCCATTCGCTGACTGTGTGGAAATTGCCTCGGAAGAAGGTATCAAAGCGGTGATACAACCAGGCGGTTCCGTCAAGGATCAGGACTCAATTGACTATTGTGATAAGCATGGAATGACTATGGTGTTTACGGGAGTAAGACATTTCAAACATTGATTGATAAGTTGGAGTGAGGTAAGGTGAGTGTAAGGTTTCAAAATATAACTTCAAGACGGTAGAAAATTTACTTAGCCGGTAAAAAACCTACATTTTTGAAGGGCAAGTGATAATTTTAGTAAATTGAATCCAATTTGCGACCTAGTCTCCATTTTTAGACTTATCATATTTTTTAAAACTTTTAGGTAACAAACAATACATGGGATTTTTTGACTTCTTCACTAGCGATATCGCTATAGACCTTGGAACGGCAAATACCTTAATCATTTACAAAGACAAGATCGTCGTCGATGAACCTTCCATCATCGCCTTGGACAAGATCAACAGTAAAGTGCTGGCGATTGGCCGAGAAGCCATGCAAATGCACGAGAAAACGCATGATCATATTAAGACCATCCGGCCTTTGAAAGAAGGGGTGATCGCGGATTTTCAGGCTGCTGAAATGATGATACGCGGATTGATCAAAATGATCGACACGGGTAAAAGATTGTTTCCGCCATCATACCGCATGGTGATCTGTATTCCTTCAGGTATTACAGAAGTGGAGAAGCGTGCTGTTCGCGATTCAGCTGAACACGCTGGTGCAAAAGAAGTCTATATGATATACGAGCCCATTGCCGCCGCCATCGGCACCGGGATCGACATCGATCAGCCAATAGGAAATATGATCGTGGATATAGGTGGAGGAACAACTGATATCGCAGTAATAGCCCTTTCAGGCATTGTTTGCGACCAGTCTATCCGTGTTGCTGGGGATACCTTCAACCGCGATATCCTTGACTACATGAGAAGACAACACAATCTTCTCATCGGTGAACGCTCCGCCGAACGTGTGAAGATAGAGGTAGGTTCTGCACTGACGGAACTGGATGATGGTCCGCCTGACTATGAGATCCGTGGCAGAGACCTGATGACGGGCATACCCAAGACCATCAAAATATCATATTCTGAGGTTGCATTTGCCCTGGATAAATCGGTATCAAAGCTGGAGGAAGCAGTGCTCAAAGCACTCGAAACTTCACCACCTGAATTATCCGCCGATATCTACGAAAGGGGGATATATCTTACAGGAGGTGGTGCATTACTTCGCGGTCTTGACAAGCGGCTTGCACTCAAGACGAAATTGCCAATTCACGTAGCGGATGATCCGTTGCGTGCCGTGGTGCGTGGCACTGGCCAGACCCTGAAGAATATCGCTCAATTCCGTGCTGTGCTGATGACATAAAGAATGGAACGGCTCATTCTATTCGTATATCAATACAGGGCTTTTTTCACGTTTTTATTTTTGGAACTGTTTTGCGCCTGGCTCATTGTGGAAAACAATGCTTATCAGGGTTCCAAGTTTTTTAACTCATCGAATGGTATCGTTGCGGGGATGAATTCATTCTCCCAAAGTGTCCGCGACTATTTTATGCTAAGCGAAGTCAACAGAACGCTGGCGGAAGAAAATGTGATCTTAAAGAAGAAGCTTTCACAGCAACAGATCGCTACAATACCACCACTTGCAGTCATTCGCGATTCCTCATTTATCAATCAATACGAATTTGTAAGTGCCAAAGTGGTGAATAATCATGTGGATATGGTAAAGAACTTCATCACGATCGATAAGGGACGTGATGCCGGGATTGAACCGGGTATGGCTGTGATCAGCCCCCTTGGCGTAGTGGGAAAAGTAAAGCTCGTTTCCAAAAACTACGGCGTTGTTACATCCATACTCCATGTAGACGTTATGATCTCTGGAGTCCTAAAAAGGACAGACCACTTTGGTACGATCCGCTGGGACGGCAGGGATCCTGATTTAGTAGAATTCAAATATATCCCGCCCCATGTTAACCCGGTAGTTGGCGACACTGTCGTCACCTCTGGATTTAATGCAATTTTTCCGGAAGGTGTTATGATAGGCGTCGTCGACAATGTCAAGCTGAACAACGACGGTTTATTCTATGACATAAAGGTGCGACTGAGCCAGGATTTCAGAAAACTGTCATTTGTGACGATCATAAAAAACAACAGGTTTGCCGAACAGGACTCCCTTGAACAAATAATTCAAAAGCAGGAACGATGAGCAGGGTAAGCATTTTACAGATCATATCGTTTTTCATATACCTGTTGTATCAGGTATTGATCCTGCAGAACGTGGTGCTTTTTCATACCGCCTCATGCTTCCTCTACATCGCCTTTCTTTTGCTGCTTCCTGTAGAAATGAACACGCTGGCGCTAATGGCCATTGGTTTCGTGATGGGACTGACGGTGGATATGTTCTACGACAGCGTGGGTCTTCATGCGTTCGCCTGCGTAATGATCATGTACCTCAGAAGCTACTGGCTGAATAACCTGACGCCACAGGGCGGGTATGATACCAATGACTCGCCATCCCTGGCGCTGAACGGAGTCCAATGGTTTATGGTCTATGCAACGCCGCTGGTGTTCATTCATCATGCTGCATTGTTCTTTGCCGAAGGTGGCGGCTTTTCATTGTTCTGGTTCACCCTTTGGAAAATAATTACAAGCACTTTGTTTACATTAATAGTAATTTTAATCGCACAGTTTTTGTTCCCTAGCCGGAGACAACGGTAAAGGGGCAATATTTTTTTGGCTTTTTATTTTTTTAATATTCTATTCCAGATCGCAATGCCAACCTAAATGAACGAGGGAAGGAAAGAAGTTATTCAAATTGCATTTGTATTTATCGGGCTCATCTTCCTGGTCAAGCTGTTCTTTATCCAGGTACTGGATGACCGATACAATAAACTTGCGTACAGCAACGCCATTCTACGTGAAATTGATTATCCGAAAAGAGGACTGATAAAGGATCGCAATGGTAAGCTGATCGTGTACAATACACCTGAATTTGATCTGCAAATCATTCATAAAGAAGTCAAAACTCTTGACTCCGCTAAATTCTGTGAGGTGTTCGATATGTCCCCGGAGGAGCTCCGGGTGAAATTTAAAGAGCTTAAAGCAAAACGCGAATATTCACCTGTTAAACTGACAACATTCCTCTCGCAGTTGTCAACCCTTGACTTTGCCAAGATCCAGGATAATATAGACCTCTTTGGGGGTTTTTATATTCAGGCCAGAACCACACGGGCCTACCGCGCTCACGCAGCAGCAAATGCCATCGGATACGTAAGCGAGATATCCAAGGATAAACTGGCAAGAGATAAATCAGGAATATACAAGCAAGGCGATTACATCGGACAAAGCGGAATTGAAGCATACTACGAACAATATCTCCGTGGTCAGCGTGGAGTGAGATTCAAGCTCAGGGACGTCGACGGCGTGGAGAAGGGCTCCTTCCGGAACGGGGCGATCGATACACTATCCATCGCCGGCCAGGATATCACAAGCACGATCGATCTGGACCTTCAGAGCTATGGAGAATACCTGCTTAAAGGGAAAAGCAGGAAGTATCATTGCCATAGAACCTTCCAGCGGTGAGATCCTCTCCATGGTGTCTGGCCCATCCTATGACCCCACATTGCTGACAGGCAGAAACTACAGCTCCAACTTTGTGCTGATCAACAGCGACACGAATAAGCCATTGTTCAACCGTCCGCTCATGGCGCAATACCGGCCCGGATCCATTTTCAAGATCGCTCAAGCAATGGTGGCGCTTCAGGAGAAGGTGATCACCGAGGGAACGCGCTTCAGGTGTGACCGCTCGATTATTAATTGTCACGGCCCTCATTCCAACGAAGACTTTCGCGGCGCCATCACGAATTCGTGCAATCCTTACTTTTGGAATGTGCTTAAGAGGATGTTGAATAAAGGTGCTTCGAACAGTCCTTTTGAGGATACGCGCATCGGTCTGGCAGAATGGAATAAGCACATCAGCAGCTTTGGCTTTGGTAAAAGATTAGGGATAGACCTGCCCAACGAAAAGGGCGGATTGGTTCCTGACCCTGCATATTATGACCGCGCATACAGGGGGAAGGCCCTGGAAATTTTCCAATATCTATTCGATCGCCATTGGCGAAGGAGAGAATATGGTTGTGCCGCTTCAGATGGCCAACTTCGCAGCCACGATCGCCAACAAAGGATATTATATAACACCTCACCTGGTAAAGGCTATCGGAGACTCGGGCAAACCTTTGCCTCAGTTCCTTGAAAAGCATTACACTACAATCGACTCCATGTATTTCAGGGTTGCTGCCGATGCCATGCAGAACGTGGTGAAAGAAGGAACGGGATCATACCGTGCGAAACTGAAAGACATAATCGTATGTGGCAAAACAGGTTCAGTACAAAATGAGCCACACCCGGATCACTCGGTATTCATTGCTTACGCTCCGAAAGAAAATCCAAAGATCGCTGTGTCTGTGTATGTAGAGTTCTCAGGTGGCGGGCGCAAGAGCAGCAGCCTCTATTGCAAGCCTTATGATTGAAAAATATCTGCTGGGCGCGACGGCCCGGCCACAGATCGAAGAGTATGTATTGAAGGGAAAATTTCTCGATTAGCAAATGAGCTTAAGCAGGGAAGAGGCAATATCACATAAAATGGACTGGGTAACGGTCGCGCTGTACATCAGCCATTGTTCTGTTGGGATGGTTGAATATTTATGCTGTAACCTATGATCCCGAACATGACATTTCAATCTTCAACCTGACGATCAATTCCGGAAGGCAATTGTTATTCATCGCCGGCGCATTCTGTCATTGTGATGGCGATCATGATCATTGACATGCGCTTTTACGAAGCATTTGCATACATCATGTACGGTGTCATTTTGTTCCTGCTATTGCTCGTGCCAATCATTGGTAAAGAAGTTGGTGGTAATAAAGCCTGGCTGGGCATTGGATCATTTGGCGTTCAGCCTTCCGAATTTGCCAAGTTTGCCACGGCGTTGGCGGTGGCCAAGTTTGTCGGATCTATCGGCTTCAGAATGGATCAGCTGCGAAACCAAATCATCCTATTTGCAATGATTGCTGCGCCGATGCTGCTGATACTGCTGCAGAAAGATACAGGAACAGCCTTGGTGTTCACGGTATTTACGGTCGTGTTCTTCAGGGAAGGCATGTCGCCGGTTTTAATTATCGCGGGGATCATCGCCGCTATCATTTTTGTACTTACCCTTTTAGTGAATGAGTATTATCTGTTTGCAGGCATTGGTATCATTCTCGTTTCCGCAATCATCCTCGGCAAGAAAAAACCTAAGCGCATGGCGCTGCTGGTAGGCGCGGCCATAGCGGTTTGTGGTGTTATTAAGAGCGTTGATTATGTCGTGACGGACGTCTTGAAGCCTCACCAGCAAAATCGCGTAAAAGCGTTGATCAATCCCGACGCTGATCCCCTTGGTTTTGGATGGAACGTTACACAATCAAAGATCGCAATAGGAAGCGGTGGATTCCTTGGAAAGGGATTCCTGCAAGGAACGCAAACCAAATTCAACTTTGTCCCGGAACAAAGCACAGACTTTATTTTCTGCACGATTGGTGAAGAACACGGATGGGTTGGAAGCTTATTTACAATGACACTTTTCCTTGGGCTGATGTTACGGATCATCTTCCTGGCGGAAAGGCAGAAAAACCGGTTCGCACGGGTATATGGATACTCGGTCGCCTGCATTTTCTTCTTTCACTTTGCTGTGAATATCGGAATGACTGTTGGTCTCTTCCCGGTTATAGGCATACCCCTTCCATTCTTTAGCTATGGTGGATCAGGATTGTGGGGCTTTACCATCCTGCTTTTTATCCTGTTGAAGCTTGACATACACAGGATGCAGGTACTGCAGCGGATATAAAATACAAATCAAAGATCAGACGAAACGTTTCTCCACAAGCTCCATGAACTCGTGGAACTCATCGCTTTCATGGTCCCATGCGCCTGCATGCTCATCTTCTATGTAACGCATGGCAGCCTTCTTGTTCTCCAGTTTGTCAAGGTGTTCAATCGCCTGGCTGAAAAGCTCAAAGTCTCCGTGGAATAACACCTTCGTAAACATGAATTTCTGATTGATGGTGAGGTTATCGCGGATCTTGCCTATCCTTTGATAGTTTTCTGCCAGACTCGGTCTTCCCTGCCGGTTGAGCATGTCGTTAACCGTAACTCTTACCGGTGGCTTTTGATGAGTTGGCAGAGGCTCCGACTTGGGTTTTGCGGATATTGGTTCCGGCTTTCTCTCAACTACCGGTGGCGGCAAAGGCTCAGTTTCATCTGGTTTTAAAACGTAGAACTTGTTCGCGTCAAGTGGAAAAACTGAGGAGAATTTCTCAATGTACCCCTCTACGTCTTCCGGCGTGAAGCTTACCTCTTCAAGTATCTGATCGAGGATTGAAAATGCTTCATTACCGGATATATCTTTCACGCCCTTCTCTTCGAGCTTTTGCAGCATTTTCTCTAGAGGAGCCTTGTTAACCTTCAGATATTTAATCTCCTCCCGGAATGGCGCAATGTCCAGTTTATTGTCTTTGCCCGTGATCACCATGGAAAAGAAATCATATGGATCAAATATGGCAAGTAGCGCCTGTCCGACCCCTTTCTTAAGCAAGGGAGCGAAGTGAGCCCGGTCGATTACAATGTTCTTGGATAACAAGCCCATCAGACTTTCGAGGGCTTCCTTGATCTCAGGCAATTCGTAATTAAAGTAAGGACTCTGTAGTTTCCTGGTTTCTTCTTTCCAGGACTTAAATAGCTCGCGAACCACAAAGAGGTTTACCTGTTGTACGTTGCAAAGGGTTAGAATCTCCTGACCGGTGATTTTTTTGTCTTTTGTAGTAAAATAACCGTCCAGCACTTTTTCCGTATAGGCGTCCGCATATTTAGTGATTGCCTCCAGGCTGATCTTCTCGTCCATGCGATAATTCCTGATTAATGTAGATGTTGGTATAAAGTTAATGGATATTCAATAATGTCCACATCCATCCACCGCCTTAAGTGAGGTCTTAGTCGTAGATCATTAATCTCCCTTGAGATGTTGATCCTCCATTTTTATAGGCGTGCGTCGCGCATCTCTGGTCTAACATCTTAACTTTAGCCCATGTTTATAGAACCGCATTTAGGAGGAAAAAAGGCGCGGACTGGATGGATCGAAGTAATTTGTGGCTGTATGTTTTCCGGCAAAACCGAGGAACTTATCCGGCGTTTGAACCGGGCAATTATCGGCAAACAACGCGTGGAAATATTCAAGCCCGTTATGGACGTACGGTATCATGACACCGCAATCGTTTCACACAATGAAAAAGCCATCAGATCGACACCAGTGAATTTCGCAAGTGACATCCTGCTGTTGGCAGGCAATTGCGACGTGGTCGGCATTGACGAGGCTCAATTCTTTGATAGCGCCATCGTAGATGTCTGCAATACCCTTGCGAACTCCGGTAAGCGCGTCATCGTGGCTGGCCTCGACATGGATTTTGAAGGCAACCCCTTTGGTCCGATGCCCAATCTGCTGGCGGTAGCTGAATTTGTCACCAAGCTACATGCGGTCTGCGCACAAACGGGAGAATTGGCGTCCTTCTCGTTTCGGCTCATCGATAGCAATTCGCAAGTCATGCTTGGAGAAAAAAGTGAATACGAAGCGAGAAGCCGAAGGTCATTCATAGAAGGGATGAGAGAAAGAAAGAAATGAGACGGAGCAAGTTGGTCGAACAATCCTTTGCACTCTTACTGGGATTGATCCCATTGTGCGTTTTCAGCCAGGAGAATATTCCCATCGGAAGCTGGCGCCTGCATCCGTCGTATAACATAGTAAGACATGTAGCGATAGAAGGTGATAAACGCGTGTACGCAGCTGCTACTCACGGTATCATGATCCTGAATCGAAGTGACTATTCCCTCGAGTCCGTAACAAAACTCAATGGATTGAACGGTACTGCCGTCACAGATATCGGTTATGATGACCAGTCACAAGGCGTGCTGATCTCTTACGAAGAAGGCAAATTCGATCTGCTGGATCGCGACAATCACATCACAACATTCGATCCTGTGGCCAGCAGTAAATTAACAGGTCCAAGAACAATCAACGACATCTTCGTACACGAAGGCCTGGCCTATCTTGCAAGTGATTATGGCGTAGTCGTATTCGACATCTCCAGAAGACAGATCAAGGAAACATGGAGAGATCTCGGCCCGTCTGGAGAAACACTTAAGATCACTGCAAGCACCATCGCTGCCGACACCATTTTCCTGGCCACAGCGCAGGGCGTACTGGCAGCAAACCTCACAAGAAATCTGCAAGACTTTAACAACTGGAAAAGGTTTAACGCTGCACCGTTCGATCAATCTGTTGCCGGACTTGCAACTTTTCAAGGTTCAGTTTACGCCGCAATCAATGATCATGGCGTAATCCGGCGAGAGAACGGTAAATGGATACTGCAAAGTTTTCTCCAGGGCGAAAGTTTTATATCAATGCAAGGCTCAGCGCATAGCCTTATGGTTACGACGACCACGTCAGTGTTCCACCTGTCAGAAACATATGACGTTACACAGGTCGCTGATCCCCTGATAACAAAGCCCCTGTTTGCGTTAGCAGATGATGCCGGTAAATTCTGGATCGGTGACGGAAGTAACGGATTGATCTCTAATGCCACGGGTTCATTTGCTGCATTCCTTCCTGACGGCCCTGCCAATAATGAAATTGTAAAGCTTAGGTCATACGAAGGAAAGATCTTTGCTTTGGCAGGTGGATACAACGCTGATCGCACACCACTCTTGCAGCGCGGCGTGATCGATACTTTTGAAAACGGATCATGGTCTCACGGTACGACATCAATGGATGACCTGACTGATCTCGTGTTAAATCCGGTAACGAAAGAAATATATACCTCTTCTTTTGGTTATGGTGTTGAACGACATGATGCTCAGGGCGGTCGTGAGATACTTGACGAATCCAATAGTCCGTTGATCAATTCTGATCCGCCGTCACGATCAGTATACATTACTGCACTGGCAAATTCTGCGGAGGGTATATGGATCGCTAACTACGGTGCTGACAAGCCACTGCATCTTTTGAATGATGGAAATAACTGGCAATCCTTTTCACTTTCCGGCTTGAATTCCCGCTTTCCCTTGCACCTTGTTGTTGACCTTTCAGGAAGTGTTTGGATGGCGATGGACCCCGCAGAAGGTGGCGGTATCATTGTATTCAATCCCTTAAATAATGAAATGCGACATCTTAGGAATTCGGACGGCCAGGGTGGATTACCAGGTAATGAAGTTCTATCAATGTCGCTCGATCGAAATGGAATGATGTGGGTAGGAACAGATCTGGGTGTTGGATATTTTATAGATCCTGGCGGAATTTTTAGTTCTCAATCCGATGCAATAAGACCCATAGTTGACGGAAGATTTCTGCTCAGGGACGATAAGGTGACCGCAATAGCAGTGGACGGTGGCAACAGGAAGTGGTTTGGAACAGAACGTGGTGTTTGGTTATACAACCCGGATGGCGATGTAGCCATTGAAAATTTTACCGTGGAGAATAGTCCATTGCCGGCGAACGCCATCCGCGATATCAATATCAATAATAAAACAGGTGAAGTATTCTTTGCCACATCACAAGGGCTTGCTTCATTCAGAGGTGGTTCAACTGAAGGGAATATCCAGGGCGAAGCTGTTAAAGTATTTCCTAATCCTGTGACTGCTGAATTTACAGGCCTTGTGGGAATTAGCGGAACACCAACGGATGCAGTGATCAAGATCACGGACATCGCAGGCAAACTTGTTTGGCAGACTAAATCCAATGGAGGGACCGCTACCTGGAATGTTCAGGACAACAAAGGAAGAAGAGTGGGGACCGGCATTTATATCGTCTTCATTGTTACTGAGGACGGAAAAGAACGCATGGCATCAAAGATTGCAGTTGTAGAATAGCTGCATCGGCCTTTATTACAGACGACGATATCAATCATGCTGCACAAGACTCAAGGTGTTGTTTTCAGACTTACGAAATATGGTGAAACATCCATCATCGTCAGCATCTTCACGGAGTTGTTTGGGTTGCAAAGCTATATCGTGAATGGGGTGAGAAGCAAGACAAGCAAGAACCGGATAGCACTGTATCAACCCCTGACACTACTTGATCTTGTTGTGTATCATCGCGAGAATGCAAATCTGAACCGGATCAGGGAGATCAAGTGTCTTTACCCCTATCAATCGATCACAATCGACGTTAAGAAATCAGGCATTGCTATTTTTATCAATGAAGTATTGAACAAGACAGTTAAGGAAGAAAGTCATTCCAAAGATCTTTGCAGTTTTTTGATCCACTCAATGATGACACTGGATGCAATGGATGCCAATTACGAGAACTTTCACCTGATCTTTTTAGTGAAACTTAGCCGTTGGCTTGGCTTCGGAGCAAATCAAATCAATGAAGTGCTCGGAGGACGTATGGCTAGTGTGGAGAATGAAGAGAAACTTCATCAGCTCCTTTCGTCGGACTACGAAGTGGTGATACCCCTGACGAACACTCAACGCCGCGAGCTGCTCGACCTGATACTGAAATTCTTTGCTGACCACATTGAAGCAATGGGGGAACTCAAATCAATTCAGGTACTTCGCGAAGTGCTGAGTATATAATTAAAAAGCACGGTGTTGGCGAGAACAGGCCGACGGGGAAAACGAAATGTTGATTCACTGGATTTCGTCTTAGTTTCCCAATAAGCACTACAAGCACAATAGTAGGGATTCTGTATCAGCGAGATGGCAATACAACAGAGACTTAAGGGAGAATCAAAGAGGAAACCGAGTGGATGCCGAGACAAAGTCTCTATAAGGTCTCTATAAGGTCTCTGTATGGTCTCTATAAGTATTTAGACGACCTGGTTAAAAGTGACTTAACAAAAAATGACCTCATGATCAGAAACAACGTTTCCAGGCTAGATTGGATTCAATTTTTACCAACTTAATTCACTGTATTTCCTTGGAGCACCAGGAGCGTCGCCCTTGTCCCGCCCTGGCGGGACAAACCTGCGCAACTGGATAGCCGATTAGGGTGCACATACTAAAATCACGTTATGCTAAACATCTGAGGGCTTGCCCTGAGTAGGTCTTCACGGCCGTGCGTTTGCTGGTGAAAAAACACACTGACCGAGAACTATCGCTTCAATGATGCGTACGGGATTGCGGCGGGAATCCCGAAGGGATTCAATTTGAATAGCCGCCGATGAAATCGGTGGTATTAAGAGCATAACCACCCCACAACCCCGACAAGGGGTTGAACTGAAACTTCAATGAATTGCATACCCGAGAAAATTCACGAACATTAAAAACAACATGATCGTGAAGATTCAATAGGATTTCTATTGAACCCCGCTGGGGTTCCCGTGCCTGGTCGTCTTTTAACCCCGCATTGCATGCGGGGCTATTCAAATTGAATCCCTTTGGGATTCAAAACACACAATCCCTTAAGCACCATTGAAGCGACGTGAGGAGTCCTCATTGGACACCAAACTAATAGTTCTCGGTCAGCCCTGAAGAACACCAACATCAACCTGGTAACATTGTCAACCTAATCGTTTGGCAACTTCATTCCAGTTGACCGTGTTCCACCAGTTAGCAACATATTCATTGCGTTTGTTCTGGTATTTAAGATAGTACGCGTGCTCCCAAACATCCAGTGCCAGAAGGGGCGTGCCCTTTAGCTCACTTGAGTCCATTAATGGATTATCCTGATTTGCCGTGGAACCGATCTTTAGCTTCCCGCCCTCGCTGACAAGCCAGGCCCATCCCGACCCAAAGCGGCCCATGGCAGCCTGCGTGAACTGTTCCTTGAATTTGTCGAGAGAGCTGAACGCTCCATTGATAGCATCAGATATCTTTCCCGTTGGTGCACCACCGTTTGGTGCCATTACCTGCCAGAAGAAGTTGTGATTCCAGACGCCCCCGCCATTGTTCTTTGCCTTGGGCGAAAGCTTTGATGCGTTTGCGAAAAATTCTTTTTCGGTTGCAAATGTGATCTTTTCAGCAGCGATAGCTTCATTCACATTCTTAACATAAGTAGCGTGATGCTTTGTATAATGGATTTCCATGGTCATGGCATCTATGTTCGGCTCAAGGGCATTGTAAGCATAAGGCAATGCAATCTGGGAGAATTGCAGTGCGGCCGGGGGCAAAGATTCCACAATAGTATCATTCGTGTGACGTGAAGCTGCCCGCAACATCACCGGTGTACCGATGGTAGTGAGGACCGCAGTCTTCAATGAATTTTCAATAAATTTTCGCCTAGAAGTCTTCATATGAGATGGATTTTATCAGTCAGTAATTTACCAAAAATCTTTAGCTTGCGTGAACCAATCAAACTCATCCTGGGCCTATGAAAGAAATATTGTATGACACGATCCCATCACTTGATCTGGCGGATTTTTATGGAGAGGATGCTGAGAAAAAAAAGAAGTTTGTCGCAGCGTTGGGTGCAGCATACCACAACATAGGGTTTGTTGCAATACGCAATCATTTCCTCACTACAGCCATGCAGGACAAGCTTTATGCATCAATAAAAAAATATTTTGCAATGCCTGATGATGTGAAAAAGAAGAATGAACGGTCTGAGCTTGCAGGCCAACGCGGATACACAGGAAAAGGAAAAGAGCATGCGAAGGGTCGGAATACAGGCGATCTGAAAGAGTTCTATCATGTTGGCCAGGAACTTTCGAGTCAGCAGCTAAAGGTAGAGGGATATCCTGCGAACATTTGGCCGGAAGAAGTTCCTGAATTTAAGGAGGCCGCCATTGATGTTTATAAAGCACTGGAGAAAACCGGTACGTTTATGCTGAGGGCTATTGCGCTCTATCTCAGTTTGCCTGAGAAATACTTTGATGATAAGATCAGGAATGGCAACAGCATACTTCGCCCCATTCATTACTTTCCGATCGAAAATCCCGCGTCGGTACCATCGGATGCAGTACGTGCTGCAGAGCATGGCGATATAAACCTCATCACTTTGCTTATGGGCGCGAGCGCTGATGGACTCCAGGTATTGCGCCGCGATGGAAAATGGATACCAATTACAGCCCTGCCCGATCAGCTCGTTGTCAACGTAGGGGATATGCTTGAACGACTCACTAACAGAAAGCTCAAGTCAACAATACATCGCGTAGTTAATCCGCCACGTGAGTCTATGAATGTACCAAGATATAGCATTCCATTCTTCATGCATCCGCGTTCAGAAATGAGCCTGGCTGTGTTAAGAGAATGCGTCGACAAGGAAAATCCAAAGGAGTGGGAAGATATTACAGCAGGTGAGTTTCTGGATCAGCGATTACGTGAGATAGGTTTGAAAAAGTAACGGGCCACTCCTCCGTCAACTGTGCCCCAGCCTATCCGATACTACATATTCCTTCGCGATGTCTTTACACTCGCACTCACAACGTTTGGAGGACCCCAGGCGCACCTTGCACATTTTCACAAGGTGCTCGTGTCACGCCGCCGGTATCTTACAGAGGAAGAGCTCATGGAGATCAATTCGCTTTGTCAGATACTGCCAGGCCCGGCATCTACTCAAACGCTAACTGCCATTGGTTTCAAGATCGGCGGACCAAACCTCGCTTACCTGACGTTGCTCGTATGGATCACACCTGCAGTTTTACTGATGACTGCCGCAGCTATCGCCATGTCAAGTATCCAGACCAAAAATCTGTCGCTTGAATTTACAAGATTCATCCAGCCCATAGCCGTAGGGTTTGTAAGTTATGGAGCGTATGTCATCAGCCTGAAAACAGTATCCTCCAAAACAGGCATCGCATTAATGATGATGGCAGGTATCGTTTCATATTTTATTCAGACCCCTTTTGTATTTCCATTCATTCTTCTGATAGCGGGATTGGTTACCGCACTGAAATACAAGAAGCAACCCAAGGATGAAGCAAAAAAAAAGCTCGTGGTATCGTGGTCGAACTTCCTGCTCTGGGTCGGTGTACTGATCTTTGCTGCCGTTCTCGGCGGGATCACAAAAGCGCTTCCGGTAAAGCTTTTTGAGAACTTTTACCGTAACGGTAGCCTTGTGTTTGGCGGCGGACAGGTATTAGCTCCGTTGCTTTACACAGAATTTGTCGATGTGGAGAGTGAATCACTCGACGGAAGCAGAGCGGCAGAATTCAAGAACAAACTCAAAAAGAAGTATAGTCCCAAACCTTATCACCATCCTATTTCCCATGATGAATTCCTATCAGGCTACGCTTTCGCCCAGGCCCTTCCCGGCCCCGTGTTCTCTTTCAGCGCATATATTGGTGCGCTATCAGCGCGCGACTATGGCATAGGGGGCGCTATTCTTGGTGCGTTTATGTCGGCGATGGGAATATTTCTGCCAGGTACATTCCTGATCTTTTTTGTTATCCGTTTTTGGAGTAGCCTGAAAAAATACCGGGGAGTCCGCGCCTCGTTGGAAGGTATTACAGCTGCAAGTGCAGGACTTGTTGCCGCATCAGCTATCATTCTATTTCAGCCTCTTGAGAACACGATCCTCAATTTCGGGACAACGATCGTTACATTCTGCTTACTGGCATTTACCAAAATACCTTCTCCATTCATCATCATCGGAGGATTGCTGCTGGGATTCTTATTAAAGTGATTTGGAGATAGAAACTCGTTCCTATTTGCGGCTTCCGTAAAACAAGGTTAGAAACAACGTGGGGAATACTGCGTAATTTTTTGTGGTCGGCATTAATTCAACGGTCTTGACATACGCATCAAGTAGAAAACCTGCTTCGAATCCTGTTACCTGACTCTTCATTGTTCCCAGCTCGAAGTTCAAAGCAGCCTTAAAATTTGCACCCGGTGTGATCTTAGATTCTCCAAGGCCTTCAAACAACCTTCCGGTACCATTGATGTAGTCAATGTTGATACCCGGGTTCCAGGGCGCGCGTACAGTAAAGCCACCACCTCCGTCAGGGAAATATTCGACATAGTATGGGGCTACAACCCCTATGGTAGGTCCAACAGCAAATACACCCTTGATCTCGACACCCTGTTGCGGGGCCTTCTTGAATAAAATTATGTCGCGGCCATATTGAAGCCTGAGCGCATAGAGATAATTAGACTTGCCATAAATGAATAGATTACCGCTTTGAATGGAGTTTCTCCGCTGCTCCTGGGGATGCTTCACATTGATGATCTCGAGTCCGAACGTTTCCAGGATCCTGTCGTTCTTGAGTTTCCTCGCCTTTTTGAAAACCAGCCCTCCAATCAACCCACCGGAAGTGTTCTTGTTGATACCCCAGGTAAACTCAGATCCATATTCATAACTGTCTTGTGTCTGAGCGGAAAGCCCCGAAAAAACAACTAGAAAGCAGACTGTGCAAATGGAAAACTTGTCGAAACGCTGCATCCGAACCAGATTCTTACAATAAATTTAAACTTTAAAATACCTAACGCAAATAATACCCTATAACTTATTCAACATGGTTTCAATGACTGGAATTTATCTCGGCGGCTTAAGAACAGAAGTTACACACCTCAAATCCGGAAACAAAGTGATCACGGATGCACCTCCTGACAATAATGGAAGAGGAGAGGCGTTTAGCCCGTCTGACCTAACATGCGCATCATTAAGCAGTTGCATGATGACCCTCATGGGAATCGTTGCAGAACGCGAAGGAATTGACCTTAAAGGACTCCGGTCCGAGATCGTTAAGATCATGAATCCTGCACCGAGGAAAATAGCAGAGGTAAGGATCTCCTTTACACTAGAGAACCTGGTAGCTTCTGACCTTCAAAAAGAGAAGCTAAAACGCGCCGCGCTTA
The DNA here is from genome assembly GCA_963845845.1 of uncultured Cytophagales bacterium. Classification (GTDB taxonomy): domain Bacteria; phylum Bacteroidota; class Bacteroidia; order Cytophagales; family Cyclobacteriaceae; genus Chryseolinea. The sequence continues at coordinate 61,571 of CAWJTP010000034.1, forward strand.
CCTGCCCGGTCGCCCTGAGCGTTTCTGAAAACATCATCCAGCAAATTGACTTTAACTTTTAGCTGCCTGAAGGATATCGTTGTATTCAATGTCAAAGTGAGACCCGTCGTAAACTGACCGGCCGTCCTTGATGACCAGCACCTGAGGGGACTCATGCTCCACTTCGAACTGGTGGGCTATGCGATTAGAGGTTTCACGGAAAGCGATCAAATCGAGAAAATACGGCTTGATACCCTGAGCTTCCTGATCGCTCCATTTTCGCTCAAGCCGGTCGAGCGCGAGCTGACTCACGGAACACCGCTTGCTGTATTTAAAGATCAATACAGGGTTTGATTTCGATTCTTCATGGATCTTATCCACTTGATCGGTCGACTTCAACTCATTCCACGTCATAAAGAATTACTTATACCACAGTCCCTGCTCTCCCTTGTCGTAACGGGGTTTCCCGCCCTTGTACCTTAAATGATCAGGCTGTGTCTCCTCTTTCTTGAATAAACGCGCCCACCATAGCTTAAAGTTCGTCATGGCGTCACGTTCCTCATCAACATTGTTTTTGTTAGGTTTAATGAACTTAGTATCAGGGTGCGACGCCCTGTTCTTTTCAAAAAGAGCGAATTTCTGCATCTTGATATTTCCCTGATATGCGCTCACACGGGCAAATGCCTTTCCAGGCTCACGCGTTTTCAATGCTTCGTCAGCACTGCTTGGATTGCGAATGTAGTCCCAGTTGCGTTTCACGCTGCGTGCATATTCGCTCGCTTTCACAGAGGTTTTCGAAGGCTTGATGCCTGGCAAACTTCCTTCTGCTGCATTGGGCTTCTTACTATATTCACGCTGCTTTACACGAACTTGCAATTCACCTGCCTGGATGTTTGATCTGGATGGCCTCTTCTTCAGAAGTGCGTCGTCTGCGGCATTCTTGTTCTCGATGTAGTCGGGACGCTTCACTTTCACGGCTAATCCTTCAACATCAAAAGCGGACTTTTTCAATCGCCTTTTCATGATCGATTCGTCAGCGGCATGTTCATTCTGAACATATTCGGGCCTCTTGATCTTTACAGCCAGTCCCTCTACAGCCAACGCAGATTTTTTCAACCGTCTTTTTTTGATGGACTCTTCAGCAGCATCGGGATGTTGGGCATAGTCCCTTCCGAATTTCTTGCGCTTGATGTAACCCGTGAATGTTTCACCCATATCACCGAACCCCGGTTGCAACTCGAAGCGTTTCCATTTTCCTACATAACCATTGACCTTCTTAGCACCTGCGGGAAGACCTTTTCTAGGCAGACTGCCGCTTACATCCGGCATTCCTTTATCAGGTCTCCTGGCCTTGATACTGCCCGAGTAAAGGGCTGCACGCCCACCTATTCCGGGTGTTCTGACAAGAATGGGCTGACCGTTATTGTTCCACAAACGACCGCTGACGCTTCCTCCTCCCTTGAGAGGCCGGCTAGCCTTGACGTTACCTTTGAACCGAGAAATACCGACGCCCTGACCTAAGTGCTGTACCTCAATTGCCTGGCCTTTGTTGTTCCATACACGGCCGCTGACACTGCCGCCTCCTTTAAAAGGTCTTCTTGCCCTTGTATGTCCCTGAAACTTGTTTATTCCGCTGGCGCCAATCCCCGGTACCCGCGATGGCAATGGCATTGCCCCTGTATGGCCGCGCGTAGCGCTCCGGTTGTTTCCCGATGGAAGGATTGGCTGACCTTCTATTGATCTCTTGCTTGTGAAATTCCGTCCCCGGATTCGTCTTCCGGCTATATCACCAGTCCACGCACGGCCTTGGCGGCTAGCGGATTTATAGCCACCCACCTTGCCGCTGTAAGCCTTGTCACCCATAGCACCCCGATGATAATAAGGCTTGAAAAGCGGAGGGATCACACCCGGCCGTGATGATTCAAAGTTCTTTTTTCTTAACGGCCTTCCCGCGAGGTCTGTGACCGTCGCCCGTTCCCCCTTGCGTTTGGGCCGGGCAAAGTTGGCGTAAACGTTAATGCTCTTTCTCGCAGTGTACGACCTTGAGGCTGACCGAGGCACCACTCTTCGCCGCTTTCCGGGAGGAGGACTTTCATGGGTTTCCAATTGCCTCAGGCGCGCCAAAGTGCCACGGTTAGAGGCTGCATTCTCTGTAGGCTTGGGTTTTTTGGATGGATTATGCGTATAACGACCGTACTGCGGATAGATATTTCTTCGGCTGTTGCCCGCAGAAGATCTTGACCTGATCCTAACGCCTGCTATATCCCCTCGCCATGCTTTTTGTTTGGAACTGGGTTGTGTTCTGGCGAGTGGCCTTATTGGCTTTCCGGGCCTGTCTACGCCGGAGGCGCGCCTTCTGGGGCTCCCAGTACTTGCCCTGGCGGCAAAAGACCTCTCTTTTATGCGTACTCGTTTATTTTCACCGGGTTTCTTTCTGGGTACGTATTTCTTGAGTGGAGTCTTAAACCGGTTATCCCGGTTTGCAGGAGCAGGGCGATCGCCTTTGGTATTCTGGGCCTTTGATGTGCACACGAAAAGAACGAGCATCAGGAATACGATGCCGAGAACCCTCGCGCCGTTGAGGGGCAAACAGTTATGTGATGTCTGTGCGTTCAAAAAATGGCGTCAGAAAACAGGCTAAGTTAACTAAAATTAACGAGTGCTGGCAGCCCACTCATCGACAAGAGTCAAAACGATCAGTCCAATGGTTTTCTTTTCTGCCCGTCCTAGAATTTGAGCACTTTTTCAATAGCACTCCTCAGTCTGTTCCTGGGTAGAAAGTTTTGTTCCAGCGTTGGCGCAAAGGGAATGGGGGTATCCAGGGAAGCCACCCGTATTACAGGTCCATCCAGGTATTGGAAGCACTGCTCATTGATAGACGCACTGATCTCTGCACCGATGCCGCCAGTCAGCGTGTCTTCGTGGAAAATGATCACTTTACTTGTCTTTTTCACTGATGACATCACCATTTCTTTGTCCCATGGCAATAAGGTGCGAAGGTCAATGACATCAGCGCTAACGTCAGGCATAGTGCTTAGGGTCTCTATTGCCCAATGTACGCCCATCCCATAGGTGATAATGGATATATCATTGCCACTTCTGACCATAGCGCCTTTTCCGATCGCCACAGTATAGTACCCCGTTGGAATGGCCGCTTTGATAGACCTGTAAAGCAGTTTGTGTTCAAAATACATGACCGGATTAGGGTCTTCAATTGAGGCACACAATAATCCTTTGGCATCATAGGGATTGGATGGATAAACGATTTTCAGACCGGGCGTATGGAAGAACCACGCCTCATTGCTTTGAGAATGGAATGGCCCGGCCGCAGTTCCGGCCCCCGTAGGCATGCGCACAACAACATCAGCAGGTTGCCCCCATCGCCAATATGTCTTGGCAAGATTGTTTACGATCTGATTGAATCCTTCCGTGACGAAATCTGCGAACTGCATCTCTACCATTGACTTGATGCCTTTGATTGACAGGCCAAGACCAGCACCCACTATTGCGGCTTCGCATATCGGCGTATTCCGGATGCGGTCTTTGCCGAATTTTTCAACAAAGCCTTCCGTGATCTTAAATACACCGCCATATTCGGCGATATCCTGTCCCATAAGCACAAGGTTATGGTGACGCTCCATACTTTGACGCAAGCCATCACTGATCGCATCGATAAAACGTCGCTCTGACGTTTCGGAATTGTCCGGAACTGTTTGTGATTGTGTGAAAGGCGCGTAAACATCGTTGACTTCAGTGATTGTGCTGGCCTCGGGATGTGTTTCCGCAAAAGCAATGGCTAATCCTTGTTCGATCTCGCGTTTGATACGTGCCCTGATCGTTTCAACGTACTGGCTATCCGCAATCTTTTCCTGCAGCAAGAATCTTTCGTAGTTATCCACCGGATCTTTCAATGCCCAGGAGCTCCATCAGTTCTTTAGGAACATACTTTATTCCTGAAGCCTCCTCGTGACCCCGCATCCTGAAAGTCATGCACTCGAGGATCACTGGCCGGGGATTCTCCCGTATATCTTCACTCAAGCGCCTGACGGTGTCGTATACCTCCAATACATTATTGCCGTCTATGCTAATTCCCTCAATGCCATATCCGATGCCTTTATCAGCGAAGCTTTTGCATCGGAACTGCTCGGAGCTGGGGGTTGAAAGCCCATAACCATTATTCTCAATAACAAAGATCACGGGGAGATCCCAAACGGCAGCTACATTTACCGCTTCATGGAAATCTCCTTCGCTGGTTCCACCATCTCCATTAAACACTACTGTCACTTTTTTTTCACCTTTCAGCTTGCAGGCAAGGGCTATCCCGTCTGCAACTCCGTTCTGCGGACCGAGATGTGAGATCATCCCGACGATGTGATGCTCGTTCGTGCCGAAGTGAAAAGAACGGTCGCGACCTTTGGTATAACCCATCATCGTCCCCTGCCACTGCGCAAAAAGTTTTTCAAATGGCATCTTCCGTCCCGTGAATACGCCAAGGTTTCGGTGCATGGGCAGAATATATTCGTCCTCATGAAGCGCAGCGTTATTCCGGCCGCGATCGCTTCCTGTCCAATTCCGCTGAACCATTTGCTTATCTTATTTTGCCGAAGGAGGATCAGCATCTTTTCTTCGATAAGGCGAGGCTTAAGTATAGCTTCGAAAAGATCCAGTAGCGTTTGATTTGTATACTGCTTGCGAAGGAAGTTCATGCAGACATAATTGAAGAGTTGTAAAGGTATATGAGTTTGCGGAATACTCCCACTGTCATTTTCTTACTACTTTAGCGCCATGATATCCTTCGAAGAATTTGAACTTGAAAACGGATTGCGAGTGATCGTACACGAGGATCCTACCGTTCAGATCGCTGTCATGAATATTTTCTATGATGTTGGCAGCCGCGATGAACGCCCTGATAAAACCGGATTTGCCCATTTGTTCGAGCATTTAATGTTCGGCGGTTCAAAGAATATACCAAGTTATGATGAACCGCTTCAACGTGTCGGCGGCGAGAACAATGCTTTCACAAATACAGACATCACAAATTACTATCTCACGTTGCCAGCATCGAATATCGAGACCGGCTTCTGGCTGGAGAGCGACCGCATGATGAGCTTGTCCTTCGATCCTAAAGTGCTCGAGGTACAAAGAAAAGTTGTTATTGAAGAGTTCAAACAACGCTACCTCAATCAACCTTACGGTGACGTGTGGCTTAAGCTACGACCTCTGGCGTATAAACAACATCCCTATCAATGGGCGACGATTGGTAAAGAACTCGCGCACATCGAAAATGCCTCGATCGATGACGTAAAGGAATTCTTCTACCGTTACTACGTGCCGAACAATGCCATTCTTGTTGTGGCAGGAAATGTAACAACAGCTCAGATCAGAGAGCTTGCTGAAAAATGGTTCGGACCGATTCCGGCAGGCAAAAAATACAGAAGCCTTCCTGCAGAACCAAGACAAATTGAAAAACGCCTCGAGCTGTAAGTGCCAAGGTTCCCGCAAGTGGATTATATAAAGCATATCATATGCCCGGACGTTTCGACAAGGATTATTATGCTGTTGATCTGTTGAGCGACATCCTGAGCCGTGGCCAATCCAGCCGGCTTTATCAGCAGCTGGTGAAAGAGAAAGAGATATTCACATCCATTTCATCTTTTGTGATGGGCACGATAGATCCCGGTCTCTTTGTTATCAGCGGACGGGTAAAGGATAACATCAAACTTGAAGATGCTGAACAGGAAGTCGAACATCTCCTTAACAAACTTATCGAAGAGCGTGTTGAAGAGGTCGAGCTGGAAAAGGTAAAGAACCAAACGGAATCAACCCTGGAATTCGGTGAAGTTGAAGTGATGAACCGTGCAATGAACCTTGCATTCGCAAAACTTTCAGGCAATGCGGGACTTGTAAATGAAGAGAGTGCACTGATCAATGCAACAACGGTTGATGACATTCATAGGGTGGCGAAAGAGGTCCTGAGAGAAGAGAATTCAAGCACACTTTATTATCAGGCGGAAAATTAACTGAAGCGGTGCAATTTTAATCATATGAAGATAAGTGTCGGAATGGGTTTTGACGTGCATGTTCTTGAACCCGGCCGTGATTTTTACCTTGGTGGGATCAAACTTGATGACGCTGCGCGTGGAGCTGTAGGACACTCCGACGCAGATGTCCTGATCCATGCAATCTGCGACGCACTTTTAGGAGCCGCCAACCTCAGGGATATTGGCTACCATTTCTCCAACACGGATGATCGGTGGAAAGGAATGGATAGTAAATTCTTTCTCGAGGAAGTGACGCGTATGTTGCAAGAAAAGGGATGGATGATTGGAAATGTCGACTGTACGATCTGCCTTGAGCAACCAAAGATCAATCCTCATATTCCGGCTATGAAAAAGGTTTTGTCGCCCTTAATGGGCATTACGGACGATGATGTGTCTATCAAGGCCACGACAAATGAAAAATTAGGTTATGTGGGAAGAGAAGAAGGCGTAAGCGCGTATGCAGTTGTCTTGATCCAACGATCATAATGTCATCTCTCAGGATCATTACAACCGCTGACGGATCACATTCCTTATTGAATGAAAAGCTGAACGAAACTTATCACTCTACACATGGCGCTATTCAGGAATCAATGCACGTATTCATTCGATCCGGTCTGCAATACTGGATCGGCCACAACGATTCAAAGCGTCTGAGTGTACTTGAGATCGGTTTTGGAACGGGATTGAACGCTTGGTTGACAATGCGGCATGCACAGGAAAACGACTTATCGATGAATTATGTGTCCATTGAAGCGTTTCCGCTCGAGAGGGAGATATGGGAGACACTTAATTATGCTGAAGGAAGCGGCACCCAAGAACTTTTCAATGAATTACACCGATCTGCCTGGGCGGAAGCCCATGAAATAGTTGCAGGTTTTACAGTAACGAAAGTAAGGACCAGGCTGGAGGATCTTACCCCTGAGGCTGATCAGTTTGACGTGATTTACTATGACGCATTTGCACCCAGCAAGCAACCGGAGATGTGGTCAATCGAAATGCTCGATAAAGTAGTGAAGACGATGCGAGACCGGGGGATTCTGGTGACTTATTGTGCAAAAGGCCAGTTAAAGCGCGACCTTAAAACATTGGGTTTGATCAGCGGAAACCCTACCCGGTCCGCCCGGTAAAAAGGAGATGATACGAGCGGTGAAGGGAAAGTTTATTGAAAATTCATCGAAAATTATGGATAGATAAAGGAGTGTTCTAAATATTCAATCGATTTCGCTCAAAATTCATTGATTCAAAATCGCCGGGGCTGCAATCGTTACGCACTTTATTAATATTTAAATCCCTTTCGATTCATTTCTAAAAAGATTCAAAAAATTCCGTGCAAATATGAGAACTAATTGCCAGAATTTCCTTCTGTTTGTTCCGTAAATTCAAAACTCCGTTCTGCCCTGAACGGAGATAATTGTAGTACTTAAACCGACCAGAACGATGAAAGAAAAAACCAGCCGTGGTTTGTATACCCCTGAACTGGAACATGATGCCTGTGGTATTGGCTTTGTTGCCAACATCAATGGCATCAAAGACCAATCAAAATTTGCGAGATGCACTTGTCGATGCTTGAAAACATGGAGCATCGCGGCGGAAAAGGAAGCAGCCCAAAGACGGGTGATGGTGCCGGCGTATTGATCCAGTTACCCTACGAATTTTTTGCGGAAGAATGCACCCGCCTGGGTTTTGAATTGCCAGCCGCTGGAAATTATGGTGTCGGCATGGTATTTTTTCCCCGCGACAAGAAGGTAATGAATGCCTGCCGGGAGGTTCTTCGAAAAAGTATTAAAGAGTTAGGACTTGAATTATTGGGATACCGTGTTGTGCCAGTCGATCACAGTGTTCCCGGCCCAGGCGCTGTTGAAGTGGAGCCTGTAATCGAACAGGTTTTTGTAAAAGCAAAAGATGAATCGATCACCGGAAATGCCTTTGAACGCAAACTTTTTGTACTAAGAAATCATACGTCGCATGTCATCGCCCGCGATGTAAAAGGAAGCAACAATGAATTTTATATTACCAGCTTTTCTTCGCAGACAATAATTTATAAAGGACAACTGAGGACAGAACAATTGCGTGAATATTTCGATGATCTTCAGGATTCCCGTTTAAAAACTGCACTTGCGCTTGTCCACTCGCCGTTTTTCAACCAATACGTTTCCGAACTGGAAACTTGCCCAGCCCTTCCGTTACATCGCGCACAATGGTGAAATCAATACCATTCGCGGTAACGTAAATAAAATGAAATCAAAGGAAGCTCTTTTTAAATCGACATTCTTTACGGATGAAGAATTGAAAATGCTTCTGCCGATAACAAGTCCGGATGGTTCAGATTCAGCCAATCTCGATGCTCTGGTCGAGATGCTTGTATTGTCCGGACGTTCGCTTCCTCACGTTTTAATGATGTTGGTACCTGAGGCATGGCAGGACAATAAGTTGATGGATCCGCATCGCAAAGCATTTTATAAATATCATGCCTCTATGATGGAACCGTGGGATGGGCCTGCCGCGCTCGTATTCACGGATGGTTCACGTATAGGTGCCACGTTGGACAGAAATGGTCTTCGTCCATTGCGATATTGTATTACACGTTCAGGTCGGGTGATTGCCGCATCTGAAGCAGGTGCATTGCCCATCGATCCAAAAGACGTATTGGAAAAGGGTCGTATTACGCCTGGAAAAATGCTGATGGTTGATCTTGGAGCGGGTAAAGTACTGGATGATGAAAAAGTTAAGCGCGCCGTATATGAAGGAAAATCATATTACAACTGGATCATTCAAAATCGCCTGAAGCTAAGGCTTGAACCCGAACAGGAATGGGTAGAAGATAAGCTTTGATGAGAAGACTTTGATACAACGGCAGAATGCATATGGTTATACAACTGAAGATGTAAAAATGCTTATTCTGCCCATGGCAGAAAAAGGATATGAGGCCATTGGCTCAATGGGAGATGATACGCCTCAGGCGGTATTATCAAAAGAAAGCCGGCATCTTTCGAATTATTTCAAACAACATTTCGCGCAGGTAAGCAATCCGCCGATCGATCCGATTCGCGAACGCTTGGTGATGTCGTTGTTTACCCGTGTTGGCTCTAGCCTCAACGTTTTGGAGGAAACACCGGAGCACACGCGACAAATACATATCTCACAACCCGTTTTGCTGAACAGCGATCTTGAGAAATTTAAGCATTTGCAAGATCAGGGTTTTGAAAGCGCTGTCATCCAATGTGTTTTTAAAGCTGACGGTGAAGCCGGGCCGATTGGAGGAAAGCCTGAACAGAATTTGTGCTGAAGCAGAAAAGGCTGTTCGTGCAGGTAAGAAGATTTTGATTTTGTCCGATCGAAAGATAAGCAATGAATTTGCGCCGATTCCTTCACTACTTTCCGTAGGAGCTGTTCATCAATACCTGGTAGGAAAGAGAATCCGTACGCAGGCCGGACTGGTAGTGGAAGCTGGAGATGCATGGGAAGTGCATCACTTCGCTACGATCATCGGATATGGAGCAAGCGCTGTAAATCCTTATCTCGCGCTGGAGACCATTCACTTCATGAATAAACATGATTTGTTTTATAAACGCCTGACCGATGAAGAAGCTTATGAGAATTATCAAAAAGCAATTGGTAGCGGTTTGTTGAAGGTGATGTCGAAAATGGGTATCAGTACGTTGCAGTCGTATCAATCATCGCAAATTTTTGAAGCATTGGGTCTCGGAAGCGATGTTGTTGAAAAATGTTTTAAAGGCACGATCAGCCGTATTGAAGGATTGTCTTTTGATGATGTTGCACAGGAGGTATTGGTGCGCCATCAACTTGCTTTTGAAATTGAAAGTAAAGAACTATCAGGTGGGTGGTGTGTATCAATGGAAGAGACGAGGTGAGAAGCACTTATTCAGCCCGGAGGTAATTCATTGGCTTCAACATTCGACAAGACAGAACAATTACGAGATCTATAAGAAATACGCGCAAAAGATCAATGATCAGACACATGATACATTGACGCTTCCGGGGATTGTTTGAATTTAAAAAACGCAATCCTATTCCGATCAGCGAAGTAGAACCTGTAGAAGAAATTTTCAAACGATTTGCCACAGGGGCAATGTCATTTGGTTCTATTTCTCATGAGGCCCACAGTACGTTGGCCATTGCCATGAACCGCATCGGCGGAAAAAGCAATAGCGGAGAAGGTGGAGAAGACGAAGTTCGATTTGAAAAAAAATCCAATGGTGACTGGGAACGTTCAGCCATTAAACAAGTAGCATCGGGCAGGTTTGGTGTAACAAGCTATTATCTTATCAAATGCTGATGAGCTGCAGATCAAAATGGCACAAGGTGCAAAACCTGGTGAAGGCGGCCAGTTGCCAGGCCATAAAGTTGATGAATGGATCGGCCGTGTTCGGCACTCTACCCCAGGCGTTGGGTTGATCTCCCCGCCGCCCCATCATGACATTTATTCCATTGAAGATCTGGCGCAATTAATCTATGATTTGAAAAATGCCAATCGGCAGGCGCGTATCAATGTTAAGCTTGTATCGCAGGCTGGGGTTGGTACCGTTGCTGCAGGTGTTGCAAAAGCCAAGGCAGATGCGATTCTGATTTCAGGGGGCGATGGTGGAACAGGCGCATCTCCCATAAGCTCGTTGCGTCATGCGGGATTGCCCTGGGAACTCGGGTTTGGCGGAAGCGCACCAGACATTAGTAAAAAATAATTTGCGAAGCCGGGTCGTACTCCAAACAGATGGACAAATCCGCACAGGTCGTGATATTGCTATCGCGTCTTTACTCGGTGCAGAAGAATGGGGCGTTGCAACGGCTGCCTTGGTGGTAGAAGGATGCATCATGATGCGCAAATGTCATTTGAATACTTGTCCGGTTGGAATAGCTACCCAGGACGAAGAGCTGCGAAAACTTTTCACCGGTAATCCTGACCATGTCGTCAATTTCTTCACGATTCCTGGCGCAGGATTTACGCGAAGTTATGGCTGAACTTGGTTTCCGTACTGTAAATGAAATGGTGGGACGTTCGGACATGTTGCGTGTAAGACAGGACATTGATCATTGGAAAGTAAAAAAATTAGATCTCTCCCCTATTCTGCATCGTGAACCTGTACGCGAACACATCGGATTGTACAAGCAGATAGACCAGGATTTTGAACTGGAAAAAGTACTTGACTGGAAATTGGTTGAAGCTGCGCGATCGGCACTGGACGAGAGGAGAGCCGGTTAAGGAAAAGTTTATCATCAGAAATACAGATCGGACAACGGGCGCCTTACTTTCAAATGAAATATCAAAAAAATATAAAGGTAAAGGGCTTGCCGACAGATACCATTCACTTTCAATTCAAAGGATCTGCAGGTCAAAGCTTTGGCGCATTTGTGGCACCCGGGCGTAACATTTGAGCTGGAGGGTGAAGCCAATGATTATTTTGGAAAGGTTTATCGGGCGGAAAGCTTGATCGTGTATCCTGACAAGGAAGCCACGTTTCAAACCAGAAGATAATATTATCATTGGCAATGTTGCGTTTTACGGAGCAACATCCGGCGAAGCGTATATCCGAGGTCAGGCTGGTGAACGATTCTGCGTGCGCAATTCAGGTGTAATGCCGTTGTGGAAGGTGTGGGTGATCATGCTTGTGAATACATGACTGGAGGCCGTGTCGTGATTCTTGGAAAGACAGGAAGAAATTTTGCGGCAGGAATGAGCGGTGGTATTGCTTACGTATTCGATCCGGAACATGCGCTTGAAAGACTTTGCAATAAAGACATGGTTGATCTTGAAACCCTGGAAGAAGAAGACAAGGCTGAAGTTAAGGCAATGATTGAAAAACATTTCAAGTATACAGGCAGCGATCCTGCGGAATGGATTATTGAAAATTGGGATGTGGCATCCGAGCTATTTGTCAAGGTGATGCCGAAAGATTACAAGCTGGTTCTTTCGAAACAGAAGGTTAGTCACAGTCCACTGTAAACGATGAGATCGGAATACAGGAGCCTTCGAAATAAAAATTTAGAAATCAAGATTTACAGAATCAATAGTTCATCATAGCATGGGACAGATAGATGGTTTTATGAAGTTTGATCGCGAGATGCCAAAATCCGTGATCCAAAAGAAAGAATAAAAGATTACAAGGAAGTTTATACACCACTTGATAAAGAAAAGGTAAAACAGCAGGCTTCACGTTGTATGGATTGTGGTGTTCCGTTTTGCCACAACGGTTGCCCTCTTGGCAATAATATTCCTGATTTCAATGACGCGGTGTATCAGGGTAAATGGGAAGATGCCATTCGTATTTTCAGCAGCACCAACAATTTCCCGGAATTTACAGGAAGAATCTGCCCTGCGCCTTGTGAGGCAAGTTGCGTGCTGAGCATCAACAATAAGCCTGTTACAATCGAATACATCGAAAAGACAATTGCCGAGCAGGCATTCGAGAAAGGATACATCAAAGCAAATCCTCCGAAAAGCAGGACTGGAAAACGATTGCAGTGGTGGGCTCTGGTCCAGCAGGCTTGCTGCAGCCGCACAGTTGAATAAAGCGGGCCATTGGGTAACTGTATTTGAACGAAGCGACCGGATCGGAGGACTTCTGACGATATGGCATACCCGATTTTAAACTTGAAAAGACATGTTGTTGACCGGAGAATCCGGTTGATGGAGCAGGAAGGAATAATATTTCAGAACAAACGCTCATGTAGGTGTGAATATCAGTGCGAAACATTTAAGGAAGAATTCGATGCCATCGTAATGTGTGGTGGAGCATCTGCCCCACGCGATCTTGCCGATTCCCGGCAGGCAATTCAAAGGGGTTCATTTTGCTATGGATTTTCTGACGCAGCAAAATAAACGTGTTGCTGGTGACAGCATATTTTCAGGTGAGATTTTGGCCAACGGACAAAAATGTTTTGGTCATTGGTGGCGGTGATACAGGATCCGATTGTGTAGGAACTTCAAACGTCAAATGGCAAAATCGGTCACTCAGATTGAACTGTTGACAAAGCCTCCACTGACACGAAATGAAGATAACAATCCCTGGCCGTTGTGGCCAATGGTGCTGATGACATCATCCTCGCATGAAGAAGGAGTGAACCGCAATGGGCAATTCTTACCAAAGAATTTCTGGGAGCATTATGGGCGCCTTACAGGAATGAAAATAGTCGATATAACCTGGGGAGTAAATGCACAGAGGCAAGATGGGATTCGAGGAAATTCCAGGATCAGAGAGAATTATTCCTTGCGAGCTGGCATTGCTTGCCATCGGATTCATTGGCGCTGAAAAAGGTGGAATGGTCGATGAGCTTAAGCTTGAACTCGATGAACGAGGAAATATCAAAACCCAAAATTACAAAACATCCCAGGAAGGAGTTTTTGCGGCGGGCGATATCCGAAGAGGTCAATCGTTGGTGGTATGGGCAATTTCAGAAGGCCGGGAAGCAGCTCGTGCTGTGGATACCTGGCTAATGGGTAGCAGCTCCCTGGAAGCGAAAGATGAATCATTTGTTCATCTCACTGAAGAAGCGTAATTAAGAATAGTATTTTAAGGTTGAGAAAACCTTTTCGGATTTTCCGGACAGTTTTCTTTTTTTGCTGGAACTTATCAAGCCAGTGACAACTTGGTGAGAAATGCGATAATTTTTTCAATCGTACCTGATCAATTGCTCAACTTGTTAATTTTACATTCTAAAACCTAAAGATTGCGAGCAAAATTGTAAACGTAGGTATTGTACAGATGGCTTGCACAGCAAAGCCCGCAGAAAATCTTGAACAAGGCGATCGTAAAGATTCGCGAGGCGGCATCAAAAGGTGCTCAGATCGTTTGCTTGCAGGAGTTGTTCCTATCGTTATACTTTTGTGACGTAGAAGATTATGAAAATTTTAAACTTGCAGAGCCGATTCCAGGCCCATCCACGGAAACACTGTCAGCGCTTTCAAAAGAACTAGGTGTTGTGATCATTGCTTCGCTCTTTGAAAAGCGTGCGCAAGGAATCTATCATAATACCACGGCTGTGCTTGATGCGGATGGCACATACCTCGGCAAGTACCGGAAAATGCATATACCCGATGACCCGTCATACTATGAAAAATTTTATTTTACACCTGGCGACCTTGGCTATAAAATTTTCAAAACAAAGTTTGCTACTATCGGTGTGCTTGATTTGCTGGGATCAGTGGTATCCGGAAGGGGCTCGGATCACTTCTCTGATGGGCGCGGAGATTTTATTTTATCCAACTGCTATCGGTTGGGCTACATCTCAGGATGAAGCAACAAACAGCGAGCAGTTCAATGCATGGCAAACAATTCAAAAAAGTCATGCAGTTGCCAACGGATTACATGTAGTAAGTGTTAACCGGGTAGGCTTTGAACAGCAAGGTGCCATGAAATTTTGGGGTGGATCCTTCATCAGTAATCCGTTCGGACGGATCATTTATCAGGCATCTCATGATAAAGAAGAGGTGCATGTGGAAGAAGTCGATTCAAACAAACGGATCCTACAGAACCCATTGGCCATTTCTGCGCGACCGGAGAATCGATTCCTATCAGCCAATTACAAAAAGGTATATTGACGAAGAAGCTTAGGGAGACCTGTCTGTCGCTGCATGAGACTTGTTACTTTGGCAGGTGGATCAGGTCCACAAACGATCAAGAAAACGAATGGAACAAAGATTAGCATTTAATACTTCGGGGATATCTGATACACAAACACCTAAGGAGCTTGGCTACTACTTTCCCGGTGAGTTCGCCAGACATAGTGCGACCTGGTTAAGCTGGCCACACAAAGATGCATCGTGGCCAGGTAAGCTTGAAACGATCTATCCCATCTATGCTCAATTTATCAAAGCTGTCGCTGAGGGAGAGCGGGTCCACATCAACGTGATTGATGAAAAGATGAAGCAAAAGGCATTGCGCCACCTCGAAAAAGCTAATGTGAAGCTTGATAACGTTGAGTTTTTTTTCCACCCGACAAATGATGCATGGTGCCGCGATCATGGGCCAGCCTTTGTTATAAATCCGAACGCAGAACATAAGAAAGTGGTCGTCGACTGGGGCTATAACGCCTGGGGCAACAAATATCCACCCTTCGATCTCGATGATAATATTCCTACCCTTATAGCACAGCAATATAATATGCCGGTATTCTATCCGGCGATCGTAATGGAGGGCGGGTCTGTTGAATTCAATGGTAAGGGAACTCTGGTGACCACCACCTCTTGCCTTCTCAATGCCAACAGAAATCCTAAATTAAGCCAGAAGACCATTGAAGAATATCTTCATCAGTTCTACGGCGTTGATAACGTGCTCTGGCTTGGAGATGGCATTGCTGGCGATGATACGGATGGACACATCGACGACCTCGTAAGATTTGTAAATGCAGATACTGTAGTAACAGTGGTAGAGACTAACCGGCAGGATGTAAATTATGTTCCTCTTCGTGACAATTTGAAAGAGCTTAAGAAAATGCGCCTTGAAAATGGCAAGCCTTTCAACATCGTTGAGCTGCCTATGCCCGAAGCAATTGTCTATGAAGATATGCGCTTGCCGGCATCCTACGCAAATTTCTATATTTCAAACAGCAGTGTTGTCGTTCCAACATTCCATGACCGGAACGACCAGGTGGTTCTCAAAATACTTGAAGAATGTTTCCCGGATAGAAAAGTGGTCGGCCTGGATTCCCTTGATGTGATATGGGGCCTGGGATCATTCCATTGCCTCAGTCAGCAGGAACCGGAGGTTTAAAAGCTATAAAATTCCGTTGGCGTAACGCAATGATGCAACGGTATGTCCAGATCGTTGACGTCGTCTATCTTATTCACAGGGTCGAAGAATGACAATCCCACGCGCTTGCAATCCCTGCGGCAGGTAGCCAGAAATTTGTCGTAATAGCCTTTGCCATATCCAACCCTGTTCCCAAGCTCGTCGACAACAAGCAGCGGTACGATAACAAGGTCAATGTCTTCAGGAGATGTAGCAACACCCTGGTTGGGCTCTTCAAGACCCCACTTGTTTTTTTTCAAAGGATAACGTTCGTCGAAATAGAAATTTTCCAGTTCATTTTTTTCATGATTGACACGAGGCAACGAGATCCTGAGTTCTGGAAATTTGATGCGTATCCAGTCAACAATTATCCACGTGTCAGGCTCCTTATTCTTAGCAAGGGGTAGGTAAGAATGAATTACATTAAAGGCAGGGAGATCAAAATGAGATATAAAGCTTTCATATATCGCATAACTCATCATGGAGCATGATTTTTCAGACAGGGAAAGACGTTTTTGAAGATATATCTCGCGCAATTTTTGTTTGGTCATATCCACAATTCATCAACTTCTTTCAGGGTACGATAAAAGATTGAAACTGAAATCCAGTGGATCAAATATCTTTTCCAGCCTGTCGATAAAGGATGGATCGCGTTGGTAGAAGGTTAGGAAATTTTCACTTCTTTCCTGTAGCGACCCGTTGGGAAACAATGCATCTTTTACGGATTCGATCTGGCGTAATTTATCTGTATGAAGCCTTTTTTCAGCCCGCAACATTTTTCGCTCGATCTTCTCCAGGCTATTCATAACACGTTTACTTTCGGCGCCAACAAATGGACCCAGCGTAGGGTCGATCTTTTCAGCTTTGTCCTTCAACAATTTAAACAGATCAGACACAGCGTTGCGCTCCTCTCCAACGGTAATGTTATGCGTCGCGTGAGCGAGCACCCAGTGATTGAAAAGATAATTTTTTTCCTCGAATAGTTCACGGCTCTCGAGGCCTGTTTTACCAATTTTTCTGGCTATCTCATGATCTATGACCATGCCGAAGTTCCTTGGCATCAATATGGGAAACGGTACCTTGAAATGATCGAACACCGTCTTTAGCTGCAGCCAGTATATCACCTCTGCAGGGCCTCCTACATAGGCCAGGTTCGGCAGAATAACCTCCTGGTATAACGGTCGCAGAATCACATTCGGACTCAACTTTTCAGGTTCTTCCGAGATGATCTTGTTTATCTGAGCCTTCGAAAGCACTACATCATTGTCCAGGATCCTGAACTGGTCATTGTCATTTTCGATCCTGCTGCGTATGCCCTCATCGAGATAGAAAAAATTGATGTCCCTGCAGTATATCTGCGTTTTATAGCCCAGTTTCTCCAAGCCTTCATTTGTTTTGTCAACAAGTGGTTTGTTGACCTGCGAAATAATATCCTGGGACATTACATGCGCGAATTCCGCTTTTAAAATCCGCTCATCCGCATCAATCACCAAAAGGCCTTTGTCGCCAAATAGGGCGTTGACATAGTGTCTTGCAGCATCTGCGAGTTTCTTATGCTTTGTGTATGCTGTCTGAAATACCGCTGTATCGCCAGGAACTTCTGCCGCAAGCTTGTCTAACCCCTTCGTACTAAATCGGCCAACCGCTCCTTGCTGTTCGGTTTCCCAAACGTATTTCTTATTGTGCAACTTGAAATACTTTATTTCCTCATAGTCATGGTCTTCTGAAGCCATCCAATAGACGGGAACAAAGTTGTATTCAGGATATGTTGCCTTTAGCTTCCTACACGTATTAATAACAGTGATGATCTTGAAAATGAAGTACAGGGGCCCCGTGAAGATATTCAATTGATGCCCTGTGGTAATCGTAAAAGTGTTTGCGCTGTTGAGTGATTCAATATTTCTCTCGAGCATTGACGGGATGTCGTAACCCTGATATTGTCTTCTGATCGCCTCAACCAGCGTAGCTCTGTTCTCTTTTGGAAAAGTTGATTTCTTTTCTTCAATCTGGCCGGCGAAATTCTCTAATGCGGGAAAGCGTTTATAGAACGGTTTGAGATTTTCTTTTCGTTGAATGTAATCAATAAAAAAGGGGCTGAATGAGTGGGTGTCAGCCAGTGAAACTTTGTCAAGATTCATGGCGACAACAAAAGGTTAGCGTTCCTGAGACCATTTCCCGAATAACGTTAATTTTTGGATTATGGTTAGAATTTTACACCTGAGGTGCGGATAACACTTTCCCGGTCAGGTCGAATTCGGTCGCAGCGGTTATGCTGACGTCAACAAAATCGCCAATCCGAAGGTAATTACCAGGACTGTCAATGATCACCTCATTGTCGACTTCCGGCGAATCATACTCTGTTCTTCCGATAAACTCACCCCCTTCTTTTCTGTCCACCAATACTTTGAATGTTTTGCCGACCTTGTGGGTGTTGAGATCCAATGAAATTCCTTGCTGGATCTCCATCAGGTCTTCCAGCCGCTGTTGTTTCACCTCTGCGGGTATGTCGTCAATCATTGAATACGCATGTGTATTCTCTTCATGCGAATACGTGAAAACCCCCATTCTGTCGAAGCGCGACTCTTCGACAAACTGACTCAACTCATTAAATTCCTTCTCTGTTTCTCCCGGATGTCCGACGATCATGGTGGTGCGGATCGCTATGCCGGGAACCTTCTCGCGAAGCGTTGACAATAATTGACCTGTTTTTTCGCGTGTAATACCGCGACGCATAAGTTGCAACATGCGATCAGACCCATGCTGAAGCGGAATATCAATGTACTTGCAAATGTTGCTTCGTTCAGCCATGACGTCAAGCGCATCCATTGGGAAGCCTGCCGGAAATGCATAGTGTAATCTGATCCATTCGATCCCCTCTACGTCAGAAAGATTTTTGAGCAGATCACCCAGTTTCCTTTTTTTATAAAGGTCAAGCCCATAATAAGTAGAGTCCTGCGCGATGAGCAATAACTCCTTTGTTCCATTTCTTGCAAGGTTCCTTGCTTCAAGCGCCAGTTCTTCGATAGGTCTTGAAATATGACCTCCGCGCATTAGAGGTATAGCGCAAAAGGAGCAAGGACGGTCACATCCTTCCGAGATCTTCAGATAAGCGTAATGACTTGGATTTGTCAGGATCCGTTCACCAATCAACTCCTGCTTGTAATTAGCCTTGAATACCTTCAACATGCGGGAAAGGTCCCTCGTCCCGAACCATGCATCGACCTGTGGTATCTCCTTTTCGAGATCGTCCTTATAGCGTTGCGACAGACATCCGGTGACGTATACCTTGTCGACGATACCCTCCTCCTTAGCGTCAACATAACGCAGGATGGTATCGATCGACTCTTGTTTGGCGTTATCAATGAAACCGCAGGTGTTGATGACTACAACACTGGCGTCATCTTGATCCGATTCGTGGACCGCATCGATCCCATTGCCACGCAGTTGGGTAAGCAGCACTTCAGAATCCACAAGGTTCTTGGAGCACCCCAGTGTTACGATATTGACCTTTGTCTTTCTGTTTCCTTTTGTCTTCATGCATCGATTGCAAAACCAACTCCCTGACCAACCCCTGTATGTCTCAGATCCACAGTATGTTGATTCTTTCCGGCAAAAGTACAAAAATTAGACGGCACAGAATTTGGGCTTTAGCGGGTTGACTTATCTTTACAGCCATTCCTAACGATGAATAGAGTAACCTGGTTCGTTTTCTTTGCCATTATCGCTGTTTCCTGCCTGGACGAGCCTGACTGCTTTCAATTGAATAATAATATCGTTATTCTCAATTTCAAGATAATCGGTGGAGGCAATGACGCTTATCCCCTGGATAGTATCAAGTCGCCGCTTCTAGACAGCACATTTTACGAGGACAGCGTCATTACAACCTTTGAGCTTCCGCTTAACCCACTGGAAAGGGAGACGGATTTTATCTTCGCGGGCGCTGGGGGCGTGGTTAAAGAATTACATTTAACCTATAACAGGCAGGTACAATTCGTATCTCAGGACTGCGGTGAGCGCTATATATTTTCCGATCTTAAAGTACCATCGCATGATTTCGACTCCATTCGTGTGATCAACACTACCCCTACACGTCCGGCCTCTACTAATTTTGATATCTACCGCTGTCCGCGTACGACACTCATGGGTATAAAGTTTGACGAAGCCGTCACAGTCGACTCCATCACAACCGACTACGGACCCATCTATACGTCCGGCGAACCGGGCGGCAATACGCTCGAATCAATAGCCCTTCCTTTAGATACCCGGCGCACCACTACAAGTTTTACATTTAAGTTTACCAACGATTCGACCAGGGTCCTCAAGGTTAACTATAACATAATCCCCCAAACACTCGCCACACAATGCGGTGAGCAGACCTTTATTTCGAACCTGTACTTTGATACCGAAATAAATAAGTTCACCGCAGTGAATATTGCTGAAGACAGCATCCACGATCTACCCGTGACCAACCTTGAGATCACTCCTTAGCATATCGTTCCTTATAGGGCTTTCTCTGCTCGCCTCAGCGCAGGAAAAAGATACCGTGAAAGTAAAAAAGGATTTCAGGCCAACGGGTATCAGCATTGGAACTGATCTGATCTCTATCGTTAAATCGTCGACCGATGAAACATTTGAAGGCTGGGAAGTAAATGGTGACATTGATTTCTATCGCTATTATTTCGCGGTCGATTATGGTTACTGGGCAAGAAAATATGTAAGCGATGAGGTCAATTATTCAAATGACGGTAACTATTGGCGGATAGGTCCCGATGTCAATTTTCTAACCAAGGATCCGGATAGGAACAGGTTCTTCTTCGGATTGCGTTACGGACGATCAACTTTTTCCGAGCGCATGACGGTCCGGAGTACAGATCCGGTATGGGGCCCTATCGATGTGAGCTTTACCAATTCGAATATTCCCGCCGGATGGTTCGAGCTAACGACCGGACTGCGCGTAAAACTTTGGAAGATGATATGGATGGGCTACACCGCACGGTTGAAATTTGGGCTGAGCACTGGAAGTACTCCTGATATGTTACCACAGGACGTTCCGGGCTATGGCAGGGCAGACAAAGAAGCCTACTGGGGATTCAATTATCAGATATTTATCCGACTCCCAGTAAGGAAAACGCCTTTAGGTCCGCTGAAACAATGAGTCAACGAACTCCATTTTGTTGAATGTCTGGAGGTCATCTGTTTTTTCACCGACACCAATATATTTGACGGGGATCTTGAACTCATCTGAAATACCTATGACAACGCCGCCTTTGGCAGTTCCATCAAGTTTGGTGATGGCCAGCGCGGTAACTTCGGTTGCTTTGGTAAATTCCGTTGCCTGGATCATTGCATTTTGTCCTGTGCTCCCATCCAGTACGAGCAGAACCTCATGAGGTGCATCCGGAATAACTTTTTGCATCACCCGTTTGATTTTGGTCAGCTCGGCCATCAGATTGACTTTGGTATGAAGCCTGCCCGCGGTATCGATAATAATAATATCAGCGTCCTTGCTCAACACCTTCTTTGACAGTATCGAAGGCAACAGCGGAGGGATCTGTATTCATTCCATTTGGATACAACAGGGACGCCTACACTTTCTCCCCAAAGTTTGAGCTGCTCGACTGCTGCAGCGCGAAATGTATCCGCTGCGCCGAGTATCACGTTTCTTTCCATTTTTCTTAAATTGCGCAGAGAGCTTGCCAATGGTTGTAGTCTTACCTACACCATTCACTCCAACAACCATAATAACGTAAGGTTTTTTGTCTGCCGGGGTTTCAAAGTCTCGAATATCGGACGCATTATTTTCGGAAAGGAGGTTTGCAATTTCTTCCTTTAAAATGTGTCGAGTTCAGATGTGCCCAGATATTTATCCCTTGCCACACGTTCCTGGATACGCTCGATGATCTTTAAGGTTGTTTCTACTCCCACATCCGAAGAGACCAAGATCTCTTCTAGATTATCCAACACTTCATCATCAACTGTTGATTTGCCAACGATTGCTTTTCCCAGATTTCCAAAGAAGCTATCCTTTGGATTTTTGCAGACCTTTGTCGAGTGTTTCTTTTTTTCATATGAAAAGAGATTGCCGAATAGCGCCATAACGAAGAGGTTTGGTTCAAAACAAAAAAAGTCCCTCATGGGGACTTTTCAAATTCTTAAAGGTAAATTATTTTTTAGCAAGGATTTCCTTTACCATATCAGCAGGTACAATTTCTTCCTTGAAGGTATAAGCACCAGTTTTTTCAGATCTCACTGCACGGATCACTTTTGCAAAGCTTTTTCCGTCGGTTTTTTTAAGGGAAGCAACAACTTTCTTTGCCATAATTATTTGATTTCTTTGTGTACGTGTATATTTTTTCAAGATCGGGTTGTACTTCTTCAGCTCCAATCTTTCAGTAGTATTTTTCCGGTTTTTGGTGGTGATGTACCGGCTCATGCCCGGCATGCTCTGTGGTTTTGTGCTCTGTGCACTCTAAAATCACCTGAATCCTATTACCTTTCTTTGCCATGATTCTTTAATTTTATTATTACAATACCAGGTGTCCATTGGCCTTGGCTTCTTTTAAAACAGCTGTAATACCATATTTTGAGATGGTCTTTATTGCCTTGGTAGTCACCTTTAAGGTAATCCATTTATTCATCCTCAGGAACGAAAAAACGTTTTTTCTGAAGATTCGGTAAGAATCTTCTCTTCGTCTTATTGTTAGCATGGGAAACATTGTTACCCACCTGAGGCCTTTTCCCTGTTATTTGACAAACTCGTGCCATATCTCGCTGTGTTTATAGTAATCCCCTTTTTGAAAGGGACTGCAAATATCGCTACCACAGTTTAATATTCCAACGTGCATCCTAAAAATAAAACCGAACCTTAAAGGCTAATAAAGCTTTGAAATAAGAGATTTAGGATCTAATCCTACAAAATCTATCAATGATAAAATCAGTCTCCGACAAGTTCTTCGCGCGTATGCGTAGTGGTTATCCCAACGACTTTACAACCGGCATTCTTCCCAGCTCTCACCCCTGCAGAGCGAATCCTCAAAGACAATACAGTTCCGCAGGATTAAATCCCAGCGCATTAGCTGATTTCAGATAAATTTCAGGGTTTGGCTTACCCTCCGGTTACAAAAGAATCATCCAGAATGGTATTGAAATAGGACGCCCTGTTCCTAGTTTTCTCTAAAGTAAAATCAACATTGGCCCGTGGAGCTGACGTGGCAATAGCACGGGGTATTTTTAACGATTCAAGCTTGTCTAGAAATGAAAGTAACCCATCCACGGGTTTGATATCGTGAATACAAGACTTCGGAAGAGCGCTTCTTTTTCATTCGCATATCGGCGGAATGGTCTCTTCGGCCAAATTTCCAAACAAGTTCAACAACCAGTCCTTGTTTGTTCGTCCATAGATCTTTTCCGCGAAGATCCTGTTCGGTAAGATCATACCCGTGTCCTTGCAAAATTGTTTCAATGCTATTTTATGCGTGGGGTTGCTGTCGACAAGGACTCCGTCCATGTCAAATATAAATGCGTGAGACATTTACTATCGTGTTTAATTAAAGGATTTCATCACGGCTCAATACACGACAACTCTACGTGCAAATGATTTTTCATCGATTGTGAACCGGAAGATGTAAACCCCTGCTGCGAGCTGCGAGACATTGTAACTATGCTCCTCATTTCCCAGCATATACATTGAAGGACTGAGTTCCTGTCCGAGCGACGAGAACGTTTGCATGAAAGCGGGTCGGTCTAACTTTATGACAAGGGGCCGATTTCTTGAAACGGGATTAGGATAAATATTAACAACAAGATCCTCAGGCAATGCTTGTCCTTCATCATGACGCAGAATCGAAAGACCGCCCAGAACATTACCTACAACAAGTGCCGGTTGCGTTGTATTGAAAAGATTTACAGCCGTTGGCCATATGCGTCCGCCAAGGTTTTTTGCTTCGTAACGATCGAACAGATCGTTAAAAATAATCTCAGATACTGCATTTGAAGCATCAACGGCATCCCTGAAACTCTCTACAATGAATAGCCTTCCATTCTGATCACTATAAGCAAGGTCTGGTGTTCCATTTCCATCCAGGTCAGCTACAATGCATGAAATGTTTTGCCGGAGAACAGTTGATCCGAGACCGAGATAGCTGTTGTCGCTAAGACTAAAAGTAACGCTCCCATCCGCATTGTTTTTCCAAAACTCCAGCGCCCCGGTCGCGCGACCAACCAGGAGGTCGACGAAGCCATCATTGTCGATATTCGTAACATAGATATTTTCTGATGGAGCGATCGTGAAACCTGTAGTCTGCAGGGATTGACCTGCAAAATTTATGACACCGTTTCCGGAGCCGGGAACATAATAAAGTCTTGTGAAACCACTCTGAAGACTTGTTGCGGTGAACGCAAGATCAAGGTTGCCATCGTGACTGATGTCAACGAACTGAATTTTGAGATTATAGAACGATGATTGTGAAAATTGCCATACATCATCATTCACAAGCCGGAATGCCGGCACTTCAGTGGTTCCAATATTCTCATAATGTTTGATCGTGGCGGGTATGTTCTCAGAAGTATTCTGACTGACGAACATATCGAAATCGCCATCACCATCCGCATCAATGAAAGCTGGAACAGAATTGTCTCCGACATCGATCATTGATTCCTGCAGGAAGTTGTTTCGGGAAAATGTAAAGGCTGGCGATGCTGCCGAACCTGTATTTTTATAAAACCAGTTTGAGCGGGCGAAGTCAGTCTGAACAAATGTTTTGGTAAAAATATTGGGGATGGCAACGAGATCTTTTTTGCCGTCGAAGTCGAGATCCTCGTAGAATGCCGCGGGAAAGAGAAGGAAGTTCACAGGGTCATCGGCTGGAAATACGGCCGAGGCGTTTATAACAGGATCACTCAGTGAACCCTGATTCTTTAATAGAAACAGATTAGTACATGTTGCTTCAGAAAAAAGAAGATCCATCCTTGAATCTCCGTCCGAGTCCAGTGCAAGCAGACTTTTTCCTGCAGCATGTTTTACGCGTCCCCCGGTAATGGGCGGACAATTTGATCCGTTGAACGCGAAAACTCCACAATCACATTCCGTGAAGTTCCCCCATTTTTGGGTGACGCGTTCGAAATCAAGAGAGTCACACGTCCCATATCTCTCCACGCTGAAGTTCTGATGGTATTCAACGGTACCGTTACCTACAAATCTGACATTAAAGATATCGAGATCACCATCACCGTCAGCATCGACTATAGCCGGAAGATCATCAAACTGCAGTTGAAGATTGACTTTGGCAGTAAATCCTTTCGTTAGCAACACAGGACTGCTTGAACCAGGAGCACCCGTAGAAAATAAAAAATGTTCCCATTCGAGGTTTCCACCGTCCTGCGTCACATTCATGTATACTTTAATACCAAGATTGTTGCCTGTAAAAATATCCTTTTTGCCATCGCAATTCGCGTCACGTAGCAGCAGCCAGTTAGTAATGTCCTCTGGAAATAAACCTTCGTATTCAGGTGCGGGTATATAGGCATTGTCCTGATTCAGGAAGGTGATTATCTTATCCGCTGTTCTGTCAAAAAGAACAAGATCATCCTTTCCATCGAGGTTAAGATCCATGAGATTGTATTGAGCGGCATTTAATCCGCCTGCCCAGGGCATCGGTACAGGATTGTTATCAATATCACTAACGGAAACATTCTCTTCAAGCACATATGTGTACTGTGCGTGAAGGCCCAGCGGCAGCAGCAAAATAAGAATGAGGGATCTGATCATCAAAAATATTTCCTTCCTGTGTAACGTCGGCCAGAAGCCAGCTGTTATCTTGCCTGCAAGATACTTTTCCCACCTCATAATCCCTATTGAAAAAAGAGGTATGCAGGATGTAGAACTATGGAAATTGAAAAGCTGTACTTGTACTATCTCGAATCAGGTCAGGTATCAACCGATACACGAAAGATCATCCCAAATTCCATATTCTTCGCATTAAAGGGGGATCGCTTCAATGCCAATGAGTTTGCAACGCAGGCGCTGGAAAAGGGAGCGAGCTATGCCGTTATAGATGATGAGCGGTATAGATTGAATGATCGATGCATATTGGTTGGCGACGTCCTTGAAACGCTGCAACAACTGGCACGCTACCATCGGGGCAGATTAAAGATCCCGGTAATCGGACTCACAGGTTCTAACGGAAAGACTACAAGCAAAGAGCTTGTTAACGCTGTGTTGAGTAAAAAATTCCGGACGTATTCCACCAAAGGAAACCTTAATAACCATATCGGCGTTCCGCTCACGCTTCTGGCAATTGATTCAGACACCGAGATCGCGGTAGTAGAAATGGGAGCAAATCACCTGGGTGAGATTGCCCTGCTTTGCTCGATCGCCGATCCGACACATGGACTGATTACCAATATTGGTAAGGCACATATCGGGACTTTCGGAGGGTTTGAAAATATTGTCAGAGCCAAATCGGAATTGTATCAGCATCTGATCACGAACAATGGTGTCGTCTTTATCAATTCAGGGAACGAGATCCTTGCTAACATGGCAAAACGTTTTAAGGACCCTGTGCTTTATCCGGCCGTCGGTGACTACTATCACTGTGAACTGGTGGGTGCAGATCCCCTTGTAAAAGTGAAGGCCGAGAACGGTGACGTGGTCGCCGCCAATCTTGTAGGAACCTATAATTTTGAAAATATTGCAGCGGCATTGTGCATTGGCAAATACTTTAAGGTGTCACCGAACCTCGCGAACGACGCAGTGCGCGAGTATACGCCAGGCAATATGAGGTCGCAACTCGTGAGAAAAGACGGGAACACAATTATTCTTGATGCATACAATGCCAACCCCAGCTCAATGAAAGCGGCAATAGAGACTATGGGTGCCATGAATGCCCGTCATAAAGTATTGATCCTCGGCGACATGTTCGAGCTGGAGGAGGAAGCGGAGAAAGAACATCGTAATATCGGCAGACTGCTGAGATCTTTTACTTTTGATAAGGTGTTGCTTTGCGGTCAGCTGATGAGGTCGGCCAAAGAAGAATACCCTGAGGCGTTGCTGTTTGAAAAGAAGGAGATGCTGATCGAAGAATTAAAGCAGCATCCTTTAAAGGATGTGACAATACTGGTGAAAGCATCCCGCGGAATAGGACTGGAAACTGTAGTTGATTATATCTAGATGTGAATTGGATATGAACCTTGATGCCATTCTAAAATTTCTGAAAGATCTTAAGAAGAACAACAACCGCGAATGGTTCGAGAAGAACAAGTCGCGCTACCTTTCTTCAAAAGATGACTTCGACGTTTTCGTAGCTGCGCTGCTGGAGCAATTGATTGGGATCGATGAATCCCTCTCCGGTCTTGATCCCAAAAAGCTGACATTCCGGATCTACAGAGATGTCCGTTTCAGCAAGGACAAAACGCCTTATAAGACAAATTTAGGCGCCGCATTCTCACCTACGGGAAAAGGTATGGGTACTCCAGGATATTACTTTCAGGCAGAGCCGAACAACAGGAGTTTTGTTGCCATAGGATTATTCCAGCCAACGCCTGATGTGCTTGGCAAGGTTAGACAGGAGATCGACTATAATGGTGAAAAGCTTTCAAAAGTATTTAAGGAAGCGAAGTTCAAAAAGCACTTTTCGAAGTTCTGGGATGAAGACAAGCTAAAGACATCCCCCAAAGGCTACGCAAAGGAACATAAATACACCGAATGGCTCAAGCTAAAAAGTTTTATTGTTGAACACTCCTTTACTGACAAAGAAGTAACGGACAAAAAATTTATGAAAACGTTAGTTGATGTAATGCGTGCATCCAAACCGTTGAACGATTTTCTCAAGGACGCGCTGGCATAGAGTTAGTCTGGATCATTGTCATCCCAATCGAAGTATTCATCTTTCTCCAGCTCCACCTCTTTCTTTTCCTTGGTCCCTTTGTTCTTGAAAGCCTGTTTTAGCTCCTTGACCTCATTTTTCAGGTCACTTGCGATCTTTTTGCGCACCGCATCGGTGTCATACATCACACGATAATCTTCAGTGGTGCCCGCGATCTTTAGAAAAAGTTTAGTTTGCCCCGAACCATCCTCTTCAAGAGCGCCCTTCGCTTCCTGATAGTTTACATTCTTATTGTTTCGAAGCGGCGCTATTACATGATAGTCGATCAACCCGTCGAAGGTATGGGTACCACTTACCTTGATGGATGTTACATTCGTACGTACTTCCATTTGAGGAATGTAGATCGTCTTCTTTTCAATATGGATATCATTCTTCAGATCCGAAAAGCGCAATCGGTTAAGTCCCTGATCATTCAAGAACCTGTTGAGCTTTTTCATAGGTTCGAAATTGTTCAGCTCGCCATTCTTTATTGACGCCGTGATATCGCCGGTGAGCGTTTCCGAGAAAAGTTTAAGATTCTCATTCAACACCATCTCGAGACTTACGTCAGCAGAGGTCTGCCCTTTGAGGTGCGTGTCCTGGATGAAATCCTGCCCAAAATTCTGAAATACATAGAAGATACTATCCAGATAGATCCCATTCAGCTTAAAAGTGCTCACAACATCAATTGCCTTCTTATTGTGAGAATCGACAATACCAGAAAATGTCATGTTCCCTCCCATCGCTTGGAAAGTGATGTTTCTTGAAACAGCCATTTCATTCTTGACCAGCAGATCGCCTTTCAGGTTGGTGGGGTGAAATCGCTTATACCGAAGTTCTTTTATATCACAGTTGAAATTGAGATTGATATTCCGTGAAATATTGAATTGATATTGCTGTGACTTAGCGGTTGACGTGCTTCCAAATCCCAACGCGAACAATTGGTCGACATCCAGGAAATTTGATTTCAAATCTGTTTCAATACCTATGGGTTGATTTTCAAATAACAGGAATGTGATGATATTCTTAAAAAAACCATTGCAAGTAAAATCACTATTTCCCAGCTGTCCCGAGACATTGCTCAGTGCAAGATCGTTGTTGCTGAATTGCAGATTTCCATTGAGCGACTTCAGCTTGAGATTATCTGCTCCAAAGGCGAATGAAATGTTCTGCAAGTCTATCGTTCCCTGAGTTGATACTTTTTGAGCCGTTGCTTTTTTCTTCAGAAGATCGATCTCGCCCCTAAAGGATACATTTGCAAGTAGTGCTCCCGATGCCTCACGCACATTTGCTATTGGATAGAAACCTATTAACGCACCAGCATCGACGCGTCCTTTAAAGTCACATGTAACGTAAGGACTTTTAAAATCGCGTATTATAAGGTTAGCCGTAAATGGTTCGTCGTTCAGCTTTCCGCTCATGTTCTTCAGTACAAGCGTAGCGGCGTCCGTGTCAAGAACGTGTCTGCTTTCAAACGACCCCTCTACACGTACGGACTCGATCTGTGATTTGTATTCAGGGTGAAAAAGGGTTGCATTGGTACATCCAAAGTCGATGGATATAGCAGGACTGGTGGTGCCGCTGATAACACCTTTCAGCCTGGCCTTGAAATAAACATCGCCCTTGCTTTTATACTTTTCGAAGTTCCCGGCAGTTGCTTCGGGCAGGAAGGAAATGATCGTCTGAATGTCGGTATCTCTGCCGTCAACAGCCAGGTCGATGAAGTTGTCATTTTTCCAGGCATATTTCCCTGATACATTAAAGGCCGCCTGTTTTAATGTGAGCACGCTTGGATTGATCGTCAGCACCTTCTTCACATCATCATATACCAGGTCACTTTCGATCTCAAATGATTTCCCGCCGAGATACGAACGTTTCTCAATGCTCAGCTTTTCAGTTGTAACATGGCCAGCCGCTGAAATTGTGTAGACGTCGTTAACCGTCTCGATTGAAGCTACCAGATCGCTGCTGCTGTATGTGTGCTGCTGATCCCCGCGCAAGTCACTATAATGAACCTTTGTATTTTTCAATGATACGTCGTGCAATGCAAAGCTTACTGAAGCCCCCTCACTGCCTGACGATGCCTTTGCAATGGTGTAGTTGTTTTCACCCTTGCTGTTGATCTTAAGATTTGTTTCGCTATCCTTCACTTTCAGGCCCTCTACGACATACTTCCCACGCCAGGCATCGAAGACGTTAAGTTGAAAGGATAACTCCTTAGCTGTTAGCAACGGATATTGACCTGGATGACTGTCCTCCACGTACACATCGGTCATTACGATCGAGAGCTTTGGGAAATCATGCCATATAGAAACAGCCATCTTACCGACCTTGACGGGTGTATTAAGTTGCTTGTTAGCTTCCCTGATAAACTGGTTTATGATCTTGTCTTTGAAGAGAAATACAGACATCGTCGCTGAAATGATCACAACAGCGATCACGAGGGAGAAATAGAAAAGTATTTTGCGGAAGATGATCAAAGTTTAAAAAATGGATATACAAACATACGAGACAAATGTCAAACCAGCTTTATGCCCTCCGGACTCCTGCCGAAAATGATGTCACAATAAAGCTTTTGCCACTGTGGACCACGTCGGGCAAGGATAACGTTTGCATTCGAAAGTTATTTCCTCTGGGGCTCGAAACAAAGGTGCAATACGCCCTTGTGGTTTTGATATTCACCGAATACCCCTAGTTTAGCTCTCTATACAACCCGGTTTTTATGGTCGTGATCCAGACTAATACAATGCCCTTTCGACAGTGTTTGTTGTTGATGATCCTGGTCGGATTGTCGGCTGCAACCACATACGGTCAGCTTTCGAAGAATGAGAAAAAGATTGCTGGCTATGTTGACGACTTTACTGCTGAGGACAGGAAATTGTGGGAAGAATCGGTGAACATCAACAGTGGGACCATGAATTTTGAAGGCGTCAAAAAGGTTGGTATGCTCTTCAAACAGAAATTTGATGCGATCGGATTTACTACGCGATGGGTGGATGGAAGTCCCTTTGGCCGCGCGGGCCATTTGATAGCGGAGCATATGGGAAAACAAGCAGGTAAGACAGTGCTTCTTATCGGGCACCTCGACACGGTATTTGAGCTGAGCAGTCCCTTTCAGCAATTTACAGTGGTGAATGATACAACGGTTCAGGGTCCCGGTGTCGGTGACATGAAAGGAGGGAACGTGATCATGCTCCAATCACTTCAGGCGCTGTATAAGGCCGGCATGCTGAAAGACATGAATATTATTGTTTACCTGGGTGGAGATGAGGAGATGAGCGGTGATCCGCTCTCCATCGCAAGGCACGAGCTGGTTGAATCGGCTAAACGCGCCGACATTGCCCTGGGATTTGAAGACGGTGATGGAAAATTTGAATCAGCGAATATTTCCAGGCGGAGTGCCTCTCACTGGAAACTGACAGTGACGGGAGTTCCCGCACATTCTTCGCAGGTATTCACGGAAAAGATCGGTGCCGGGGCGATATATGAGGCGAGCCGTATCCTGAACAGCTTTTATGAAACGCTATCGACTGAGAAAGATCTGACATTCAATCCGGGAATAATTCTTGGTGGAAGCACTGTGGAGCAGGACGATGATATCAATGGAGGTAAGGCTACTGGCAAGAGCAATATTGTAGCAAAGGATGTAGTGGTAACAGGAGATATCCGAGCGATCTCGCCAGAACAGTTGAAGAAGGCGCAGGACGCCATGAAGGCTATTGTTGGAAAGAACCTTCCGCAAACTCACGCCGAGATCATTTTCGGGGACGGCTATCCCCCGTTGGCGCCTACAGCCGGTAATATGCAACTGCTGGGATACTTTGATAAGGTAAGCATGGATCTGGGATTCGGGAACGTAAGGGCGGTAAAGCCACGTGATGCGGGTGCTGCCGACATTTCTTTTACGTCAGGATATGTGGATATGGCGCTGGATGGATTGGGAACGCGTACGTCCGGGGGCCACACGGCAACTGAAACTGCAGATCCCAGGTCTATACCGATGGAAGCGAAGCGTGTAGCCGTATTGTTGTACCGGCTGTTGGGGGTTAAACCGCTTTCGAAAAAATAAATTTGATTTGTTGAAATAGTAAGATGGCAATTTCACCGCAAGGGCGCGAGGAACGCTAAGTGCCGCAAAGAGCTTCGCGCTACCTCTGCGTCCATGGCGTCTTTGCGGTAAGGTACCGGGGTACATCATGACACTTACTGATTACCCTGTGTAAATAGTCTGCTCAGAAAAAGATCTTTCGGTTTCACCTCGTCATCGGCCAGCGATTTCCAAACAAAGTGAGCACCCCGCTTCAACACAATGAAACCACATCGTTCATATAGTGCTTCCTGATCAGCAAGCTCACGGTTCGTATCGAAACACAGCACTCTGATCAAATCCACTTTGGATCTCATTTGAGATACGATCGCCACAATTATCTGTTGCTTTACTGAGGATGAGAGATCGTCCTCAAAAATAATCTGCTCGATGTATCCTGGATTAGGCTGACGGTAGTTAATGATAACATCTGCAACCAATCTGTTCTCGGCATAAACCTGGTGGACTTCGTAATTGTTATCGAAGGGATTTTCTGCCAATCTCCAGGATAAGTACGCTGTCGTCATGTCAAGAAAATAATACCCAGAATGAGGCGTTAGCGAACTTAAAAGGGTGTCCCTGGAGTCCAATGAAACCCTTCTGATGTTTAGTGAGTTTTGCTGACCTGCACGCAGTTTTGTTGAGGATATCCAGGACAACATCGCGAGTCCAGCGATCTTGAATCTGTCAACGACTCTGTTCTTGTCATTGAGACTAGCAAGATACTGGTATGCCTTTAGAGGATTGAATACCATCAGGGCCTGATGAGCGTGAAAGGGAATTTCAAAATCAATCCGCTCAAATGCCTTTTTTGCTGGTGTGAAACCCCAGATGTATTTGATACCTGCGCGTTTACATTCCTCGAATAAGAGATCGTACATCTTTTCGAAGATCTTTTGACCCCGGTAGGAAGGGTCTACGAGCGTGTCCTCCGATTTTGCCGAAAGCTGACGATCCCCATTCGCGTTGACTAACGCAATAGGAATTGCGCATTGAATGCCGACGACTTTAACCTGCTCGGAAACAGCTGTGTCAATAGCGATGACGTAGATCGCAGGACCAAAGGGTCCGTTAACGAATTCCCATTCGAAATGCTGCAGTGACCTGTTGGTCTTATAGATCGCGTTAAAGAAATCATTAGCCAATGCAGCTTCGTCTTTTTTCAGTATCCGGACAACGATGCTCATCTATGCGATTGAATATTTATCAACGATCTCGGCCGGCGATATCGTACGGAGGTCGTTGTCTTTTATGAAGGAGAGTATCTTCTTGTATAAATTCATATAGCCTTTAAACTTATAATCAGTAAAGAAGTTGTTGTGCCAAAG
The DNA here is from genome assembly GCA_963845845.1 of uncultured Cytophagales bacterium. Lineage (GTDB taxonomy): Bacteria > Bacteroidota > Bacteroidia > Cytophagales > Cyclobacteriaceae > Chryseolinea. Next base: position 94,610 of record CAWJTP010000034.1, read on the forward strand.
GACGGAAAGAATACAATTTGTGCTATTCCTTTCAAAAAAATCAATGATATCTTTTTCTGCCAGCTCCGGGGATGATTTTTTGTACTGAAAAAATGTCCTGTCCATCACATGCAATGGCGCCTCAACAAAGGAATATGGTTTGCGTGTTTTAAAGTTGAACGGATTAAAGGGCAGACCATAGCTGTTCCGAAAGCCGATCTCTTCTGCGAACCCAAGACTTGTGTCCAGCTTCAGGCCGGAAGTGTCAATGTCGTGATAAGCTTGTGGCAACGTGAACTTCAGATAGTGATACCGGTTCCAGTGTGGTTTGCTTCCATACTTGGCAAATTCCTGGGCGAAGGTTTCACTGGAGATACTCTTGTGAATACCGTTGTCAAAGTGACGGCGTAGAACTTCGTTGTACTGTTGTTGAATTTTTCGGGATCTGAAGGAATAATCAGCATTCCTTTCTCTTTCATTGATCTTCCCTTTATTTACGATCCAAAAGAATACGGACTTACAGTCGTAGACTGATTCAAGATCCATGATCTTGTCCATGTTAAGCCATTCGGGTTTGCCCATGGCGAGATTGAACAGCATTTTCAGAAAAAGGTCTATTCTTCCTTTCTTCAGAACATTAAAGCCGTCTTCCAAAATGGCACCATATACAATGTCGATGTCGTGGGAAAGCAGGAATCTTGTTTTTTCATGGGGTGCCTTCAATCCCACCGCATGTGATATTTCATTGAAGCATTGCTGGACCAGATTTTCTTTAGCGTTGTTCAACTTGAACTGATAGCTATTTCTGAATCTGAATCGATTGAGCTCATCGGGATCTGTTGCCTGGAACTCCTGCATGGAGTTGATGAGCGTGAATGCACTCGCGAGGCTGTCGACTTTAGACGATTCAAAGTAAATAAAAGGTGTCCTGTGATTTGACGATCGTTCCTGATTATGAAAATCCGGTGCGATCTGCAGTGTATTGTCATGCGTAGTCCCGATGGAGATAGCATGATGATGTTCGGCCGTAAATTCGATCGGTTGCCCTTGATTTTTGGACCACAACTTTAAGATGTAGGTAATCTCCGGGCGGAATTTTTCTGCACCTGGATTGATAAAGAATTTTATCATGCTAGCACAAAGTTATCGATTGATCTGTTAATAATTATCCCGTTCAGAATTCCCTAAAATGCTTTTATGAATTCGGTTCAACATAGCCCCTGAATTCGTTGCCCTTTGATGCCATTGATAACACGCTTGGTGATCGCTAACTCATTGCGGAGATCATTCAGCCGCTTTTCAAAACGCTATAGATCTGACGATGGCCAGGAGTATTTATTAATACAAATCCAGCACAAAAAGTAGCGAAAAGCCCCGTCTGTTCCGGCCAATTTTCAGGTTGCGGTTGTCAAAACGAGGCTGTTGACAATAGGAATGACCCGGACACATTGTCCTCAAAAATATATTCAGAAAACACTGATGACCTTTTGCCCAAAACTGAGACTAACATGTACCATCCACGTATCTGCTCTCCTGGAAGCATCAAATGAACAACGCAGTCTTAACCCATATCATGACTATGATTGCCTGGATCAAGACTCAAATTGCAAACACGGCAGTTAAAGGTCGCAACCCTTTTTACAAAAAACTCGAGAAGATCCTTGGGCATCAAAAGTATATTTATGATTATCACAAGATTTATTTCATCAAAAGGTTCGCCTACAACGAGTGGAACTATTCAAGGTTCAAGAAATCCCTTGCCGATGGAAATGTAAAGAGCTTTTTGGATACTGTTGAACACGATTTGCGGAAAGATAATGTTGAATTGTATTTTGTTGAAGGTGAACGTACGAAACATCTTTTTGTCATACTGGATACGTTCGAGCTTATAAGTGTGTTAACGGTGTTGGACGTAGTGAAGAACCCTAAGATCAAACCTGAGGACTTTGACAGTGAATTGGTCTATGGAGTTGTTTGAGTACCAGAAAAAATCGCCGATATCATCAGGGAGAGCCTCGATAACTTATCTTAACTTTTCAATGATGCTTGCATCAACCCAGTATATGTCCTTGTTGCTGGTATAGAAAAAATACTTCCCATCCTTTGTTACGAATGGGCAAAGCTCATGCCCAGGTGTATTGACCACAGTGCCCATGTTCTTCGCCCTTGACCACTTTCCGTCAGGTCCCTTGAAGCTAACATATAGATCGCCGTTACCCAGTCCTCCTTCAGGACGGTCAGCACAGAATATGATATACGATTCGTCAGGCGAGACAAAAACATCTGCTTCATAGGCGTTGGTGTTCACCTGATCGCTTTGCCGCACAGCTTCAGCGAATCCGTCTTTGGCGGCCTTGGCAGCAAAGATGTCATGGCCGTTATTATTTTGTCCAGCCTTACCGTTGGAAGCATAGTACATCGTACCTGAGGTCGTGAATGACACGTAATATTCATCTTTCGCCGAATTGATGGCAGGGCCGGCGTTCTTTGGAACTGACCATCCGTTGCCATTTCTTTCTATATACCAGATGTCATAGTCTTTTTTGTCCCCCTTGCCGTCAAGCGGACGGTCCGAGATGAAATAAAGCCTTTTGTCATCGGGTGAAAGGAATGGATCATTGTGGCTGTACTTGTCGCTCGAGATAACAGTCTTCGGCTCCGACCATTTGTTGCCGTTCAGTATCCTGCAACGGATCTCGGCGATAGGGCCGACATTTATTCCATAGTAAAACTCTTTTCCACTATTGGAGAAGACCGAACCGAATTCATAGTGTTCTTTCAGGGAGACGAGGTCAGGGGCAAACACTTTAGGTGTCACGCCTGGCGGTTCCTGGTTGAGATATTGAAGAGCGGGTTTGTTCTGTGATTGGGTGCTGAAAAATAATAGGCTAAGAAAGAGCGTGAGCAGGGATCGTGAAGTCATAGGTGGAGTTTTATTGGCAGTATCCAATCGGTATGCCAAGTAAGGGATCAGGCGGGAGAGCCTGGGGAAGGGGTTTATTGTCACAGGAGTTGTCCGGCGCTGAGATTTTATGCGCGAATCTGGTCAGGAGAAATCTTTTTTGCAGATAGTGAATTCTCTATTAGATTTGCAATCCCAAAACAGGGAAACGCGTTGCACGGAGACCCAGCTGCTGCGCTGGGCGGCCGACGCCGCCGAGCTGCGCGAGACGCGCCCAGCTTCGACTGGGAGCGCGTGACCGAGCAGGCGCGGCGCCACCGCCTCACGCGAGAGCTGCGCGAGGCGCTCGCCGTGCTCGCCGACGTGACCGAGGAGCCCGTGCCCGACGCGGTCCGCCTCGGCGCTGCACCACGCACGCGCGCACGCCGCCCGGAGGAGGCCGACGGTGACGGGCCATTGACGCCGACCGCGGTCGAGCGCGTCGGCGACGAGCTGACGAGCTGGGTGCGGCGCGAGGTCAGCCCGGCGCGCCGCTGTGGCCGCGACACGCCGCGTTGTGGCTGAAGGAGACGTGGGCGCTCCCGCACGCGCGCGCCCTGCCGCGGCACGCGCTGTGGCTCGCGAGCCGGCGGCGCGCCGCCGGCGCCGCCCGATCCGACGCCGGAGGCCGCCGTCGCGGTCGGGCCAGGCAGCACGCTGCGCTTCGAGTACGCCCAGCCCGGCACGCGCAACCTTGGCGCGGGCTGGTGGGCGCCCGACCTCTACGGCGCCTGGACCCGCGGCCGCGAGGCCGTCGTCGTGCTGCCGCTCGCCGCGCCGCACGACGGCCCGCTGACGCTGACGATCGAGCTCGCGCCGTTCCTCGCCCACACGCGGCCGCACCTCGAGGTCGCCGTCGCGCTCGACGGCACGCCGGCGGCGCACTGGGGCTTCTCGGGCACCGGCGGTACCGCCGAGCAGCGCGTGGTCGCCGTGCCGGCGCGCACCGGCCGCGAGCGCATCGCGCTGCGCTTCGCGATTCCGCCACCCGCTCTCGCCGCTGGCGGCCCGCTACGGCAGCGACCCGCGCCCGCTCGGCTTCGCGCTGATCGGCCTCGGCGCTCGCCAACTGAGCGGCGACGCCCTAGTACGTGAGTCCAGCGGGCGCGCCAGGGGTCAGGCTCCGGGCCGGGCGTGTCGAAGTGATCCTCATAATCGACTGCTGCTCAAGGGCAAACCCGTCGCGAGGCGGGGACGCAAAGCTAGAGATCTCGCGCGGACGAGACGGCTCGGCTGCCGGCGATCGCCAGGGAAGGCATCCTCATGACTACACCAGCGCGTTTCGGGGCGGGCTCGGAATCGGCCTCGCGCCGGCGGGATCGCTGGCAGCCACGGCCGCTCTCGCAGCGACCGCGACCGCGCCCGCACCGGCCACGCCACCTTGAGCTGCGCCGCAAAGCCCTTCACACAGCCATTCACGGCCATCAAGGATCGAACCTGTACACGCTCGCCCCGGCGGGCTGCCGTCAGCCCGAGACCGCGGGCGGTGGGAGCGTCAAGCGGCGCGAAGATCGTCGACCGCCCGGCCAACGGGACCGCCGGCGGCGTGCTTGACCTGCCGAGCAGGCGCAGGCGACCAGCCCGGTCCTGTGCATCACGTCGGACTATCCCACTGCGCGGCCTGCGTCAGTAACGTCGCGGGCTCCGAAGGCATCTTCTTCCATGTCTCCTACTGAATCAGGGCCGTGGAGCCAGCCCAAGAACACCGGCCAGTTCCATGGCGACGGGAGCGCGGTGGGGCCTGTCGAACCCGATGAACGTCCAACCGGGCAGTGCCGCCGGTTGGCAGCAGGTCCGGTTCACGTTCGTCGCCGGCGGCACCACCAGCCGCTTCCAGGCCGACGACTTCTCGGTCGATCCGCGGATGGAGCGCTAGCCGCAGCCGCGCGTCAGCAACCGGAGCGGGCCACGCCACCCCACTCCGGTCCGGCAGACTTCAGGGACGGGCACTTCGACCGATGCTCTCCGGTGGGACTCGAGCCGAGATTGCGAGAACAGGAGCAGATCGCCGAGGCGCTCGAGCGTCACGGTCGAGCCGTTCACGCGCGCCGAGCGCCGGGCGAAGTCGATCGTCAGCGGTGGCTTCGTGCTGGCGGTGCGGCGTCCTCCTGACGGCGTTCCCGCCGACGGCTCGATCAGTGGCATCCGGCACGCGGTCGTCGCGTGCTTCGGCCGCGCTTGATCGTCGCGCTGCGGCGCCGAGTTCGACATGGGCAGCGGGTTCACCGTGCCGAGCCAGATGGCGTTCGTGCCGTTGCTGTTCACCCTGCCGCCATCCCTGGCGCCCGCCGTCGTGGTCGTCGCGCTCGTGGTGGCCTATACTGCCGGACGTCGCTGCGCGGCGAGCTGCGCGCCGCGTCGCCTGCGTGCGCTTCCTCGGCAGCGCGTGGTTCGCGGTCGGGCCGGCCGCCGTGCTGTGCCGTCGCGCCGGTCGAGACTCCCGCCGCAGGCGGCCCCGCTGCGTGCTGCTGGCCGCACTGGCGGCACAGATCGCCTGCGACTTCGGTGCGGCGGCCGCGATGCCGCGCCTGCGTCGGCGAGCGTCGGGCTGCGCGAGCAGCTCGACGGAGAGCTGGGTCTACGCGGTCGATCTCGCGCTGACGCCGGTCGGCCTGGCTCGTCGCCTGGCACGACGCGCGAGATGCCGCTGGGCGCCGTGCTGAGCGTGGTGCCGCTGCTCGTGGTGCTGGGCATCTTCGGCCGCGAGCGACGCGGGCGCGTCGAGTCGCTCGTCGAGCTCAACAACGCCTACCGCGGGCACCGCGCTGCTGCTGGGCAACGTCGTCGAGGCCGACGACCAGTACACGGGTGAGCATTCGCCGTGGCGTCGTCGAGCTCGCCCTCGACGGTCGGCCGGCGACTCGGCCTGAGCGACGACCAGCTGCGCAATCTCGAGTTCGGCGCGCTGCTGCACGACGTCGGCAAGGTCGCCATACC
>CAWJTP010000035.1:0-98768 GCA_963845845.1 uncultured Cytophagales bacterium
TCGTGATATCCTGATGGTTGAAGTGGACGAAAAGTATTGCTTTATTGTTACAGGTCAAAAGCGCCATATCATTAACATGCGACTCAAAGACCTTCTTGATAGATTACCAAAGGAGGACTTTGTACAGGTCCACCGGTCCTTTGTCGTACGTAAAAGCGCAATTGAGGAGCTTAATATTGGTGAACAGACGCTAAGGGTTTCGGATAAAACAATTCCCATCGGAAAGACGTATAAGGAGCAACTTTTCACGACCTTAAACTTATTATCTTAATGGTGGTACCCGCCTGGCATATGATCTTTCTGAAGGAGGCTTTATCATACTGGCTCGCCACAGCGAGCAATGAAAATCTGCCAGAACCGATAAAATGTACGGGGATTAAATTTGATCCATCAACAGACACCATCACTTGCTTTGCTCCGCTCAAATTTATGAGCAACGCCTTGATCCATCTCAAGGATAACCCGGTCCTTGCCCTTGTAGGTGTTGAGCTCCATACTTACGAAGGCTATCAATACAAGGGAACCTACCTTTCTCATCGGGACTGCACGCCTGAAGAGGTCAGCTATCAGCTTGACTACCTAAAAGAGTTTTGTGGCATCCTTGAATCCTTTGGATATTCCGGAGAAGGGTACTTTAATGCATATTTTCATCCGCCTTTTATTGCAGTAGGTTTGAGAGTCGAACAGGTTTTCGATCAATCACCTAAAGTCGGCGCTGGTAGCGAGATCCGAACATAAGCAATGACAGATACAAAGTTGACACTGGAGGAAATAATGCCATCTCTTCAAGGGGTGATCCCAACCATTGTGGCAACCTCTTCCTTGACTGGCGTTCCTAATGTGACTTATATTTCGCAGGTTCACTTTGTCGACGACCATCATGTTGCGCTGTCGTATCAGTTCTTTAATAAGACCATCAGAAATGTTCGTGAAAATCCTGTGCTGGTAGCCATCGTGACGTGCCCCGTTAGTTATGATCTCTTTAAGCTGACCCTGCATTATAAGGAATCTCAAACTTCAGGTGAAATATTCGACAGCATGGCCCTACAGCTTGATGCGATTGCCCATGTTCAGGGGAAGCGTGACATCTTCAAGCTGAAAGCTGCAGACATCTATGCAGTGCTTAACATAGGAAAACTTTAATTTCCCAAGAACTTATTGAGTTCAAAGCCGTTGAACCCCTCGACTTATGAGTACACCTGAACTTGAAAAGCTTGTATCTCAGCTTGCGGAGTCCAACCGGAAGATGGAGATCTTGCGAAAAATCTCTCTTGAGCTTAATAAGCTCGTAAGCCTTCCCGAAAAACTACATACTATTCTAGCTATTTTGGACGAACAATTCGGACTGGCAAACAGCCTTATACTGATACCCAACCATGATGCCAAACAATTGACGGTCTTTGCAAGCCATGGATATGCGGAGTGCATGATAGGCAAGCAGGTGGCTTTTGGACAGGGACTTGTTGGCTTGGCCGCCGTGAGGAAAAAACACATCAACCTGACCGGTATCCGCCGTAAGCAGCACTACGTGGCTACGGTAAGTACGGATGGCGATATGGATTTCATTCAGCCAATAGGATTGGAGAATGCTGAAAGTCAAGTAGCCATACCGTTGTTATCCAACGATCAGCTCGTCGCAGTACTCATGGCTGAAAGTCGTAATTTTTGTGTTTATGACAAATCAGATGAGAATTTTCTGATCATGCTTGGGCAGCCTTTGGCAGTATCGATTCAAAATTCAATGCTTTACGACAGCATGGAAGAAAAGATCCGCGAACGAACCGCCGAATTGCAACGACTGAACAATACGAAGGACAAATTTTTTTCGATCATCAGCCACGATCTGCGTGGACCTGTAACGTCTTTTCAAAGCCTGACCCGTCTCATTGGTCATTATAACAGCAAAGGAGAATCACAAAAAATAGAAAGCCTTTTTTCTAAGGTTGACCATTCGGTGGACAACCTGAATCATCTGCTTGAAAATCTTTTGGATTGGTCCCTTAGTCAAACCAATGGCATCCAGTGTTTTTTTGAGCCGGTAAGCCTGCATGGATTTTTGCAGAAGATCATCGACATCTATGCAGGCGGCCTTTCTGCAAAAGAAATAACGCTGGAGCTTAATGTTGACGAAACCCTTGAGATCATGGCGGACCATCATACAATGGCTACCGTGTTTAGAAATCTGATCAGTAATTCAATCAAGTTTACACCTAGAGGAGGAAAGATTTCCATTGCTGCCGAACAACTTGACGGGCAGGTTACAATCCACTTGCGAGATACGGGCGTTGGTATTGACGGTCACAAGTTAATGGATCTGTTTCGTCTTGAGGCTAAGCGTCCAACTTATGGCACCGAAAAAGAAAAAGGGACGGGATTGGGCCTTGTGTTGGTCAAGGAGTTCACCGAACTCAACAAAGGAAAAATACACGTTGAAAGCGATACTTTGCAAGGCACGCATTTCACCATCGTTCTTCCTGGCATGTAATTCGAAATTGGAAAATTGAAATTTGAAATTCGTGTTAGCGTGTGACTTGTGTAAGTATGAAGCACACCTGTAGCTTTCCAAACATTCAACATTCAACCTTCAACCTTCAATTCGACATGCGACATTCGGCGTGCGACATTCGACATTCGATTCAATATTCGACATCCGATGTTCAACACTTTCGTGTTAAAGCGTCCAGCCTTGTCTGTACTCACGTTTTACAAACTGATTCGCATCGTCAAAGTTTGTGATCTTCATGTTCTTGGCATCCCACAATAGCTTCTTGCGTCCAGGATATTGGTTGGAGGACCCGCATGGCGTAACTTCTTAAGGCAAGATTTCCCATTAAGATGCTTCAGTCATCGGTCCCGCATATTCAAATGGAGAACTCAGTTCCATTTTGCCGTAACCTTTCATGCAAGCGTCGACCCATTGCGTATAGTGACCTGCTTCAGCACCTGCGATTCGTGGTATCGTCTGTGCCGGCAACGTTTCCTTCATCCTGGCAGTTGGAAGAATCACAGGAGCGGTATTATAGTTGCCCATTATCTTTCCTTTTGTTCCTTCAAAGATATATCCGCCATCGCGATCGCCGAGTGGTTCATCGGGCTTCAATTCTTCAGGACGTTGAGGAAGAGTCCTCCATCCATCCATGTGAAATTGATATTTCCCTTGCCATCCTTTCGCGGAAATTTGAGGTGAATAATAGAAGATGCGGGGCAGCTGTCCTTGTAGTCTGCTTCCTGGAAGAAACCTGACCATGCTGTTGTTGAGCTGCATTCAACTTCGGTCGGATAATCTATCGGCAGAATGCGGAATGCCGCATCCATGATATGACAAGCCATGTCACCGAGAGCACCCGTACCAAAGCTCCACCAGCCTCTCCAGTTAAAGGGTAGGTATGCAGGGTTATAATCTATGAACTTCGCCGGGCCAAGCCATAGGTCCCAGTTAAGTTCCTTTGGAATTTCATGTTTGCCAGTAGGGGTAGGGATACCCTGGGGCCATACCGGACGATTCGTCCACGTTTTCACACCCGTAACATCACCGATCAATCCCGCATCAACCAGTTCTTTGGCGCGCCTGACATGATCCGCTGAGGCAAACTGATTACCCATTTGTGTAACCACCTTGTATTTCTTAGCAGCTTCGGCGAGCATTCGCGCTTCATATATGGAATAGGTAAGTGGTTTTTGAACATATACATGTTTGCCCCGCTGCATGGCAGCCATCGCGGCAACGGCATGCGTATGATCAGGCGTTGAAACCGAAACCGCATCAATGCCTTTGTTGCTCTTTGTCCAGCATCACCCGAAAATCTTTATAATACTTTGCCTCTGGGAAATTCTTCCTGGAATCTTTCAGCCAGACGCTCATCGACATCGCAGAGGAAGAGCAATTTTTGCATGAGGATTTTTCGCAAATCCCGTAAGATCGCTTTCTCCTTTTCCGCCCGCACCAATTCCTGCAATGTATACGGTATCGCTAGGCGCAATAAATCCTTTACCCCCAATGTAAAGCGCGGAACAATGGTAAAGGCCGCAGCAGCCATTCCTGCCTGCTTGATAAAGTTTCTTCGCGAAAGACTTGTTCGTGAATTTTTTTTTCCATGAAGCCATGATGTATTTTTAACTCGTTAAAAACATTTATTTAAAATGCTGAGGAACACAAATGCCATTAAAAAAGCGTGAATTACTTACGCTTTTTCCATAGTTATTCAATGAGTTTATTGCAATTTCCAACCTGACGGTATTCACGTTTAACAAATTGGTTGGCATCATCGAAGTTCGTGACCTTCATATTAGCGCCATCCCATAACAATTTGATATTCCTTCCTGGATAATCAAATTGATCGGGCTTGTCTTTCTTTGGCTTGCGTATATCATAACTGCGAATGGCAAGGTTGCCCATCAGAAGTGTTTCGGTCAACGGGCCAGCGATCTCAAAAGGGAGAACTGACTTCCATTTTTCCATATCCTGCAATGCAGGCTTCAACCCACTGTGCATAATGTCCATCAGCACCCATCGGGTACACGTTTGATGGTTTGCGGAACTTTCGCTTCCTGATTTTTTGAGGTAGGTAACAGACTGGATACATTCCATAGGTACCGCACATCATTTTTCCTTTTGTTCCAACGAAAATCACACCGTTTCCACCATCACCCATTACTTCATTCGGGCCGAGTTCTTCGGGGCGCTCAGGCTGGATGCCGCCGTCCATCCAATGCATTTTCACTGCGGGTTTTCCATTGCCTGCCGGAAATGTCAAGATACGATATGGAAGAAGGAGGACAGCTTTCAGGGAAATATCCGCGCTTGAATTCATCAACATACACACTGCCAACACTTGCCGTCACGTCTGTTGGATAATTCAATCCCAGGACACGGAAAGGCGGTTCCACGATATGACATCCCATATCGCCCAAGGCGCCGGTACCATAGTCCCACCAGCCGCGCCAGTTGAAGGGAACAAGTTTGTCTACATAATCTTTATACGGCGCCGTACCAAGCCAAAGATCCCAGTCAAGCTCCTTTGGGACTGGTGCTTTCTTATCTGGCCATGGAATTCCCTGCGGCCATACCGGACGGTTGGTCCAGCAGTATACCGTGTGTACATCGCCAATAGTCCGGCATTGTACCATTCCATTAGTTGCCGCACGCCATCACCGGATGCACCCTGGTTGCCCATTTGTGTTACAACTTTATATTTTTTTGCCGCCTCGGTAAGCATGCGGGCTTCATAAATATCATGGGTCAATGGTTTTTGCACATACACATGTTTGCCCAGTTGCATGGCGGCAAGCGCCTGACCGCGTGATTATGATCGGGAGTGGAAACAGAAACAGCGTCAATGTGCTTGTGCTCTTTGTCCAACATCTGCGCGAAGTCCTTATAATATTTTGCTTTCGGAAAGAGGCTACGGATTTAGCCGCTCTGCGGTCATCGACATCACAGAGATAGGCGATTTCCGCTTTACCGCTTTTGGCAAAGTTGGCGATGTCGCTTTCACCTTTTCCTCCCGCACCGATACCTGCAACATATAGCATATCGCTCGGTGCTTTATAGCCTGGTCCGCCAAGTACAAAACGAGGTACAATGGTAAATGCGGCAGCCGCAACGCCAGCCTGCTTGATGAAGGTTCTTCGGGAAAGTTCATTTATGAAACTGCGTTTCTTGGGCATATATTTTTGGTTTATAATTTGATCCAATCTTTGATTTTACATCTATAACGGTATGGCTATTTGCGATAGAGGATCTATCCAAGATTCTTTTTTTTCAGCTCGTCGATAATGTATTCCGATGATCTCATCGAAAGCGCCATGATTGTCCATGTTGGATTCTTATCTGCCTGCGAAACAAAAGGGCCTCCGTCGACGACAAAAAGGTTCTTGCATTCATGTGCCTGAGAATACTTGTTCAATGCCGACTTCTTAGGATCATTACCCATCCGTGTTGTTCCGACCTCATGGATAATGCGCCCGGGAGCAGCCAGACCGTAATTGTTATGCGGGCCATCCTTGTCACCTGATGTGACGACACCGCCCATTTTGTGAATGATCTCCCTGAAAGTTTCCTTCATGTGTTTGGCTTGCTTGATCTCATAGTCGCTCCAATTATAATGAAAGCGGAGTACTGGAATACCAAACTTGTCAACCGTGAATGGATCGATCTCACAATAGTTGTCTTCGCGGGCTATTGCTTCACCGCGACCCGACATCCCTACACGCAGCACCATAAAAATACCGGTAGTCATCCTTGAGTGAGGCGCCGTATCCTCCTGCTTCCTTTTGTTTGCCGTCACGACCAGCGTATTTTCCATTGGTGTTCTGCATACCAAAACCAAAGCCATATCCCGGCATAGTCCATACCCCCTCCGTATTCTATATGATAACCGCGGGGAAAATCAAGCTTCTTGTTGTCCAGCCACCATGGTGTATAAACATGCATACCACCAACGCCATCTTCATTGTAGCGCTTGCGTCCCACCAGTTTAGGAAGTATGCCACCCATTGACGCGCCGGTGGAGTCATGAAGATATTTTCCAACTACACCACTTGCATTGGCAAGCACCGTTTGGATTGCGCGATGATTTGGAATTCAACAATATGCGGGCTGACTCGCAGGCACTCGCAGCAAGCATAACCACTTTGGCATTTACCGTATATTCCTGGAGATCCTCACGGTTAACAAAGGAGATGCCTGTAGCCTTCCCTGGAAGCGTCGATCATTACTTCCCTTGCCATCGCATTGGGGATAACATCGACATTTCCTGTAGCTACGGCTGGTTTGACAAGGACGGATGATGATGAAAAATCCGCATGAACGGTGCATCCGCGGTTGCACTGACGGCAATAAAAACAGGCACCACGCTCGTCGTTTATCTTCTTTGTAAGTATAGAGAGTCTGGAAGGTATTACGGGTATATTAAGTGATTTGCCCGCTTCAGTAATGAAGATCTCATGAAGCCTTGGCTTTGGCGGTGGCAGGAAAATGCTATCCGGGTCATTTGGCAAGTTTTCTTTAGAGCCAAATACACCGACAAGCTTGTCTACTTTGTCGTAAAAGGGTGCGACGTCGTCATAGCCTATCGGCCAATCATCGCCGAGGCCATCAATGCTGCGACGCTTAAAATCTTTGGGACCGAAACGCAATGAAATTCTGCCCCAGTGATTTGTCCTTCCTCCAACCATGCGGGATCTGAACCAATCGAACGATGTCCCATCCTTTCGGGTATAAGGTTCGCCATCGATTTCCCAACCGCCATACGCCGCATCAAAATCGCCGAAATTTCTGAATGGCGTGGAGGCCCCTCGCCTGGGCGACTCCCAGGGCCATTTCAATTGCATTACATTAACGGCTGGGTCGTATAAAGGACCTGCTTCAAGCAATACGACTTTTATTCCAGCTTTCGCCAAAACATAAGCGGCCATACCACCACCCGCGCCAGATCCGACAATACACACATCGTAAGCTTTCTGCGTTTTCTTAATTTGAAAGTCAGGCATAGATTTATGAAAGCTTTAAAAATAGGGTTTTATCACATATAAATGTCAGCAAAGGATTTCGAACACTATAAATTTTATGTCAACGGAAGGTTGGCCGGTGGTGACCGATCAATGGAAACCTATCAGTAATCTCTGGAAACTAAGATCTTATCCTTTTCTCTTGGGCACCGGGTCGTACCCATGCGTTCCCCATGGATGGCAACGGGAGATCCGCTTGATACCAAGCCACACACCTTTTATTACGCCCCATTCCTCGATTGCCTGTATCGCATAGCTCGAGCACGTGGGTGTGTGTCTGCAATTCGATCCAAGTAAAGGTGAAATGCTGACTTGATAAAGACGAATTGGAAGAATGAACAACTTTTTCAGCATGCCCAATCGTTGATTGTTAATTGTTGATTGTTGATTGTTGATGTTAACTGCAACTGTATGTATATACGCAAGTCAATCGGTCAAATTAACAATTAACAATTAACAATCAATCAATTGTAAATGTCATCTCACCATCTTTACCATCCATGAGTTGAACCCCCATCCGCTTGAGATCGTCACGTATCTTATCCGAGAGCGCATAGTCACGGTCAACACGTGCCTTCTTACGCAGCCCTATCAATACCTCGATGACGCCTCCCAGCAACTCATCGTGATGCGCCTCCTCCTCCTTCAAGCCCAATACATCTTCCATGAAACCTGCATATGCGCCGGAGAACTGCGTGAAGTCGGATTGGCTGACACTCGTGACTGAAACGTTACCGGATTTAAAATCGTTTATCCGGGAAGCCATTTCAAATAACACTGCCAATGTCTTGGCGGTGTTGAAATCGTCGCTCATATTTTGGAACAGCGACGCAGCCAAACCCTTTAGTGTTTGAGTCAGCACCTCATCATGCGGCTCATTTGAATTGCCTGGATGCTTGAGTTTCTTAATTATGCCCAGCGCATTTGATAATTTTTTGAATCCTTTTTCCGCCGCCTGCAGCGCTTCGTTCGAGAAGTCGAGCGTGCTGGAGTAATGGGATTGCAACATGAAAAAACGTACGGTCATCGGCCCATATCCTTTGTCAAGCAATGAATGCGTGCCGGCGAACAGTTCACGCGGAAGGAAAGAATTGCCCAGCGACTTACTCATCTTCTGCCCATTCACAGTCAGCATGTTTGCGTGCAGCCAATAATTGACCGGCCTTTTTTTATTTGCTGCCGTTGCCTGGGCGATCTCACATTCATGGTGAGGGAATTTAAGATCGATGCCTCCTCCGTGTATATCGAACGTCTCTCCCAGATATTTTATGCTCATAACTGTGCATTCAATATGCCACCCGGGAAATCCTTCGCCCCACGGAGACGGCCATCGCATTATATGATATGGGGATGCCTTTTTCCAAAGTGCAAAGTCGATCTTGTTTCGCTTTTCATCCTGACTGTCTAGTTTGCGGCCGCTTTGCAGCAATTCTTCTATAACCCTTCCGCTGAGAATACCATAGTGGTGATGCTCATCATACTTTGTTACGTCAAAATAGACTGAGCCATTTACCTCGTATGCAAATCCATTTGCCAACAATTTTTTTACGATCTCAATTTGCTCAACGATATGGCCAGTCGCAGAAGGCTCGATGCTGGGTGGAAGAATGTTGAATTGTCTCATAACCTCATGAAAGCCTTCAGTATAGTGCTTCACCACCTCCATAGGTTCCAGCTGCTCAATGCGGGCTTTTTTCGCAATTTTGTCTTCTCCATCGTCGGCATCATTCTCCAGATGTCCTACATCTGTTATGTTCCTGACATACCTTACCTTATAACCGATGAAGCGGAGGTAGCGGGAGACGACATCAAACATCATGAACGTCCTTACATTACCCAGATGTACATCATTATACACTGTAGGGCCGCAAACATACATACCGACGTGGCCGCGGTTGACGGGTGTGAAGAGCTCTTTCTACCAGTGAGCGAGTTGGTCAGGTGGACGGGGAAGTTCTCGAAGTGATCCATGGTTCAAAAAACGGCCGAAAATACGATTTATCGTGGACATTGTGAGCGGCAATTTTAAGGGTGGAGCGGCCAATAAGTGTCAAAGTGACAAATGATACCACCGGCTGCGTTTGCGATAACATTTGCGATGGTTACGGATGTGGAATCGGTTGCGGGAACGGTTGCGAAAAAATATTTAGAAACTATTTCGTTTGCGACGCAACAAAATATTTACCTTCGGATAATGCACCCTTCAAATTGACCGCACATCACCTTGAAAGTGCTCAGTGATTCATTCAAATATTTAAACCCAAACGATGATTATGAAAAAACTCTACGAAAGCTTGAGTTTGTCATTAGCGCTCTTGCTAATGCTAGCTTCAGTAGCGGTGGCCCAGGACAGACTGGTCAACGGTACTGTAAGCGATGAAACGGGGTCGGGAATGCCCGGCGTGAACGTAATAGTAAAGGGTACCCCAACGGGTACAGTAACAGACGTTGAAGGCAAATTCAGCCTCAACGTGCCTTCAAATGCCACACTTGTGGTTACTTTCGTTGGTTACAAGACCACCGAAGTAGCTGTCGGAGATCGTACAACAATCGACGTCGCCCTGGAAGTGGATCTCACCTCTCTGGACGAAGTCGTCGTTACCGGTTATAGCATTGACCGCCGTCGTGAAATTGCAGGTGCGGTGTCAGTTGTCAAGACCAAAGACTTGACCGTTACCCCGACTGGTAACGTAGAGCAATTGCTCCAGGGTCGTGTACCTGGTGTGACTGTAATTCAGAATGGACAACCTGGTTCAACAGCTCAGGTTCGCGTAAGAGGTTTTGGTTCATTAGGCCCCGTAGGATCAAATAATCCACTCTATATAGTGGATGGTGTTCCGACCGGAGATGTATCATTCCTAAATCCTGACGATATTGAAACTACTACCGTGTTGAAAGATGCAGCCTCAGCCTCAATTTATGGAGCAAGGGCGACTGCAGGGGTTATCGTTTATACAACTAAGAAAGGTAAAAAGGGACAAAAACTAAGCGTTACCTACGATGGTATGTTCGGATTTACCCAGCCAGGCAAAGGACAGGACATGATGAATCCGCAGGATTTTGTCGATTGGACCTGGAACGCACAGCGCAATACAGAAAATGCCAATGCCGCAGCTGATGGAAGGCCCGTAGACTATGCGTTAGCACTAAGTAAATTCAATCACCCACAATTTGGTGGCGGATTAACTCCCGCCATCCCCGATTACATAAGTGTTGGCGGCGTTGCCGGCGTTTCCGGTAATGTGGATCTTGCTGCAGAAGCTTTGAAATATAATGTCGATCCCCGGAAGGGCTCTACCTACCAGGTTATAGCTGCAAACAGGGCCGGAACGGACTGGTATGATGAACTGACCTCAACGGCTCCGCTGTTCAGGCATACACTTGGTGTAAGTGGTGGCGGCGAAGCTCACCGTTTTTACATTGGATTGTCCCAGCAAAAACAGGACGGTACGATGATCAATCAGAAGTATGAGCGCTACGCTTTAAGAGCGAACTCAGAATTTGATGTTTTACCAGGTTTCAGGATAGGGGAAAACATGCAGTTCACTTATCGTTCTATCATCGGACTTCAGGGTGACGATGGCGGATCTGGTATCTCAGATGATGAAAACGACTATTTGCAGGCGTTCCGTATGCCAAGTATTATTCCGGTGTACGACGTTTTTGGTGGATATGCAGGAACTGCTGCTAAAGGGTTTAACAACCCAAGAAATCCTGTTGCAAACAGAGATGGACTAGACAACAATAAAGCTTTTGAAACATTTGGCTTCGGTAACGTTTATGCCGAGCTGGATATCCTGCCCGGCCTTACGGCGCGGACAAGCATTGGCGGTCCTGGTCAAGTTTTTTCAACAAGGGCTTTACGCCGCTGGCAATATGAGAACTCCGAAAACAACTCTGCTTTTGGATTTAATCAGTACCAGGGATATAGATTTGGATGGACGTTCACGAATACAATCACTTATAAGAAGGCGTTTGGACAGCACAACGTTGAAGTGTTGTTAGGCCAGGAGGCTCTCAACACAGGTAAGGGCTGGAATACCAACCAGAGCGGACAGAATCCTTTTTCGTGGGATCCTGATTTTGTCAACATGACACAGGTTTCACCTCAACCTGCAAACAGCTCCCAGACATTAGGTGTTAATTTCTCCTCGTTGTTTGGACAAGTGAAATACACCTTTAAGGAAAAGTATATCGTTGGTGGTGTTATCCGCAGAGACGGATCTTCACGCTTCGGTGCAAACAATCGTTATGGTGTGTTCCCTGCCGTTTCTGCTGCATGGAGAATATCAGCTGAGAATTTTATGCAAGGACTTAGCTGGATCAGCGATCTTAAGATCCGCGGTGGTGTAGGCACAATGGGTAATTCAAACCCTGTGCACCCTTTCAACCAGTTCACCACATTCGGTGGAGATCAGGGAAACTCCGGCTATGACATTAACGGAACCAATGGAAGTGCTGTTGTAGGTTATTTCAGGAACCGGATCGGAAATGCAGATACCAAGTGGGAAACCAGCATTACGTCAAACATTGGTATTGATGCCCTTTTCTTAGACGGCAAAATCGACTTTGTAATTGACTTCTGGAGAAAGGATACAAAAGACCTGCTCCTCCAGCTGCCCATTACAGCTACCGTTGGCTATAATGCCACATCCCCTACGGTCAATGTCGCTGAAATGCGCAACCAGGGGATAGACATTGGAATCACGACAAAAGGAAACCTCACATCGGCGTGGGGATATGAATTGAACGTTAACGGTAGCTTCCTGCAGAATGAAATCACAGGATTGCCTGAAGGACAGACTTATGTTTCTTTGATCAATCCCGGCTACCGCGGTATCAATCCGATCCGTAACGGCTTAGGACAGTCGATCTCAGCATTCTACGGTTACCAGGTTGATGGCTTGTTCCAAAATGCGGAAGATGTTGCTAATCATGCAACCCAATCCGGAGCAGCCCCCGGCAGGTTCAGAATACAGAGACATCTCTGGACCTGATGGAGTTCCTGATGGCGTGATCGGTACAGATGACAGAACGTTTATCGGAAGCCCGGTACCTAAATTTACTGGCGGGGTGAACTTCACATTGCGTTATGCAAACTTTGATTTCGTTGCCTATGTGTATACTTCACTCGGTAGCGAAGATCTTCAACAGTTCGAAATGGTTCACGGATTTCTATCCTTCATTCCAGGGAGCTGCTATAAGCGAAAGGGTAAAGGGTTCATGGACTGCAGAGAATCACTGGTGCAACAATCCCAGTATTTGAAAGCGCTTCTAACTTCAGTACCAATACGCAATCCAGCTCTTTCTATGTTGAAGATGGATCGTATTTGCGCCTGCAAAACATAACCTGGGTTATACACTCCCGACTGAATGCTGAGCAGGTTCAAGATGACCAAACTTCGTTTCTTTGCGTCAACGAACAACTGTTTACGATCACAGGCTATGATGGATTGGATCCTTCCGTAGGTGGTGACGTTGATACCCAATTTGGTATTGATGTCGGAAATGCGCCCCTTGACAGAAGCTATACCTTTGGTGTCAACCTTGGATTTTAATACCGTCAATTAGAAAAAACTATGAAAAAAATATTTAGAAATAAATTTATGTGGAGTGCGCTGGCGGCGGCATACTCTTGATGTACGCCTGCTCGGACAGCTTTCTGGATGTCCCGGTAACTGGGAATTTAGATCCGAACCTTTTGAATGGATCATTGGGATTAGAACGTTCGATCGTCGCAGCTTATTCGCAGGTTAACGGTCGCGCAAACCGTATGGGTAGCCCCTCAAATTGGGTATGGGGAAGTATCGAGGTGGTGAAGCCAACAAAGGAACTGACCCTGGAGACTTTTCAGATATCAACCCTATTCAGCGTTTCGAGTATTTGAGCACTCAAGGCGTTATCAATGACAAGTACAATGCAAACTATGAATTGGTGGCCCGTGCGAATTCAACGCTGAGGCTATTGCTCGCTCCTGCAGATGACGTATTACCGGAGCAAATCACTGCTTATACGGCACAAGCCAGGTTCCTGAGAGCTCACGGCTATTTCGAACTGGCACGTGGTTTTGATAAAACCCCATTTGTCGATGAAAACATCGATCTGCTATCAGGCGCTGGAGACGTTAAAAACATGGCATCCCTTTGGCCTAAGATCGAAGAGACATGCAATATGCTTACGACAACCTTCCTGAAACGCAAGCTCAGGTAGGGAAAGTGAACAAATGGGCGGCCGCTTCTTATCTGGCAAAGATCTATATGTATCAGGGTAAGTTCACTGAAGCCCGAACACTGTTCAACCTGCTTATTCCAACGGCTTATGGCGGACCTGGTGCAGGCGGTAAAACTTCCAACGGCAAAACCTACGGACTTGTACCACTCTATGCTAACGTCTTCAAAGCTTCTAACGATAACAACGAAGAATCTGTTTGGGCGTATCAGGCAGCTGCTAATACCGGAAGCGTAAATAACGCCAACCCTGAGTTTGACCTTAACTGGCCTTACAACACTGGAGCGGACGGACCTGGAAACTGCTGTAGCTTCTTCCAGCCAACATTTGAAATGGGAAATTCCTTCCGTACTGTGGGCGGGTTGCCATTACTGGATGACGGTGCTGGAGCTTACGATCCTGCGTACAACGTCGGCGCTAACCAATTGAAGACAGATATGGGTCTTGAAACAGCCAATCCATTTACACCCGATGCCGGCGAACTGGATCCCCGTCTTGACCACTCTATCGGACGCCGTGGTATTCCTTATCTTGACTGGCAAGATTTCCCTGGAAAGGCATGGATACGTAATCAGCCTAATGCCGGTCCTTACCAAACCAAGAAGTATGCTTACTACAAATCAGACAAAGGTAGCTTGCAAGACAACAGCACCTGGACTCCTGGATATACTGCAATCAACTACACGATCATCCGCTTTGCAGATGTATTGCTGATGGCTGCTGAGGCAGAAATTGAAGTAGGTAGCCCTGAAAAGGCAAGAGAATATGTTAACTATGTACGTGCACGTGCTGCAAATCCTGCTGGCTTTGTTATGAAAGGTGCCGTACCTGCAGCAAACTATGTAATTGCTCAATATCCTGCTGGTGCTGGGCGAAAGACGATGCCACACGCGAAAAGGTGAGATTCGAACGTAAGCTTGAGCTTTCCGGTGAAGGCCATCGGTTCTTCGATCTCGCACGCTGGAGCGGTGTCTACGGCGGCCCCGCAAGCGACTATATAGTAAGAGTGGTAAATGCATATCTGACTTATGAGTCACCTCAGATCCCATCAGGAGCTTTCACAGGAACTAGTTTCACAATGAACGAAATGAATTCCTTCCGCTCCCTCAAGATCAGATCGACTTGAAGCCGGGTATACTAACACAGAACCCTTGATTTTAAA
This sequence comes from uncultured Cytophagales bacterium, assembly GCA_963845845.1. Lineage (GTDB taxonomy): Bacteria > Bacteroidota > Bacteroidia > Cytophagales > Cyclobacteriaceae > Chryseolinea. Next base: position 14,900 of record CAWJTP010000035.1, read on the forward strand.
TTAAAGTTAATCTATATTTAAATAAGGCCAATGTAAATTGGCCTTATTTTTTTGGCCTATGAGCAGTAAAATACCCCTCGTACTAGTACTTGCGTTATCCGTGTTATGCTTCAATCGTTGCGATAAAAAGCCGGAAACGCTTTTTGTCCTAAAAGATGCCGATGACACAGGAATAGAATTCTCAAACACCGTTGAGGAAAACGATAGTTTTAATATACTCTCATACGAATACATCTATAACGGAGGAGGTATGGGAGTTGCGGATTTTAACAATGACGGCCTTCAGGATCTTTTCTTTACGGGCAACCAAGTACCTAACAGACTTTACCTCAATCAGGGCAAATTTGATTTCAAGGATATTACTGAAAAAGCAAATGTCAATGTACCAGGGCGATGGAACGCAGGGGTGGCAGTGGTGGATATCAATAATGACGGATGGATGGATCTCTACGTCTGTGCCACCACGCATCCCGATCCGGCACTCGAAGGAATATGCTTTTTGTAAACCAGGGAGTCGGCTCCTCTGGTGAACCTGTCTTTAAAGAAGATGGCAGCCCAATATAAGATTGACTTATAACGGCCATAGCGTCATGGCTGCCTTTTTCGACTACGACCACGATCAAGATCTTGACCTCTACATACTTGTAAATCAGAAACTTAGAGAATGTTCCAACCAATTACCGGCCAAAGATCATCGACGGATCTGCACAAAATAATGACAGGCTTTTTCGCAATGAAGGTAATGGGACCTTTACAGACGTCACCATCGCCGCCGGAATTACCTATGAGGGTTTCGGACTTGGTTTAGCGATCACTGATGTCAACGTAGACGGCTGGCCGGATATTTACGTTTCTAACGATTACCTGTCCAATGACATCCTATATCAAAACAACAAGGATGGGACTTTCTCAAACCGAACAAAGGAATTCTTAGGACATCAAAGCCAATTTTCCATGGGAAATGATGCAGCCGATATTAACAACGATGGATTACCCGATATCATCACCCTTGATATGCTACCGGAAACAAATGCCCGCAAAAAAACAACCATCGGCAATAAGTGCGTACCTGACCTACATCAATAACGAAACGTACGGGTATGAATATCAATATGTCAGGAATATGCTGCATCTGAATAATGGTATGAATCAGGGAATCAAATTCAGCGAGATCGGACAGTTGTCGGGAATACACCAAACGGAATGGAGCTGGTCTCCCCTGATGGCTGACTTTGACAACGATGGCAATAAGGATGTGATGATCACGAATGGATTTCCTAAGGATATAACCGATAAAGATTTTGCAAACTACAGGGCAGACGTTGGAAATGTGGCGAGCAACAGACTTCTGTTAGACTCCATTCCCGTCATTAAAATACCCAGCTATGCATTCCGGAATAACGGAGACCTCACCTTTAAGGACGTCACAAAACAGTGGGGGATAGGCACACCTTCTTTTTCCAATGGCGCCGTTTTCGCGGACCTTGACAATGATGGAGACCTGGACTACGTGGTGAACAACATCAACGATAAGGCATTCATTTACGAAAATACATTGTATCAACCTTCACAAAAGCGAGATACCGCGGCTCATTTTCTAAGGGTTATCCTAAAAGGAAGCGAGAACAATCGCCAGGCTTTAGGCGCGAAGGTCACAGTGTACCAGGCTGGCAAATTGCAATGCTATGAACAGAACGTGTACCGGGGATTTCTTTCTTCGGTGGAAGAGATACCGCATTTCGGACTTGGCCGTAGCCCAGCCGTTGATTCCGTTGTTATTGATTGGCCTGATGGCAGCCATGAGGTTCTTGCAGATATTAAACCGGACCAGGTAATAACCGCGACTTTCAAAAAAGGACCTGGACACAAGGCCCCTCAAATCAACAGGCCGCTTAAGCGTTTTGAAAAAATCGATGATCTTTTCAAACCTGCATATGTACATAAGGAGGAGGATAAGATCGATTACAATGTTCAGCGCACCATTCCCCATAAGTTTTCTCAATCCGGGCCATCCCTTAGTGTTGGCGATATCAACAAGGATGGACTGGAGGATATTATAATTGGAGGATCTGCCAACCACCACACTTCCCTTTACGAACAGCGAAAGGATGGAAGCTTTGTCCTGAAGGCTAATGCGATCAATAATGACGGCAAGATGGAGGAAGACGAAGGTATGTTACTATTCGATGCCGATAACGATGGCGATCTGGATCTTTATACCGTTAGCGGCAGCATCGAGTCAATGGACTCCCTTGTATATCAGGATAGACTATATAAAAATAATGGCAACGGCATTTTCAAGTTGGATAGATCCGCAGTCCCGGCGGAGTCGGCCAGCGGATCTTGCGTAAGGGCAGCAGACTTTGATCTTGACGGTGATCTGGACCTCTTTGTGGGCGGACGGGTAGTGCCTGGAAAATATCCATTGCCACCTAAGAGTTTTATTCTGCGAAATGATCATGGAAAGTTCACTGACATTACACAAGAAGTAGGTCCATTGCTATCGACTATTGGAATGGTCACGGATGGATTATGGTCTGACTTTAACAATGATGGCAGGCCGGATTTGGTAGTGGCGGGCGAATTCATGGCATTGACCTTTTTACGGAATGAAGGCAACAAGTTGATCACTCAGGAAGACACAGGTGTTTCACAGTATACAGGATGGTGGAGCAGTCTTGCGGGTGGAGATTTTGATAATGATGGAGACATTGATTATATCGGAGGAAATCTGGGGCTAAATAATAATTTTCAGGTTCGGCCCGGTTTTCCATTGAAGGTCTTCGCAAAAGATTTTGATGGTAATGGAAGTATTGATCCGGTGCTTGCCTGCTACCAGCGCGAATCGATGGAAGCCGATGCGCGGAAACTTTATCCTATTCACTTCTGGGATGAACTAAACTCGCAGAGCCCTAAGTTCAGGAATAAATTTTCAAGATACAGGCAGTATAGTAAAGTAACGATGGACGAGGTGCTTACGGCGGACGATTTGAAGGGAGCAATTGTACTTGAAGCGACGCAAATGGGGTCGGGTTATATTGAAAATCTTGGCAATGGAAAGTTCGCTATGAAGTCATTGCCAATCCTTGCGCAGGTGGCACCCATTAATGGAATTCAGGTGCAGGATGTGAACCGGGATGGCAATCTCGATGTGGTGATGATAGGCAATGATTACGGCAATGAGGTCTTTGCCGGCCGCTACGACGCGTTTACAGGTCTCGTCTTGATCGGGAATGGCAAAGGTAGTTTTGAAGTATTGCCGTCTGCTGCCAGCGGCGTTTACACTACAGGAGACGCGAAAGCCCTCGTAAACCTTTACAACGCTTCCGGCAATTCTATTTGGATTGCATCTCAAAATAAAGACAAGCTTATCATTCTTGAGTCGACTGATCTGCCTGATGAAGAAGTGATCGATATCGGGCCAATGGATAACTATGCGATCGTGAGTTTTACAGATGGCAGGGAGCAGCGAATTGAATTTTACTATGGAAGCGGCTATCTCTCACAATCCACACGCATGTACCGGATTCCACCTGGCGTTAAGGAGATTGTTATTTACGATTATAAGGGTAAATCCAGAAAGATTGCGCCAGTGAGCATCTGATCAACGGCGAAAATTTCTCCAACTTTTTTTCGGCCGGAATGTTAGACGTGAGACGCTAAAGTTATGGGTGGATCTGGAATTTTTACTGGACTTTTCGGAGGGTCATTTCAATCACCTTTTTCCAGATTGCTCCGTCGGCACTATATTCTCCGGTCTCATGCCATGTGCCAGCAGCATTATCAAGCGTGATGTTGTATTTCATTTTTGCATGTGGCGTTTCGAATCCCCATTGGAAACTATTTTCGCTGACGATCCTGAACCAGGCATCTGTACTTCGTCCGTCGCTGAGGTAGGTGTTGAACCTGTACGCATCACTTCGTTGGTCGTAAGAGAGGACTCCCATAGCATGATGAACAACCATTTCCTCGCCTGGTCCTTTACTGACTTTGCCAATTCCTTCAATGAGCAGTATGGTATCATCGAGTTTCCACTGAATGGACTCGTCAACCTTGGCTTTGAAGGTTTGACCTTGTGCATTTTGTGACTGGCTTTCACCTTGCCATTTCCCGGCCCACATCTTAAATGGTTTCATTTTCTCTTTATGAGCGCCTGTGTGTTGAGCTGAAAGCTGCGCGGCAGTGAGCAGCAATAGAATAACTGCGATTAAATTTTGCATAATTATAAACTTGTTTATTTTATAAACCATATAACTAAAAAAAATTATTTTTTGATGTATTGTTTCAATGTGTTGACATATTCTTCAAAAGCTTTTATGCCCTTTCGGGTGATCTTACACGTCGTTAACGGCTTTTTCCCGCGAAAGGATTTTTCCACACTTATATATCCTGCTTCCGAAAGCTTGTCAATCTGAACGCTGAGGTTTCCAGCTGTGCTGTTGGTTTTTTCCTTCAAAAAGGTGAATTCAGCGGATTCAAGCGATATAAGCAGGGATATGATCGCCAGCCTTAACTGTGAATGAAGAAGTGGATCCAGATCCTTGAACATGTGCTAGTTTTCCCTTTTGTTTCGCAATATAATTCCGGGAATAAGGAAGCCTACAATGACTGCCAGTGCGCCGACAAGAAATTGCCATGGGCCTCCGACGAGGAAGCAGGCAATTCCAAGAAGCCAGAAAGAAAATCCACCAAAGATCAATGGCTTGAACTTGATAATGATGCCGGATACAAAGGTGGGGAGTGCGCTCAAAAGGAGGATCACCGGATTCAACTGATAGTTAATGAGCTTCCCAAAAGCGACAAGTGTAAAAATAATGACGCCAAAACTTAGCCATAGCGACCCGCTGATCCGGTCAAGGTGCGAATTTGTTCTCGCCTTTTTTGATTGCCTCCAAGTCGTGTAGATCGTGATGATCCAGGCAGGAACAGCTATTGACCAGCTGATATAAGGATATCTGTACTCCATTAACATCAGAGAGAACATACCGAGATTTGCCAGGGTAATGACTACTCCCCAAATGATAAAATATATGCTGTTTTCACGGACTTTCCCTTTTGCCTGATCGATCATTTCCGTGATGATGTACAGGCTTTGTTCTGTTGTTAGCGTTTTGTCTTGATCCATAGCGTAAGTCATTAACTGAAATTTTGATCCGATATACAAGTATACGTAAATATTATAAAGTAGTTTATAATATAAACCATATTTATTTTTGTGTAATGTTTTTTAACGTTTTGCAGATTCTTGTAAGACCATTCAGCCGCGTTTTATGGACTGCAACGGCAATCTGGAAGGTTGGGCTTGAAAAACGCTATTTCAGCCGGATTTCCAACCTGGTTCATCGATAATTCTCGCTAATCACACTTTTCAGAACTATTTTTAACCATAGGCATAATTAGCCGCTTCAACATTTTTTAAACTGAACCTATGAGTAACGACAACATTAAACTTTCAACACTTTTTGAGGAAGTTATCTCTGACTTCATCAAACGCAATCCGGAGCTGCTTGCAAAATTTGAAATCGAAAACAGATTCACCGTTCATGGTGAGTACATCGTCTGGCGCAATGCTGTTGAGGCACTCGTTGAGTACATGGTGAAGTTAAGCGCCATAGCTAAATTCCCCTCTATCCTTTTCGGAAGGATTGGCTCCGAAAGTATTTATGTCGTAATGGACAATGGATCTCAGTTCCGGGTCAGTCCAGGCGACACAATGCTCACAATAACATTACACAACCAGGCACCTACTGAAATAGCCCACATTAAAAGGATCATCATCAAACAGGGTGGTACTATATGGGATATGCGTGACAAAAATATTGAAGGCAAGTTCCGCTTTTGTTTCAATTGATCCACGAAGGGTCTTCATAGGGCGACTCATCTACAATTTTCAAATGTGTTTAAATCCATAACCATAGAAATCACAGAGGTAGGCAGAGTTGCACGGAGGGTTCTTCGTAGGAAAGTTAATCAGTTGCTATTCTTAAGCTTTAAACACAATGGGGTTTAAGCTCTTTGGGATAATTCGTTCCCAATTCTCAGTTGTTATAATTTTAGTCAACTCTAGTGTGTGCATTTGGTATTTCCTCTGTGCACTCAGCGCCCGCCTCTGTGCACTCCGCGTAAAATGGATTTAAAAAAATAGCAAGTTGCCGGAAAAACCGTCCTACAGGGAGCCAGCTGAATAAGCTTAGGAAGTCTTTTTTCAGACGCTGGAGCACTGAAATCCAAAACTTTCATTAAGTTACTATTCTAACCTAATGAATATGAAAAGGATGCTCCTTTCAATCGCAAGCGTTTTCGTAGCTGGAATTGCTTTGAGTCAGACCGTCACAGTATCTCCCGACAAGATCCAGAAGCTGAAGGATGAAGTTGTTATTGAAATAGATAAGCAACACGTCCTGGCTCAACAGATCAATGATATGCTCTTCAGCTTTGCAGAATTGGGATTTCAGGAATATGAGACACTCAATTACCTCACACAACTTCTGGAGAAAAACGGATTCAAGATCCAAAAGGGGATCGCCAACGTGCCGACAGCATGGATAGCAACCTGGGGAAACGGCAAGCCGGTGATTGCACTGGGATCTGACATTGATTGCATACCGAAAGCATCACAAAAACCGGGAGTGGCTTATTCAGATCCGATCATTGTCGGAGCGCCCGGTCATGGCGAAGGTCACAATTCGGGACAGGCGCTTAATATTGTTACCGCCCTTGTTGTCAAAAAGATCATGGAACGGGAGAAGATCCCGGGTACTTTGATGTTATGGCCAGGTGTCGCTGAAGAACTTCTTGGCACCAAAGCCTACTATATCAGAGATGGCTATTTCAAAGACGTAGATGCGTGCATCTTTACTCACGTGGGCAACAATCTTGTGGTTGGATATGGTGATGATGGATTTACTGGCTTGGTATCGGTAAAGTTTACATTCGAAGGGCAGGCCGCACATGCTGCAGGCGCCCCATGGAGAGGACGAAGCGCCCTGGATGCCGTGGAGCTAATGAACGTCGGGTGGAATTTTCGGCGCGAACATCTCCCCCTGACACAACGGTCACACTATGTGATACCTGATGGCGGAGATCAGCCTAATGTCGTTCCTTCCAAAGCCTCCGTCTGGTATTACTTCCGGGAACGGAACTATCCCGATATCAAAAAAATGTTTGATACCGGCCTGAAGGTCGCTGAGGGAGCGGCGCTCATGACCGACACGAAATTTACTTATGAAATCCTTGGGTCAGCGTGGCCTGGACATTTCAATAAACCAATGGCAATTGCCATGTACGCTAACATTAAAAAAGTAGGTCTTCCAAAATGGACGGACGACGATCAATTGCTCGCAAAGGCGACACAAATTGAAATGAAATCACCGAACCTCGAAGGACTTGCATTGAAACTGGATACGATCAGCCTGCCTACCGAGGCAAAACCAACAATAATGGGAGGGCTGACCTCCGTACCCCTGCTCGGCGGGTCCGATGATATTGCAGATATTTCCTGGTCCCTGCCTACAATTGTGCTCCGTTACCCTTCCAACATTCCCGGACTACCAGGTCATCACTGGTCCAACGCCATTTCAATGGCTACTCCGATTGCACACAAAGGAATCGTGGCAGGAGCAAAAGCGGAAGGGATGACGCTGATCGACCTGCTGACGAAACCTGAGCTCATCCGTCAATCATGGGACTATTACAAGAATGAACAAACGAAAGATATAAAATACATGCCGCTCATCGGCCCCAAAGATAGTCCCGCTATATATTTGAATAAGGATATCATGGCTCAATTCAGGCCGCAACTGCAAAAGCTGTATTATAATCCTTCAAAATACAAGACCTATCTTGATCAATTGGGAATAACCTATCCTACGATCAGGCAGGATCAACGCGATGCAATAAAGTCAAAATGAAATTTTTACAGAAATGAATAATTCCTGAAAAGAAGGCAAGTTAACCAGGCAGGAATAAGTATTATTGCTTACGTTATGGACAAAGACTTGTAACCACAAAAATGTTTACTGGGATCATTGAAACAATGGGACGCGTTGTTAGTCTTGAAAGGGACTCGAACGCATATTTCGGCATCCAAAGCTCACTAGGATCTGAGCTCAGGATCGATCAAAGCGTGTCACACAACGGCGTTTGTCTTACCGTAGTGAAAGTGACGGGTAATGTACACCACGTCGTAGCCATAGATGAAACGCTGCAGAAGTCTAACCTCGGTAGTCTTAACGTTGGAGATCAGGTCAATCTTGAAAGATGTATGCTTAACAATGGCCGTTTTGATGGACATATTGTTCAAGGCCATGTTGATCAGACCGGCGTAGTCAGTTCGATTCGCGATATCCAGGGAAGTTGGCTTATTGACATCGTGTATGATGCGAATGGAGGCAATGTTACAGTAGAAAAAGGATCTATTGCGATCAATGGTGTCAGCCTGACATGCTTTAATTCAAGAGAAGGCGCTTTTACTGTTGCGATCATTCCCTACACCCATGAACACACTACATTCAACAATATGAAGACAGGCGACACTGTCAATCTTGAATTTGATATCATCGGCAAATATGTACAACGATTAATGAAACACCCCTAACAATTCATTTTCGATTTGTTATATTCCATAAAATAAACCCTTCTTTTATGTTAGATCAGTTAAAAAAGCTCGTAGAGCAGAATGCAGGGGATGCTATCGTTAAGAACAGTGCAATCCCTAACCAATTCAACAACGCAGCCATTGAAGACGTGGCACAACAGATCTTCAGTGGGTTAAAGGGGCAGGCCAGTGAAGGAAATCTTCAGCAGGTCGCTTCTCTATTCCAGCTCGGGAATACTGGATCCATCGCAAACAATCCGATGGTCTCTCAAATTGTTTCACGCATTGCTGGAAACTTCGCTTCCAAGTTTGGAATATCGCCTCAGACCGCACAAACAGTCGTTGCGGGATTGGTACCGCAGGTAATGAATCAATTCATTAATAAAACGAATGATCCAAAGGATAAGGACTTCGACCTTCAGGATATGCTGAGGGGCTTCACAGGAAACAACAGTCTCGACATCGGAGATGTGTTGGGTAAAGTTGCTGGAGGCTCAGGACAAGGAGGCCTTGGTCAGGCCGGTAACGTCCTCGGAAAAATGTTCGGCCAGAATTGACTCAGAAAGACTTCCTCATCAGACTGAGGAAGTCTTTCTCTTTTTTAGATATAACGCCATGGCTAGATACAATTTGTAAATGAGCCACGCACAGAGTGCCCCCGTGATCCAGCCACCAATTACATCTCCGGGATAGTGCACACCCAGATAAATTCTGGAATAGCCGACAATCAACGGCCATATAAATAAAAGCATTATCCATCTCTTCCGGAAAACAAACCAAAGGAACAATGTGGTCCCGAATGTATTGGCCGCATGACTCGACGGAAATCCATATTGCCCTCCCCGGTAACCGTCAATAATGTACACAAGCCCTGAGAGTTGAGTATCCCATGAAGGCCTCGGTCTTAAGAAAATTGGCTTCATCAATCCACTGGTCACTTGATCGGATATGAGGATTGTCATTGCAATACCGATGAGAATGATCCATCCTTCTGTCCGGTATGTTTTACCGATGCGGTACAGCAGCAATAGATAAAGAGGTATCCACGAAACTGTCCTGGAAGCATATACCATAATTGAATCAAGCCAGGGCGTATGCAAGCCGTTGATCAACAGAAATGCGTCCCTGTCAAGCTCAAGAAGGAATTGGATCATTGGTGCAATTGGACAGTTGCGCGCTCATTCTCCTGCTGTAACCATTCAAACGCATCCGGGCGGCAATGGAAGTAACGTTGCACGGCACCAAACCTAAGCACGTTTACACTGATACCGGAATGATATTCGATGATCAGTGGATCGTCCTCAATGTCTTTCGTGATAGCGGCAACCCGCTTCAGGCCGCTGCGGATGGCATGGGGCAATATTTCTTCAAACATCCATCGCTGATCCGTTGAACTTACAGGTCCCTGAAGGGTGAGGTCGCAAATGTAGTTAGGTGTATTATAGGATTTTACAAATTCCAGGCATTTTTTGAAAACACTTCTATACTGTTCACTTGTCACTGTAGTTTTCCAGATAACTCCCGTGGCATTGACTTTCGCATCATAAAAGATCTCTGCATGCGCTTCCTCGTAAAGTATCTGACGTTCAATGTCGACCGGTTTTCTCAATTTCACTGTAAAGCGTGTAAAGCGATTGATCTCGCTTTCAACGTCGATGACGCCACCAAGCGATTCACATTGTAATTTAACAAGGAAAAGACCCAATCCCTTTCCCTCTGTATGAAAATGAAATCTCTTATAAAGCTTGAATATGCTTTCTTTGTTCTGTCTCAGATCAATACCTAGTCCATTATCTTCTACCTGAAGAAAATAGTGATCGTCATTTTCATGGGAGTTGATCGTTATTGATGGCTGACGATCATTCGACCGGTACTTAATGGAATTGCTGATCAGGTTGTAAAGGATACTGTTGACCATTGGCTTGATCGAATATATTTGAGGACTGGCATCCAGGTTTTTGATAAGCTTAATTTGATGGACGTCAAGTTCTTTTCTCAATATCCGTGCGATATCATTGATCTCAGAATCCAGGTCTATCCGTTGACGGATCTTAAAAATATCGTGGCGGATGTCTATGATCTTACTAAGATCTTTAATGATCTGATCCAATTGGTTCGTAGACGTGACGAGATGTTGAAACACCTCCTGATCACTTTCGTGTATGCGTTCTCTATCGACAAGGCTGATCAATCCTAACATACTGGCCACCGGTCCCCGGAGATTGTGCGAGACGGTATAGGAAAATTGTCTCAGCTCGTTGTTATGCTTGATCAGCTCAGTGTTTGTTTCTGTAAGGTTGACATTCTTGTCAATTAATTCTGATTCCAGAGATTGATTCTTGCTGAAGAGCAATCTTCGTTGCTCATCAATAAGCCGGTTAGCCTCTATAAGCTGATCCTGATTTTGATGAAGTATATCACTTTGCGCGAGTATCTCGGCACTCTGAGCTTCGATCTCGGAATTCCGCTCAATCAATATTTTATTCGCCAGTGCGAGATCGTCAATAAGCTCGGTGTTTTTGAATTCATTTTTTTCCGAGATACGTTTTAGAAACCCGAGACTGCCGACAATGATAGCGTAAGTGATGAACATGATGATGTTCGTAAAATAGTAGCTGAAGACTTTAAGCTTATCTTGTTGATAGGGTACTCCAAACGCGTAGTGAAGGGGATCATGCGCCATCAGTATGCCCAAGCCTATAATAGAGGATGAGATCAAAACGGCTTTCTCCTTAAGTGAAAATATAACCCAAGGTATAACACAGCTGCCGAGGATGACAATTCTGAACGTAAAGTAATCAAGCTCCTGTTGCTGATCGTAATAGGTAATTTTGGAGTGTAGGGAGAGGGAGGTTATGAGGATAGCGGGGCCGACGCTAAGCCAGATACGGCTCACGTTGATCATTCCCGTTTTGTTCAGAAGCAACACCATTAATGCCGTTACTCCGATCAATGGGATCATATATGTTAGCGTACTCCATCCATACCATAGATAGTAAGTGATCCCCACAAAGATGCTTAGGCCGAAAAGGATCAGTGCAATTGTATTCGAGAGTTGCAAACCCCGCTTGGCTGATGGAGTTGTTGTGAACTCCAATCCTGAATTGACTAAGGAGTGCAGTAGATGCATCATGTGATAAAGCCGTTGTGCCAAACGATTCAAAGGTAAAGAATATTTGGCCAAATGGACCTTCCAAAGTCCCAAGTTCTTTCAATGAGCGACAGGGTCGATTGACACCCCTGAAAGCCGGGAGGTGGTCGTTGAAGGCGCCGCATGGGGTTATGCACATGCTATTTTATCGTATCTTGTTATAAACATTCCCACGGTGATGTATGGAGAAATTTGACCTGGTCGTCATTGGAGCAGGGCCCTCAGGATATGCTGCCGCAATGAGATCACTGGATTTTAAAAAGACAACATTGTTGATCGAGAAGGATATCATTGGGGGGGCAGGAGTTACAAATGGCGCGTTATCTTCAAAAACGTGGTGGGAACTGTCTCGTGAAACGGCTTCATTCAGAAAGAATCTAAAGCGCTTCAACATCAAGGTACCAAGCATCAACTATAAGGAGATACAGGAGGAAGTGAAAAGTGCTGTTGCTGAAAGAAGGAGCATGCTTGAAGATCACCTGCACATGCTGAAAGACACCCAGTACACAGATCTGCTAAGCTTAAGAAAAGGTGATGCCAGATTGATCAGCCAGCATGAGGTCGAGATCCAGCTTGCATCTGGTCAGAAGGAAACTGTATGGGGAGATTATATTGTGCTGGCTACCGGCAGCAGACCCCGCTATCTACCAGAGCTTCCAATTGATGAGAAAATTGTGATGACCAGCGATGGAATAGAGCTAATGGACGATTTTCCGGAATCTATGGTGATTGTTGGAGCAGGGGTCATCGGTTGCGAATACGCCACTATCTTCTCCGGCTTTGGCAGAACGAAAGTCCATTTGATCGATAAAGGTGCACGAATCCTTCCATTTGAGGATGATGACATCGTCCGCGTCATAGAACGTAACATGGAGAATAACGGTGTTCTTATACACCGGAATGCGAGATTGATCAGAATGGAGATCAAGCATCATCGTGTTGAGTATGAACTTGAATATGATGATGGCACGAAAGGTATCTTCAACGTCGCCAAAGCCCTTGTGGCAGTAGGTCGTACGCCGAACTATGAGGGTTTATGGAATGAGAGTGTTAAAATCAGTATCTCAAAACGTGGCATTGAGGACAGCGAGACACAAACCAATATTTCCAACATCTATGCTGTCGGTGACATAACAGCTGATATTTCACTTGTCAATGTGGGTGAATTGGAAGGGCGTTATGCCATAGAGAAAATTTTCGGAGATCCGAAACGAAAGCTCATCTATGAAAACATCAGCACCATTATGTTCCTGAATCCTGAGGTCGCCGGTGTTGGATTGAATGAAACACACGCGCGCGAAAAGGAAATAGATTACAAAGTGGTCACGCTGGATTATAGCTGTATTCCCAGAGCGATTGCCAAAAGAAACACACAGGGATTTATCAAGCTGCTTGTTGCAAACGACAGTTCTATGAAGATCCTCGGAGTTAAGATCATTGGTAATCACGCGTCAAGCGCTATCCAGGCCATCGCGCTGCTTATCTCGATGGGGGAGGGTATTGAGGAACTGGCTGAATGCGTTCATCCGCATCCTTCGATCACAGAAGGAATTCAGGAGTGCGTGCGCATGCTTCTTGGGAAATCAATGCTAAAACCCGGTGCGTTAAAAGGAAAGCTGTCCTGCCGTACCAGCAAGAGTGGCATTTACGAAGATATCATGTTCTGAGATCGATGATCAGCGCTACTTCACGTGTCGTTTATGAAGCACTTCAATGACCTCGTTCAAAGTGCTCCCCTTAGCAGTGAGCAAAACAAGATAATGATACAGCAGATCCGCTGCTTCGTTCAGGAATAATTTCGGGTTATCATCCTTTGCTTCTATCACTAGTTCAATAGCTTCTTCTCCAACCTTTTGTGCAACTTTATTTAATCCGGATTCCAGTAGGGTAGTTGTGTAGGAGCTTTTCAAGGGATTTTGTTTTCGCTCCTGAATTACACGTTCAAGGCTTAAGAGATCCCAGGCATCATTGAGCTCACCGAAACATGTATCAGCCCCGGTATGACAAACAGGCCCGCCCGGTACAGCCTTGATCAGTAAAGTATCGTGATCGCAGTCAACAAGTATATCCACGAGAGTAAGATAGTGACCGGAAGTTTCACCCTTTGTCCATAGTCTTTTTTTGCTGCGGCTATAGAATGTGACGCGTTTATCCTGAAGTGTTTTGTGATATGCTTCCTCATTCATGAATCCGAGCATCAGAACAATGTTAGTTCTTGAATCCTGCACAACGCAGGGAACCAGCCCATTCATTTTTGTGAAATCTATAGTTGCAACATTCATTTTTTTATTGTGTTATCGTATGGGGATCCGGGTTTGTTTTAAAAACCATTTTAGATCGGGAATTCTTATTTCGCCGAAGTGAAAGATGCTTGCCGCCAATGCAGCATCCGCCTTGCCTTTTGTAAATACATCTACGAAGTGACTCATGTCGCCGGCTCCCCCCGATGCAATGACGGGGATGTCAAGCAGCTCATGAAGCTTGCTTAGCGGGTCGATGGCAAAACCATTCTTTGTGCCATCGTGATCCATGCTTGTAAAGAGGATCTCTCCCGCGCCACGGTCCTGACCTTCTTTAGCCCATGTGAGTAATTTCTTATCACTTGGTTTTTTTCCACCGTGTGTATGTACAATCCACGCATTATCAATTTCACGCGCGTCAATGGCCAGCACGATACATTGTGACCCGAACGCGGCAGACAATTCATCTATAAGCCCGGGGTTGCGTACAGCCGCAGAGTTAACACTTACCTTGTCCGCGCCAGCCTCCAGAAGTGGTGCCACATCGGCCACACTGCTGATACCCCCGCCAACGGTAAATGGAATATTGATGTGCCTCGCAATATCTTTTACGAGTGAAGCAAAAGTTTTACGTTCCTCTGATGTCGCGGAGATGTCAAGGAAAACCAATTCGTCCGCTCCCTGCTGCGCGTAGAGCGCGCCGAGCTCGATAGGATCACCTGCATCCCGGATATTGACAAAGTTTATACCCTTGACGGTGCGACCATCTTTTATGTCCAGACATGAAATAATTCTTTTTGTAAGCATGCTAAATGCGGGCTAGCGCCTCCAAAGTAATTCGCCCTTCATAAATCGCTTTGCCAACGATCACACCATCTACGCCGATCAGCTTCAGCTCCTCGAGATCCTCAATATTGCTTACGCCACCGCTCGCAATAAGATGTAACTGAGGGAAGCTTAGAAGAACTTTTTTGTAGAGCTCCACATTAGGACCTGTAAGCATGCCATCTGTACTGATATCAGTACAGGTGACGTGTTCAATCCCTTTTTGAATATAATCCCGAAGGAAAGCGACAATGTTAATGGACGAGTTATCTTGCCATCCATTGATGGAGATGATCTCGTTTTTTACATCCGCACTAAGAATGATCCTTTCACTTCCGAACATTTCAATCCACTCCACAATTTTAGCGGGGTCATTGACTGCGATACTTCCAAGGTTTACCTGAACTACGCCAAGATCCAATAATCTGGTTACCTCTGAGGCCGTCTTGATCCCGCCGCCAAAATCCACATGAAGTTTTGTTTTTGACGCAATGGTTTCAACGACACTCCAATTCATCACCTTTCCTGCCTTTGCGCCATCGAGATCTATCAAATGGAGATGTGTAAGTCCCGCATCCTCAAATGACTTCGCGACATTGAGCGGGTCTTCGTGATACACTTTCTTTTGAGAGAAATCTCCCTGTGTAAGCCTTACACATTTCCCGTCAATGATATCGATCGCTGGTATTATCTTCATAGTTGTAAGAAATTAGTAAGTACAGTCTCCCCCGTGGCCGCAGATTTTTCCGGATGAAATTGAACAGCATAGAAGTTTTTCATATGCATGGCGGCGCTAAATGGCTCGATATATTCGGTTATCGCTGAGGTATAAGGATTGACTGGAACGTAGTAGCTATGGACAAAGTATGCAAAGGCATTCTGAAGTCCCGGATCAAGCCATGTATTACGTATGGTCAAATTATTCCAACCCATGTGGGGTACTTTCATTTCGCCCGTCGGATTAAATTTTTTTACATGCTCCTCAAAGATGCCCAGGCAATCAGTATTGTTTTCCTCTGAGAAGGCGCACATCAGTTGCATGCCAAGGCAGATTCCAAGCACGGGTTGCTTAAGGGCCCTTATAACACTATCCAGCTTTCTTTCTCTAAGATAATTCATGGTAGTGCTTGCTTCACCGACACCGGGAAAAATGACTTTATCGGCACTGGTGATCTCATCAGGGTCATCCGTGATATGAAAATTTACATTCAGCCGCTCAAGGGCGAACGATACAGATTGAATATTCCCGGCGTTATATTTTATGATGGCAAGTTTCATCGGTTAATTATAATGTTCCCTTCGTTGAGGGAAGCTGATTCCCTTCCTTTTTCACTGCCATCCTGATCGCTTTCGCGAATGCTTTGAATATTGCTTCGATCTTATGATGCTCATTACTGCCTTCTACTTTAATATTCAGATTACTTTTTGAAGTGTCCGTAAAAGATTTAAAGAAATGGTAGAACATCTCCGTCGGCATTTCCCCGATCTTTTCCCTTTTGAACTCTGCATCCCATACCAACCAGGGCCGGCCGCCGAAATCGATCGCCACCTGGGCAAGGCTATCGTCCATAGGCAGGCAGAAGCCATACCTCTCAATTCCCCGCTTGTTGCCTAGTGCCTTGACGAATGCTTCGCCGAGTGCAAGCGCTGTATCTTCAATAGTATGATGCTCATCTATATGAAGGTCGCCTTTCACATGGATGTCAAGATCGATATTTCCATGACGTGAAAGCTGATCGAGCATGTGATCGAAAAAACCCAGGCCCGTCGATATGGTCGATAGACCCTTACCATCGAGGTTAACTGTAACAGTGATATCTGTTTCTTTGGTCCTTCTTGTCACAGTTCCTTTTCGCGCAGGGGCACAAAGCAGCTCAAATATGTCCTTCCAATCCTTCGTGATCAATATGCAGGAGGCCCTTAGACCGCTTTCCTGTAGTTTATCCGCGAAAGAACCATCGTTCAGCAGAATACTTTTCGATCCAAGGTTCTTCGCAAGCTCAACATCAGTAACACGGTCGCCAATAACGAATGAATTCTCAAGGTCGTAATCTTTAGAGAAGTATGTCGTTAGCATCCCCGTTCCAGGTTTTCTGGTGGGCTTATTATCCTTCGGAAGAGACCGGTCGATATGCACGGCAGAAAACTCGATCTCTTCATTCCTGAAGGCTTTCATCATTTTCTCGTGTGCTGGCCAGAAAGTGTTCTCGGGGAAGCTGTTTGTTCCCAGACCATCCTGGTTGGTTACCATTACCAGTTCGAATGAAGTTTCCTGTGCAATCTTTCTCAGCCAATAAAAAACCCCTGGATAGAATTCAAGCTTTTCAAGGCTATCTATTTGCTCGTTGGGGGGTTCAATGATCAGCGTTCCATCCCGGTCTATAAATAATACTTTTTTCATTTCTTGTCAGGCATTTATTTTGAAGCGGGATTGATCTTCTTCAGCGCCTCAACCAGTTTTTTATTCTCCTCAGGCACACCTATTGTGATCCTCAGACAGTTGTTGCAAAGCTTCACATTTGACCGATCACGAACTATAATGCCCTTAGCCATCAGATAGTGATAGATAGCCGGAGCGTTGTCAACCTTTACCAGCAAAAAGTTAGCTTCTGAAGGATAGACTTTTTCTGTGATCTTTAGTTGCACGAGATCCTCTGCCAGTCTTTTGCGTTCTTTAATGATCTCCTTCACCCATTTTCTGGTTTGTTCTGCTTTTTCCAGGGCTTCCAGCGCAAGTTCCTGGGTCTTGATGTTCACATTATAGGGATATTTGATCTTGTTCAATATGGCAATGATCTCCGGAGATGCGAAACACATCCCGAGCCGTAGTCCGGCAAGGCCCCAGGCTTTTGAAAAGGTCTGGAGGATAACAAGATTTGGGTGATTGATCAGCTCACCTGTAAAGCTTGGGCTGGTCGTAAAATCAATGTAAGCCTCATCGATGACGACCAGGCCATTGAAGCGCTTGAGTAATAAAAGTATTTTTTCCCGGTTCAGAAGATTTGCAGAAGGATTGTTAGGGCTGCAGAGGAAAATAAGCTTGATCGCTTTGTCTTCAAGGTCAGGAAATGAATTAAGATCAAGGTCAAAATCCTTATCCAGTGTTACTGTCCTTATGGCTACTGCGTTGACATTGGCACAAACGGCGTACATGCCATAGGTTGGTTCGGTGATCAGGATTGCATCGTGGTGTGGCTCGCAAAAAGCCCTGATGAGCAGGTCAATTGCTTCATCGCTTCCGTTACCGAGAAAGATCTGCGATGGATCAACGGATTTGATGGGAGCGAGTTTTTCCTTAACGCTCCACTGCAAAGGATCTGGATACCGGTTATATGGTGACGGATAAGGATTTTCATTGGCGTCCATGAATACATCGGCCTCACCTTTGAATTCATCCCGCGCCGATGAATACGGCTTCATATCAAGGATGTTCTTTCTGACGAGACTCTTCACATCCAATATTGTATTCCTTGCTTCCATATCTTGATTCTTCCTTACCTAATGGATGATCATTTAAGACTTTCGAGTCGGACACGCACCGCCATCTTGTGACCGATAAGCTGTTCAGCTTCCGCCATTTCTTCAACCACCGGGCCAAGATTTCTGATGCCATCTTCAGTCACTTGCTGGTAAGTGATATATTTCATGAAGCTCTCCAGCGAAACGCCCGCAAAGGCCTTTGCATAGCCATTGGTCGGTAGCGTATGGTTGGTGCCGGATGCGTAATCACCAATAGCCTCCGGTGAATAATTGCCAAGAAAAACAGATCCGGCGTTCACGATGTGCTGACAGATTTCAGAGGCGTTGGCCATGTTGATAATCAAATGTTCAGGAGCGTATTCATTAACGAAGTCAATCGCTGCTTTCTGATCTTCTAAAATGATTACGCTGCTGTTTAGAAGGGCCTTGCTGGCAATGTCCTTGCGCGGCAGGCTTTTCAACTGAACGCCGATAGCATTTCGTATCGGATCGACAAGTTTCTCACTATTGACAATAAGAATCACCTGGCTATCCTCGCCGTGTTCTGCTTGTGACAGAAGATCTGCTGCGACAAATAAAGGGTTAGCGCTATTGTCGGCCATCACAAGGACCTCGGACGGTCCCGCTGGCATGTCGATCGCCAGCCCATCTTCCATAACAAGCTGTTTTGCTTTGGTGACATACTGGTTGCCAGGGCCAAAGATCTTGAAAACCTTTTCGATAGTTTCAGTTCCGAATGCCATAGCCCCGATCGCCTGTGCGCCGCCTACTTTATACACTTTAGTTATACCCACAAGCTTTGCAGCAAACAGAATAGCATTATTGATATTCCCCGATTTGTCCGGGGGTGAGCAGAGAACCACATTTTCGCAACCTGCGAGCCTTGCGGGGATACCAAGCATAAGAACTGTTGAGAAAAGAGGAGCTGATCCTCCAGGTATATAGATCCCGACTTTTTGAATCGGCACTGCTTTTCTCCAGCAGGATACCCCAGCCGTTGTTTCGGTAGTGATCACTTCACGTCGCTGCGCTGCGTGGAACTTTTCTATATTGGCAGAAGCTTGTTGTATGGCGTTCTTCAGGGATGCGCTGAGGGCGCGTTCAGCGTCTTCGAATTCCTTTGGTGAAACCTGTAATGCATTTAATTCCGCCTTGTCGAATTGCAACGTAAGTTCGCGCAAAGCCTGGTCACCTGATTTTCGTACGCGGTTCAGAATGTTGCGGACTGAGCTATCCAGGAATTCCAATTCAAGCTGAGGCCGTACGGAAAGTTCAGCCCACGTTTCAGGTGAAGGATTATTGAAGATCTTCATTGGTGTATTTGCAATTTGAAAACATCATAGCCATGTCTATCAGACGATCATTTTTTCAATCGGGATAACAAGTATCCCTTCTGCACCAAATGACCTTAGCTGATCGATCTTCGTCCAAAAATCATTTTCGTCTACAACAGAATGCAATGAGCTCCATCCTGGCCTTGCCAATGGGATGATCGTCGGACTCTTCATGCCTGGTATAACTGAAGTGATCTTTTCAATCGCGTCATTGGGACAGTTCATCAGGATATACTTATTGTTCTTTGCTTTCCTGACAGCTTCTATCCGGAAAAGAAGCTTGTCAAGTATTTCCTGTTTATCTGCATCCAGGGATGGATTTGCAATGATAACTGCCTCAGATTGCATGACAACCTCAACCTCTTTGAGGCCATTGCTGAGCAATGTGCTTCCGGTACTCACAATATCGCAAATGGCATCTGCCAATCCTATCCCCGGCGCGATTTCGACCGAGCCGCTGATCTCATGAATGCCTGCCTTGATCCCGTGTTTGTTGAAAAAATCCTTAACGATATTCGGATAGGAGGTAGCGATATTTTTTCCATCCAGCGATGTTATTCCGCCGTATGTTTCAGACCGTGGGATCGCGATAGAAAGCCTGCATTTCGCAAAGTCCAATCGTTTTACGATCTGATTCTTTTTCCGCTTCTCCACGAAAATATTCTCGCCGACAATTCCGACGTCTGCAACCTTGTCCTCCACATATTGAGGAATGTCATCATCCCTGAGGAAGAGCACTTCAACGGGAAAGTTCCTTGCTTGTGTTTTGAGCTGGTCTTTACCGTTGCTGAAAGATAGTCCACTTTCCTTTAGGAGGTCCAGTGAACCTTCCTGAAGCCGTCCGGATTTTTGAATTGCTATGCGTAGCATATTATCGCGCTGTTACGTTCGGTTAAATAAAAAAGGCTTGCCACATTCGTGACAAGCCTTCTTAAAATCTTTATTATTTATCAAGATAGAGCTCTGCCACGCACATTGTGCTTACCATGATGATGGTGGCTGATGCTGCTATTGACTATAAAATTCTTCATTTGCGGGTGCTAAGAAATCAAATTGTTGCCTGATCTCAAAATTTGACCCTGAAATTGTGCAAAATACTTGATACAGGCTTAAATTTCTCGAACGTCAAGACATTCGGCGTCAGGCATACGCTTGTTCGGGAACGATCATGGGGATCTTGCCATTTACCTTTACAAACGGAACCAGTGAACCAATTCAAATATTTACAGTCAGTCAGCCACGTTTTGACATTACTCATTATTTTCGGAGGCTGTCGTGATGGCCGTGAGACAAGGTTGCAGCGTTTCCTCCTTCAAAGCAATGCCATGATGAGAGATCATCAGGAGGAACAAGCTGAGTACTATCTCAGGGAAGCGATCAAGCTTGATTCATGCTTTGCCGATGCATGGAATAATCTGGGCACACTTTATTTCCACCGGAAAAAGTATGCCGAGGCCCTTGAGCAATACGATCGTGCACTGGATTGCAGAAGCAATTATCTGCTTGTATACTTTAACCGCGCAAATACAGCTTATGAGTTAAAGGAGTATCATAAGGCGTTGATGGATGTCGAAAAGATCCTTCGTCTCAAGCCAGATACCTCCGTTGCATATTTTATGCAGGGATTGAATTACAGCCGCCTGAGGCAATTTGACAGATCGTTGGAAGCTTTTCAAAAAGCGCATACTTTGGATCCTTCCAATGCAGAGATACTCGTTAACCGGGGGACTGTTCATTACTATCTGCGGCAATACGATAGTGCCAAAGCCGATCTTCAAAGGGCGCTTAAAATCGATCCTAAGCAAGCTGATACCTATAACGCGATGGCTATGATAGAAATTGAATTGAAGCAATACTCGCAAGCGAGCCGAATGCTTTCGGAGGCCTTAGCGCTAAGGCCTGGAGACGCATTTTTCCTAAACAATAAGGGCTACATTGACCTGCTTACCAATAATCTGGAGGCGGCGAAGCAAAACATTGACCAAAGTATCATGCAGGATCCCGACAACGGATGGGCATACCGTAACAAAGGAATTTACTATTCAATGAAGAAAAATTATGGAGATGCGATAAGATTGCTCGAACAG
Source organism: uncultured Cytophagales bacterium (assembly GCA_963845845.1). GTDB lineage: Bacteria > Bacteroidota > Bacteroidia > Cytophagales > Cyclobacteriaceae > Chryseolinea. The sequence goes on from CAWJTP010000035.1 coordinate 36,613, forward strand.
GCGGCAGCCATGGATCCTTTCATTGAAAAAGTGTTCTATTACCTAGGGGATGCATACGCGGGATCAGGAGATACGGAACATGCATGCTTGAATTTCAGGAAGGCCCTGGAACGAAAAGAGATGGAACAAACTGAGTTCAAGAAGCGTTGCCCCTGAATGAAGCTTGATGACATTTCTGAAAAGTTAAAATTGCGCCTATCCAATCCGTTGCCAGGAGCGGCTGCCCATGAACCTATGCGGGCCGTCCCGATAGGAAACCTCAAACTCAAATTTGATCATACAGCACCTCCTCGTCCGGGTGGCGTGCTGATCATGCTTTACCAGGAGGGCGACCTGATCAAATTCCCGTTAATCAGACGAACAGACTATAGTGGCGTACATGGAGGACAAATCAGTCTGCCTGGTGGTAAATCGGAAGCAGGAGAAAATGCCGTTGAGGCAGCCCTCAGAGAGGCAGAAGAAGAGATCGGTATTGACAAACGACTTCCCCAGGTACTGGGAACGCTGAGTGACTTTCTGGTTATCCCCAGCAATTTTATGGTGACGCCCGTTGTTGCCGTTTTTCGGGGAGCCCCTGTATTTAGACCAGATCCCCGCGAAGTTGCAGGCATCCTTTCGGGATCGATTGAAGCCCTGATGATGGACAACGCGATTCGGCAGCAAGAAATACTTGCAGGAGGACAGTTCAGAATGATCGCGCCTCATTTCGAAGTAGATCTGGCTGTGGTATGGGGCGCGACAGCGATGATGTTAAACGAATTCCGGATCGTGCTCAGGGAAACGTTGAAAATGTAATTCGCTACGCCTCAAATTTGCCAGATACCTTAGCAGCGTACGCTTCAAGTTTGCCGATCTCCTGATCGATCATCCACAAACCGACACCTTCCTCACCAATCAGGTTGAAGATCTCAACCGCGCGACGTGCAAGAGTTTCCTCTTCACGCTGCTCCATTACGTACCATTGCAGGAAGTTGAATGTTGCAAAATCTTTGATCTGAAAGCATGAATCAACAATGCTGTTGATCGATTTGGTCACTTCCAACTCGTGATCAAGGACGCTCGCGAATACTTCGCGTAAACTTTTGAATGAATGCTGAATTCCCGTGATCTCTGGCTGCTGCGCGTGACCACCAGCGGCATTGATATACCGAAAGAGCTTGAGCATATGCTTACGCTCTTCTTCGGAATGCTTGTAAAGGAATTCAGCCGAGATATCATATCCCTGGGTATCACACCAGGAAGCCATCGAGAGATAGGCGGCGGACGATTTGCCCTCCATAACAATTTGCTGGTTTAACAATGCTTCAATTTCCTGGGTAATCGAGCGGGTAGGTGTAATGGTCTGTTTTTTCATGTTCTAAAAGTGAAGAGCAAGTTAAAGAATCGGCAATACTAATGCCCGTTACAGCTTTGTTACTTGTATTTGGATTAATTCTAAATAAGCAATATTATTGTGCTTTCAATTCGCCATGCCCCGGATTTTCCTCACCACGGTCCTGATTATCACCATTTTACCTTCATTTGCACAGGTGTTAACGCGTGAGGATTCTCTTTCTGCCGGCTTGATCCGGAGCAACAACACGACTGTAATTTCAGGATATGGTCAGGCGAAGGTTGAGTACGACTTCAGATATAAAACGGCCGTTGCGAGCCTCACCCGTAACGTGCTTTTCCTGGGCCACAAGTTCAACGACAGGATCTATTTCTTTTCGGAGATGGAGCTTGAAGATGCGAAAATTGAAGACGGCGACCCAAGTGGAGAGCTCTCTATGGAACAGCTATTTCTCAAGTTCAACATCAATCGTGATATGTATCTACAGGCTGGACTATTCATACCAAGATTAGGCATCACCAATGAGAATCACCTTCCCACAACATTTAATGGCAATGACCGGCCATACGTTGAAACATTCGTCATCCCCGCTACGTGGCGCGAGATCGGTATCGGCCTCTATGGTAGAATACGTTCCATGCCGGGAATGAACTATTCTTTGGCGGTAATGAATGGACTGAACTCAGGAAGATTTGTCAACGGGTCGGGAATAGCTGAAGGTAAACAGGAAGGAAACCGCGCTACTGCGGCTAACATTGCAATTACTGGTTCGCTATTATACTATTTCAAATCGTGGCGTATCCAGGCATCGGGATATTATGGAGGCAGTGCTGGTCTGATCAAGCGGCAGGCTGACAGCCTTCAGCTGCAATCAGGCCTGTTTGGAACACCGGTAAGCCTTGTTGAAGCGAATGCGCAGTACAACAGCAATGGCTTGTCTTTGAAGGGACTTGTCACGATGATCTCTATTTATGATGCATTCGAGATCAACCGGGCTTATGCCAGTAATACTCCAAGCGCTATGGTAGGAGCTTACGCGGAGGTGGGATACAATTTTTATCATCTGATCAATCAGGAATCTCGAAAGAACCTTACACTGTTCGTGCGGGAGGAGTTCATGGATCTGAATTATAAGATCCCCTCCAATGGGATCAGGAATGGTATCAACCGAAAGAATTTCATTGTAACAGGTATAACATATCAGCCGGTGAGCGGAGTTATCGTGAAGATAGATTATGTATTGAGGAAGACAGATGCGCGAAATGATGACCTGATCGTCACACCTTTTCCGCAGCAGTTGCCCTATTACACCTCTAATGGATTTTTGAACGTAGGCCTTGGATATAGCTTTTAATATGAAAACGAGAAGAGCTTTCTTGAAAGATACTTGTATTGCTTGTGCGGGAAGTTCTTTGATCGCGCTGACTTTTACGCAACTGACCTCGTGCTCGTCTTTTCCGGTATACAAGACGAGTCTAAGTCAAAAACTTGTAGACGTACCGTTAACTTCTTTTGCTGAGTCCAATATTGTTATTGTTCGCGACCTTCAAAAGCCGTTCGATATCCTGTTGGTAAAGAAATCGGACGTGGATTTTAATGCTATATATATGAAGTGTTCACACCGTGAAAATCCTGTGTCAGCTACCAAGAGCGGCTTATACTGTGCTGAACACGGGAGCACATTCGATCTCGATGGCAATGTCACAAAGGAGCCCGCACTGGAACCATTGAAGAAATTCAAGACCTCTTTAAAAGATAATGTACTGACAATAGACCTCAATTCTTAATGCTAATGAAAACCAAATACCTCAAAGTCCTTTGTATATCTGCTGCCCTGATGAGTTTCACTGGATGTGATGACAACGAAGGAGGTTCCTCGGTGAACCAAACACTTAACGGTCAGATAGTAGAGGATTTCTCCAACAATGTAGCGCTGGCTGTATACAATGAACTGGCCGCCAAGACAAGTACGCTGTACGATCAAATAGTTGCGCTGGATACGGATGGCGCTACGGAACCGGAACTTCTGGCATGCCGCACAACCTGGAGATCAGCGCGCGAAACCTGGGAACAATCTGAAGCGTTTTTGTTTGGTCCTGTATCCACGGATAATATCGATCCGCGAATAGACACGTGGCCCGTTAATTTCACAGACCTGGAACAGCAGCTTGCCAGCGAGGCAGAATTCACTGAAGCATATATTGACGACCTGGAGGATGCGCTCAAGGGATTCCATCCCATTGAATACTTGATCTTTGGTGAGGATGGTAACAAACCGGCTGCCGCGCTTTCCACGCGCGACAAAGAATACCTGAAAGGACTTGCCCAAAACCTTAAAAAACTTACCGCCGACCTAAAGGACGAGTGGCAACCTGCAACCTCCGGAAGCTACCATCAGATCTTCAGCACGGCTGGAGAAGGAAGCACTTCATATCCGACACACAAAGCGGCAGTTGAGGAACTTGTCAACGCCATGGCTGGTATTTGTGATGAGGTTGCCAACGGAAAAATAGATGAAGTCTTCGTTGCGCAAGATCCAACGCTCGAAGAGTCACCATTTTCACAAAATTCAATCACTGACTTCACTAACAATATCAAAGGTGTTCAGGACGTGTATCTGGGCAAATATGCAGCCGATGGAAAAGGACTTGAGGATCTTGTACGGGAATACAATCTTCAATTGGATGGCGATATTAAATTGAAACTTGCTGCTGCCCTTACTGCCCTGGGCAATATTACCGATCCTTTTGGAGAAGCTATTACAACGCAACCCATACTTGTTCAAAACGCTGTTGATGCGATCAATGATCTTAAAACAATTCTTGAAGAAGACCTGATGGCGTTTGTGCAGCAGCACACCAACTAAAAATATTGAAGTTGTTTGCATGAAGGTAAGGCCGATCATATGGAGGGGATGTTTAATGGCGGGGGCTTTGATCGCGGTCTATTCCTGTGTCGAGCCTGAGCCGCTTACCGAAACTTCATACAACGAGTGGCTATCTGGAGGATCTCAAACTATTTTCGATAATGGAGCGGGGGCCTTCAGCAGTATCTTTCCTTCACTTGCGTCACATCGGGAATCCATTCACGAGATTGGGGATATCGCGTTTGAGCAGACATTTGTAACCGTTCCATCACCTGTTAACCCTGGTTTAGGTCCCATCTTTAATAACGTTTCGTGTACATCGTGTCACATAAATGATGGAAGAGGTAGACCGCCAATTGGCAATGAGCAGATCACGTCGTTACTTATCAGGATCAGTATTCCTGGTGCTGACGTTCACGGCGGCCCAAATCCCGTACCTGGCTTCGGAGGACAACTTCAGCAACGAAATGTGTTCGGATCATCCGCGGAAGCGCAGGTAAAGATCATTTATAATGATCAATCATACACTTTTGCAGATGGGGAGGCCTACAGTCTTCGCTACCCAACCTATTCACTTGAAAATCCTTACATACCCTTGCCTGCAGGGATGATGTATTCGCCACGTATAGCCCCTCCGGTATTCGGGCTGGGACTTCTTGAAGCTGTGGATGAATCGGATATTCTGGCCCTGGCAGATGTCGGCGACCGCAATGGGGATGGAATCTCAGGTAAGCCCAATTACGTTTGGAATGCGGTTCAAGGTAAGAAAACACTTGGAAGGTTTGGATGGAAAGCCGCCAATCCGTCCATATTGCAGCAAACCGCCGCCGCCTATAATGAAGATATCGGCATTACCAATTTTGTGTTTACTAGTGAGAGCTCTTACAGCCAGTCTCAATACGATGGTTTTGACGACGAGTACGAAGTCTCTGACAGTTTACTGACGAGTGTAGCCTTTTATATCAGGACACTGGCTGTTCCAGCTCGTCGCGCTGCTGATAACAGCATAGTACGCGCAGGAAAACAGATATTCATCGACGCGAAATGTAGCGCTTGCCATGTATCGCAACTTAATACTAAAACAGATGTTTCATTTCCTGAAATATCCAACCAGGTGATCTTTCCCTATACTGACTTGCTCGTTCATGACATGGGCCCGGACCTCGCAGATAACCGTCCTGATTTTGATGCTGATGGTCAGGAATGGAGAACCTCGCCGTTGTGGGGCATAGGATTGACAAGGATTGTTAATGGTCATCAGAACTTTTTGCACGATGGACGCGCGAGAACCCTTATCGAGGCCATCATGTGGCATGGCGGCGAGGCCACCCAATCAAGGGAGTACGTCAGAAATCTTTCCAAAACTGACCGTGACACGTTGATCAAGTTTCTAGAATCTTTGTGATGGATATCAAAGTGCTACTGGCCGACAATCAAACGTTAACTTTTGCTGGTCTAACCTATATCCTCAAGGAACGCAGCGACGTAGTCATCGTTGACAATGTCTCCACAAGTGAGCAGCTGCCAGGAATGCTGGAAAGACACAAACCCGACCTGCTGATCGTTGACTACGATATTCCCGGGTACGTCAGCAAATCAGACCTTGCTGACGTAAAGAAGTATTCCCCTCAAACGCATTCACTTGTCATTTCCGCTGACAACGATAAGGCCAGTATCCTTCAGGTTCTTCAATCCGGTGTGATTGGTTATCTTACCAAAGATTGCAGCAGGGAAGAGATCATGATCGCTGTGACATCGGTAGCCAGAGGGGAGAAGTTTTTTTGCCATAAGATCCTCGACATTATTATGGAGAAACACTTTTCGACTGATGTCCCTGAGATATTATTCAATATTTTAACGTCACGGGAAAGGGAGATACTGACACTTCTTGCTTCGGGTTATTCCACTCAAAGAGTTGCCGACAAGCTTCATTTAAGTCCTCACACGGTGCATACTCACCGGAAAAGTATCATTAAGAAACTGAACATCAAATCACCAACCGAATTTGTAATCTATGCGTTAGATTTCGGACTGATAAAGCCCAAATGAATATTTAAATCACCTCCCGCCTTGTCGTACTTTTGGAATATTAAAAGTATAACCGTAAATACAGATCTATGTTGAGTAAAAAGAATGCAGTTATCTATGGTGCCAGTCAGTCATTGGGTGGAACTGTTGCCAGGGAAATGGCGCGGGCAGGAGCCAGGTTATTTGTCACAAACATCCATCCGGAACTTGCCCAGGAAGTTGCTGACCAGATCAATGCAGAAGGTGGAACGGCAGAGGCAGCTCAGGTGGATGCATTTGACGAGAGTTCCATCCAGAAACACCTCGACGATGTGATAAAAAAAGCCGGTACTGTCGACATCACCTTTAACCTTATCGGGATTCAGGTGAAACAAAACATACCACTGATAAAAATGGACGTGGATGATTTTGTGAAGCCCGTCACTCATGCCATGCGTACTCATTTTCTCACAGCAACCGCAGCCGGAAGACTAATGGTCAAACAGGGCTCAGGGGTGATATTGTCGTTAACTGCGACTCCTGGTGGGATAGGATATCCGGGTGTTGGCGGCTTTGGGCCTGTGTGCTCTTCGATAGAAACGTTTTCCAGAAATCTAGCCGCGGAACTCGGACCATCAGGAGTACGTGCAGTGAACATCCGCTCTGGCGGATCGCTTGATTCGCGTCCTTTTAAGGAAGCGATTGAAGCTAGAGCACCCGGAATTGATGATGTCTTTTCAAAAATGAAGTCCGATACTATGCTCAAAGAGATGCCTGCGATGAAAGACATTGCTTCCACTGCGGTCTTTCTTGCCTCCGATATGGCAAGAAGAATAACTGGAGTAACCATTGATGTTACCGTTGGAACAACTGCAGCCTTGAATTATCGAACCGATAAAGACCGGATAGAGTCTAACATTTAAGATCTTGACTGGCGCTATTGCGTATTCACTATTTCTAGTATTTAGGATTTAATTAACGGGGCCACGTAGGTTTCGAGGATCAGTTTTTTGCGAGATAGAGAATACACAATAATCAGCAGACGATACGCAGTCAGCATCCGAACTCTTCAATTGAGAAAGTCTTAAAATTTTGGGTATTATCCATCATGCATCAACAGATCGCGAATCAACGATGCGCATTGAATATTTGCCTATTGAATATTCACCTATTCTCTTGGCAAACATGAAGTGACCACAGATCTTTCAAACTCGACTACCCTTCCTACAACACCGCATATCATGTCCGAGAAAGATCATTGTGCAGTTGACATACCCTCTATAGGGTACCTATAAAATCACCTCAGGAGGCGATTGCAGGGCAAAACTATCATCCTGTAATTTGAGCAATTTAAAATCATTCTAAATAATGCGCTATTGCACTCATCACGACATGAATAAAACATCTGCTATAATATTAACGATCTGTCTGCTCTTGCCTCTTGGCGCCGCTGCGCAAACACAATCAGTAAGGTTAGGAGGCGTAAAAGGAACGATCAGGACTTCTGATGGGAAACCTGCCGAATTCATAAATATCATCGTGAAGGGTGCGAATAAAGGCGTAGTAACAAATGCAAAAGGAGAATTTGAGATCAGGAGAATAGAACCAGGGCCCAAAGTACTCCACATCAGCTTTGTAGGACTGGAGCCTAAAGAGATCTCGGTCGATGTTAAGGCCAACGAGATCGCAGTCCTTCCAGGAATTATCTTAAATGAAAGTAGCCAGCAACTGGATGAGGTGGTGATCACGGCTGACATAGCCAATAAATTTGCGAAACGCGAAAGTGACTTTGTATCCAAGATGCCATTGAAAAGCCTGGAGAACGCACAGGTTTATTCGACAATATCAAAAAGGCTGCTGGAAGAACAGGTTGCTTTCTCCGTCGATGATGGGATCAAGAATGCTCCTGGCGTACAGAAAATGTGGGAAGCTACAGGCCGTGGAGGAGACGGTGGAGCCTATTATAATGCGCGAGGATTTATTCTTCAAAGCCAGCTTAGGAATGGGATCGCGGGAAATGTCTCCAGCCGCATTGACGCTGCCAACCTGGAAAGCATCGAAGTGATCAAGGGACCGTCCGCCACGCTGTTCGGAAGCACCCTGACTTCTTATGGAGGATTGATCAACAGGGTGACCAAAAAGCCTTACAGTACCTTCGGTGGTGAAGTAACATACGCAGCTGGAAGCTATTCTTTCAATCGCTTCAGCGCTGACGTCAATGCGCCACTGGACCCGGAGAAACGGGTATTGTTCAGACTCAATACCGCATACACCCATGAAGGTTCGTTTCAGGACAATGGCTATGATAAAGGATTTGTTGTTGCGCCCAGCCTTTCCTATCAGGCCAGCGACAAGCTCTCGTTTAGCATCGATGCAGAATTGTTTCAGGGAGAAAATACAGGTAGGCCATTTATATTCTTTTATTATCCGGCTGACGACCTCGGAGCGCATAGGGCAGATGAGTTAGGGATAGATTATCTGCGCAGCTACTCGTCAAACGACTTATTTCAAACATCAAAGACTGCCAACTTTTTCGTCGAGATGAAGTATAAAATTTCAGATCGATGGACGTCGCAGACAAATTTCACATCGACCCATAGCTTCTCCGATGGCCCCTTGGCGTACTTCTACTTGTTGCCAAACTCAGTGGTAACGGGGGATCCTGCAGCGACAGGCTCTGATTATATGGTGAGGGCCGTACAGGCAACAGCAAACAGTGAGATACAGGTGTCCGAGATACAGCAAAACTTCATTGGAGACTTCATGATAGGGACCCTCCGGAATCGTCTGGTTGCCGGGCTTGACTTCTTTAGCCAGAACTCCAACCAGTTGTTCTACGGTATGGATTTCGACGTTATACCAAAGAACGGTTTCATTGCCAATTACGAGAAGTTCAATCGTGACAAGCTCGATTCGGCCCTGCAGAATGGTACACCGTGGACCTGGCCCTATCGCTATAAAACCAGAACGTACAGTGCATACGTTTCCGATGTCCTTAATATTACAGATAGGCTTATCGCATCTGTTGGTCTGCGCCTGGATCACTTTGATAACAAAGGAAGCTATGATCCGGCTTCGTCACAGTACACAGGTGATTATGAACAAACCGTTCTCTCTCCGAAATTCGGGCTAGTATACCAGGCGTTGAAAGATAGAGTGTCACTTTTCGCAAACTATCAGAATGGATTCGTCAATAAGACCGGTATTGATTTCGAGGGAAACACATTTAAACCAGAGCAAGCATATCAGATGGAAGGCGGTGTAAAGCTGGAGGCGTGGCATGGTAAATTAAATGCCACGATCAGTTATTACGATATCCGCGTTCAGGATGTTGTGCGTCCGTATCCAACCAATCCAAATTTCTCAATTCAGGACGGCACGCAGGAAAGCAAAGGCGTTGAGCTTGAACTGATAGCCAATCCGTTTAAAGGTTTTAATATAGTTGGAGGATTTGCATACAATGACTCTGAGCTTACGAAAGCCGAAGAGGATGTACAGGGTCGCAGACCTACTACTGCCATGTCTCCCCAAACCGCTAATTTGTGGATGAGTTACAGGTTGCCTCAGGGAGCGCTGCAAGGATTAGGTTTCGGTTTTGGTGGTAATTATGCCAGCGACAATAAAATACTAAATAGTGTTTCTTATGGCGAATTCATTTTACCAGCGTACACAGTGCTTAACGCATCAACTTTCTATGATCATGATAAATTCAGGGTTGCTCTGAAAGTCGACAATCTTACTGATGAGCACTACTGGATCGGGTATACAACGATGAATCCGCAGAAGCTTAGGAGCGTCACCGGCAGTCTGACAATTAAATTCTAAAAAGCAGTCGTGAAAGACGGTAGAAAAACGATTAAATACTGGATTGGCAGGATACATCTGTGGCTTGGACTAACGTCAGGGCTAATCGTTTTTGTCATTGCAGTTACCGGATGTCTCTACGCGTTTCAGGCGGAGATCCAAAATCTGATACAACCTTATCGCTTCGTAAAAGATGAACGTAAGCCGGTGCTTCAGCCCTCACAGTTCAAATCGATTGGTGAGAAGATACTTCCGGGAAAGAAAATGCACGGGATCATGTATCCAAAAGCTGGAAATGCGGTTCAGATTTCATATTACAGTATCGATCCTGCATATTATTATGTCGCTTATCTGAATCCGTTCTCAGGCGAGGTTCTAAAAGTTTCCGACGGAGAAGCAGGATTCTTTCCGTTTGTGCTGGATGGACATTTCTATCTATGGCTTCCACCGGAGATTGGTCAGCCTGTCGTCGCTACATCATGCCTTGTTTTTCTGGCAATGATGATTTCTGGCCTGGTGTTGTGGTGGCCAAAAAAGAAAGGGGCCGCGAAACAACGATTTACCATCAAGTGGAATGCCAGATGGAGGAGAAAGAATTATGACCTTCACAACGTACTTGGGTTTTATTGTACATGGATCGCTATCATTCTGGCGGTCACTGGCCTTGTGTGGGGTTTTCAGTGGTTTGCCTATGGAGTCTATAAGGTTGCCGGCGGTGAGAAGTCATTGGTATTTGAACCCCCGTATTCTGACACCACCGCCGTGGCAGTTTCCAACCGTGCAGCGATCGATGAACTATACCAACGAATGCGCACAGAAAACCCGGAGGCTGCCGTAATAGAGGTACATGTCCCTGAAACCTCCAGCTCATCGATTGAGGTGGCGATTAATCCTGATGATGAAACTTATTGGCAAACCGACTACCGGTATTTTGATCAGTACAGCAGAAAAGAATTATCGGTAGATCATATCTATGGCAGATCAGGCGAAGCCAGCGTTGCAGACAATCTATTGAGAATGAACTATGATATTCATACGGGTGCTATAATTGGATTACCCGGTAAATTTCTTGCCTTCTTTGCAAGTCTCGTCGTAGCAACGCTTCCTATAACAGGATTCTATATCTGGTGGGGCAGAAGAAAAAAAGAAAAGCTGGGTAACTTGCCAAGACTGAAGAAACGTGAAAAGAATTCGATTGCAACCAGCGATAAGAAAAGAGTATACTCCGCGATCAATCAGGAATAGGCACCGCGTTCTCCTCAATGATTTTTTCTCCATATCTTTCCCCTTATGATCAAGATCTTTCGAATCGTCAGTTACGCTGAAGGTTTGTCATTATTGACACTTCTCTTCATCGCTATGCCGCTGAAATATTTTATGGACATGCCAGAAACTGTCAAAGTTGCCGGCTGGATCCATGGTATTTTGTTCATTGCCTATGTAGTGATTCTGATCGCGGTACAGGTATCGCGGCGATGGAGTCTTCTCTTCTTTGTGGGAGCGTTCGTGGCGTCTCTTGTTCCTTTTGGAACTTTTGTACTGGACAAGCATCTCCAGCGGAAAGAAGCGAATAGATCTGTATTGGATTGATCCTCTTTAGCGGGGGGTATTTGAAGAATTTTCGTTAAGTATTGAGAACTGCGCACCCCGCCCTTGTTGTGTGTTTTTTCACCAACAAGCGCACGCACGGGGAGCACCGCGAACGTCACCATCATAGTATGATGAAGAAACTGCAATGATTCCGTTTTCACAGGTTACGTGTGGTACTCAAAGCAAATTTTTTAAAAAGATACGATGTTAATCTTGAGGATGCGCCTGATTGGTTATCCAAGTGCGCAGGTTTGTTGGTGAAAAACACACAACAAAGGCGACGCTCGTAGTGCTCATCGGGAATACAGTGACCGTAAATCCAATGATCAACATTGTCGGTATTCTCGGTCAGCTGAAGAACACCAACAAGGGCGAAAAATCCTAATGTCCAACTACTTCTTTTTCTTCGCTGTCTTTTTGGCGGATTTGCCGGATAATTTTGAGATCAGTTTCTTCAGAGGCTTTTTAGCAATGATCTTCTTTGCCGCTTTCTTGCTCACTACTTTCTTCGCCAATTTCTTAGGAGCGGCTTTTTTAGCTTTTCCGAGAGGTGCTTTCTTGGCTGCAGGTTTAACTGTCTTCTTTACGGATTTCTTCACGGCTTTAACCAACGAAGAAGCTTTCTTCAGAACAGTTTTGACTACTTTTTTCGCCACCGACTTTGCCGGCGTTCCGTTGGTTGCCGATACAATTTCCTTGGCCATGAGATTCAACGCCGATCCTGCCTTGAACCATTCGATCTGGCCCGCATTGTAAGTATGATTAACCTTGATGGTATCTGATGTTCCGTCCTTGTGACGGAGGACAATCGTCAACTGTTTTTCTGGCGCAAAGCTGGTCAGGTCGATGATATCGATCGTATCGTCCTCTTGTATCTTTTCATAGTCCAATTCCTGTGAAAAAGTAAGTCCAAGCATTCCTTGTTTCTTCAAGTTGGTTTCATGAATGCGGGCGAATGATTTTACCAGGATCACGCGGATACCAAGATGACGTGGTTGCATAGCAGCGTGCTCGCGAGATGATCCTTCTCCATAATTATGATCACCCACCACAATTGTGGGGACCCAGGCAGCCTTGTACGCACGTTGTGTTGCTGGAACGGGACCATATTCACCTGTGAGCTGATTTTTTACCGTATCTGTTTTCTCATTGAAGAAATTCAGTGCGCCTGTCAGCGTATTGTTGGAAATATTATCTAGGTGTCCACGGAAACGAAGCCATGGTCCGGCCATAGAGATATGATCGGTGGTACACTTTCCTTTAGCCTTGATCAAAAGCTTCATTCCGATCAAATTGTTGCCATCCCATGGTGCAAAGGGACTCAACGCCTGAAGCCTCTTGGAGTTCTCGGCGATCTTCACCTGTACTTTGCTACCGTCTTTTGCAGGAGCCAGATAGCCGGGATCTTTTACATCGAAACCTTTGGGAGGAAATTCATGTCCTCTTGGCTCATCAAGCTTCACGGCTTGCCCTTCCTGGTTAACTAGTGTATCTGTGAGTGGATTGAAGGTAAGGTCACCGGCAATGGCAAAGGCTGTTGTGATCTCTGGGGAAGCGACAAAAGCATGCGTATTGGGATTGCCATCGTTGCGTTTTGCAAAGTTTCTATTGAAAGAAGTTATAATCGAATTAGCGCGTGTAGGGTCATTGGTGTGACGTGACCATTGACCGATGCAGGGACCACAGGCATTGGCCAGTACAACCCCACCCATTTTTTCGAACGTGTTCAGGTAGCCGTCCCGTTCGACCGTATATCTTACCTGTTCTGAGCCGGGAGTGATAGTAAATTCAGCTTTCGCCTGAAGCTTTTTGTCAACAGCTTGCTGGGCCAGGGAGGCAGACCTTGTGATATCCTCATAGGAGGAGTTGGTGCATGAGCCGATCAATCCGACTTCCAGTTGTTGGGGCCATCCGTTTTTCTTCACTTCGTTTGCGAATTCAGAAATGGGTATCGCACGATCCGGGGTGAAAGGTCCGTTGACGTGTGGCTCAAGGGTTGAGAGGTCTATTTCAAAAACTTCATCAAAGAATTTTCCAGGGTTGGCGTACACCTCGTCATCTCCGGTGAGATGTTCTTTTACGGCATCCGCGAGATCCGCTATGGATTTACGACCGGTACCACGAAGGTATTGAGCCATTTTTTCATCGTATCCGAAGGTGGAGGTTGTGGCGCCGATCTCAGCGCCCATATTGCAAATTGTTCCCTTACCGGTGCAGGAAAGCGTTTGAGCGCCGGGACCGAAGTACTCTACGATCGCCCCTGTGCCGCCTTTAACGGTAAGGATACCGGCCACTTTGAGTATTACATCTTTTGAAGAAGTCCAGCCGCTAAGCTTGCCTGTAAGCTTTATGCCGATCAGCTTCGGCCACTTGAGTTCCCAGGGCATGCCAGCCATTACGTCTACGGCATCTGCTCCACCGACACCGATCGCCAACATTCCAAGACCACCGGCATTAACGGTGTGAGAATCTGTTCCGATCATCATACCGCCTGGAAATCCATAGTTTTCAAGGACAACCTGGTGAATGATCCCAGCGCCGGGGCGCCAGAAGCCTATGCCGAACTTATTTGATACCGATTCCAAAAAGTTGAATACCTCTCCGCTCGCCGTAATAGAATCAGCGAGATCCTTTTGAGCCCCATCTTTCGCAAGAATAAGGTGATCACAATGCACAGTAGAGGGCACACGTACCTTGGGAATACCAGCAGACATGAATTGCAGCAATGCCATCTGCGCAGTTGCGTCCTGCATGGCAACGCGGTCAGGGGAGAAGTTAACATATGACTTACCCCTGGTAAACACCTCGACCATCTGGTCCGTATGCAGGTGAGCGTATAGTATCTTTTCGGAGAGTGTGAGCGGTTTGTTTACAACTTTTCTGGCTTTAGCGATGCGTGTGGGCAACTGCTTGTAGAAAGCCTGGAGCATGTCAAAATCGAATACCATAATTTTAAATTTTAGCGGTGCTAAAATAACAAATTTTTCTTCCGCTTAGAGGTTGCGGGTGAAAGCAGGGATCTGCTGGGAAGTATCGGAGAAGTCATCAAAGACGGTGGCCTCACCCACGGTGCCCTCACCCTTCGTTCTTATTTTATCCAACATTTTATTGAGGGATACGGTTTCCTCAACTGTAAGATTGCTGATAAGCTGACTTAGACGTTCGATCTCAGGATTGATGTTGGTGAGGAGTTCGGCGCCTTTGCTGGTCATGATCACATCAACTGACCGCTTGTCACGCTGGGCACTTTGTCTGACCACAAGTCCTTTGATGCGAAGCCTTTCGACGATCCGCGATACATCCGACATCTTATCGAGCATGCGTGCTTTGATCAGGTTCACCGAAGCTACTTTAGGCTGATGCGCCAGTACGATCCGAAGTACATTGAACTGCTGTCTGGTAATGCCGTGGTTCTTGAACGTGTCGTTCATTTTATCCACCAGATAATAATATGTATAAAAGATGTTGACAAGCGCTTTCTGATAATCATTAGGCGTGTCTGATAACAGAATATCCTTTTCGAGGGACATAAGCAAGGCAGGCTCCGGTTTAGGTATGACCAAAGTAGCCATTTTCCTGAAAGAAAGGTAAGTCGGGCGGACGAAATTAAATCAACCGTTTGAACCCGGTCATTTGCTGTTAATGTAGTTTAAAAACTCCCTTTTGATGTTCTCATCCCTGAATTTGCCGGAGAAATATGCCGTACCCGTCTTGCTGTTCGTATCCCCTACACCCCTGGAAGCGACGCACATGTGGTTGGCGTCTATTACTACCCCGACGTCGGCAGTATGCAGTACACGCTCCATCTCTGTGCCGATCTGGACGGTCAACCGCTCCTGGACCTGCGGTCTCTTGGAGAAGTACTGAACAATGCGATTGATCTTTGACAAACCGATCACTTTGCCGCTGGAGAAATAGGCGACGTGAGCCTTGCCATATATGGGGACAAAGTGATGTTCGCAGTGTGAATAAAAGGTGATATCCTTTTCCACCAGCATCTGGTCATAATTATACTTGTTTTCAAATAGGCGTGCAGTAGGTCTGTTCTTGGGATTTAGGCCACTGAAAACTTCTTTGACGAACATCTTGGCCACCCTGCGCGGCGTACCATTCAAACTATCATCTGTCAGATCAAGACCAAGAATGGTCATGATCTCACGAAAATGTTTTTCAATCTTTTCGATCTTAACATCATCGTCCATCACGAAAGCATCGGCCCGGAGAGGTGTTTCCATCGAAGATGCCATGTGGTCGTCCGCTATGTCCTCGTCAAGGGAATTAAGAGGCCGGATATTCAACGAAATTTCTTTCGGTCTCATAGAGTGTAATTTTCAGTTCCAGTTTTTCGTCTATCTTCTGCCTTAGAATCCTCCAGATAACTATTGCTATGTTTTCGGCAGTAGGATTAAGGTCTTTGAAATATACAGTGTCAAGATTAAGGTTTTTATGGTCAAACTTCACCAGCACGTTCTCCTTCACCAGATCGCTAAGGATTTTTAGGTCAAAGAGATACCCTGTTTTCGGATCAGGTTCACCGGACAGGCTGATGATAAGTTCGTAATTATGGCCGTGATAGTTTGGATTATTACACTTCCCGAAAACTTTCTCATTTACTTCCGTTGACCATTCGGGATTATGCAGCCGATGCGCAGCGTTGAAATGTTCTTTCCTGGAGACTTTAACCCTCATCAGTAAACTTAAACAGGAATATCGACAAAAGGTTCAGCAACCACCAACCGCCACATCGTTAAATGAAGGGAAGGCCCGAGCTTCCCGCCGATCAGACAATCGCTTTTACAGGAGTTGAACTATCCATAATAACCATTTGTTGGAATGACTACTGGTTTAATAGACTAAAGAGTAGCATATTTGACCAGTAATAAGAATTTTGATAATAGAAATTTGAGTCTACTAATACGAAGTCAGTATATAGTTAAATTAATACTTTATATAATTTTAATAAAACATTGATAATCAATAATATATAATACTTTAACTTAAGTTATAGTTTAATATAAGATGGCACTGGAAATTTGAAATCGACATCGCCAAATTTCCGGTTTCAAAGTGCAATATCCCTCAACACAAGATCTGAATGGTTTACGAAAGAATAAAAGAGACGCTTGAACGCTACCGATCAGCAGGTAAAACATTGTTTACCACGAGCTCCTTTCAGTCTCACAGCTTGGTATTGCTCCATATGTTAAGCAGGATCGACAGGTCAATACCCGTATACTTTATCAACACAGGATTTCATTTTCCAGAAACGGTCAGATTCAAGGACCAGATAGCCGAACAGTTTCAACTTAACATTATCGATCTCAAATCTGACGTCCCCAAGTTCATGCAACGCGACGCAGAGGGCAAACTGCTTTTTACTTCAGATCCGGACCATTGCTGCCATCTAAACAAAACACAACCTGTAGATGCCATCTTGCTCTCCCATGATGTATGGATCAATGGCGTACGGGCGGACCAAAGTACCACCAGGGCCGCCATGAAAGAAGAGCAGCCTGCCAAGCACGGATGCCTTCGGTTCCATCCTATGCTGGACTGGAATGCTAAAATGATATGGCAGTATCAGAAAGAATATGGATTGCCCAAACATCCGCTCGAACAAAAGGGATATGTGAGTATAGGTTGTGAACCCTGCACACGTAAATTGGATCCCGAAATGCAGGAACGGGAGGCACGTTGGTTTGGAATGAATAAGGTCGAGTGCGGCCTTCATACCGATTTGATAAACAAATAACGGATAGATGAACGTCTTAGTAACAGGCGGTGCGGGTTATATCGGCACCGAATTGATCGCCTTGTTGATCTCTAATGAAGCAGTTGACAAGATAATCGTATACGACAACCTGAGCCGGATGAACTACAACCTGTTCCTCGGCCTAAAACTTCAAAAGCACAACAAGATCTCTTTTGTAAAAGGCGAGCTGCTCGACTCCAGGTCACTGCGAAAAGTACTTAAAGGCATCGATGTTGTTTTTCATCTTGCCGCCAAGGTCACAACCCCATTTGACGGCTCGGATTCACATGGCTATGAACAGGTCAACCATTGGGGAACCGCCGAGCTCGTCTATGCCGTCGAAGAGAGTAACGTTAAGCGATTTGTTTATACCAGCAGCTCCGGCGTCTATGGTTCTTCAGATGGGGAAGTTGATGAGCAGTCCACAGCGAATCCTAAAACATTCTATGCCATATCAAAACTAAGAGGAGAGGAGCACGTTCGCAGGCTGATCGATAAGATCGACACTTATATATTCAGATGCGGCAATGTCTATGGATACAGTAAAAGCATGCGTTTCGATTCCGTTATCAATAAGTTTGTCTTCGAAGCGAATTTCAATAAGATGGTAACCATCCAGGGCGATGGCAAGCAATCCAGGACATTCATCCATATCGATCAGGTATCCCAGGCGTTGAATAACCTGCTTTCAAGCAAGCTTCCCGGTGGAATATATAACCTCGTAGACAAAACCATCAAAGTATTTGACATCGTTGATGAGTTAAAGCAGCTCCTCCCAGACCTGGAGTTTATCTTTATCAATCAGCATCTTAAGCTTCACGAGCTCAATGTAAAAAAGAATACCTTAGTCAATCAAACACTGGGCATTCCGCAATCTAGTCTGCTGAAAAAAGAACTTCAGGAATTTTTATCCAGGTTTAGCTTCTAACCTTATTTCTTTCAATTTTTAGATTTTAGCATGGAGAGCATCGCTACAGTTATTGTATTGCTTGCAGTGGTTACGGCCCTTGCCGAGGTCACAGATAAGATCAAGGTTCCTTATCCAATACTGTTGGTTCTGGCCGGGATTGGAATCGGCCTTGTGCCTGGGCTGCCTACAATTTCACTCAATCCTGAAATCGTTTTCCTGATTTTTCTTCCGCCTATACTATATGCTGCTGCTTGGTCAACTTCGTGGGCTGACTTCAAGGCTGCGAAGCGACCCATCACGCTGCTGGCCATCGGCTGTGTGATCTTTACGACCTGTGCCGTTGCCTGGGTAGCCCATCTGTTCATACCTGCTTTATCATGGCCCGAGGCATTTGTCCTGGGCGCGATCATTTCCCCACCCGACGCGGTGGCTGCGACTGCCGCTACCAAGGGATTAGGGATTCCCAAGCGTATCATTACTATTCTTGAAGGAGAAAGTCTAGTGAACGATGCAACGGGCCTGATTGCCTATCGTTATGCCGTCGCCGCCGTTGTCTCCGGCACCTTCAGCTTCTGGCAGGCGGGTCTGCAATTCTTGCTTGTAGCAGCAGGCGGGATAGCTCTTGGCCTTTTGCTTGGATTGATCTTTAAATGGATACATAAGCTTACGCCTGACAACCCCACAACGGATACTACGCTTACCTTCCTTGCACCTTTTGTGGCTTACCTTTCTGCCGAAAGCCTGCACCTCAGCGGCGTGTTAGCGGTGGTGGCAGCCGGACTTTTTCTAAGCTGGAACTCTTCCACAATATTCTCACAACAAACGCGACTTCAGGCAAATGGTACCTGGAACACCGCGATTTTTATGCTGAACGGTATCATTTTTATCCTTATTGGATTACAGCTCCCCGATATCCTGAGGAATATTGAGAACAATTCGTTTGCAACCCTTCTCAAGTATGGTGGCATTGTCAGTCTTACGGTGATCGTCGGCAGGATCATTTGGGTCTATCCCGGCACATATGTGCCACGGTTGCTGTTCAAGTCCATTCGCGAAACAGAACCGCGCCCGTTGCCCAAGCTTGTGACAGTGGTGGCCTGGTCGGGTATGCGTGGCGTTGTATCGCTTGCAGCTGCGCTCGCCCTTCCCCTTACCCTTGAAGGCTCCGAGCCATTTGTGAATAGGAACCTGATCATTTTCCTGACTTTTTGTGTGATCTTTTCGACATTGGTACTTCAGGGTCTGACCTTGCGGCCAATGATAAATTGGTTCGGGATCAAAGTTGATGACAAAGAACACCGTGATGAGCAGGAAGCCAGACTGAAGCTGGCGTCAACGATCATTGAGCACATTGAAGAGAACTATTCTCTTGCGCTCAGTGATGACGTATTGAACCAGATCAAGACGAAGTATGAGATCAGGATCCAGCGACTTCGAAAAGACGTTGGTAAGCAGCGTCTGGATGAGCAACAGATCAATGAATTTCACCGTATCCAGCAAGAGCTTTTGAACAAGGAACGCAACTTTATGCTTCAGCTTCGCGGGCAGGCAAAGATCAGTGACGAAACAATGCGCCGGATAGAGTACGAGTTGGACCTGGAGGAAACCAGACTGCTGCTTGAGCGGGGAATCGGAATCAATAAAGGGTGACGATATTTTCCGGGTGAGTAGTTACCTGATCGTTAGAATAGGGGAATACGCAATAAGTAAATAATCAAATCACATTTTGCTTCATGACCTTATTGATGACTGATTGATAACGACCCAATTTTCGTGAGGCTGTCAATTGAAGTATTCTGAAATATTTGTGCTGGTTTTTTTAATTTTGATGCGCAGCTAACGCTAAAAGACTTAACAGTCCGTCCTTTAAACGTCTCTTTTAGATATACTCCGTTGAACTTGCGAACTGCATATTTACCTATTGCGTATTCGCCTATTCTGCGATCCTGTTCAAAACAAGACTCTGCAAATTTCAATGATTACGTACTATGAGCTTGAGTCTTTTAGCAGTATTCCTCAAACACCTCCACCAGATGTTCTCCAATCATCTGGGCGTTTCTTCCTTCGATATGATGGCGCTCGACGAAATGGACTAACTCACCATCTTTGAAAAGAGCAATGGACGGAGAGGAGGGAGGATAAGGAAGCGTAAATTCTCTTGCACTGGCAACAGCATCTTTGTCAACACCAGCAAATACAGTCGTCAGGCTTGAAGGTCTTTTCTCTGAGTGTTCAAGTGCCCATTTAACGCCAGGTCGGGCAGCACCTGCTGCACATCCGCAAACGGAGTTGATCACCAATAGGGTGGTGCCTTTTTGATTGGTAAGGTTATCCTCGACTTCCTGGGAGGTTTTCAGTTCATTGAATCCCGCGCTGGTTAAATCTGACCGCATAGGGGATACTAGTTGTTCAGGATACATATTCTACGTTAGTTAATTCTGATAGTATAACAAATTATAAAAATCCAAGTTCCAGTTTTGCAGCTTCCGACATCATATCCTGCGAATAAGGCGGATCAAAGGTAATTTCAACTTTAACATCATTCACGCCTTCTATGCCTTTAATTTTTGCTCAACTTCACCAGGAATGACTTCCGCGGAGGGGCACGAGGGAGAAGTGAGGGTCATTTGTACATATACATTGTTTACCGGATACATATTGATCTCATAAATAAGCCCCAGTTCATAAATATCAACAGGGATCTCCGGATCATAGACGGTTTTAATTGCGGCAAGTACTTTATCCTTGAGCTCCGGAACCGAAGTTTCGCTCGGAACTTTTGATCTATAGATGTCGTTTGATCACTCATGAATTAACTTCCATGTTAGTTTTAAAGGCAAAGGCGTATAATTTCATTTGTTTGATCATGGCACCGAAACCATTGGAGCGTTGCGTGCCAATGAATCTTTCCATACCGATTCTCTGCATGAAATAAAATTCAGATGACAGTATGCCGGACGGCGTATGTCCATTATAAATTCTGATCAACAAGCTCACCAATCCCTTCGTAATGGCGGTGTTGCTATCAGCAGCGAAATATACCTTGTTATCTTCCAGCCTGGCGGTGAGCCAAACTTTCGACTGGCATCCTTTTACGATATTATCTTCGGTGTGATCGTTTTCCGGCAAATGGTGGAAGCTTTTGACCCAACTCCATGATGTAAAATACAGTCATTTCCATGTCTCCATCCAGCAAGGAAAACTCCCCGACAATTTCATCCTGAATTTCGTTGATGGTCATGGTTAGCGTTATTTCATGAAATTGATCATCCTTTCAAGGCCTTCCGCCAACAAATCAATCTCCTTTTTTGTGTTGTAAACAGCAAATGAAGCTCTTACGGTTCCTTCAATCCAGGCGGTCCATTAAAGGTTGTGTGCAATGATGGCCTGTGCGTACTGCGATACCACGGGCATCCAGCATCTGACCAATATCGAAAGGATGAATACCATCCACGACAAATGAAACAACACTTACTTTTTGAGGTGCCGTTCCAATAGGCCGTATCCCTTTGATCTTCGAAAGACGCTCTGTAGCGTATTGCAGCAATTCGTGCTCATGCGCTGCTATGTTCTCTCTACCCAGGGCTGAAATAAAGTCCATAGCATACTTGAACCCGACGACATCCGCAATGTTCGGTGTGCCTGCTTCAAACTTGTATGGCAGATCATTGTAGGTGGTCTTTGCAAAGGTCACCTCCTTGATCATTTCACCGCCACCGTAATAAGGCGGCATCTTGTCAAGGAAGCAAATTTGCCATAGAGGAAACCGGTTCCGGTCGGGCCATACATCTTATGGGAGGATGTAACATAGAAATCACAGTCGAGATCCTGGACATCTATTTCAAGGTGCGCTCCGGCCTGTGCGCCATCTATAAGTACAACAGCTCCAACTTCATGGGCGAGCCTGATGATTTCTTTGACAGGATTGATCGTACCGAGACTGTTCGATGCGTGATTAACGGCGACGATCTTTGTCCTGGGAGAGAGCAATTGTTTGAAAGCGTCGATATCAAGAATCGCCTTCATCTGAAACAGGTATTACTTTCAGGTTCGCCTTCTTTTCTTCACACACAAATTGCCACGGCACTATATTGGAATGGTGCTCGAAAGCAGAAACGATGATGTCATCACCATGCCGATACAAAGGTCCTTCCATATGAAGTGGCTACCAGATTGATACCTTCCGTAACGCCTTTTGTAAAAATGATCTCCTGAACACTGTTGGCATTTATGAATGCCCTGGCCGTATGGCGTGTTGCCTCATACGCTTTGGTAGCTCTTTCAGCCAGTGTATGAATACCCCGATGGATATTCGCGTTATAGCCTTGATAATAATCAGAAAGGACATTGATTACCGAAAGCGGTTTTTGGGACGTGGCAGCATTATCAAAGTAAACAAGATCGCGGCCATTCACCTGTTGATGGAGCACGGGAAACTCTTTCCTGATTTTTTCGACATCAATCCCTGATTGAACAGCTGAAATAGTCATAGTTAAAAGTTTTTATGAAGACGTTCACTCACTAACTGTTCGAAGTAGGATTTTAGTTCAGGATGGTTGACGTTATTTAAGATTTCTGAAGCAAAGGCGTATAACATCAGCGCACGTGCTGTTTCCTTATCGATGCCTCGTGTCTGCAGATAGAACATCGCTTCCTCGTCGAGCTGACCGGTAGTACATCCATGTGAACATTTAACGTCATCGGCCCAGATCTCGAGCTGAGGTTTCGTGTTGACTGTTGCCTTATCTGACAATAGAATATTCCGGTTGGCCTGAAATGCATTCGTTTTTTGCGCCTGAGGTCTTACATAAATTTTTCCATTGAAAACTCCTTTTGAGTTTCCATCCATGATACCTTTATAGATCTCGTTGCTAAAGGAATTTGGCTTCCTGTGATCTACAACGGTATGATTATCGCCAAGTGTATCACCTGAGAGAAGATACAGTCCGAACATATGCGATTCAATACCTTCGCCATCCAGGGAAAGGTAAAGATTATTCCTAACCAGCTTTCCACTCAGTGTAAACGTAAAAGTATTTACCCGGCTGGAGTTCGCCTGATGGATCTTTGTCAGGGAATATTGATATCTGTTTCCCGAATCATGCTGCAATGTGTACAGATTGAAGGATCCGCTTGCTTTTACCACGGCTTCCGTAACATGATTTGAAAAGTGATTTTTTCCGCCCGCTGAAGTATATTTTTCGATAACAGTGACTTGACTGTTTGTGCCTACCACGAAAAGGTTGCGCTGAACGGAAATTACTTCACGTTGCCTTGCATCGTGAATGTAATGTAAAATGATTGGCTTATCCACCACAACATTATCGGACACCCGTATATACGTACCGTTGGTCCATGATGCGGTATTCCATGCCGCCAATCCATCGTGTTCATGATCTGCATAGTTTCCTAAATGGTCAAGGGCTACGCCATCGTCGTTGTTCAGCGCTTCCGCCAATGGCATGACAACCAGTCCCGCCGATCCTCCTATTTTGGAGTATTCCGGAGAAAAAATTCCATTCACAAATACGATGACTTGTGCGTCAACGCCTGCTATTCCAATCTCTTCAGGCTTCAGATCACTCACCTGACTCTCCTGTTTATCCAGCTTCAGATTTTTGAGCAGAAGCCTCGTAATTGGTGTATGCTTGTATTCTTCCGATTTATTTTCAGGAAGTCCCAGTCTGATAAAGGCGTCACGTCCCTGTTGCCGCAGTGCTTGAATACGAGGGTGCAGAGACAGATCCCTGTCGATCAAATTCACTAATTCAGGAGAGATATTTTCGTTCACTTCGATTCCGTAATAATATTTCAGTAGATACCCCTTTTCTTTAAATGATCATCTTGCGAACAGGATTCGCTATACAACCATTTCATCTTTGATCCAATCATATCCTTTAGCTTCCAGCTCAAGAGCAAGTTCTTTGCCTCCAGACTTAACTATTTTTCCTCTGTATAGAACATGTACAAAGTCAGGGATGATATAATCAAGCAGTCGCTGATAATGTGTTACAACAATCGTCGCGTTGGATTTATGTCCTAAGCTTATTCACACCGTTTGCTACGATTTTCAACGCGTCAATATCAAGTCCGGAATCTGTTTCATCCAGGATGGAAAGCTTGGGCTCAAGCATTGCCATCTGAAAAATTTCATTGCGTTTTTTCTCACCTCCGGAAAAGCCTTCATTCAGTGATCGGTTCAGCAGTGATTGATCCATATCGACCAACTTCATTTTTTCCTTCATCACTTTAAGAAAGGAAACTGCATCCAGGGTCTGTTGGCCTGATGGCGTCGAGAATCTGATTAAGTGCAGTCTTCATGAAATTGATAGTGCTGACGCCAGGTATTTCAACCGGATATTGAAAAGCGAGGAACACGCCTTCGCGCGCTCTTTCTTCAGGTGACATTTCCAGAAGATTTTTGCCTAGAAATTATACTTCACCGGCTGTTACTTCATAGTCTTCACGTCCGGCAAGGACTGAGGCTAACGTACTTTTACCCGAACCATTAGGTCCCATAATAGCATGCACTTCTCCTGCCTTTACCTCAAGGTTGATTCCATTCAGGATTTGTTTTTCACCGATTTTGGCTTGTAAATTCTTTATACTTAACATACTTGTTCATTCTTACTTTGAGACTTGGCTGGATAATGTTATCCAACACTTCCTTCCAGGGTAAGCGCAAGAAGTTTTTGTGCTTCCACAGCAAACTCCATCGGCAATTGATTTAAAACTTCTTTGGCGTAGCCATTAACAATGAGCGCAACAGCTGATTCCTCATCGATTCCTCGTTGAAGGCAATAGAAGATCTGATCTTCGCCGATTTTGGAAGTGGTGGCTTCATGTTCAATTCGCGCCGAATTATTTTCACGTCGATGTATGGGAAGGTATGCGCGCCGCATTTATCACCCATCAGCAGAGAGTCACATTGAGAGAAGTTTCGTGCATTCTCTGCGCGCTTCATGATCTGAACTTGACCGCGGTAGCTGTTTTGAGAATGACCTGCAGAAATTCCTTTCGAGACAATGCGTGACTTCGTATTCTTACCAATGTGAATCATTTTAGTTCCTGTATCCGCCTGCTGATAATTATTGGTGACAGCTACAGAATAAAATTCACCCATTGAATTGTCACCTTTCAAAATACAGGAAGGATATTTCCAGGTGATGGCTGATCCTGTTTCAACCTGGGTCCATGAAATTTTCGAACCATCGCCAAAACACAATCCGCGCTTCGTTACGAAATTGTAAATACCGCCTTTGCCTTCTTTATCTCCGGGATACCAGTTTTGCACGGTTGAATATTTCACCTGCGCATCTTTCATGGCATAGATCTCTACGACCGCAGCATGAAGTTGATTTTCGTCGCGCATCAGGTGCAGTACATCCTTCCAGGTAGCTGACATAAGAACCTTCGTCGGCAACGATCAAGTGTCCGTTCAAATTGGCCGGTGTTGGCTGCGTTGATCCTAAAGTAGGTTGAAAGCTCCATCGGGCATCTAACTCCTTTAGGAATATAACAGAACGATCCATCTGTAAATACCGCTGAGTTTAGCGCTGCAAAATAATTATCGTTGACGGGCACAACAGAGCCCATGTATTTCTTAACCAATTCAGGATGCTTCTTGCACGGCTTCGCTGAAAGAACAGAAAATAATTCCTAGCTCGGCCAAGTGTTTATTTATATGTTGTCGCGACAGAAACACTGTCAATGACAGCGTCCACTGCAATACCGGTGAGACGTTTTTGTTCCGTAAGCGAGATACCCAGTTTTTCGAAAGTCTTGATCAGTTCAGGATCAACATCCTCAAGATTCTTGGGCGTGCACTTTTTGCTTCGGAGCAGAGTAGTAGATAAGATCCTGATAATTGATAGGTGGATAGGTAACATTAGCCCACTTGGGCTCTTTCATTTTGATCCATTGCCGATAAGCGTTAAGCCGCCATTCAAGCAGCCATCAGGTTCATTTTTCTTTGCGGAGATAAAGCGGATAATTCCTTCATTAAGACCTTTCGGAGCTGAGTCAGTCTCAATATTAATAGTCCAGCCGTGCTCGTATTCCTTCGAAGTGAATTCTTCCAGTACCTGATTATCCTTACTCATCGACGTCTATTTAGACTAATTTTAAACAACTACAAAAGTATAACAAAAAAGGCCATTTTTAGGTTCGCGCAGACCTATTTAATACGGATACAATTCATCGATTTGGATGGTAGGTGAGATTTAGGCTTCTATCCAAGCTTTCTTCCAGAGAGATCATGGTTTCCGTCCGTTCGATACCTTCTACCTGCTGAATTTTGTCGTGAAGCACCAGCTTTGAGATGATTGGTGTCCTTGCAATGGATCTTGGTGAACATGCTGTAGTTACCTGTGGTATAGTGGATGCTGGTGATTTCAGGGATAGCTTTAAGTTTGGCCATCACCTGATCGTAAAGCGCACTTTTTTGAAGGAATATTCCAATGAACGCCGTGATATCATAGCCCAGCTTTGCATAATTGACCTTTAGGGTTGTTTTTTCGACAATCCCGGCTTCCTCCAGCTTATTCATCCGTACATGAACAGTTCCTCCGGAGACAAAAGCTTTCTTGGCAACTTCGGTATATGGTTTCTTCGCATCCTGCATGAGGATCTCCAGAATCTTCAAGTCGATATTATCAACTTTATAATTTTCGGCCATAATGAAATTTGTGTTTTGAGTATAATTCAAAAATATGAAATAATATTAAAAAATATACAAATATTTGAATCATTTATTGATTCAACGACCAGTTAATGCGTTACTTTGTTAAAGATTTTACAACGCACACACAGATAAACAACTCAGCACAGTCACACAATAAAACATTGTAGGGTGTTGAAATTTGGCAGACAAGCCCTCCGGTCTCGGGGGTGGAGAAGACGGGATAAAGTCCAGCCTTTGGCGACCTAACTGCTCCGTGGAGGTTCGAACCCTCCCTCTACAGCTAAGCACGCACAGAGTCGGGGCACACATACACACAAACTAAACACATTGTAGGGTGTTGAAATTGGCAGACAAGCCCTCCGGTCTCGGGGGTGGAGATGACAGGAATAAAGTGAAGCACCCTGATCCGATCTAATCAAGTAATGGATCAGGTTTCCAAACCTAACCTCTCCGTGAAGGTTCGACTCCTTCCTCTACAGCAAGCTCAGTTTAGGTTAATGAGTTATTCAGAGCTGCCCATCTTGACATGTACCAGGATCGGGGTTTTTTTTATGCTTTCACGTATCGCTATTGATTTGCTGGCAAACAATCGTTTGCTTTGGAATACGTTGGAAAATACTTTTCAATGATCACGCCCCATTTTTATGAAGGATTTTCCCTGGTTGAAACAATATCCTGAAGGAGTTGCACAAGAAGTAAATTTACGAGTATGCCTCTCTTGTGGAGCTGTTCGAGGAGAGCTGCAAGAAGTTCAGGATCGCGTTGCCTTTGAGAACATGGGTGTTGAGCTTACCTATCATGAGTTAGATAACCTTGCCGGTAACTTTGCTGCATTACCTTCAACAAGAACTGGGATTGAAGAAAGGTGAGCGTATAGCTATCCAGATGCCTAATCTCCTTCAATTTCCTATCGCATTCATTGGAGCCCTGCGTGCAGGCCTGATCGTGGTCAACACAAATCCGCTCTATACCCCACGGGAAATGGAACACCAGTTTAAGGATGCCGACATATCAGCGCATTGTCATCGTAGCCAACTTTGCGCATAATCTGGAAAAGGTACTTTGCCAACACGCCGATCAAGCATATTATCATGACTGAACTTGGGTGACATGTTCGGCCGGCTGAAAGGGCATGTGGTTAATTTTGTTGTCAAGAAAATTAAAGAAGATGGTTCCGGCATATCATCTTCCGCAGGCATTGTCATTTAAAGATGCCCTGAAAAAAGGGGCTTCCCTCGAATTGCAAAGCCCGAGCCATAGACTGGAGGATATTGCCGTGCTTCAATATACCGGTGGGACTACAGGAGTATCGAAAGGAGCACAGTTAACGCACGCGAATATCATCGCGCATAATTCCATGATCACAGCAATGGTTCAAGCCATACATGAATGCCAGTGGCGCCGATAATCTTATTATTACAGCTATTCCCACTTTATCACATCTTTGCTCTTACTGTGAATGGCGTGCTGATGTTTAGACGGGTGTGAAAAATGTGTTGATCACCAATGCCCGTGATATAAAAGGCTTTGTAAAGGAATTGAAAAAACACAAGTTCACCATTATCACGGAGTAAATACCCTTTTCAATGGAATGTTAAATAATCCTGATTTTAAGGACGTGGATTTTTCACATCTTCATGGGGCCGTAGGCGGCGGAATGGCTGTTCAGGATGTCGTGGCGAAACGCTGGCAGAAAGTAACCGGGAAGCCATTGGTGGAAGGCTATGGCCTGAGCGAGACATCGCCTGCAATATGTTGCAATCCATTGGATGGTAAGCACAGAAAAGGAACAATAGGCTTCCGGTGCCTAGCACAGAAGTAGCGATTTTTGATGAAAGTGGTAAACAGCTAACCCCAGGGTGAATCAGGGGAGATATGCGCTCGCGGTCCACAGGTTATGTCAGGATATTGGAAAAAAGATAATGAAGATGTTTTCTTTCCCGGTGGATGGTTCCGAACAGGGGATATTGGATTAATGGATGCTGAAGGATTTTTCAAGATCGTTGACCGAAAAAGGATATGATCAAAGTTTCGGGTTTCAATGTTTTCCCAAATGAAATTGAAAATGTAGTTGCATCATATCCCAAAGTGATGGAAGTAGCGGCAATTGGCGTTCCGGATGCAAAATCTGGAGAGGTGATAAAGATGTTCATTGTCAAAAAGGATCAAAGCCTAACCGAGACAGGAGATCCTGAAATATTGCCAGGAAAATCTCACCAAACTACAAAGTTCCAAAGCACATGGAATTCAGAAAAGAATTGCCAAAAACAAATGTTGGCAAGATATTGCGGAGGGTTCTCCGCGAAGAGCAGGCCAAGGTCCTGGCCGCCGAAAGGAAAGTGTGACCTGGGATTTCGTAATTTGCGTGAACGGCCTGTAATTTTACCAGACAGTCAGTGCCCAAATATTTATGCTATGATGGGTTTTTTTGAACACCAATATCTTTCTTACAAGAAAACTCACATTAAAAATCTGTTGGCCTTCGCGAAGGCTGATGGGCACATGCACCCAAAAGAGGAAGCCTTGCTGTATAAAATTGGCAACCGGTATGGACTCAAAGACCGGCAGATCAAACAACTTGTTGATACCGATGAAAAATTCGAAGTGAATGTTCCTGACAACCATCAACGACCGAATGAATTTGCTATACGATCTCATCCTCATGGTATATGCGGATGATGTAGTCGATCAACATGAAATCGAATTTTGTGAAGAGGCGGTAAAACAATTTGGAATGAAAAAAGAATTGGTCGCATGGCTATTGGAGGAATTTGAAAGAGGAACACCTCCACCACCCGACGAATGGGAGGAAATGAAACACGAGGCCAAGCAAATTTTTGCAATAGTTGCTTCGTTATAGCTTCGAAGCATTGAATAGTAACCTCTTAAAATCCAACAGGTAACTTTTTACTTGAAGCCCCATTGCTCTTCTGTTCAAGCCAACTTTTGAATCCCTGGAAGACACAACCCATAAGCCTTTTAATTAAATGGCATTCACATATTATGCCACATGTTGTCTTATGCGGTAATGGGATAACTTTAATGCAAAATTGTCTTTCACCCATCAATGATTAAAGGTAAATTAGAAGCATAAAGGAGGTATGGAAGAATTCAGAAAGCTCACTACCCAGGAAAAGGCACTTCGCATCAATTTGAGCAAAGCTATTTATGGTTCGTTTGCAGAGATCGGCGCAGGCCAGGAAGTAGCAGCAAATTTTTTTAAAGTAGGTGGGGCTGTCAGGTACAGTAGCTAAAACGATGTCTGCATATGACATGAAATTTAGTGACGCGATTTATGGTGTAGGCGATCGATACGTATGTGAAGAACGATTGATCCGAATGCTCGATCACGAGTACGTTTTACTTCCCGAACGACTTCCCCATCGAATTGAGACAACACGATTTTTTGCATTCGCTGATACCGTTGAAGTAATTAACTATGAACGTACGAACCAAGGTCACGGCTGGATGGGACTTGCGATTTCAACTCACGCCGAAAAGTGAATCCAACGATTGCATCATCCATGTTAAAATGCACGACAATGATCCGCTTCAACAGCAATATGCGCTTAGGGATTGTAGGTGTGAATATGCTTTATTCCTGTATGTTCCTTACCGATCCTGAAGAAATTCTCATGTCATTGCTGGACGGACTTACACGCGCAGGATAGAAATTGATATGTTCAGGTTAAATGGTCCTGACTTCAAACATGTTGATAATCGATTGATGGCATTGAAGCTAGTGAAGAATGGACTTACAAAGGCAGCTATGTTTGGGCCCGATGGCAACGTCATGCAGCCTTCAGATGAACTTTATAAAAAGAATGTTCTGGTGCTGCGTGGAAGATTTCGTCCTCCTACACACGTGAACGTAGATATGCTGCTGGCTTCGCGCAGACATTTCAGACAGGAATCGGATGT
The DNA here is from genome assembly GCA_963845845.1 of uncultured Cytophagales bacterium. Taxonomy (GTDB): domain Bacteria; phylum Bacteroidota; class Bacteroidia; order Cytophagales; family Cyclobacteriaceae; genus Chryseolinea. Next base: position 67,479 of record CAWJTP010000035.1, read on the forward strand.
TAACCGTTCAAATATCGTCCTGGTATCCGAACTTACCCTCAATGACCTTAGTCCGGATGGAAAAATCGATGAGAAAGACTTTCTGCATCGCGCTGATATTCTTTGTTCCCTGGGACAGAATGTGCTGATCTCTAATTATTTTGAATACTATCGCCTCGTGGATTACCTATCCAAAATGACAAAGGGAAAGAAGATCGGTATAACGATGGGGATTTTCGCGTTGCAAAAAGTATTTGAAGAAAAAACTTATGAGAAATCTCAGGGGCGGGATATTGGAATGTTTTGCTTCGCTCTTTGGAACAAATGTTAAGCTTTATATTTATCCTGCATGGAAAAAAGATTCGAATGAGTTATTTAACGCTTAAAAGATTTCGAAGCAAGCTTCCGCCTAAACTTAAAGAATTTGTTCCGCTACCTCGTGGATAATAACAAGCTGGAAGAGATCAGGGGAAGCCAACGTGAAAAACCTGCACATTATTTCCGACAATGTGCTGGCAATGATAAGAAAAGGAGAAGCAGGCTGGGAGAAATTCGTTCCACACAAAGTGGAAGAGGCCATTAAAGAACATGGCTTGTTTGATTATCCGTTTAAACAGGAAGCCAGAGAACTGTCGGTGGAGAAATGAGGGGTGCTGGTTTGAGGGCTTCCAAATTTTTTAAGAGTTAGCTGTGAATTGTGATCAAAAAAGAAAAGGAGCTCGAACGGATGACAGAACAAATCTTTGGGAATCTCTGTTCTCATTCAGATAGAGAATAGGAAAATACACATTAGGTGAATAATCAGTATGCAAGTTCTACGGTGTATATCTAACGGTGCCGTTTATAGCATAGACAGTCAAATTTTTTTGAGAGTTAGCTTTGTATCGCAATTCAAAAAAGAGAATGAGTTCTCGAGGTGACGGGATAAATCTTGGGGGATCTCTGTTTTCATTCAGATAGAGAATAGGAAAATACACATTAGGCGAATAATCAGTATGCAAGTTCAACGGTGTATATCTAACGGTGCCGTTTATAGTACAGTCATTCAAATTTTTAAGCGTTAACAGCGAATCGCGTTTTTAAAGAATCAACACAATATTTATCAGATTCTTCAATTGACAACGTCTTAAAAATTCGGGTATTATCTATCAGGCCTCAATAGATCACGAATCACAATGTGTATTGAATATTTACCTGTTGCGTATTCTCCTATTCTAACGATCAGGTACGCACACAACCAGATATTCTCCGCCTGCTATTGATAAACATGAACGCCACCTCTATCCGACACCCTGCTTGCTATTGATGCAATTGTCCCGGGTGAATGGCACTTACAGCGCCAGGGCACGATGTGTGCGCTTTTTCCCAGGGTATGCCACTTTGCGGCAGACCCTGGGCTAACCACTCACATCCTTTCAGGATGTAAAATGAAGTCGTCGTTGATATTATTATCAACCTGGTATACAATTGCAAGCTTACCATTGCAAATAAATGCAAGAAACAGGAGGGGTCGACAAAACAAACCTTATAACCTTAGTAACAAATATCACCTCAACTCCCCAACCTTATTAGCTTATTGTCCAGGCGCAGACCTTCCGCGGAGAAATAAGGATGTTGGTTGCAAGTCTCCCAATCTGGAGGATTTCGTCCCTATCACGATAGAGAATAATCAATACACATTAAGCGAATGTTCAGTAGGCAAGTACAACGGTGTCTATCTAACAGTGCCGTTTCGAGTACGGTCATGCAAATTTTTAAGCGTTAACAGCGAATCGCGTTTTTAAAGAATCAACACAAATATTTATCAGATTCTTCAATTGACAACGTCTTAAAAAGTCGGGTATTATCGGCAACCCTCAATAGATCATGAATCACAATGTGCATTGAATATTTACCTATTGCGTATTCTCCTATTCTAACGATCAGCTACGCACACAATCGGATATTCCCCGCCTGCTATTGATTCATCAGCATTTTGGGTGGTACAAAACTCTCAAGCTCTCCTTTTCCCGGCGCGATCGTCTGCCAGGGATCATTACTGAATTTGATCACGGCAAGGCCGGCTGGCGGCATATCGCCGATCTCGGCCTTTGTCAGCGATTCGGCGAGATAGGTGATCACAGGATTGTGACCAACGCATAAAACAGAACGAACCTCATCGTCTAGCTGTGTAACGAATTCAAAGAAAGTGCGCGTTGAGGCTTCGTAGAGTGAATCATCTTCTATTATCTCATCGGATGAAATTTTCATTGCGTCCGTCACGATTACCGCAGTTGCTTTAGAGCGTACAGCTGTACTGGTGTGAATAGCATCGAATTTAATATTCTCCCTGAGCAGGTGGGCACCAATCAATAAAGCTTCCCGTATACCTCCCTGAGTAAGTTCTCGTTCACGGTCATGCTCGCCTACTTGCTTTTCAGCACTTTCAGCATGTCGAAGTAGGTATAAGTATCGTGCCATATGATGTCTTAGAAAAACTTTCTGATCAAGTGATTGTCAGTCAATATTACTAACCTGAATTAAAAAAGTTTAAAAGATGTGATAAAAATGTGCTAATCGTGTGAACATCAACGATTAAGTGAATTACAAAACCTGTGCCTTTCGGACGGGTTTAAAGCCTGCCTGGCTGCGTTCAAATTTGACTTTTTAAAAATTTCGTGATATTTGGGCCCTTTGAATGAATAGAGCGCATGTCAAAAAATCTCGTAATAGTTGAATCTCCGGCGAAAGCGAAAACGATTGAAGGTTATCTAGGTAAGGACTTTAAGGTGACCTCAAGCATGGGACACATTCGCGATCTCCCGAAAGGAAGTGGCGCTATTGACGTTGAAAATGACTTTGAACCCACATATGAGATAAGTCCCGACAAGAAAGATATCATCGCCAAACTCAAGAAACTTTCTGAAGAAGCCGAAATGGTTTACCTCGCAAGCGATGAAGACCGTGAAGGTGAAGCCATCTCATGGCATCTGAAAGAGGCGCTGGACCTCAACGACGCCAAAACCCGTAGGATCGTGTTTACCGAGATCACCAAGAAAGCCATATTGAATGCCCTTGAAAATCCACGCGGAATTGACATCGATCTCGTTAACGCTCAACAGGCGCGTCGTGTACTCGACAGGTTGGTTGGTTACGAATTGTCGCCAATTTTATGGAAGAAGATCAAGACAGGGCTTTCGGCAGGACGCGTACAATCTGTTGCCGTTCGACTTGTAGTAGAACGCGAACGTGAGATAAGTGAATTCAGGGCTAAATCGTCATTCAAGGTCAACGCAATTTTTGATGTCGGAAAAGGTAAGACTGTAGCGGCAGAACTTTCAGAACGCTTTGAAACTGAAGAGGAAGCCTCAAAATTTCTGGAATCCTGCAAAAACGCGGTATTCTCGATCACAGACCTTCAGACCAAACCATCGAAGCGTACACCGGCTCCTCCGTTCACAACGTCTACCCTACAGCAGGAAGCCGCGCGTAAACTCGGGTTCTCTGTGATCCAGACGATGATGGTAGCGCAAAAACTCTACGAAGCTGGTAAGATCAGTTATATGCGTACGGATTCTGTCAATCTCTCTGACGAAGCACGCAACGGCGCAATGAAACAGATAGCGTCAGCCTTTGGAAAAGAATTCGTTCAGACCCGTCAGTTTAAGACAAAATCCTCTTCAGCACAGGAAGCTCACGAAGCGATCCGGCCAACGGATTTCTCGGTAACAGATCCCGGAATGGATCGCAATGCCATCAGGCTGTATGAGCTCATCTGGAAACGTGCGATTGCATCTCAGATGGCTGATGCCGAATTGGAAAAAACCACCGTTACTATCGGGATATCAACCTCTGATAAAACATTGATCGCAACAGGTGAAGTGATCAAATTCGAAGGATTCCTGAAGGTTTATATGGAATCGGATGATGAAGATGACGAAGAAGATAACAGCAAAGTATTGCCGCCACTAAGCGTAGGACAGAAATTGTTGCTTGAGCAGCTTGTAGCAAAACAAATATTTTCGAGACATCCACCGAGATATGCTGAAGCGAGTCTTGTCAAAAAGCTTGAGGAGCTCGGGATCGGAAGACCATCGACATATGCGCCTACCATTACGACCATACAAAAGCGCGACTATGTGGTAAAAGAGGCGCGCGAGGGTGTGGAACGCAAATACATTGTGTTGACACTGCAGAATAATGAACTGAGCAGAATTGAAGATAGTGAGATCACTGGCGCGGAGAAAAACAAACTTTTTCCCACGAACACAGCGATGGTAGTCAATGATTTTCTCATTGAGCATTTTCCCGACGTAACTGACTACTCTTTCACGTCGGAGATCGAACAGGAGTTTGATGAGATCGCAGAAGGCAAACTCAACTGGAAGAAAATGATCCATGATTTTTATGGACCGTTTCACAAGAAGGTTACGAAGACGGAGAAGGTAGAGCGTTCGTCTGTCGGTAAGAGTAAGGAACTTGGTGTAGACCCTAAGACGGGCAAAAATGTTTATGCTAAGCTCGGTAAGTTCGGAGCATATGTTCAGATCGGCGAAAACCCCGACGACAACGGGGGAGAGAAACCTAAGTTTGCCAGCCTCAGGCCAGGTCAGTTTATTGAGAACATAACGATAGCGGATGCTATGGAGCTGTTCAAAATGCCGCGTGATCTTGGCCTGTTTGAAGAGAAACCAGTTGTAGTTAACATCGGCCGCTTCGGTCCATACGTACTGCACGACAAAAAATTTGTATCCATCACCAAGGATCTTGATCCATATACAATTACCCTGGAAAAGGCTATTGAACTTGTCGAGGCAAAAAGGATTGCTGATGCAAACAGGACGATCAAACTTTTTCCGGAGGACCCTGATGTACAAATCCTGAATGGCAGGTTTGGACCATACATCAAAGCGGGGAAAAAGAATGTCAAGATACCAAAGGGTAAAGAGCCGGCTTCACTCACGCTGGAGGAGTGTCTGACACTTGCTGCAAATGCCCCTGAAAAGCGCGGTCGATTCGGCAGGAAGAAGGAGGCGGCACCAGCTGGAGCTGCAACACCTCAGGTTGCCGTTGCTACGAAGACTGCGAAAAAAGTTGCTCCTGCGAAAAAATCTGCGGCGAAGAAAAAACCTGCTGCGAAAAAGAAGAAGTAAAAGGAAATTATGAATTATGGATTATAAATTAGTTTGTCGAAAAACTAAATAGCGATGTCCGCTGCGTGACGGAAGCCAATTCATAATTCATAAATTCTATAATTGCTTGAAAAAGCTCGTCGTACTTTCCGGAGCAGGTATCAGCGCTGAGAGTGGTATTCCAACTTTTCGGGATGCTGATGGATTGTGGGAAGGGTTCGATGTTATGGAGGTGGCGACACCTGAAGGGTGGCAGAAAAACCCTGCTCTTGTACTGGATTTTTACAATCAGCGCCGAAAGCGTGCATTGGAAGTCAAGCCTAATCGTGGGCATGAGATCCTTGCAGAACTTCAGGAATATTTTGATGTTACTGTCGTAACACAGAATGTCGACAACCTGCACGAGAGGGCTGGATCAAATCATGTTATTCACTTACATGGCAGTCTGTTCGAGTCACGCAGCAGTAAGGATGAATCGTTAGTTTATCCTATCAATGGCTGGGAGCTGAATATAGGCGACAAGTGTGCTATGGGATCGCAGCTCAGGCCCAATATTGTCTGGTTCGGAGAAATGGTTCCGTTGATGGAAGTTGCCGCGACGCATGCGGCAAGCGCTGATTTTTTTGTGGTGGTGGGAACGTCAATGGCTGTATATCCGGCTGCCGGCCTTATTAACTATGTTCGCTACGATGCACCGCGATTCATTGTCGATCCGAAAATTCCGGACTTGCGAAACATTCCTTTGATACACAGGATCCAGGAAAATGCCGGCACCGGCATGGAAAAAGTCAAGCAGATGCTATGCAATTATGAATTATAAATTATGAATTGACTCGATCTGGGAATCGGTTACATTCATTCTAGAGAAATCCCTGATCATGACAATTCATATCTCATAATTAATTCGGTGTCCAATGAGAACTACTCACCCAGCCCTTGTTTTGTGTTTTTGAGGCTGACCGAGAACTATTGATCGGTGTCCAATGAGGACTCCTCACGTCGCTTCAATGATGCTAAAGGGATTGTGCGTTTTGAATCCCAAAGGGATTCAATTTGAATAGCCCCGCATGCAATGCGGGGTTAAAAGACGACCAGGCACAGGAACCCCAGCGGGGTTCAATAGAAATCCTATTGAATCTTCACGATCATGTTGTTTTTAATGTTCGTGAATTTTCTCGGGTATGCAATTCATTGAAGTTTCTGTTCAACCCCTTGTCGGGGTTGTGGGTGGTTATGCTCTTAGTACCACCGATTTCATCGGCGGCTATTCAAATTGAATCCCTTCAGGATTCACGCCGCGCAATCCCGTACGCATCATTGAAGCGATAGTTCTCGGCCAGCCTGTTTTTCACCAACAAGCGCACACACGTGGAGACCTGCTCAAGCCCCTGGCAGAAATCGTTTCTATTCCTGTTAAAGTAATGTTATTTTAGGATTAAATTCCGAATCAACATGGTTTTCAGAAAATTGGTCTATGGGCTGATTGTGCGTTTCTGCCGGAGTATATGGGCAAGTTGATGCAGTTGTCCCATTCTCCTCTTCAAACCTGCCAATTGTAGTCATCAACACGGGTGGCGCGGTCATAGTTGATGATCCCAAAATTACAGTCACCATGGGTATTATTGATAATGGCACGGTCCGAAACAAATTAACCGACCCATTTAATGATTTTTACGGGAAGATCGGCATAGAGATCAGGGGTTCATCATCCCAGATGTTTCCCAAAAAGCAATATGGAATAGAGATACAGGATGACGCCGGGGAAGGTGTAGCCGCATCGTTGTTAGGTATGCCAGAAGAAGAGGATTGGGTACTATTTGCTCCTTACAATGACAAAAGTCTTATGCGCGATGTGCTCGCGTATGGTCTCGGGAGGCAGCTTGGTGGTGTGTACGCGCCACGAACAAGATATTGTGAAGTTGTGCTGAACGATGTATATCAGGGTGTATATGTGCTCATTGAAAAGATCAAGCGGGACAAGAACAGAGTTGATATAAACAAGCTTGATCCTGACGAAACCGCTGGCAATGATGTTACCGGCGGCTATATATTCAAGATCGATAAGACGACGGGAGACAATGGCGACGGATGGACTTCAGCATATCCCCCGCCTCGCGCAAGTGGCAATCAAACTATTTTCTTTCAATATGAATATCCCGACGCAGGCGATATTGTGCAGGAGCAAAAAACGTATCTTCAGAATTACGTGAAGATGTTTGAGGATGCATTGAAGAGTAGCCAGTTTGCGCATCCTGAAGAGGGATACGCGAAATACATCGATGTTAACTCTTTTATTGACTTTTACCTCATGCAGGAGCTTACGTACAATGTCGATGGTTACCGGCTCAGCACCTTCCTGTATAAGAAGCGTGACTCTGATGGTGGCAAGATCCATATGGGTCCCATTTGGGATTTCAACCTTGGGTTTGGAAACGCAAACTATTGTTCTGCCGGTGTGGAAGGTTGGGTTACGGACTTCAACAAGATCTGCGGTACTGACTATTGGCTGATACCATTCTGGTGGAACCGACTGTTCCAGGATCCGGACTTTGGCGAGAAGGTGGCCGCCCGGTGGATAGCATTACGGGCCACCTCATTACAGAAAACCAAGATCATGAGCCACATCGATTCTGTAACGACGTTGCTGAATACAGAAGCTCAACAAAGAAACTTTACGGCGTGGAAAGTATTGAACAAATATATTTGGCCGAATTCATATATAGGTGTAACATATCAGGATGAAGTTAATTACCTGAAGCAATGGGTAAGCGGACGACTTGACTGGCTTGACGAGAATATGCCTTTGCTGGTCACTGCGGCGGAAAATGAGGAAATGGCCGATCCGGTAATTGCAACCCCAAATCCGTTTTCAGGTGAAGTGAAAATAGCATATTCTATAAGCCATGCCGGCATGGTAAGTCTCCGTATATGTGATGCGCTGGGCCGTACCGTTGATGAAGCATCTGTTTTTCATCAGACCCCTGGTCGATACACGCATACCTGGAGTTCACAAAGTTCCCCCGGCATTTATTTCTATAATATTAAGCAAGGTGTAATATCACTGGGAAGCGGTAAATTGAGCAAGCACTAAGCTAGGCAATTATAAATTATGAATTGTCTCGATTGGGATTCGGGTATATTTATTCTTGAAAAAACCTTAAATCAAGGCAATTCATATCTCATAATTCATAATTCATAATTGCATAGCATGTTACTCGCCATTGATATTGGTAATTCCGACATCACCCTCGGCATCTGGCTGGAAAAAAGTGCCGGAGACGAAACGCAATGGAATACCGTTTGGAGAATTCCAACCGTTGCCGATTTGCCCCAGATGTATTACAGCATGCGTATCGCCAACAACTTCCTCGAAATCGGATTGAGGCAGGAAGTGGTAAGGCAGGTTGTGATCAGCAGCGTTGTTCCTGCGCTGACCAGTAAGCTCACTGAGGCGGCTACCAGGCCTTTTCGCCCTGGAACCGTTGGTGTTGGGTCCCGAGATATATAAGGCATTGCCACTGCTGATCAGGAATCCTTACGAAATAGGAGCGGACCTCGTTGCAAATGCTGTCGCTGCGTTCGACAGATTCAAAAAGAATTGTGTTGTGGTTGATTTCGGCACGGCGCTGACGTTCACAACTGTGTCAGCAAGCGGCGAGATCGCAGGTGTGTCAATAGCTCCCGGGATCAAAACAGCGATACGTTCATTGTCACAACACACGGCGAAATTGTTTGACGTTCCCGCCGAGATGCCAAAGTCCGTTCTGGGTAAAGGAACAACGCATGCCATACAGGCCGGTGTAATGATAGGATATGAGGGAATGGTTCTTCATATGCTGAACAGGATCCGCGAAGAATTGAATGATACGGGACTGATGACTGTAGCCACCGGCGGGCTATGCATGAGTATTCCATCGTTGCAACCTGTCTTTTCAGAGATAGATCCTCATCTCACGCTTACGGGACTGAAAATCATTTCCGAGATCCACAATTCATAATCGCTTTTAAGAGGTTGTCAATTGATGGATCTCGGATGGTTATGGGAATTCCTTGCTATCATCGACCCTTTAGAATATGCGAATACACAATAGATAAATAATCAATACACATCGTTGATTCGAAATCTATTGAGGCGTGATGATAATACCCAAATTTTTAAGACGTTACCAATTAACGAGTCTCTTATGGCTAAGGGGTGTTGCCTGCTATCATCGACCCTTTTAGAATGGGAGAATACGCAGCAGACAGTAATCAATAAGCATTGGGATTTGTGATTCGTTGATGCATGATAGATAATACCCGAATTTTAAGACGTTGTCAATTGAAGAATTCAGATTGAATATTGTGTGTGTTGCGTAAATCTGTGTATTCTCCTATTCTCTATCGTACTCCAAAGGATATCCCCGCAGCTTTCTGCCCTGCATGAACCAAAGATCAAGAATAACTTCATGTTGTGGTCTCACGCAGCAGCCCCCCCGTAAGGGCGGCGAATCCTCCCACAACGCCACCGATAACAGCCATCAGCACATAAAGAAATATCGCATGTTTGAGGTTGAAGATCTCAGCCACCGTCGTGGCCAGAGCGGATGAGGAGGATGAATCGATCAGCCATGCATTGAATGTCCATAAGGTGGCAATGGCAAGGAATCCTGCCAGAAAATTGAGCCGTGATTTCAAAAAATATCCGACGACAAATGCAGCCAGGGCAATGGAGTACCATGGCAGGAAAAGATCCAGCAAATGTGCAAAGAAAAGTATTGCAATAAATTGAACGATGAACTTCATTGTCCCGGTCCGTTGATCTGCAATGTATATAAAGTATGCTCGTCGGCTTCGCCTGCATCCTTCAAAAGCCGCATCTCAAAGTACTTCCCACTTACCCAGGCGTCAGTCATGTTGTTATAAAATGGATTGCCTGGATTGCCGGATTGTCCGCCAGGATATACTCCCCATATTTTCGCGCCTTCCTTTTCAAGGCTCACGATCATGCGCCATGACGGGCCGTGTGTCTTGGTCAGGGCGTTTACCGTCTCACGGTTGCCGCCACCTTTCGCGTAAACGCCTAGGGGCTGTATTCTTAGCAAATGGCGGATAAAGGTGCTTTTGTATTCACTCCACACAGGTGCCTGGCCGTCGTGTTGTTCTTTCCATTTCGCGACATTGTCGGCGCCCAAAACGAAAGCCTTTCTGATCACCTCGATAGCGGTTTCTTTTTCGGGAGTGGACTTGATATCAAAAAAAGTAAAGGCACTATTTTGTTTCATAAGCCTGATGGTGTTGTATGACGTTGGCCTTTCGAGCAACACATTGTCATCCTCCATCTCGTCCCAGGTCAGTGCCATGAGGTTGGAAAACCATGCCTCAAAGTAACTCCCTCCTTCGGATCCGGGATCGTCATTATAATCCCAGACTTTGAGTGCGCTATATGCTTCCTTTTCTGAAGCATTCAGCGAAGCGGTATCAAGCTGACTTAGCATGAAGGGCAAACTCTCTTCAGCTTTAAGACTGTAGTTATCCGTCTGAAGTCTCATGAGATCCCATGGTGTGACATCATTCATTTCTTTTAAAACGCGATTGATCCGTCGGTTGCGATAGGATTCCCACTGTGGTGCTGTTATGTAGTACGGGTACGTTCCATCAGCTGGATATTGATTGGCCGAGCTCTCAAAACCACGGGCAGGATTTCGGGAAAAAATATTCTGTTCATTGGGAATGAACATCCGCCAGCCTGACGAACTTTTGGACCCATCAAGAACGAATTTGCCCTCCAAGGGTCGACGTAGCGGAAATTTTCCCTGAACCCGCATAGCGATGTCGCCTGTCAGCGATGCGAAGACAAAATTCTGTGCGGGAACGGAGTGGTAGTTCACGGCATTGACGAAGGTCGAATAATTGTATGCCCTGTTTAGCTTATAGAAGCCGGTGAATTCGCGGGTAGGTTCGTGCGCCAACCAACGGAATGCGTACTGTTTTCTATTCTCATCGGGTCGATAGTTGTCATCATAGGGAATCGGTCCCCATGTTGTGTACACCACCGTGTCAATAAAGATTGGGCTGTCACGAACAGCAAATTTCTCGATCACCTTCCTGGTGTTAACCCATTGGCCATCCAATAAATATTTATCGCGCTTCTTGTCTTGGAAACTTATCGCGTACCAGTCAACCACATCGCGTTGTGCATTCGTTTCGCTCCACGCAATCGAATCGGTGGCGCCAATGACTATGCATGGCATGCCAGGCAATGATGCTCCGAAAACATTGATCCCCGGCGCGTTAAGTTGAATGGCATACCACAATGAAGGCAAGCTCAGATCGAGATGAGGATCACCTGCGAGCATAGGCGTTCCAGTTGCCGTCCTTGAACCGCTCACTGCCCAGTTGTTTGAACCGTTGGCGGGATGGGGACCGTCGACCTTCTTTATGTTGATCAGCGAAGCGGGCAACGCTAGGGGTATACTATCCGCGATCCTGATGTTGAATTTCCAACCACCAGGATTGTTTACAACAGGATCGGTCATTTCATCATGGTCAGGATAGAGTACGCTCACCATTTCCGCCCCGAATAATTTCAACGCATTGGTCATCTCCATGTCCTTGTCGCGCATGCAAAGGGACTGTGCCATGCTTTTCAGCAACAACATGCATTTAAGCGTTGTCCACGGCTCAGGCCGGTAATTCAACAGCTTGTATTCAAAAGGCAGATTTTTGTAAGAAAGTGTTTTGATGTACGCATTCACTCCCTCGGTGTATTTTTCCACCATGATCATCGCCTCCTGGTCAGAACTCAACGCATCCAGCGAGCGCTGCGCCGCATAAACCATTCCCAGTCGTCGCTGCCCTCTGTCATAATCGCGAATACTGTTGCGTGGTCCCGCCCCGATGAGCTCCGATACCCTGCCGGCTGCTGCATGTGTGAGAAACTCCATTTGCCAAAGTCTGTCACGCGCGGTGATGTATCCCTGTGCGAAATACAGGTCAAGATCGTTCAATGCGAAGATGTGTGGAATAGCAAGACTGTCGAACACGACCGTTACTTTTTCCTGCACCCCCTCAATGGTTATGGGATCGGGTACCTTACCGCCAGCTGGCGTTTCAATGTTCCGCCAGAAGCCCCGGAAAGGATCGAGAAATTTTGCAATAGGGGGCATCGGGGTTCCATTGATGACCCATCGGGTATCCAAAATATAAATCAGCGAAACGGTAATAATGAGGGAACTTAGGAACTTAAAAATGCGCATACATTGCTTTAATACCTGAGGTCAGAGCTTTCCGGGTATAAAGCTAAAAAATGCCATGACCTTATCGACGGAAAAATCAAATGATTCCATCCGGGATGGTGTAAGTTGAAACCTTTTCATAATTTCCGGCTGTTTAAACCCAAGCTTGAAATCCATCTTAGCAAATTACTCAAAGGACCAGGTCCGAAAAGCGGCAAGTATCAAGGCGATTTTTTTTGATGTCGACGGCGTCCTCACCGACGGACAGATCATTTACGATGACCAGGGTAAGGAAACAAAGAACTTCAATGTCAAAGACGGACTTATCATCAGTCATTTGAAGAAAGCCGGCATTATCACCGGCGCCATCTCGGGGAGGGAATCGCCCGCCACAGCCAAGCGCTGCTCGGAATTAAAAGTGGATTTCTGCCATCAGGGGATCGTGGACAAAGGCAGCGTATTCCAAAAGCTTGTTAAGCACTATGAGCTGAAAACAAAGCAGGTAGCGTTCATTGGGGACGATATCAACGATCTCTTCATTTTCAGAAACTGTGGCCTCAGTGCATGCCCCATGGACGCATTTGAGTACATCAAGGCCGAAGCAGACGTGGTAACGCGCGTGAGAGGTGGATATGGTGTATTGCGGGAAGTGGCAGACCTCGTATTGGCCGCCAAAGGCGAAATGCCAAGCATTCTGAAACAGTAAGCATGAACGAATGAACAAATTCAAAGATAAAGTTCAGGTCACGGACAACATCACACTGGGAGGCGACCGCATGGTATTGTTTAGCGGCCCCTGCGCTGCTGAAAGCTATGACATCTGTATGGAAACAGGTTCAACCGTCAAGGCCATTTGTGCAAGCCTGGGGATCGATTACGTTTTCAAATCGTCATTTGATAAAGCCAATCGTACTTCATCAGGCTCATACCGGGGTCCAAACATGGAAGGAGGACTTGAGATCCTTTCTCGCGTGAAAAAAGATCTTGATGTTCCCATCGTTACAGATGTACATGAATCATATCAGTGCGCAGAGGTAGCTACGGTCGTTGACGTATTGCAGATACCGGCTTTTCTTTGCCGGCAGACCGACCTCCTGAAGGCTGCGGCCAGAACAGGTAAAGCGGTCAAAGTCAAGAAAGGTCAGTTCATGGCGCCAGAGGACATGAAATACGCTGTTGATAAGGTAAGAGGTGAAGGGAATAACAATGTCTTTCTAACAGAACGCGGGGCAAGCTTTGGTTATCATACGCTGGTAGTGGATATGCGTTCCCTACCCATTATGCGTCAATACACGCCAGTCATCTTCGATGTCACGCACTCCGTGCAACAGCCTGGAGGAATGGGGGGTTCTTCGGGAGGACAGCGCGAGTTCGCGCCGTTCCTCGCGAGGGCCGCGGCCGCAACTGGCGTGGATGGGTTCTTCATTGAGACGCACCCTAACCCTGAAAAGGCGCTCAGTGATGGGCCAAATATGATACCGTTGGCGGAAATGGAGGGGTTTTTAAAGATGATATTAAGATACTGGAAACTTCACCGCGAAGACGTAAAGGACGCTATGGACCGCTAAGAGCTTGGTGGTACTTTGCGATCTTCGCGTCTTCGCGGTGAAGCACTTGCAGGTAAGATCTTATAGATTACCTTTGCGCGAAAATCTATCGGATTAGTGGGCTTATCTTTTGTTCAGATCTACACGCTTCTTGTCGTATCATTCCTCGTCTACGCTCTCTACAAGGAACTTTTCAATCCCGCATTCACTTTTTTTATTTGTACTGTAGCGTTGTTGATGCCAGGGATAATTACACCCGTCGAGCTGCTCAAGGGCCTCTCTAACCTGCAAATAATCATCATTTTTCTCCTGGTGCTGGTCACTGCCGGCATCCGGCTCATCTATGGCTCGGAGATGTTCGGAAAATTGTTTGACACGAGGTTGAAGCCACGGGTATTCCTGTTTCGTATGATGGTGACTGTATCAAGCATGTCAGCATTCCTTAACAATACACCGATAGTGGCATTCATGATACCCTATGTCAAAGATTGGGCGCAGAAAACTGGCAACCCAGCCTCAAAATTTCTTATTCCTTTGTCTTTTGCCACCGTGCTGGGAGGCATGATCACCGTGATCGGAACATCCACAAACCTGGTGCTCAACGGCCTCATTGTCTCTTATAACCTGCCGCCGCTTGGACTTGAGGACTTCCTCTACCTGGGGGTAATCGTAACGGTCATCGGTTGGATCTACCTGTATTTTTATGGCTATAATGTTCTCCCTTCAAATCCAAACAAGCTTGAGACACTTCGCGAAAATCTGAAAGAATATATCGTCGAAACAGAGGTCTTCGCCAACTCCCGTTTGATCGGCAAGACCGTGAAGAATGCGGGACTTCGAAATCTGCAGGACATCTTCCTCGTTGAGATCATTCGCGACGAGAAGATCATTTCGCCGGTCTCTCCAGAAGAGCTACTTGAAGCAGGCGACCTCCTGTTCTTTTCCGGAAGGACAGCGTCGATCTATAACCTGATCAAGGAAGACAACGGACTCCGTATTCCGAAACAGGACAAGCTGGAAGTCGAAGGTCAGTTTCATTTTGTGGAAGCTGTAATACCGGCGAATTCTGACCTCATCGGTATGCGTCTCAAGGATTCAGACTTCCGAAAGACATTCAACGCTTCTATTATAGCCATACATCGCAATGGCAAACAGCTCCCTGGCAAAGTTGGCGAGATGACTTTGGCTGGAGGAGACTTTCTATTGCTCCTTACACGCGAAGATCATCACAACGGTGACTATGAGCGCGACCTTTTCTTCGTCACCGTGCCTCGGAAGATAACGCCACCGAAAGCGAAGTGGCTCAAGTGGGTAGGCATAGGCGCATTTGCGGCGTTGATCCTGGGAATTACCGAGGTGCTTCCGCTGTTCAATGTATGTCTCGGTATATTGGTTGTCCTCATACTCATTGGCATCCTTAATATCGGTGAGATCAGGCGCGAACTCGACCTGAGCTTACTACTGGTGCTGGTATGTTCTCTCGCGATCGGTGTGGCATTGGAGAAGTCAGGCACAGCAGCATTATTGGCAGGAGGGTTGATCTCTGTGGGACAAAAATCGGGACCTGTAGGGGTACTCACCGCCCTGTTCGTAGTGACGACTATCCTGACCTCGGTCATAACCAATACGGCAGCCGTCTCAATCGTATTTCCCATCGCCATGTCGATGGCTCAGCAGCTCAATCTATCACCCACGCCCTTTTTTGCAGCTATTGCTTTTGCCGCTTCAGGTGACTTTATGACGCCTATCGGCTATCAGTGCAATCTCATGGTATATGGCCCTGGCGGCTATACATTCAAGGATTTTATACGCGTCGGAACCCTGCTGACGATCATTTATATCGTAGTTTGCGTCGGTTTCATATCGTATTTCTATAAGCTAGTTTAAGGTGGAGCACATTTATCCCATAACGTCAAAAGTCAGCAAGGAACAGCGTGAGACCCTGCTGGGTCAGCACGCACATCTTGTCTGGTTCACGGGACTATCCGGATCGGGCAAATCAACGCTGGCGGTTCAGTTAGAGGCGCAGCTTCATGCGAAAGGATACCACACCTATTTGCTGGATGGCGACAATATCAGGGCGGGCCTGAACAAGGATCTGACTTTCACGGACGAGGGTAGGATCGAGAATATCAGACGTATCGGAGAGGTTGCTAAGCTGATGATGGACGCTGGTATTGTTGTGTTGTCGGCGTTCATTTCGCCGTTCCAGGCTGATCGCGAACAGGTAAAGCAAATCGCGGGTGCAGCGCGTTACATTGAGGTATTCGTTGATGCACCGCTCGAGTTGTGCGAGCAGCGCGATGTGAAGGGATTGTACAGAAAGGCCAGGGCGGGGGAGGTGAAGAACTTTACGGGGATCGATTCGCCTTATGAGGTACCGGTTAGCCCTGACATCGTGATCAATACGGGGGAAATGAGTGTGGAGGAGGGGGTGGCGGAGCTAGTTAAAGTGGTGGAGCCGAGGTTAAGGATTGATCCAAATAATACTTCACCGCAAAGGCGCAAAGACGCAAAGGGAACGCAAAGGAATACAAAACTATGAGTCAATATTATTTGAGTCACTTGAGGGAGTTGGAGTCGGAGGCAATATTTGTGATCCGTGAGGTGGTCGCGCAGTTCGAGCGGCCGGCGTTGTTGTTCTCCGGGGGAAAGGATTCAATTGTGCTGGCCTACCTTTCCAGAAAGGCATTTGCTCCAGCGCGTATACCGTTTCCGTTGGTACATATCGACACGGGGCATAATTTTCCAGAGACCATGGAGTATCGCGACTGGCTTGTAAATGAGCTGGATGTAAAGCTGGTCGTAGGTTCTGTTCAGGAAAGTATTGACACAGGGCGCGCAAAAGAGGAATCAGGCTTCAATGCCAGCCGCAATGCGCTGCAAACGGTGACGCTATTGGATACAATAGAAAAAAACAAGTACGACGCAGCGATGGGTGGCGCACGGCGTGATGAAGAGAAGGCCAGGGCCAAGGAGCGTTTTTTTTCGCACCGCGATGAGTTCGGACAATGGGATCCCAAAAACCAACGCCCAGAACTTTGGAATCTTTTCAACGGCCGTAAACACATCGGAGAACATTTCCGCGTGTTCCCGATATCCAACTGGACCGAGATGGATGTATGGCAATACATTCACATCGAAAATATTCCAATTCCCAAACTTTATTATTCGCATCAACGCGAAGTGATCGTACGCGATGGCACCATACTTTCAACATCGCCATGGCTGAAGCTCAAAGAGAAGGAGAAACCAGTGATGATGACCGTCAGGTTCAGAACATGCGGCGATATGCCTATAACTGGCGCTGTTGAGTCACATGCCGATACGGTTGAAAAGATCATCGACGAGGTAGCGCATCGCGAAAAACAGAGAGAGGGACGAGGGCAGATGACAAACGTTCCGATACTGCGATGGAGGATAGGAAGAAAAGCGGGATATTCTAGGCAATTATGAATTATAGAATTATGAATTGAAGCGCGGCGTTACCTCATCCGCAGCCCTTCTCCTCAAGGAGAAGGGAGCGCTTGAATAAGTGGAGGTGAGAGCCTTTTGCCTTGAGTCTCATTGAGGACAAGGCAGATCAAGAATTGAGGGAAGTCCCTCTCCTTGAGGAGAGGGACTTAGGGTGAGGTGACAACAAGAAGGATGCGTAGTGTTAACATATAATTCAGTAAGGTGAATAATCAACTATTAAGATTTACAACGGCGGGAAGTGTGGACGATGGCAAGAGCACACTGATTGGCAGATTGCTGTTCGACAGCAAGTCCATATTTGAAGACCAACTCGAAGCAGTGGAAGCATCCAGCGCGAAGAAGGGATTCGACTATGTCGACCTCTCTATGCTGACCGACGGCCTGAAGTCAGAACGGGAGCAAGGCATCACCATTGATGTAGCCTACCGCTATTTTGCAACTCCAAAAAGAAAATTCATCATTGCCGATACGCCGGGGCATATTCAGTATACGAGGAATATGGTGACAGGTGCATCAACCGCTAACCTTGCCTTGATCCTCATTGATGCGCGCAAAGGTCTGGTTGAGCAGACATACAGACACTCATTCATTGCGTCGCTCCTGAAGATCCCCCATGTCATAGTTTGCGTAAACAAAATGGACCTGGTAAACTATGATGAGCAGGTCTATGACAGGATCGTGCAAGATTATAAAGGATTTTCGTCCAAGCTTGAGGTATCGGACATTCAGTTTGTGCCTATCAGCGCCCTCGTTGGAGACAATGTGGTGAACAGATCGGAGACCATGACATGGTACCAGGGTGCTACATTGCTGCACATGCTGGAGACTGTCCACATTGAAAGCGATTATAATCATATCGATAGCCGTTTTCCCGTACAATATGTGATCAGGCCACAGTCAAAGGAGCATCATGACTTCAGGGGATATGCTGGGCGTATAGCCGGCGGGATATTCAGAAAAGGGGATGAGATCCTCGTGCTGCCTTCAGGGTTCACATCACGTGTAAAGTCCATTACACTTGGAAACGACACTATAGAAGAAGCTTTCGCGCCGATGTCGGTGACGATGACCCTTGAGGATGAGATAGACATCAGCCGTGGCGATATCATTGCCAAGCCCAATAACCACCCGCAGGCCACACAGGATATAGACCTGATGCTATGCTGGATGAACCAGCGTGCATTACACGTCAATTCGAAATTTCACGTGCGGCATACCAGTAAAGATGTGCGTGGCGTACTGAAAGAGATACAGTATAAGCTTGACATCAATACACTGCAGCGTGTTGAACATGTCGATCAGCTAGCTATGAACGAGATCGCCCGCGTGAAGATACGTACAGCCCAACCGTTAAGTGTTGACAGCTATCGCAAGAACAGGATCACCGGCAGTGTCATCCTGGTGGATGAAGGAACTAACGAAACCGTTGCCGCGGGCATGATCGTATAAACACTTTTCAATGCAAATCGACCTGAACAGACTATTGCCATTGGCAGTCACCGCCGCGGAAAAAGCTTGTGTGGAGATCCTTGAGGTCTACAATTCCGGTGATTTCCAGGAGGAGGCCAAAGGCGACAACTCCCCGCTTACTCGTGCGGACAAAAAAGCGCACGATATTATCTACAAGACGCTCTCGGACTCGGGACTGCCAGTGCTTTCGGAGGAAGGCCGTACCATCCCCTACAACGAACGCAAGGGATGGGAATACTTCTGGCTGGTTGATCCGCTGGACGGAACCAAAGAATTCATCAAGCGCAACGATGAGTTTACAGTGAACATCGCGCTGGTGCATCATCACAGTCCTGTTATGGGTGTGGTGGCTGTCCCTGTAACGGGTGATCTGTATTACGCCATCGAAGGGCATGGGACTGTGCTAAAACGCTCAGGGAAAGAACTAATGCTACCTAAGCGTGGCAACATAGATGTTAAGCAGAAAGGCCTGAGGGTCGTTGCGTCGCGCTCCCACATGAATCGGGAGACGGAGGCCTTTATCAAGAATTTAGATGACGCGGTGCTGGTGTCGGCAGGGAGCAGCCTTAAATTTATGATCCTGGCAGAGGGGAGGGCGGATATTTACCCACGCTTTGGGCCGACAATGGAGTGGGATACAGCGGCGGCACACATCATTGCGACAGAAACAGGGCTGAAGGTCACCCAAAAGGGCTCAGACCAGCCACTCGTGTACAACAAAGAGGATCTCTTAAACCCAGATTTCCTGGTCGCCTGAGCCTTCACCGCGGAGAACGCTAAGCACGCCAAGGCCGCGGAGTGTCTTAGCGGTCCTTAGCGGCCTTTGCGTCTCCGCGGTTAAGCCCGGAAACGACTGCACCGATCAATATTTTCTCACTCCACGACTTTTATCATCAAATAGGCCTGGATCTCGCGATATATTTGCCTTCCTGTTTCGACCAATATCACGCACAAAAAGGCTTATTCGTTATATTTGCTTTTTGTTTGAGGTGGAGGACAAAAAAACCGAGAGAATGAATAAGAATTCGAAGATCTATGTGGCTGGGCACCGGGGGATGGTAGGTTCTGCGATTTACCGGAGGCTTCAGGAAGATGGATTCCTCAATGTCGTCACCGCTTCTTCGCAGGAGCTTGACCTCAAAGTATCGGTCGACGTCGACCATTTCTTCAATAGAGAGCGGCCGGAGTACGTTTTCCTCGCTGCTGCAAAAGTAGGAGGTATTCTCTCCAACAATACCTATCCAGCCGACTTCCTGTATGACAACCTGATGATCCAGAACAACGTGATCGAGGCATCGTACAGGTATGGCGTAAAGAAACTTTTGTTCCTCGGTTCATCCTGCATTTATCCTAAGTACGCTCCTCAGCCTATTCGTGAAGACAGCTTGCTGAGCGGCTATCTTGAGCCAACAAATGAAGCATATGCCATCGCGAAGATCGCGGGCATCAAGCTTTGCCAGGCCTATTACAAGCAGCACGGCCGTCACTTTATATCAGCAATGCCTACAAACCTTTATGGTTATGGCGATAACTATCATCCTCAGAATTCACACGTATTGCCAGCCCTCCTTCGCCGTTTTCATGAAGCCAAGGAACAGGAAAAGGATGAAGTGGTGATATGGGGCACAGGCTCTCCGCTCAGGGAGTTCATGTTCGCCGACGACCTCGGTGCAGCATGCGTGTTTCTCATGGAAAATTACGATCAGCCGGAATTTGTTAACGTCGGTACCGGCGAAGAAATATCGATCCTCGATCTCGCCGAACTTATCGCCAGGGCCGTCGGATTTAAGGGACGCATTGGTTTTGACAAAACTAAACCTGATGGAACTCCACGCAAACTAATGGACTCCAACAGGCTTCATGCACTGGGCTTCAGGCATAAAACATCTTTGAAAGAAGGCATACGGTTGACGTATGAGGATTTTTTAAGCAAGGTTTCCTCCTACAGTGTGGTCAAATGATATTAACAATTTTTTAAACTCGTCGCACCATTCACCTCCTAATACAACTGTAAACTGTATAAAATGAAAAAAGCGTTTATTACCGGGATCACCGGCCAGGACGGAGCATATCTCGCAGAATTCCTTTTAGACAAAGGATATGAGGTTCATGGTCTGAAGCGGCGTTCATCACTCTTCAATACAGCCCGCATCGATCATATCTATCAGGATCCCCATGATAAGGGTGCAAGGATGAAACTTCACTTCGGCGATCTTACTGATTCTACGAACCTGATCAGGCTGATCCAGGAGATCCAGCCCGACGAGATCTATAACCTGGGGGCTATGAGTCACGTGCGCGTGAGCTTCGACATGCCCGAATATGTTGCTAACACGGATGCTATCGGAACACTGCGTATCCTGGAGGCAGTAAGACTTTTAGGATTAACAGAAAAGACAAGAATTTATCAGGCATCCACCTCCGAGCTTTACGGAAAGGTGCAGGCCGTTCCTCAAACCGAGACAACGCCGTTCTATCCACGGTCGCCCTATGCGGTGGCAAAGATTTATGGCTATTGGATCACGGTAAACTACAGGGAAGCCTACAATATGTTTGCCTGCAACGGTATACTCTTCAACCACGAATCGCCATTGCGCGGTGAGACCTTCGTCTCCCGTAAAGTGACGAGAGCCGTGGCCCGCATGGTACTAGGCCTTCAATCCAAAGTGTACATGGGGAACCTTGACTCAAAACGCGACTGGGGACATGCAAAGGACTACATCGAAGCGATGTATCTTATCCTGCAGCAGTCCAAAGCCGATGATTACGTTATTGCTACGGGCGAAACCACGTCGGTTCGCGAATTCATGAGACGCGCATTTGAACATGTTGGCGCCACCCTGGTATTCAAGGGCAAAGGCGTGAATGAGATCGGTATCATTGATTCAGTTGACAAGACCAAAATTGAGGGCAACCACATCAAGCCCGGTTCCGAGGTTGTTGCAATCGACGCCCGTTATTTCCGCCCTACAGAAGTGGATCTGTTGCTGGGTGATCCTACAAAATCAAAGACCATCCTGGGCTGGAAGCCTAAGTACGACGTGAACATGCTCCTACAAGAGATGGTCGACGCCGACCTGGAGCTGATGCGAGGCGAACATGTGCTTAAACAAGGAGGGTTTCGGGTCTATAATTTCCATGAATAAAGATCCCTGAGGCCGAGAGAGGGTATTGAATACCAATTTTACGGCACCCGATAGCTATCGGGAGGCGCAAGACACAAAAATTTCACGCGCCTTCTGACGATATGAAAAAGCGATTCTAAGGGATCGCTTTTTTTATGACTTTTTCTCCGATGTTGGTGTTCCAGCCAATACTGGTCACTTCGCCTTCGTCGCCAGGGCGGGACAAACCTACGAGATTGGATAACCGATTGGGGCGTACGTTCTATACGCGTTGGACTTTCCGAATCACCATGAAGGTCAGGTGCGCGTGTTGGTGAAAAAACACACAACAAGGGTTGGGTGAGCAGTCCTCAGAGCGCACAATTCAATCGGGCAAAAAATAAGTTTCCACGCCCCAGCGCTCCATTATGAAAGTTCTTTCGTATTTGTTTTTACTTCAGTGCTGAGCGTCAATTCATTTATGAAAAAACGAACCAATATTTTGACTATTTCGTGGGTCGTATTTATCACCTTATTCCATATATTTGCCAACTTTGAACAGATGAGAATTCATAAAAACACTTGGATTTGGGGGTTATTTGGTCTTTCTATGCTACTTTTTTGCGGCTGTGTTCCCGCAAAAAAAATAGTCTTCTTTCAAAAGGACGATCTGAAGCATAGGGATCAAATTCCCAAGGATTCTATTGTTCGTTCACACCCACTTTCGATCCGGGAGTATAAAATACAGCCTTTGGATATGGTTAGTATTGTTTTTGAAACATTGACTGATCAAAATGATAAGTTTGATTTTTTGTCAAAGTTTTCACAGCTGCAGGGAGCAACTGGTAATAGTTTAAGCGGGATACTGGTTAATGGAAATGGCGAAATTGAGTATCCAGTATTAGGCAAGATAAAAATATCGGGTTTGACGCTTTTCGAGGCAAAAGACAAAATTGAAGCGATAGCGGCGCTCTACTTACCAGACGTCGTAGTAAGAGTGCGCATGCTCAATTTTAGATTTACTGTATTAGGCGAGGTGATCGCCGAAAAGACGGTAACATCATTTACCCCCAGGCTCACAATGTCCGAAGCTATTGGCTTGACGGGTGGATTTAGTGAGTATGCGGACAAAAGTAACATTAAGATCATCCGTCAGAATGAAGGTAGCACTGACGTCTTTTATGTCAACCTATTGGAAGAAGAATTTTTGGAATCACCGAACTACTTTGTCCAGCAGAATGATGTGATTATTGTACCACCGCTAAAACAAAGGACTTTCAAATATTATTATGTTGCCAATCTATCAATTGTTCTGAGCACCTTTTCCATCTTTCTGTTAGTGCTTAATTATACAAGAAATTGAATCCTCAAAGTATTATACCAGAACTGGCCTTACCTCCTGACTTAAAAGAACAAGCGGGCGGTTTACAAGTGAACTTTAAACGTGTTCTGGATCGCGCGTTGCGGCTGTGGTATGTAATTGCATTGTCATTAATTATCGCCTTCATCATTGCATACATAACCAACCGATACAGTCAAAAAATATATCCAGTCAGGGCCTCGATAATCATTAAAGAAAATGAGGAGAATGTTGGGGCAAAGTTCTTGTATAACAATCAGCTTTTGAATCCTTACCGGAATTTCTACAATGAAATATATATAATGAGGTCCTACTCGCTGTTGCAAGAGGTAATTCAGGATCTGGGTTTTGACGTATCCTTCTATCGTGAAGGGGAGATCATGACAACCGAGTATTACGATCGGAACTTCCCCGTCAAATTCGAATTGCTACCGAACAGTCAAAAGCCTTATGGTCAGTCAATGTATTTTAGCGTGCAGGACGATCATACGTTTTCGCTTCAATATGTGACTGAGGACAAAGAGCACTCTGGCAGGGAATTTACTAAACTTCAATTCAATGACACGATCCACATCAATGGATATTCCATGCTTGTCAAGGCGCGTGGAAACCTCGAAGAGTTAAAGGGAATGCCTTTCGTTGTCCGCTTCAATGACCCACTGGCGCTAGCCAGGGATTATTCAGCGAGATTGAATGTTGGTTATGCTCAGATAGGAGCAGCTGTGGTTAATCTTGAGATCAATGGTTATGTGGCCCAAAAGGAAGTTGATTTTCTTAACAAGTTCATTGAACGATATCAAGCCTTTGACGTGGAAAAAAAGAACAAGGTTGCGACAATGGCCATGTCCTTTTTGGACCAGCAACTTCGGGTTATAGGCGATTCATTGAAGTTATATGAAGATCAGGTCGAAGATTTCAAGCAGCGTAATGTCATTACTGACATGACCACTGAAACGCAACGATTGTATTCCAAAATCCAGGGCTACGAGGATCAGAAATTTCAATATAAATTGGTTGAAAATTACTACGACTACATTACAGGTTTGTTAAATAATGATCAATACGACGGAATCTTTACACCTACTAGTGTTGGAATAACCGACGTGGTGGTTGCCAATTTAATTAATGACATTATAGAACTTCAAACTCAAGCAAAGGTCTATCAAAACACGAAGCTGAGAGGTGCCGAACTGGTCGCGGAGAACCCAAAGCTCAAAGACGGTTTACTTCGTATCAGTTATCTCAAGAGTAACATTGTGAAAGCAATTGAGAATAGCCTTAAGACACAGGAAATCAATAAAAAATTCATCGATGACCAGATCCACATTATTGAAAAGGAACTGTCTAAACTACCACGGACTGAACGAGAATTGATTTCCATTAAGCGCAACTATTCCCTTAAAGAAACGCTGTATATTTTCTTACTGCAGAAAAGAACCGAAGCTGGATTATCTGAGGCATCGACTACATCGGATATCATGGTCGTGAATCCTCCTTTAGCCGGAGGGTCGATTTCCCCAAAGATCCAGCAAAACTATGCAATTGCTGCTGGCGCAGGATTATTAATCCCAACGCTGATTTTTGTGATGCTTGAAATTTTGAATAACAGAATTCAATCCAGGGACGATATTGAAAAGGTAACGAATGTTCCTCTTATTGGTGCGATCGGACATAACGCGGCGACAGAGCCGCTTATCGTTTTAAACCGACCTCGTTCAGCGCTGTCCGAATCTTTTCGAGCCTTGCGTTCGAACCTTAATTATTTTACGGGGAATAAGGATCATCAGATCTTCATTGTGGCAAGTTCTATTCCCGGTGAAGGAAAGAGCTTTACTACGTTAAATCTGGCTTCTGTTTTTTCATTGGCAGGCAAGAAAACTATTATTGTTGGAGGTGATTTGCGCAAACCGAAATTGTATGAAGATCTTAACCTAAAGAACGACACTGGTTTAAGTCAGTACCTCTCGGGAATGGCCACGTTCGAGGAGATCGTTCAAACGAGCCCCGTTGAAAACTTGTATCTTATCTCGGGTGGCCCAATGCCCCCGAATCCGAGCGAACTATTGATAAAGCCTAAGATGGGGTTATTATTGGCGGACCTTCGTAAGCAGTTTGATTTTATTATTATCGATACGCCACCTTTGTCTTTAGTGACGGATGCCTTTGTTCTCGCTACCTATGCAGACCATACACTTTTCGTGATTCGTCAAAATTATACACCGATGGTCGCGCTAAACTCGCTGCAGGATTATTATAGGAGTGGGAAGCTGACCAACATTAGCATATTGTTCAACGATTTATCCAGATCCGGACTAGGTTATGGTTATGGATACAACTATGGTTATGGATATGGCTATGGGCATAAATACGGTCAGAAAAAGAAAAACGGGGAATACTATTCGGAATAGTGAGAGTAAATAGCCTGAATAGTTATTATTTGTTGGTTATGGAAAGGAAGGAAACGGTGAAATATGGGGCAGAGAGTGCGGTCAAGCATCCGTGGCAGCTTGTTCAGTTAATGATCAAGGACCTGATGAGGAGTCGTTCGCTGGCATTTATCCTGATGAAACGCGACATTTCAGCGGCGTATAGGCAATCATTTTTTGGCTTTTTGTGGGCCTTCATACCAGCCTTGTTCACGGCCTTAACTTTCACGCTTGCGTCGAGGAATAAAATATTGAATATTCCCTCCACAGAAATTCCGTACGCGGCTTATGTTATACTAAGTGTAACCTTGTGGCAGACTTTTTCAGAGGCAGTCATGGGACCGGTCAATGGACTGTCATCGTCACGATCGTTTATCAGTAAAATCAATTTTCCAAGAGAAGCTTTGTTTTTAGCTAAGTTTGGGGAGACCATTTTTAATTTCGCTGTGAAATGTTTGCTTATCTGCGGTGTTTTTATCTATTACGGCATCGTACCTTCAATATCCATAATACAAGCGATCGGCGTCGTTTTGTGTATGATTTTTCTTGGTCAGGCCATTGGTTTGCTTTTAGCTCCAATCGGAATGATTTACCAGGATATCACAAAAGGGTTGCCTCTTACCTTAGCTGTTCTTATGTTCCTGACCCCTGTCGTTTACCCCATGCCCGTGAAGGAGTCATTTTTTGCCAGTGTGGTAAAGATGAATCCCCTCACTTACCTGATTACAAGTATTCGTGATCTGTCCACCAAGGGTCATACACCCTATGCTTCTGAGGTTATCGCTATTGTTGCTTCTTCAGTAGTATTGTTCATAATAGCATGGGTTGTATTTAGACTATCAATGCCTTACGTAGTTGAGCGATGGTCTTAGATTTTTCAAGTACTCATGTCACTTCATCCTCGTCAGAAACTGTTGTTAAAACTGACGACAACGTAGTTTTGTCTGTGCGTGGAATCTCCAAAAAATTTTGTCGGGATCTCAAAAAAGCAATGTTCTATGCTTTATCTGACATTTGTGGAGAAGTGCTGGGAATAAGACGAAGTTCCCGCAACTTGAGGAAACGGGAATTTTGGGCCCTTGATGATATAAGCTTTGAGCTAAAACGAGGAGAAGCACTAGGGTTGGTTGGTGCAAACGGAGCAGGAAAGACAACTTTGCTAAAGGTCATCAGCGGGCTAATTAAGCCGGACAGCGGGACGGTGTCAATTACCGGAAGAGTCGCTCCGCTCATCGCACTCGGCGCAGGCTTCAATCCTATTCTCACTGGCCGTGAAAATATATACGTTAACATGAGTATTTTGGGCCTTAGCAGAGAACAAATTGATCAAAAATTCGATGACGTTGTAGCGTTTTCGGAAATTGGGCATGCGATTGATGCGCCCGTGCAAACATATAGTTCAGGCATGAGCGCACGGCTTGGTTTTTCTTGCGCTATTCACACGGACCCCGACATTCTCTTAATCGATGAGGTGTTGGCCGTGGGTGATGTCAGATTCCGAATGAAATGTTATCGTAGACTGTCTGAACTGAAACTAAGTGGTAGTGCGTTTCTGCTGGTATCGCATAGCTCATCATCCTTGCTTAACGTTTGCAGATCTGGAATTTATCTTGAGCGTGGAACTGCAAAGTTTCGCGGTGGAATTAGTGAAGTTTTGAAAGCTTACGAAAACGACCTTTTCGGCAAGCAGGCTGAACTGGAGAGCTATATATTTAGTCGACCGCGGAGGGAAGAATCAGACAGTACGGGCTTAGATATCGAACGTATTTTTTTCGTTGATAGTAATGATAAGGTAATTGATCACCTCCGGACTGGCGAAGGCTGTAGCCTAATTATACAAGGACTTTGTCGTCGAAAAATACAAGATGTCAGTGTCAGTTTGTTGATCAAATCTTCAGTAGATGACTCAAACCTTTTTATAGACATTTCCTCGTCGAGAGATGGACGAAGCTTCGCGTTGACTGAAGGGGAGTATAGGATTGCCATGAATATTCCGACATGTACATTTGGCGGGGGCATTTACAATGCGAAAATAAACATCAATCGCAATGACATTGACATTCTTGATGGTGTCGAGAGTTTCCCTTTCTTGGTCAAGGATATTCACAATCACGCAACAAATTCTGCTTTTTATTTGCAGAGAATTTGGACAAGCTGAACAAAAATTTATGGGAGATATAAATCAATTTGCTTGGATAAAAAAGCACAAAAATCTAATCAAGGGTCCTGTATTGGAAATTGGCTCAAAGCACTACTCCAAGGACGTTTCAATAAACTATAGAAGTCTTTGTGAAGGGCTGCAATACATTGGAACGGACATGCAGGCGGGCAATAACGTGGATGTTGTAATAGATTTTACAGATGATTTAGATAAAATCAGAAAACAACTGAATGTTCCGACGATAGGGACCGTGATATGCTGTAGCGTATTAGAGCATGTAAATGACGTATTCAAAATGTCGCAGAATATTTCAAAGCTTATGGAGAAAGGCTCTATTCTGTTTGTTTCAGTGCCGTTTAGTTGGAAATTTCACGGTTATCCAAGTGACTACTGGCGGTTTACCCCAGAAGGACTCAAATACTTATTCCGTGAATTTGAGTTTGACCACGGCATGACGTCATCTAATGTCAACAATGATCTGCAAGACTCGATTGCGGATCCCAACTCTTTTATGGTCAAAGGTATCCGAAAAGATAGCTTCCTTGAAAAGCTTTTCCTGAAATTGGGCCTCATAAGAAATGATTTTCGACGCTATCATTACGTATTGGTCCCTACGATGATAAGTATGATAGGGATTAAAAAGTGAGCTACCCTGGATGATAAACCTCATAGCCATTGTAAACGCTAATGAAAGAGTTCGAAGATGATGCAGCTCGACGAAACACTTATTGTTAAAACACGAACAGTGAGCAAGTGTCCCTTCTGTAACAGTAACAATTTTCGTTATTGGTGCAAAGGCTATGATCGCCTCTATCTAACTAGTAAGCAGGAATTCACTTATTCTAAATGTGGAGATTGTGGGATTTTGTTCTCTTCCCTTGGCCCACAGGAGGATGAGATTTATAGATTTTACCCTGATAATTATGGCCCTTACATCGGCTCGGATAAGTCTCAGAGCGCTCAGGAGCAGGTGTATAGTAAACCCCTATGGCTGAGGGTCGCCAAAAGACTTTTATACTATTCGAGCTTTATCATCAACCCATTAGTGCGACTATACGGGACTCGCGCACTTTCCGGCCGTTTGAATGGGTTTTATAAAAATGGATCATTCCGGTTTTTAGATTTTGGTTGTGGTTCAGAAATCTATTTGAATAAGATGAGAGATGCCGGTTGGCAAACTACGGGCATGGACTTCTCGAAGCAGGCGATAGAACACGTGGTCGAGCACGGGCACCCGGGAATACTATATGACTCTGAAGAAGCCTGGAACGTCGTAGGTAAAGACCAATTTGATAAAGTGAGAATGAATCATGTCATCGAACACCTGTACCATCCGGTGGACGTACTGACGCAAATACATCAGGCGCTCGCATTGAATGGAGAGATACACATTGCGACCCCAAATAGCGGGTCGTTGACAGCACGTTTGTTCAAGAAGTATTGGTTGGGATTGGATTGTCCAAGACACATCATGATCTATACGCCTGAAACCCTGAGGGCTGTATTAACAAAAGCGGGATTCAATAATATTCGCATATATCATGAAACAGTCACTAAGGACATGGCGAGAAGTATTGGATTTTATGAGAACGAAAAGGGCTGGATCACACACACTGAAGTAAGCGAAAAGATCGATGACAACGAATTGCGGCAAATATTAACCGGACCGGCGATTTTTAATGTATCTGTTGA
Organism: uncultured Cytophagales bacterium; assembly: GCA_963845845.1. Taxonomy (GTDB): domain Bacteria; phylum Bacteroidota; class Bacteroidia; order Cytophagales; family Cyclobacteriaceae; genus Chryseolinea. Next base: position 97,023 of record CAWJTP010000035.1, read on the forward strand.
AAGGTCAGATAGAATTCATGCTTTTGCAACTAAATGAAAAAGCCTGTAGTTAGATGGATCCTCAATGGCGGTATGGAAACTGCGAGTTCAAGGCTACGAGGTTATTTGCCGCTTGAAGTCCTTCGCAAATCTGGCTGGAATGTTAATCTATATCAGCCTGGTGACCTGGAGCAGTCCGAGATATTCGTGTTTCAAAAACGGTATTCCCAGCCAGACATTGATTTGGCTCTCCGGGCAAAAGAATTGGGTAAAACCGTGATCTTTGACCTCTGCGACAATCATTTTTACAATCCTACAGGGTCTGCCGAATTAGAAGAACGATCAAGCCGATTAGGAAACATGATTTCTATTTGTGACCATCTGATACTATCTACCGAGGTGTTGAGAAACTTCGTCAGTCATCATAAGATCACGGTTATCGATGATGCAATCGAGATACCTAAGATAAACTGGTGGAAAAAGTTATATTTTACACTATTCAAAAATGTGGCTAGTAAGGATAAGGTCAATCTCGCCTGGTTTGGAAACTCCGGGCAGCAATCGCCTTCGTTTGGTCTTATTGACCTCCAGCGCATCATACCGGAGTTGAATGAGACAAATAAATCAGTTAATCTTCGCGTAAACGTTTTTTCAGATTCTCCCGCAATTTATGAGCAGACGATGCGGAAAGCTGAGTTTGAACATCATTTCTACAAATGGCAAAAAGAAACATTTTCTTATTTTTTTAGTCAGCATCAGGCATGCCTTATACCAATTAGTATAAATCCGTTCACTGAATGTAAGACCGCAAATCGGGTGATTACATCATTGTTGCATGATGTCCCCGTGATTGCAGACGTTATTCCGTCATATCGTGAGTTCGAGCAATTCATATTTGTGTCAAATTGGAAGGAGAATATATTGAAGATAGCGGAGCGCGGCCACGATAAGGCTGCCCATGGTGCCAGGGAATACATCCTCAGTAAATTTTCCAGCGATCATATTTTGAATCAGTGGACTGAAGCCCTTACAATAAGATATGTCTGACAATCGATTAAATTTAATGCATGGAAAGTTTCTTTGATTGGTTTGTGACTGTTCCAAACTATAAATTGGGGACATGGCTGATGATCGGAAAAGGCCCTTCTTATTCCACGATTTCAAATTTTGATGTTAATAAATATTTCAAGGTTTCTTTAAACCACGTTGTACGGGAGCAAAAGGTAGATATTGCCCACATCATAGATAGTGACGTGGCCCTGGATTGCTCGAAGGCGGTCTATGATAACGCAGGTATATTGGTGATGCCCTGGTATCCACATTTCAACAATTCCCCCAACAATGAGTCATTGTTAGACCTGTTGAACAAAGATGCTTATCTTTCGAGGTTACACGAGGAAGGCCGTGTAAAGTTCTACAACCTCGCGACAGGCCCGGAAGTTAAGGGTGATTCACCTGTAATACCTACCAATTTTTTCAGCGCGGAGGCTGTGGTAAATCTTCTTACTGCTGTCGGGGTAAATAGAATTCGAACAATAGGCATTGACGGGGGAAATACTTACTCTAATAAATTCAAAGACCTAAGTGAGAAAACACTTTTGAAAAATGGACATGAGAGTTTTGACAAACAATTTCGATCGATCGCAAAAAAAATAATGATGAGTAATCTGGATTATGCACCATTGGGAATTTCCACTCCTGTGAAAGTATATGTTGGAAGTATGGAAGAGCAGATGCTTGCAGTGAGAGTGTTAGAGTATTCCACGT
>CAWJTP010000036.1:0-19369 GCA_963845845.1 uncultured Cytophagales bacterium
AAGCCTGATCTTGACCAGACGGTTGTTGTCCTTGATATAAAATGTATCGCCCATAGCTTCAGGCTGGATAACCGTCGAGTTCTGGACGGGTTCAGCAAATACAGCAAGTTCGATGGCAGCTTGAAGGCTAACTGGATCATAAGGTTTGACAATGTAAGCTTTTGGAAAAGTTAGTTTCGCAAGCCTGAAGGTCTCCTGATCTTTAAATGCAGTAACGAAGATGATGGGTATTCTCCGGTTGCTATTGATCCTTGCCGCAAGCTCGATACCGTTGATCTTGTCTTTGATCTCAATATCCATGAGGATCAGGTCCGGCGACGTTTCTTCCAGTAACTTCAATGCTGCAAATGCATTGTCCACTATCCCTACCAGTTCGTATCCGAGTTCGCTAATAATCAAAGTGAGCGATTCAGCGTAGATGGCATCATCTTCAACTGCCAGAATTTTTATTGTTGATCCAGTCATGTCTTAGCTACAAAATAGGTCATTTACCACGTCAATAAATATGTCCCGTCAAAAAAACCGTGAATCAAAGGGAATATATGCACGGGCAATGGCGTAATTTTCATGATAATAATTTGTGAACAGATCTATAGTCTATAAGAACTCATCCCTTCATTATAAGGTGCTTGGTACCGGGAGTAAGGCGCTTCTCATGTTCCATGGATTCGGACAGGATTGCACAATCTATACAACTGCTCCCGTTGGTCTCCTGCAAGTTTATAAAATTTACACATTCGACCTGTACTATCATGGGCAAAGTGTATGGATGCCCGGTGAACTTCCCCTGGAAAAAACAATGTGGCAGGAGATCCTCACTCTTTTTCTAAACGCTGAACATATAGATAAATTTTCCTTAGCAGGGTTTAGTCTTGGAGCCAGGTTCGCCCTGGCGTCATTGCAGTCATTCCCGGAAAGGGTACAAGGGCTGTTTCTCATTGCTCCGGACGGCATCAGAGTGAACTTGTGGTATAAGCTGGCAACTCGTTTAAAGATCTCCCGCAGGTTTTTCAGGGGCATGATCGTGGATCACAAGCGATTTTTGAAGATTATTAACGCCGTACGATCACTCACTCTGATTGACAATCGCCTTCTCGTATTTGCTGAGGGTCAAATGAATACACCGGATAAGCGAGCGAGGGTCTATTATAGCTGGGTTGTCTTCCGCAAACTTTCCCTGCCTCCTTCGGAATTGATTCCTCTGCTGGAAAAGCACGATACACCCACAATTTTTATAATGGGTAAAACTGATTATTTAATCGATTCATCCCTTCCGAATACTTTTGTAAAAAGATTGAAGAACTGCAAAGTTGAAGTTCTTGAAACCAGTCACCGCGGTCTCATCAACGCAGGCCTAATTGTGATCCAAAAAGCTGGGTTCTGATGCGTTCTAAGGGAACAAACGAGCGGGTAACTAATTAGCAGAAATTGAAGTGCTAACCCTGTAAAAGCGCAAAATTGCTTGTATTTTTGTGGCCTCAAACCGCTTATCTATCCGATGATTTTATTTTTTCGTTCCAAAGCCAACAAGATCTATGCTGTTGGTGTGGCGCAGGCATTAGAAAACACAGACATTCAGAAACTTACATGGCTATTTAACACAGCCGAGCTGCTAACGGAAAAGAGACTGGATGGGAATTTCATTGGCCCGCGGAAGGAGATGGTAACGCCCTGGAGCACTAATGCTGTGGAGATCACCCAGACGATGGGAATTGCCGGGATCGAGCGCATTGAGGAATTTCACATTGCTCTGAAGCCCGATGTCAAATACGATCGAATGCTTCAGGTATTTTACGGGACCCTTGAACAGGACTTGTTCACGATCAAACACACCCCCGAGCCCATCCTGGAAATAACGGACATCGCCTCGTACAGTGAGCAGGAAGGCCTCGCACTCAATGAAGAAGAAGTATCGTACCTCGAAAATGTGGCCTTAACCCTTGGAAGAAAACTTACTGATAGCGAAGTGTTTGGCTTCTCGCAAGTTAACTCGGAGCATTGTCGTCATAAGATCTTCAATGGTACCTTTATTATTGACGGGCAGGAAAAAGAACTCACCCTCTTTCAACTTATTAAAAAGACATCTAAAGAGAATCCCAACTTTCTGATATCCGCCTATAAGGACAACGTCGCGTTTGTCAAGGGGCCGCGCATTGAGCAGTTTGCCCCTGCGCGACAGGATATTGCTGACTACTTCAGGATAGACGATATAGATTCTGTCATTTCTGTTAAAGCGGAGACGCATAATTTTCCAACCACAGTCGAGCCGTTCAATGGCGCGGCCACAGGCTCAGGTGGCGAGATCAGGGACAGGCTCGCCGGGGGTAAAGGATCTCTGCCCCTTGCAGGAACCGCAGTATACATTACCTCATACCCCAGGCTTGATAGCGAACGTCCCTGGGAAAAGAAATTGCCGGCGCGTAAGTGGTTGTATCAATCTCCCGAAGAGATACTGATTAAAGCCTCAGACGGCGCGTCTGATTTTGGTAATAAGTTCGGGCAACCGCTGATCTGCGGAAGCGTGCTAACATTCGAGCACTTCGAAGGAAAAAAATACGGCTTCGACAAAGTGATCATGCTTGCTGGTGGTATTGGTTTTGGAAAAGAAAAGGACAGCCAGAAGGAACACCTTCAGCCTGGTGATAAGATCGTGTTGCTGGGTGGCGATAACTACAGGATTGGAATGGGTGGCGGAGCGGTTTCTTCCGTCGCGACAGGAGAATATGGCAATGCAATCGAACTGAATGCGATCCAACGCTCTAATCCTGAGATGCAGAAACGCGTGATGAATGCCATCCGGGCAATGGCAGAGGCAGAGATAAACCCTATTGTCAGCATACATGATCATGGCGCGGGTGGACATCTGAATTGCCTGTCGGAATTACTCGAGGAAACAGGCGGATCCATTCACCTGGATAAGCTTCCGGTAGGTGACCCAACGCTATCTGACAAGGAGATCATAAGCAATGAGTCGCAGGAGCGTATGGGGCTGGCCATCGGTGCCGGTGCACTGGATACGCTTGAAAAAATTTCGGCACGCGAGCGTGCACCACTCTATGTTATTGGAGAAGCAACAGGCGATAAAAAGCTTGTTTTTGAGAAGGCAGGGCAGCAACAAAAACCTGTGGAACTCAACATCGATCAGTTGTTTGGTTCATCACCTAAGACTGTTATCAGCGATACCACACAGATTCCTGTCTATAAGGAAGTTACATATGAAATTTCCAAGGTGCACCAATATCTTGAAAATGTGTTGCAGCTTGAAGCTGTTGCCTGCAAGGACTGGCTGACAAATAAAGTAGACCGTTCTGTTACCGGCAAAGTGGCGACACAGCAAACATGCGGTCCGATTCAGCTTCCGTTGAATAATGTCGCCGTGATGGCGCTTGATTTCGTTAGTAACAAAGGGGTTGCCACGGCGATCGGACATGCGCCCGGCGCTGCGCTTATTGACCCCGTTGCAGGAAGCCGCCTGGCTATCGCAGAAGCCCTTACCAATCTGATGTGGGCTCCGCTTACTCATGGGCTAAAAGGGGTATCGCTCAGTGCCAACTGGATGTGGCCCGCAAAAAATAAAGGTGAGGATTCAAGGCTTTACAATGCTGTTCAGGCTGTCAGTGAATTTGCCGTAAAACTCGGGATCAACATTCCGACAGGTAAAGATTCATTGTCGATGACGCAGAAGTATCCGGGCGGCGAAGTTGTATATGCACCGGGTACCGTGATCATTTCGGCTGTTGCCGAAGTAGCGGACATCACCAAGACGATCTCACCGGCCCTTGCGCCTGTGGAAGGAAGCAAGATCATATATATCGATCTGTCGAAAAGTAACCTTAGCCTGGGCGGAGGCAGTTTGGCGCAGACGTTGAATTTGCTTGGCAACGAGGTGGCTACTGTAAACGACCCATTGTATTTTTCGAACGCGTTCGGTTGTATTCAGGATCTCATCATCAATCAGTACTTATTCGCCGGACATGATATCTCGTCAGGTGGTATGATCACGACCCTGCTGGAAATGTGCTTCCCTTTGCCAGACATTGGCCTGACGTTGAATGTCGATGGTCTTGGCGAGGATATTATCAAAATTCTGTTCAGTGAGAACCCTGGTGTGGTCATACAACTGGCCGATGATTCTAAAGCCATCAGCGCCCTTCAAAATGCAGGAATTACGTTCCACATGTTAGGTCACGTCACCAGCGAAAGAAAAATATCCGTTCACCACAAGAATGAGCTTCTGAAATTTAAGATCGATGAGCTGCGCGACGTGTGGTATAAGACCTCGTATCTGTTGGATGGCAAGCAACGGTCTGCTGTCCATGCTGAGAAAAGATATCAAAACTACAAGAAACAGGTCCTCGAATATAGTTTTCCTGCGTCATTCGATGGGACATTTGAGCGTTTCGGAATTGATCCATTGCGCCGGCAACCAACTGGCGTTAAGGCCGCTATCATCAGAGAGAAGGGTGTCAATGGTGACAGGGAAATGGCTTACACGCTTTATCTCGCTGGATTCGACGTCAAAGATATCCACATGACGGACCTCGTTTCAGGTCGCGAAAATTTGTCCGACGTCAACATGATCGTTTTCGTTGGGGGATTTTCAAATTCTGATGTGTTGGGCTCAGCAAAAGGATGGGCCGGGGCTTTTCTTTACAACGCCAAAGCTAAACAGGCCCTCGATAATTTCTATGCACGAAAGGATACGCTAAGCCTGGGTGTTTGCAATGGTTGTCAGCTCATGATGGAGCTGGGATTGGTCTATCCGGAATGGAAAGATCATCCGCGAATGCATCATAACGGCTCCGGAAAGTTTGAATCAATATTTCTCAACGTCACTATTCCGGAGAATAATTCAGTATTGCTGCAAACAATGGCCGGTTCGCGGCTTGGTGTTTGGGTGGCACATGGTGAAGGGCGATTCGTGTTGCCAGAGGACAAAACACTTTTTCAGGTTGCTGCTGCCTTTTCTCAAACACGAATATCCCGGCAATCCAAATGAATCCGATTATGCCGTCGCGGCGCTTTCTTCCAAAGATGGAAGGCACCTCGCGATCATGCCACATATAGAAAGATCGCTTTTTCCGTGGAATTGGGGCCATTATCCCCTGGAACGGAGGACTGATAAGATCTCTCCCTGGATTGAGCCATTCATCAATGCCAAAGAGTGGGTGATAAAACATTCTTAAAAATGTCTAACAAAAGGTTCAAGATGAGTATTGTTATCGAAAGGTGAATAATCCTATATTAACCTTCGGTAATAAATTGTTGATGGCATGAAAAGATTGTACCCGTCCCTCTTTCGTTTAATTCTTTTTGCTTCCTGCCTTGGATATAAAGAATTACCAGTTGAATATGATTACAGCTACAAAGGAAATTTCAAAAAATATCGGACCTTCGATATTATGAAACCTGCCGGTCCTGGCGATTCAACAATGACCAACGACGTGATCGAGAAATCGATCGTTGCGCGGATGAAATTTCTTGGATACAGACAAAATCCAAACAAGCCGCACCTGATCATTGGCTTCAAAATGTTCAATGACAGCTTGAAGTTCAATGGATACAGTCAGCCTGAGATCGAAGAGTGGATCAAGAACTCAAAATGAAAATATCAATTATGATCCACAGAAAGTTTGCGCTCAATACCGGCACTTTGCTGATTCAATTTTATGACGCCGTCAGAACCGTTCGATATGGCAAGGATATGCCACAACTCAGTACGGCAGCAATCGATTTCAATAACAGCCGTCACCTGAGAAATGCTGTGATATCTATCCTGGATAAATACAGGTTCTGGGCTGAAGGATTCATGGAAGGCGCAACCGCCACAGCTCAGGAAAAAGACCTCTAAAAGTTTGGTCGATCGCCTGGCGATAAATTTCGAGACATGCAAAATAATTCTACATTTGCATACATTTCCCGTAAAATCACCGGCCAGGATTCAATTTCTTCCAAGAATTCTACATTTGCAAGCCCAAATGGAGGGCCCCGGTAGTTATCGGGTTCTTGTCCGATGGTGTAACTGGCAACACGCCTGATTTTGATTCAGGAAAGTCCAGGTTCGAGCCCTGGTCGGACAACCGATTTCAGAATCCCGCAAGGCGGGATTCTTGCGTTAATCGTTAAACGTTCGCATTGAGTAGACGGCTTTAACAGATAATGGTTGACCGATAATGATAACGATCATGGCAGTAAAAATTTTCAGCGGAAGAGCAACTATTTACTTGGCAGAAAAGATCGCCAATGCTTATGGCGAGCCATTGGGTGAAGTGAATTACCAGCAATTTAGCGATGGTGAAATGTCGCCTTTTATCGCTGAATCAGTTCGTGGACATGAGGTCTTTATCATCCAATCAACTTTCGCTCCTTCCGATAATCTGATGGAACTTGTTGCTGATGGTTGATGCCGCCAAACGTGCGAGTGCCTCCAGCATTAACGTGGTAATTCCATATTTTGGATACGCCCGGCAGGATCAGAAAAGACAAACCCCGGGTAGCCATCGCTGCAAAGCTGATCGCCAATCTGATCTCTGCTGCCGGCGCGACCCGCATCATGGCCTGTGATCTTCACGCTGATCAGATCCAAGGCTTCTTCGATATTCCCGTAGATCACCTTGATGGATCTTATATCTTTGTGCCTTATCTGAAGTCTTTGAAGCTTGTAGACATCATGTTGCTTCGCCCGATGTCGGCGGTATCAAACGGGCCAGGAGTTTTGCAAAATTTTTCAATGCAGAACTGGCCGTGTGCGATAAGTTCAGAAAGGAAGCGAACAAGAGTAGAATCTATGCGACTGATCGGTGAAGTAGAAGGCAAAGATGTTGTGCTTGTGGATGACTTAGTTGATACTGCCGGAACGATCTGCAAGGCCGCAGTCGCTTCTAAAAGAAAAAGGTGCAAGATCCGTGCGAGCAGTATGTACACACGCCGTATTATCTGGAAAGGCATACGAAACATATCGAGAATTCAGTGCTTGAGGAGATTGCCGTTAGCGACACGATTCCTTTGAAAGCAGGTTGCGCTAAAATTAAAGTGTTAACAGTTTCAACCTTGTATGCAAAGGCGATCCGGAAAATTCATGACAATGAATCTATCAGTTCATTGTTCATCAAACTTTAATGAATACGAAACAGTAACAATTAACTAAAACAAATTAATAATTATGAAAACCATTGAGATTATAGGGTATCGAAGAGCAAATCTCGGTAAGTCTGATTCACAAAAACTTCGTGACGAAGGTCTATGTTCCCTGTGTGCTTTATGGAGGCGATGATCAAATGCATTTCTACTCGCCCATGATTCTTTTCCGGAGGTTGTGTACACCAACGAAGCTCATTTTGTTCACCTGAATATTGAAGGTGAAGAAAGTCACAGGCTATTCTTCAGGAAGTACAGTTTCATCCTGTAAGTGAAATTATTTTACATGCGGATTTTCTCCGCATCGCTGAGGATCGAAAAGTGAAGATGAACATTCCTGCGAGACTTGTCGGACAAGCACCTGGCGTTCAGAAGGGAGGAGCGTTGGTTCAAAAAAGATCAACGTTGAAGGTCTTTGGTTTCCCAAAAGATATGCCTGATCACATTGATGTGGACGTTTCCACGCTGGACTTCCATCACGCTATCAAAGTGGGTGATATCAAGCATGTTGGCTTTGAATTTGCGGATCCAAGTCAGGCTTCCGTCGCCGTGGTTGAAGTGCCGCGTGCCGCCAAGCTGGCTGCTGAGGAAGCTGCTGCTGCACGCTGCCGCCGAAGCAGCCACTGCTGCAACGCCTGCTGCCGGTGACGCCAAGAAAGCTGAAGCTCCTAAGAAAGAAGAAGGCAAGAAGTAATCCGAATACGTATTGCATATTGAAATCCCCCGGTCATTGTCGGGGGATTTTTGTTTATTGAAATTTGTAACAACATCTCTGAAGGCGAAATGAAATATCTGATCGCAGGTCTTGGAAATATTGGTCCCGAATATGAGCTGACCCGCCATAACGTAGGGTTCCTTGTGTTGGATCAATTGGCCGATCAGCACAAAGCCGACTTCGTCACTGAGCGATACGCAATTCATTCGGAAATCAAGATTAAGGGAAGGACATTGCATCTGATCAAGCCAACAACATTCATGAACCTGAGTGGAAAGGCTATTGCATACTGGCTTCAGGAATTGAAGATCACAAAAGAGAATCTGCTAATCGTTGCTGATGAGATCGCATTGCCCTTTGGCAGCCTTCGGTTACGACCAAAAGGCAGCGCTGCGGGACACAATGGACTTAAAAATATTGAAGAAACATTGCAGGGTCAGGATTATGCACGGCTGCGCTTTGGTGTTAGTGATAACTATCCAAAAGGCCGTCAGATAGACTATGTACTCAGCAATTTTACCACGGAAGAATTCAAAAAGCTCCCGGACATTATGATCAAGGCAACTGCAATGATCACCTCCTACTGCACCGTAGGTATTGAGCGGACAATGAGTCAATACAACGACTAGCTAAAGCAATTATGAATTATGAGATATGAATTGGCGCTCTTCACGTAGCGGAGCTCGCTAAATGGCTCATAATCTCATTTACAATTCATAAGTGCCAATTTCTAGTTTCTAATTTCTAAAATCCAACAACGGGCAGATCGGGCTGAAGGCCGAAGAATATCTGGGCTGCTGTTTCATACCGGCTTTCATTTGAAAATCCGTGATGGCGTATAACCTGAGCGTTAAGAAAGTAATGTGATAGCTTATTGCTCGTATATATCGAACTGCTTCCGCCAGCCGAATACATCAATTCAACGGCCTCCAGGCAGGTTTGATTCGTATGTGTAGAAGCCAGCAGTAATGCGGCCCTGTTCTCCATGGAAAGGGCTGTTCCCGCCTTTGTCATTTTCCAGGAACTGGTGATCTCGTGATGGAGATAGGCGCGACTTGATTGTACAAACGCTTCCGCCATTCCCAGCTTACGCTGAACCGATCCTTTTTCGCGCATCGGCACCATCGAACCAAGCGGGACTTTGCGTGCAGCAAGCGATTTGAGTTCCTTGATTGCATTACTGGCCACTGCGATAGCTATCGGTGCAATGAGACTTGCTATACTTGCACCGATCGCGGCAAATCGATAGAGTGGACCTCTAAAATGCCTGTTCGGTTTCAATTCTGGTGTGAGTAAGTATGTCCTTCGATCAGGTACATATACGCCCTCTGCGCTCACATCATTACTATCCGTAGCGCGCATAGCTAGTGTATACCATGTGTCTATGATCTTGCACTCCGATGCATGAATAAAGACCCCCAGTATTTCAGGGATGCCATTGTTCATCTTCATTTTATCGCCGTCCATAACGAAAGCCGTGACAAAGATCCAATGCGCTTCATGTATGTTGCTCGTCAGGGGGCTGCGGCCATTGATACGATAGCCTCCGTCCTCAGGTGTAGCTTTCATAGGGGGGTGAAAGGCGCCAGCGATAAACGTATCAGGACCGTCGGCATAGATCTCGTCGATACCTTCGTCTGACAGCCTGCTGCACCACCAGGCTGAAGTGTTTGCAACCATCATTGACCAGGCTGCGGCCGTATGGTACCCCGCAATCTCTTCAACCAGTTTCGCTGTTGTCAAGGGATCAAGCTCCAGACCGCCCAGAGATTCCGGCACGAATAACCGATGCAGGCCTGCGCCCCGCAAGGCACTAATGACGGGCTGAGAAAGTCTTCGTTGCTTTTCATCGGTTTCTACAAAGGTTTCCAGCATAGGACCTATCTCTTTAGCGCTGGCAGACAGCGCATGAAAATCTTCCATCTTCGAAACTGTTGTGATCGTGTCGGATTCCATATAGATGTTATTTTAGTTCTTTAGTACCGGCAAAGGTATTTCCAAAACTTTGGTTGAAGATTTCTGATCGGCTCAAAAAGGTTTCTGTTTGTACCATTCGGACCTAGCGAAATATCACGGTCGTTGATTCACCTATGATTTCTGCTTACGGCGCTGTATACACGTTTTGATGATTCATCCTGTATTGCAAAGGCGACAGGCCCATTTTCTCTTTAAAGATCCGGCTGAAGTGCGTTTGATTTTCAAACCCGCACTCAAATGTGATCTCACCGATACTGCGTCGGGTATTTTGCAGGAGTTCGGCAGCCAGGGCTAAACGTTTCTTCATCACCCACCGAGCAGGCGTGTCATGGAAGACCTTTTTGAACTCACGTTTGAAAGTGGGTACGCTCTTGCAACTAAGGTTCGCATAATCCACCAGCGTAAGGTTGCAGGTAAAGTTGTTTTGCATTACATCCTCAAGGGAAGGGCGTCTGTCACGTGATAGATTATATAGATAAGATAGAAAGCGAATATTCTCTTTGTTATTAAGCAGAGAAAGAATCAGTTCCTTGAATTTGAGCTCCAGCAGATGTTCTGGTACCGGAGGTATCTGGTCGAAGTAAGGCAACATCGAATAAAAAAACGACTTATTGATCTCGTTCACATTCAGAGGCAATACGTGTGATACGTCTGCCTCTGGCAAGTTTGCCATTGGTAAATTGTTAGCATGTTCGAGAATGACCTGCTTCAGAAAGTTATCAGGCATCATGAAGGCCATCACGCACCATTCGTCGCTATCTTTCCTTTCAGAAATGTGTGTTCCTCTTTTGACGAAAACGCATACTCCTTCGTTGATATCCCAGATGTTGTTGTTCTTATGGAAAATTCTCCTACCCCGGAGTACATAAAGAATGACGTTGCACTCCAGGAAGAACCGCTCCTTGCCATCCAACTGAGGGCATTCGTACTGGGTGAATAGCATGTCCCTGCAGTTCAGCTTTCGGGTAATGCCCGGAAAGTTTTTTAGTACCTGAAATAAGTTTATCATCGCAGTACCATTTTATGTCTGCGAAGATACGAAAGCATTATAAATATAAGGTATGACCTATGAATGGTTTCTCAATCAGGATTCGGTTACATTCATTGTTAAGGAGTCCTAAATCATGGCCATTCATATCTCATAATTCATAATTGGCCCCTGATCTTTGTTAGCCTTGCCAGGGTAATTGCTCCTATTGCCATGGCCACATCGCGTACTGCGACGTCTACATAAGACCATGAAATGATCAGAGTTAAAGCAATACAGCCCAGCCATGCCGCCACGATGTATGCTCCAAGCTCTGTTTTAGTAAGAACTATAATTCCGGCAATGATCTCTATGATCCCTACAATGAACATAAAAACATCGGGACTTACAGGAAGCATTTGAACCAGACCTTCATTAAGGTATTTGCTCCAGTCTACCAGGATGTTGGTAAATTTGTCTGCTCCTGCCACTATGGGGATAAGCCCATAGGTAAATTTGAGCGTCAACCAAACACCGTGAAATTCGCTGGTTGCCGGGGACGAGGTTTTAATCGCTGTTGTTGCCATGATTAATCAGATTTAGTTGACCATTGGATAGCTAAAGCCTGAATTCGTTACAAGATCGATCAGAAATTTTATCAGGACATTTCGTTGAAAGACCCGGTGCTACGCATCGCACTGAAAATGACCCATCTTTATAAAACTTAGCGGGGGATTGTTGTAACTTTTCAGTGATGATTCTATCCAATGGGAAATAATTCGCATGAAAGCTTTAAAATCGAATGACTACCGGACAAGTCAATTGGATGACAGTGTGGTCATAAAACGCGTTATTTCGGGAGAGAAAGAGCTTTTTGAGATCTTGCTAAGGCGGTATAATCAAACTTTGTACAGGGTTATCCGAAGCTATCTGAAAGATGAAGACGAAGTCCTTGACGCAATGCAGAACTCCTACCTTAAGGCATTCGATAAACTTTTTCAGTTTCAGGGAAATTCTTCTTTTAGCACCTGGCTGATCAGGATCGGAATCAATGAGGCGTTACTTCGTCTGAAGGCTATGAAGAAAGAAAATCAGGTCTACATGAAGGTTCCTGCCGCTGATTTTGAAAGTATCCATCAAATTTCTGATAAACAAATGAATCCCGAGAAGATGATCATCTTTCAGGAAGCACAACAACTTCTGGAGAGAGCTATAGATAGCCTCCCTGATAAGTACAGAGTGGTCTATATTCTTAAAGAAGTAGAAGGTCTGGAGAATGAACAGATCACCGAAGGTCTCGGAATAACAGACGCTAATGTCAAAGTTCGCCTTCACCGTGCTAAAGCGTTGTTGAAAGACGGCCTGCTTAAATTATCTTCGTCGACAGCGGTTTTTGAATTCGGGAACAGACGCTGCGATGCTGTTGTAGATTTTGTGATGAAAACAATATATTGAATAAAAGGGTCAATCACTTCCCGCGATCGACCCTCGAACCCAACGATTTGAACATCTTCTGCCGCAGACAGCTAAGCATCTCTAAGAGAGCCTCTGTATAGTCAGTGGATCTATGTATCAAACGGTATTCTCATCCGGATCACAGTGAATTGTAATACTTTACGAGTTTCAACACATCCTTTTCTTTCTTTAGGGATATTTTTTCCTGTTTCGCGAACTTGGTGATCTCTTCCTGTTTATCTGGTAAAGAAGAAATCATAGATTTGACATTACTCACTTCCAGCAGCGGTCCATCCCCCACTTTGTAGTAGAACATGTCAGGAGCAGGTTGGTATGCGGCCTCCTGATTACTTCCATCCAGGTTACCGCCGACACGTGCAGGAACAAATTTTATCTTTTTCCTGGAGAACAACATCATTTTCCCGCTGTCGAGCACAGCATAGTAACCGAGTTTTGACTCGTGTTTTTGCGGAACGAAGACGGAATTTCCTAACTCCACCTTCGTGATCAGGGCCGTCGGATCAAGGACAAGGGCCTTTCCATTTTGCTGGTATTCAATTAAATCCTGAAAGGCATTGTATCTCACGGGGACTGAGACACTTTTGTCAGCGTAATGAATAACGCCTGCAACGTAGGACTCATCGAGATAAGGAGTTCCTTTGACCGGAGTAGTGTTAGCCTGACCGTTGGCGATCATAACGTTGATCAGGCACACAATGCTCAAAAGAAGTTTGAATTTGTTCATCATATTTATAATAGTTATAAGTGGATTACTCGCGTGGTACCCAATAGTTACAAGTGAAAATACCGGGAGATGTAAAACAGCGGCGCGGTTTGGCAGGCTTTAGGATTGATCAAGCCTTAGCGAATATTCTGCCAATTAGATTTTTCTATAAAAAGTTGCGCTGCGATAAAAATTATGAGGCGTCCGAAAAAGTACGCTGTTCGAAAATCGAGAACACCTGGTCAAAATCGTTCACAAAAAAATCCAGAGAAATCTAGAAACTTTTTATTCATTGTTTTTCGTAACCATTCAGAAGCGTAAGAGTACAGATAATCTGATACACCAACGTGGGGGATATGGTGAATTTCCAGAGTCACCAAACAATACAGACATGTACTTCCTTTGGAGGAGATGAGTGTGCGAGGAATCTTACCGCAATGGCGCTATGAACGCGGAGGACCGCGAAGTGCACCGCGTTAACTCCGCGACCTTGGCGTCATAGCGGTGAATGCCCAACCAAGAAAATAAATTATCAGTTTATGCAACGTTTCCCAGAGGATGTTATCATTGTTCGATTGCCTCTGGTTGCAGAAAATCTAAAGCGATAGTGTATACGTTGCAATAACAGCGTAGTGATCGGATGGATAACCCTCAACTGTAATACCTGCTGCATCACCCTCTCCGCCAACAAGCCGGATGTCCTTAAGCATAAATGTGGTTTCGCTTGTTTGATAGATAATATCAATGCGGTCATAAACTTCGTTTTCAGTTTTCAATGTCGTCCAGGTATTTCCGGGAAAATTGGCCGGATTTGCAAACTTCAACCGGTAAGCATCTATGAGCCCGGATTCAACGATTAATTTACTAACAGGCCACTCCACGATCTTACTGAAATGCATATTAATACTAGCTGTAGCAGAAGTCCAGTCAAGATGTGAGGGTTCATTAAAATCTCCAGTGAGAAACACAGGGACATGTTCATTTCGTAATTGACTGACCTCCTCCAGCACAGGTTGAACTTCTCCCAAACGGGTTGCTGAGGCCGATACTATAGCTTGTTCGGCTGTCGTAATTATTCCGTCCCTGAAATCGTATGGCTCATAGGGGTATGGCGATAGGTGCACGGTAAAAATAGCTACGTCCAGGTCAGGGTTTACCTTCACGACAACACCATCGTTAAGAAATCGCGTGATTGGAAACCGGCTGAGTATACCGGTGTCTTCATCACTCATGTTTGCGGTAGTTTTCGGAAAGCTATAATAATGGTAACCCAGCTGCTGTGCCAGTTCGATGAGTCTGCTGGTTGATATTTCTTGAAGGCCAATGATATCAGCCGCGGTTTCCCGCAAAACTTTCAGTGTCTTTTCATTGGAGGTCGAATAAAGAATGTTGTATGTCATCACTTTTATTTCGTTAAACTCCTCTTCTTCGGACAACTTTTCTACCGCATCCTTTTCAGTACACGATAACGAAATGAAGATCAAAAAATTAAAGAGTAAACGAACAGGCCATCCGGTCAATTTAAAGTCCATCGACATACAACATTCTCTTTCGTATTCCTTTGCTATGGAGCTGAGAACACATTCGTAACGGTATACCAATACACCCAGCTACCACCATCCATATAATAGATATCGTATTTAATACTGATCGTGCCACTGCATACGTCATAGGATCCTTCCCCGACCTCGGTAAATTTATAGACATATCCATCGTTATCAGTTCCGGTTTCCTGTTCTCCGAAAGTAGCTTTGCCTTTTGTAGAGCCGGGATCTGAAGGTGTTAATGTTAATGTGAGTGATGCAGCAGGAAATGGACCATAGTTTATCAGGTCCCCGGTTAATTTGATCGAGGTACCTGTTAAAACTCCTGCGGCTGATTTCGTTGCATCGTCGTTTATGTTATTGACTAAAGCCGTATTATAGATCGCCGTAGTCAAACTGCACTCATCATCAAGGATGTTGAAGGTGACTGATGCGTTTGTCGGATCAGCAAGGCCCAACCCGATCTTGACATCCGGTTTACTTGCGGACTTGATCTTCACTTCGAACGATCGTTCCTCCGCTGAGCCGCCAGTATTGTCAACGGTTTTTATCCAGATCGTGTCTGAAGTCAATTGGCCGGCACGGATCTTAATAACGTCATGCGGCGTCACAATGAAATCAGTGGTTTCCTGGACATTGGTTCCGACAATTTCAAGCGTCAGGTCGATATCCTCTGTATATGGTTTAAAGGCCAGTAATTTGGCAGTCAGGGGAAAAGGGTCTTCGCTGTGCTCGAATTCGTTGAGGTTGACCGATGGATTACCCGTGAAGGAAATAAACTCATAGATTGGATCAGTGACTGTATTTTCATCGTCGCAGGAAATTACTCCCACACAAAGAAGGGTCATTAAAAATATAGCTTTGGTTTTCATGATTTCGTTAGTTCTATTCTACTTTTAATAACCACATAACACCGTTGATGTCATCTCCGTCTGGGTATTGGCGGCTGATGGCAGCCTGAACGTTCGCTGTGTTCAGTTGAAGCTCTTCCTGCGGATACATCCATCGCTTTGGTACCTTCTCGTTGTTCAGAACGCCGCCACCGTCCACACTGAATTCGGGGAATCCTGTGCGAAGGTGATTGAAAAACGATTCCCATCCACCCTTCATAAAGAAATTGATATACTTCTGCGTAAGGATCATTTCGATTCCATCGGCTGGGACGTATGCAACACCAGGCTCAAGCAGATAAGCGTCCTGGTCAGCTGTAGAAATCCCGTAAAAATCCATCGACGCCCGAATGCCATTGTTATAGTGTGTTTCCGCATCAGCCGTGATCCATCCGAGCTTTGCAGCCTCAGCCAGTGTGAATTCAATTTCAGCATAACTCAGCGCGAGACTCGGTTCATTGACCGGATCACTGTAATAGCGAGCATCGATACGCGAAATTTCTCCAGCGACGGCACGCGTTGTGTTTTCAGATAGTGGCGCGCTTCCATCGAGGCCATCATACGCACTAAAATCAGTTTCCTCTAAATCCGCTTCCACTGCTAAAGGCGTACGGTCAGCAAACTTGAAAAGCCGCGGATCGTGTGTATCCTTCAGGCGATCAATGAATGATTCCTCCATATAAAAAGCAGTCTTCATACTGTTATTATTGTAGAATGGGTACCGGTTTGCAAATGGGGCTGAAGCAAGGTCATAGAAAGGAAGAGCAGCATTATCTTCATTGGATGTGAAGATGGGGTATTGATCAGGGTGATCAACGATGTCCTTAAAACGGGTAATTACATTAAGCGCTGTGTTACCAGTTTTCAGGGAAAGGCTTATGAGGATGCGCAAGCTGAAGGAGTTGATCGCCTTTTTCCATTTCAGAATGTCCCCATCGTAAACCACATCGCCAGTGATGGCTCCTTTGCTCTCATCCAGACTATTGTTAGCAGTCTTAAGATCTTCAAGTACGCGGAGGTAAATATCCTGTTGTGTATCGTATAAGGGTTGAGTGATGCCAGATGTTGCTTGCAATGCATCGCTGTAAGGTACATCGCCAAAAGCTTTTGTGAGCTCAATGATCTGCAAGGACATAAAGAATAGCGCGAGCGATTTATAATTCTCAAGTCCGAGTCGTTCGGCCTCTTCGTTCATCCTGATCACATCCCGCAGGTCGTTATACCTCCCATAGGTTGAACGTAGCCAGCTGTAGTATTGTTCATCCGTAGTGCCGTCAGTAAACACCAGCATGCGTGAAGCCATCGCATTGCCGACGTCAATATTCCTGAACGCGTCCACTTCTATTCCCGTTAGCAACAGGCTTGGATGAGTTTGTGTTGCGCGATTGGGATCTACCTGTAATTCTTCAAAATCCTTGCATGCATTCGCTACCAACAATAAGCTTATCAGTCCGGCGATTTTTATCGTTTTCATATATTGATTCATGGCTGTGGATTTAAAAAGTGAAATTCACATTGAAGCCCATATTCCTTGTAGAAGGTGTCTGCAGATTGTCGAATTCGGCATCAGGATCTATTTCAGGCATGTCCGACCACAGGATGAGGTTTCTGCCTACGAGAGAAACAGACGCACTTTTCATAAAGAAATTACCAAGGACCTTCTTCGGAATATTATAGGTCAATGTCACTTCTCGCAGTTTTGCGTAGGTCTGATCATAGAAATGATTGAGATAGCCATTGCTGGTCTCAACGTTCCACGAGATATAATTAACTGGTGTGGTGTTAGGAGCATATACGCGTGTGTCGCTGGTGATCTTTCCAAACTCATCGTATTGTACACTTCCCTCTACTACTACTACTCCATCTGCTACAAATGTGGCAAGGCCCGCATTTGCATCGTCTCTGAATTGGTTGACAGTACCCGGATGTGTTCCGCCCCACCACATTTTTTGATTGGTAGTGGAATACATCACTCCCCCAACACGTCCGTCAACGGAAACATTGAGCGTGAAATCCCTATAGGTGAATGCATTTTGAACTCCGAAAATAAAATCCGGATCAGTGTGTCCTAAGAACCTGCTATAAGGATCAGCTTGAGGGAAGCCATTGCTTTGGAGGATCAGCTTTCCACCGGGCGTACGGGCATAGGAAAATCCATAGACCTGATCCATTCGTTCGCCTTCCTTCAGGTATATCTCTGAATCTGAAAAAGACTCTTCCATATACTTGTGATATTTGCTCCAGTTCACGGTGATGTTCCATGAAAAAAGATCGGTCTTAACAGGAAGAGCAGTAAGTGTTAGCTCAACTCCTCTTCGCACGAACTCTCCACGATTTTCGAGGCGAGACGTAACTCCACTGGCCAGTGAATAAGGAACAGTAACGAGGTTATTGAAATCCCGTATATTGTACAAAGCAGCATCCAGACCAATCTTGCCATTCAGGAATCGTATATCTGCACCTACTTCGTAGGTATCGGATGTCTCCGTTTTTAAGTTCGGATCGACCAGGATACCGGGGTAAGAGAGAGATTGGTTATTGTTCCAGTTGACATAGGTTTCGTATGCCTGGATGTGGCGGTATGGATATGTGTCCGTACTGAAGAACCTTACTTTGCCATCCGACACACGCGACCATGATCCGCGTAACTTTAGGAATGAGATCTTATACGACGAAAGATCCACAAAATCGGAGATCACGCCTGCCAAAGATACCGATGGATAGAAAAACGAATTGTTTTTCACAGGCAAAGTAGATACCCAATCTTTCCGTGCGGTAATGCCCAGATAAATTCCTCCGAAGAATTCCGCATCTAACGTTCCGTAGATGCTGTTCACTTTCTCTTCCTGAATGCTGTTCGTTCCCCGCAGCGGATTGCTGGAATTGCCGATACTATAGAATCCTGGAATTTTCAGTCCATCTGTAGACTGATCCTGGTATCTGTAGGTGCGCCAGCGGTTTGCTCCACCTCCACTTGCATGGATTGAAAAATTATCGCTGAACTCTTTGGCGTATTGCACCAGGAAATCAGTGTTGATGCTCAACTGCGTTTCACTGGTCAGCATGAAGTTTCCATTCGAAACATAGTCATAGGCAACGTAGCTTTTGGGCTCCTTATAAGACCTGTTGAGACTATACTGATTTATACCTGTGCGCAGATTAAGATCCAGTCCGGGCAAAACAGTGTAAACCAGGTTCAATTGACCAAAGGTATTGTCTTTATAGTAACCCCGTAAAAATTCATTTGCCTGGAAGTATGGGTTATTGTACCACGACATATTATAGTGTCTTTGCTGGGTCCCCTCTTTACCCTTTATCCAATAGTCCCTGAGATCAAGTACATCAATGTCCGGTCCGGTCCACAAAATGAGATTATAGAGATAATTGTTTGGTCCATAACCTGTCTCGGGAAAATTATCTGTGTACTGTCTGTTATAAGTAAGTGACGCATCAGCTTTCAGGTTTTGAGCCAGCTTAAAAGCCCCTGATACTGCGAATGAAGTATTGTTCAATTGTGTATTCGGTACAATACCTTTTTGGTACGTGTTGGATACGGACACCCTGAAATTGCTGTTCTCATTTCCGCCGCTTACGCTGATGTTGTTAGTCGAAATAATTCCAGTGCGAAAGAAATTCTTCACGTTATTCCTACCACGTGAGAGAAATGGCAATGGAATGAGGTCACCTGTTTCAGGATCAACCGGACTATTGAATTGTGTTGTTTCAAAAAATCCGCTTGGCGTTGAAGGATCCCGCTGATCCAGTTTGGGTCCCCAGATCCAGCCTGATCCTTCCGGCCCTCCACCTGATCCATCGACGTAACTATATTGTCCGTTGTTTCCATTACCATACGTTGTCTGAACTTCCGGGATCCGGATAAAGCTTGGCTGAAACATCGTGCTTGAATTAACCTCAACGGTTGTCACCCCCTGGCTTCCTCTCTTTGTGGTGATCATGATA
>CAWJTP010000037.1:0-29798 GCA_963845845.1 uncultured Cytophagales bacterium
CGGGCGTTGCCAGACAGATTCACGGACAGAAATTCCAGGATCTCCGGTACTGTCGGGCTTTGAGCGGATTGCATGTATAAACTGGACGTGGCATGTCCCAGCACGAGCGATGTCCCGATGTCAAATCCCAGGAGCCGGCCAAGGCAAAAACCTGCATTAAAATTATCACCGGAACCACAGGAGATGACCGGCTCTTTTATAAAGAAGCTTTTTCTTTTATGTAGCCCATGGCTATTCCTGGCAACAGATTGTTTGGCGTAGTGGATCACGACAGTATTGATGTTCATTCTTTCGAAGATCTCGTTGGACATATCCTCCACATGCTTTTCGTCAAGCTTTCGTTGCGTTAACACAGAATGGACGATCGTGGCCTCGTTGAGGTTCAGGCTTAGCACGACATCCCAATACACGGAAAAATCTTTGATAAGCTGCAGGGCTTCATTAATACGCGAATCGGGTCTTTTTGAACAATCGGAAAGGTCAAAAAAACCGACCGGTCTTTTTTCGGAAACAGATCCCGGTAATACATCCCGTAGTAGCCCTTTCCAGATATCGGTCGAGTTGTCGAGCTCACTCCAGTTCAGCACGGCGATCAGTTCACTTTTGGTGAACAGCTCCAGGAAGGTCGTGATCCCAATGGTTTCTTTAATGAACTTCCACGTTATGCGATTCAGGGATTCCATCTCGGCCATCATGATCTTTCCCATTTTAAACTCCATGGCCGTGCACACACCAGGGTTTCCGAAGCTATAGAGCTGGCAGTTCGGAGGCATTTCTCTGAAGACAGCATGAATGGCGGGATACCCCAACGTACCGATACACGCCACCGAAGGGCCAAGCCGCGAAAAGGCGTTGGCCATGATCGGCATATTGCCGCCCAGCTTGGTCGTGAGCTCGTCCAGCTCCAGTGAGAAATTCTTCTGTCCCTTCTCTACAATGTATTCGCCAAACTCCGCAATCGATTCGAAATAGGTCGTTGCACGGTGGTCGTCTTTATGTTTAATAACCTTGACAACGCTGTCAATAAAGCCATCAAATCCCATCGTGATGGTCTTATCCGAAAGGCAGTGCGCCCGGTTTCTTATGATCTCCAGAATTTCGAGTTGTTCCCGCTCCTCATCTTTTGTCATGCGACAAAAATGTTAAATTCACCCATACGCAGGGTCTGGATGCTCTTAATGTTTCCGGTCAGATATCCCAGTTGCTTCTTGATGGCTTTGCGTATTTCTTTTTTAGATTTCTTTTTCTTTTGTGCAATGCTCAAATGTTAACACTGCTTGCAGGTATCATAAAAATAGGCACATGGACTTTAATCCTATTGTTTCAGATTGACTAAGAGATATGAAATTTTAGCCAGTTTCAGTGGTATTTGGTAAGATGAAAATGACGTGATAAATTGATTCCGATGGATTTTGCGAAGCATCATAAACCAATACTGTTGAGAGATCAGTTTTCACTGGAGAGCTCTTTTATTGTCAAGGAAAACGATCTTGTCTGGAATAATCCCTGGCATTTTCACCCGGAAGTTGAATTGTTCTATTGCATCGAAGCGAAGGGGACCGACTTTATCGGAAATTATGTTCATACCATTGAGAACGGTGAATTGATATTGATCGGAAAGAATCTCCCGCACGCACGACAAAGTGACCGGGCGTATCAGGAGAAGAACGGAACCATACGATCACTGGAGCTGAAGTTCAAGGATGATTTTTTGGGCGATAATTTTTTTGCACTGAAAGAATTCACCCACATCGACGCCTTATTAAAAAGAGCTCAGCGAGGAATTAAATTTCATGGCCCAACACGCGATCGCATCCGGAGCATTCTGGATCGTATCAATGTCAGGGCTGGTATCACAGTCTTAATGGATGTGCTTTCTGTTCTGGACATCCTGGCGCGTTCGGATGATTACACGTTGCTGAACGCGACCAGTTTTATCAGCGATCCTAATCATCAGGATTCACAAAAAATAAACAAAGTCTTTTTGTATACGGAAAAGCACTTCCGGGAACCCATTGCCCTTTCGGAAGTAGCGGCGTTGGTGAATATAACGGAAGCCGCCTTTTGCAGGTATTTTAAAATGCACACCGGTAAGAGTTATTTTCAATACCTGACCGAATTCAGGATCTCACATGCATGCAGGATGTTGATGGAAGAAGATAAGGACATCGCCCAGGTCTGCTTTTCAAGCGGATTTAATAATCCTTCAAATTTTCACAAGCAATTCAAGAAGATCGTCAACCTTACACCGAAGGCTTATCGTGAGAGCCGGAAGAAGAGGATTCCGGGAGGGGCCGAATAGTTTTTCTTTCTAACAGACTTCACTTCTTCTCATCATTTCTTCTCTTCATCACTTCTCTCCACGTAGTGAGAATGATCCCTTCTGACTGAAGAAATTTTTTAAAGGCCGGGTCGGTCATGGCAAGCATATCTGCCTTTCGTTTCGTACCGGAATCTGAGATCTTGCTAAACGATGGAGATGACGCGGTGCAATGCATGATCACCATGGTAAGCCCTGGTTTCAATGATTTCATCGATTCGATGTATTTAGCGGTTGCAAGCTTTTGCAGCGCTTTCTCATCGTCAGCTTTCACATCGTAGGTCCAGTCATAACTTAAGTTGTGCAGGTCATCAAGCACGGGTAGTCCTGCAGCCCACAACGCGTTGCCTACAGCAACAAGCTGAGACTGAAGCTCGGGAGCAGCGTTCAGCCCCTTTATAATCATAGTATTGTGTCCTCCCGGCATCATTACAGGGATCTTCGTTTCGATTCCCAGCTGGACATAGCGTTGCATGAATGCCGGAGAGGCAAACAATGTACCCATGTGTGAATCCAAATGCGTAGGTTCGAAGCTCATAGCGCGGGCACGGCTGAGTTGTGCTCTTATTTCAGCATCAACTTCTTCGGCCGTGGCGTGTTTTACAACATCTTCAACGGAAGGCCACAGCGCGCCTTCGGCATCCACAAGTCCCGGCGCAGCGGGCTTGCCAACCAGTGGACCCCATCGATATTTTTTCCATTCCGACGTCAATGTCAGATGAAGTCCTGCATCTCTGTCGGGATGCTGTTTAAGGTATTGAACAAAGCCGGGAACCCAGGGACAGGTCATCATCACGCTGACCGAGTTAGCAACGCCATTGTCCATGGCGGTCATAGCGCCT
Organism: uncultured Cytophagales bacterium; assembly: GCA_963845845.1. Classification (GTDB taxonomy): domain Bacteria; phylum Bacteroidota; class Bacteroidia; order Cytophagales; family Cyclobacteriaceae; genus Chryseolinea. The sequence continues at coordinate 3,163 of CAWJTP010000037.1, forward strand.
TCATTTGAATCGAGTGACATGCCGGCGTCGTCAACATGCAGTATCAGTACTTTGGAGCCTTTGGGGAAGCCCAGCTTTTCGGCGTATGTCTGTTGGGCCAATGTTTCCCTTCCACATGCTGCCAGTAAAAGGATCATTATAATAACATGTCTTTTCATATACAGTTGTCTCAGTGTCTGCGAAGTAAGAAGAATGAGTAATTCTTTCCTAAATAATGATTGACAATAAGAATTGTGTTTATGGCCTTCGGATAAACAACATCTGGAACTTTTGCGGGTTCAGGGATAATTTGTTTCTTCAGGATAGCGGCACCCAGCCACACGGCGAACGACGATGCCGTACAGTATTCCCCTGTCAGATGCTTGAACCGGACCTGAGGTATAGCGGATAAAAGATCGTGCCGGAGAGAAGAAACAAGCTTATCGCGGTCTTTGTCTCCCGAGCTTCCATCGATCCAAAGATCGATTTGGTCTATAGGTGTACGCGCGTTGTCGAGAAATGAAAGCAGGGAATTGGAAAGCTCAGGAAGGTCAGGTCGGTATACAGTATCAAGCGCCGAAAGCTTGCACCACGTACTGGCTGTATGCAGACCGGAAACAATAAAGAATGAAGCTCCCTCACCCTGAATGGTGCCAGATGTATTAAGTTCAAAAAGTTTCAGACTTTCAATTTGTTCTTTCTTGTAGTGACCTTCACGCAACCCGGCTGTGTATTGAACTGCTGCGGCTTCATCGAATGCCCCTATCAGCAACTGAAGATCATTCTTTTCTGACAGTTGCATCATTGCATCATTGAGCGCATTCTCGAATGCGAATCCTTTGCTAACATACGTGTTGTTGTATCCTGTACACTTAAGCGATAGCGCGACGAGGCCGGCGAGTGCATTGTATGTACCTTGCATGAAGTATGTAGGTGTCAGCTGCTTTTCATTTCGCTCGTCGATCTCCCGCAGAAATTTTTCCGTTTCCTCAAGAAAACCATAACCCGTAGCTGTGATGATGCCATCCGGCATTTTTAAATCACCATCACGCAGACAGATCATGGATGAAGCAAGTCCGATGCGATGCATTCTTCCGAGTCTGCGAAGCTGGGCAGGATTGATGAAGCTCTTGAAATCGGGTGTAATGCAGTTCAATATATTTTTATGGTACGAATTGACCGAACTCAGGAAGTCATCATTGTCGTAAGTCTTTTGCGGGGAAATGATCCCGATACCGTTAATATAGAATGGTGAGGTGGGCGCCATACTAGATTGAAGCAAGCAGGAGAGATGACGTATTTCCTCCAAAGCCGAAAGAGTTTGAAAGAACTTTCCTGATGTTAAGGTTCTGTTCAAGCGCTTTCTGTGGAGTAATATCCAGTTCAGGCATCGGTGCGTTGAAATTCAGACTTGGCCATATCGTGCCGTGTTGAATGGCCATGATCGAATAGACTGCTTCAATGCTTCCTGCTGCGGCGAGTGTGTGACCGGTGAATGGTTTTGTGGAGCTGAATGGAGGAAGATTGTTTCCAAAGAGCCTGGTCATTCCCGTGCCCTCCGAAAGGTCATTGTTTTCAGTAGCTGTACCGTGAGCATTTATATAGTCGACGGAATCCGGCGAAACTTCTGCTGTTGAAAGCGCAAGACGCATGGCCTCCCATGCGCCTGTTCCTTCCGGTGAAGATGCAGTCTGATGAAATGCATCATTGGCATTTCCATACCCAACTAATTCGGCTATTGGCATTTTGCCACTTCGGTCCACCGCAGCTTCTGATTCAAGGACCAGGTATGCGGCACCTTCGCCGAGGTTAAGACCTTTTCGTGACTGATCGAATGGACGGCAATGTTGAGGATCGACGATCATCAACGAATGAAAACCATTGATCGTGAATTTGGAAAGGGCTTCTGTTCCGCCGCAGATAACGCAGTCCAGCTTGTTGTTCCTGATAAGTGCAGCGCCCTGTATAATAGCGTTCGCCGAAGAAGAACATGCTGTGCTGACTGTTGCGATATACTTGCGGATACCCACTACGTCGGCCAGCCGTTCACAGTGCTCCCCTGGATTTGCAGTGTCAGCGAATTGTTCAAAGTCGCCCTGCTGTTCGAGATCAAGAATGCTGTTAAAATATTTTTCAAATTCACGTATTCCGCCAGTCGTCGTCGCAGAGATCAGGCCAGCCCTTAATAAATCGTCATCGCTGAGCGATGCTGACTGTATCGCTTCACGCAGGGCGATCAGGCCCAAAAGTGTAGTTCTTGTAAGACCTCTTCCTGAAATATTTGCGATCTCAAGAAGCTCCTTGTCGTGAAACTTGATCTCGCAGCAGGGAAGGTTCTTTTTGTGAACAGTATTGAGTATGCTTACTTCGCCAAAACCATGTCTTCGTTTTAGCAGTGACTGATAGTTTTCTTCTCCATTCTTACCGATTGATGTGATGATACCGTAACCTGTGACAAACACACGTTTACTCATGCCTGAGCTTTATTAGCATGGATGTATTCCGCCATCGTTCGGATGCTGTGAAAAATGGCCCGGCCTTCTTTGGGATCTTTTAGTTTTATACCATAGTTTCTGTCGAGGAGGACGACCAGTTCCAGGGAATCAATGGAATCCAAACCAAGGCCTTCTCCAAAGAGGGGAGTGTTCTCGTCAAAATCTGGTGGAAGCATTTCTTCCAGGTTCAATTGCTTTATCAATTCCTGCTTAAGCTCCTGTGTTAATTCCTCGACCGATTGCTGCATGTAGTGCTTTGTTTATTAATGGATCACACAACTGTCCTTGAGTTGTGTATAAAGACGCTGGCAGATAACGTTACAAGCGCAAATCCCAATAGTCGCAGGATGTTGGGCAAGATCGTTTCTATCGAGGCCTGGCGTAAAAATAAGTCATTAAAGGATTCCAACCCCCAACTCATGGGAGAAAATCGGCTAAGCGTTTGCAAAACCTGAGGCATTACATACACAGGAACCCATACGCCTCCAATTGCCGATAAGATGACAACAGAGACCGATCCGAATGAAAGGGCCTGTTGAGCTGTCTTGAAGTAAACGGCAATAAGCACTCCGTATCCTGTGGCTGCCGTCGCCACACAACATGCGGTGAGCAGAATGAGGGAACTACTTCCTCCAAGCACCAATTTGCTCAGTCCCAGCAGGGGCATAATAAACACGCCGACCGCGATCATCATGATGAACTGAGCCAGACACACAAGAAAATAAAACGTGAATTTTCCGGTAATGACCGGTATTTGGGAACCTGAGATCAGCCGCAGTCTCAACATGCTTCCTTCTTCTCTTTCGTTAATGAAATTTCCGGCCAAGGGATAGAGTATAAAGAACATTGCAAACATCGTCCAGGCTGGCACGTTATGCTGTACCGAATTCATCATCAGTCCCGCAGACTTATTCTCGGATGCATAGCGTTCGTTGATCGTGACCACTTGTGAAAGATCAAAGGATGTTTTTTTTGCGTCGGACCTGCCCTCACTCAGTTGTGATTGCAACTCGTCCAGTACCCATGCCGTTTGAACATTTGCGATGATCTTCTCGATACCATTTGATAGTGATTGCTTATAGTTAGCCTTGATAGCCGGGTCGACAAGTATCTTTAGCTGAATGGCGGGAAGTGTGGCTGAGTCAGACCTGTCTGCCGGTAATCCGAAGTTGTAAAATACAGTCGTGATCAATTGCCGGGTCTTACGCCGTAAAGTTTCGCTCGTTTTTTCAGGAATGATTATAGCGGCCTTAAAGGTTCCCGCATGGACAAGCTCTTTGGCTTCCACAGTATCCTTTTTTATCACGAGGTTTACCTGACCGGAAGTACTAAAGGCTTTTCGCATTTTTGTTCCAAGGGTGTCAGAATCCAGATCGATAAGCAGCACGTCGAGCTTTAGTTCCTGATAATCTCGAAAGGGTGCGTCCTGCACCAGGGCCATGACGATCACCAGGGCGAGCGGCATAATAAAGATCAACGCCATTCCACCAGGGTCGCGGACCAACAGCAGGAACTCCTTATATATCGTTGCCAGCATTTTCAATCCCTGATATTTTTTCCCGTAAGTTTTAGAAAGACCTGCTCGAGGTTGCGGCATTCCGGCTGTTGCTCCATCACTGATTGGCGTGTACCTGTGGTGATGAGTTTCCCCTCGTCTATGATCGCCAGATGGGTGCATATGCGTTCGGCCTCTTCCAGAACGTGCGACGAGTATATAATTGACGTGCCTTGCGCTTTAAGTGACTCGAGAAATTGCAGGATCATGTTTCGTGACTGGACATCCACGCCTGCAGTTGGTTCGTCAAAAATCATCAGCCGCGGTTCGTGGAGAAGTGCTGCGATAAGATTGAGTCGTCTTTTCATTCCGCCTGAGAATGTGTGGACCTGCTTCCCTGATTTTTCTGTCAGGCCGAAAGCATGAAGATATTTTTTGATCTGCGCCTTGAGGTAGGCTGTCGACAGACCGTACATCTTTCCAAAATACTGCAGGTTTTCTCGCGCGGTAAGTGTTGGGAACAGGGCGATTTCCTGAGGGGCAACGCCGATCATTTTTCTCACCTCATTGCCATGGTGCTTCATATCGCGACCCAATACTGTCACAGTACCTGAGTCAGGCCGTGTGAGTCCGCACAGTATCATTACCGTTGTAGATTTTCCGGCGCCATTTGGACCAAGGAGTCCGAAGACAGCACCTTCCGGTATGGTTATGGAAAGATCGGAAATTGCGGGCTTACCTGCCTTGACATACAGCTTGGTGAGATGCTCAAGGTGAACGACATTCATTTGGATCGGCTCACTTCATACAATTCCGAAAATATCTCCTGTTCCCGTCGCGAACAGGCTTCAAGCATATCGCCTAGCTCGGCAAATGTTTTCGTGTCGGATTTTCTGTTCTTACAAACACGGCCGGCGTAATAGGCAAAGTCTCGTAACTGGTCGCCGCTTTTAGTAAGCTGCTGAGAGATGTTGAACAGCTTCTCATTTTTGAATCTTGCGCTACACTGATCCAGGAAGGCGGCGTGAATGAACCTGAAACCAGCTCCTCCGGTGCCGATTTCTTCCTGCATCCGGATCACATTACCTAGCCAGAGTATTGCTTTACGATTGCCAATGCGTTCGGGCCAATGCCTTAATCTACCTGCCAGGTATTTCATGCCTTTAGCCCCTACTAACGGCATCGGTATGCGTGTCATGTGATCACTTGTCTGGCGTATACCCTCCCAGATAGCAGCTTCAAGATTGTATTCACCCGGAATTTTTACCGGATAATACATTCTTCCGCTGGGCTCTGGCATACCTTTGGCAAAGCGGGCGCGGATAAGATCATCATGGGATATCTCGGTAGTGTATTCCATCACCGGGTCGCTAACCAGATAGCTGCCATTCTTTTTCCCGAAAACAATAATATTATGTGCGTTGAAATGGAACCTGTAAGCAGCAGGCAGATAATTCAGATAGAAAACAGAGGTAAGCATACCTACAGGGGTACCCTGATCGAGCATCCTGTCAAGCTCAGCCATAGCTGTTTTTGTACTTGAGAATTTCTTCCGTTCTATTTTTATACCGATACGGTCAGAGAAGCGCTTAAATACCTGTCCTGGCCAGATCCGGTAAGCAGTCACAGGAATGCCGTTGACGCGAATAAAGGGCAGGTAAGAAAAGAAGAGGCCGGAACCAATTCCAAAGACCATCGGCTCATCGAAATCCATTCCATGAAATCGAAGCAGGTTGGACACAACACCACTTTCGCAGTGGGCGGATTGTTTATGGGTGAAATTAGCTGTCATTGTTTCTTCAGGCTTTCGATATCAGTTAACGTTTCCACTGAGATGCGAAAGGTGTAAGCATATTTCTCCAGCATCTTGCGGCTTAGCCTATTGAAGAAAAAAGGCGTACAATGAAGTCTTACCATAAAACCAGCAGTGCCTGCATAGCTTGCGACCAATGCGGGAGTCATAATGTTCTTCTTGATGAAGTATAGGAGCGGGCTTGCTTTTCCATTTTTGATTTTGATTAGCGCATCTTTCACTTCTTCATTCACCACTTCCCACGCTTGTTGCATGGCGACCGTCTCTGGCTCCCAACCGATGCTGTTGACCTTCACGTAGTGCCCTTTCTCGTCGGTGGCATAGTATAGCTTGGCTAGCTTTCCTTCGTTTAAGTTCTCCTGATCCTGGGGTACCTGCTCTTTATTCATATTGCTTCGAAAAATTTAATCAATGAAGAGGACCGGCACCTGCTTCCATTATTCAACAGTCAATAGCAAATAGCCATAGTTGAATCTAGCACTTTCGGGAATGATCATCAGCAATGTGTCACCTTTTTTAAGTTTGCCCGAATGGAACAACTCATCAAGCATCAGGTATGGTGAAGCAGCCCCGACATTCCCAACCCAGGATAAATTTGTAAACCACTTTTCCTGGGGTATATGTAACCCTATGGACGTTAATTCCTTCTCGATCCGCGATGCAAAGTATTGTGATGACAGGTGCGGCAGGAAATAAGTTATTTTGTCAATATCAAGATTTCTGGCTTCGGTCACACTTTTCATAAGCTGACCACCTTTCTTCACAATAAATTCGCCAAGCAATTTAGTATCCTGTTTGATGGCGAACACGGATTGGCCACTCCACTCTGCCTGCTCCATGTCATTCCACCCTGTAAATACGCCATCGGAATTCACGACCGCCCCGGCGTACATGCATACCGGTAGTTCATGTGCATATGACCGTTGCTCCAGCCACTCTATTTTCAAGGATATTCCGTTGGGGTTAGGTTTACTTTCAAGTAAGGCGGCAGAAGCTCCGTCGGATAGCATAAAGCGGAGAAAGTCCTTTTCAAATGCAATGATCCCATCGCCCTCAAGCTGCGCAACTTTTGCAGCCTCTTCCTTGAAGAACTTGGCAAGCATCCACTTGGAGAACCTTTCGGATCCTGCGCACACCGCGTTATTGGCTGTGCCGGCCAATACGGATAGATAGCCGAATTTTAGCGCCTGGATTCCCGCGCTGCAGGCCCCGGTTGTGGAGTTGATCTCCATCGCATGACCTCCAAGCTCGCCGTGTACCATCGCAGCGTGCGAAGGAAGGAGCTGATCTGGGGTGGTTGTTCCACACGATAGTACTTCTATGTTATTCAAGGTGAAATCCGCGTCGAGCAGCTTCACTATTGCTTCTTTCGCCAGTGCTGCGTTGGTGTGGGTGGCCTGCCCGTTTGTGTTCAAAGCATAGAAACGCTTTTTGATCTGATTATTTCTTAATATGAGAGGCTTGGCCTTAGACGACTGTTCATTGATCAGTCCTAAGATATTCTCTATTTCATCGTTCGAGACCGGTTGGTTAGGTAAAAAGCTAGCTAGTCTTGTAATGTAAACACTCCTGTTCATCCTCAGCGCTCGTTTTAGGCTATATTCGGTAATTTTGAAAAAATCAAAGCCCGAAATTACCGCTTTTCCTGTAACAATTAAAACTATTTAGGGCTGCCCAACGCTACAATTAAATGTCAAAATGATGGAACTTTAAAAGACATTTCTTAGTCCCGCTAAAGCTCACTACCGGTTACTCATTACACTGCCTTCAGACCCTCGCAGCGAGGTTTGCTTGTAGTACTCCACGTCTTCAAGCAACTGCTTTCTTTTCACCAGCAGCATGATTCGCGATAGCGTCCACAGGATCGGTGATAGAATAAATATTGATGGTAAAAGAACATAAAGAAATGTATAAACTCTCAGCTTCCTGCCTGTAGAATAGAGTGTTCCCCCGGAGGCAATAAATCTGGACCAGACTGAAAAAGCTTTCTGTCCTCTTTTTTCCAAAAGTACGAGGCTCGGTTTGACATCGATAGCACCTTTTTGAAGCATTGCGGACTGTAACGTTGAAAAATCACCAGATTGTAGTGCACGCGCTATCGATTCGCCAAAGGCACTTGCGTGGCTGATGTCATTTTCTGAGACTCCCGCCGGCGGGAAGAACAGAAATCCACCTTTCTTGCCTGTGAGCATCCAACGGAGAATTGTAATGAGGCTTACCAGGTTACCCGACCGGTCTACGAGTGCAATGTGCCCTTTCAATTGGGCGCCGGCCTCGGCCAATCTGCGCTTCACTTTCTCCTGTGCACCGAGCCACATGTTGCGGCAGCCCAATATCGTTACTACCGGTTTGTTGGTCAGGATCTTTTTTCCCTCCTCACTCTGAAGAAATGAGCTTATCGGTCTGGACGGTGTCAGAAACCACGGCTGATATCCGATGATAACAAGATCGTACGTTTCGAACGATTTCGCTGATAAGGGTTTCAAAGGCAGCGGTTGCTGGTGAAAGGTTTCAGGAAATGCGTTAAAGAATTGATAGGCACTCCACGGGAACGGGTACTTTTCCATAGGTTTGATCTCTTCAATATGCACTTCATGCCCTGCCTGTTGAATTGGTCGGGTCAGAGACTGAAGGATGGAAAGTTGCTGACCAGACTGTGAATAGTAAAAGATAAGTACCTTCTTCATGGCGGATTGGTGTTGCAAATTAGTTCTACTTTGTCATTTTGAATAGTGCTTAATGAAAGTTTGTGTGTGGGGTTATGAAGGCCAGCACGATTTAGTCCATGTTTCGAAACAATAAAGACAACAAGAGATTTCTTTATTATGAAGGTTCTATTGAACACCGCTGGGGTTTCTTTGCCGGGTCGTGCCTTTTACCCCGCATTGCATACGGGGCTACTCAAATTAAATCCCTCCGGGATTTTAGTGACTCATATTGAATCCTGGAGGGATTCAATATGAGTAGCCGCCGATGAAATCGGCGGTGTAAGGTAAAAAAACACCACAACCCTGGAGGGGTTGAACAGAAGACTGAGTGCACACGCACGAGGTTATAACAATCATGCTGACTTTATCAGCAACTGTAACGTCGACCTTGAGGATTGCTCCATCAACACCCCCGGCATCTTGCGGAATTTATCAGAGGTCGCAGCGTCGTAATTTTTTATGGTGATCAGGGTGAGGCCGGTATTGTAATATACTTCGAAACTTTGCTGCAGCCTGGCGATAAGCTTACTTACTTTATTCTCGCGAAAGTCTATGCAAAACGAAAAGGATATCGCTGAATTTTGCATGACATTGATGCGAATATCCAGATCAAGCAACGCAGTGAATATGTGATGAAGCTGATACTCTGAGATAAATGTGTAATCCGTGACCTTACATGAGATCAGGCATTGGTTATCCTTCCAGACGATCAATGGCGGAAGATTCTCGACAACGCATTCATGTATTTTGGTCCCCTGTATCAATGGATCATCAAAATTCTTAACAAACAACGGTATCCCTTTATTGGCAAGAGGCTTTATAGTTTTAGGATGTATAACGGACGCGCCATAATACGTCATCTCGGCAGCTTCTTTGAATGGGAGTTCTTCGAAAATGATCGGATGATGATAACGTCGCGGATCGGCATTCATTACGCCTGCAACATCTTTCCAGATCGTTACAGATTCTGCAGACATGCATGAGGCGAAAATAGCGCTCGTGAAATCGGAGCCCTCTCTTCCTAACGTTGTTGTGAGGCCTTCTGCAGTCTTGCCAATGAATCCCTGTGTAATCAACACATTGGCCGACGAAATATCTCTAAGTGTTGCGATACGTTCACAGGTTTTCGTCCAATCAACCTTACCTTCACGAAATGTGCTGTCAGTGCTGATATAATCCCGCGCGTCAATCCACCGGGTCTGTGGATTTTTAATGATCAGGTATTGATGCACGATGACTGACGAAAGCAATTCTCCCTGTGAAACCACCTGGTCATAGAGCTGATCGGCATCGGTTGCTTTTTCCAGCTCGTACAGGATTGTGGTAAAAATCTCCTCAACTTTACCGAGTACCGCAGATGGTTCCGGAAAGAGATTAGCGATAATGCCGACATGATATTTCTTCAGGTCATTGAATGCTGAGCCAGCCAGGGGCTCAGCCAACACGCGCTCCAGCATATCGGTTGTTTTACCCATGGCAGATACTACAACCACCAATTTTTCCTGTGGCTGAGACTGTATGATAGAGGCTACGTTGCGGATGCCTTCAGCAGTTTTAAGTGATGCGCCGCCAAACTTGAAGATCCTCATTTAATGCTATGTGTGATTTGCTATACCTAAGGTCCGGTCATGATAACAGCGGACTATTCCTTGGCTTCCGGCTCTTTGGCGTCAGTTGATTTCTCTTCGATTTTTGCCGGCGCGAAGATCTCCGGAACGAATTTTAGCAATGTTGTGTACCAACGCACAAGCTTCTTGATATCGCTGACGTATACGCGATTCTCATCGTACTCGGGAAGCACTGATTTCATGAATGACTTGAGCTCAGTGGCGTCGGCATTACCATCAACCCCCGGATCATTCCCGAATTCACTGTGAATCTTTTTCAGAATGGTTTCAAGATTAACTGTTCCATCTTTGGTAGTTGTATAGATGGAGATCTCATGCAGCAGAGATAACCGGTGGTTTGTGGTAGCTACCAGTTTTGTTTTCGATTCATCGAGAGATTCCAGGATCACACCGGATTTTGTCGGAGCAACAACCTTGAATAGCCCTCCCTTTCCCGATACTGTTGCAATTTCCGATAGTGTCATAAGTTATGTTTTCTGTTAAGGGGGCAAAGCTAAAGAAATGCGAATAAAAGTCCAGTGTGTTCACGATGGCTTGGTATCAGACAGCGTTGTTTTAATTGCTGTATCCATGAACTCCAGCAGCTCGTCTTTTCCGTTTTTCGTGGTAGTGGAAGTCAGAAAGATCGGGGGAAGCTCTGTCCATATACCGAGCAGCGTTTGCTCATGTACTTTCAGATTTTTCTGAAGCTCCTGTGGTTTTAGCTTGTCAGTCTTTGTGTATACTAACGCCACGGGTATTTCATTTTTTCCGGCCCATTGGATGAACGTCAGGTCTATGGTCTGAGGCTTGAGTCGTGCGTCAATGAGAATGAACAGGCAATAAAGATTTTCACGTTTCAGAATATAGTCTTCAATCATTTTTCCGAATCCTGCCCTGGCGCTTTTGCTTACACTGGCATAACCATATCCAGGCAAATCAACAAGATACCATGCATTGTTGATGAGAAAGTGATTGATGGTTTGGGTTTTGCCCGGTGTGACAGAAGTCTTTGCCAGCTTTTTCGAGTTGGTGATCATGTTGATCAATGAAGACTTTCCAACGTTCGAGCTGCCGATAAATGCAAACTCCGGTTTGTCCGGAGCAGGGCATTTTGAAACGTCCGCAAAGCTGGATATGAATTCAGAAGTGGTGATCTTCATTGTTAAAGTAATGATTGAAGGCTAAAATACTAAGATTGTCTAAAGCGCGAGCCTTATGAGTCAATTTTAATGCTTTAAATTTCGGGCTTTTTCGTATCTTGTGGTTATATTGGGGAATATTTTACCGAATCCCCTATTGTTAAAATTTTTTAAACAATGACCAGTATCCGAAGTGTACTGATTTTTTCAACTTTATTTATTGCCTTTTTTCTCCCCTTCCTTCAGCCAGCAAGATCCCAAAGAGACCGCAAGGCAATATCATGGAACAGGCGGAATTGATTATCGCAGAGACAAAAGCTATGGATGATGCCCGCGAATTATGGTAACAGCGGCGGATCAGGATACTACTTACATCAAAGCCAACTATGAGGCTGGCACGCATGCATTTAAACCGTTGGCAAAGAGCGTGCGGTAACATATCTGCTTCGTGTTTACCGTCAGGATCCTGCTTACCGTTTTGATATAGAATACTGGATCGGACGAAGCTATCAATACGGTGAAGATTTTGACCAAAGCCCTTGAGTACTATAATCTCTATAAGCAAAACTTGCCAGAAAATCAACCTACCAGGGAAAGGATAAGATCGACCTGGCAGTAGTAGATCGCGCTATTTTTGAATCGTGAGAACGGAAAGGAATTCGTATCTCATCCGGGTAATTTTTCCATCGTCAATATCGGAAGGGAGATAAATTCTGAATTTGAAGACTATGCGCCAGTGCTAAATGAAGATGAGGATGAAATTGTTTTTACTACCCGTCGCCGGGAAGACAACTTCAACCAAAACGTGTTTGACGACAACAAACCATACGAGGATATTTTCATTTCGAAGAAAGTAAGCGGTGTCTGGGCATTCGCAAAGAACCTTGGTCCGGTTGTGAACAACCCTTATCATGAGTCGAGTGTTGCATTGTCAGCCGAATGGTAATATCCTGTTTATTTTTAAGGATGAAGGAGGGGGTGATATATTTTACTGTGAAAGGGTAAACGGTGGTGAATTTGCTGCGCCGATGCCGATGCCCGGTATTATCAATTCAAGCTTTGAGGAAAAATCTGCAACGATATCACGAGACGAGAAGACATTATATTTTTCCAGCAACAGACCGGGAGGGTTCGGAGGCTTGGATATTTATCGCGCTACAAAGGACTCAAAAGGTGAGTGGACAAACGTAAAGAATCTTGGGCCGAATGTAAATACAGAAATGGATGACGACGGTCTATTCATCGACTATGATGGTGTTACACTATACTTCAGCAGCAAGGGACGAAAAGGCATGGGTGGATTTGACGTGTTCAAGACTTCAGTCGATCTGAAGACGAATGAATGGAGTGAGCCGGTCAACTTTGGCTATCCGATCAATACCCCTGATGATGATATTTACATTCGTATTTTCGAAAGATGGCAAGCGCGCCTACTACTCATCGGTCAGGGAAGACGGTATTGGCTACACGGATATTTACCTCATTACAATTCCTGAAGGTATCAAGAATATAGACCCGGTGGCAAATATTCCTCCTCCGAAAGACACAACGGCTACTGTACTAGTCCCGACTACGAAACCTGATCCGACGACCACAAAGCCTGACCCGGTGGTTGCCAAACCTGATCCAGTCGTCGTAAAGCCGATCGAACCTAAAAAAACAATTCAGCCGCTGAAGTATATCGTCACCGTTGTTGATGCCAGCGATAAAACTCCATTGGATGCTAAGGTAAGTCTACTTGGTGCGCGGGATAATATCGTGGTGGCATCCAACTCACAAGGCAATGGCGTATATGAGTTCAGCGTCACCAGCAACAAACCAAAGGACTACCGGCTTTCGGTGGAGACTAGTGGTTATGTGTTCTTCAATCAGACGTTCAGGATAGAGGCTGCGACGACGCAGGAAAAAACATTGACCCGTACTGTCGAGATGCGGAAGATCAAGGTCGGTGTGGTTTCCATCATGCGCAATATCTATTTCGATTTTGATAAGGCAACGTTTAAGACGCAATCGTATACAGAGCTTAATAAGCTTGAAGCGATGATGGCTCAAAATTCAACGATGGTTGTCGAGATCGCCGGACATACAGACGCTATCGGGACAAAGGAGTACAACATAGATCTTTCCAAGCGCCGCGCCCAGGCCGTCAGAAATTTTCTCGTGAAAAAGGGTATCAATTCCAGAAGAGTGAAGGCAGTAGGATATGGTAAGTCGCGGCCGTTAGCAAGCAATGACGATGAATCGGGCGGGCGGGAACTGAACAGGCGCGTGGAGTTCAAGGTCCTTCAACGGTAACGGAGTTTCATTCATAAGCGCAATATCCTACCTTCGTGCCGGTTTAAGTCAATCCGGTCTGATGGCAGTTGTCCCCTACAAAGAAGAAGCAGGCTCAAAGAAAGAGCAGGTGGCGAAGATGTTCGACAACATCAGCGGCAGATACGATTTCCTCAACCATTTTCTAAGCCTCGGTATCGATAAGGGCTGGCGAAGAAAAGCAATTGACCAGTTGCGTGAGCTTAAACCAGGCCAAATACTCGATGTGGCCACGGGCACAGGAGAATTTGCATTTCAGGCATTGACATTGAATCCGCAAAAAATCACCGGTGTGGATATTTCCGAGGGTATGCTGAACGTTGGTAGAAGGAAGGTTCGCGAAAGGAAGCTGGATCATATTGTGACATTACTGCAGGCTGACTCAGAAAATCTACCTTTCACAGAGAATAAATTCGATGCTGTAACCGTTGCATTCGGTGTGCGTAATTTTGAGAATCTGGAACGCGGATTACAGGAAATATATAGAGTTTTGAGACCGGGAGGAATGGCAGTGATATTGGAATTCTCGAAACCTCAAAGATTTCCATTCCGGCAGGTTTATAACTTTTATTTTAATTTCATTTTACCAAAAATTGGCAGGATGGTATCGAAGGATAAGGCGGCATATACATATTTACCGAAGTCGGTCGAAGCCTTTCCGGATGGTCAGGATTTTCTTCACATCTTGCAGCATGTAGGATTTAAACAGATAAAATGCAGGTCACTTACATTTGGAGTAAGTTCAATATACACCGGCACAAAGTAATCTTTATCCTGTGCCTTGTGGCGGGAATGTCCGAGGGTGTGGCGCAGCAAAAACGCTGGGTACAGCGCAACAATCCTAACTACGATAGCAAAAAGCTTACTTATGGTTTCCTGATTGCGCTACACAGTTCCATTTATCAGATCAAGTATTCAGACGCATTTGTAACACAACAAATGGATACCGTCTACGCTGTCAGCCCGGAATGGTCATCAGGGTTCTCGCTGGGCTTTATCGTCAATTACAGGCTGACCGATTATCTTGATCTCAGGTTGACACCTCAGGTTGGATTCTACGAGCACAAGGTAAAGTATCGATATACCAATGAAACTTTCAATGATGCAATCAGTAGAGAATACCATGGTGGAGTTTCCCGTATTGCTGAAGTATAAGTCGGAGCGAAGAGGCAACATCCGCATGTATATGATCGGCGGTGCAAAACCAGCGATTCAAGCATCAGGCAAGAAGGACCAAACCAAGTCGGAACTTGAAGTAAAGTCAGCGAATCTAAGTCTCGAGGCAGGATTCGGTTTTGACTTATACTATCCGTTGTTTAAATTTTCGCCGGAGATAAGGTTTTCGCATGGAATTGTAGACATTCTCGGAAATCGTAAGAACGACTTCGGACAACCTCTCCAAAGGGTCAATACCAATTCGGTAACTATCTATTTCTTATTCCAGTAAATGAGCAAGAGAATTGTATTAATAACCGGCGCGACGTCAGGGATCGGCGAAGCAACGGCACGCCTGCTTGCAAAGGGTGAGTTTAAGCTTATCCTTTGTGGCCGTCGACAGGATCGGCTTTCGACACTTCAGAAGGAGCTAAGCGTACTCACTGAGACAACAACGCTTTCTTTTGATGTGAGGGATCAGCAGGCTGTTGCAAAGTCCATCGCATCTCTGCCCCAACCATGGAAGTCCATTGACGTATTGATAAACAACGCGGGAAATGCGCATGGCTTCGATTCGATAATGACCGGCAGTATCGAAGACTGGGACGCCATGATGGATATCAATGTGAAAGGATTGCTATATGTGTCACGTGAGGTAATACCTTTTATGACAGCACGAAAGACCGGACATATTATCAATCTCGGGTCGATTGCAGGTAAAGAAGTGTACGTCAACGGCAACGTTTATTGTGCGAGCAAGTTTGCTGTCGACGCACTGACGCAGGGGATGCGACTGGATCTTAATCCCTTTGGAATAAAGGTCACGTCGATCAATCCTGGGCTTGTTGAAACTGAATTTGCCCTCGTCAGGTTTAAGGGTGATTCCGCCAGGGCTTCCGGTGTATATAAAGGAATGAAGCCACTGAATGGTCCGGATATCGCAGACATTATTCAGTATACCTTGAACTGTCCACCACACGTGGTACTTGCGGACATCACGGTATTCCCCACGGCGCAGGCGAGTGCGGCGATCGTGAAACGGGAAAATTAACAGCCCGACACGTCGGGGCGGTAAGTATTATCTCTTAAAACCTAAAGCGCTTCCCCCGCAATATCCAGCTGAGCCATCAAATGTATATTGGATGTAGTAGATGCCCGTCGTGTTGCAAGGATAGGCAATGGCAGCGATGAATTGACCATTAACTTTACTTGTTGCTACCTTATTTCTGTTGGAATCATAAAGACTTACAATGATGCCATCCGTAGGTTGTGCGGCAGCACATATGTTGATCATATATTGGGTTCCTTTCGTAAACACATAGGAGTATTCAACATAATCTTTTCCGCCCTTTTCGATTTTATAGCTTTTCAAAAAATTGAAGCCTGTTGCCAGCTTGGGAATACATTGATTGCTGAATGCATCAGAATTGCACTGTCCGATAACTTCTAAGGTACTTAGAACGTAAAAACGGATAGAACAATGAGAATTAACTTTTTCATAGGCTCCTTTTATAATCTTAGCTTATTATCTTATTTCTGATACTTGTTGTGATGGACTTGATATCGTTGCAATATCCTCAGGAGTTATCTCAATGGTGCTGGAGCTGTTGTCCTTAATAACCATTACGCCATCAACAATTTCGAATGTAGATTCCTTGTATGTATAGGTAATATTCACTTTGTCGTATATCTTTTTCAGTTCTTCCATATCCGCCAACAAATGATGCCATATTGGGATCAGAATCCTTATAAAAGGAGAGCAAAAGCATGATGTTTTCCAGGATGATCTTTTGTTCACCAATTGTTTCCTGTAACTCTTTATTCGTGGGATTGGCAGTCGCCACTTCACAAACGATGTTAAGTGCTTCAACCCATCCGCCTGTCAGAAAGAGAACGCTGAGGTTTGACCGGTTTTGGGTTTGCAGGTAATGATTGATGCTATTGAAATTTTGCGTGGTAATAAGCAGGAGAGAATCCAGGTTTTTGCTGTTGGTGGCGAGCTTCCGATCGTTTCAATATCGAAGAACTGCCCGATGTTCAGTCCATCCGCAAGTTCCTTGATAGAGCGACATGTATTTAACGCCATCCTGATTTTGTTCGTAAATATTGGTGTACCCTAGATCAGTTCCGTAAACGCCCAGGTTAAGCGCTTTTTTGTAGTTGCTGTTGTACTTTGAGATATTATCAGGGGAATTGAGATAGCTGACGTTGTATTTTTTTCCTGATTCTTTCAGCAGCACAGAGATCTCCAAAGGGCTGGGGATTCGCTGGAGGATATCTCCAATAACTCCTTCGGATATGGAAGGGCCTTCGGCCTTGGCAGAATCCAGGCCTTCAAGGAAGGCTTGTTCATCCGTTTTTTTCCCGGAACCACAAGCCGAGAAGAAAGCCAGCATGAGCCCGATAATTACAATTCTCATAGCTATAAAATTATTCGTTTACAAAGTTAAAAATTCAGCATATACTGGCCAAAAAGTTACTTGGATGCTTTATCTCTTTTTGCAAAGGGTTCACCCTGAGCCAACGTCAATTTACCAGGCAATCCGTCAAATGAATTGATCAGTTTACGAAGTAATTCAAAGTATAATGTGACGTACAGCAACACGGTCATGAACCATATAACAACATTGTTGAACAAGAAGGTACTTACCGTTGCTCCAAACAGATTCTTTTGAGGCGCGAAAAAATGAGCACGGTAGTCCAATAGTACCCGTTGGGTATAGGATCGAGAAAGATCGGATTGATCTGTTGATACAATTGACCTTTATATTCAATGATCCGTTCTTTCTCCGAAACATTCTTGACCAGATCCGCAAGACTCTCATTGTAGTATCTGTTCTTAAAATCATTGAGGTTGTAGCCGGGCTGCTTTTCCATGATTAAGAATCACCGCTTCTTTTGCAGCTGCCGCACGGTTATAGGCATCCAGATAGAATTTCTTATATGCCGCAAAGAATTCCTCGAGAAGCGTATTAAAATCTGGCGTAAATCGCTCCAACCTCCAGGGAGAACTGAGCTCTTTCTCTAATCCCTTCTTGAAAAAGTCTTTCCGAAGCACCGATTGAATGATGCTAAGGTCCTTCTGTACGATCGCCTTAATTGAATCACTTTTTTTACCGATGTTGTCAGCAATGAATTTCCTTTTCTTGTCAAGTTCATTCACAAGGAAAGAAGCCCTGAAATCCATTTGACTTTCAATTTCTCTGTCAGGTAATAAGGTGATTCGAAGGAGTTGTTCATGAACTGGTCAACCACCAGCGCCTCATAGGCCCAGCGTGAAGCCATCATATCGGCTACGATCGGAACTTTGCCTTTGGTGCTGATTATGCTATTAAGCTTGTCAAAGCTGAAAAGCAGCCCGCTCAGGATCATCTGTGGTATAAGAAGCAATGGAATCATAACGTATACCGTAACCGCCGAATTAAAGGCGGAAGAAATATTCAACCCCAATACACTGGCAAAACAAGATGTCGTAAAGAGTACAAACCAAAACGGGAGAAGCATTTTCCATTCAATCTCAAGGATGAGATTACCAACCAATACAAACGAGAATGTTTGAACTGCCGACAGCGTGAAAAAGTATCATCAGCTTCGACATCAGATAGCTGTTCCAGCTTAAGTTCAGGAATGATTCACTCCGCAGTATTTTTCGATCGCTGATGATCTCTTCCGCGCTTACTGTGAGTCCCATGAACAAGGCCACAATGATGCTCATCAACAGAAAGGCTGGAAAATTTTCATTGAAACGAAAAAGATATTCTCTGCCACCGGGCGCACTGTTGTATTTTATGATAACGGCCAGGATAATAGCGCAAGCAAGGGAGCCTCCAGCAAATTGATCAGCAAATATTGCTTGTTGCTAAGCTTGGACAGCGTATCACGCGTAACAAAGATTACGTTTGCTTCAGTTTGTTGGGAAGATTGAGCGATTGAGGTGGCGCTTCTTTAACATCCTCGACCCGATTGAGCTTTGAAGCGCTCCTTGTATAAGATCATACCATTGTGGTGGCGTGATCTTTCTTTTGCTGGTTGGCTGCCCGTACTCATCCACTACTTTGCTTCGATGATATTGAAGATCTGCTCGGGGTTGACATTGCCACAGGTTTCGCATTGGCCCCGGTTGCTGTCAACCTGATGTGTTGATTTTTTGAAATAAGTTATAGCTTCAACTGGCTGTCCATAATAAGCAGGATATCCACCGGTGTCCATGATGATCATCTTATCAAACATCTTGTAGATGTCTGAGGATGGCTGATGAATAACCACAAATATCAGTTTTCCTTTTAGGGAAAGTTCTTTAAGTAAGATCGATTACATTTTCGGAGTCGCGGGATGAAAGCCCTGACGTTGGTTCATCCAGAAATAGAATGGCTGGCTCGCGGATAAGTTCCAGAGCAATGTTAAGTCGCTTGCGTTGTCCTCCGCTGATGGTTTTATCGAGGGGATTTCCGACCCGGAGATCCTTTCGCTGATCAAGCCCGAGGTTTTCCAATACTTCCATCACGCGTTTATGCAGTTGTTCTTCGGTAAAGTAAGCAAAGCACAGTTTGGCGTTGTAGTAAAGGTTTTGATAGACGGTGAGTTCTTCGATCAGCAGGTCATCCTGTGATACATATCCGATCACACCATGAATCTTGTCTTTCTGATGCATTGATATCAAATCCATTGACCACGATTTGTCCTTGCGATGGCTGTACGAGTCCCGCCATCACGTTAAGCAGCGTGGTCTTTCCGGCGCCGCTGGCACCCATGATACCGATAAGCTTACCGGGTCCTTCAGAGATCATGACATTCCGTAGGCCGATAGCACCATTCGGAAATTTCAGTTCATCGATGATGGCGTTAAACGAAAGTTTAGTGGTCTTTATTTCTTCATTAAAATTGGCAACGAGATCGCTGTAGTATAAGGCATCGCCAGCCTGTGTTTTGATCGTGCTTCCATGAGAGAAGAGATAGACCCTGTTAGGCTGCATGGGAAAACCATTCAGATGTTTGATTCTTCCCCCAGGTATTTGGTAAAGTACATGTCCACACTTCGAACGCGCATGAAGATCAGGCTGCCTTCGATGTGACCATGAACGTGTTTGTATCAGGCTTGTCCGTCAGCGTATTTGTTTTTGTTGAGAACAAGGATATCGGCATAGTTCAGCGATTGATGCATCTTCTGTGATGACGAAATTTTCAATCAGGTGATATTCATCCTGATCAATATTAAAGACGGATGAGGCAGTGTTAATGATCTCCATCCGTTGAGGTGTAAAGTTTTTGTCGGTGCCGACCAGTTCGAGCAACTTGATGAGTACGACAACCTTTTGTTTTTGGGTGAGGGTTTTGTTGATCTTTTTACATATGCCCAGGGTCTTTACGGAGTCTCTAACGGAGGTAAGCTTTGACTTTTCCAACCTCTTCTTCCTTTCCATATTCGGAGAATTGATCGTAGAGATCGAGGTATTCTTTGATGGAATCCTGATCGAGTTCAGTTTGAAAGAAGTTGATGACAAATTGTCTTTCACCTTTGGGTTACTCCGCCATCCTGTTTAGTGATAATCGCAAAAAGTTGCGTGAGCGCTTTGAGTATTTCTTCACTCATAGAAAGCAATGTAATTTCATAAAGTTAAAAAAATATCGGTTACCGGCCACTTAGAAATCGTATCGGAAATGTTTCTTCAAATGACAGTAACCGATTCTTATGATGGCCGGGAAATTCAGTATGTTTTGAACTCAAAAGGTATCTCAACCAATTCGGAAAATTCTTGTCCAGCTTCTTCCATGTCTTCATCATCTTCGTGAAAGTACCACATGGATTTTCATGCCTTTGATGTCTTCAAGGGCGGAAAGAACATCCAGGATAAGTTTGGAAGAGGCGGTATTAAAATACTCCAGCTTGAATACAAATTCAGTGGAAGGATTTGGATTTCGCCATACTTTTCTATCCACTCAAGTACAGGACGGTAAAATTCAGCTGAATCTTCGGGGAGTGAACGGCCTGAGATTTCAAAAATTCCGTTCTTTTTATCGAGAATTATTTTCGGGGTATCTTCTGTTCCTTCAAGATTTAAAATTTCCATGGTATAGATCTATTTTAATTATTCATATCAATTATTCAGTATCCCTTGGCACATTTACCTTGAGGCAAAAGAAACAGTAATCATTAGACATTTCCGGAAATTCGAATTCGAGCTTTCCGCCTGATTTTCTGGCCATGTCCACAAAGCCAAGCCGGCGCCACCTTTCTCAGAGATCGTCGTGTTCTTAATGATATCCTTGTAAAGTTCTTTCAATCCGTCTTTATCAAGTCCATTGATATGATCGAGATTCTTATGGAGCTTTTCTACATTGCTTTTACGAACGGGGTTGCCGGACATGATGCTGTAGCGGTTGGTTTCTTTCCCGATAAGGAAGATAGCAGCATGGCTGCGCATCTGTCCCTCGAATAAGTTCGTCGCTATGCTTAACAATATTTTGCAGTGCTTCGACCATAACATTAAACACCTTACGCTTGATGCTGGAATCTTCGCCGGAAGAATCAAGATTTCGCTCGGCCATGGACAGAATAGATTTAGTGCTTTCCTGGGTGAAGTCACCCTGATACACCAAAATCAGGTTCTGCGACATCATGGTGCGGTGCAGATCATAAATAAAATTCATGCTTCAGAAGATTAGATTAAATTGTTGTGGTTCACTAAGATATAAGTTTTATTAATGAAACGCTGTGCCCAAAATCAGGGGGCTTACGCCTTTAAAATTTTATACCGATCAACAATACATCATCCGTTTGTTTTGTCTCACCGCGCCATCCTTCCCATTCCTGATCGAAATGTATTCATCGCCTCTGCCATTGATCAATGTGTGTGACTTGTTCAATAATCTCACGCACCTTTTTCGGACCGAACTTGCGTCCTTCTTGCCCACCGAATTGATCAGGGAATCCATCGGAACTGAAGTAGATTGAATCTCCCTCTTCAAGCTTAATCTTCGTATTGGTAAAGTTAGTCTGGTTCTTAAAAATACCACCACCGATAGGGAATTTATTTCCCTTTACTTCGTCCATCACACCATTTTTCATAATGTATAATGGCCTGTGTGCTCCAGCATATTCAACCTCGCGCGTCATCACATTGATCTTGCAAAGGCGATGTCCATACCGTCTTTTGTGGTGGCATCTTCATCTTGGCGTAACGTAGTGGTTACGCCTTCATCAAGCAGGTCGAGAATCTTGCCCGGCTCAGTGATCTTTCGGCTTCTGACAATATCATTAAGCAGGAAGTAGCCAATCAATGACAACAATGCACCAGGTACGCCGTGGCCCGTACAGTCAACAGCAGCAATGAAAATTTCATCTTTGATTTGTACAAACCACGGGAAGTCACCGCTTACAACATCACGGGGTTTATATAGAATAAATGAGTCGGGAAGGGCTTTGCTGATCACTTTCGAATTCGGAAGAATAGCATTTTGAATACGCTTCGCGTAGTTTATACTTTCCGTGATCTTTTTGTTCTTATTCTGGATTTCCAGCTCGATCATTTTTCGCTCGGTGATGTCGTGTGATACGACCAGCACAGATTCAAGCTTGTTCAACTCATCAAATTCCGGAATGGCATTTACTTGCATGATGCGATTACCCATCGTCCGAAGGAAAATCCATTTCGGCGGAGGCTTTTTCATTGGTGGCATTTACATCTTCAACAACCTTCAACCATCCGTCAAGAACAGATGTATCCAGATCCGTTTCTTTTACCTTTCTGTTCAGGAAGAAGAAGGCCGCTTTGCCGGTATATTCTTCAATAACGGGGTTGATATACGAGATAGATTCTCCTTCGAGCCGGGTGATAAGGTCAAGCGAATTTTCCGAGAGTGCCTGCATCTTACTTCGCATCCGTTGTTCCTGCTCCGCTCTTCTTCGTTCTGTAATGTCACGTGAGTTGAGAATAAAGCCATGGATAGCCTGATTCGACATACAGTTTGTACCTGTGGACTCAATCCACATAAAGGTTCCATCTTTAGCCCGGTATTCATATTGAACCGTTACTTTTTCGTCTGGATTGGCTTTCATTTTCCGGAAAAGATCTTTGAATATTTCGCGATCATCAGGATGAACTTTGTCAATATCACTTTTGCCGATCATTTCTTTCTGCCCGTATCCGAGGATGGATTCGACAGAAGGGGAGATGTATCGTATGCTTTCATCTTCTTCATAAATCGTAATAACTTCCGAAGCATTTTCCAGCAGAAGCTGCATTCGTTTCTGCGTTCGGTTTACCTCCTCGATCTGTTCTTCCAGCTTCTGATTGGAGCGCTTCAGTTCTTCCTGAGTGGCCTGCATTTCTTCTGCATTCTGGCGAAGAACTTCCTGCTTTTCTTTCAACTCATTACTCATCTCCTGGGATTCTCCCAGAAGCTTACGCGTACGTTCGTTTACCTTAATATTGAAGATGGTTCGCGCAAGAATCAGGGAAAGTTCCTGCACAAATTTTACCTGCGAAGGATCGAATTTTCTGAAGCCGGCAAACTCCAGCACACCGTAAACTTCTTCATTGGTGATCAGTGGAACAATGAGAATACATCCTGGGCGTTGATCTCCCAGTATACCGGAAGTTATGGTTACATACTCATCCGGAATTTCAGTTCGCAGGACAGTGTCTTTTTCAGCAGCGGCTTGTCCTACTAAACCTTCTGCAAATTTGAATTTTGCTTTTAGATATTTCTTTCGCGTGTATGCATAGCTTGCCCGCATTTCGATAACGGGACGAATTGCGCATTGTCGTCATTGACGATATAAAAAGCTCCTTGTATGGCTCCAATCTTATCCAGAATAAACTTGATGACATCTTCGCCGAGCGCATCAATAGAATCGTGCATTCTAAGAATCTCACTGATCTCCGCGACACCCCGCACGATCCAGTTCGTTCCTTATCACGACGTTCATTCTCAATAAGATTATTGCGCATATTGATCAAGGACATTCCCAGGATGTCGTTTTCACTGGCGGGTTTAAACGCTGTATCATATTTACCTTCACCAATGCGTTGCGCGAAATCAGCGTTGTCCTTCAGGGAGTAGTACAAGCTCATCCACCTTGACGCTCATCTGTCCAAATTCATCACTGCTTTTATCGTCAGATGCTTCAGGTAAGACTCCTTGTGCGACCAGACCTAATGTGTTGCGCATGCTGTACAACGGTCTTGTGATCGAACGGGCAAATATCATCGCCATCAGTGTGGCAAGTGCGACAATACAAAGGCCGGCATAAAGAAAGATGGAGATCAGTTGCCCCGGTCTCACCATATGCTTCGTCGGCATCAATCTTCGCGATCAACGCAAGGTTTGTATGATCAATTTTGCGAGCCGTTTCCAAGACCTGAGCGCTGCGATAATCTTCGCCTTTCAATGAGACCCCGCCACCTTCAAACACTGGAGCAGAATGCAGCCACAAATCTGTCCTGTGGGTCACGCAAGTTGAATGGCTGCGGTTGTGTCATCCCGTAACGGGCTCACTAATGCGATTTTCCTGGAAATAGGGTCCTGCCTGGCGAGGATGACTTCACCGGTCTGACCAAGACCATAGGTAATTCTTAAGAATTTTGTAAGCAGGAGTCAAATCCAGTTTAACGATAATCAAGTTGTTTCACACCCTTAGTATCACTGATTGCTCCGGCAGCGTAGGTATAGTAGTTCTTCTTGGTGTTGTCGCTAGAATCGAAGAGAAATAAATTCCGTTTTTTGCGCGGTCAAAGGTGACGCCATCAGGATCGATGAAACTGCCTTTGAGTGTTTGATCTGTAGTGGCCTGAATTATCCCTGCGGGTGAGGTCAAGTAATCTCGTCAACTTCAGCATGTATTTTTGCTTGGTTAGATAATCGGAAAGGCCATTGTCTGTTGAGAGGTCGACAGCACCGTGTCACATGAGTTTTCACCGCCACCCATTATGGCCGTCAGATCCATTCCGCCACCTGCAGCGGATCCACCGGATCTGCTTTGATGATCTCTGAGGCCTGAAAATTGGATCGCGGATGCTGCCTTATCAAAATAGGTATTAAAATATGCGGCTCTGTTATCGGCAATGACGTTCAGGTTTGTTGCAAATTTTTCCTGAGTATTCTTGATATGATAATCATAGCTGAAGAAGCTTATGGCTGCGATCGCAACCAGCGAGACCGCCAGGATTAGGATGGTGAATTTCGTACTTATGTTAATGCGTTTCATCATCAAGCTTTACGCTAGATTGCTTGAGAAATCTTTTCTGCAATAAGCTGAGCTGCTTCCTCAACGAATTTGCGCTGATCTTCGGTTATTTCTGTAAAGGATGCGATCTCAATAACACCAAACACCTGGCCATCCTTTCCGATCGGTACAATCAGTAGATATTTTGGAGATGCACTTCCAAGCCCTGAAACGATTTTGATATAACCTTCGGGTACATCATCGACGTAAAGCGTGCTCCCATTGGCGGCCGATTGTCCGATCAAGCCTTCACCAAACTCGATATTTTATTACTGTACTTTCTCCGATGTTGAGCGCATAACCGCTGTCGAGTAACAGCTTTCGCTTTCCCTCTTTTTCGATACGCTGTATACATGCACCTTGTCCGGCTTCCAGTTGTTTGCAAATGGCCTGGAGTCCCGGATCTAAAATATTCTTTTCTGATCCGTGCCTGCTGTAATCACTGACACGATCACTTTTCAAGGCTGATAGTTGTTTTTCCCGTTGTTCGGCCTCTTGATGTGCTGTGGAAGCTCGATGGCACGATCGCGAAAACATAACCTCTTTGTTATAGCGCAGGGCATAAAGAGGGTCACTGCCCGATCAAAGAACGTAATACCAATCATTAAATAGACCATGTGGAAATCCTGGCTGGTAGCCATCTGCCAACCGTAAGCTGTCGGGAAGCGAGTAAATAAAGTAAAGCGATATCAGCGATACCCAGGATAAATATAGTTGCAAGGCAAGGCTACTTTATAATGATTTTTGAATAGCTAATCATCGGTATTGATTGTCTAATTCCTTTAAAAATTGTACAATTTGTTCAATCTTAAGCACGTGATCAATTTGTGTTGCCGCTAACGCGGCTCGCGGCATCGTATCAATCATGCATTCTGTAGGTTCCTGTACAATGGTAAGTCCACCGCGTTCATGAATATATTTCATACCCAAGGCGCCATCTTTGTTAGCACCGGAAAGAAAATGCCAACAAGCTTTTCCTTATAGGCAAAAGCACAAGTGCCTAATGTTATGTCAATAGATGGTCGTGAATTATTTATCATTTCTTCTGTTGAAAGTGCAAAATGGTTACCCGAGTTCAACTGACATGTGATAGTTGGCAGGAGCCAGATAACGTTTCCTTTTTTAATGTTCTCTTTATCATTCGGTTCTGTTACCTGTACAACACTTTTGATCGAAAGCGCTTCCACGAAACCATTGCGCACATGCTTAAGCCGATGCAAGCACATGATAATTGGTAACGGAAAGCCCTTGGGCAATTGCGCCAGGATTTTCACTACACCCTGGAAGCTGCCTGCTGACCCACCGATAACAACGGCCTTATAGCTGTTACTTAGGTTGATTTTTTTCATTCGTCAAAAGACAACTCACTAATCTTTTATTTTTTTATAAATCTTTTCTTCGTTGTTAACCACGATAAAGCGGTTGGCATAATCGCACCAGATCAACGACTCTTTCGAGCCAATTGCCAGGTACCCATATTTAAACAAGCTTTCATGGAATTTTTTCAGTACTTCATTTTGTAAGACCTGGTTGAAATAGATCATCACATTCCTACAGAGGATCAAGTCAAATTTGTTAAATACATCGCCCAATACAAGGTCATGCCTGCGGAAAGAAACATTCATCAGAAGTTCTTTGGAAACACAGCCATTCCGTTTTCTTCGCGGTAGTAATCTTTGAAAGAACCGGTACCCTGAAAGCGGA